>NZ_RWIJ01000014.1 GCF_019805165.1 Azospirillum sp. 412522
GCTGGGCCGCCCTGGCGGGGCGGGCGCCGGTGTCGGACGGAACCGCCATCAGCCGCGGTCCGACTTGATGATTTCCGTCATGGTCACGCCCAGCCGATCCTCCACCACCACCACCTCGCCGCGGGCGACCAGACGGTTGTTGACGTAGATGTCGATGGCCTCGCCGACCTTGCGGTCCAGCTCGACCACGGCGCCGCGTCCCAGCTTCAGCAGCTGCGCCACCTGCATGGTCGATTTGCCCAGCACCGCGGAGATCTGGACGGGGATGTCGTACACCGCCTCCAGATCCTTGGTGATTCCAGGGCTGGCGTAGTCGTCGCCATCGCCGCCGTGCAGATCGTTCAGCGAAAAATTGTCGCTCGGCATGTCGCTCTCGGACCTCCTTCATTCCGGACACCCCTCAGACGGGGGCCGGAGCCTCCAGCATGTGCGCCGCGCGGCGTTCAATTTCGTCCAGCAGTTGGGCGGTGTCCCGCTCCATGCCGCCTTCGGCCCATTCGATGCGGCAGCCGCCGGGGGCGACCGACGGATCGCCGATCACCATCAGCCTGGCGCCGAAGCCGCGCGACCCCACTGTTTCGTCCAGGTGGTCGCGTACCAGCCCCATCGTATCCTCCGCCACCCGGATGACCAGCCGCGGCTCGTCGATCAGGTCGGTCAGGCAGGCGCGGACCATCCCCTCCACCTCGACCATGCCGCCGCGCCGGGCCCATTCCGGCATCAGCTTGCGGACGATGGCCAGAGCCAGATGGACCGGCTGCTCGCTGCGCGCGGCATTGCCCGCCTCGCGCTCCGCCAGCAGCCGCTGCACCCCGTCGGCGATCTGGGACAGCGCGTTGGCGATGCGGTTGTTCACCGTCGCCTCGATCTCCGCCTTGCCGCGCTCGTACCCGGTGTTCTGCCCGGCGGTCATGCCGTCGGTGAAGCCCTTGCCGTAGCCCGCCGCCGTCCCTTCGGACTTTCCGGCGGCCACGCCCTCCTCATAGGCCTGGGCGCGGGCGGCGGCCAGCTCCTCCTCGCCGAAGGTCGGGGCCGGCGGCAACTCCGGAACCGGCTCCGGTTCCGGCTGGGCCGACAGCTCGTCCTCCGGCAGCAGGTCGTCATCCTCCACATGGGTCATGCGGGGGACGGCGTCCACATCGAAGGACTCGTCGAAGAGGAATTTGCGCACGCTCATCGCCGCGATCCCCCCTCGGACGATAGGGCCTCATGCGGTGTGGAAACGGAGGCCGGCATCGCTCAGCTCTCCTGATACAGCCAGTTGCGCAGGATCGACACGGCCTCTTCCGGATGCTTGTCGACGATCTCGCCGACCTTGCGCAGGGAGGACGCGCGGACGCGGCCCTCCACCCGGTTGATGTCGATCATCTGCTCCAGCTCCTCGTCGGCCTGCGCCGCCTCCAGCGCCAGATCCTGGGCCAGCGCGCCGGTGGGGGCGGCCAGCGCGGCCGGCATGCCGGCCTGGTCGGTCAGCAGCCGGTCCATCTCGTCCTCCTCCTGCATCTCCGCCTTCTCGAAGGCGCGCGAGATCAGCGGGCGGATGACCAGCAGGATGATGAGGACGGCGACGATGCCCAGGACCACCATCTCCGCGATGCGGAACAGGTCGTCCTTGGTCATGCCCATGAACAGCTCTTCCGGCTTCTGGATGTCGTCCTCGGGCGACCAGAAGCGCATGTTCACCACTTCCAGCGTGTCGCCGCGCACGGCGTCGAGGCCGACGGCGGAGCGCACCAGCGCCTTGATGCTCTCGACCTCCTGCTCGCTGCGCGGCTGGTAGGCCGGCGGGGCGTCCTTGGAAAGCTGGTAGGTGCCGTCGACCAGCACGGCGACCGACAGGCGGCGGACCTGTCCGGCCTCGCGAACGTGCGACTTGGTGGTCTTGGTGATCTCGTAGTTGATCGTCTCTTCGTTGCGGTTCGACTTGTTCGAGGACAGCGGGCTGGCGCTGCTGCTGGCCTGGGCCGTCGGCAGGTTCTGGTCCACCGTCACCGGGGCGAGCGGGTCGCGGTCGCTGCTCTCGTTCGCCTCCGTCACCGTCTGGGTCGAGCGGACGACCTGGCTTTCCGGATCGAAGATCTCCGACTGGGTGGTGATTCGGTCGAAGTCGAGGTCGGCCGACACCTCCGCCCGCACCTTGCCGTAGCCCAGCGTGCGGCCCAGCAGATCCTCGATGGTGCGGGCCAGCCGCCCCTCATAGGCCTGCTTCTTCTCCTCCGCGCTCGCCATCATCGCCTCGGCGGTGTCGCTGCCGGTGCCGCGCGCCAGCAGCTTGCCCTTGTCGTCGACGATGGAGATGCGGTTGGGGTCCAGGTTGGGGACCGAGGCGGCGATCAGCTGCTGGATCGCCTGGATGTTCTCGCGGCTCAGCTGGGCGCCGGGGCGAAGCTTCAGGAAGACGCTGGCGGTCGCCGGGTTCTGCTGGCGGGCGAACAGCTCGCGCTTGGGCAGCACCAGATGGACGCGGGCCTGCTGGACGCCGTTCAGCGTCTGCACCGTGCGCGCCATCTCGCCTTCCAGCGCGCGCAGATGGTTGATGTTCTGCATGAAGCTGGTGGCGCCGAAGCCTTCGCCCTTGTCGAACAGCTCGTAGCCGACCGAGCCGCCGGACGGCAGGCCCTGGGCCGCCATGCGCATGCGCATCGGCCCGACCTGGTCGGCCGGGACCATGATCTTGGTGCCGGACTTGTCGACGGTGTAGGGGACCTTCGCCTCGTCCAGCTTCTTGGCGATGGCCGCCGCCTCCGTCTGCTGGAGTTCGGAATAGAGCAGCTCCATCTCCGGCGTGGACAGCCGGGTGGTCAGGTAGACGAAGAAGCCGATCAGCAACAGCCCGACGCCGCCGATCGCCGCGAGGCGGGCGGGCCCGAGATTGCGCAAGGTCTGCAGCAGGTTGTTCACGCGCGGTCCCCGATCGGAAGTCTTCCCGGCATGCGCTCCACACAGTCTCCGTTCGCGATTGCGAGACGGATTGTGCAAGTTCCGCGCCGGGCTTGCCTACGTTGGGGAATGCTGCGGCGTCTTGATGAAGAGAGGGTTAATCGGCGGCAGTTTTTGCCGGGCGCCCGGCAAAATATGCCTAGTGCCCCGCAAATGTTGCAGCCCTGCGACGGTGGCGCAACGGCATCTCCTGCAACCTCGGGTCACAATGCCGCAGGGCATCCCCGGCTTGAGCCTCACGGTCCGACTCGCGCGACTGTGGGTAGGGTGATACCGCCCTATGCGCGAAAAGAGTGCGGCCCCATGGCCAAGCGGCCGATTCCCGCGAAAACTTCATTGCCCAAAAGAGGTAGCTGGTCCAGCCAAGGTTGACATCGACAGGGTGCGGTCATAGCTGAGTTGCATTCCATGCCCGTAACCGGCCGATTCGTCTTCCCGGCGGCGTGTTCCTAAGCCTCGACGCCAATGGCGGCGCTTAACGGTGGATGGGCTCGACCGGCGTTCCGGACGGCGGCGGGAAGACAAGGCTGCCGGGACCAGCACAGGATCGAAGGGGGACAGCCATGAAACGGCGTGGCCGCGAAAAGAAGGAAGGCCTGAACGAGGTCGATGTGTTCGTAGGCCAGCGTCTGCGTGAACTGCGCATGCTCGCCGGCCTCAGCCAGAGCGACGTCGCCTCGGCCCTCGGGCTGACTTTCCAGCAACTGCAGAAGTACGAGCGCGGCTTCAACCGCGTGTCTTCCAGCCGCCTGTTCAAGCTGGGCCAGTTCTTCCGCGTTCCCGTGTCCGTCTTCTTCGAAGGGCTGGAAAACCGCCAGACCCCGGTGGAGGGTGCCGAGGTGCCGGCGGCGGGGGGCGGCGAGGAGCAGGAGAACACGCTGCAATCGCGCGAGGCATTGATGCTGGCGCGCTATTTCCAGAGCATCCGCGATCCGCAGATCCGCGCCGCGATCCGTGAACTTGCCGAGCGTTGCGCCGAGCAGCAGGCCGACGGAGCGGACGCGACGGGCGCGGCGCCGGCGCCCAAGCGCGGACGCGGCCGCCGGGCGGAGCAGGGCGGCCACGCCTGAGTCAGGTTTCGGGACTCAGCCCGGCGGCGGCGGCCGATCGACCGCTTCTTCCCTGCGGTCCAGGAACGGGCGCAGGGCGGCGGCCAAAGCCGGTGCGTTTTCCTCGTTCATCATGGTGACGTGGTCGCCCGGCGACCACAGGATGTGGATCGAGTCGGCGACGGCGCTCCAGCCCAGGCATTCACCCGCGCCGTTCCGGGTAAGCGCGGTGTCCGTCGCGCGGAACAAGGTGATCGGAACGGGGCAGGGAAGCGGGCGGTAGCGCCGCCGTGCCTCGCGATGCGCGCGGCCGACCGCCAGCAGGTTGCGGATCAGTTCCTCTCCATCGCTCGACGCAGCCGCGCCGGTCATCCGGCCATCCATTCGGCCATCCATTTGGAAGGCTTCCGACATGCGGGCGACCTGTTCCTCGACCGGCAGAGCGGCAAGGGTCTTCGCGCTGACCGCGATCGTTCGGCCGGTGTAGCGGCTGTAGACCGCCGCGGCGTCGGCGAGGGCGGTGGCGGTTGCCATGCCGTCCGGCTGGTCTTCTCCTTCGTCCTCCGGTCCGGTCAGCGCACTGTCGAAGAGCGCCAGCAGATCGACCCGCTCCCCCTGTCCGGCCAGTTGCCGGGCCATCTCATAGGCGATCACCCCGCCGAAGCTGTGGCCGCCGAGAAGGTACGGTCCATGCGGCTGCGATGCGCGCAGATGGGCGACGTAGTCCGCCGCCATGGCGGACACGTCGCGGTGCGGCTCCACCCGTCCGTCGAGGCCGCGGGCCTGGACGGCGTGGACCGGCAGGGCGGGAGCCAGATGCCGCACCAGCGGAACGTAGTTCAGAATGGTTCCGCCCCCGGTGTGGACGAGGAAAAGCACACGCGTGCCGGTCGCGGACCACAGGCGGACGACGGGAGAGGGGGCGGTCTCGGCCCGGCGGACGACGTCGGCGAGATGTTCGATCGTCGGACTTTCGAACAGCGCGGAGAGCGGTACCTTGCGTCCGGTCACCTGCTCGATCCGCATCAGCATGCGCAGGGACAACAGCGAATGGCCGCCAAGGTCGAAGAAGCTGTCGGTGACGCCGACCTTGCGGCTGCCCAGAAGCTCCTGCCAGATCTGGGCGATCTGCAATTCCACCGGGTCGCGCGGAGGAACCGTCTCCTGATCGCTGTCGTCGGCCGTGCCGGGCGGCGGCAGGCGTGAGCGGTCCAGCTTCTGGTTCGCCGTCAGCGGCAGTTCGTCGAGGAAAACGAAGGCCGCGGGCACCATCGCCGCCGGCACGCTCCGGCGCAGCTGCTCGCGCAGGCGCCGGGCGCTTCGCCCCGCTTCCTTGCGTGCCACGACATAGGCAACCAGCATCACGCCGTCCGCTCCGCCCTTGCGGGCGACCACGGCGCAGGCGGCGACCTCGGAGCAGCCCCTGAGGACGGCCTCAACCTCCATCGGCTCCACCCGTACGCCACGGATCTTCACCTGATGGTCCATCCTGCCCATGAACTCCAGCAGGCCGTCGGCGCCCATGGCACCGCGGTCGCCGGTCAGATAGAGACGGTCGTCCCGGTCGCCGCCGAAGGGGCTGGTGCCGAAGGGGTTGACGATGAAGCGTGCCGCGGTCTCTTCCGGCGCGCCGAGGTAGCCCAGGCTGCGGAAGGGGGTGCGGATGGCGATCTCGCCGGGCTCGCCGATGCCGCAGAGCCGCCGGTCGGGGGTGAGGATCAGAGCCTGAGTCTGCGGCAGCGGGCTGCCGAGGGGCTGCACCCCGGCGCGCGGCCGGGACGGCACGCGGTAGAAGAACTTGGCGAGCGTCGTCTCCGTCGGGCCGTAGAGGTTGACGATCTCCCCGGCCTGCGGGAAGGCGCCGCGCCAGCGCTCCACCAGTGCGGCCGTCAGGGGTTCTCCGGCGAAGAAGCTGCGTCTCAGGGATGCCAGCGTCACCTGCGGCGGATCGGCCAGCCAGCTTTCCACAATCGAGGGAACGGTGTGGATCAGGGTGATGCGCTCGGCCTCCAACCATTCCAGGGTGCGGCCGCTCGATAGAATCCCGTCCTCGCCCGGAAGGATCAACTCCGCGCCCGAGGTCAGCGGCAGGAAGACATCGCGCAGCACCACGTCGAAGGACAGGCCGGTGAGTTGCCCACAGCGGTCGCCCGGACCGATTCCGAAGGTCCGGCGCTGCCATGCCAGGAAGTGGGACAGGCCGCCATGACTGCCGCGCACCCCCTTCGGCACACCGGTGCTGCCGGAGGTGAAGAAGAGATAGGCCGGATCGTCCAGCCCCGCCCGCGGTTCCGGCAAGGTCGCCGGTGCCGCTGTGGATCCCGCAACGAAACCCGTCGCGGCTTCCATAGGGTCGAGCTGCCCGTCGACGGCCACGGCGATGCGCCTCAGGCCGGATTCGCCGTCCGCCTCACCGGCATCCAGCAGAAGGCGCGCGTCCGCCCGCTCCAGCATCGTCCGCCGGCGCTGTTCCGGCAGATCCGGGCTGAGTGTCAGCAGCACCCCGCCGGCGGACAGCACGCCGGCCATGGCGACGATGAAGCCGGGGCAGCGGGGGCCGCGCACCGCCACCGCCTCGCCCGGCCGCAGCCCCTCCGCCAGCAGGCGGCGGGCCACCGCGGCGATCCGCGTGTCGAGCTGCGCATAGGTCAGCGCGACGGTCCCCTGCCGCAACGCCGGGGCGTCGGGTGTGCGCTCGGCCCAACCGGCGATCAGGCTGACCACCGGCTCCTGTTCCGGACATTCCAGCACCGCCGTCGGGTCGGGCAGGCCGGCGCCCGGCGTGGCGAGGTCGAAGCGGCCGAGCGGCCGGCCGGGGTCGGCGGCCGCCTGGACCAGAAGTCCTTCCAGCTGTTCCAGCAGCAGCGCGATCCGGCGTTGGGAATACCGGGCGCTCTGGTATTGCAGCTTCAGCTCCAGCCGCCCCTCCCACTCCGTGACGTAGAGCACCATCGAGAATTCGGAGCGGGCCGCCGTCGGCGCCTCGAAGCTGGCGCGCAGGCCCGGCAGTTCCAGCGAGCGCGGCGGGGCCGGGGTGAAGTTGAAGAAGATTTCGAACAGCGGGTGGCCATGGGCGCTGCGTTCGGGATCGATGTCCTGCACCACCTGTTCGAACGGCACCTCGTGGTGCTCCAGCCCGTCGAGGACGCTGGCCCGCACCCGCTCCACCGCCTGGGCGAAAGGCAGATCGGCAGGCAACCGAGCGCGCAGCGCCAAGGTGTTGAGGAACAGCCCGATCAGGGACTCCGTCTCCACCCGGATGCGGCCGCTGACCGGGGAGCCGAGCAGGATGTCCTCGCGTCCCGACAGCTGGCCCAGCAGAGCCATGAACCCGGTCAGCAGCGTGACGTAGAGGGTGCAGTCGTTGCGGCGGGCGAACTCGTCCAGCGCCTGTTTCAGGTCCCGTCCGATCACCCGTTCGCATGTGGCGGCCGAGAGGTCGCGTTCGGCCGGACGGGTGGCATGCGCCAGACGGTCGGAGGCCAGCTCCAGCACCGGCGGCGGGTTCGCAAGCTGGCGGCGCCAGTAGGCCAGACCGCGGTCGAGCACGCCATCCTCCAGGCGCCGGCGCTGCCAGTCGGCGAAATCCGGATACTGGATCGCCAGGGCCGGCAGCTCCGGTTCTCGGCCGAGCGCGAAAGCCGTGTAGAAGCGGGCGATTTCCTCCAGCAGGATGCCGATGGACCAGCCGTCCGATACGATGTGGTGCATGACGAAGACGAGGAGATGCTCCTCCTCCGCCAGCCGCACCAGCGTGAGGCGCAGCAGCCGGTCGACCGTGAGGTCGAATCCGCGCCGCACTTCCGCGTCGTAGAGGGCGCGGGCCTCCGCCTCCCGCTCCGCCGCCGGGCGGCCCGACAGATCGACTATGGCGATGGGCTGCGGCCCGGGAGGGGGGATCACCTGCACCGGCTTGCCGGCGGGTGCCCGGAATCCGGCGCGCAGGGTGGCGTGACGGGCGACGATGGCGTCGAAGGCGCGCCGCAGGGCCGGCACCGACAGGCTGCCGGTCAGCCGCAGGGCGCCGGGGATGATGTGGGCCGGGTCGGCGGGCGCCAGCCGGTCGAGGAACCATTGGCGTTCCTGCGCGAAGGACAGCGGCGTTTCCCATGCCCCCCTGTTCCCGGCGTCGGGGTTGGGGGCGAGGGCGGGCGGGCGCCTTTCCCCCGGCCGGCCGGCCGGTGCCAGCCGTCGCAGCAGCAGGTCGCGCTGGGCGGGCGAGAGTTCTTTGATGCGCGAGGAGGTCTCACTCATGGCCGGGGAACGCCGTCTCAAGGTCGGTGGAAGGGGAGGCCGGATCCTCGGCCAGCAGCCGCTCGAGTTCCTCGGGCGACAGGCCGTCCAGTTCGGTCAGCATGCGCTCCAGCGCCTCGGGATCCGCCCTGGCCGCCTGGGCCCCGACGATGGTGGTGGCCATCTCGGCGATGGTCGGCGCCTGCAGCAGGGCCGAGAGCGGCAGATCCGCGTGCAGAAGCGACGAGATGCGGGCGTTCAGCTGCGTCGCCAGCAGCGAATGGCCGCCCAGTTCGAAGAAATTGTCGTGGATGCCGATGGGGGAGATGGCGAACAGCTCGGTCCAGATGGCGGCGAGGGATTGCTCGAGCTGGCTGCGCGGCTCGGTGAAGGCGTTGCGCAAGGCGGGCCGCTCGTGCGCCGTCGCCGGCGCGGCGTCCGCTCCGGCCGTCTCGCGCGTCACCCATTGGCGCAGCCGCGCGTGCAGATCGCCGGACGACACCACGACCTGTCCGAAACCGTCTTGCGCGATCGCGCGTTCGAGGGCGTCGGCCCCTTCGTCCGGGTCCATGTAGAAGGCGCTGACGGTGGCGCCCAGCCCGGCGACGGCGGCGCGGACCTGCGTGATCCGCCAGCTGTCCCAGTCGATGCTGATCCAGCGGATGCCGTCCCTGCGAACGCCGCCGTTCCGGCTGCGCTGACGGGCGAAGGCGTCGAGGAACAGGTTGGCGGCGCTGTAGGCGGCGAAGCCGAGCCCGCCCAGCACCCCGGCCAGCGACGACATCAGCACGCAGAAGTCGGGGGAGCGCCCGGCCAGGAGGGATTCAAGCACCAGCAGGCCCTGCGCCTTGGCGCGGAACTGGTCTTCGCAGTCGGCCGTTCCGACTTGCGTGATCTCCCGGAAGGTATCCGCCCCCACCGCTCCGGCGCCGTGGATGACGCCGTTCAGCGGGCCGAAACGCTCCTCCGCCAGCGCCAGAGCCTGTGCCATCGCCGCATGGTCGGAAACGTCGGCGGCGATGGTCAGGACCTCGGCGCCCAGAGCCTCCAGTTCCAGCACCTGCCGGATGCGGACGGCGCTGCGCGTATCCGGTGACGGGTCGGCGAGCAGGGCCGGCCAGTCCGTCCGGTCGGGCAAGGCGGTCCGGCCGAGCAGCACCAGACGCGCCCGGACCCGGCGCGCCAGATGGCGGGCCAGGGCAAGCCCGACGCCGCCGAGCCCGCCGGTCAGCAGATAGACGCCTTTCTCCCGCAAGGGCGTGGATGCGGGCGGCGGCAGCGCCGACGGCTCGTAGGCCTGCACCCAGCGTCGCTCCCGGCGCAACGCCAGCGCCGGGCCGTCGGGCTTCGTCGCGAACTCGTCGAGCAGCCGGCCGGCGAGCGCAGCCGGGTCCGCCGGGACATGGTCCACGTCGATGCACCGGCATGTCGTTCCCGGCCGCTCCTGCGGGGCGACCAGGAGGGGGGCGAGGAGGGTGGCCTTTTCCACCGCCAGGGGCTCGTGCCCGGTGACGTCGAACAGGCCGTCCGCGACGACCTCCAGCCGCAGGGGGCCGTCCTGGCCGCCGCTCCACAGCGAGCGGAGCAGCCGCAGCAGGCTGTGGAAGCCGGTGTCCTGCGCGTCGGCGAAGGTCGAGGGAGTCGGCGGCCCGCCGTCCGTTCCGGTCAGCGACCACAGATGCACGACGGTGCGCGGCATTCTCCCGGCGTCGCGCAGGCCGCGGACGAGGCTGCGGTAGCCGTCCTCGTCGCGGGGGTCGAGCGTGGCCGCCTCGCCGTCCCAGTGGCCGTCCCAGTGGCCCTCCCAGTGGTAGCGGCTCCCGGCGCGAACGGTGGTGACGCGGTCGCCGCGTCCGCGCAGCCGCGCGGCCAGCGCGTCGCCGACCCCGAGGCGATCGCACAGGATCAGCCAGTTCCCGCCGGCATCGGAAGCTCCGGGAGGTGCGGAGGGTGGGGCGGCGGGCTTCCAGTAGGGCAGGTAGAACCAGTCCTCGACCTTCGCCCGCCGTCCGCAGTCGTCGCGACCGGCGACGGGCGGGTCGATCCAGTGGCGCCGCCGCTCGAACGGATAGGTCGGCAGGGGGAGCCGCCGCTCGCCGCCGCGGACCAGCAGCCGGGCCGGATCCGATGGCGCCCCGGCGATCCACAGCAGCCCAACCGCCCGCAGCAGCACGGCGAGTTCCGACTGGGCGGCATAGGACCAGCGCATCATCGGGATGACCGGATTGCGGCGGTCGCCCCGCCGGGCCCGTTCGGCCAGCGCGTGCGAGGTCAGCGATTGGCCGGGCCCAACCTCCAGCAGGATGCGGCCGGGCGTGTCGAGCAGGCTGCCCAGCCCGTCCTGGAAGCGCACGGTGCGGCAGAGATGGTTCGCCCAATAGGCCGGACTGGTCGCTTCGGCATCGGTGACCCAGCGGCCGGTGACGCAGGAGACATAGGGGATGCGCGGCGGCGCCAGCACCACGCCGGCCAGCAGCTTGCGCAAATCCGCGACGATCGGTTCCAGCATGGCGGAGTGGTAGGCATGCGTGCTGCGCAGGCGCTGGCAACTCACGCCGCTGTCGGCCAGATGACGCTCCAGCAGGGCGATGCCCGCCTCCTCGCCCGACAGCACGGTCAGGCGCGGGCCGTTGACCGCGCCGATGCAGACGCCGGGGGGAAGTTGGGGCCGCAGCTCGGCTTCGGGCAGGGGGACGGCCAGCATGGCGCCGGGCGCCACCCGCTCCTCGATCAGCCGGGCCCGCGCCGACACCACGGCGATGGCGTCGGGCAGGCCGACCACCCCGGCGACGCAGGCGGCGACGAATTCGCCGATGCTGTAGCCGATGAGGCTGTCCGGCTCGATCCCCCAGCTGCGCAGAAGCCGGGCGAGCGCGTACTCCACCACGAAGATGCCGGGCTGGCCCTGTGTCGGCCGGTCCGCGGGGGCGGATTCCGTCCCGCCGGCCGGATCCTTGCGGCGTGCCAGCATGGCGCGCAGGTCGATGCCGCCGCCCTCGGCCGTGGCGGGGGCGACGCTGCCCAGCACCGGCGCCGTCCAGTCGCGGCCGGGGAACAGGAAATCGCGGATGTCGCCGTCCTGATGGCGGCGCAGCAGCCCGGCGCACTCGTCCACCGTGCGCCGGAAGACCGGTTCGGTGCAGTACAGCTCCCATCCCATGCCGGCGTAATGGTCGCCCAGGCCGGGGAACAGGAAGGCGACGCTTGTCCGTTCGGCCGGGGCGGTGCCGGCCGGGCTGCGCTGGGGGTCGCCCGCGCGCAGAAGCGCCGCCGCTTCGGCCGTGCTGCCGGCCACCAGCATCCGGCGGTGCTCGAACGCCCGCCGGCCGCGGCGCAGGGTGTTGGCGACATCGGCGAGCGGCAGGCCGGGGTTGCGTTCGAGATGGCCGGCCAGCCGCCCCGCCGCCGTGTCGAGCGCCGCCGGGCTGCGGGCCGAGAGCACCAACAGCTCATAGGCGCGGGGCGGGAAGGCGGGAGGCGGAGGGGGCGGAGCCTCTTCCAGGACGACATGGACGTTGGTGCCGCCGATCCCGAACGAACTGACGCCCGCCCGCATCGGTCCCGGCCCGGCGAACGGCCGGCATTCGGCCGGCACATAGAAGGGGGTGCGCTCCAGGGTCATCGCCGGATTGGGCGTGGCGACGTGCAGGCTGGGCGGGATCGCGCGGTGGCGCAGCGCCAGCACCGTCTTGATCAGCCCGGCCACCCCCGCCGCCGCATCGACGTGGCCGATGTTGCTCTTGACCGAGCCGAGCGCGCAGGAGGCCGGGCCGCTCCCCCCCGCGAACAGCTCGGCCAGGGCGGCCACCTCGATCGGATCGCCGAGGCGGGTGCCGGCGGCATGCGCCTCCAGCAGCGCCAGCGTGCCGGGTTCGACGCCGGCCATGGCGAGCGCCTCCCCGATCACGCGAACCTGGCCGCCGACGCTGGGCGCGGTGTAGCCGACCTTGTCGCTGCCATCGTTGCTCATCGCCGATCCGCGGACCACCGCGTGGACGAAGTCGCCGTCGGCGACCGCATCCTCCAGCCGCTTCAGCAGGACGGCCCCGGCGCCGTCGCTCGACACCGTGCCGCGCGCCATGGCGTCGAAGGGGCGGCAATGACCGTCCGGCGACAGGATCCCGCCCTCCTCGTAGCGGTAACCCGAGATCAGCGGCAGATGGACCGAGACGCCGCCGGCCAGCGCCATGTCGCACTCGTGCGACAGCAGGCTCTGGCAGGCCAGATGCACCGCGGCCAGCGAGGTCGAGCAGGCCGTGCCGACGCTGACCGCCGGCCCCTTCAGATCCAGCAGGTAGGCGGCGCGGGTCGCCAGGAAGGTGGGATCGTTGCCCAGGGCCAGCTGGAAGGCGCCCGCCGCTTCCACCACCGGTCGGTTGGGCCACAGGTTGTTCAGCATGTACATGCTGAGGATGCTGCCGGCGAAGACGCCGATGGCGCCGGGACAGGCCCTGGAATCGTAACCGGCATCCTCCAGCGCCATCCAGGCGCATTCCAGAAAGACGCGCTGCTGCGGGTCCATCAGGGCCGCTTCGCGCGGACTGAAGCCGAAGAAGCCGGCGTCGAAGCTGTCCGCTTCGGCCAGGACGCCCTTGGCTGCGACGAAACCGGGCTGGCCGGTCACGCTGCGGTCGAAGCCGGCGGCCTCCAGCTCCTCGGGCGCAAAACGGGTGATCGTTTCCACGCCGTCGCGCAGCACTCGCCAGAAGGCGTCCGGGCTGTCGGCACCCGGCAGGCGGCAGGCCAGCCCGACGACCGCGATGGCGCCGGCCGGCAGAGGGGGGGAGCCGGTCGTCATCAGACCGCTCCGCTGCCGACAATGTGCCGGGCGCGGCGGCGTTCGAGCGCATCCTGCCGGGCCGAGGCGCGGATGCGGATGCTGTCGGCGCCCCCATCCATCCCGCCATCCGCCTGTCCGCTATCCCTGTGTCCGCTATCCCTCTGCCCGCTATCCCTCTGCCCGGCGAGTTGGCGCAGCCGGTCGGACAGGGTTTCCACGGTCGGGTATTTGAACAGGTCGGTCACGGGCACCGCCACGCCGGTTTCGCGCTGCAACCGCTCCTGGACCTCCAGCAGCAGCAGCGAATGGCCGCCCTGGTCGAAGAAGTTGGTCTGCAGCCCGACCGTCGGAAGCTTCAACACCTCCTGCCAGATGCGGACGACGGCGGCCTCGGTGGCCGTGCGCGGCGCCTCCGACGGCGCGCCGACTTCCCGTGGGGCATGGCCGGAGGCCAGGGAAAGCAGGGCGCGCCGGTCGATCTTGCCGCTGGATGTCAGCGGCAGGCGGTCAAGCGTCAGCACGGTGGAGGGCACCAGCGCGGCGGGCAGCCTGTCGCGCAACCTGTCGCGCAGGGACTCCACCGGTCCGGCGGCCTGGGCGGGCGTCGCCGACGGAATCCCGCCGTCGCGGAAGAAGTCGCGGTGGAATGGGTTGGCGCGGAAGCTGCGGGCGTGGTGCGGCGAGTCATGGCGGAAGCCCTCCGGCCCGTGCCCCCGGCGGTCGAGGGTGCCTTCGACGTAATAGTCGGTGTGCAGGCCGTCCTCGCACAGCACGGCCCCGCAGGCGGAGGCGATGCGGTCCCCGGCCAGGACGCCGCGGCCGGGGTGGAAGGCGGGGAAGAAGACCGGCAGCCAGCAATGCTCATGGTCCAGGATGTCGATCGGTTCGCCTCCGCCGGTGTCGAGCGTCAGCCAGACCAGGAAGCCGTCGAACCGTCCGTCGCGCCGGAGGACGAACTCCGCCTCGCTGCGATACTCGGGATCGACGGGGCCGCGGTAGTCGAAGTCCTCGAAGGGCCGCGGCTCCGCCAGCAGGTGCGAACGGTCGAGTCCGCTCACGCACAGCCGGATGTCGAAAGGATAGCCGACCTCCCCGAAGATGCGGTGGACATAGCGCGCGGCCAGCGGGCCGAAGCCCGGCCGGTGCAGCAACCCCTCCGGCAGCTGCACCGGGGCGTAGAGCGTCGTGCTGCGCGGCGGGATCATCCGCGCGCCGGGAGCCAGAAGATGGCGCACCCCGTTCATGATCGCCGCCGCCCCCTCGCTGCCGCCGATGGCGCCGACGATCTCGGACACGCACACCTCGGCGGGCTCGGGCAGGGTCACCTCGGTCGCGTCGCCATGGATGACGGTTATGCGGTCCTCCAGCCCCAACTCCCGCACGCGGGCGCTGGCGCGGTTGAAGGTGTCCTCCAGCTTTTCGATGGCGTAGACCCGGCTGGCCCCGGCCTCGACGCAGAAGCGCGACAGCAGGGCTTCGGGGCCTGTGCCGACCTCCAGCACGACGCGGCCGGGCACCATGGCGCCGATGGCGGCGCGGTAGGCGTCGTTGCGCCGCTCGTCGCTGGTCATCGCATGGTAGGCCAGTTCGTCGTAGACGAAGAATTCCGCGATGGACGGCCACCATTCCAGCGGCCTGGCCGCCGCGCCGGCGTCGCCCTGCACCACGAAGGCGACGAGCCTCCTCTCCTCTCCCTCGCCGACCGCCAGGACGGCCGCCTCGCGCACGTCGGGTTCGGCCCGCAGCACCCCTTCCACCTCGCCGGGTTCGATGCGGATGCCGCGAATCTTGACCTGCCCGTCCAGCCGCCCGAGATATTCGATGCTGCCGTCCTCGCGGAAGCGGGCGAGATCGCCGGTCCGGTAGAGCCGTGCCCCCGGTTCGCCGCCGAACGGGTCGGGGATGAAGGCGGCGGCCGTCAGGTCGGGACGGCCGGCATAGCCGCGCGACACGCCGGGGCCGCCGACATGCAGATGCCCCGGGACCCCGGCCGGCACCGGATTCAGGTCGCCGTCCAGCAGATAGATGCGGGTGTCGCCGCTGGGACGCCCGATGGAGGGCTTGCCCCCGTCCGGCTCGACCACGGCGATGCTGGCGCAGACCGTGGTCTCCGTCGGACCATAGGCGTTGAGGAAGCGGCGGCCCGGCGCCCAGCGGGCGGCGAGGTCGGCCGGACAGGGCTCGCCCGCGACCACCAGGGTGGCCAGATCGGGAAGCGCCGCGGCGGGCAGGCGGGCGAGGACGGAGGGCGGCAGCGTCGCCGTGCCGATCCGCCAGCGCTCCAGCAGCCGCAGCATCCCGGCGGAGGGCAGGAGATCCTCGCGCGCGGCCATGCAGAGCGTGGCGCCGGCCAGCAGGGCGGTGAAGATCTCCGACACCGAGGCGTCGAAGCTGAAGGAGGCGAACTGGAGCACCCGGCTTCCCGCGCCGATGCGGAAGGCGTCGACCTGCGCCTCGACCAGCAGGCGCAGCGAGCGGTGCGTGACCAGAACCCCCTTGCGCCGCCCGGTGGAGCCGGAGGTGTGGATCAGATAGGCGGCGTGTTCCGGCCGGGCAGCATCGGGAAGGTTGGTGTCGGCTTCGATTTCGGCTGCCGGCCCGGCCCGCGCGTCGTCCAGAGTCAGCAGGTGCCGGGCGGAACTGCCCGCCAGCGTCGGAGCGAGCGCCTCGTCGGCCAGCACCACGGCGGCGCCGCTGTCATCCACCAGATCGTGCAGCAGCGCGCGCGGGAAGGCGGGATCGAGCGGGACATAGGCGCCGCCGGCCTTCAGCACGGCCAGCACGGCGACGAGGCGGTCCAGCGACGGCGCCATGCCGATGGCCACACGCCGCTCCGGATCGATGCCGAGCGCCGCCAGCCGGCGGGCCAAGCGGTTCGCGGCGGCGTTCAGCCCAGCATAGGTCAGGCTGCGGTCGCCGTCCGGCGCGGCGAACAGCGCGGCGGTTGCGTCGGGCGTCCGCCTGACCTGGTCCTCGAACAGGCGGGAGACCGGGCGGTCGGGCAGCCGGCGTCCGTCGGCCGTGCGCTCCTGGTTGCGGCTCCACGTCCCAAGGAGAACGGCGCGCTCCGCCGCGGGCAGCGGGTCCAGGCTGCCGAGCGAGCGCTCGCTCTCCGCCGCCATGTCTGCCGCGGCCATCCCGGCCAGCAGGGTGCGCATGTGCCCCAGCAGCCGGCGCATCGCCGCGGTGCCGAAGCGGGCCCGGTCGAACCCGACGCCGAGACGCCCGATCTCCCGGATCGCCAGGGTGACGGTCAGCGGAACGTCGGCGCGCTCGACGAAATCGCTCTCGCCGACGCGCAGTCCGCCGCCGGACAGCCTTTGGCGGTGCGAGGGGAAATCCTCGACCACCAGCAGGCTGTCGAACAGCGACCGGCCCCGCGGCACGGCGCTCCAGCCCTGGACGTCGGCCAGCGGCGCATGCTCGTGGCGGCGCGCGTCCGCCTGCGTCTGCTGCAGCGCGCGCAGCCAGCCGCCCAGGGACGCACCGGGCACGAGGCGGGCCCGGACGGGCAGGGTGTTGATGAACAGCCCGACCATGCCCTCGATCCCCGGCAGTTCCGGCGGGCGGCCGGCGACGGCGGTGCCGAACAGGACCTCCCGCCGTCCGGCGTAACGGCCGAGCAGGATTGCCCAGGCCCCCAGCGCCATCGTGTTCAGGGTGACGCCCATCGCGCGGGCCGCCTCGCGCAGGGCGCCGACTTCCGCCTCCGGCACCTCGATGAACTCCAACCCGTAGGCAGCGTCCCCGGCTTCCCCCGGTCCCAGATCGGTTGGCCCCAGATCGATCGGTGTCGGCTCGTCGAACCCGTCGAGCTCGGCCCGCCAGAACGCTTCCGCCGCCGACCGGTCCTGCGACCGCTGCCACGCGATGAAGTCCTTGTAGGGCCTCGGCGGCTCGGGAAGCACGTCGCCGCCGGAGCGGCGGGCCGCGTAGTCGGCCAGCAACTCCCTCATCAGGGTCGGCACCGACCAGGCGTCGAGGATGGCGTGGTGCCATGTCCAGACCAGCCGGCATTCGTCGCCGGCAAGGCGGATCAGCGCGAGCCGCATCAGCGGCGCCCGTGCCAGATCGAAGCCCCGGCGACGCTCCGTTTCGCCAAATTCGGCCAGTGCCCGGGCCTGCGCGTCGAGCGGGAGGCCGCGCCAATCCATCTCCTCCAGGGGCAGGCGGACGCGCGGGCCGACCACCTGGAGCGGCTCCGGCAGGCCCTTCCAGGCGAAGGCGGTGCGCAGAACGCCGTGGCGGGCGATCACCGCCTCCCACGCCGCCCGGAACGCCGCGCCGTCGAGGTCGCCGTGCAGGGCGCAGGTCAATTGCTCGACATAGACATCGGAACCGGGGGCCGAGACGCTGTGGAACAGCATGCCCTGCTGCATCGGCGACAGCGGGTAGGCGTCGAGGGCGGGTTTGTCGCTCATGCGCTGCGCTTTCTGTCCTTGGGCGGCGTTGCGTGGATGGCCGTGGAAGGCGGTTCAGTCGTCGAAGCGGACCAGTTCGACGGCGCGCATCAGCTGTTCCGCCGTGATCCGGAGGGCGTCGCCGCTTCCCGCCGGTTCGGCGGGCGGGGTCGCGCCACGGGCCGCCGCCATGTCGGCCAGCGCCGCGACGGTGCGGTGCTGGAACAGGTCGTGCGGATTGACCGTCAGGCCGGCGCGCCGGCAGCGCGCGGCGATCTGGATGCTGCGGATGGAGTCGCCGCCGAGGGCGAAATAGTCCTCCTCGATGCCGAGCCGTTCCAGCCCCAGCACCTCCGCCCAGATCGCGGCGACGGTCTCCTCGACGGGGCCGCGCGGCGCGACGAACGGCTTGGCCGCCGCCTGCCAGTCGGGGGCGGGCAGCCGCTTGTCGTCGAGCTTGCCGTTCGCGGTCAGCGGCATGGCGTCGATCGCGCGGAAATGGTCCGGCACCATGGACTGCGGCAGGAGGCCGGCGAGGAAGCGGCGCAACTCCTCGGTCTCCGGTGCGGGACCGGACAGGACGAGGTAGGCGACCAGCCGCCGCTCGCCCGACGGGTGGGGGCGGGCCTGGACGCTGGCCTGGGCGACGGAGGGATGGCGGCACAGCGCCACTTCGATTTCGCCCGGTTCGATCCGCTGCCCGCGCAGCTTGATCATGTGGTCGACGCGTCCCAGGAAGTCGATCAGGCCGTCGGCCCGCCGTCTGGCCATGTCGCGCGTCTTGTAGAGACGGGCGCCGGGGGCCGCACTGAACGGATCGGGGATGAAGCCGGCTGCCGTGCGCGCCGGGTCGCCGCGATAGCCGCGGCCGACGCCGATGCCGCCGATGTACAGTTCGCCGACGACCCCCGGCGGAACCGGCGACAGGGTGCGGTCGAGGACGTGGCAGGTCATGTTGCGGACCGGCGTTCCGATGGTGACGACGGGCAGAACCGCGTCCGCCGGCAGCAGCCGGTCCATCCGGTAATGGCACTGGTCGTCCGAGCACTCCGTCGATCCGTAGGTGTTCAGGATCGGGATGGCGGGGTAGAGGTCGAGCCAGCGGCGGCAGAGGTCGGCCGGCAGCGCCTCCCCGGTCGGCACCATCCAGCGGAGCCGGCCGAGGTCGGGCGGGCCGCAGTCGTGCAGGTCCGCCTCCTCGATCACCGCGCGCATCATCGCCGGAACGATCTGGAGCGCGCTGACGCCGGACCGCGCCACCTCGGCGATCAGGGCGGCGGGGTTCTCCGCCAGATCGTCCGGAATGACGGCGACGCGTCCGCCGACCGCCAGCGGGGCGAGGCACTGCCACACCACCACGTCGAAGGATTGCGGCGCGTTCTGGGCGAGGCAGTCCTCCGCCCCGAACCCCAGATCCTCCAGCTTGGCCAGCACATGGTTGACCATGCCGCGATGCTCGACCATCACGCCCTTGGGCTGGCCGGTCGATCCCGAGGTGTACATGACGTAGGCCAGGTCCGCCCCGCCCGACGGCGCCGGCAGGACCGCGGCGGCCGCGGATGCCGCAAGCTCATCGAAACCGGCGGCGACCGGGCGGCGGCCGGCCGGAATGTCCGCGAGTGCCCGCTCCATGGCGCCCTTCAGCGCACCGGTGGTCAGCACCAGCGGCGCTCCGCTCGCCTCCAGCATGCGGACGGTGCGGGGAAAGGGCGTGCGCGGATCGACCGGCAGGAAGGCGCCGCCGGCCCTGGTCACCGCCAGCAGCGCCGTCACGAAGTCGATGCCGCGCGGCATCATCACCGCCGCCAGGGTTTCCTTCTCCATTCCGCGGGCGACCAGACCGCGGGCGACCGCATCCACCCGACGGCCGAGCTCGGCATAGGTGACGGAGTCCGCGCCGCAGGCGACGGCGACGGCATCGCCGCGGCGGGCGATCTGGGATTCGAACAGGGCGAGGATGGACGGCTCGGGCGGCGGCGGAACCGTCCGGCCAAGGCCGCCGGCGATGGTGTGCGCCGCCTCTTCCGGCGACAGCAGAGACAGCTCGTCCACCGGCGTCGTCGGATCGGCGACGATCTGGCGCAGCAGGGTCTCGAAGCAGTCGGCCATCCGTTCGACCGTCGTCGGCTCGAACAGGTCGGCCGCGTATTTCCAGGCGCCGGCGAGCCGGCCGGCCTCGTCCTTCTTCATCTCCAGGTTCAGGTCGAACTGCCCGTCCTGCTGGGCGAAAAGCGGCCAGGGAACGAGCTGGAGATCGGCGAAGGGGACCGCCGGTTCATCCGGGAAGGCCAGCAGGACGCGCTGAAGCTCCTCGTAGCGCTGGAACTTCTGGAGCACGAAGGTGGTCTGGAACAGCGGCGAGCGGCTGAGGTCGCGGGCGGGCTGCAACCGCTCCACCAGCAGCGAGAAGGGCAGGTCGCCGTTGTTCAGGGCGCCGAGAACGCCGTCGCGCACCTGGGCCAGCACATCGGCGAAGGCCGGGTTGCCGGACAGGTCGGCGCGCAGCGGCACCATGTTGACGAAATCGCCGAACAGGTCGGGCAGCCCCGGCTGGCCGCGCCCGGCGGTCGGGCTGCCGACCACCAGATCGTCCTGCCCGCTGAAACGGTGCAGCAGCACCATGTAGGCGGCCATCAGCACCATGTAGAGCGACGCGCCGGACGACCGCGCCAGCCCTTCCAGCGCGCAGGTCAACGGGGCGTCGAGGCGCCGCGCCACGGTGGCGCCGCGGAAGCTCTGCATCGGCGGGCGCGGACGGTCGAGCGGCAGATCGAGCAGCGGCAGCTCGCCCGCCATCCGCTCCTGCCAGTAGCGGGCCTGACGCTCTCCGGTCTCGCCGTCCGCCGTCCGCCTTTCCCAGCGGACATAGTCCTCGTGGCGCAGCGACAGGGCGGGCAGCGACCAGGGCCGGCCGTCCCGTTCCGCCGCGTAGACCGCGCGCAGCTCGTCCATCAGCACGACGAGCGACCACAAATCGCCGACGATGTGGTGGACGACCAGAAGCAGCGTGTGCTCCTCCGGTCCGTTGCGCCAAAGCGCCACCCGCGCCGCTGCCGACGCCTCCAGGTCGAACGGCCGCCGCGCCTCGGCCGTCACCGCCTCGCGCAGGCGGTCTTCGCTCCAGCCGGCGGCGTCGACGGGCACGAGCGCCAGCCTGTGATCCGCCGCCGCGCGCTGGCGGGTCTGGCCGTTCTCCTCGCGGAACTCGGTGCGCAGGCAGGGGTGGCGCTCATGGAGAGCCTGGAGCGCGCGACGCAGGGCGGCGATGTCGAGCGGCCCGCGAACCCCCACCGGCAGAGCCATGTTGTAGGCCGCCGCCCCCGGCGCCAGCCGCCAGAGGAACCACAGCGCCTCCTGCCCGTGCGACAGCGGATACCAGCCTCCCGTGCTGTCCGCACTGCCGAGGCGGCCGCGCAGCAGATCCTTCAGGCGCTGTTTCATCGCCTCGCGTCCGCCGTCGAGCAGCTCGTCCTTCAGGCGGCTCTTGGCGTCCTTGAGGCCGTTCTTCCGGCCGGCCGGGCCTTCGGCAGGAGGCATGATCCGGTTCATCGCTCACCCGGCGTCGGAATATTGGGCGACCAGCGAGGACAGCTCGTCCTCGGACATCTCGTCGATGCGGGCGAGCAGCGACAGCTCGTTGCGCACCGTCTCGCCGATCCCGGCGAGATGCGCCGCCATGGCGCCCACGGTGGGATGGTCCCAGACCAGCGTCGGGCCCAGCTCCGCCCCCAGCCACTGCTCCAGCGCGCCGGTCAGCATCATGGCGGCCACCGAGTCCATGCCGAACTCGCTGAAGCGGTCCTCGTCGCCAATGCCGGCGGCATCGCGCCGGAACTCCTCGGCGAGCCACGCCCTGAGCCAGTCCGCAATCTCCCGCTGCCGGCCCGTTGCCGGAATGGCGGCCGTGACGACGGCGGCGGGCGGAGATGGGGATGCGGACGGCGGTTCGGCGGTCCGGGCCTCCTCCGGCACGACCGGCGGGCCGAAGGGGGGCGGTGCCGCGCGGCGCATCAGCGGGTCGAGCGCCAGTTCCTCGCCGGCCAGCGTCTGCTCGATGTCGCCGATGGTCTCCTCATAGCCGGCGACCAGTTCCTCCGCCTGACGGCCGTCGAGCAGCACGGCTTCGGCCGCGGTGGCTCCGAGCGCCTTGGCGAGACGCCGGTCGAAACGGACGCGCGCCCACTCCTCCGCCCTCCGCAGCAGGGGGGACGGAGCGGTCCGGGAGCGGAACCGCACCGCGGCCAGCAGCAGGCCGCAGGTCGCCACCTCCCCGATCTGGAGATAGGCCCATTGCTTGGCGGCGAGCGGATCGCGGGAGCCCGGCCCGGCGGCCCGGCTGCGTTCCCAGATGCGCGCGGCGGCGACCTGGATCTCGGCCGCCAGCACCGCTTCGCCCATCTCCTCCGCCACGAAGCGGCGCAGCTCCTCCGGCATCTGGATCAGTCGGGAGCCGACATGCATGTTCAGCGGCTCGGTCGGCCCCTCGAAGATGCGCAGGACACGGGCGTCGCGGAAGATCTGGGCGGCCAAGTTGGTTTCGATGTAGCCGCGCCCGGCCATCTGCTGCATCAGGTGGTCGGCCGCCCTCCAGGCATATTCCGGCCCGGCGGTCTTGCAGGCGCAGAACAGTTCGGGCGGGACCGTCTGGCCGCTGTCCAGCCGGCCGGCGACGAGGTCGACGAGCGCCTCGACGGCGGACGCGGCGGCGGTCAGGTCGCTGATCCGCACCAGGGTCGCCGGATTGTCGATCAGCCGGCCGGTGGCGACGACGCGGCGCGTGCCATGCCGGAGCGACAGCTGCAGGCAGCGCTTGATCACCCCGAGGCCCATCGCCGCGATGGCGAAGCGGCCGAACTCCATGGCGTCCATGGCCGGAGTCATGCCGTCGCCGGGAGCGCCCAGCAGGTCGTCCGGCCCCACCCGCACGCCTTCCAGCCGCACCTCGCTCTGCACCATGGCCCGCAGACCCATGGTCAGGGCTTCCGGCCCGATCCGCAGCCCTGGCGAGCCCTGGCGCACCACGAAGCCGCTGACGCCCTCCTCGGTGCGCACGAACGTGTTGATCACTCCGGCCCAGCCGGCCGAGCCGCTCCACAGCTTGGTGCCCCACAGGTTCCAGCCGCCCAGCCCGTCGGCGCGGCCCACGGAGGACAGGTTGCGGACATGCGACCCGGCGTCGGCCTCGGTCATCGCGAACGAGGCGAGCTGGCGGCCCGAGGCGAGGATCGGCAGCAGCTCGTCCCTGGTCTTCTTCGTCGCGAAGCGCAGGATCGGCCGCAGGCCGAGCGCGTTGTTGACCGCGCAGAAGGAGCCGACCGTCACGTCCATGGCGGCGAGCTGTTGCAGCGCCACCGCCAGTTCGCGGTTGTCGAGGCCGAGACCGCCATACTCCACCGGCGCCGGCATGCCGAGCACGCCGCGGTTCCCGAGGTCGAGCACGACGTAGGGCGGAATCGAGCGGCGCTCGTCCATCAGGCGCGAATTCAGCCGCTCGGCCCCGTAGCTGCGCAGCCAGGCCGCCAGGTCACGGGTCTTGCCGGTGTAGCCCTCCCGGCCCGGCACCCGCTCCTCCGAAGATGCAGCCGTCCGCGTCGTCATGCTCTGCCTTTCCGTGTCGTCGTTTCGTGAAAGCGCCGTGGGCGCGGGGGCGCGGACGGCAGGGGGGATGGCGGGCGGGAAGCCGTCCTTGAGCTTCGGGGAGACCCAGCGCGCGACCTCGCGCAGGGCGCCGGCCAACAGGTCACGGCGGCAGGCGTGGCGCTGCTTCTTGCCGCTGTGGGTCTTGGGCAGGCCGCGCGGCCCCAGCAGCACGACCGCCGAGACCTCGAGGTCGTGGTTCTCCGATACGGCGCGCAGGATCGTCTTCACCAGCCGCTCGGAATCGATGTTGCGCAGGGCGGTCCGCCTGACCTCGTGCGCGACGACCAGCCGCGGCTCGCCCAGCAGCTCAACGGTGAAGGCGGCGCCGCCGCCGGGCTGGAGCACCGGATCGCAGGCTTCGACGGTGAGTTCCAGATCCTCGGCGCTGTGGTTGGCGCCGCGGATGATGACCAGATCGTCCATGCGTCCCAGCACGAAGACCTCGCCCTCATGCACGGCGCCCAGGTCGCCGGTGCGCAGGAAAGGGCGGTCGCCATATCCGTCGAGCCGGGCCTCGAACTTGCGGGCCGACAGGTCCGGCCGCCTCCAGTAGCCGCCGGCGATCGACGGGCCGGCGATCCATACCTCGCCGAAGCGGCCCGGCGCGCAGGGGCGTCCGCTGACCGGATCGACGATGACGACGAGGGAGGTGAGGTCCGCCACGCCGGAGGAGACCAGCCGCCGGCCCGGCCTGCCGTCGGCGACCGGCTCGAAGACGCCGTCGGCCATGCGGTCGGGCCGGATCGCGCGGATGACCGGCGCCTTGCCGGGACCGCAGGCGGTCGCCACCAGCGTGAACTCCGCCAGCCCGTAGGCCGGGCACATGGCCGCCGCCTGGAAGCCGTATGGGGCGAAGGCGGCGGTGAACGCCTCGACCGTGTCGGCGCGCACCGGTTCGGCGCCGTTCACGCAGACCATCAGGGTGGACAGGTCGAGAGCGGCACGGCCGGCTTCGGGGATGTCCAGGCAGCTGTGATAGGCGAAGTTCGGGGCGGCGGTGTGGGTGATGCGGTGGCGGGTGATCGCCTCCAGCCAGCTGGCCGGACGCTGCGCGAAGGCCGCCGGGGCCATCAGGAAGGCCGGGCATCCCGTGAACACCGGCTGGAAACAGCCGAACACCAAGCCCAAATCATGGTAGTGCGGCAGCCAGGACAATGTCCGGCTGTCCGGCGTCACCTCGAACAGGCGTGCGAAATCCTGCGAGTTGGCCATGATGTGGCTGTGGCAGACCACCACCCCCTTGGGCGCGGCGGTCGAGCCGGAGGTGTATTGCAGATAGGCGACATGCTCCGGACGCGCCTCCGGCTCGACCCAGCCACCGGCTGCCGCCGCGTCGATCTCCTCGGGCACGAGCCAGCGGACATGGGGAAGCTGTTCGGCGACCACAGGGCGCAGTTCGGCCGTCGTTATGCCCATCGTCGCACCGGAGTCGGCGGCGACGCCTTTCAGGTGGCCAAGCGGACGCTTCGGGTTGGGATAGCGCACCGGAACTGCGATCATCCCGCCGTACAGGCAGCCGAAAAAGCTGGTGAGGAAGTCGAAGCCGGCCGGAAGGACGACCAGTGCCGTCCTGTCCGGCGGCGCTCCTGCCCTCCACTCGTCGTTTTCGTGTCCGCTTTCCCGCCCATCTTGCCGTTGCAGCGTGGCCGCGACGGCGCGGGCGTGGAGATCCAGCGCGCCGCAGGTCAGAGGGATGCCGACGGGATCCGTTTGCGTCAGGAAGGTGAAGGCGACGCGGCCGGGCTCCGTCAGGGCGCGGGCGCGAAACAGCGATATGATCGACGTCCATCCGTTCAAAGGAAATACCCTCGGGATCAATGGCGATCCGCATCCGCCGCCGGATCGGGCCGGCCGTTTCGCCAGGTTCTGATGGAAACCGCCCGACGCGCGCGCCGGGTACCCGGTCAGCGGATGCTGAGCGGCCTCATGTCCTGCCAGACATCGGAGATGTGGCCGAGACACTCGTCCCTGCCGCCTGCCTTGCCGGTGTCCCGCCAGCCGGCGGGGATCGGTCGGTCAGCCGGCCACAGGGCATATTGCCCTTCGTCGTTCATAACGACCCTGACCCGGCCGTCTTGCCAATTCGACGCTTCCTGCCCCATGACATACCTTTGATATTCTTGAATAGCCGGCCAAATACAATTGTATGGATGCCGGACATATAAGAATATTGTTTGCCAAAGCCGCGCAAAAATCAATTGAAGAGAGAAATTTTTTTGATATTGCGCGGAAATTTTATCTGTGGAATCATAATTTTGACTCTGAATTGAACATAATTATCGATTTGCATACGTTGATGTTCAATGTCATGTGATGAATGAAAAACGATACATAGATATGATAATCTTTGCAGATATTAATTTTGCTGTGGAAGTCTCTATTTATATTTAGTTACGTGTGCAAATCGGTCGATTAAATGGAATACAGAAGTATTGAATAAGTATTTCTTTTTGGTTTTGAATATTTTTTCTTGCAAAAATTGATTTACATGTCACCAACTACCAATGGGCATTGTTGGTGGCGCTGATTGCAGACATCGGTGCGCTTAATGCCTGGAACACTAACCGGAGGTTGTTTTATGGGCCAGGTTGAAGAGAAGAAGCTCGAACTCAAGACCGAGCAGAAGGACGCGGCCAAGGTCGAGCAGAAGGACGCGCAGAAGGCTGCTCAAAAGGACGCGCAGAAGGCCGCGATCAAGGCCGAGCAGAAGGCCTCCCTGAAGGCGCAGTACAAGGCGGATCTGAAGGCCGAGCACAAGGCCGGGACCAAGACCCTGCAGAAGGCCCCCCTGAAGGCGCAGCACAAGGCGCCCGAAAAGGCGAAGGCCCAGGCCGCCGCTCTGGCCGGCCGCTGATCCGGTAACGCCCCCGCCGCCGGCCTTGCCGGGCGGGCGGGGGCGCCCGCCCGGTTCCTGCCCGCCGTTCCCGGCCCATCCATCGGCCGCCCCATCCATCGGCCATTGACGACCACGGAAGGATCGCAGGCGACATGCCGATTCTGACCAACCCGCTGGACCTGATCTTCCAGAATCTGTTCTTCGACGTGCAGGGCCTCGCGGGGAAGGGGCGGCTTCTCCTGAAGCTGGAAGGCTTCAACGTCACCGGCTCCATCAAGATCAAGCCGGCGATGCACATGATCGACGACCTGGAGCGCCGCGGCCTGCTGGAGCCCGGGCGCTCGACGCTCATCGAATCCTCCTCGGGGAACCTCGGCATCGCGCTGGCGCTCGTCTGTGCCTTGCGCGGCTATGCCTTCATCTGCGTCAGCGACCCCAACATCTCGCCCACCAACCGCCGTTCGATCGAGGCTTATGGCGGGCGTGTGGTGGTGGTGGACCGCAAGGACCCGCAGGGCGGCTATCTGGCGAGCCGGATCGAGTACATCCGCGCGGAGCTGGAACGGGACCCCGGCCTGGTCTGGGTGAACCAGTACGCGAACCACGCCAACCGTCAGGCCCATGCCGACTGGACGGCGATGGAGATCCTGAACGAGGTGCCGAAGGTCAGCCATCTTTATGTCGGTTCCGGCACCACCGGAACCCTGACGGGCGTGGCCCGGCGTTTCGCCGAGCTGTCTCCGGAGACGCGGATCGTCGCCGTGGAGCCGGAGGGTTCGGTCACGTTCGACGCGACGCGCGGCGGCCGCCGGCTGATCCCCGGCATCGGCACCAGCCGGCGGCCGGAACTGGCCGACACCGACGGGGTCGACCGCATCGTCTATGTTCCGGAGGTCGACACCGTGCGCATGTGCCACAGGCTGGCGCGCCGGCATGGACTGCTGCTGGGCGGGTCCACCGGTTCGGTCCTGGCCGCGGTCGCCGCCGACGCGGACCGCTTCGACGCCGGCAGCACCGTCGTCGCCATCTCCCCCGATCTTGGCGACAAGTATCTGGAAACGATCTTCTCGCCGGACTGGGTGCTGGCCTCCTACGGGGTGAACACGGCGGTGCTGGCGGACGGCACGCCGGTCGCTCCCTGTGAGCCGCTGCGCGGCATCATCGCCCGCCACTCCCCGCAGCGGGCGGGGCTGCCGCGTACGCCGCCGCCGGTGGCGCGAAGGGGCGGCGCGCGCACCCGAATTCACGGAGAGGGCGCGTGATGGGCAATGGGGAAACGCGTTTCGATGTCGTCGGTGCCGAGGCGATCTCCGGCATCCTGGCACGCAGCCGCCGCGAGGTGGTGCGGCTGGTCCGCGACGCTTATCTGGCCCATCGGTCCGGCCGGACGATCAACCCGGACAGCTATTTCCTGAGCTTTCCCGACAGGCCCACGGCGCGCATCATCGCGTTGCCCGCCCGCCTGCGGGATGCGCCGGCGGAAGAGGCCGACTCAGGCGCCGGTTCAGGCAAGGCTGACGTGGCCGGGATCAAGTGGATCGCCAGCTTCCCGGAGAACCACGAGCGCGGGCTGGCCCGCGCCTCCGCCGTCGTCGTGCTGAACGACATGGCGACCGGCTTTCCGTACGCCTGCCTGGAGGGCTCGCACATCAGCGCCGCGCGCACCGCCGCCTCGGCCGTGCTGGCGGCCGGGCTGCTGCACGGCGGTACGCGGGCGCGCAGCGTCGCCATCGTCGGCTGCGGCCCGATCGCCGCGACCCACGTGGATTACCTGCTGGATACCGGCTGGGACATCGCTTCCTTTCGCGTTCATGATCGGGTGGACGGACGGGCGGACGCCTTCCGCGACCGGCTGCGCGCCCGCGGCCAGTCCGCCGAGACGACCGCCACCGTAGCCGATGCCGTGCGCGGGGCGGAGGTCGTTCTCTTCGCCACCACCTCGCCCGCTCCCTATCTCGACGATCCCGGCCTGTTCACGGCCGAGCAGACGATTTTGCACGTCTCGCTGCGGGACCTCGGCGTGCCCGTCATCCTGGGGGCGCAGAACATCGTCGATGACGTGGAGCACTGCCTGAAGGCGAGAACCTCCGTCCATCTCGCCGAACTGCACACCGGCGGCCGGGGCTTCATCGCCGGCACCATTGCCGACCTGCTGACGGGCCACATCGCCCCCGATCCGGGGCGGGTGCGGATTCTGTCTCCCTTCGGGCTCGGCGTGCTGGATCTGGCGGTTGCCCGCTTCGTCCATGGCCGTGCGGTGGCGGAAGGCCATGCGGTCGCCATCAACGGCTTCTTCACGGCCCCGTGATCCGCCACGCTCCCCGCCATTCCCGGACGATGATGACCGCTCCCCGCCGCCTGACGACCGATCTCGCCGAATGCACCGCCTGCGGGCGGCGGCATCCGCTGTCCGTGGCCGCGCTCGCCTGCGGCTGCGAATGGCGAGGGACCCTGGCTGTGCGATACCCGCTGGATGCCGCACGCCGCGCCGCCCTGCTGGACGGCATCGCGGCGGACAAGTCGTCGCCACGGCCATCGCTGTGGCGTTACGAGGCTCTGCTGCCGGTGGAGCGGCGCTTCGCCAGCCCGCTGGCGGTCGGCCGGACGCCGCTGGTCGACTGCGGCGAGGCCGGCGGGGTGCGCCTCTACCTGAAGGACGAGACCCGCAACCCCAGCGGCTCGTTGAAGGATCGGGCGAGCGAAGTGGTGGTCGCCGTCGCCGCCGCCCACGGGCTGCGGGAGGTGATCGTCGCGTCCACCGGCAATGCGGCGGCGTCGCTGGCCTGCATAGCGGCGTCGGCGGGCCTGCGCGCGGTGATCGTCGTCCCCCGGACGATACCGCAGGCGAAGCTGGCGCAAATCCTGGCCTACGGCGCCACCGTCTACCGGGTGGCCGGCAGCTACGACGACGCCTTCACCCTGGTCGAGGCGGCGTCGGAACGGGCCGGCCCGTTCAACCGGAGCACCGGCCTCAATCCCTTCACCCGGGAAGGCAAGAAGACCTGCGCGCTGGAGATCGCCGAGCAGCTCGGCTGGGAGGCGCCCGACTGGGTGGTCGTGCCGACGGGGGACGGCAACATCCTGAGCGCCGTATGGAAGGGCTTCCAGGAGCTGGCGGCGCTCGGCATCCTGTCCGGCAGGCCGCCGCGGCTGGTGGCGGCCCAGGCCGTCGCCTCCTGCGCCGTCGCGCGGGCGCACGGCGCGCATCCGGCAGTGCCTCTGCCCGCCTGGGACGGCGCGGCGACCATTGCCGACAGCATCACGGTGGATCTGCCGCGCGATCTGACGGCGGCCCTGGGCGCGCTCCGCGACTCCGGCGGGGTGGCGGTGGCGGTGGACGACCGCGCCATCGCCGCCGCGGTGCGCAGCGTCGCCTCGCGTTTCGGCCTGTTCGTCGAGCCTTCGAGCGCCGCCGCCTTCGCCGCCTTCGAGCGGCTGGGGCAGGCCGGCCTGATCGGGCCGGGCCAGCGGGTCGTCTGCCTTGCCACCGGCACCGGTCTGAAGGATCTGCGGCCGGTGCTCGCCGCCGCGTCGCCCGAGGCGCTGGGCGACATCGCGCCCCTGCTGCAGCCCGGCGACTGGCGAAGCGTCCTGTCGCCCTGAGTCCCGGCGCCTTTCCCATCCCGGCCTTCTCATCTCCCGCTCTTCGATCATCATTCCAGAGGTCACGGCTTTGTGCGGCATCTGCGGCGTTTTCCGGATCAACGAGGGCGAGCCGGTCTCCCGGGCGGCGGTGGAGGCGATGACCCGCGCCATCGCGCACCGCGGCCCCGACGATTCGGGAGTCGCGCTGTTCGAGCGTGCGGCTCTCGGTTTCCGCCGCCTCAGCATCATCGACCTCGACACCGGCCACCAGCCGCTCGCCAATGAGGACGAGACGCTCTGGCTGGTCTGCAATGGCGAGATCTACAACCATCGCGCCCTGCGCGCGGAGCTGGCCGCCAGGGGACACCGCTTCCGCACCCGCACCGACGTGGAGGTGCTGCTCCATCTCTACGAGGAGCTGGGGGAGGCGATGCTGGAGCGGCTGAACGGCCAGTTCGCCTTCGCCATCCTTGACCGCCGGCGCGGCCGGCTGTTCCTGGCGCGCGACCCGTTCGGCGTGGCTCCGCTCTTCTACACCGTGACCGGCGGCACCTTCCTGTTCGGTTCGGAGATCAAGGCGATCCTCGCCCATCCCGGCGTGGAGCGGCGGGTGGATATGACCGGCCTGGATCAGGTGCTGGCGCTGCCCGGGCTGGTCAGCCCGCGCACCATGTTCGCCGGTATCGACAGTCTGCCGCCCGGCCATGCCCTGGTGGTGGACGGGGAGGGGGTGCGCAGCCGTCCCTATTGGGATCTGGTCTATCCCGACGAGGCTGTGCCGGCCGACCCGCGCAGCGAGGACCGCTTCCGCGAGGAATTGGCCCACCGCCTGACCGAGGCGGTGCGACGGCGGTTGCAGGCCGACGTGCCGGTCGGCGCCTATCTCAGCGGCGGGCTCGACTCGTCCCTGGTGGTCGCGCTGATGCGCGCCTGCGGTGCGGAGGCGGTCGAGACCTTTTCCATCGCCTTTGCCGACGCCCTGCTGGACGAGCGCGAGCACCAGCGCCTGATGGCCGCCCATCTCGGCAGCCGCCACCACGAGATCGAACTGGACGGCGCCGGCATCGAACGCAGGTTGCGGACGGTTGTCCGCCACAGCGAATGTCCGGTCCGGGAATCCTACAACACGGCGTCGTTCGCGCTGTCCGCCGCGGCGCGCGCAGCGGGCGTGCCGGTGGTGCTGAGCGGGGAGGGGGCGGACGAGCTGTTCGCCGGCTATGTCGGCTACCGGTACGACGCCTTTCGCCGCGCCCGCGGCCCCGCGGCCCCGCCGGCCCCGCGGGAGGCGGAACTGCGCCACCGGCTGTGGGGCGACGATTCGGTTTTCTACGAACGGTCGCTGGCCGACCACGAGGGGGTGCGTCGCGGCCTCTATGCCGCCGGGGTGGCCGACGGATTCGAGGCGTTCGAATTCACGCAGTTCCGTCTGGTCGATCCTGAGCGGCTGAAGGGCCGGCATCCGCTGCACCAGCGCGCCTATCTCGATCTCAAGCTGCGGCTCGGCGACCATCTGGTGGGGGACCATGGCGACCGGATGCTGCTGGGCAACGCGGTGGAGGGACGCTTCCCCTTCCTCGACGTCGAGGTGGCGGAACTGGCCGCCCGCATGCCGCCCGACCTGAAGCTGAACGGCTTCACCGAAAAATACATCCTGAAGCAGGTCGCGCGCCCGCTGCTTCCGGCCGGGATCGTCGAGCGCGAGAAGCACTCCTTCCGCGCGCCGGGCAGCCCGCAGCTCCTGCGCGCCGGAATCGACTGGGTGGAGGATCTCCTGTCGTCCGCCACCATCCGCCGCCACGGCTATTTCGACGTTGCGGCGGTGGAGGCGCTGAAGGCCGGTCATCGCGCGTCGGACATGGCGCTGGCAGGGCCGGACGAGGAGGATCTGCTGATGATCGTCCTGACCTTCGGTCTGTTCGTCGAGGAGTTCGACATGCCCCGTCTGGGCGCGTGAGGGAGGCATGGCCTTGGAAACCCGACCCATCTCCCGGCGTCCCCTGGTGGTGGCGGTCAGCGGCCCGTCCGGTGCCGGCAAGAGCAGCCTGATCGAGGCGGCGGCGGGGCGCCTCGGCCGCGTCGTGCGGCTGCATTTCGACCATTACGTCACGCTCGGCAACGACATCGGCACGATTGCCGCCTGGCTGGAGGGTGGTGCCGATCCCGACCAGGTGGCGACGCCGAGGCTTGTCGACGACCTGCGGCGGCTGGTCGAGGGCGGCTGGATTGAAGGCAGCCCGATCGAACGGCCGCCGGACGGCGCGCGGCCCGCTCCCGCCGATGTCGTGATCCTGGAGGAGCCCTTCGGCCGCTCCCGCGCGGAGATCGGGCCGCTGATCGACCTCGCCGTCCACATCGACGTGCCGTCCGACGTTGCCCTGGCCCGCCGGACCCTGCGGCTGATCGGCGAGTTGCGGGATCGCGGCGGCACCGCCGCTCTGGACGAGGCGGAGGGGCAGCTCCGCGCTTTCCTGGCCGCCGGGCGGGAGGCGTATCTCTCCGCCGACCGGTCGGCGCGGGGAACTGCCGATCTGGTGCTCGACGGGATGCGCCCGGTCGAGGCGCTGGCCGGCGCGCTGCTGTCCGCCATTGCCGCGCGCCGGCCGCGATGAGCGGCCGCACTTCCCTTCATCGACATTGCGAAAGGCATCGAGGGGCATGACGACAGTCAAGACATTCAGGCGGGTCGGCGTGGTCGGCGCCGGCGTCATCGGCTCCGGCGTCGGGCATCTGCTGGCCCAGTCCGGGCACGAGGTGGTGCTGGTGGACAGGCGGCCGGAGCAGCTCGACACCGCGCGCGGCTGGATCGCCAGGAACGCCCGCCTGTTCGGCTTCCTGCGCAAGGATCTGCCGCCGGCGGACGAGGTGCTGGCGCGCATCGACCTCACCACCGATCCGGAAAAGCTGGCCGGAGCCGATTTCGTCATCGAGAACATCACCGAGGACTGGGAGATGAAGCGGGAGGTGCATCGGGCGCTCGACCGCATCCTGTCGCCCGGCACGCCGCTTGCCGCCAATACCTCGGCCATTCCGATCACCCGCATCGCCGGCGTCGGCCGCTATCCCGAGCGGGTGGTCGGCATGCACTTCATGAACCCGGTGCCGGTGATGCCGATGGTCGAGATCATCCGCGCCGTCCACAGCAGCGAGGACGCGCTGCGGGCCGCCCGCACCCTGGTCGCCGATGCCGGTGCGCAGGCGATCACCGTCAACGATTCGCCGGGTTTCGTCACCAACCGCGTGATGATGCTGATGGTGAACGAGGCGATGTTCCTGCTGCATGAAGGAGTGTCCAGCGCCGCGGACGTCGACCGGCTGTTCAAGACCTGCTTCGGCCACAAGATGGGGCCGCTGGAGACCGCGGACCTGATCGGGCTCGACACCGTGCTGCTGTCGCTCGACACGCTCCACCTCGAATTCAACGACAGCAAGTACAGGCCCTGTCCGCTTTTGAAGCAGAAGGTCTATGCCGGCCTGCTCGGCCGCAAGAGCGGCGAGGGCTTCCATCGCTATGCGGAAGGCTGAGCCGCCGGGTTCCGCCGCTTCCCCTCCCGGTCATTTCTCAATCAAGGCAGGAAACCATGGCAGACATCAGTGCGATCACCATCATCGGCGATTTCATGGCCCGCTCGTTCGGACGCGACGCCGTGCCGGTAGACGAGGACATCTTCGAGTCGGGCTTCACCAACTCCCTCTTCGCGATGCAGCTGGTGGATTTCGTCGAGCGCCGGTTCGGCGTCCAGGTCGATGCCGAGGATCTGCAGATCGACAATTTCCGCACGGTGGCGCGGGTCGCCGCCCTGGTCGAACGCAAAGCCGTGCGCGCGGCCTGAGCGGGGTTCGAGCGGACCCGCTCGGACAGCGACTCAACTCAAAAAAACAGAAGCTTGGAGTCCGGATCATGGTGTTGCTGGAGGACTTCCGCGCCGAGCGGGAGGAACTGCGGGTCTTCGCGGAGCGGGAGATCGCTCCGCATGCGCAGCGCATCGACCGTGAGGAGCGGATTCCCGGGGAGGTGATCGCCGCCCTCCGCGCGGCCGGGGTTTTTGCCAGCGGCTTTCCCGAGGCCTGCGGCGGCACCGCCGGCGCCGATCCGGTGGCCGACGCCGTCCGCCACGGCCTGCTGCACGAGGCGCTGGGGGCCGCCAGCGCATCGGTCCAGGGCTTGGTCAACGTCCACCACATGGGCGGCAGCCCCATTGTCCGCTGGGGCACGCGCGAGCAGAAGGACCGCTGGCTCCCCCACCTGACCTCCGGCTCGATGATGGCCGCCATCGCCATCACCGAACCCAATGTCGGCAGCCAGGCCGGCGCCGTGGAGGCGCGGGCGGTGCGCGACGGGGCCGGCTATGTGATCAACGGCACGAAATGCTGGATCACCTGCGGCCAGTCGGCGGATCTGTTCGTCCTGGTGACCGGGTCGGACGCCGGACCGACCGCCTTCATCCTGCCGCGCGAGACCGCCGGCCTGACCATCGAACCGATCCGCGGCCTGCTGGGGTGCCGGGGCTACATGCTGGCGAAGCTGCATCTGGACGGCTGCCGGCTGCCGGCCGAACAGCTTCTCGGCCAGCCCGGCTTCGGTGTCAGCCACGTTGCGTCGGCCGGGCTGGACGCCGGGCGCTACAACCTCGCCTGGGGGTGCGTCGGGCTGGCGCAGGCGTGCCTGGACGCCTCCGTCGACTACGCCCGGACACGAAGGCAGTTCAACGCGCCGATCGCCGATTTCCAGCTCGTCCAACGGATGATCACCGGCATGGCGACCGACATCCATGCCGCGCGGCTGATGTGCTGGCATGCCGGCGTCATGCGCGGCCGGCGTGATCCCGCCGCGGTCAAGGAGGGGGCGATGGCGAAGTACAGCGCTTCCCGGATGGTGAAGCGGGTGGCCGACGACGCGCTGCAGATCCACGGCGCCAACGGCTGCGGTCCCGACTATCCGTTGGAGCGCCACTACCGCGACGCCCGCATCATGGAGATCATCGAGGGAACCTCGCAGATCCTGGAGGGCGTCATCGCCCGCTACGTCTATCAGGAGGCTGGCCAGGAGGCTGGCCAGGAGGCCGGCCGATGAGCGGCGCGGTCACCCGCAGCTTCGATCTCGGCGCGCTGAATGCCGAGGGGGTGCGCGCTCTGCTCGACGGACTGCGGACGGTGGGGGAAGAGGTGCGCGGCGTCGGCTACGATGCGGTCGCCGGCCTCCTGACGGTGGAACTGACCGGCGAGGAGGCCGTGCCCGAAGTGGAGCGCTTCGTCGTCGCCATGCGTCGCTCCGTGCGGTTCATCAGCCGCAAAATCCTGAAGGAGAACCGGGCCGCGACGCTGGTCGGCGGGCCGGTCGACGAGGCGTTGCGCGCCTGCGGCGACCTGCAGTTCCTCGGCGAGGGGCTGACCGGCCTGCGGGGCCGCGTGCTTGCGCTTTTCCGCTTTTTCGAGCGCGAGGCGAAGGCCATCGCCGACGAGTTCGGTGCGGAGGACAACCACTATCCGGTGATGATCCCCAACGCCCTGCTGGCGGAGATGGGCTATTTCGGCCATTTCCCGCAGCATGTCACCTTCTGCTGCCACCTGCCCGACAGCCTGCCCGTGCTGGAGGCGGTCGCCGCCGAATCGAAGCAGCCCGGGTTGCATGGGCTGCCGCGGCTGGAAGGAAGGCTGGACCCGCCGAAGCATGTGCTGACGCCGGGCGTCTGCCTGCCCTGCTATGTCCAGCAACGCGATCTGGTGCTGGGGCCGGGCGAAGTCCGCACGCTGACCATGCAGAACCACGTCTTCCGCTATGAGGCCAACAACTTCCGGCCTCTGGCCCGCGGCTGGGATTTCACGGTGCGCGACATCGTGTTCTTCGGCGGGCGGGACGAGGTGGAGCGGCGGCGGGCCGGGGTGATGGAGCGCGCCTTCGCCTTCTGCCGGGAGCTTGACCTGGACGTGACGCTGGAGTTGGCGAACGACCCCTTCTTCCTCGACGCCAGCCGCGACAAGGCGGTCTACCAGCGCATGGGTGAGGTCAAGTACGAACTGCTGTTCCACCTGCCGCAGCGGCCGGAACCGCTGGCGGCCTCCTCTTTCAACCTGCATCGCGACTATTACACCGCGATCTTCAACACCCGGCTGGCAACCGGCGATCTCGCGGAGAGCGCCTGCATGGGCTTCGGGTTGGAGCGCTGGCTCTACGGCTTCCTCAGCCAGAAGGGGCTGGACCCGGCGAACTGGCCGAAGCGGGTGGCCGACGCGGTCGGCTGATGCCGTCCCTCCGGCCCCTCAGGGCTTTCGTTTCCGTTGGGAGCCGCTGGCCGGCTGCGCCAGATGCTTCAGCTGCTCGTAGCGTTCCAGGAAAAGAGCGAACGCCCGTTCGGGGCCGACCGGCATGATCCGGTCGGGGTGGGGGGGCGGCAAATGGCCGAAATCCATCCAGGCCGGCGGCAACAGATCACGCAATTCCGTCGCCATGCACACGAGATCCGCATGCTTGACTTCGGCGCCGTCGATGCGGAAGCCGAAACGCTCGGCGAGTGCCTGCTTGATCGGGTCAAGCCGCTTCTTCAAGTATTCCCGTCCGATCAGCAGCTTGACGCATGACGCGATATCTCCGCTGATCGCCTCTTCAAGATCGTGGCACAGACCATCGAGCGCGAAAGCCGGCGGGACCAGATGCGAGACCATGACACTGTGCTCGGCGACCGAATAAAACTCACGTGTGGCTCCTGCCCATCGAGGCTGGTAGGCCAATGAACGGGCCACGTCGGCGATCGGCATGCCGTCGGCACAGGGGTTTTCGAGATTGAATGTGAACCCGGAGGCCATCAGCATGGTGGTTCGGCCGCTCGGCCGCTTGAGAAGGTCCAGTTGATGCATTTTCTGCTGCTCTGAAGTCGGAAGAAATGTCCGGCAGACCTGTCTTGGGCGACGGCCTGTGCCAGGCTGTTGGTCAGTGCGGTCGCTTCCCGCGCAGCCATCCGGGCCGAGGGATGGGTGGCCTTGGCCGTTCAACCGCGCGTCCGTCTCCCCCGTATCGTCAATCGTCGCTGCCCACCGGCTCGCGCATCAGGCTGCTGGTGGCGGCGACGGTGGTTTCCAGCAGGGGCAGCAATGTGGCGACCTTGTCGGCGTCGGCCGGGCTGTCGTTGATGGCGCGGGCGATGGCGGCCATGCGCGGGGTGCCGAAATTGGCGGCCAGCCCGGCCAGCGTGTGGGCCGCCTGCTTCAGCTCTTTCGGCCGGCCGGCCTGCAGGGCGGAGCGGATCGCGGTCAGCTCGCGCAACGCCGTCTCCGGCAGCAGCTGGAGCATGCCGTCCAACGCTTCGCCGCCCAGCGCCAGCCGCAGCTCCGCCAGCTTCACCCGGTCGACCAGCGGCAGGGCCGAGAACTGGCTGCCCTCGGCCGCCGGGCGGGCGGGCACCGGCACCGCGCGCCCCTCCTGCGGCCGGGTGGCCAGTTCAACCAGCACGGCGTTCAGCTGGTCCCAGTCGATCGGCTTGGTCAGGTAGGCGTCCAGCCCTGCCGCCAGATGGCCGTCGCGATGTTCCGGCAGGGCATCGGCCGACAGCCCGACGATGGGGATGCGCGCGACCGGTCCGTCCATCCGGCGGATCGCCCTTGCGGTCGACCGCCCGTCCAGCACCGGCATCTCCATGTCCAGGATCAGGGCGTCGTAATCGGACGCCACGACGGCATCCAGCGCTGCCCGCCCGTCGGTCACCGCATCGACCCGATGGCCGATGCGGGTCATCATGGCGACGATCAGCATGCGGTTGATGTCGTTGTCCTCGGCGAGGAGAAGCTGCAGCGGCACCTGTGTCGGCTCCGGCAGCTCCGCCGCCCCCGCCAGGACCGGACGGGCGCCGAGCTCGCCGACCGGCGGCGCTTCCGCCAGCTGGGTGAGGATCGAGAATCGGAAGGTGGAGCCGCGTCCGGGGGTGCTGGTGACGGCGATCCCGCCCCCCATTGCCTCCACCAGCCGCTTGCAGATGGCCAGCCCCAGGCCGGTGCCGCCATATTTGCGGCTGGTCGACGCGTCGGCCTGGACGAAGGCGTCGAACAGGCGGGCGCGCTGTTCCGCCGTCATGCCGATGCCGTTGTCCTGCACCTCGAACCGCAGGGTGACCGGCGCGTCCGGGGGCGCGGAGTCGGCCGGCGGATCGGGCGACCACACCGCGATCTCGATGGTGCCGCGGTCGGTGAACTTGATGGCGTTGGACACCAGGTTGAACAACACCTGCCGAAGCCGCGTCGGGTCGCCGCGGATGTGGCGCGGCGTGTCCTCGGCGATGGAGGCCGACAGGCTCAGCCCCTTGGCCGCTGCCCGTACCAGGAACAGTTGGACCACATCCTCCACCAGCCGGGGCAGGGAGAAGTCGATCTCCTCCAATGTCAGCTGCCCGGCCTCGATCTTGGAGAAGTCGAGCACGTCGTTCAGGATGGTCATCAGCGTGTCGGCCGACGACCGCAGGGTCTTGACCAGGGCCCTCTGCTGGTCGTTCAGCCCGGTGCCCATCAGCAGGTCGCCCATGCCGATCACCGCGGTCATCGGCGTGCGCAGCTCGTGGCTCATCATCGCCAGGAAACGCGACTTGGCGCTGCTGGCGTTCTCCGCCGCGACGCGGGCGGCCTCCGCATCCTCGCGCGCGCCGTCCAGCTTCTCGGCCAGCGCGAAGGTCTCGGCCGCCAGCCGGGTCAGCTGCTCCTCGGCGGCGCGCAGTTCCTCCTGCGACCGCCGGCTCTGGGTCACGTCGGCGCAGGACGCGGCGATCCAGCGTGCACGCCCGTTGGAATCCTTCCCCTGTCCCGGCTCTTGCCCTGGCCCCGGCACCGGCCGCAGGCTGACGGCGTTCCAGAACGGGGTGCCGTCCTTGCGGTGGTTCAGCACCTCCACCGACAGCGGCCGCGCCTCCGCCATGGCGGCGCGGATCGCGGCCGCGGTTTCCGGATCGGTGTCCGGACCCTGCAGGAAATCGCCATTCCGCCCGATCACCTCGTCCGCCGCATAGCCGATCATGTCCAGGAAGGCGCGGTTGCAATAGACGATGGGATGGTCGGGGCGGGTGGCGTCGGCCACGACGATGCCGGCGTCGCTGGCCTCCACCACGGCGGCGAGCATCGCCGTGTCGGGCGAATCGCCGAAGGGCTGTGGGGAAACGGCGGGCGGCACGGTCAAGAGGCGCGGTCCTGATCGGTTCGGGAGACCCGCATTGCGGGCAGGCGGTCAGAATAGGACGTTGCGGGACCGATTGCCATTCCCCTAGGGTGTGATTTGCTGGTCTGTCGGACCGGCATGGCGATTCCGTTAACGACTGCGCAACAATACAATAAGAAAACTGTGTCGGCCGGCCGTGCCGATAGCGACCGGGGAACACTGACGGAGCGGAGAGCGTCATGGTGGTGGAGGCAGGCGGACGGATCCGCCAAGTCCGGACGATTCACGATCTCGGTGTGCTTCTGGTCGAGGATGACGACTTCACCCGCAAGCTGATCTACCGGCTGCTGCACGACATCGGCCTGCGGACGGTGTTCGAGGCGGCCGACGGCATCCAGGCGCTCGACATCCTGCGCAAGAGCGGCGACGACGTCGACGTCGTGATCTGCGACCTGGAAATGCCGCGGATGGGCGGGCTGGACCTGTTGCACGCGCTGCGCACCGCCACCGGCAACCCGCTGGCCGACCTGCCGGTGCTGGTGCTGACCGGCCACCGCGAGGCCGACGTGGTGAAGCGCGCCATCGCCTACGGCATCTCCGGCTATCTGGTGAAGCCGGTGTCCAAGGCCGACCTGATGAAGCGCCTGACCTTCGTCATGCAGAAGCGGCAATAGCCCCGGTGGACCTGCGGCATTCCCGTTGAGCGCGGCAACCGGCGCTGGCGCTTTCGGCCGCCTTCCTGTAGTAAGGAAGGCTGCTGCTTCCGCCGCGACGCGAAAGGTCCATGGGTTCCTGCCATCCTTCGCCCGGCCAGCTCCGATCCCGCTTCCGGCGTCGGGGAGAGCCGTGAGCAAAGATCGACCTCCCGGGTCGTCCCCCAGGTCGTACGACGCACATCCCTCCGGTGCGGACCGGTCCTGTGTGCGTGTTTCCGACCTGCTGGACGACTTCCTGTCGCGCGGTGACCCCCCCGCTTCCGGCGCTTCCGATCCGGCCTCCGCTGTCCCGACCCGCATCTCGCTTGGCGAGATTATGGATGCATTGGGCGACCGCGCCTTCGGCGCGCTGCTGCTGATCCTCTCGATTCCAAACGTGCTGCCGGTTCCAGGCCTTTCGACCGCCACCGGCGTGCCGATGATCCTGCTCGGTGCCCAGATGGCGGCCGGCCGGCACGGCCCCTGGCTGCCCCGCCGTATGCTGGCGGCCGGCTTCGACCGCAAGGCCTTCCTGGGCGTGATCCGCCGGGCCAAGCCCTGGGCCGAGCGGGTCGAGCGTCATCTGCGCCCGCGCCTGCCGGCGATGGCCGGCCCGGCCGCCGAACGGCTGCTGGGGCTGGCGGTGGTGGTGCTGGCCGGCATCCTGTCGCTGCCCATCGTCTTCGGAAACCAGCCTCCGGCTTTCGCCATCGCGCTGATCGCGCTGGGGCTGATGGAATCCGACGGCGCCTTCGTGTCGGCCGGCCTCGTCGCCGGCCTTCTGGCCATCGCCATCGTCGCCGCCGTCCTGCTCGGTCTCGGGCAGGCGGCCGTCGCCGTGGCGCAACAATTGATCGGTTGAGGGAGCGCCCTTCGGGCACAAAGCCATGATCTGGGAACTGTTGGTCATCGTCCTGCTGATCCTGCTCAACGCCTTCTTCGCGATGTCGGAGATGGCGCTGGTGTCGGCGCGCCGCGCCCGGCTTCAGCAGATGGCCGAGGAAAAAGGCGGCGCGGGCGCCCGCGCCGCGCTGGAGCTGTCGGAGGATCCGAGCCGCTTCCTGTCCACCGTGCAGGTCGGCATCAGCCTGACCGGCATCATCGCCGGCGCCTATGGCGGCTCGACGCTGGCCGAACGTCTCGGCGGCGTGCTGGACGAGCAGGTCGCCTGGATCGCGCCCTACGGCCACAGCGTCGCCTTCGCGCTGGTGGTCGCCGCCATCACCTATTTCTCCCTGATCATCGGCGAACTGGTGCCCAAGCGGGTGGCGCTGATCTCGTCGGAGCGGATCGCCTCGCTGGTCGCGGCGCCGATGCGGACGGTTTCGCGCCTGTCGGCTCCGGTGGTCTGGCTTCTCGGCGTGTCGAGCGACGCGGTGCTGAAGCTTCTGCGCCTGCCGACCTCACGCGAGCAGACGGTGACGGAGGAGGAGGTCAAGACCCTGATCGCCGAAGGCACCCAGAGCGGCGTCTTCGAGCCGGCCGAACGCCAGATGATCGAGGGCGTCATGCATCTGTCCGACCGCACGGTGCGGTCGATCATGACCCCGCGTCCCGACCTGATCTGGCTCGACATCGGCGACAGCCCCGAAACGGTCGGCCGCGAGATCTGTGAGAGCGGCTATTCCCGTTTCCCGGTCTGCCGAGGCGACGTCGACGAGGTGCAGGGCATCGTCTCGGCCAAGGCGCTGCTCGACCAGTCGCTGAAGGGGGTTTCGTTCGATCTGCGGACGGCGATGGTCCGGCCGCTGGTCGTCCATGACGGCACGCCGGTCTTCCGCCTGCTCGACCTGTTCAAGCAGGCCAGCGTCCATATGGCGGTGGTGGTGGACGAGTATGGCAGCGTCGAGGGTCTGGTCACCATGACCGACATCCTGGAGGCGATCGCCGGCGAGCTGCCCGACAGCACCCAGGAGGGCGAGGCCGGCGCGGTCCAGCGCGAGGACGGCAGCTGGCTGGTCGACGGCATGACCCCGGTCGAGGAGGTCGAGGCGCTGGTCGGCGTCAAGAACCTGAAGGGGGAGGGCGATTTCCACACCATCGCCGGCTTCCTTCTCGACCAGTTCGGCCATGTTCCCACCGCGGCGGAACATTTCCATTGGAACGGCATCCGCTTCGAGGTCGTCGACATGGACGGCCGCCGCATCGACAAGGTGCTGATCCAGCTGAACCCGGAGGTTTCGGAGGGCTGACGTCGGGCCGAATGCCCCTTCGCCGCCTCGGCCGGCCATAGGCCGGTCCGACCGTAGGGGCCTCAGCGTGACCGCCCCTCAATGCAGGGCCGTCTCCCCGCCGCAGAACCGCATCCCGTCGTCGCCCTTCGTCGTCCGCACCGCCTCGACCAGATCGCGCACTTCCTCCGACAGATCGTTCGCGTTCCAGCCATGGCCGTCGGCGCCGGCCACCACCAGCAGGCGCAGCGTGGTGCGCAGGAGGTCGCCGGCTTCCCAGCCGTTGGACCGCTCGGCCTCCCGCGCCATGTGCAGCAGGCCGGTGGCGCAGTTCAGGACCTCGGGGTCGACCTTCATCGGGCGCTCCTCCTCGCCCGTGATGGGCGAAATTTGTTGGTCTGACCAACAATTATTGGAACGCCATCTGGATCTGTCAAACACGTCCTTCGGAAATCAGGGATAGCACTGAGCGGCCGCGCGTCTGTTCGAGCCAGAGGCGAGACGTACATCACATCGCGCCTTCGGCACCGACAGCTTTCAAACCGGCTCCGAAGAGTTTCAGGTCGCGTGGGGATCGGGGAGGGCGGATTTTCGAAACCACCGCCTATGGTCACGCCCAGGCTTCCTACACGGCATTGACAGGCTACCTACTAGTTGGTAGGTTCGAGGCATGAACACGCAATCGAGCAGAGCCGACGACATTCTCCACTGTGCGCGCTCCCTGATCGTCAGGGGCGGCTACAACAGTTTCAGCTATGCCGACATTTCCAAGGTCGTCGGCATCCGTACGGCGAGCATACATCATCATTTTCCCAGTAAATCGGATCTGGTCCGAGCGCTCGTCGCGCAGTATCGGAGGGAGGCTGCGGACGGGCTGGCCCAGCTGAAGCTGAGCGTCCCCGATCCGCTGGACCAGCTTCGCGCCTATCTCGGCTATTGGGAGCGGTGTTTCGCCGATATGGCCGACTCTTTCTGCATCTGCGCGCTGCTCGCGGGCGAAATCCCGGTTCTTCCCGAAGATGTCGCCATGGAAGTGCGGGCACATTTCCGCCGGCTCGCCGACTGGTTGACAGAGGTCTTCGAACGCGGCGCCGCGCAAGGCCGCCTCCGTCTGTCCGGAACCGCCAGGGCTGACGCCGAGATGTTCATGGCGACCACGCATGGCGCGATGCTGTCGGCCCGTGCATACGGCGACGCCACGGCCTTCGGCGCCATAACCCGTCCGCTGCTGGAGAGGATCGCCGCCTGAAAGCGGGGCCTTGCCCGCAGAGGAAGCGCTTGGCCAATCAGCCTACCGACCAGTAGGTAGCCTCTTCTTTCCTGGGAGCAGGCTCCGTCCCTGCCGGCTCCCCTCCATCCCGTTCCTCTGGACCTGAAAGGAAATCGCCGATGTTCGGAATTTCTCCGATTGGCTGGGCCCATACGCTCGGCAGCCTGCCGGCCATCCCCGTGGCCGCCTACATGTTCGCCCGCCATGGCCGGATCGTGCCCCGCTCCCTGCCGGGTGGGGTGTATTTCGCGTCCATGCTGATCGGTGCCTCGACGGTCTTCCTCGTCGCCCATCAGCCGGTCAGCTACGGCATCGGCGCCGTGACGATCCTGCTGCTGCTCGCGGGCTATGCGATCGGATGGAGCCCGGCGGCGGGGCGTGCGGCACGCTACGTCGAGACCGTCTGCCTCAGCGTGAGCGCCTTCCTGCTGATGGTGCCGACCGTCAGCGAAATCCTGCGCCGGGTTCCGGACGGCCACCCTCTGGTGACCGACCTGAAGTCGCCGCTGCTGCTGGGGGCCCAGGGCGCGCTCGCGGCCATCCTCGTCATCGGGCTGACCGCCCAGATCGTCCATCTGGCGCGGCGCCGGCAATAGACCGTCTCCGCCGGCAGGAGCGACGGCTCAATCCTCCAGCGGCGGCAGGCGCGAGACGAAACGCCCCTTGACCCCCTGGGGCCATTGCTTGAACGGAACGATCCCGTCGGTGGTGGCGGCATAGGCGCGCAGATAGGCGGTCAGCGTTTCCACCGTCATCTCGTCCGGGGCGAAGTCGCCCAGCACATAGCTCATCCGCGCTGCCGAGCGCACCGCGACGGCGCAAGGGCGTCGGCAACTCATCAGGCAGCGCATCGGCCGCAGACGCACCGATGCGGCCAGATCGGGCTCGTCGGCCAGCGCCCGCTCCATCAGCGCCACCAGTTCCGCCCCCGGCCGGATGGCTTCGGGCGGGTCTTCCGGACGACGGCAGGTCTCACAGACGACAAGCTCGACGGTCATGCTCTGGCTTCCAGTGATTTTCCGGTTCCTACGTCCCGACAGCTAGAGCCCGGTTGGGAGGCTGTCAACGCGCTTGCGGCTTGCCAAGCAGGGCGAAACTCCCGACGATGCGGGCCATCACAGGCGACGGACGGGAACGGCGGACGGGCATGAGCGCGAGGCAACGGATCGTCCGTGAACGCCGGCAATACAACCAGCTCGCCGCCGACCAGACGCTGGAGGACTATGCGCTCCGCTACACCGCGGAACGGGCGCGGCGCTGGAGCGCCTGGCGGGTCGCCAACACGGCGCTCGGCGCCATCTCCTTCCTGGCCTGCGAGGCGATCGGCGCCGCCGTCACCCTGACCTACGGCTTCGAGAACGCCATGGCCGCCATCCTGGCGGTGGCGCTGCTCAGCATCCTGGTCGGGCTGCCGATCACCTACCATGCGGCCAAGGCCGGGGTGGACATCGACCTGCTGGCCCGGGGAGCCGGCTTCGGCTATCTCGGCTCCACCATCACCTCGCTGGTCTACGCCTCCTTCACCTTCATCCTGCTGTCCATCGAGGCCAGCATCATGTCGGCCGCGATGACCATGGTGCTGGGCATCCCGGCCTCGGCCGCCCATGTCATCAGCTCGCTGGCGGTGATCCCCATTGCCGTCTACGGCATCCGCCTCATCAGCCGCATGCAATGGGCGACGCAGCCGGTGTGGATCCTGCTGCAATGCGTGCCGCTCGCCTATTTCCTCCTGCTCGACCGCGACACCCTCGGCCAGTGGACCTCGCTGCCCGGCGTCTACGCTCCCAACGGCGGGCTGTCTCTGCTGCCCTTCGGCATGGCCGCCTCGGTCCTGCTGTCTCTGCTGCCGCAGATCGGCGAGCAGGTGGACTATCTGCGCTTCCTGCCCTCGCAGGCCCGCATCGGCAGGGTGCGCTGGTGGGCGGCGATGCTGGCCGGCGGTCCGGGCTGGGTGCTGATCGGCAGCCTGAAGCTGGCGGCGGGCTCGCTGCTGGCCTTCCTCGCCCTCAAGCACGGGCTGCCGGTGGAAGACGCGGTGCAGCCCAACATCATGTACCACATGGCTTTCCTCGACGTGTTCGGCTCGCCCGCCGCGGCGCTGGCGCTGACCGGCATCTTCGTCGTGGTCTGCCAGATGAAGATCAACGTCACCAACGCCTATGCCGGCTCCATCGCCTGGTCGAACTTCTTCTCCCGCCTGACCCGCAGCCACCCCGGCCGCGTCGTCTGGCTGGTGTTCAACGTTCTGCTGGCGCTGCTGCTGATGGAGATCGGCATCCTCGGGGTGATCGAAAGCATCCTCGGCCTCTACGCCAACGTCGCGGTGGGCTGGCTGGGCGCGGTCGCCGCCGATCTGGCCGTCAACAAGCCGCTGGGCTTCAGCCCGCCGGGGATCGAGTTCAAGCGCGCCCACCTCTACGACATCAATCCGGTCGGCACCGGCGCCATGGGCCTGTCGGTGCTGTGCTCCACCACCGCCTTCTTCGGGCTGCTGGGGCCGGTGGCGCAGGCGCTGGCCCCCTTCATCGGGCTGGTGGTCGCCTTCGCCGCCGCGCCGCTGATCGCCTGGAGGACGAAGGGCCGCTATTACATCGCCCGCAAGTCGGACAGGCTGCCCGGCGATGCGGCGACCATCCGCTGCTCGATCTGCGAGAACCATTTCGAACGGCAGGACATGGCCTTCTGCCCGGCCTACGACGCGCCGATCTGCTCGCTCTGCTGCACGCTGGAGGCGCGCTGCCACGATTTGTGCAAGACCGACAGCCGCTTCGCCGACCAGATCGCCCGCAGCCTGCAGCGGGTCCTGCCCAGGCGGATGGCGGCCGGCGTCCATACCCGCACCGGCCATTTCATCGGCGTGATGACGCTGTTCTCGCTGGTGCTGGGCGGGGTGCTGGTGGTCATCGACTTCCAGTACGCCAATGCCGACGCCGCGGAGCGGGCGGCGATCCACGCCGCGCTGTTCACCGTCTTCGTCTGCCTGTTCATCCTGTCCGGCGTCGCGGCCTGGCTGCTGGTGCTCGCCCATGAGAGCCGCCGCAAGGCGGAGGAGGAGACCGCCCGCCAGACCGCCATGCTGATGGACGAAATCGCCGCCCACGAGCGTACCGACGCCGCCCTGCAGAAGGCCAAGGAGGTGGCCGAGGCGGCCAATGCCGCCAAGAGCCGCTACATCATAGGCGTCAGCCACGAGATCCGGGCGCCGCTGAACGCCATTTCCGGCTATGCCCAGCTTCTGGAGAGCAACAGCACCCAGCGCCCGCAGGACGCCGTCCGCGTCATCCGCCGCAGCGCCGAGCATCTGTCGAACCTGATCGACGGGCTGCTCGACATCTCCAAGATCGAATCGGGCCTGCGCCGGCTCAGCCGGGACAAGGTGCAGCTGATCGACTTCCTCGACCAGCTCGCCGACATGTTCCGCATCCAGGCCGCCGCCAAGGGGCTGGAGTTCCGCTATGCCCGCGTGCCGCACCTGCCGGTCTGGGTCCACACCGACAGCAAGATCCTGCGCCAGATCCTGATCAACCTGCTGTCCAACGCGGTGAAATACACCGAGACCGGCCATGTCGCCCTGACCGTCCGCTACCGCAGCCAGATCGCCGAGTTCGAGATCTCCGACAGCGGCATCGGCATCCGGCCCGAGGATCTCGACCGCGTCTTCGAACCGTTCGAGCGTGGCCGCGGCGCGGCGGTGCGTGCGGTCGCCGGCACCGGCCTCGGCCTGACCATCACCCGGGTGCTGACCCGGATCATGGGCGGCGACATCGCGCTGCGCAGCGAGGCGGGGCAGGGCAGCGTCTTCACCGTCCGCCTGCTGTTGTCGGAGGCCATGCACCGGCCGGGCGAGCAGGCGGAGCGCCGCGCCGTCACCGGCTATGCCGGGCCGCAGATCACCATCCTGCTGGCCGACGACGACCGCGACCATCTGGCGCTGATGACCGACATCCTGCGCCCGCTGGGATTCGTGCTGTTCACCGCGTCCGACGCCACCACCTGCCTGGAACTGGCGGCGCAGTGCAGGCCGGACGTCGCCATGCTCGACATCTCGATGCCGGGAGAAAGCGGGTGGGACCTGGCGGAGGAGCTGCGCCGCCAGTTCACCGACCGCATCCGCATCATCATGGTCTCGGCCAACGCCTACGAGGCGCAGGGGCCGGGCGACGGGCGGGCGCCGCACGACGCCTTCGTCGCCAAGCCCATCGAGATCCACGCGCTGCTTGACCGGTTGCAGGCGCTGACCGGGTTGGAATGGATCCACGCCGCGGAGAAACCGGAAAAAACGGAAAATCCGGCGGAACTGCTTGCCCCGGCCACCGTCCCGGCCGATCAAACGCCCAGGCCCGGACCGGCGCCCGCTGAACCATCCCTGGCTGAACCATCCCCCGCCGGCCACGCTGTTTCCGGGCCGCCGGAGTCGGTCCTGCGTCATCTCGACGACCTGCGCCAGCTCGGCCGGATCGGCTACATTCGCGGGATCGAGGCCAAGCTGCGCGAGGTCGAGGCCGAGGATCCCGCCGCGCTGCCTTTCGTCGAGCGGCTGCAAACTCTGGTGCGTGCCTTCGACCTGAAAGGCTATATGCGTGCGGTGGAGGACGCGGTGGCGCAGCGCGACGCCGACGGACGGGGCCAGGGGCAAGACCATGAAGAAGATCGGGCGGAAGACGGGGCCGTGACGGGATGAAGCGCCGCGACATGATCCTGGTGGTGGACGACACCCCCGACACGCTGGGATTCCTGACGGAGGCCATCGAACAGGCCGACCTGACCGTGCTGGTCGCCATTGATGGCGAGAGCGCGCTGGATCTGGTCGGTCAGATCACGCCGGACCTGATCCTGATGGACGCGGTGATGCCCGGCCTCGACGGCTTCGAGACCTGCCGCCGGCTGAAGCAGGTCCCCCACCTGTCGCACATCCCCGTCATCTTCATGACCGGCCTCAGCGACACCGAGCATGTGGTGAAGGGGCTGGAGGCCGGCGGCGTCGATTACGTCACCAAGCCCATCGTCGTGGACGAGCTGATCGCCCGCATCCGCGTCCATCTGACCAACGCCCGCGTCGCCTACGCCGCCCGCGCGGCACTCGACGCCACCGGCCGCTTCCTGCTGGCGACGGACGGGGAGGGCCGGCTGCTGTGGTGCACCCCGCAGGCGGAGCGGCTGCTGGCCGGCCTGCCGCCCGAGGCGGCGCTCTCCCTGGCCGCCGGTCTGGTCCGGCTGCGTCAGGCCGCTTCACCCGGCGGTACGGCGGAGATCTTCACGCTGGACCTGCCGGACGGCGAGGGAGGGCGGCGGCTGGAGTTCAGCTATCTGAGCCCGGCAAACCCCGACGAGTATCTGTTCCGTCTCAGCGAGCCGACCGCTGGCCGGCAGGAGGCGGTGCTGCGCGACGCGCTGGGCCTCACGGCGCGGGAGGCGGAGGTTCTGCTGTGGATCGCCAACGGCAAGCCCAACCGGGACATCGGCGAAATCCTGGGCATCAGCCCGCGCACGGTGAACAAGCATCTGGAACAGGTCTTCACCAAGCTCGGCGTGGAGAACCGTGCCTCCGCCGCCGCCCTGGCGATCCGCACGCTGGCCGCGCGGGCCTGAAACCGGGCTGCGCTCGCGGCACTCATACGTCAATGGTCGCCTGCGGCCCGCTCCGCCCTGCGACGATGTGGTTCATGATGCAGGTCATCACCGGCTCGCCCCGCTGGTTCAGCGTGGTGTAGGCCAGCCGCACCGTTCCGCGCCCGCCGCGGCGCGACGGGGTCGTCTCCACCACCTCCACCCGGACGCGGATGCTGTCGCCGGGCCGCACCGGCCGCAGCCAGCGCAGCTCGTCCATGCCGGATCCGCCCAGGCTGGTGCCGGTGATCAGCCCGGTGTCGCGGAACAGCCGGAAGGTCAGCGACAGCGTATGGAAGCCGCTGGCGATCAGCCCCTGGAACGGTCCGTCGGCCGCCGCCGCCGCGTCGATGTGGAAGGGTTGCGGGTCGAAACGAAGGGCGAAATCCATGATCTGGCTGTCGGTCAGGGTCGCCCCTTCCGATTCGAACACGTCGCCGATGCGGAAATCCTCGAAATGGCGGCCGGACATTCTGTCGCTTCTCCCCTGATCGGTTCGTTGGCATGGGTCTCGTGGCTGCCGGCCGAGACTATCCCGCCCGGACCATCCGGCAAAGGGCAGGGACAATCCTGGCATGGGCATAGGCCCTACGGCGTAAACCTTTGGAGTAATTCGCATTGCTGTTGCGATGGGGCATGTTCCCGGTCGGATTCCAGACCAACGACGGACGGATGTCACCACTCCCCGCGCACAGTACTTCCCCTGGGACCTCGATGCCGTCGCCGTTCCGTTGCGTCGTGTTTTCGGTCGCCGGCCAAGCCCTGGCGCTGCCGGTGGAAGCCGTGCGGCGCTTTCTGCCATTGCCGCGGCTGGAGCGTCTGCCGACCGCGCCGCCGCCGGTCGAGGGCGTGTTCCGCTATCAGGGGGAGGTGGTCCCGGTCCTGCGCCTGGATGTCCTGCTCGATCTCGCGGCGGCGGATCCGGTGGTGGGCAAGTCTGTTGCCGGGCTCTATTCGCCGCTTCTGCTCATCACGTGGCAGGGCCGGCCGGCGGCGCTGCTGGCCGATCACGTCCATGGCGACACGGCGGTCGATCCTGCCGAGCGCACGCCGTCCGACCCGTCGCTGACCTTCAACGGCTGTGCCGTCGGCACCTTCCCGGACCGGATGACCGGCCGAGGCGGCACCGTGACCTTGCTCGACTCCGGGCGGCTGCTGAGCGAGGCGGAGGGCCGGCTGCTCGACGCCTTCCGTGCCACGGCGGAGCGGCGGCTGGCGCAGTGGCAGGTCACGGCCGGCGACGACAGCGATGCGGCTTCCCAGGACAGGGCATCCGCCGGGGGTGGCGCCGCATGATGTCCAATGCCGCTGCAACGATCGATTCGATCCGTCGCGATCCGCATTTCCTCCGCCTTAAGGCGATGGTGATCGACGCGACCGGCCTTGCCTATTACGCCGACAAGGATGCCGCCTTCGCCGAGCGGATCAACCGCCGGCTGCCCTTCGGCCGCATAACGACGGTCGGCAGCTATCTGGCGGCGCTGGAGGCGGAGGGACCGGGCGGCGCCGAATTCCAGGGACTGATCAACGAGCTTGCGGTCGGGGAGACCTTCTTCTTCCGCTATATCGAGCAGTTCGATGCGCTCCGCGCCGTCGCCATCCCCGAATGCCTGCGCCGCAACCAGGCGAGCCGGCTGCTGCGGATCTGGAGCGCCGGCTGCTCCATCGGGCCGGAGGCCTACACCATCGAAATCCTGCTGAAGCAGCATTTCGCCGCCCAGCTGGAGGGCTGGCAGGTCCATATCGTCGGTACCGACATCAACGGCGCCTTCCTGGAGCAGGCGCGGCGTGGCGCCTATGGCGACTGGGCGGTGCGCGGGCTGTCGCCGGAGACGTTGGAGGCCTGCTTCGACCGCCAGGACAGGCTGTGGGCGGTAAAGCCGAAATATCGCCAGTGGACCAGCTTCATGCCCTTCAACCTCGTGGACGGGGCGATCCCCTCCTATCCGCACGGGATCGGGCATTTCGACATCATCCTGTGCCGCAACGTCATGATCTATTTCGACGAGGCGACGCGGCACCGGCTGCTCGGCGACCTGCACAAGGCGCTGGCCGACGGCGGCTGGCTGGTGGTCGGCCATGCCGAGGCCGGTCCGCAGATGAACGAGCTGTTCATTCCCGTTTCGGTCCCCGGCGCAACTCTGTACCGCAAGCAGGTCGAACCGCCAGTCGCGACCGCGGCGAGCCGGAGAGCCGCCCATGGCCCAGCCGCCCATGGCCCGGAACCGGTCGCGCCGGTTCCGACGTCCGGTCTGCGCCGCTCCGGCAAGCCCGCCTCGATGTCCGCTGCCGACTCCGCTGCCGGCTTGCCCGCCGGTCCCGTTTCCGGCCCGCGCTCCCGCAAGTCGGCGACGCCGCAGCCGGCCCCCGCCCAGCCGCATCCGGTCGAAACCGACGAGCGCTCGACCGCGCTGGAGGCCTGTCTGGCGCGGGTGGAGGCGAGCCGGCTGGACCCGGCCGCCCACTACCAGCTCGGCCTGGTGGAGGAGGAGCTGGGCGTCGGCGACCCGGTGGCGGCCTTCAAGCGGGCCTTGTATCTCGACCCGCGCTTCGTCCTGGCCGACTATCATCTGGCGCTCGCCTACTGGCGGCGCGGCCGGCTGGTCCCGGCGCAGCGCCATTTCCGCAACGCGCGCGAGGCGTTGGAAAGCCGTTCCGACGACGAGGCGGTGACGGAGGGTGGCGGCCTGACCGTCCAGGAGCTGCGCGGCATGCTGGACCTCTGGCTGAACGGTGAGGAGGGCTGATGGACGAGACGCTCGCAGGAGCCGGTCCGGGGGCCGCACCGCTCATCGCCGCCCTCGACAGCGCATCCCCGGAGCGTGCCGCCGCCCGCGCCGCCATCGACTGGGAGGCGGTGCGCGAGAAGCTGGCACGCGGCACCGCCGACCTGGAGGCGACCTTCGCCGGCCGCGGTCCCTGGGCCGATGCCGTGCTCGCCCGCCGGGCGGAGGATCTGGCCGAAACCCCGCGCCTCCACGATGACGGGAGCGTCGGCACGCCGATGCTGGTCGCGCGCGGGGTGGAGACGCTCTATGGGCTGGAACTGCGTCATCTCGGCCATATCGCGCCGATGCCGCGGCTGGCCCGCGTGCCGGGGGCGCCGCCCGCCGTCCTGGGGGTGATCGCCGTCGCCGGCCGGGTGATGAGGCTGTTCGACCTCGACCGCCTGTGCGGCGGGCTCCCAACGCCGGGGGTGGCCGGCAGCGGCGAGGCCGACCAGTCCGGCTACGCCGTCGTGCTGCGCACCGGTGCCGCCCGTCCGGCCGCCCTGCGGCTGCGCGAGGTGGAGCGGGTTGCCGACATCGTGCCGCCCCGCGCTGCCGTCCCGGCGGAGGCCGGGCCGCTGGTCCGGGCGATCACCGCGGATCGTATGGCGATCCTCGACATGGCGGCCTTGCTCGACTTCGTGAAGACCTGAAAAAACGACCGATCCACCTGAAGAGCCGTCCGGGGCCGGAGCACAAGAATGAGCATCAAAGTCGCGCACAAGCTGGTCCTGGGATTCGGCGTGGTCTGTGTCCTGAGCGCATTGCTGGCGCTTTACCAGATGTCGCGCTTCTCCGACGCGCTGTCCGTCATCATGGCGGTGTCGAGCTACGACACCGAGGCCGCCGACATGGTGACCACGGTCGGCAACCTTCAGGCCGAGCTGCGCAGCACGCGCGAATCGGCGTTGAACGCGGTGTCCATCGCCAATGCCGAAGGGCGGGTGGCGGACATTCCGGCCATCATGATGCCGCTGCGCCGCCATTACGACGAGGTCGGGGCCAAGCTGCGCGACACTCTGGGCCGGTTGCGCGCGATGGTGGCGGAGCGGTCCAGCAACAGCGTGACCGACAGCCGCCGCAAGGGCTGGGTCGAGCTGGACACTTCGGTGAACGAGATGAACCGCGCCATTTCGGCGGTCGGGGACGAGGCGCGGACCATCTACACCCTGCTGGAGCGCAATCAGGTCACCGATGCGCTGCAGCGTCGCCAGCGGGTGGACGAGCTGCGCAAGGTGATGGAGCAGCGCATCGACGCCGCCCAGACCGCCATCGACCACCTGACCGCCGCCGGCCGCGAGGACATCCGGGCGATCTACGACTCGGCCATCCAGTCCTCGGTCATCGCGCTGGTCGTCGTCTTCCTGATCGCGGTGGGGGTCGCCTATCTGATCGGCAGCTCGATCACCCGGCGGCTCGGCCGCGCCATCGACTTCGTCACCAGGATCGGCCATGGCGACCTGACGCAGGAGATCCTGATCGCCGGCAAGGACGAGCTGGCCGTGCTGGGCCAGCATCTGAACGAGATGGCCGGCCGGCTGAAGTCGATGGCCCGCACCACCCGCGAGACCGCCGAGAGCGTCCACGCCGCCACCGCCCAGATCCGGGCCTCCACCCAGCAGCAGTCGGCCAGCGTCGCCGAACAGCTGGCGGCGGTGGAGCAGACCACCGCGACCCTGTCGGAGATCACCGAGTCCGGCGCCCAGATCAACCGCCGCGCCCAGGACGTCGCCCACGGCGCCCAGACGGTGGCCGTCTCCAGCCATTCCGGCATGAAGGCGGTCGACGACACCATCCAGGCGATGGATGCCATCCGCGAACAGGCCGAGGCGGTGGCCGAGAACATCGTCATGCTGTCCGAACGCACCCAGGCGATCGGCGAGATCATCGTGACGGTGAACGACATCGCCGAGCGCTGCCATCTGCTGGCGCTGAACGCCGCCATCGAGGCGGCGGCGGCCGGCGAGCATGGCCGCACCTTCTCCATCGTCGCCGGCGAGATCAAGAGCCTCGCCGACCAGTCGAAGGAGGCGACCGCCCAGGTCCGTTCCAACCTGTCGGAGATCCAGCACGGCATCAACGCCTCGGTCATGCTGACGGAGGAGGCGGTGAAGCGTGTCTCCGCCGGCAAGCGCCAGACCGACGCCACCCAGTCGACCATCCGCACCATGGCGGAGAACATCCAGGAGAGCGTGCTGGCCTTCCAGCAGATCGTCGCCGGCACCAACCAGCAGCAGATCGGCCTGGAACAGGTGATCCAGGCGCTTCAGAACATCCGCGAAGCCAGCAGCCAGACCGCCGCCGGCACCCGCCAGCTGGAGGGCGCCGCCGCCAACCTGAACAACCTCGGCCAGGGTCTGGTCGAGGCGGTGCGGAACTACCAGGTGTGACGATGCGCCGCCGAAATCGCCTCTTTCCTCCCCCCTCCTCCCTCTCCCCGGGGGGAAGAGGGGATTGCGCTCCTGCCCGGAGTCCCTGATGGACATCCGCCAGCGCCTGCTCGCCGCCTTCGACCTGGAGCACAAGGACCATCTCTCGGCGATCCGTAACGCGCTCCGCGATGCGGAGGCGACGGGCGACGCACCGGACCTCGTCGACATTCACCGGCGCGCCCACAGCCTGAAGGGCGCCGCCCGCGCCGTCGATCTGCCGGAGGTGGAGGCGATCTCCCACCGGCTGGAGGCCGCCATCATCGCGGTGCAGAAGGGGGAGATCGCGCTGGACGCCGCCAGCGTCGGCGTGGTCCGCCGGTCGCTCGATGCAATCGAGGATCTGGTGGCCTGGTCGCTCCAGGGCGGCGATGCGGTCGAGACGGCCGGGGTGCTGGCCGATCTCGACGCGCTGGCCGGGGACCGTGGCGGCGCTCCGCTTGCCGTCCCCACGGCGCCCGACCCGTCCCGTGCCGCCGAACGCCGGCCCCCCCGCCAGCGCGACCGCGCCGTCGACGCCGACTCCGCGGCCCTGGTCCGCATCGCGGCGCAAGGGCTGGAGCGTCTGTCGGAGACCGCCTCCGCCCTGCTGCCGGAGGTGGAGGCGCAGGCCGGGCTTGGCGAGCAGCTGCGCGCGATGCGCCAGGAATGGCGGGCGCTCGACCGGGCGTGGCGGCATCTGCGGGTGCAGATCGGCCGCGGCGCCCGGGCGGACAGCCGGACCGATACAGGCGGCGACACGCTCGATGGCCGCGGCGCGCTGCCCGCCCTGATGGCGTTCGAGCGGCGCTTCCGTGCGTTGGGCGGCGCGCTCGATGCCACGCACCGCAGCCATGACAGGCTGCTGTGGTCGATGCGGCGCTGGGGCGGCGGCTTCCAGCAGGACATGCGGCGCCTGCGCATGCTGCCGGCGGAAAACCAGTTGAGCGGCCTTGGCCGCATGGTCCGCGACATCAGCCGGGCCGAGGGCAAGGAGGTCGAGGTCGACGTCCGCGGGCTGGAGGTGGAGGCCGACCGCGCCGTCCTGCAGCGGTTGAAGGACCCGATCCTGCACATCGCCCGCAACGCCATCAGCCACGGCATCGAAACGCCGTCGGAGCGTCTGGCGCTCGGCAAGCGGCCCGCCGCGCGCGTCACGATTGCCGCGTCGGTGGAAGGCGCCCGCCTGCGGCTGCGCATCGAGGATGACGGGCGCGGGCTTGACCGCGGGGCGATCCTGCGCAAGGCGGCGGAACGCGGCCTGATCGACGCCGCAGAACTCTCGCAGGGCGGGGAGATGCCGCTCGAACGGCTGACCGAGTTCCTGTTCCATCCCGGCTTCTCCACCGCGTCCCACACCACCGAGCTGGCCGGGCGCGGCATGGGCCTCGCCATCGCACGGCGCGAGGTGGAGCGGCTCCAGGGCAACCTGACCATCACCGACCGCCCGGACGGCGGCACCGCCGTCACCATCGAGGTGCCGCTGAGCCTGCTCAGCCAGCGTCTGGTCTTCGTCGCCGTGCAGGACCAGATTTTGGCGATCCCTTCGGCCGACGTCGTCAGGCTGCGCGCCGCCAGCGCCGAGACGCTGTTCTCCGGCGTCGGCACGCCGATGATCCGCATCGGGGAGGACGAAATTCCCGTCACCTCGCTGGCCGCCCTGCTCGGCATGGAGGCGCCGGTGGTGCCCTCGGCGGAGCGCAGGCTGGCGCTGGTGGTGGTGCGGGCGGCGGACCGGCGGCTGGCGCTGGCGGTCGACCGCTTCGTCGCGACGCGGGAGACGGTCGTGACGGCGGCGGAGGAGACGGGTCTCGATTCCGGCCGCTATCTCGGCACCGTGCTGATGGACGACGGCGGGCCGGCGCTGGTGCTGAACATTTCCGGCCTGATGCCGCTGCCCGGCAGCGCCCTGCCGGCTCCGGCACGTCCAGGGGAGGAGGTCACCCCTGCCCGGGCGCATATCCTGGTCGTCGATGACAGCATCACCACCCGCACGCTGGAAAAGAGCATCCTCGAAGCCCATGGTTATCGGGTGACGCTGTGCGTGGACGGGCGCGAGGCCCTGGAGCGCCTTTCCGAAGGGATGGAGGTTGGCCTGATCATCAGCGACGTCGAGATGCCCAGGATGGACGGCTTCGCCCTGTTGCAGGCGGTGAAGGCGGACCGGCGGCTGGAGGAGATTCCGGTGATCCTCGTCACCTCGCGCGCCAGCGACGAGGACCGCGAACGCGGCCTGCGGCTGGGCGCCGACGCCTACATCGTCAAGACGCGCTTCGACCAGAACGAGCTTCTGGCCGGCATCCGGCGGCTGCTGTGAGCGGGGCGGCGAACGGCGGATCCCACAACACCGGAAACCGCCGCATCCGTGTGCTGGTGGTCGAGGACAGCCCGGTCATCCAGCAGTTGCTGAGCCATGTCATCAGTGCCGATCCGCGGCTGGAGGTGGCCGGTATCGCCTCCAGCGGCGAGCAGGCGCTGCGCATGATCGAGCGGACCGCCCCCGACGTGGTGTCGCTCGACATCCGTCTGCCGGGCATCGACGGGTTCGAGGTGACCAGCCGTATCATGCGGCAGAACCCGCTGCCGATCGTGGTGGTGGCGTCCGACGTGCGCGACCTCGACATCCCGATGCGGGCACTGCAGGCCGGCGCGCTGGCGGTGGTGGAGAAGCCGGGCAGCATGGCGCGTGCCGACTACCAGACGGTGGCGCACCATCTCTGCACCCAGCTGGTCATCATGAGCCAGGTGAAAGTCATCCGCCACCGCATCTCCGCACGTGGAGCCAAACCTGCCGTCGGCCAGACCGCCGGCTCTCCCGCCGAGGCCTCCTCCCCGGACGGCCGGCTGCCGGAGGAGGCGGTGGCGGCCGATGGCCGGATCCGGCGCTTCCGTGCGCTCGGCCTCGTCGCGTCCACCGGCGGGCCGGCGGCGCTGTCCAGGATCCTCAAGGATCTCCCGACCGACTTTCCGTTGCCGGTCTTCGTGGTCCAGCATATGGGCGCACCGTTCATGGCCGGGTTCGCCAGCTGGCTCGGCACCGTCTCCGCGCTGCCGGTGCGGCTGGGCGAGGCGGGGCTGTCTCCGCGGCCGGGCACGGTCTATGTGGCGCCGGGGGACCGGCACATGCTGGTGGACGGCGCCACGCTGCACCTGTCGGCCGACCCGATGGTGTGCGGACAGCGTCCGTCCGGCGAGGTGCTGTTCCAGTCGATGGCCCGCGGCTATGGCGCGGCCGGCATCGGCGTGCTGTTGACCGGGATGGGCGAGGATGGCGGGAGGGGGTTGGTGGACATGCACAGGGCCGGGGCCTACACCATAGCCGAACACGCCTCCACGGCGGTGATCCACAGCATGCCGGGCACCGCGGTGCGGCTGGGCGGCGTAGTGGAGGAACTGCCTCTCGACCGGGTGGCCGGACGGCTGCTGCAACTGACCTCCGACGATAAGATGACGTCATGAACGGACTCCGCACCCTGGTTGTCATGGGTTCCCGGACGCAGGGGCTTCTGCTGAAGCTGCTGCTGGAGGAGCGCGGCGTCGAGACCGTCTGCGCCGACGGTGTGGAGTCCGCCCTGGCCGAGATCGCCGGCGGTCCGCGGGACCTGCTGATCGTCGAGGGCGACCTCGCCGGCCCGGCCGGCCTTGCCGAGCTGCGCGCGCGCAGCGACGCCACCGTCATGGTGTTGGGCCGTGGCGAGGGAGAGCAGGATCCCTCCGACCCGAAGGCGGTGGTGGAAACGGCCTGCGCGCTGATGGAGCGACGCGGCGCCCCGCCGACGGTGCCTGAGATCTTCCGACGCGCCCGCATCCTGATCGTCGACGACAGCGCGACCTACCGCGAGTTCCTGCGGGCCGAACTGGAGCAGGAAGGCTGTGCCGTCACCGCCGCCCGCAACGCCGACGAGGCGGTGGCGGCGCTGGCCGGCGGCGGGCTGGACTGCGTCATTCTGGACTTGGTCATGCCGGGAACCAGCGGCACCCAGCTCTGCGAAAGATTCGACAGGTTCCGGCGTCAGCGAGGCCTGTTCTTCCAAATCGTCATCCTGACCAGCCAGGACGACGAGGAGCAACTGATGATAAGCCTGAACGCGGGGGCCGATGATTTCGTCGGGAAAGGACAGACGATGGATGTCCTCAAGATCAGGCTGATGGCGCTTTTGCGCCGCAAATACTTTGTGGAGGATCATCTGATGCGGCTTCCGCGGCCTGCACCTTCCGCATAGGAGGGGAGTAGAGCCATCGTGTGATTTCGAAAGCCGGCTTGGCCGTTTATTCTCTGCGGGCTTTTCGAAACTGTCCGATGGTCCGACCGGTGCCGGTACCGCTTCCGATGGCGTTCAGCCTCCAACCCATCCACGAGACCCCGATCTCAAGAGACTCCGACGCTATGCACCGATCTTCGGCCACCCCCATGTCCCCGACCGATCAGCGCTACCGCGAGTGTCTCGAGAATGCGCGGCGCGTCTGCGCGGCCGGAACGGTCCCGGCGATGCTGGTGATCGGTGGGCCGGAGATGGCCGCCGTCCGCTGCAACGAGGCGCTGGCTGTCCTGCTGAACCGTCCGCGCGCGGCCACCCGTGACGAGAGCGGGCCGACCCTGCTGCCCGGCGGCTGGACCAGCGTGGCGGAGACGCTGCGCCCCCTCTACCAGACGGACAGCCCGGCGCCGCCGCCCGACAGCGCCACGCTGCATCTGCCGACCGACCCGCCGCTCAGCCTGCGCGCCGCTCCTCTGCTGGTCGATGGTCGCGTGGTGGGGGTGCTGGCGACGGCGACGCTCGACGGAGCCATCGCCCGGATGGCGGAGACCATGCGGGCGGAGGTGGCGCGCACCACGGCGGCGCGTTCCCGCTTCCTGGCTTCGGCCAGCCACGATCTGCGCCAGCCCTTCCAGGCGATGCGGCTTTTCCTCGACGCCCTGACCACGCAGGTGGAGGGCAACGCGCGGGCGACGCGCACCGCCGGCATGCTGGCCAACGCGATGACGGCGGGGGAACAGCTCCTCAACGCGCTGCTCGACATCTCGACGCTAGATGCCGGCACGGTGGAGGCCGATATGCAGCCGGTGTCGCTCGACACCCTGCTGCAATCGCTGGCCGAGGAATTCCGCCCGCAGGCGGAGGAGAAGGGCCTGCGCCTGCGCGTCCACATGCCCGTCCGGGCGGTCACCCGCAGCGATCCGGTGCTGCTGGGCCGGATCGTGCGCAACCTGCTGGCCAACGCCATCCGCTACACCCAGCGCGGCGGCATCCTGCTGGGATTGCGCAAGCGGGACGGACACTGGCGGATCGAAGTATGGGATACCGGCTTCGGCATTCCCCAGGACAAGCTGGAGGTGATCTTCGACGAGTTCCACCAGCTGACCAACCCGTCCCGCGATCCCACGCGCGGCCTGGGGCTGGGGCTTGCCATCGTGCGGCGCCTGTCGGTTCTGCTGAATGCCCCGATCGACGTGCAGTCGCGCTCCGGCCGCGGCTCGGTCTTCGCCGTCACCGTGGAGCATCTGGGCGAGGACGAGGTGCCCGCCGACGCTCCGGCCGTGGCGGCTCCGGCCGACCACGGTGCCGTCGGCGCGCCGCTGGACGGCATGCGCATCCTGGTGGTGGACGACGACAGCATGGTGCTGTCCGGCCTGCTGCTGACGCTGGAAAGCTGGGGCTGCGCTTTCGTCTCCGCATCGAACATGCGCGAGGTGTTCGCAGCCGTCGACGGGCTGGAGGGGCCGCCCGACGCCATCCTGACCGACCTGCGCCTGCCGGGGAAGGTGTCCGGCTTCGATGTCATCGACCGCGTCCGCAAGCTGTTCAAGGCCGACATCCCGGCGGTGGTCCTGACCGGCGAGACCGCGCCCGAATCCCTGTTGGAGGGCCAGCGCCGCGGCTGTGCCTTCCTGCACAAGCCCCTGCATCCCGGCGATCTGCGCCGCGTGCTGGAGGAGGTGCGGCGGGACGGCGGGACGGCCTGTTAAGCGTCCTCCCCGCCAGCCGGCTTGACGCCGCTCGAACCGCTGCCAAGCCGCTTGGCGTGGGTATCGGCGTTCACCGTCTAATGATTGCCGTGCCCAATGATCGCCGTCGTCAAATCGAATCCTGATCCCCTGTAAAGGACCGGACGAGCAGCCTCACCCGTTCCAGACGCGCGACCGGCCTTATCCGCTTCGTGCGTTCAAGCTCGGCCAGCCCATGCAGGGCCGCCCAGAACGTCTCGGTCGCGACAGCGTTGTCGTCATGAAATGGCGCCACGACGGACGCCAGGGCGCCAAAGGCTTCCCGCAGTTCCGGACCCGTATCCTCTTCGGCGAAGCGCAACCCGGAGGGCAGGACGAACATCGCTTCGTAGAGCGCCGGATGGCCGAAGGCGAAGTGCAGATAAGCCGAGGCGGCGTTTTCGAGAGCCGCCCGCGCGTTGGCTGAATTGCCCGCCGCCGTCACCAGCACCGCTGTGAGCTCGCGGAAGCCCTCGACCGCGACCGCCGCCACGATCGCGTCCCTGTTCTTGAAATGCGAATAGAGCACGGGCTGGCTGTATTCGATCTCGTCGGCCAGGCGCCGAACCGTCACGGCGGCCCATCCCTCGCGCTCGGCGACCGCCCGCGCCACCGCCACGATGCGGACCTCGCGTTCGGCACGCTCTCTGCCCTTCCGCTCGGTGATCCCCAACGCCGCTCTCCCCGGACTGCGAATACGAACCATATCTCAGCTTGAAAATATAGCATTGCTAGATTAAATATCGACGCAATGGAGGCGGACATGCATCAATTCATTCTTGGAATGGCCATGCTTCTGGCCTTTGCGATCATCGTGATCGGAGCGCTGTATCTGACGCGGCCCAGAGCGATCGCCCGCGGCTTTGGCCTGCCGCTTCCCGAAGAGGGACCGAATGTCGAGTGGTGGCTCCGCCTGAAGGGCGTGCGCGACATCGCGTCCGGGCTGATCGTGCTGGCGGTCATGGCGTGGGTGGGCTCCCAGGCCGTCGGCCTTGTCCTGCTGGTGGCGGCCGTCATCCCCGTCGGCGACATGCTGATCGTTCTTGCCGGGAAGGGCCCGGTCGGGAGCGCCGTCGGCATCCACGGCTCGACCGCTCTTGTCATGATCCTTGCCGCCGTTCCCCTGATCGCCGGCGCGGCGTGAATTGATCTCGCCGCCCTGATCCTGCCTTCCTCAATCCCGCGGCGGGCTCTGCAGATAGAGCACCAGCAGCCGCACCAGGCTTTCCAGCGCGTCGGCGTGGATGCGCTCGTAGCCGTGCGAGGCGTCGATGCCGAAGCAGACCAGCGCCGTGCGGATGTCGTTGCCCGCCTCGATGGCGGATGCGCTGTCGCAGCGGTAATAGCGGAAGACGTCGCGCTGGTGCGGGATGTTCTGTGCCTGGCACAGCGCGATCAGCGAATGGGTCAGCGCCATGTCGAAGGGGCCGGTGCTGTCGGCCATGGCGATGGTGACGCCGTATTCGCTGCTGTTCTGGCCGGGGGCGGTGGTGCCGTTGTCGATCGTCACCATCTCCGCCACGTCCTGGTGCAGGATGGATGACGCGCCGGACCCGACCTCCTCGGAAATCGTGAACAGCAGGTGGCAATCGACGGGGAGGGCGGCCCCGGCGTCGACCACCGCCTTCGCCGCGCCCAGCATCACCGCCACCCCGGCCTTGTCGTCGAGATGGCGGGAGACGATGTAGCCGTTCTCCAGAAATTCCGGCTGCGGGTCGATCGACACGATGTCGCCGATGTTGAAGCCGCGCTCCTCCAGGTCCCGCCGGTTGGCGACCGGGGCGTCGACGCGCAGTTCCACCTGCTGCCAGGTGACCGGCTGGGTGTCCACCTCCTTGTTGAAGGTGTGGCCCGACGCCTTCAGCGGCAGGATGGTGCCGCGCCAGGGGCCGCGGTCGGTCAGCACGGTGCAGCGCGCGCCTTCGGCGAAGCGGGACGACCAGTGGCCGATGGGCACCAGTTCCATCCGGCCATTGTCCTTCAGCATCTTCACCTGCGCGCCCAGCGTGTCGACATGGGCGACCAGCGCCCGGTCGGGGGTGGAGCGCACGCCCTTCAGGTCGGCGCGGATGGCGCCGCGCCGCGTCAGCTCATAGGGGATGCCCATCCGCTCCAGCTCGGCACAGCACAGCCGCACCACGTCGCCGGTGTGGCCGGTCGGGCTCGGCGTGGTCAGCAGCCGGTAAAGGATGTCGGTGACATAGCCCATATCGACGGGCAGCGGCACGGCCATGGTTGGATTTTCCTCCTGCTGAGGATGGGGACGAGGCGGGTGCCCGCCTCACAGCACCCCCCGAGTCTGCGGAAACAGCAGATCGACGAAACGTTCCGCCGTCGGCTGCGGCTCGTGGTTGGCGAGGCCCGGGCGCTCGTTCGCCTCGATGAACACGTATCCCGGCTTGTCCGGCGCCTCGACCAGCAGGTCGAATCCCACCACCGGGATGTCCAGCGCGCGGGCGGCCACCGTCGCCACCTCCACCAGCTCCGGGTGCAGGCTGTCGGTCACGTCGTGGATGGTCCCGCCGGTATGCAGGTTCGCCGTCTTCCGAACCGGCAGCACCTCGCCCGCCGCCAGCACGTCGTCCAGGCTCTTGCCGGCGGCGGCGAGGCAGCGCTCGGTCTCGGCGTCCAGCGGGATATGGCTTTCTCCGCCGGTGGCGGCGGCGCGGCGGCGGCTCTGGGCCTCGATCAGCTCGCGCACGCTGTGGGTGCCGTCGCCGGTGACTTCGGCCGGTCGGCGAACGGCGGCGGCCACCACCTTCTTGTCGATGACGATGATCCGCAGATCCTGCCCTTCGCAGAACTGCTCCAGCAGCACCGTGTCGCAATGCTGGCGGGCCGCCGCGACGGCGCGCTCCATCGTCTCGGCGTCGCGCACGTCCACCGTGATGCCGCGCCCCTGCTCGCCGCGCGCCGGCTTGACCACGACGCGGCCGTGCGTCGCCAGGAAGGCGGCATTTTCCTCCGCATCCCCCGCCACCGCCTGGGCCGGGACCCTCAGGCTGGCCCGCTCCAGCACGCGGCGCGTCACCGCCTTGTCGTCGCAGCGGCTCATGGCGACGGCGCTGGTCAGCTCGCTCAGCGATTCCCGGCAGACCACGCTGCGCCCGCCCCAGGTCAGGCAGAAATAGCCGGCATCGGCGTCCAGCACGTCGACGCCGATGCCGCGGCGCCGCGCCTCGTTGACGATGATGGTGGCGTAGGGGTTCAGCCGCTCGCCCGGCTGCGGACCGGTGAACAGCCGCTCGTTGATCGGGTTCCTGGTCTTCAGCGCGAAGGCCGGGATCCGGCGGAAATTCAGCTTCTCGTAGAGCGCGATGGCGGTCTCGTTGTCGTGCAGCACCGAGAGATCCAGGAAGGCGCGTCCGCGCGCCTGCACATGCTCCGCCACCGTGCGGACCAGCGTTTCGCCGATCCCCGGGAAGGAGGCCTGCGGATCGACCGCCAGACACCACAGCGAACTGCCGTTCTCCGGATCGCCGAAGGCATGGGCATGGTCCACCGCCGTCACCGACCCGATCACCTCGCCGGTGGCGTCATCGCAGGCGACGAAATGGGTCAGCACCCGGCTGTTGCGCGCCGCCACCAGGAAGGAGGCGGAGACCGGCACCATCCGCCGCCGGGCATAGATGCGCTGCACCCCCTCGGCATCCTCGCGCGTGCGCAGCCGGCGGATGCTGTAGCCCTTTGGTCGAAGCCGCGAGGGACGGTAGTCGCTCAGCCACAGGCGGAAGGTGTGGGACGGGTCGAGAAACAGCTCCTGCGGCGCGCGGGCGAGGGCGACATGCGGGTCCTGCAGGTAGAAGACGATGTCGCGGGTGCCCGGCGCCTCCTGCCGCAGCGTCTCGATCATGCGGTCGAGATCGTCGAAGGTGTGGGCGAAGATCAGCCGGCCCCATCCGCAATCCACCGTCACGTCGCCGCGTGGCGCTTCCGCCGCGGCCTCGCCGGCCGGCGGCCTGCCGGTATAGCGCCGGGTGTGGCGCAGGGTGGCGCTGGCGGCGCGTTCCAGCCGGTGCGGTTTCACGCGGGCGTAGCTCATGGGATCCCCCTGATCGTCGGATGCGGCTCCACGCATTGGCAACATCCGGAGATGCGGATCAGTCCCGCATCCGGCGTTCCGCATCTGGATGTGCCGGCGGAGCATCGGTCGTTTTGAGGCGCCTGCTTACAGGCCCTGTTCCTGGAACCAGAATTCCAGCAGGGCCACCTGCCACAGCTTCGAACCCCGCAACGGCGTGATGTGGCGTTCCGGATCGGCCAGCAGCCGGTCGAGGTAGTCGCGGCGGAACAGCCCGCGCTCGCGCGCCGCCGGTGCGTTCAGCACGTCGCGCACCCGCTCCAGGAAGGGACCGCGCAGGTATTTCAGCGCCGGCACCGGGAAATATCCCTTCGGCCGGTCGATCACCGCCGCCGGCACCACCCGCCGCGCCGCCTCCTTCAGGACGTACTTTCCGCCGTCCGGCAGCTTCATCTCCGCCGGGATCCGGGCGGCCAGTTCGACCAGTTCATGGTCGAGGAAGGGCACGCGCGCTTCCAGCCCGGCGGCCATCGTCATGTTGTCGACCCGCTTCACCGGATCGTCGACCAGCATCACCGTGGTGTCGAGCCGCAGCGCCTTGTCCACCGGCCGCTCGGCGCCCGGCATGGCGAAGCGTTGCTCCAGCCAGCGGCGGGAATGGTCCTCGCCGATGAATCTGGGATCCAGCGCCTCCTCCATCTCGGCATGGTCGCGGTCGAAGAAGACGCGGGCGTAATCGCCGACGGCGTCATTGCTCTCCAGCAGCGGCGGATACCAGTGATAGCCGCCGAACACCTCGTCGGCGCCCTGGCCCGACTGCACCACCTTCACCTGCTTCGCCACCTCCTGCGACAGCAGGAAGAAACCGATGTTGTCGTGGCTGACCATCGGCTCCGACATCGCACGCACGCAGTCGGTCAGCTCCGGCAGCGCGCGGGCGCTGTCGACGAAGAGGCGGTGGTGGTCGGTGCCGAAATGCCTGGCGACGATGTCGGAATACTGGAACTCGTCGCCCCGCTCGTCCCCCACCGTCTCGAAGCCGATGGAGAAGGTCTTCAACCCGCTCTGCCCGTTCTCGGCCAGCAGGGCGGTGATCAGCGAGCTGTCCAGCCCGCCCGACAGCAGCACGCCCACCGGCACGTCGGCGACCAGCCGGCGGCGCACCGCGCGGGTCAGCGTCTCCAGCACCAGCTCGCGCCAGTCGGCGAAGTCGCGGCCCTCGTCGCCGGCCAGCGGACCGAAGGCCAGCGACCAGTAGCTGTGCTCGCGCCGCGTGCCGTCCGGTTCCACCACCAGCACGGTGGCGGGCGGCAGCTTCCGCACGCCCTTCAGGATGGTGTGGGGCGCCGGGACGACGGCATGGAAGCTCATGTAATGGTGCAGCGCCACCGGATCGACGTCGGTGTCGATCCCCCCGGAAGCGACCAGGGCGGGCAGGGAGGAGGCGAAGCGCAGGCCGCCGGGAATGTCCGCCAGATAGAGCGGCTTGATGCCCAGCCGGTCGCGGCCCAGCACCACCCGGCCGCTGTCGCGCTCGTGGATGGCGAAGGCGAACATGCCGTTCAGGCGCTTGACGAAATCCGGACCCCAGGCGTGGTAGGCCTTGATCAGCACCTCGGTGTCGCCGCCGGAGAAGAAGCCGTAGCCGAGCCCGGCCAGCTCCTCGCGCAGTTCGCGGTGGTTGTAGATGCAGCCGTTGAAGACGATGGCGAGGCCGAGGGCGGAATCGACCATCGGCTGCTGCGATGCCTCGCTGAGATCGATGATCTTCAGCCGGCGATGGCCGAAGGCGACGCGCCCATGGGCGAACAGGCCGTGGCCGTCCGGCCCACGCGCCGCCATCCGGTCGCACATGGCCTGGACGGCGGCCGTGCTCGCCGCCTCGCCGGTCTTGAAACGAATCTCGCCGCTCACTCCGCACATCGGCTGTCGAGCCTCCTCGTTGGTTCAGGACGAAGGGGCGCTCGACCCGCAAGAAGGGCCAAACACCGGGGGCGCCGGCTGCGGAATGCGGCCGCCACCCGTCGGGCGCGGTTGGCGGCTGACGGTTTCGCTGCCGTGCAATCCACTACCAGCACCCGGGCGGCATAACGTCTGGCGGGGCCTTAGGTTCCCTGGGGTTGGCTTTGCGCTCTATCCCCGCTTCAACAGGAAATCGACCGTCTCCGGCCGTCCGGGCAGATCGAGCCTGGCCTGCACCGGTTCGCAGCGGCTGACGATCCGGCCGCGGCGCAGGACGAACAGGCGGGCGGCGCGGGTGCGGATCGCCTCGACCGGGCCGCCCGCCTGGAGCACCACCAGATCGGCGTTGCAGCCCGGCTCCAGCCCGTAGCCGTCCAGGTGCAGCAGGCGGGCCGGGTTGACCGTCACCGCGTCGAAGGCGGCCTTGATGCCGTCCTGCCCGGTCATCTGGCCGACATGCAGGCCCATATGCGCCACCTCCAGCATGTCGCCGGAGCCCAGCGGATACCAGGGATCCATCACGCAGTCGTGGCCGAAGGCGACCGTCAGCCCGGCGGCCATCAATTCCGGCACGCGGGTCATGCCGCGGCGCTTGGGATAGGTGTCGTGGCGGCCCTGGAGGACGATGTTGATCAGCGGGTTGGCGATCACCCCCAGCCGGGCCTCCGCCATCAACGGGATCAGCTTGGAGACATAGTAGTTGTCCATGGAATGCATGGAGGTCAGGTGCGATCCCGTCACCCGGCCCTGCAACCCCAGCCGCTGCGTCTCGTAGGCCAGCGTCTCGACATGGCGGGACAGCGGGTCGTCGGTCTCGTCGCAATGCATGTCGACCAGCAGCCCGCGCTCAGCCGCGATTTCGCAGAGCAGGCGGACCGAGGCGGCGCCGTCGGCCATGGTGCGCTCGAAATGCGGGATGCCGCCGACCACATCGACGCCCATGTCCAGCGCCCGCCGCAGCAGATCCTCCGTGCCGGCCGAGCGCAGGACGCCGTCCTGCGGGAAGGCGACCAGCTGCAGGTCGAGGTAGGGGGCGACACGCTTCTTGACGTCCAGCAGGGCCTCGACCGCCAGCAGGCGCGGATCGCAGACGTCGACATGGCTGCGCACCGCCAGCAGGCCGCGTCCGACCGCCCAGTCGCAGTAAGCGAGCGCCCGCTCGACGATGGCGTCCTGCACCAGTTGAGGTTTCAGCTCGCCCCACAGGGCGATGCCCTCCAGCAGGGTGCCGCTCTGGTTCACCCGCGGCAGGCCGTAGCTGAGCGTGCTGTCCATGTGGAAGTGGGAATCGACGAAGGGCGGGCTGACCAGCCGGCCGGTGGCGTCGATCTCGGTGGCTGCTTCGCCGGCCAGGTTCGCTTCGACCGCGGCGATGCGGCCACCCTGGATGCCGATGTCGATGCCGCTACGGCCATCCGGCAGGGTGGCGCGGCGCAGGATCAGGTCGAACATCAGCGTTCTCCTTTGCGGTACGGGATCATCAGGGCGCGCGGGTAGGAAGCCCGGCGGGCCACCAGCACCAGCGCCAGGATGCTCAACAGATAGGGCATCATCAGGAACAGCTGGTAGGGCAGGACGCCGCCGCTCGCCTGCTGCAGCCGCAGTTGCAGCGCGTCGAACACAGCGAACAGCAGGGCGCCCAGCAACGCCTTGCCCGGCCGCCAGGAGGCGAAGACCACCAGCGCGATGCAGATCCAGCCGCGCCCGTTGACCATGTTGAAGAAGAAGGCGTTGAAGGCCGACAAGGTCAGGAAGGCGCCGGCCAGCGCCATCAGCGCGCTGCCCGCCACCACCGCGCCGATGCGGATGGCGGTGACGTTCAGCCCCTGCGCCTCGGCGGCGGCCGGATTCTCGCCGACCATCCGCACCGCCAGCCCGACCGGGGTGCGGTACAGCACATAGGCGACGACCGCGACCAGCAGGAAGGCGAGGTAGGTCAGCGGCGTCTGGGCCAGGGCGCCCGGCAGCGCCAGCGGCTGGAACGGCTCGATCGTCGGCGGGGTGCTGGCCTGCGGCAGGACGAGGCGGTAGACGAAATAGGACAGGCTGGTGCCCAGCAGGGTCACGCCGATGCCGGTCACATGCTGCGACAGGCCGAGCGGCACGGTCAGCGCCGCATGCAGCAGGCCGAGCAGCGCGCCGCAGGCTGCTGCCGCCAGCACGCCGGTCCACAGGTCCGCTCCCTGGTAGACCGCCATCCAGCCGGCCATGGCGCCCAGCGTCATGATGCCTTCGATGCCGAGATTCAGCACGCCGGCCCGCTCGCACACCAGCTCGCCCAGCGTGCCCAGCACATAGGGGGTGGCGATGCGCAGCACCGCGGTCCAGAAGGCGGCCGACAGCAGGATGTCGAGGAGGATCGACAGGAAATCCATAACTGCTTACCCCCGCCGCAGCCGGTAGCGCGCCAGCAGCCCGGCGACCAGCATGCAGAGCAGGCTGGTGGCGACCAGGACGTCGGCGATGTAGTTGGGAACCGGCATGGCACGGCTCATGGCGTCGGCGCCGACGAAGATGCCGGCGATGAACAGCGCGGCCCCGACCACCCCGATGGGATGGAGCTGCGCCAACATGGCGACGACGATCCCGCTATAGCCGAAGCCCGGCGACAGGTCGAGCGTCAGGTAGCCCTTCAGCCCGCAGACCTCCGCCGCGCCGGCCAGCCCGGCGAGCCCGCCCGACAGCAGGGCGGTGCGCAGCATGACCCGCGTCACCGGCATGCCGGCGAAGGCGGCGGCGCGCGGGTTGGCGCCGACCGCCCGGTTCTCGTAGCCCCAGATGGTCCGAGTGTCGACCAGCCACAGCAGCACCGACAGGCCGAGCGCGATGGCGAGCCCGGCATGCAGGCGGGTGCGCGCCACCAGCTTTGGCAGCTCCGCCGCCTCGACGACCGGGGCCGACTGCGGCCAGCCCATGCCCATCGGGTCCTTCAGGGCGCCTTCCAGCAGCAGCGACACCAGCAGCAGCACGACGAAGTTCAGCAGCAGGGTGGTCACCACCTCGTCGACGCCGAAGCGGACCTTCAGCACGGCGGGGCCAAGCAGGGTGACGCCGCCCGCCGCCATGCCGGCGATCATCACCACCGGGATCAGCGCCCAGGCCGGCAGGTCGAGCATGCCGCCGCCGACCACCACCGCCGCCAGCGCGCCCATGTAGAGCTGGCCCTCCGCCCCGATGTTCCACAGCTTGGCGCGGAAGGCGACGGCGGCGGCCAGCCCGGTCAGGATCAGCGGGGTGGCGCGGGTCAGCGTCTCGGTCAGGGCGAAGCGGGAGCCGACGGCGCCCTCGAACAGCAGGCCGTAGGCGCGCAGCACCGGGGCGCCGGTCCAGGCGACCAGCAGGGCGCAGAGCGCCAGCGCCGCGACCACGGCGCCCACCGGCGCCAGCAGCCGCAGGGCGAGCGGGGTGTCGGTGCGCGGTTCAAGCCGCATCTATAGTCTCCGGCAGGATGTCGCGCAAAACGTCCCAATGCCCGGCCATCAGCAGGCCGAGCTGGCTGACCGACACCCGGTCATGCGGCAGAAGCGGGGTGAGGCGCCCGTGATAGGCGACGGTGACGCAGTCGGCCAGCGCCAGGATCTCGTCCAGATCCTCGGAGATCAGCAGGACGCCCGCCCCGGCGGCGCGGGCGTCGAGCAGCCGGCTGTGGACGTAGGACACCGCCCCGATGTCGAGCCCGCGCGTCGGCTGGCTCGCCAGGATCAGGTCCGGTCCATGGGCCAGCGTGCGGCCCAGGATCAGCTTCTGCATGTTGCCGCCCGACAGCAGTTGTGTCCGGGCGTCCGGACCGGGGCAGCGGACGTCGAACTCCTCGATCACTTCGCGGGCGTAGGCCCGCGCCGCCCCCCGCCGCAGCACGCCGAAGCGGGAGAAGGATGAGTCGTGGTAACGCTCGGCGATCAGGTTTTCCCACACCGCCATGGCGCCGACGAGGCCGGCGCTGTGCCGGTCCTCCGGGATGCGGGCGACGCCGCGCCTGACCATGTCGGCCGGGTCGCCATGCCCGACCACGCTACCCTTCAGCGACAGCTTGCCGGCGTCTGGTCGGATCAGGCCGCTGACCAGCTCCGCCAGCGCGGTCTGGCCGTTACCGGACACGCCGGCGATGCCGACCACCTGATGACGCCGCACCGTCAGATCGACGCCGTCCAGCAGCGGACGGCCATGGCCGGAGGCCACCGTGACGCCGGCCAGTTCCAGCACCGGCTCGCCGGGGCTGAGCGGGGCGGGGGCCGGCGGCTTGACGCTGCGGCCGACCATCAGTTCGGCCAGCTTGGCGCGGTCGGTGGAAGCGGTGGCGTGGGTGGCGACCAGCTTGCCGGCGCGCAGCACGGCGACGGTGTCGCTGGCGGCGAAGACCTCGTTCATCTTGTGGCTGATGAAGACGACGGCCAGCCCGTCGGCGGTCAGCCGGCGCAGCGTCTCGAACAGCCCGGCCGATTCCTGCGGCGTCAACACCGCGGTCGGCTCGTCCAGGATCAGGATGCGGGCATCACGGTAAAGCGCCTTCAGGATCTCCACCCGCTGGCGCTCGCCGACCGACAGGTCGCCGACCGGCGCGTCCGGCCGCACCTCCAGCCCGAAGCGCTGGGACAGGTCGAGCAGACGGCGGCGGGCGGCGCCCCGGTCGGACCGCCAGCGCCATAGCGATTCGGTGCCGACCGCGATGTTGTCCAGCACCGACAGATTGTCCGCCAGCGTGAAATGCTGGTGGACCATGCCGATGCCGGCCTCCAGCGCGGCGCGGGGCGACCCCGGCGGCAGGGGGCGGCCGAAGGCCTCGATGGTCCCCTCGTCGGCGACGTAATGGCCGAAGAGGATGTTCATCAGGGTGGTCTTGCCGGCGCCGTTCTCGCCGAGCAGGGCCAGCACCTCGCCGGCGCGGAGCGTCAGCGAGATGTTGTCGTTGGCGAGCAGCGGACCGAACCGCTTGGAAATGCCGGCGAGCCGGAGGACGACCTCCGGCCCGCCTGTCACGGGAGATGACATTGCGGATGCGCCGGGCGTCACATCGTCGACTTCGGCTCGGCGTCGTTGACCTTCACGGTGAACTTGCCGTCGCGGATCTGCTGCTCGCGCTCCTTGACCTTGGCCTTGACGGCGTCGGGGACCTTCGACTCGAAGGTGCCGAGCGGCGCCAAGCTGGAGCCCTTGTGCGCCATCATGCTGTAGGGGCCGTAATCCTCGGCCTTGTAGCTGCCGGCCTTCACCGCGGCGATGGCGCGCTCCACCGACGGCTCCATGTGCCACAGGGCGCTGGCGACGACCGTGTCGGGATACTGCGGCTGGGTGTCGATGACGTTGCCGATGGCCAGAACCTTCCGCTCCTTGGCGGCGTCGGACACGCCGAAGCGCTCGGCGTACATCACGTCGGCGCCGCGGTCGATCATGGCGAAGGCGGCTTCCTTGGCCTTGGGCGGATCGAACCAGGAGCCGATGAAGCTGACGGAGAACTTGACCTGCGGGTTGACCTCCTTGGCGCCCTCCATGAAGGCGTTCATCAGGCGGTTGACCTCGGGGATCGGGTAGCCGCCGACCATGCCGATCATGTTCGACTTGGTCATGCCGCCGGCGACCATGCCGGACAGGTAGGCCGGCTCCTGGATGTAGTTGTCGAAGACCGAGAAGTTGGGCTCCTGCGGCTTGAAGCTGGAGCCCATGACGAAGGCGGTCTTCGGATAGTCCTTGGCGACGGCGCGGGCGGCGCGCTCCACCCCGAACACCTCGCCGAAGACCAGCTGCTGGCCGGCTTCGGCATACTGGCGCATCACGCGCTCATAGTCGGTGTTGGCCACCGACTCGGCCCAGACATACTCGATCTCGCCACGGTCGGCGGCGGCCTTCAGCGCGACATGGATGCGGCTGACCCACTGCTGCTCGATCGGAACCGTGTAGATGCCGGCGACCTTCAGCTTGCTTTGCGCGAAGGCCGGCAGGGAGCCGCTGGCCGCAGCCGCGAAGGCCACCGCGGCGACGCCGCACAGCACCGCACGACGCGTCATTCCCAGGACGCCCATGCCCAGATCCCCCATCCCCCGAACCGACATCGTTCAGTTCCCCTGTGTTGCTGAGTATCGTTGGCTGCAAATTGCTCGCAGCGATATGGCTGACCCACCGGTAGCATGAATACTCGGGAATGTTCCCGCAATCCAAGGATCCCCTGTGGGCCGGGCATGCGAATGCAACTGAAATGCCATCGGCCGGAGCTGCTGCCCGCCTCGCAGGCATGGCGCTCAGGCCGGCTAGAATGCTGGCATGTGACCGAAAAAAGGGCAACGTTTCTTGGCGATTTGGTCAGGATCGCGGCGTCACGTCCTCCGGCGGTTCACCGCGCCTGCTGGCGCCGCTCCGACACCGGTCGGAGCAGTATTTCACCTGCTCCCACACCCGCTCCCATTTCTTGCGCCACGTGAAGGGGCGGTTGCAGGCCGGGCAGGTCTTGGCCGGCAGGTCGGCCTTCTTCACGCCCCTCACGCCGGGCCGCCTCCCAGGATTGCCGCAGGGCGGCGCAGCACGGGATCGAAGGGGTTCAACTGGCGGCTGATCGCCGCGGATTCGCGCTTCAGGATATCCACCACCACCGGCAGCCGTTCCTCGTTCAGCCGCTCGCTGATCGTGCCGACGCTGAGGGCGGCCACGGCATGGCCGTCGCGGTCCAGCACCGGAACCGCCACGCCGGACATGCCCGGCAGGAGACCGGTGGAGCGGCTGGCATAGCCCAGATCGCGCACCCGGGCGATCTCCGTGCGCAGATAGACCTCGTCGATGATGCCGACCCCCTGCATGCGCGGCAGGTTGAAGCGGATCACCTCCTCTCGCTCCTCCGCATGCAGGAAGGCCATGATGGCGAGGCTGCCCTGGCCGACGCCCAGCGTCACCCGTCCGCCGATGTCGCCGGTGAAGGAGCGGATAGGGAAGGGCCCCTCGCTGCGGTCCAGGCAAACCGCGTCGAAGCCGCTGCGCACCAGCAGGAAGATGGTGTCGCGCAGGGTCGCCGACAGGCGCAGCAGGATCGGCCGGCAGATGTCGCGCAGGTTGTTCGGGTTGCCGGCCTGCGCCGCGAGGCCGAACAGATCGATGCCCAGGCGGTAGCGTTTGGTCGCCTTGTCCACCTCCGCCATCCTTTCTTCCACCAGGATCTTCAGCAGGCGGTGAACGGTCGGCGGGGTGAGGTCGAGGGCCCGCGAGATGTCGGTCAGCCGCGCCCCGGTCTCGTTGGAGGACGCCAGCAGGCGCAGGATCGCCAGCCCGCGCTGCAGGCTGGATTTCCCGCCCGCCTCATCGACGCCGGCACCCTGCTTGGTCTCGTCGCCGACGGAAAGGGCTTCGCGGCTATCGGCGCTCATATTCCGGTCCATCCTGGAAATCGGTGATGTTTGCTGCCCCATCTATTCCGCATATCGGAAGCTTTTGCAAAATCTTTTCTGTCTATGGAAAAAGCGGATTGACGCCATGAGGGGTGCGGCGGAACCATCGGAGCAACAGGTGAGGCCCGGAGACCGGGGCCAATTGTCGCAAGAGGGAGAATTCCCCCGTGTCGTTCCTTGAATTGAAAAACATCACCAAGCGCTACGGCCCTCTGACCGCGGTCGGCGACGTGTCGCTGTCGGTGGAAAAGGGCGAGTTCGTCTCCCTGCTCGGGCCTTCGGGCTGCGGCAAGACCACGACCCTTCAGATGATCGCCGGTTTCGTCGAACCGTCGGTCGGCACCATCCGGCTCGACGGCCGCGACATCACGCGGGCCAAGGCGAACAGCCGCGGGCTGGGCATCGTGTTCCAGAGCTACGCGCTGTTCCCGCACATGACCGTGTTCGACAATGTCAGCTTCGGCCTGGAGATGCAGCGCGTGCCCAAGGGCGAGCGCAAGCCGCGGGTGGAAGAGGCGCTGTCGCTGGTCCATCTCTCCCCCTACGCCAAGCGCTATCCGCGCGAGCTTTCGGGCGGCCAGCGGCAGCGCGTGGCGCTGGCGCGCGCCCTGGTGATCCGCCCGCCGGTGCTGCTGCTGGACGAGCCGCTGTCGAACCTGGACGCCAAGCTGCGCGAGGCGATGCAGTTCGAGCTGCGCGAGATCCAGCGCAAGGTCGGCACCACCACCGTCATGGTCACCCACGACCAGGCGGAAGCCTTCTCGATCAGCGACCGCGTCGTGGTGATGGAGGCCGGGCGCATCACCCAGATCGACCAGCCTTACCGCATCTACGAGCATCCGGAGACGGAGTTCATCTCCCGCTTCGTCGGCAAGACCAACCTGCTGCCGGGCAAGGTCGTCACCGCGACCGGCGCCGGCGCCACGGTGTCGCTGGCCGGCATCTCGGTGCCGGTGGAAACCGCCGGACTGTCGGTGGGCGAGACGGTGACCCTGTGCATCCGGCCGGAAAAGCTGCACCTGACCGCACCGGCGGGCGGGCTGCTGACCGGCCGCGTCGCCGACCGCTTCTTCCTGGGAAGCCAGTGGCTCTACCACATCGACGGGCCGCTCGGCACGCTGATGGTGGTGACGCCGAACGACGGCTCCACCCCGGCGGAGCAGGGCGCCCCGGTCGGGCTGGACTGGTCGCCGTCGGTGGTGCGCGTCCATCGCGGCGCCATGGCGGAGGCGCCGGACGTGGCGCTCGAGGTGACGGGATGAGCGCGTCGCTGCCCGACACCGCCCCGGCCTCGCCGGGCGAGGAGACGCCGGTACGCCGGTTCCCGACCGCCCCGCTGTTCCTGTCGGGGCCGGCCGCGCTGCTGTTCGCGGCGCTGGTGCTGACCCCGCTGTTCCTGACGGCGCTCCTGTCCTTCAACCAGTTCGACTATGCGACCGGGCGCACCGGCGGCTTCACGCTGGAGCATTATCTGGCGGTGGTGACCGACGAGTATTACCTGGAAATCTTCCTGCGCACCTTCCGCATCTCCGCCCTGGCGACCGCCATCTGCGTGGTGATCGGCGTGCCGGAGGCCTACATCCTCAGCCGGATGACCAACCCCTGGCGGTCGATCTTTCTGCTGGTGATCCTGGCGCCGCTGCTGGTGTCCGTCGTCGTCCGCGCCTTCGGCTGGAGCATGCTGCTGGGCCCCGAGGGACCGGTGAACGGGGCGCTGATCGCGCTCGGCATCGGCCGGATGAAACTGCTCTACAGCGAAGGCACGGTGGTGGTGGCGCTGGTCCACGTCATGCTGCCCTTCATGGTCATCCCGGTCTGGACCTCCCTGCAGAAGCTGGACCCGGCGGTGGAGCAGGCGGCGCTGTCCTTCGGCGCCTCGCGCGCCACCGCCATTGTCCGGGTGGTGGCGCCGCAGATCCTGCCCGGCATCCTGTCGGGAAGCCTGATCGTCTTCGGCCTCAGCGCCAGCGCCTTCGCCATCCCAGGATTGCTCGGCGGGCGGCGGCTGAAGATGGTCGCGACCGTGGTCTACGACCAGTATCTCAGCGACCTCAACTGGCCGATGGGGGCCGCGGTCGCCGTCATCCTGCTCGCCGCCAACCTGATCATCATGCTGACCTACCACCGCATGGTGGAAGGCCACTACCGCCGTCGGCTGGGGTGAAGACGCTATGACCCGCAACGGACCCGTCGCCCTGTTCTTCCACGCATTGGTCGTCATCTTCATGCTGGCGCCGCTGGTGATCGTCTGCCTCGTCGCCTTCACGCCCGAAAACACCCTGTCGCTGCCGACCAGGGGCTTTTCGCTGCGCTGGTTCCAGGCCGTGTTCCACCACCCGGACTTCGTCCAGTCCTTCTGGAACAGCTTGTGGCTCGCCGTGCTGTCGGCGACGCTGGCGGTGGCGCTGGCGGTGCCCGCCTCGCTCGCCATCACGCGCTGGGAATTTCCCGGTCGCGGCTTTCTCAACGCGCTGTTCCTGTCGCCGCTGATCATCCCGCATCTGGTGCTGGGCGTCGCCATGCTGCGGCTGTTCGCCGTCGTCGGCGCCGCGGGCAGCTTCGGCTGGCTGGTGGCGGCGCACATGGTGATCGTCACCCCCTATGTGATGCGCCTGCTGATCGCCGCCATCTCCGGCTTCGACCGCAGCGTGGAGCAGGCCGCCTTCTCGCTGGGCGCCAGCGAGGCCACCGTGTTCCGCCGCGTCACCCTGCCGATGATCCTGCCCGGCGTCACCGGCGGCTGGCTGATCGCCTTCATCAACAGCTTCGACGAGCTGACCATGTCCATCTTCATCACCTCGCCGTCCACGGTGACGCTGCCGGTGCGGATGTACATGTACGCCACCGAATCCATCGACCCGATGATGGCGGCTGTGTCGGCGCTGATCATCGGCATCACCGCGGTCGCCGTCCTTCTGCTCGACCGCGTCTATGGGTTGGACCGCATCCTGGTCGGCCAGCACTGAGCGTCCGCTCCGGCCGTCCACTCTTCGGAGACCAGTCATCATGGCTTTGCTGCAGCGTGTGGCCGAACAGGGCCGGCGCGTGGTCCGCTTCACCCTCGACGGCCGCCCGGTGGAGGCGCTCGAGGGCGACACCGTCCTGACGGCCATGCTCACCAATGGCGAGCGGCTGCGCCGGACGGAGTTTGCCGATACCCCGCGCGCCGGCTTCTGCATGATGGGCGCCTGCCAGGATTGCTGGGTGCGGACGGAGGAGGGCGAGCGGCTGCGCGCCTGCGGCACCTTCATCGCCGACGGCATGCGCCTGCTGAGCAGCGGGGAGTGGAACTCGTGAGCGAACTCCTACCTCCCGTCATCGTCGGCGCCGGCCCGGCCGGCATCCGTGCGGCGGAGCGGCTGGTCGCCGCCGGTCTGCGCCCGGTGGTGGTCGACGAGGCGGCGCGCTGGGGCGGCCAGATCTACCGCCAGCCTCCGGAAATCTTGTCCGGGGCCGGCTTCACCCGGCCGAAAAGCGCGCTTTACGGGTTCGAGGCCGGCAAGGCCGACGCGGTCCACCGCGCCATGGCGGCGATCCGCGACCGGGTCGACTACCGTCCGCGCACGCTGGCGTGGAACTGCGAGGCCGGGGCGCTCGATCTGCTGAGCGAGGGGACGAGCGAGGTCTTGCCCTTCAGCCATCTGTTCCTGGCGACGGGCGCCACCGACCGCGTGCTGCCTTTCCCCGGCTGGACCTTGCCCGGCGTCTTCACGCTCGGCGGGTCGCAGGTGGCGCTGAAGTTCCAGGGCTGCGCCGTCGGCCGCCGGGTGGCCTTCCTCGGCACCGGGCCGCTGCTCTATCTGGTCGCCTACCAGTATCTGAAGGCCGGGGTCGAGGTGGCGGGGGTGTTCGACACCACGCCCTTCGCCGCCCAGGCCCGCGCCACCGCCGGCATGCTGCGCGACCCGGCGACGCTGGCGAAGGGGCTGCTGTTCGTCGGCTGGCTGCGCGCCCATGGCGTGCCGATCCACAACGGTGTCCGTCCGGTGCGTGGCGAGGGCGCGGAGCGGGTCGAGGCGCTGGTCTGGCGCGATGCCCGCGGGCAGGAGCGGCGCACCTCGTGCGACGCCGTCGCCTTCGGGCTCGGCCTGCGATCGGAGACCCAACTCGCCGACCTCGCCGGCTGCCGATTCCGTTTCGACGAGGCCGACCGTGCCTGGCTGCCGGAGCGCGACGGGTCAGGGCGCAGCTCGGTTGCCGGCGTCTATCTGGCCGGCGACGGCAGCGGCATTGCCGGTGCCGATGCGGCGGAGCTGGCGGGCGAGCGCGCGGCGCTGGCCCTGCTGGAGGATCTCGGCCGGCCGGTCGAGGCCGCGCGGGTGAAGGAGCTGGACGGCCGTCTCGCCCGCATCGCCGCCTTCCGCCGCAGCCTGTCGGCCGCCTTCCCCTTCCCGGCGGACTGGGCGGACGCGATTGCCGACGACACGATGATCTGCCGCTGCGAAGGCATCACCGCCGGTGCGGTGCGCGAGGTCGCCCGCAGCGGGCAGGCCCGCGAGATGAACCGTGCCAAGGCGTTGACCCGCGCCGGCATGGGCCGCTGCCAGGGCCGCATGTGCAGCGCCACCACGGCGGAGCTGCTGTCGCGTGCGCTCGGTACCGGCCCCGACGGGGTGGGGCGCCTGCGGGCGCAGCCGCCGATCAAGCCGCTGCCGGTCTCCGCCGGTGCCGAGCGGCGGGAGGTCGCGTGATGCGGGAACGGATCGACTGCGACGTCGCCATCGTCGGCGGCGGGATCGTCGGCGGGTCGGCGGCGCTGTTCCTGCGGCAGGCCGGCCTGTCGGTGACGCTGCTGGAGCGCGACTGGTGCGGCGCCAAGGCGAGCGGCGTCAATTTCGGCGGCGTCCGCCGGCAGGGCCGCCCGCTGGAGCAGCTGCCGCTGTCCCAACGCGCCCACGCCATCTGGGGCCGCCTGCCGGAGCTGCTGGGCATTGATGCCGAATATATCCGCTCCGGCCATCTGAAGCTGGCGCGCAGCGAGCCCGACCTTGCCTCCCTGATCGACTACCGCGAGCGCAGCCAGGGCTTCGGCCTGGGGCTGGAGATCATCACGGGCGAGGCGTTCCGCCGGCGCTGGCCGGCGCTGGGCGACCGCGCCATCGGCGGCTCGCTCTGCCCGGAGGACGGCCACGCCAACCCGCGCCTCGTCTCCCCCGCCTTCGCCCGTGCTGCGGCGAGGCTGGGGGCGGTGGTGCGCGAACAGACGCCGGTCGACCGGGTGGAGAAGGACGGCGACCGCTTCGTCCTGCTGAGCGGCGATGCCCTGGAGGTGCGCGCCCGCTTCCTGCTGAACACCGCCGGTGCCTGGTCCTGGCGGGTGGCGGAAGCCTTCGGCGAGCCGGTGCCGCTGGAATCGCTCCATCCCAACATGGCGGTGACGGAACCGCTGCCCCGTTTCCTCGACGTCAACATCGGGGTGGAGGGCGGCGGCGTCTATGGCCGGCAGGTGCCGCGCGGCAATATGGTGGTCGGCGGCGGGCGCGGCTTCGCGCTGGATGCCGACCGCGCCCGGCCGCAGCGCGACGCCGTGCTGACGCTGATGCGCGACGCGGCGGAGCTGTTCCCGCAGCTGCGCCACGCCCACGTCATCCGCTGCTGGACCGGCGTCGAGGGCTACACGCCCGACCGCAACCCGATCGTCGGCCCCAGCCGCACCACGCCCGGCCTGTTCCATGCCTTCGGCTTCTCCGGCGCCGGCTTCCAGATCGGCCCCGGCGTCGGCCAGACGCTGGCCGAACTGGTCACGACCGGCGGGACGCCGATGCCGCTGGAGCCCTTCCGCATCGACCGCTTTTCGCCGACCGCTTAAAATCCCATCCCTTGGCCCTTTGGAGGACGTGCATGCCCACCTTGCGTTCCCTGTCGCTCACCGGTCTCGCCACGGTCGCCATCGCGGCCGCCGCGGCGCTCTCCACCCCCGCCGCCGCCCAGACCAAGACGGTCTACATCGGCATGAATGGCGGCACGATGGAGAAGACCTACACCGAGAACGTCTTCCCCGCTTTCGAGAAGGCGACCGGCATCAAGGTGGTGGTGGTCCCCGGCACCTCGTCCGACATCCTGGCCAAGCTGCAGGCCCAGAAGGACAATCCGCAGATGCACGTCGTCTTCCTGGACGACGGTCTGATGTACCGCGCCATCGGCATGGGCCTGTGCCAGAAGATGGACAGCTCGCCGGTGCTGAACGACGTCTACCAGTCCGCGCGCCTGAAGGGCGACATGGCGGTCGGCGTCAACATGGGCATGACCGGTCTGGCCTATAACAAGGCGATGTTCGACGAGAAGGGCTGGGCGCCGCCGACCAGCTGGATGGATCTGGCCGACCCCAAATACAAGGGCAAGATCGTCGTCCAGTCCGCCGCCAGCAGCTCCTTCGGCCTGCACGCCTTCCTGATGTACAACCGCATCAAGGGCGGCACCGAGGCCAACGTCGATCCGGGCTTCACCACCTGGCGCAAGACCATCGGCCCGAACGTGCTGGAATACATCCCCAGCTCCGCCAAGATCGCGGAAATGGTGCAGACCAACGAGGCGGCCATCTTCCCGCTGACCCCGACCGGCGTCGGCAGCCTGAAGGCCAAGGGCATTCCTGTGGAATACGCCCAGCCCAAGGAAGGCTCGGTCGTGCTGATGGTCGGCGAATGCGTCGTCGCCAAGAACCCGGACAACGAGGCTGCGCAGAAGCTGGCCGCCTACCTGCTCGGGCCGGAGGCGCAGCTCGCCGCCCTGAAATACGGCGCGCAGATTCCGTCCAACACCAAGGTCACGCCGCCGGCCGAGGTCGCCGACGACATGAACAAGTTCCAGGGCTACATGAAGAACGCCGTCACGGTGGACTGGGACGTCATCAACGAGAAGCGCCCGGACTGGAACCAGCGCTGGAACAAGGAAATCGAACGGTAACGCCTGCACCAACTGGGGCATAAAAAAAGGGGGCGGAAACGCCCCCTTTTTCTTTCGCCGAAACGCTGCGACGGATGCTTACTCCGCCGCCACCGCGGCGCGGCGCTGGGCCTCGCGGGACTGCCGGCCTGCTTTCAGCTTTTCCGACAGCAGGAAGGCCAGTTCCAGCGACTGGCTGGCGTTCAGGCGCGGATCGCAGGCGGTGTGGTAGCGCAGGGCCAGATTGTGATCGGTGATCGCCTGGGCACCGCCGGTGCACTCCGTCACGTCCTGGCCGGTCAGCTCGAAATGCACGCCGCCGGCATGGGTGCCTTCGGCCTGATGCACTTCGAAGAAGCCGCGCGCCTCGGCCAGCACCCGCTCGACGGGACGGGTCTTGTAGCCGGTGGTCGACTTGATCGTGTTGCCGTGCATCGGGTCGCAGGACCACACCACCGTGCGGCCTTCGCGCTGGACCTTGCGCAGCAGCGGCGGGAACTTCTCCGCCACCTTGTCGGAGCCCATGCGCACGATCAGCGTCAGGCGCCCGGCCTCGTTGGCCGGGTTCAGGATGTCGATCAGGCGGATCAGCTCGTCCGGGTCGGTGGTCGGGCCGCACTTCAGGCCGATCGGGTTCTTCACCCCGCGCAGGAACTCGACATGGGCGCCGTCGGGCTGGCGGGTGCGGTCGCCGATCCACAGCATGTGGGCCGACACGTCGTACCAGTCGCCGGTGGTGCTGTCGACGCGGGTCAGCGCCTGCTCGAACGGCAGCAGCAGCGCCTCATGGCTGGTGAAGAAGTCGGTCTCGCGGATCTGCGGGGTGGTCTCCGCGGTGATGCCGCAGGCGGCCATGAAGGCCAGCGTCTCGTCCAGGCGGGTCGCCAGCTCCTGGAAATGCTCGCCGGCCGGCGACTTCTCGACGAAGCTCAGCGTCCACTGATGGACCTTGTGCAGGTCGGCATAGCCGCCCTGGGCGAAGGCGCGCAACAGGTTCAGCGTCGCGGCGGCCTGGGTGTAGGCCTGCATCATGCGCTCCGGATCGGGAACGCGGGCGTCGCTGGTGAAGTCGAAGCCGTTGATGATGTCGCCGCGGTAGGACGGCAGCTCGACCCCGTCGATGGCCTCCATGTCGGCCGAGCGCGGCTTGGCGAACTGGCCGGCCATGCGGCCCACCTTGATGACCGGGATCGAGGCGCCGAAGGTCAGCACCACCGCCATCTGCAGCAGGACGCGGAAGGTGTCGCGGATGTTGTTGGGATGGAACTCGGCGAAGCTCTCGGCGCAGTCGCCGCCCTGCAACAGGAAGGCCTGGCCGGCGGCGGCCTCGGCCAGCTTGGCCTTCAGCCGGCGGGCCTCGCCGGCAAAGACGAGCGGCGGATAGGAGGACAGGCGCTGTTCGACCGCCTCGACCTTGGACAGGTCGGGATAAGTCGGCAACTGCTTCGCCGGTTTCGTCCTCCAACTGGCGGGTGTCCAACGCTCGACCATGACGCGCCTGCTCTTCCTTGACGATTGCGGAACGGGGGCCGGGCGGGCGGCGAACGACCGGCGGCTGAACCCGTGGGGGTACTCTATAGCGCGACTCGCGGAAACTTTTCCATAGTTTCGGCTCCCTTGCCGGCAATGCTGTGCCGCGGGCATAGGCCGCCTGCCACCGGGGGTGATTTCAGATGAAAGGAAATTCGCGTCGGACTCTCGCGTTTTGCGTTGACGGGCAGGGGCCGCTGGCGGCGGATGCCCGCGGCCTTTATACATCGGGGGCGATGGTCCACCCCCCCAGAGGAGCCCTCCCGGTGAAACCGACATCCTGGCGGACAAAGCGCCTGTCCTCCTGGGGGCAGGCCCTGGCGGTCTACCGCGACCCGCGCGTTCTGGCGATCCTGTTCCTCGGCTTCTCCGAAGGGCTGCCGCTGGCGCTGACCGGCGCCACGCTGAATGTCTGGCTGACCGAGCAGGGCGTCAGCCGGACCAACATCGGCCTGTTCGCGCTGGTCACCATGCCCTATGCGCTGAAATTCCTGTGGGCGCCGCTGATCGACCGGCTGCGCCTGCCGGTGATGACGCGGCTGTTCGGGCGGCGGCGGGGCTGGGCGCTGACGGCGCAGGCGGCGTTGATCGCTGCCCTGCTGGGACTGGGCGGCACCGATCCGGGGCGGGATTTGTGGTGGACCGCCATGTGCGCCGTGCTGGTCGCCTTCTGCTCCGCCAGCCAGGACATCGTGGTCGATGCCTATCGCGTTGAGGTGCTGGAGGAAAACCAGCAGGCCGCCGGTGCCGCCGTGCTGGTGCTGGGCTATCGCTTCGGCATGATGGCGGCGGGGGCGGGCGCCCTCTACGTTGCCGAGTTCAACGGCTGGCGCACGGCGTACGAGGTGATGGCGGGGCTGGTGCTGATCGGCATGGCGACCATCCTGCTGTGCCGCGAGCCGAAGGAGCCGCCGCCGAGCGCCCGCGAAAAACTGATCGCCGAGTGGCTGGGCCACCGGCCGCATCTGTCGGGCCGCAGTGCCGTGGTTCTGGCGTGGATCTATGGGGCTGTGGTGGCGCCCTTCGCCCAGTTCATGGAACGGCGCGGCTGGGTGGTCATCCTGGCCTTCATCGCCAGCTACAAGCTGGGGGAGGTGCTGGCCGGCCAGATGTCCTCGACCTTCTACATCGGCCTGGGCTTCACCAAGGCGGAGATCGCCACGGTCAGCAAGCTGTTCGGCCTATGGGCGACCATCGCCGGCGGGCTGCTGGGCGGGTTGCTGGTCGGCAAGGTCGGGGTCCTGCGCGGCCTGATGATCGGCGGCATCCTGCAGATGGTCTCGAATGCCGGCTATGTCCTCCTGGCCTGGAGCGGCAACGACGTATCGATGCTGGCGGTGACCGTGGCGGTGGAGAATGTCTGCGCCGGCATCGCGACCTCGGCCTTCGTCGCCTATCTGTCCAGCCTGTGCAACGTCGCCTACACCGCGACGCAATATGCGCTGCTGTCGAGCCTCTACAAGCTGGGCGGGGACCTGTTCGGCGCCTCGTCCGGTTGGCTGGCCGAGCGGATGGATTGGGTCAGCTTCTTCCTGCTGTCGATGGCCGGCGCCCTGCCGGCACTGTGCCTGCTGGTCTGGCTGATGGGCCTGCACCGCCGGGAGGAAGAGGCCGCCGTCCCCGCCCAATGACGGGGACGGCTTCGCCGCAGGGGCCTGTCAATCCTTGGAGAGTCAGGCCTTGGAGAGTCAGGCCTTGGTGGCTTTGGTCGTGGCCTTGGTCTTGCCGGCGCCCGGTCCGGCGCCCAGGTCGGCGCCGGTGATCGGATCCGCGTCCGGCTTCGACATGGTGCGGGCGGCCACCGCGTTGACTGCCGCCAGTTCGGAGGCTGCGAGCTTCACGGTCGGATTGCCGTCGCCGCCGTTGACCGGGGCGTCGCCCATCTTGACGTCCACGAACTCCCACTGGGCGCCCTGGTTCCAGGGGCCGCGCATGTCGCCTTCGCCCTGGCTCATGTTGTAGTACTTGTCGGTGTATTCGGGCTTGCCCGGCAGTTTGCCCGGCGGGAAATTGTTGTCGATGGCGTAGAGCGCCTTCTCGAAGCTCTTCTGGTGGGCGATCTCACGGGTCATCAGGAAGCCCAGCGCATCCTTCACGCCGGGATCGTCGGTGACGTTGATCAGGCGTTCGTAGATGATCTTGGCACGCGCTTCCGCCGCGACGTTGGAGCGCAGGTCGGCCGTCGGCTCGCCGATGCTGTCGATGTAGCCGCCGGTCCACAGCTGCCCGGCCGAGTTCACCAGGGCCGGACCGCCGCCATACAGCAGCGACAGGGTGTGGCTGCCGTTGCCCTGGGTGATGTTGGCGTACAGGTCGGCCGTCTCTTCCGCCCCCTCGGCCAGCTTGCCCTTCGCGCCCTTGGTCAGCATGGCGACGATGGAGCCGATGACTTCCAAGTGGCTCAGTTCCTCGGTCGCGATGTCGATCAGCATGTCCTTGCGGCCCGGATCCTCGTCGGCAAGACCCTGGGTGAAGTAGCGCATGGCCGCGGCCAGTTCGCCCTGCGGGCCGCCGAACTGCTCGAGCATCAGGCTGGCGAGCACTGGATTCGGCTCCGACACGCGGACCGTGTACATGAGCTTTTTGTTATGCATGAACATGCGAGGGACTCCTCCTGCGTCAGATGGCCCGCTTTGCAGGGGCCGCGGATCGGAGCGACCGGGACCGGGCCGGTGTGGCGGTCGCCGCGGGGGACACAGGGGGCCGGCAGGACAGGCCGTTCCAGATCGCTCCATCCCCTCAACCGGGAATTTTTAGAAGCGTTCCAGGGAAACCGCCTGTTTAAGAGTGCTATGACTGATGGATCCTAACGTTGCCGGGCGGGGTTGCCTTCCGTGTAGATTTCGCCGTTTGGCCGGGGGGCATTCCGCCGGCGCCCGGCCCTTCGGATGCCCCCGCCGCCATGGCCGCCGGTTACTGTGCCTGGGCCCGGCAGGCTTCCAGCGCGGAAATCGCCTTGCGGGTATCGTCGAGGTAATAGGTATAGGCGTAGTCGTCGCTCTTGCCGTCGATCTCCATGTAGAGTTCGCGGCCGTTCATCAGGGCGTCGATCGCCTTGGAGGTGGCCGGGATGCCGACGACGGCCATCGTCTTGTCAATAGCGGCGCCCGGGAACTTGTCGCCCCACTTCTTGTCGACCGACAAGGAGATCGAGAGATCTTCCTTCTCCTTCAGCTTCCAGGCGGAGTCGCTGAAGATCAGCACCATGGCCTGGCCCTTGTTCGTATAGGCCAGAGCGATGGCGGCGGTGTCCTTCGACTCGGTCTTCCACTCCTGGCTGATGGCACAGTCCTTGTCGATCTTGACATCCCACACGCCGATCTTGGTCTGGGCGTGAGCGGTACCGACCGAGGCGACCGCCGCAAGGCAGGCAGCCGCTGCAAAAATTCCGCGCATGTTCGAAGCCGTTCCCTGGGAAAATTGTTCGTATTGCCATGGTGTGTATGACAATCGAGATAAATCCAGGATTTTCAGGTTCAAAAGGGATGGGATGCAACAGGGCCACGCGCGGAAGTCCCCCGCTTCATGGCCCTGTTTGGATTTCCTATCCGACGCCTTGCGGTAAGGCCGCTCGCTCAGATCTTCTTTTCCGGCTCCGCCTTCTCCCGCATCAGCACGAACTCCTCCGCAGTCGAGGGATGGAGCGCGATGGTGCGGTCGAAGTCGCGCTTGGTGGCGCCGCAATTCAGCGCAATCGCCAAGGACTGCATCATTTCCGGCGCGTCCATGCCCATCATGTGGCAGCCCAGCACGCGCTGGCTCTCGCCATCCACCACCAGCTTCATCAGCACCCGTTCGTCCCGGCCGGACAGCGTGTGCTTCATCGGGCGGAAGCCGGCCTTGTAGATGTCGACCTGCGGGTATCTGGCGCGGGCCTGCATCTCGGTCAGGCCGACCGTCCCTAGCGGCGGCAGCGAGAACACCGCGGTCGGCACATTGTCGTAGCCGATGTGCATCGGGTTGTCGTTGAACAGCGTTTCGGCCAACGCCCGGCCCTCGGCGATGGCGATGGGGGTCAGCGCCATGCGGTCGGTGACGTCGCCGATCGCATAGATGTTGTCGACGGACGTGCGCGACCATTCGTCGACCGGGATTGCGCCGGCCTCGGTCAGGGTGATGCCGACCTCTTCCAGCCCCAGGTTCTTGGTGTTCGGCCGGCGGCCGGTGGCGGCCATCACGAGGCCGGCCGAATGCTCGCGCCCCATATGGTCGGTCAGGGTATAGCCGCCGGCCCCCTTCTCCAGCTTCGCCGGCTTGCAGCGCGAGATGATGTTGACGCCACGCTTGCGCATCTCCTGCGCCAGGGCCACGCGGATGTCGTCGTCGAAGCCGTTCAGCAGGTCGTCGCCGCGGATCATCAGCGTCACTTCGGCACCCAGCCCGCGGAAGATGCTGGCGAACTCAACGGCGATGTAGCCGCCGCCGACGATCAGAACGGAATGGGGCAGCTTTTCCAGATGCAGCGCCTCGTTGGAGGTCACGGCATGCTCGATCCCCTCGACCGCCGGCAGCGACGGCCAGCCGCCGGTGGCGACCAGGATGTTGCGGGCGGTGTAGCGCTTGCCGTCGACCTCCACCGTATGGCGGTCGACGATCCGGCCGAACCCCTCATACAGGGTGACGCCGGAGTTCTTCACCATGTTGATGTAGATGCCGTTCAGCCGGTCGATCTCGCGGTCCTTGCGTGCGATCAGCGTTTCCCAGTCGAAGGACGGCATGGGCGCGTTCCAGCCATAGCCGGCCGAATCCTCGAAGCCGTCGCGGAACTGGGCGGCGTAGACCAGCAGCTTCTTCGGCACGCAGCCGCGGATCACGCAGGTGCCGCCGACGCGGCTGCCTTCGCAGATCGCCACCTTGGCGCCGTAGGACGCCGCCCGCCGGCTGGCGGCGACACCCCCGGACCCCGCCCCGATGGTGAAGAGGTCGAAATCGAACTCGGCCACGGCCGTCTCCTTGCGCAACTGGACCCACATCTCAGGAAAGCTTCCCACGAACGACCGCGGGCCTGCTGAACTGGTCTGGCAGGATATGGGGAGGCTGGGGGAGTTGGGAAGCGCGCCGTCAGCGCAGCAGCATGTCCTGGATCAGCACTTGTCGAAGCTTCAGCGGCCGCATCGTCTTGTTGGCGACATAACGCAGCGCATCCTTGACATAGACCTGCCCTTCCGCCCCGCGCAGTTCGGCAGGATCGACCTCCAGCAGGCGTCGCCCGATGGCGTCGGCGATGCGCGGCAGGTGCGGCGTAACCGCCTCCAACGGGGTCGCCGGGTCGAATTCCAGGACGGCGCGGAGCCGCAGTTCCTGCAAGCGCCGGCCATCGTTCAGTGTGACGGTCAGGGTGGGCAGCGTGGCGTAGACGGCCGGCGCGACATCGACCCGGGCGGGCGGATGGGCACCCTGGGCAGGGGAGGGGCGCAACATCAACGCGCTGCCGATGCCGGTTCCGGCGAAGGCCAGCATCAACCCAAGCAAAGTCAGAACGATCCGGTTCCCGGTTCCGTCGAACGAGGGCAGGCCGTCCCGATCAGATTCGGCGGACATGGCTGCCTTGGTCATTCCACCCTGCTTGCTTGTTGCCGACGAACCGGTGCGGGAACTCTAAAAGCGCGGAAGTGGTAGGTCAAATAAAGGTATTTTATCTGGTTTTTCCTCTGATTGTCGGAGGATGGACGGTGTTCGACTGCGAGATATCGAAACTGTTTTACAGGTATTCGAGGAATCGCCCATGGACGGAACCTGATCCGCCGCCGGAAAACGCAACGCAGCCATCCGCTGCGGGTTGAAAGGATGGGAAGCCTCTTCCCCCACCTGCCCAGGGCGTATAATGCTGGGATTCCACCACAACCGGCATGCTGCCCTGTGCGGCGGCCGGGCCATCAACAACCGAGCACTGCAAGGCCATGCGCAGACACATGCGCGGACACATGCAAGGACAGGGGCGGAAGGCGAGGGTAACGGGTATGAGCGACAGCGACAGCCGATCAGTTGGTGCCCGAGAGGCTGGCCCCTTGAGGGCTGGCGGCGGGCCGACGGCCCTTCTTCCGTCCTCCGCCGCGGTCCCCGACTGGACGGACACCTATTTCCGCCGCACCAAGGAAGCCGTGGGCAAGTTCGGCGACAAGACCGTCACCTATGCCATCTTCATGCGGCGCCCGGTGGTCTGCGCCCCGCGTCTTGCGTTGGAGTGGCTGGAGTCGGTGGCCCGCGAGCGCAACACCAGCTTTCAGATCGAGCTGAATTACCCTGAGGGCAAATGGGTCGGTGCCGGTGAGCCGATCATGTACATCACCGGCTCCTTCTACCATCTGGTCGATTGCGAGACGATCCTGCTGCAGAAGCTGGGACCGGCCAGCGTCGCCGCCTACAACGCCTTCACCATGTGCGCCGACCTGCCGAAGGTCGCCTTCCTCGCCATGGACGCCCGCCATTGCGCCGGGACGGAGATGGCGGAGATGATGGCCTATGCCGCTTCGGTCGGTTCCGACCGTGCCAGACGCAAAGTCGGTGCCAAGGGCTTCATCGGCAACGCCACCGACGCCACGGCCCCCTATTTCGGGCAGGAGAAGGGCATGGGCACCATGCCGCATGCCTTGATCGGCTATGCCGGATCGACGGCGCGCGCGGCGGAGATGTTCCACGAGACCTTTCCCGATCTGCCGCTGACCGTGCTGGTCGATTATTTTGGCCGCGAGATCACCGACGGGCTGGAGGTCTGCCGCCGTTTCCCGCAACTGGCATCTCAAGGCAAGCTTTCGCTGCGGCTCGACACCCCCGGCGGCCGCTTCGTCGAGGGGCTCGACCCGCCCGGTTCCTACGCCGTGCTGGAGCGCCATGCGCCGCATTCCATCCGCGGCTATCGTGACGAGACGCAGCTGCGCTACCTGATCGGCACCGGCGTATCGGCCGCAGCAATCCATTACGTGCGCGAACGGCTTGACGAGGCAGGCTTTCCGGCGGTGAAGATCGTCGCCAGCAGCGGCTTCGGCCCAGCCAAGTGCCGCCTGATGGCGGAAGCCAACGCGCCGGTGGACATCATCGGCACCGGCAGCTACCTGCCCGAACGCTGGACCGAAACCTACGCGACCGCCGACATCATCGAATATGACGGCGAGCGCCGCGTGAAAGTCGGCCGCGAGTTCCTGTTCCGGCGGTAGGTCGCGACTGTGAAGCATCCCTCTCCCGGTGCGGGAGAGGGGTTGCTCACGGCTTTCACCCCAGACGCTTCGCGATCAGCGGTCCGCGGGCCGGTGCCGTGTCCGTCACCGTGACCGACGCACGCAGGCGGCGTTCCGCCTCGTCGGCCTGGGCTTCGCTGCGGGCGTGCAGGATCGCCAGCGGACGTTCGTCCGGACCCACCGCATCGCCCAGCCCGGCCACCCCGTCGAATCCGACGGCGAAGTCGATGGCATCGGTCGTCCTGGTCCGGCCGCCGCCCAGCGCCACCACGGCCATGCCGACGCCGCGGGTGTCGATGGCGCCGATGAAGCCGGTGCATTCGGCAAACACCGGACGGACGAGGGGCGCGGGCTCCAGGTAGCGGTCCGGCTGTTCCAGCAGATCGGCCGGTCCGCCGAGGGCCGCCACCATGCGGGCGAAGCGCTCCGCCGCGGCGCCGCTGGCAATGGAGCGGTCGGCCATGGCCCGCCCGGCCGCGGCGTCCGGCGCCAGCCCGGCAAGCGCCAGCAGTTCCGCCGCCAATGCCGCAGTCACCTCGTAGAGCCGAGGGTCGGCCGGCTCGCCGCGCAGGATGGCGAGGCTTTCGCGCATCTCCAGCGCATTGCCGGCACTGCGCCCCAGCACCTCGTTCATGTCGGTCAGCAGCGCCACCGCCGGCAGGCCGGCGCCTTTCGATACGGTGACGATGCTCTCAGCCAGCGCTTCGGCATCCTCGAAGCGCTGCATGAAGGCGCCGCTGCCGAACTTCACGTCCATTACCAGCGCATCCAGTCCGGCGGCCAGCTTCTTGGACAGGATCGAGGCGGTGATGAGGTCGAGCGACTCCACCGTCGCCGTCACGTCGCGGATGGCATAGAGCCGCTTGTCGGCCGGGGCGATGTCGTCGGTGGCGCCGATCACGGCGCAGCCGACCTCCTTCACCACCCGGCGCAGCAGGTTGTTGTCCGGCTTGGCGCGATAGCCGGGGATGCTCTCGAACTTGTCGAGCGTGCCGCCGGTGTGGCCGAGGCCGCGTCCCGATACCATCGGCACGAAGCCGCCGCAGGCCGCCAGCATCGGTGCCAGGATCAGGCTGACCTTGTCGCCGACGCCGCCGGTCGAATGCTTGTCGATCACCGGGCCGGGCAGATCCAGCGACCGCCATTCCATCACCGTGCCGGAATCGCGCATGGCGCGGGTCAGCGCCACCCGCTCGTCCAGGCTCATGCCGCGGAAGAAGACGGCCATGGCGAAGGCCGATGCCTGGGCCTCCGACACGTGTCCGTCGGTGATGCCGCGGACAAAGTCCTGGATGGTGGCGGCGTCCAGCGGCTGGCCGTCGCGCTTGGCACGGACGATCTCCTGCGGAAGCATGCCTCAGTATCCTCCCGCCGGGGCCGGTTCGCGCTCGCCTTCCCGTTCACCGTGTCCGGCCGTCGTCAGCAGCGCGTCGAGCAGGCTGGAGGCGCCGAAGCGGAAGGTCTGCGGCGTGGCCCAGCCATCCCCCAGGATACGGTCGGCCAGAGCCAGGTAGCGCGCCGCCTCGGCCGCATCTCGGATTCCGCCGGACGCCTTGAAGCCGACCGGCTTGCCCGATTCATAGATGCTGTCCAGCATCACCGCCGCCGCCGGCAGGGTGGCGGCCGGCTGGGTCTTGCCGGTGGAGGTCTTCAGGAAGTCGGCCCCGGCGGCGATCGCGTCGCGCGCCGCCCAGGCCAGCAGGTCGGCGTCGGGGAAGGCGCCAGACTCAAGGATCACCTTCATCAGGGCCTTGTCGCCGCAGGCCTCGCGGCAGGCCTTCACCACATTGATCGGCTGGGTGCGGGCGCCGTCGATGAAGGCCTTGTAGGGCAGCACCACGTCGATCTCGTCCGCCCCGTCGGCGATGGCCCGCCGGGTTTCCGCCGCCACCGAGGCGGCGTCGGCCTCGCCGGTCGGGAAATTGACCACGGTGGCGATCTTCACCGGCGTGCCGTCCAGCGCCTTGCGCGCGGTGGGGACGAAGCGCGGCCAGACGCAGACCGCGGCGACCGGCCCCACGGGCGTGACGGCGCGGGCGCAGAGATCCTGCACCACCCGGTCGCTGTCGTCGCCGTTCAGGCTGGTGAGGTCGAGCATGCCCACGGCACGGCGCGCCAGATCGGCGTCGGACGGGGCGTTGGCGCTGGCGTCCAGCGCGCTTTGCAGGTCGGCAGACAGTTTCATGACCGGGACCCGTCCTTTTCGTGAAGGCGTTCGAGGAAACCGACCAGCAGGCGTTCGAGGTCGGCGGCTGCCGCCGACGCGGCGGTCAGGGTCTGGTGGTGGTCGACCGGCCCGTCGCCGAGCCCGACACCCAGGTTGGTGACGACGGCGCAGCCGGCGACCCGCAGGCCGCAATGGCGCGCGACGATGCATTCCGGAACGGTGGACATGCCGACCGCGTCGGCGCCCAGCAGCTTCATCATCCGCACCTCGGCCGGCGTCTCGAAGGACGGGCCCGGATAGGCGGCATAGACGCCCTCCGCCAGATCGATGGCGAGGCGGGCGGCCACCTCCTTCAGCAGGCCGCGCAGCGCCGGGTCCCAGGCGTCGGTCATGCTGGGAAAGCGCTCGCCGAAGACCTCGTCGTTCGGGCCGGTCAGCGGGTTGGCGCCCAGCAGGTTCAGATGGTCGGTGATCGCCATCAGCCGGCCGGGGCCGACCTCCAGCCGCAGCGAGCCGACGGCGGCGGTCAGCACCAGCGTGTCGCAGCCGGCCAGCTTCAGCGCCCGTACCGCGGTCTTCAACGCGTCGAAGCCGTTGCCCTCATAGGCGTGGACGCGGCCCTGCATGCAGGCGACCTCGACGCCGCCGAGCCGTCCCACCACCAGCCGCCCGGCATGGCCGGACACGCTGGGGATCGGGAAGCCGGCGATGTCGGTGTAGGGGATGGATACCGCATCGGCGATGCGGTCGGCGATGCCGCCCAGGCCGGAGCCCAGCACGATGCCGACCCGCGGCCGGTGGCCGGGGGCATGGTGGAGGATGTCCGCGGCGGCGCGGGCTGCGGTCATGTCGGGAAACTCCGCTCAGAAGGCTAAATTGGTGGGGCCGAACGATTCGGGCAACAGGATTTCCAGCGAGAAGGTCCGCCGCAGGCCGGCCGGGTCGCAGATGTGGATCGGCGTCTCCGGCGTCGCGAACTCGCGGATGCGCTGGCGACAGCCGCCGCAGGGGGTGCAGATTTCTTCGGCTCCCGCCTCGCCGCCCATCACGACGATGGCGCGGATGCGGCGGTCGCCGGCGGTGACCATGGCACCGATGGCGCTCGATTCCGCGCACTGCCCCTGCGGGTAGGCCGCGTTCTCCACATTGCAGCCGGCGAAGATCCGGCCCGATTCGCCGAGGATGGCGGCGCCCACCTTGAATTTGGAGTAAGGGGCATGGGCGTTCTCGCGCGCGGCGCGCGCCGCTTCGATCAGCTGGGGCAGCTCTGCGGTGTCGGCCATCGGCTCAGCGTTCCTTGACGTAGGGGATGCCGCTCGCCTTCGGGGCGATGGCCTTGCCGACGAAGCCGGCCAGCAGCAGGACGGTCAGCACATAGGGCAGCATCTGGATGAACTGCACCGGGATCACGCCGATCCCCGGCAGGACCACGCCCTGGAGGCGGACCTGCACCGCGTCGGTGAAGGCGAACAGCAGGCAGGCGAACAGGGTCGGCCCCGGCCGCCATTTGCCGAAGATCAGCGCCGCAAGCGCCAGATAGCCCTTGCCGGCGGTCATGTCGCGGACGAAGCCGGCGCCATGGCCGGTGGACAGGTAGGAGCCCGCCATGCCCGTCAGCACGCCGGTGACCAGCAGGGCCTGGTAGCGCAGCTTCGCCACCGACAGGCCGGCGGTGTCGACCGCCGCCGGATTCTCGCCCACCGCCCGCAGCCGCAGCCCGAAACGGGTGCGGTAGAGCACCCAGTGGGTGGCGATCACCAGGACCAGCGTCACCCAGATCAGCACGTTGTTGCCGTTGAGCAGTTCGCGGTAGACCGGCCCCAGCACCGGCACGCCGGACAGCGCTTCCACCCCCGGCAGCTCAACCGCGGGGATTCGTGCCTGATTGGGCAGAAGCGGGGTCTGGCCACCCTGCTGGAACCAGGCATAGGCGAGCGTCGGCGCCAGCCCGGCGACCAGGATGTTGATCGCCATGCCCGACACCACCTGATTGCCGTTGTGGGTGATGCAGGCGAAGCCGTGGACCAGGGCCAACGCAACCCCGGCGGCGATCCCGGCCAGCAGCCCCAGCCACGGATTTAGTGTGGCCGAGGCGACGGCGGCGGAGAAGAAGGCGCCGGCCAGCATCTTGCCTTCCAGCCCGATGTCGACCACGCCTGCCCGTTCGCAATACATGCCGGCGAAGGCGGCCAGAACCAGCGGCGTCGCCACCCGGATGGTGGCGCCCAGCAGCTGCAGCGCCAGAAGAAGCGCGTCCTCCATCGATCAGCCCCTCCCCCCAGTGGCGGCGTCTGCGGCGGCGTCTGCGGCGGCGGTACCACGGCGGCGGAACAGCGCCTCGACCTGCGGCTTGAACAGGTTCTCCATCGCACCCGCGAACAGGATGACCAGACCCTGGATGACCATCACCAGCTCGCGATTGATCGTGGGGTATTCGAAGGATAGCTGGCCGCCGCCCTGCGCCAGGACCCCGAACAGCAGGGCGGCCAGAATGATCCCGACCGGGTGGTTGCGCCCCATCAGCGCCACGGCGATGCCGACGAAGCCGACGCCGCCGGTGAAGTTCAGGATTACCCGGTGCTGCACGCCGAGGATCTCGTTCACCCCGACGAAGCCGGCCAGCGCACCGGAAATCAGCATGGCGACGATGATGTTGCGCGAGGGGGAGATGCCGGCATAGACCGCCGCCCGCTCATTCCGGCCGACGGTGCGCAACTCGTAGCCCCAGCGGGTCCGGCGCAGGAAGACGTGGAACAGCAGGCAGCAGGCGAGCGCCCACAGGAAGGACAGGTTCAGCGGCGAGGCCGGGATGGTGATGCCGAACCATCCCAGCGCCCGGTCCATCGACGGCAGCCAGACGCCGGGGTCGAACTCGCGGGTCTCGGGCGACTGGCTGCCGGGGCGGATCAGCACGTCGACCAGCAGCCAGGTCATGATCGAGGCGGCGATGAAATTGAACATGATCGTCGTGATGACGATGTGGCTGCCGCGCTTGGCCTGCAGCCAGGCCGGGATGAAGGCCCAGGCGGCGCCGAACAGCGCCGAGGCCACCACCGCCAGCACCGCCACCACCGGCCAGGGCCAGCCGGTCAGCGCCAGAGCCACCAGCCCGGCGCCGAGGCCTCCCAGATAGGCCTGCCCTTCGCCGCCGATGTTGAACAGACCGCAATGGAAGGCGATGGCGACCGCCAGCCCGGTGAAGATGTAGTCGGTGGTGTAATAGAGGGTGTAGCCGATGGCCTCCGGGTATCCCAGAGCCTCCGACAGCAGAAGCGACAGCACGTCCACCGGGTTCTCGCCGATCACCAGGATCACCAGCCCCGACAGCACGAAGGCGGCGAGGAGGTTGAGAACCGGCAGCAGCGCATACCCGACCCAGCCCGGCACGGCGCCCGGCTGACCCTTCCCCGACCCGCTCAGCAGCACCGGCGTCTCCTGGATTGCCCCTTGCCGGGATTCTTAACCGCCAATGCCCTGCCGACCAAGCGTTTCGTGGCAGCCGAAGGCCGATCGGTGCCGGGGAATCGGAAGCGTCACAAATCCCTTGCCGCAATGCAGCATTCTGGCATGCTCCATATCCATATGAAATTTATGGTTATGGAGCATGCCCGATGCCGCTCGACATTCCGCAGACTTTCCGCCACCACGTCTTCTGCTGCGCCCAGCAACGCCCGCCCGGCCATCCGCGCGGCAGCTGCGCCGCCAAGGGCGCGCATCCTCTGTGGCAGCGGCTCGACCAGAAAATCCAGGGCAAGGGGCTGACGGACATCGGCATGGCGATGACGGGATGCCTCGGTTTCTGCTCCGCAGGCCCGTTGATGGTGGTTTATCCGGAAGGGATCTGGTACCGGCCGGAGACGCCGGAGGACATCGACGAGATCGTCGATTCGCATCTGGTGAATGACAACCCGGTGGAGCGGCTGGTGATGGTGCTGACGCGCTGAGCCCGACCGGCTGACGCGATTCGGGACACGCGCCTACCAGACCTGCGGTTGCGGCATTGGGACGCAGAAGGGTTTGCCCATATTGTGGGCAACCTCCGCCATTGCCTGCCCGAATCGATCCCATGACCGACGCCGAAACCGCCGACCTGCTGCCTGCCGAGGCCGATTCGGTTCCCTATGCCGTCGGCTGCTTCCTGGGCGCGATCCTGCTGTTCGCGGCGATGGACACGCTGATCAAGTTCCTGACCGCCGACTATCCGGTGCCGCAGCTGATGTTCGTGCGTTCGCTGGTCGCCTTCCTGCTGGTGGGCGGCTACACCCTGACGTGCGGCGGCGGGATCGCGGCGATGCGGACGCGGCGGCCCTTGGGCCATGTCTGGCGCGCCTTCGCCGGCCTGATCTCCATGGGATGCTTCTTCTATGCGTTCCGGGAATTGCCGCTGGCGGATGTCTATGTGCTGAGCTTCGCCGGACCGCTGTTCATCACCGCGCTGTCGGCCCCGCTGCTGGGCGAGCCGGTGGGCTGGCGCCGCTGGGCCGCCGTGGTGGTCGGGTTCGGCGGCGTGGTGGTGATGGCGCAGCCGTCGGCCGGGGCGCCGCTGGTGCCGGTGCTGGTCGGGCTTTGCGCCGCCCTGTTCTATGCGCTGGCGGCGCTGGCCGTGCGCGGGCTGTCGCGGACGGAGACCAGCGCGTCCATCGTGCTCTACCTGCTGCTGACGACGACGGTGGTCAGCGGCGCGCTGGCGGTGCCGGTCTGGACGGCGCCGAGCGGTTTCGCGCTGGGGCTGATGGCGCTTGTCGGGGCCATCGGTGCCGGGGCTCAGGTTCTGCTGACCCAGGCCTTCCGCCGGGCGCCGCCGGCGGTGGTTGCGCCCTTCGAATATACCGGCATGGTCTGGGCCAGCCTGTTCGGCTGGATGGTGTTCGGAGACCTGCCGACGGTGCCGGTGCTGGCCGGCGCGATGGTGATCATCGGAAGCGGGCTCTACATCCTGCATCGTGAAACCCTGGTGGCGCGCCGCAGGCTGGGTTCTTGACAGGACGGGGCCGGCGGCGACACTCTCGCCGCCTGTTCACGGCTGGGGTGCCTGTGCGGATGCCGTTCGGCGGCTGCGCGGGCTGAGACACACCCATCGAACCTGATCCGGGTCATGCCGGCGAAGGGAGCCGACCGGAACCAGACGGACCTGCCGCAAACGCTCCGTTCCCTCCGCGTCGCTCCGGCCGCCGGCGCGTGTTGAGGAGTATTCGGCCATGCGGCGTGCGCTTTCCCTTCTGATCGGCCTGCTGGCGGCATCGTCCTGTCCGTCGTCCGCCGTCCGTGCCGACGACACGCTGTCCTTTCCGGTGCTGGTGCCGCTGACCGGCTTCCTGTCGCTGGAGGGCACCAGCCAGCGCAACGGCGCCGTCCTGGCGCTGAGGCAGACCCCGGCCGGCGTCGCCATCGCGTCTGAGGTCGTCGACACCGGCACCTCGCCCGAGGCGGCGGTGACGGCGCTGGAGCGCGCGGCCGGCCGAGGCACGGTCGGAGCGGTCGCCGCCAGCATGCTCGGCACCCAGATGCTGGCGATGCTGCCGCTGGCGCAGGAATTGAAGCTGCCGCTGGTCACCGTGTCGGGCACAGCGTCGATCACCGAGCAGGGCAACCCCTGGGTCTTCCGCTTCTTTCCCGGCGACGCGGTGACCAAGGCCGCCCATGCCCGCTATGTGGTGGAGGAGCTGGGCAGGCGGCAGCCCGCGATCATCTACCAGACCACCGCCTACGGGCAGAGCGGCAAGGCGCATCTCGATGCAGCCTTCAAGGCGCTGGGCGTCACCCCGGTGTTCGAGGAGGGGGTGGACCCGGCGGCCAAGGATCTGCTGCCGGTGCTGACCAAGGCGCTGGCCGCCAAGCCCGACGTTCTGGTCCTGCACCTGCACTCCAGCCCGACGGCGCTCCTGCTGCGGCAGGCGGCGTCGAGCGGCGTGACCCTGCCCATCGTCGCCGGCTCCGCCATGCATCAGCCGAGCACCGCCGCCCTGCTGGAACCGGCGGAATTGAAGGGCGTCTGCGCCGAGACCGCGGCTTCGCCGATTTCCGGCGATACGCCGGAGGTCAGGGCCTTCACCGACGCCTACCGCGCCGCCTTCGGCAAGGAGCCGGACGCCTTCGCGCTCGGCCAGTACGACGGCATCACCATGGTGCTGGAGGCGGTGAAGGCCGGCGCCCGCAGCCCGGACGCGATCCGCAAGGCGCTGTCGTCGGAGACCTTCAAAGGCCTCGCCATGACCTACAAGTCCGACGGCAAGGGCAACATGGCCCACTCCGCCGTCATCGTCTGCTACGATGGGGCCAGCCGCGTGCCGACATTGGTCAAGCGGTACGACGATCCCACGCTCGCGGCGAAGTGAGCGGATGGCGGCGCTTCAACTGCTGGTCAACGGGGTCGCGCTGGGGGCGGCCTACGCCCTGGTGGCGCTGGGCTTCGTGCTGGTGCTGAACGCCACCTCGGCGGTGAATTTCGCCCAGGGCGACCTCGTCATGGCCGGCGGGCTGCTGGCGGCGGCGCTGGCGCCGCTGATCCCGCTGCCGGGCATCGTCCTGCTGCCGGTCGTTCTGGTGCTGATGGCGGCGCTGGGGCTGCTGCTGGCGCTTGCGGCCTATCTGCCGCTGCGGCGGCGCCCGCCGGTGTCGGTCTTCATCAGCACCATCGCCGTCGGCATCATCCTGCAGAACGGTGCCGCCATCCTGTTCGGGCCGGAGCCGCGCGCCGCGCCGCCGCTGTTCGGCGACGATACGCTGCACATCGCCGGGCTGGCGGTTCCCGAGCAGTCGCTCGCCATTGTCGCAGTGGCGGCCCTGCTGATCGGCGCGCAGCAATGGGTGTTCGCCCGCACGCAGCTTGGCCGCCGGCTGCGCGCCACGGCGCAGGATCCGGAGATGGCGCGTGCCTGCGGCGTGCCGGTCACCGCGATGATCCTGGTCACCTTCGCCATCGGCACGGCGTGTGCCGGGGCCGCCGGGCTGCTGCTGGCCAACCGCTATTTCGTCACGCCGACCTCGGGCGGCGACCTGATCCTGAAGGCCTACATCGCGGTGACGGTCGGGGGGTGGGGCTCCGTGCCGGGTGCGGTGGCGGGGGCGTTGCTGATCGCGCTGTTCGAGGTGGGGGTGTCGTCGGTGCTGTCCTACCCGATGGCGCTGGGGGCGCTCTACCTGACGCTGCTGGCGGTCCTGGTGCTGCGGCCGCAAGGGCTGTTCGGCGAAGCGGTGCGCCGCCGTGGCTGAACCGCACTCTCCCGTGGCGATTCCCTCTCCCCCCCGGGGAGAGGGGCAGGGGGAGGGCGGCCCGCCTGCCGGACGACCCTCGCCGCGTGTCCCCCTCACCCCACCCCTTTCCCCGGGGGGGAGAGGGAGGCTTGTCGGGGTCGAGAGTGTCGTATTGGGGGTCGGTGCGCTTGCCCTGCTGGCCTACGCGCTCGCCTTCGCGTCCCCCTACGGCCTGCGCGTCCTGACCGTCGCCGGGGTCTATGCGCTGGCGACCTTCGGATTCCAGATCGTCTTCGGTCTCGGCGGTGCCCTGTCGCTGGCGCAGGGCGCCTTTTTCGGTGTCGGCGCCTACGTCACGGGCATCCTGGGCAGCCGCTACGGGCTCGGATTCGAGGCAACCTTCCCGCTGTCGATGCTGGTGCCGCTCCTGTTGGCCCTGCCGGTCGGTCTGGCGGTGCTGCGGCTGGACTCGCATTACTTCGCCCTGGCGACCCTGGGCATCGCGCAGGTCCTGCATCTGCTGGCGGTGAACCTGCCGGAGTTGACGGGCGGTTCCAATGGCTTGGCCGGTGTGCCGGCGGCGGTGCTGTTCGGCTGGGCGGTGCCGCGCGGCTTGCCGATGGCCGGGCTGGTCTGGGGATTGGTGGCGCTGGGCGGGCTGATCGGCTGGCGGCTGGCCCGCGGACGCCTCGGCCGGTCGCTGACCATGCTGCGCGACGATCCGTTGGCGGCGGCGACGCTCGGGCTCGACGTCGGCCGGCTGCGGCTCGCCGCTTTCGGCATCAGTGCGCTGTTTGCCGGAGCCGCCGGGGCGCTGGCCGTCCATACTCAGCGCGTCGTCTCGCCGGAGGTGCTGGAGTTCCCGGTCATGATCTCCATCCTGACCGTCGCCATCGTCGGCGGGCGCGGTCGGATGGCCGGGGCCGTGGTGGGGGCGGTGCTGCTGCTGCATCTGCCGGAATGGTTCCGTTTCCTGGAGCGCGGCTATCTGGTCGTCTATGGCGCGGCATTGCTGGCGACCGTGGTGCTGGCGCCGGAAGGGCTGACCGGCCTGCTCGACCGGATCGCGGCCCGCCTGGCCGGCCGCAGGCCCCGTGCCATGGCGGATGCAAAGGAACCGCCGCTCCCGCCGATCCGGTCGGAGGGGCTGACGGTGGAGGGCTTGAGAAAGTCGTTCGGCGGCGTGCGTGCGGTGGATGGCGTGTCGCTGGACCTGCGGCCGGGCACCGTCACCGGACTGATCGGTCCGAACGGGTCGGGCAAGTCCACGGTGGTCAACCTGCTGTCGGGACTGGAGCGGTCGGATGCCGGGCGGGTGCTGCTCGGCGGACGGGAGGTCACCGGCGCCCGCGCCGACCGGCTGGCCCGTGCCGGTCTGGCCCGCAGCTTTCAGGCGGCGGCGCTGCCGCAGGGCGCCGGCGTGCTGGAGGCGGTGGCGGCCGCCCGTCTCGCCTTCGATCCCGACACCGCGACGGCCGAGGCGCATGCCCGCTGGGCGCTCGACCGGCTGGGCGTCGGCCACCTTGCCGGCCAATCCTGCGACGGGTTGCCTGCGGCGTTGCGGCGCCGGGTGGAGCTGGCCCGCGCCTTGCTCCGCCGCCCGGCGGTCCTGCTGCTGGACGAACCTGCCGCCGGCCTGACCGATGGCGAGAAGGCCGAACTGGCGGCCCTGCTGCGCGAGTTGGCGGGGGAGGGGATGGCGATCCTGCTGGTCGAGCATGACATGGGCTTCCTGTTGCCGCTGGCCGGCCGGGTGCTGTGCCTGGACCGTGGGCGGGTGATCTATGACGGTCCGGCTGACGGTGTGCGTCACGACGTGGCGGTATCGGCGGCCTATCTGGGGTCATCCCGGTCGAACCCGGCGGTGTCGGCATGAGCGCGCTGTTGTCCATACGCGGCCTGTCCGCCGGCTATGGCGGGGCGAGCGCGCTCGACGACGTGTCGCTCACCCTCGCGGCGGGGGAGACGGTGGCGCTGCTCGGCGCCAATGGGGCGGGCAAGTCGACGCTGCTGAAGGCGTTGCTCGGCCTCGTGCCGGCGCGGGGGGAGCTGCGCCTTGACGATGTCGAGCTCGGCCCGTTGCCGACGGAAGCGCGGGTTCGGCACGGCATCGGCTATGTGCCGGAGGGGCGGCGGGTTTTTCCCGGCATGAGCGTGCGCGACAATCTGGAGGTCGCCGGCCTTCCCGCCGCCCGTGACCGGCTGCTGGACGTCGAGCGCGTCTTCGCGCTCTTCCCCGACCTTGCCCTGAAAAGCGCGGAGCACGCCTGGCGCCTGTCCGGCGGCCAGCAGCAGATGTTGAGCCTGGGACGCGCCCTGATGGGCCGGCCGCGGCTGTTGCTGCTCGACGAGCCGTCGCTCGGCCTGTCGCCCAAGCTGGCTGACGAGGTCTTCGCCGCCGTCCGCCATGTGGCTGCCGCAGGCACCGCCGTTCTGTTGGCCGAGCAGAGCGCCGCGCGCGCCCTTGCGGTCGCCCCGCGCGCCATCCTGCTGCGGTTGGGCCGGGTCGTCGGCGACGGGCCGGTGGCGGCGCTCTCGGAGGAAGCGGTGCGAGAAGCGTTCTTTGGGGGGTAGGTGCCTCCGTTGCGTGTCCCGTGCAACAGGTGTCTGCCTCCTGCAACAGGAAGGGCGGTTGCGCTTGCGGATGGGGGCGGGCGCGGATAGCTTCGCCGCCACAACCATCTATGGACTACCTCGTCATGACCGCCCGTTTCGCCGCTTCGCTGTCCGCGCTTCTCCTGCTGGGGGTGGCGTCGGCTCCGGCGATGGCCGAACTGGTGCCTGTCCAGCCGACCATCCCTCCCTCCGCCTATTATGGACTGCCCGAGCCGGAAGCCGAGATCGTCGTTCCCGGCGGGCCGGCACAAGGCGCCAGGCCGGCCGGCCCGCCCGCCGCTCCCAACGACGGCCGTGCTCCCGCTCCCGGCCCCGGCTCGGCTCCCGCCAAGCCCGACGGGCCGGGCGAACTGATCGAGAGCTGGGATGGCGGTGCCGCCAAGAAGAAGGACGGCAGCTTCGCCTATTGCGTGGTGGAGGGGGAATTCACCACCGGCCATGTGCTGATGTTCGCCCGCAGCCCAAAGGGGGAGAGCAACATCGGCATCGGCATTCCCGGCGCCGACCTGCCCAAGGGCGGCGAATGGCCGGTCACCATCGAGGTCGACAGGAAACTGAAACGGGAACGGACCGCCGTCGCCTCCCAGCCGGACATGCTGGTGGTCTCCAACGGCAAGGACGAGGAACTGATCAACGCCCTGATGGCGGGCAACGAACTGGTGGTGTCGTCGGCCTCCGACCGCATCGTCTTCAAGCTGGCCGGCACCAAGAAGGTGCTTGGCGACCTGAAGACCTGCGTCGACAAGGGCGGCAACGTCCCGCCGATCAAGGTCGCCGCCGGCCGCCCGGCGGAGAAGAGGAACCGCCTGCCGGAAGGGCTGGACAGCCTGCTGACCGCGGCCGGCGTCCATGATGCCGAACTGGTGCCGATGGACAATGTCCCGCAGGACCGCCGTCCGGCGGACGTCGCCTGGCGCTTCGGTCCCATCGTCGGCGGCATCCGCGAACGCGCGGTGGGCGAGGGCGCCAAGATCGACGAGCTGTCGGACGGCTTCGCCGACGCGATGAAGCAGCGCTGCGAGGGCACGCCGACCGTCACGCTGAACCCGTCCGAACAGGCCGGTGCCGTCTCGTTGCGCACCGGATCGGTCGATTGCGCGATGCCGCAGGGCAAGCTGCACGTGACGCTGAATTTCATGCTGTCGCAGCGCCGGCTGTTCACCGTGATCTTCCACGAGGCTGCGGAACCCGACGTGCCGCTGGCCGACAAGGTGCGCGACAACCTCCTCCAGGTGCTGCGCCGTGCCGGAACCGCTCCGCCGCCTGCCGTCACGGAAGCGCCCGCCGCCCAGGCCCAGCCGGCACCCGCCCAGCCTGCGCCGGCCGCCCAGGCTCCCGCAGCGGCGCCCGCCGCTCCGTCATCGGCACCCCCGCCGGCAACGGTGAAGCCGCAATCGAAACCGCAGCCGGCGAAGCCCTGACGGAACTCAAGCCCTTCCGGCCCATTGTCCCTTTACGGAAGGGCCATCAATCAGCGTGATCATGCCTGACAACTCCGCCTCCATCGACGGCGTGGGCGACAATGCCCGCGCCGGAAGCGATCCCTATGCGACGCTCGATGCGTCCGCCTCCACCACCGTGTCGGACCGCTGGAGCGTGCGAAACAGCGCGCTGGCCGTGGTCGTGCTCGCGGCGCTGGTCGGCGGGGCGGTCGGGCTGGCGGTCGGGCTGCTGCACGAAGGGGTGCTGCTGATGCAGGCGCTGGCCTTCGACCTGCCGGACGGTGAGCGGCTGGGGCAGGGCGCCCCCGATCTGCTGCGGACTCTCGGCGTCCCGGTGGTGGGCGGGCTGCTGCTGGGCATCCTGTCCACGCTTGTGCGGCGCTGGCGTCCCAACGCCATCGTCGACGCGGTGGAGGCGAATGCGCTCTACGGCGGCAAGATGTCGTTGATCGACAGTCTGCGGCTGACGGTCACGACCGCCCTGTCCAACGCCTCGGGCGCGTCGGTGGGAATGGAGGCGGCCTATACCCAGGCCGGCGCCGGGCTGGCCTCCTCGTTGGGCCAGCGGCTGCGGCTGCGCCGGGCGGACCTGCGCACCATGGTCGGCTGCGGGGCGGCTGCCGCCATCGCCGCGGCCTATCATGCGCCGCTGGCCGGTGCCTTCTATGCCTTCGAACTGGTGCTCGGCGGCTATACGCTGGCGGTGCTGGCCCCGGTGGGGGCGGCGGCGGCGCTGGGGGTCGCGGCGTCGGCCCTGCTGACCGGCGGCGAGGTCCCGCTGGCGCTCGGGCGTCCGGTGCAGATCGCGGGATGGGATTACGCCGCCTGCGGCGTCGTCGGCTTCCTGGCCGGATGGCTCAGCATCCTCGCCATGCAGGCGGTGACGGTGGCCGAACGCGGGTTCAACCGCCTGCCGGTTCCGCGCTGGACCCGGCCGGCCATCGGCGGGCTGACGGTGGGCGGACTGGCGTTGGCCGTGCCGGCGGTGATGGGCAGCGGCCCCGGTGCGGTGCCGCCGGAACTGGCGGGTGGCGCCTTGGCGCTGGCATTGACGCTGGTGGCGAAGATCCTGGCGTCGGCCCTGTCGCTGGGGTCGGGATTCCGCGGCGGTCTGTTCAGCGCCTCGCTGTTCATCGGCGGGCTGTTCGGCGGCCTACTGGGCCAGACCACGGCCGCCTTCATGCCGGGGCTGGGGATCGACGGCGGCCTGCTGCTGCTGGTCGGCATGGGATCGGTCGCCGCCGGCATCGTCGGCGCGCCGGTCACCATGGTGCTGCTGGTGCTGGAAACGACGCAGGATCTGTGGGCGGCATCGGGCGTGCTGATCGGGGTGGTGCTGTCCACCACGGTGGTGCGGCAGGCCTTCGGCTACTCCTTCGCCACCTGGCGTTTCCACCTGCGCGGCGTGCCGATCCGCGGGGCCTACGATGTCGGCTGGCTGTCGGAGCTGACGGCCTTCCGGCTGATGCGCCGGGATGCCAAGACGGTGCCCGCGACCCTGACGGTGGAGGCTCTGCGCCGCCTCTACCCGCTGGGCTCGACGAAGGCGATCTTCGCGGTGGACGAGACGGGCCGCTATGCCGGTATGGTCGACATGTCGGTCATCCATGACCCCGACCAGAACGCGACCGCCACCGAGGTCCGGATCGGATCGCTCGCCAGCAAGGCCGACGCGGTCCTGATGCCCGGCGACGATGCCCGCACGGTGCTGAACCGCTTCGGCAGCGCGGAGGTGGAGGCCCTGCCGGTGCTGTCCTCCCCCACCGACCGGCGGATCATCGGCTATGTGACGGAGTCCTTCGCGCTCCGCCGCTACTCCCAGGCGCTGGAGCGTCAGCGCGGCGAGGATCTGGGCGAGCGGGGGCTTTGGGGCCGCGATTGACCTGAAAGAACTTCGCCGGTTCCGGGACGCCGCGGCGGCTGTCGTGCCGTCGCGACGCCCTGGAACCGGCGTTGCGGTCAGCGCTGCGGGCCGCGGTTACTGCTGGGTGCCGGTCTGGCCCGTGGTGCCCGTCGTGGTGTCGCTGGGCATCGTGCCGCCGGTGTTCCCGGTGGTGCCGCTCGTCGTGCCCGTGGTGTTGCCGCTGCGGGCGCCGCTCGTGCTGCCGGAGGTGGCCTGGCCGTTGCCGCCCAGATTCAGCGCGGCCATGGTCTGCTGGTCGGCGCGGCCGGTGGCGCGCAGGCCGTTGTCACGCTGGAACTTCATCAGGGCGCTGCGGGTGCTGGCGCCCCAGACGCCATCGACGGTGATGTCGCTGCCGTCGTTGCGGTCGTTCAGCGCCTGCTGGAGTTCACGCACCTGATCGTGGCTCAGCCTGCTGCTGGACGCCATGCTGCCGGAATGGTGGGTCGGCGAACGGCGCGTGGAGCTGCCCGAGGTCTCGTCCTTCACCTCGGCGGTGGCGCGGTCGGTCACGCGGTCGGTCTTCTTGCTGAGGCTTTCGTCCATGGTGTTGCCGGCCACCGCGCCGCCGACGCCGCCGACCACCGCACCGACCGGACCGCCGACGACGGCACCGGCCACCGCACCGGTCCCGGCGCCGGTGGCCGTCCGCGAGGTTTCCGTGCTGCCGCAGGCGCTGAGCGCGAACAGGGCGCCGGCCGCGGTTGCGGTCATGACGATCTTCGAAATCCCACGCATGGTTGCCATCCTTCTCGATTACGATTCGATGTTGGCGACCCGCCGCCCGGTGCGGCCTGTACTGTCCTGCCGCACGGCAAGCGACAGCTGGGTCATGTGATGAACAATCAGCAGCGGGCCTTCTTGTTCCCTGACGTCGCCCCAGGATTTTCCGACGGTGCCGTTCACCATGGCGCGTTCGAGGTCCCGGCGGGAGTAATACTCCGCCATCGCTTCGATCCGCTCGCCGGTCCGCTCGGCATTCATGCGGTCAAGGGTGGCCTTCGCCGTTGCAGTAACAGGGCTTTTTGCGCGGCATCAGGGGCTGGCGGGCTTGCAGGCCGCGCCAACGCTTCGGTCCCGGCCGAAAGCGCGGCTTCGGGCGATCTTCCGCGCTCATCCTTTTGAGCCGCCGCGCTGCGCACCGCCCGCAAGGCGGTTCTTGCCGGCCCAGGCTATCCGCAACCCACCTGAAGCTCGGCCGCCCGGGTCTCGGCGGTCCGGAGCGGGACTTCCTGTTCGGGGGCGGGCCTGAACCAGTCCAGGCAGCCCGCCGGGACTGCGCCGTTGCTGACCAGCAGTGCCCAGCCCGTCAGCCGGCGCCCGCCGACATGGACCAGCCCCGCACGCCCGCGCCACAGCAGCCAAAGTCCCAGCAAGGCGATGGCATACATGAGGGCATGGAACCATCCGTCGGCCAGGGTCTGCAGCGTGATATCGGCATAGGCCGGGCTGGCGAGGCCGGACAGCAGATGGTGCCATTGAAGAATCTGGTGCAGGAGGAGGCCGTCGAAGAATCCGCCCAACGCGAAGCCCAGGCCTGAATCCGCGAAGAGGCGGCGTCCGTCCCGGTCCCCGCGGGATGTCCGACATCGGAAGGGGGGCGGCAGGGGATCGGCTGCGGTCATCGGGCGGGTCTCCGCGCGTCACTTAAGGTTGCCCTGCGTTCCCAAAGAGGGTGGTCCGACTCCGGTTCCCGTCCTTGTGGTCGTCCGATAACGGGGTGGTTCCCACAGCCTTCGCGAGAAGGGCTTAACGCTTTCCCCCTCCGGCGTCGCGTTGGCGGGATTCCCCCATCGCGTTCGACACCCGGCCGGTGGAATTGACCATGGTTGGGCTACATCCGTCGTAGCGGTGCCGGATTTTTGGTGGTTCTGCGCCGCAGCGATTCGTCTGCTGACCCCGGGACGCCCTGCGTTCCGACGGAAAACCCGCCACAGCAGGAGAGGCACGGCTGCATGCAGCACCGTCAGGAACGGGACGCTCGTCTCGATCTCTTCAAGGGCGTGGCCCTTCTGATCATCTTCATCAACCATGTCGGGGGAAACCCGCTGGCGAAGCTGATGCCTGCCCGGTTCGGACCATCGGATTCGGCCGAGATCTTCGTCTTCATCTCCGGCTACGCCATCGCGCTGGCCTATGGCCCGGTGCTGGCGGAGCAGGGGTTCGCCGCCTGCCAGCGCAAGGCGCTCGGCCGCTGCCGGCAGCTGTGGCTGGCCAACATCGTGACCATGCTGGCCAGCGCCCTGGTGGTGGCCCTCGCCGTCCATGTCGGCGACCTGCCGATGGAGGCGTCGAACCGGCTGCAGAGCTTCGCGCCGCTGTTCGATACGCCGGTCACCGCGATGGCGTGGAATCTGGTGCTGATGTATCTGCCCTTCGCCTTCGACATCCTGGCGCTCTACATCCTGCTGGTGGCGGTGGCGCCGCTGTTCCTGTGGACCTATGCCCGCTTCGGCCATGCGGCGGTGGCGCTGTCGGTCGTCCTTTATCTGGTCGCCCAGGCGGCTCCCGGCCTGATCCCGCCCAACCTGTGGGACGAGGACTGGAACTTCAGCCCGCTGGCCTGGCAATGCGTGTTCTTCCTCGGCACCAGCCTGGCGCTGGTGGTGCGCAGCGGCCGGGTCCGGCTGCCGCAGTCCGGCTGGCTGCTGGGCGGGACGCTGACGCTGCTGGTCGGGATGGCGGTGTGGAAGTTCACGGCATCCGACATCGGCCATGCGCTGACACCGGCGGCGCTCCGGGACTGGTTGCCGGAAGAGACGATTCCCTGGACCGACAAGGACACGCTGGGGCCGATGCGGCTTCTGCATTTCCTGGCGCTGGCCTGCGCCGCGGCGCTGCTTGTGCCGCGGGATGCCTCGTGGCTGCGCTCCGCCCCCGCCCGGCTGCTGGTCGCCTGCGGCCGGCATTCGCTGCCGGTCTTCTGTGTCGGCGTGGTGCTGTCCATCGCCGGTTCCGCCCTGCTGGTGGCCGAGGACGGCGCCGCCATGGTCCTGGCGGTCAATCTGGTCGGGATCGCCGTGCTGCTGGCGATGGCGATGGTGCTGGAACGGCGGCGGACCCGGCGGCAGCCGTCCAGACAGCCGGCGAAGCCTGCGGTGTCGTCGGCGTTGCCAGAGACCCCTTGAGATCGAGGCCAAGCTACGGCTGGGCTTCTTGAATCCTGCGTCGGACGGGCGCATAATCCGGATATGCAATTCAATCCGGCCATACCGTCCCATCAGACGCTGAAGCCGACCCCGCAGCTGACGCCCGCGGCGCAGGTCGCCATGTCCCCGGCGGTCCAGGCGGCTCAGCAGACCGCCCCCGCGGTTCGCACGCAGACCGTGACGGCGCCCCAGGCGGCCGGCAAGTCCGACCAGACCCGGGACGCCCGCACCGCCACCCAGGGCAACCAGGCCGTCGACACGACCGCAGGTGCGCTTGGCGCCCGCGTGAATGCCCAGGGCTATCAGCCGCGCGGCTCGCTGCTGAACCTGTCGGTATAGAAAGCCGCCGTTCGGCGGATCGTCATTTTGCACATGGAAAAGGCGGCGGAGGGACTTCCCCCCGCCGCCTTTCGCTGTGCGCAGAGTCAGCGGGACAGTTCGCTCAGCGGGCCTTTGCCCTTCACGGTCTCGTAGCGGCCCTTCTGCCACTTTTCCAGACCCTGGAGCTGCTGCTCCGTCATGTTGAGGGTGAGCTTGTCGCCCTTCATGTGCAGCTTGTTCAGCGGCAGGACGACGTCCTTGTCGCTGACGTCGATGGTGTGGTCGACGTCGATCACGGCATAGAGCTTGTTGTTGTAGCGGACGACATCCTCGATCTCCGCCATGTTCTCGCCCTTGGCGCCGTAGATGTCCTTACCCTTCAACTGATCGACATGCATCTTCATCAGTGCCGGGTCGGCGCTGTCGTCGATGGCTGCAACCGAAGGGTTGGCCGACTTGGTCACGCTGTGATCCGACGCGGCCAGGGCGGGTGTGGCGGCGAGCAGCGCGGCGGTGCAGCCCAGAACGAGATAGCGTTTCATCGGTTGGCTCCATCTTTCGTGGATGTTGTGGCGGATCAACGCCTTTGCCGGCCGATGGGTTTCACAATTCCCAAAAGAAAAAGGACCTTCCTCCGATTTGGAGAAAGGCCCTGTTTCTTCAGGCTGAGACGGAACCTTTACTTCAGCTCGTCCATCGTGTCGATGATGTGGCTGACGATGCCGTATTCCTTGGCTTCGTCGGCCAGCATCCAATAGTTGCGGTCCGTATCCTTGACGACCTTTTCGAAGGGCTGCCCGGTCTCACGCGCGATGATCTTGTTCAGACGCTCGCGCATGCGGATGATTTCCTTCGCCTCGATGGCGATGTCCGTCGCCCGTCCGCCCGTCCCGCCCAGCGGCTGGTGGATCAGGAAGCGGGTGTTGGGCAGGCAGAAACGGTCTTCCTTGTTCGCCGCCAGATAGATGTGGCAGCCGGCGCTGGCGACCCAGCCCGTGCCCAGCATCTTCACGCGCGGCTTGATGAAGCGGATCATGTCGTGGATGGTGTCGCCCGCCTCGACATGGCCGCCCGGCGAGTTGACCACGACGGTGACGTCGTCGTCGCTCTCATGCGCGAGCGCCAGCAGCTGGGCCGACACGACCTGTGCCAGCTTCATGTCGATCTGACCGAAGATCAGGACCGTGCGCGCCTTGAAAAGGCTTTGCTGCACGGCGGCGAACTGCGGCTGGGCGCTTTCCTTCGACTTCTCGTCCGGTTCCTTTTCGGGTTCGTCGTCGAACCGGGTGTATCCGACCTGCGCCATTGATGTTCTTCTCCCTGGTATCGGAAGCGGTGTATCGGGACCGGGATTCGCCGCCGGAGGGATGCCCCGACCGCTGTCCCGCTGCCGCATGCGCCTTGCCTGCTTCACCACATAGCCCGTCCGGGCTTCATGTTCAACGTCCGGCGGGTCAAAATCGATGGGTGGGGCCGCAGCCGCATGGAACGTTTGGAACAGCGTGCAACAGTTTTCCGGCCATGTTCCACTGTTCCATCCGCCGAACACGCCGTGCCCTCCGCAAGGTCTTGAGCCAGGACGTTCCTTCCTACCACGGGACGGTGGGGCCGGTAAGGGGCGTCTCCAAATCCCGGCAGGGGCAGAGGCAGGGGGCAGGGGGCGGAGGCCGGTGCCGGGGCCGGCATGGTCGCAGCATTGACGCCACCTGCCGGCCGCAGCGAAACTCCGTCCGCGAGGGCGGTGGAGGGCGGAATGGGCGGGAACGGAGCGGGGCAAGGCGCGCCCGGCGATGCATCGACGGGTGTCTCGGTCATCATCGCGGCGTACCGCGCCCACGACACCATCGTTCGCGCGGTGCGCAGCCTGCTGGAGCAGGACTGGACGGCGTGGGAGGCGGTGATCGCCAGCGACGACGGCACCGACTACCGGCCGACCCTTCAGGCCGCCGGTATCGACGACCCGCGGCTGGTCTTCACCGGCACCGGCCGAATCGGGGCGGGAGCGCCCGCCGCCCGCAATGCCGGGCTGGCGGCGGCACGGCTGGCGCTGGTGGCGACGCTGGACGCCGACGACCGGTTTCGCCGCGGCCGGCTGTCCGCCCTGGCGCCTCCCGCCCTTGCCCATGGCGCCGCCTTCGACAATGTCGCGGTGGTGCGGGACGAGGACGATTCGCCGCTGCTGCGCCTGTATGAGGACGGGCAGGCGCCGTCCCTGCTGGATGGCGACGGGTTCCTGGCGACCTCCGTGCCGATGTTCCCGGTGGTGCGGCGCGATCTGGCGCCGGGCTGGGATGAAGACGTGAATTTCTGCGATGACGTCGTCTTCAATGTCCGGGTGCTCGACGCTACCGGCCCGGTGCCGCTGGTGGCGACGCCCTTCTATGAGTATCGCCAGCGCGCCGGCTCGATCACCTTCTCCGCCGACAGCGGCGAGCGGGCGGAGCGCTGCTACCGTCATGTGCTGAACCGGTTGTCCGGCGACGGGTTCGGCATCCGGGACGACGCCCTGCGCCGCCGGTTCGCGCAGGCCATCACCGCCAAGCGCGCCCGAAACGCTGCCTACGAAGCGGCGTTCAAGGCCGGGCGCTGCGCCAATTTCCAGGAATTCCTGGCGCTGGGAGAAGGATAAGCCCCTGAACGTTACGCTCCCGCTGGTTTTGCTTTACCATTCTGTGTCAGTTTTGGTGCATTGCACATCGCCGGACCGGACACGGGTAAATCCATGAACGCCCCGACCTGCTGCCTCGCCCGCATCCCCGCCAATGGGAAGTTCTGGCTGAAGAATGCACGGCTTTCCGACGGGTTACGCGACATCCGGATCGAGGATGGCCGTATCCGTGCGCTGGTGCCGGCGGGCGAATCGCCCTGCTGTGCGCCGGGACTCGACCTCGAGGGGGGCGAAGTTCGCCGGATGGACGGCGATGGCCCGGTGACCGCCGGCCTGGCCGCCGATCTGTGGGTGACGCTGTGCGGTGAACGGACGGTGCCGATGCGGGCGGGCAGGCTCGAGGCCGCAAAGCCTGAAGGCAAGGCGGGCTGAAGACACCGGCGCCTTGAGACAACGGCACGCGTCAAAATGCGGCAGCTATTGACGGCCCTGCGGACGGTTCGGCTCTCTGAACCTTCTCGACATCGGATGTGATCTGAACGATATAGTTCGGTTTGCCCGTCGCTCCCATCGGTTGCGCTGCGGTACAACGAAATCCGTCCGGATCCCGGTCCCATGCGCCACACGCTTCGCATCGCTGCACTTCTCGTCCTGGCGGCTCTCGCCGGCGGGGCCTACTGGTATTTCGTGAAGCAGGGCGGGACCGTTGCCGGGCTGACCGCGATGGTGAGCGGCGCGCTGCCCGGTGCGGCCTCCGGCAACGCACCGGTGCCCGGTGGCGCGTCTGCCGGCGCCAAGCCGCCCGGCGGCGCTCCGCCGATGCCGGTGGAGGCTGCCCAGGTCCGCGTCGGCGTGGTCGAGCGGACGGTGACCGCCGTGGGCTCCCTGCTGTCCAACGAATCGGTGGTGATCCGGCCGGAGATCGCCGGCCGGATCAGCGAGATCGCCTTCAAGGAGGGCCAGCGCGTCACCAGGGGCAGCGTGCTGGTCCGGCTGGACGACGCCATCGCCCGCGCCACCCTGGCCCAGGCGCAGGCGAGCATCGCCTTCTCCCGCGCCGAGCTGTCGCGCGCCGACCAGCTGGTGCGCCAGAACACCGGTCCCCTGCGCAACCGGGAGCAGGCCTCCGCCAAGCTGCTGGCCGACGAGGCGGCGGTGCAGCTGGCCAAGGCGCAGCTCGAGAAGCAGGTCATCACCGCGCCCTTCGACGGGGTGCTGGGCCTGCGCAAGGTGTCGCTCGGCGACTTCGTCCAGGCCGGCAAGGACATCGTCAACCTGGAGGACATCGACACGCTGAAGCTGGACTTCCGCGTGCCGGAGATGTTCCTGCCGGCGGTGAAGGTCGGCCAGACGGTGAAGGTGGCGGTCGATGCCTTCGGCGGACGCAGCTTCGACGGCACGGTCTACGCCATCGACCCGCTGGTGGACGTCAACGGCCGCGCCCTGGCGATCCGCGCCCGGGTGCCGAACCCGGACGGCTCCCTGCGCCCGGGCCTGTTCGCCCGCGTGTCGCTGACGCTGACCACGGTGCCGGACGCGGTGCTGATCCCCGAACAGGCCATCGTCGCCTTCGGCAAGGACCAGTTCGTCTTCAAGGTGGTCGACGGCAAGGTGGCCCAGACCCGGGTGATGTTGGGCGAACGCCGCAATGCGGAGGTGGAGATCTCCAAGGGGCTCGCCCCCGGCGACATGGTGGTCACCGCGGGTCAACTGAAGATCCGCGACGGCGTTCCCGTCACCGTGGTGACCAGCAAGCCGGCCGGGAGCTGAACCGATGGTCCTGTCCGACATTTCCGTTCGCCGCCCCGTCCTGGCGACGGTGATGAGCCTCGCCCTGATGCTGATCGGCATCGTCTCGTACCAGCGCCTGTCGGTGCGCGAATATCCCAAGATCGACGAGCCGGTCGTCACGGTGGAGACGACCTACAAGGGCGCCTCGGCCCAGATCATCGAAAGCCAGGTCACGCAGACGCTGGAGGACAGCCTCGCCGGCATCGAGGGCATCGACGTGATGTCCTCGATCAGCCGGGCGGAGAAGTCGCAGATCACCCTGCGCTTCCGGCTGGACCGCAATGTCGACGTCGCGGCCAGCGACGTGCGCGACCGGGTCGGCCGCGTCCGCGCCGCCCTGCCGTCGGAGATCGACGAACCGGTGATCGCCAAGGTCGAGGCCGACGCCCAGCCGATCATCTATCTCGCCTTCTCCTCCGACCGGCATTCGCCGCTGGAGGTGACCGACTTCGCCGACCGCTACGTCAAGGACCGGTTGCAGAACCTGCCCGGCGTCGCCCAGGTCCGCATCTTCGGCGAACGCCGCTTCGCCATGCGCCTGTGGCTCGACCCGCAGCGGATGGCCGCCTACCGGGTGACGCCGCAGGATGTCGAGAACGCGCTGCGCCGCCAGAACGTCGAGATTCCGGCCGGCCGCGTCGAGAGCGTGGCGCGCGAGTTCACCGTGGTGTCGGAAACCGACCTGCGCAACCCGGCCGAGTTCGAGGCCATCATCCTGCGCGACGATGCAGGCTATCTGGTGCGGCTGCGCGACGTCGGCCGGGCGGAGCTGGGCGCGCTCGACGAGCGGGTCAGCGCCCGCTTCAACGGCCGGGGCGCCGTCGCCATCGGCGTGGTGAAGCAGTCCACCGCCAACCCGCTGGACGTGTCGAAGGCGGTCAACGACGCGCTGCCGAAGATCCGCGCGGCGGTGCCGGACGGCATGGGGGTGGATGTCGGCTACGACAGCTCCGTCTTCATCGCCAAGTCGATCGACGCGGTGTTCCACACCATCTTCGAAGCGATCGTCCTGGTCGTGCTGGTCATCTTCTTCTTCCTGCGCTCGCTGCGGGCGACGCTGGTGCCGCTGGTGACCATCCCGGTGTCGCTGATCGGCGGCTTCGCCCTGATGTACGCCTTCGGCTTCTCGATCAACACGCTGACCCTGCTGTCGATGGTGCTGGCCATCGGCCTCGTCGTCGACGACGCCATCGTCATGCTGGAGAACATCTTCCGGTACGTGGAGGAGGGGATGAACCCCTTCCAGGCGGCGTTGAAGGGATCGCGCGAGATCGGTTTCGCCGTCATCGCCATGACCATCACGCTGGCGGCGGTGTACGCGCCCATCGGCTTCATGACCGGCCGCACCGGACGGCTGTTCACCGAGTTCGCCCTGACTCTGGCCGGCGCGGTCATCGTCTCCGGCTTCGTTGCGCTGACCCTGTCGCCGATGATGTGCTCCAAGCTGCTGAAGCACGAGACGAAGCACGGCCTGCTCTACCGCGCCATCGAACGGCTGCTGGAGGGGATGACCAACGGCTACCGCGGGTTGCTGCGCCGGTCGTTGCGGGCGCGGCCGCTGGTGCTGCTGATCGGGCTCGGTGTCGCCGCGGCCAGCTATTTCCTGTTCACCGGCCTGAAGTCGGAACTGTCGCCGGTGGAGGACCGCGGCACCATCGTCGGCATCGCCATCGCGCCGGAAGGATCGACGCTGGACTACACCATGGGCTACGCCCAGCGGATGGAGGCGCTGTTCCGCCAGATCCCGGTGCTGGAGAAGTTCTTCGTCGTCGTCGGCTTCCCGGTGGTGAACCAGGGCATCGCCTTCGTCCGCCTGATCGACTGGGACGAGCGCGAGGTGAAGCAGCAGGCGATCACCGCCCAGCTGTTCCCCAAGATGTTCGGCATCCCCGGCATCCTCGGCTTCGTCACCAACCCGCCGTCGCTGGGCCAGAGCCCGATCGACAAGCCGGTCAATTTCGTGATCCAGACCTCGCTGCCCTTCGAGGAGTTGCAGGCGATGGTCAACGCCATGATGGCGGAGGCGCGCAACTTCCCCGGCCTGACCAACCTCGACACCGATTTGAAGCTGAACAAGCCGGAACTGCGGGTGTCGCTGGACCGCGACAAGGCGGCCGACCTGGGGGTGGACGTCGACACCGTCGGGCGGACGCTGGAAACGCTGCTGGGCGGGCGGCAGGTGACGCGCTTCAAGAAGGACGGCAAGCAGTATGACGTGATCGTTCAGGTCGCCAACGTCGACCGCCGCAACCCGGACGACATCGCCTCCATCTATGTCCGCGGCGGGACCAGCGCCACGGGGGGAGCGGGGCAGATGATCTCGCTCGCCAATCTGGTGAAGGTCGAGGAACGGGTGGCGCCCAAGGAGCTGAACCACTTCAACAAGCTGCGCTCCGCCACCATCACCGCGACGCTGGCGCCGGGGACCTCGCTGGGCGAGGCGCTGGCGGTGATGCAGGCCGCCGCGAACAAGGTGCTGCCGGCCACCGCCCAGACCGACTATGCCGGGCAGAGCCGCGAGTTCCGCGAGTCGGCGACGGGCCTCTATTTCGTCTTCATCCTGGCGTTGGCCTTCATCTATCTCGTGCTGGCGGCCCAGTTCGAGAGCTTCATCGACCCGTTCGTCATCATGCTGACGGTGCCGCTGTCGATGACCGGCGCGCTGGCCGCCCTGCAACTGAGCGGCGGGACGATGAACGTCTACAGCCAGATCGGCCTCGTCACCCTGGTCGGCCTGATCACCAAGCACGGCATCCTGATCGTCGAGTTCGCCAACCAGCTCCAGCGCGCCGGGACCGACATCCGCAAGGCGGTGGAGGAGGCGGCCGTGCTGCGCCTGCGCCCGATCCTGATGACCACCGGCGCCATGGTGCTGGGCGCCCTGCCGCTGGCCTATGCCCAGGGGGCGGGTGCCGAGAGCCGGCAGGCCATCGGCGCGGTCATCGTCGGCGGCATGACGCTGGGCACGTTGCTGACCCTGTTCGTCGTGCCGACGGTCTACAGCTATCTTGCCCGCAAGAAACCGATGGCGGAAGAAGACGCCGGCCACGACGCGGCTCATGGCGTCGCACATCCGGCCGAATAGAAGGAGGGGAACCGCGCCATGGCGAGCGTGCTGATCATCGACGACGACGACGTGGCCCGCGCGGTGCTTCTGCGCACGCTGACGATGGCCGGCCACGAGGCGGTCGGCGCCCGCGACGGGGTGGAGGGGATGGAACTGTTCCGCGACCGTCCCGCCGACCGTCCCATCGATCTGGTCATCACCGACATCTTCATGCCGAACCAGGAGGGGCTGGCGACCATCATGGAACTGCGGCGCGGAGCCCCGTCGCTGAAGATCATCGCGATCTCCGGCGGCGGCGCCCGCGCCTCGCTCGACGTGCTGCCGGTGGCGGAAGCGCTGGGCGCCCACCGTACCCTGCGCAAGCCCTTCACGCCGGCGGCGGTGATGGAGGTCGTGCGCGACGTCCTGGAGCGCTGAGGCGCTTACCCCCGGGATCTACCCCCGGGATCTCATGGTCGGAGATCGGGTGGGCTGAAAATCGCGAGGCGCCGCTTTCGGGGGAAAGCGGCGCCTCGCGGACTGGGGGTTCAGCCGGATGTGTCTGACCGGGCCTTGTCCGACGCCTGATTGAAAGCGTCTCCGGCGCTTGGGTCAGGGCGCCCGCAAATCAGGCGGCGAGTCGTTCTTCCTGTACTCGCCGGCTCCGGCGGAGGCGCTCGAAGAGTTGCTGGACACTGTCGGGATTGATCCCATCGCGCGCCATCACGGCGATCACGATCGGATCTTCGAGCAGTTCGGAAAGGGTCGGCGTCGTGTTGCGGTCCATGCGTCCCTCCCTTGTGTCCGGCTTCCGGGTGCCGTGCCGTCCCGGAAGGGGGATCGGCGGACGGTCGAAGCCGGCAATGGCGATTGGCCTAATCCCTGCTGCGCGTTCGTCTCGGCTTTCGGTGCCCGGATCGCCTCAGGGGACATACCCCCTTCGGTCCGGATTGTGGGTCTAAAATACAATATGGCGACCATAACTCAGACGAGGTGGTATTGTCACCCGTCCTTTTGTCAACGGCCGCTATATCTTTGTGTATTGCAGTATTAAGTCACGTGGCGGTGGCGTAGGGCCGTTCAGGCCTGTTGCGGCTGTGCGCGCGTCAGGCTGACTCCGGCCGACGGGCCGCCCGAGTCGGCCGCAGGAATCATGACGTCGACCTGAACCCGCCGCACCTTGGCGTGGGACAGGCATAGTTCCGCGGCGCAGTCGGCCAGATAGTCGGCGCCCGGTACATTGGATTCGCGGCAAAGACGACGCAAGTCCTCGACGATGTCCTCGTAAGACATCACCGCGGCGATGTCGTCGGGAAAGCCGGTGCCGGGATGGGTGACGGTCAACGTCAGGTCGAAGCGGACCTGCGCCCGGCCGGCGCGGCCGGCGATCGCCACGGCGGCGGTGAAATCACGCACCAGGATCGTGTAGGTGAGCGGCGCGCCGCCCGGCTGGACCAGCATGGTCCGGTTTGCGCTATCGTCCGACAACACACTCTCCCGGCCGGCGAGCGGATGCCGGCATTGCGTTCAGGCCGGCACTATAAGCGGTGGCGTCGCCGCATGCCATCACGCTTGGGCCATCACGCTTGGGCCATCACGCCTGGGGCACCGCGCCCGGGCACGCGCGTTTACAGCGTTTCGGCGATGCGGACGACGGTCTCGCGGCCCGGCACCTCGTCGCGCAGCGCGTCGATCCGCCGGTTCAGCACCGGATGGACGGTGTCGGCCGCGACGTCGGCCAGCGGGCAGAGGACGAAGGCGCGCTCCGCCATGCGGGGATGGGGGATCTCCAGCTCCGGCTCCGTCACCACCCGGTCGGCGTAGAGCAGGATGTCGATGTCGATGGGGCGCGGGCCGAACCGCAGGCCGCCGAGATCGCGGCCCAGCGTCGCTTCGATGTCCTTCAGGAAACGCAGCAGCGAGACGGGGTCCAGCCGCGTGGTGCCGCGCACCACCATGTTCAGGAAGGCCGGCTGGTCGGTCACATACATCGGCGCCGTCTCGTAGAGGGCGGACTGGGCGTCGATCTCCACCGCCCCGCCCAGCCGCCGGATCGCCTCGGCGAGGTTGGCGGCGCGGTCGCCCATGTTGCCGCCGAGCGCGAGATACACCGTCACGGCGGAGGTCGACGAGGGCGAAAGGGGTGGCGTAAGCTCGGCCATGGCGTCTGCGGTCCCGATATGCTGGTATGGACAGGGGACGGGACTCCTAGCAAATTTGCACCCGCCCGTCACTTCCGGCCCGCCTCGACCCGTCAGGGAACGGACAGGCGGCCGCGGGGTTTCAGCATCATATCAACCGGTTGCGAAGAACCCGGCGATGACGGGAATTTCTGGTGGAGGACGAGACATGGCCCGAGACACGGGTAGGGTAAAGACTGTCGTCGCTGCGATGATGCTTCTCGGCGGCGCGGCGGCCATCCTCGCCGGCTGCGCCACCGGCCCCGATCCGGAGGTGGCGCGCCGCGCCCAGACCGCCATGGTGGGCATGCCCAAGGCCGACCTGCTGGCCTGCGCCGGCGTGCCGGACCGGCAGGCGACGGCGGCGGGGCGCGAATACTACACCTACGTCGCGCGTCCGGCCGTGGCCTACAGCCCCGGCAGCAGCATCGGCATCGGTGCCGGCAGCTTCGGCGGCAGCGGCGGGGTGGGGCTCGGGCTGGGCTTCGGGGTGCCGGTCGGCGGCGGCACCTCTCCCGGATGCGAGGCGACGATGGTGATCGGCCCGCGCGGCACGGTGGAGCAGGTCAGCTATCCGGCCGGCGCCTCGCTGTCGGCCTGCACGCCGATCGTCAGCACCTGCATGGCGCCGCCGCGCGGCTGACGACGCCGGCCCCTAAGACTTTGAGATGAGGCGGCCGGGGCTGTCGCAACGTCCGCCAATGCCATATTCTCGACCGTAACCCCGGCCGCAGCCGGGGAAACGACGCCCGCAAAGGGGCGCGTCAGGGTTGCCATTTGGGTTGGAGGGACCACGAACCATGGACATGAGTGGAAGCCACCGGATCGAGGCCGGCCGCGAGGCGGTGTGGGCGGCGCTGAACGATCCGGAAATCCTGCGCCAGTGCATCCCCGGCTGCGAGGAGGTGGTCCGGCAGTCCGACACCGAGATGACGGCCAAGGTCGTCGCCAAGGTCGGGCCGGTCAGCGCCAAATTCGCCGGCAAGGTCACCCTGTCGGACCTCGACCCGCCCAACGGCTACACCATCACCGGGGAAGGGTCGGGCGGGGCGGCCGGCTTCGGCAAGGGCGGCGCCACGGTGACGCTGGCCGACGATGGCGGCGCCACGCTGCTGACCTACACCGCCAAGGCCCAGGTCGGCGGCAAGCTGGCGCAGATCGGCTCCCGGCTGGTCGACGCAACCGCCCGCAAGATGGCGGAGGAGTTCTTCGCCCGCTTCACCCGGATCGTCGGACCGGCCCCCGCCGAGGCGGCCCCGGTGGAGGTTCCGGTGGAGGTGCAGGCAGCCGAGGCCGCTCCTGCTGCGCAGCCTGCCGTGCGCCCCGCCGTCTACACCGATCCCGCGCCGGCTGCGGCTCCCGCGGCGAAGCCCGCGACGCGCATGGCCGAACCGCCGCCGGAGATCCCGCTGCCGCTGCCGGCCGGCCGTGGCATGGGAGGCGGTGGCGGGATCGGGGGCGGCAATTTCTACGTGCCGTGGGCAGCTCTTCTTGTGGTTGTGGTGCTGCTCGCGTCGCTTGCCTGGATGAATTAGCGTGGCAAATTGTTCATTGGTCGTACGGCTGCATCAAAGGGATTTGACACCCTTTCGGAATGTGTATGCTGCCGCGCGATTCCGGTCGGCGCCGTCGGCCGGTGGAACCATCGGAAGGGAAGCCGAAGAATGAAGAAGCTGTTGATGGGCGTCGCCGCCATCGCCGCGGTCGTGATGGGTGCCGGTGCCGCCCAGGCGGCAGACGCCGCCGCCGGCAAGGATGTCTTCAAGGTCTGCATGGCCTGCCACACCGCGGAGCAGGGCAAGAACAAGGTCGGCCCGTCGCTGTTCGGCGTCGTCGGCCGTCCGGCCGCCTCGATCGAAGGCTTCAAGTATTCCGCCCCGATGAAGGAAAAGGCCGCCGGCGGGCTGGTCTGGACCGCTGAGAACCTGGACGCCTACATCAAGGCGCCGAAGGAAATCGTCCCGGGCGGCACGATGGCCTTCGCCGGCCTGAAGGACGACGCCAAGCGCGCCGACCTGATCGCCTTCCTGTCCGAGCAGAAGTAAGACCGCAGTCTCCCGGCCCAGGGCCGGGGGAGCCGTGGACGGCGAAAGGGCCGGTGGCGATGCCACCGGCCCTTTGCTTATTCACCCCCGCTCAAGAGCATAGTCCTTTGGTCCCGAGTCTCAGCCGGCCGCTTCCAGGCTCTTGCTCGCGACCTCGTAAACATCGGGCGATAGGCCCGGGGCGGCGACGATCCGCTGCAATTCCGCCTTCATCAGCCCCTGACGGGCCGCGTCATAGCGCCGCAGGCGGGAGAAGGGACCCATCAGGCGTGCCGCAACCTGCGGGTTCATCGGGTCCAGGCGCAACACCTGATCGGCGAGGAAGCCATAGCCGGCACCGCCCGCGTCGTGGAAGCGGACCGGGTTGCCGTTGGCGAAGCCGCCGATCAGCGCATAGACCTTGTTCGGGTTCCGGATCTCGAAGGCCGGATGGCCGAGCAGGGCGGTGACACGATCCAGCGTGTCGGCGCGGTGCGACATCGCCTGCACGCTGAACCACTTGTCGACCACCAGCGCCTCGCCCTTCCAGCGTTCGTAGAAGTCGGCCAGCGCCTTCTCCCCCTCCGGCGAGGCGGCGTTGGACAGGTACTGCAGGGCTGCGATCTCGTCGGTCATGCCCTTGGCGGTACGGTACTGCGTCAGGCACAGGTCGAGCGCCTCCTCGTCCTCCAGCGCCATCAGATAGGCGAGGCAGAGGTTCTTCAGCGACCGCTTGCCGATGGCCTCGGCATCGACGGAAAAGGGTTCCTGGCTGCTGTTGCGGCGGTAGAGGTCGAGGAACTGCGCCCGCAGCCGCCCGGCCAGCGTCCTGCGCGCGAATTCCCGCACCGTGTGGATGGCGTCGGGATCGACCACCGCCATCTGGGTGCCGAGATAGGCCTCCGTCGGCAGCACCAGCGCCTGGGCGGCGAAGGCGCGGTCGCGTTCCGCATCCTCCAGGATCCTGGCGAAGGCATCGGCATAGCCCTCCGGCAGCACCAGTTCGCGGCCGGCCTGCCGGTCGGCGACGAGGCCGAGCAGGATGCGGGTGCCGAGGATCTGCCCGGCCTCCCACCGGTTGAAGGCGTCGCTGTCGTGCGCCATCAGGAAGGTCAGGTCGGCGTCGGTCAGGTCGGTCTTCAGCTTCACCGGGGCGGAGAAGCCGCGCAGCAGCGACGGCACCGGCCGGGCCGGAATGTCGCGGAAGGTGAAGCTCTGGTTTTCCGCGGTGACGTGCAGGATGCGGCTGGTGCCGGCAGCGGTGTCCTCGCCCTCCAGGCGCAGCGGCAGATCCTGCCCGTCGGGGCCGAGCAGGCCGACGACCAGCGGGATGTGCATCGGCTGCTTGGTCGGCTGGCCCGGCGTCGGCGGCACCGTCTGCCTGACCGTCAGGGTGAAGGTCTTCGCCGCCGGGTCGTGGCTGCCGGCGATGTCGAGTTCCGGCGTGCCGGACTGGCGATACCAAAGCTGGAACTGGGTCAGGTCGACGCCGCTGGCATCGGCCATGGCGGCGACGAAATCGTCGCAGGTCACTGCCTGCCCGTCATGGCGCTGGAAGTAGAGGTCGGTGCCCTTGCGGTACTTCTCCGGCCCCAGCAGGGTGTGGATCATGCGGATGACTTCCGCACCCTTGTTGTAGACGGTCGGGGTGTAGAAGTTGTTGATCTCGACATAGCTGTCCGGGCGCACCGGATGGGCCATGGCGCCGGCATCCTCCTGGAACTGCACGGTGCGCAGCCCCTGGACGTCGGCGATGCGCTTCACCGCGCGGGAATGCATGTCGGACGAGAATTCCTGGTCGCGGAAGACGGTCAGCCCTTCCTTCAGCGACAGCTGGAACCAGTCGCGGCAGGTGACGCGGTTGCCGGTCCAGTTGTGGAAATACTCGTGCGCCACCACCGCCTCGATATTGAGGAAATCGGTATCGGTCGCGGTTTCCGGCTTGGCCAGGATGTATTTGGTGTTGAAGACGTTGAGCGACTTGTTTTCCATCGCCCCCATGTTGAAGTCGCCGACCGCGACGATGTTGAAGATGTCGAGGTCGTATTCCAGCCCATAGACCTCTTCATCCCAGCGCATCGACTTGATGAGCGAGCGCATGGCGTGGTCGATCTTGTCCTCGTTCCCCGGCTCGACATAGATGCGGAGCGTCACGTCGCGGCCCGAGGCGGTGCGGAAGCGGTCCTCGCCATGGACGAGGGTGCCGGCGACCAGCGCGAACAGGTAGCAGGGCTTGGGGAAGGGGTCCTCCCAGCGCGCCCAGTGGCGCCCGCCCTCCAGATCGCCGGACGCGGCCAGATTGCCGTTGGACAGCAGCACCGGATAGCGCGCCTTGTCCGCGGTGATGGTGGTGCTGTAGCGCGCCATCACGTCCGGCCGGTCTGCGAAATAGGTGATCTTGCGGAAGCCTTCCGCCTCGCACTGGGTGCAGAAGTTGCCGGAGGACTTGTAGAGCCCTTCCAGTGCGGTGTTCTCCTGCGGCTTGATGCGGACGATGGTTTCCAGCGTGGCGCTGGCCGGCACCTCCAGCACGATCAGGTGATCGGGGGTGACGGTGTAGTCGTCCGGCCCCAGCGTCCGGCCGTCCAGCGCCACCGACACCAGATCCAGCCTCTGCCCGTCGAGCGACAGCGGCTCCGTCGCCGCCTCCGGCCGGCCGGGGTTGCGGCGGATCGCGAGCACCGCGCGGACGGTGGTGACATCCTCGCCCAGGTCGACGAACAGGTCGACCGTGTCGATCAGATGCGCCGGCGGGCGATAGTCCTGAAGCCGGATGGCCTTCGGCGTGCCTTTGTCCATGTGCCTTGTCTCTGGTCTGTGTCTGTCTTGCGGATCAAGCCGTTCGGGACAGGTCCGAGGAACAGGGACTGTAGCAAGGCGGGGGCGGGCTGTCGTGGGTGGGATTGGGGGGTGGTGACCGACGCTGGCAATACACTGACCGAGGTGGCATGATCAAAGTCGGCGAAGATAGATGGGCAAAGCAGTGTGCGTTGACACCGAAATCGGCGACGATCAGCTAGAAAATCTATGATGTCTGACCCACCGGCAGGGCCGAAGGCGGGATCAATTGACCGAACATTCTGTCTGTTTGCTGACAGAGTCCGAACGATTCATTGCAGTGCTTCGTGAAGGATGGATGTCATAGAAGCTGGTAATGTGCTCGATAAACGGAAGATCGGATCCGTCTTTGCTGCCAGATTTAGATTTTTTGAAATCAATTTTCTGCGATATTGCAAGATGCATTTTGATAAGAAAATTTCTAAATTCGGCTTGCAACAAAAATCCGCAATTGCGGGCCAGTAAATTTTTTAAGAGCCTCTTCGTACATCATCACTTGGCGTTGGTCTCGGCACGCTATAATGAGCGACTTTCCAGCATCGAGCAAAAAATCTAATTGAGCCCAAGTAGAATTTCTCTTGGACATTGTGTAAATTTCCCTCGCTTCATAATATAATATTTCACATGTTGGATTAAATGCAAAACTAGAATTCATGAAGCCAGATCCGGGCGGCACATCGGTTACAGTGCATAGTGATTTTGCCTGACGAATTTCGGCATTTATTTTATTAAACTTAAATGTATAGACGTTTCCTTGAGATTTGTTTGTCTGGCGTGAAAAACTAATAAAATCACTAGCAAGAAATGTATTGTTCAGATCGCTCCAGGCTTTTGCCCCGCCCCGCTCTCCAGATAGCGTGCGTGGGTCGTATGCCATTCCGTTGTCACTCAATACCACCTTAGTCTCATTAAAACCGCAATTTGCATAAGAAGCATTTCCGTGCAGAAAAGCATTCTGCGCTATTTCTACCATAGCTACAGCCAAGGTCTCGGCAAGTAGGTGGTTGTGTTCATCGTCATTGGGCATGTAGCCTAAAAGGCGCTGCATAATGCGTGGGACTTCAACGTTCATTGCATCTACAATAGCGTCGCGGTCACCCACTGGTCGGGAGATGCGGATTGCGTGTCCGATCAAAGCCTCGGTAAGACGTTGTGTAGCAACGTCTTGGCGTTCTTGGTTCAGCATACCCTCTGCGCTTAATGCTTCCAAGATCGGTAAAACGAGGCTTGCTGCGGCTTGCGCCGCTGAATTTTGTTGAGTTCTATCTACCTCGTCGTCGCCATGATCAGAAACGGCTTTAATGAACAACCAAGGAACTCCGAGATCTCGAACAACATCAAAAGCTTCCATCTCTCCCCCAAGTACTTCTGGAAGCTGTTCAAGAATAGAATTGCGTGTTGGCGTATCGGATAAATAAATTTCTGCTGATGCGAGCTCGCCTGACAATATCTTTCTGCCGCTTTTCAATGCTGGGAGTCCGGGTATGCATTCGGTAATTGCTCCCAATGGGCTGACTCGATCTGCAACGCAACGCTTTATCTTGCCTTTTTCCATGTGAACACGATTGATGTCATGGATTTTTGACGCAATGATCACGTCGCCAGCTTGCACATGTGCTGGATTGCCCCATGCAAAGCCGACCACCACCACTAATTTTGGCTGCGGCATCTCCGGCCGCATCATCCAGCGGGTGAGTGATCCAATTGAGCAATGTTCTTGCGCTCCAGATGTTCCATTAAGGTGAATGCAGAATTGTTTTCCGAGGCGACCTATTCTTGCGCCTCTTGTGGCTCGTCGAATAACTGCTGGCGCTATATCCTTTATTATTGCACGCACGGCGTCGCTCTCGCGGCTGTTCGTGGTCAGCAAAAGTATATAGTTTTTATCGAGAGCGGCCCTGGCAGTCAAAATATCAATATTCTGCTGAGTCATTTATTTGCCTAATTCAAGCCTGCAGCAGGCGGAAAAAGCTAAAATGGCGGAAGAGGTGGGATTCGAACCCACGGTAGGCTCACACCTACGACGGTTTTCAAGACCGTTGCCTTAAACCACTCGGCCACTCTTCCCTCGGCCCACGGGAGTAGCGAATGCGTCGCGGTGGGTCAAGTGTCGCGCGCAAGCTGTTGCGATTTGCCCTTCAGTTCCGGATCGGCCGGCCCAGCGTGCGCAGGCGGCGGGTCGGTTTCGGCGGGCTGGGGCTGTCGGAGAAGTCGGGCAGGGCGGGGGCGCGGGCGATGGTCTTGCGGATCATCTCGGCCGTCGCGTCCAGATCGGCCAGAACCTCCGGCGCCATGCGGTCGGCGTAGCGGGGACTCAGCAGGCGGGCGCGAGTCTGGTCGATGCTGCGCAGTTCCGGCTCGAACAGCTCGCGGGCGCCGATGGGCAGGACCTGATCGTCGCGCATGCCGGAGAAATAGTTGCGCATCGTCCGCGTCAGCATGCGGGTCAGCAGAAGGTCCATCCGCTCGAATTCGGCGCGCAGGTCGCTGAGACGCGACTCGTCGACGCCCTGCAGATGCTCCTCGGTCAGGGTGAACAGGGCGCGGATTTCCTCGACCTTGCGGCGGAAGTCGAGGAAGGAGGCGAATCGGTCGTCGCCCATGTCGCGCTGGGCGCGTTCGGCAAGCCGGGACGCCTCGGCCGCCTGACGTTCCAAGGCCGCCAGCAGAGCCTTCACCCGTTCCCGGCCGTTGTCGCGCCTCCACCCCATGCCCGCCCTACGCTCCCACGATGACCGCGCCTGCCCGGTCGTCGTTCGGGCCGCGCGGTCATCCTAGAAGTGAAACTTTTAACAAAATGCTTTTGTCACGGACTTTCCACGCCCGGCGGACCGGTGACGCTCAGGCGTCGCGCAGCTCCAGGATCACCGGGGTGTGGTCCGACGCCTTTTCCAAGCCGCGCGGGCCACGGTCGATGGTGCAGCCGGCCAGACGGTCGGCGGCCTGCGGCGACAGCAGGAAATGGTCGATGCGCAGGCCGTTGTCGCGCGGCCAGCTGCCGGCCTGATAATCCCAGAAGGTGTAGGCGCGGTCGTCGTCATGCAGGGCGCGGTAGGCCTCGGTCAGGCCGAGATTCAGCAGGGCGCGGAACTTGGCCTTCGACTCCGGCCGGAACAGGGCGTCGCCGGCGAAGGCCTGCGGCGAGAAGACGTCGCGCGCCTCGGGGATGATGTTGTAGTCGCCGCCCAGCACCACCGGGATTTCCCGCGCCAGCAGCTTGCTGGCATGGTCGTACAGCCGGTCCATCCAGCGCAGCTTGTAGGCGAACTTCTCGCCCGGCACCGGATTGCCGTTGGGCAGGTAGAGCGAGGCGACGCGCACGCCGGACACGGTGGCCTCGACATAGCGGGCCTGCTCGTCCTCCGGCTCTCCCGGCAGGCGGGTCAGCACGTCCTCCGCCGGAGTCTTCGACAGCAGGGCGACGCCGTTGTAGGCCTTCTGCCCGACGGCGTTGACGTGGTAGCCGAGCTCCTCGAAGGCCGCGGTCGGGAAGGCGGCGGTCTCGCATTTGATTTCCTGGAAGAGCACGACGTCCGGGGACGCCGTGCGCAGCCAGTCGGTGATCAGCGGAAGGCGGGCCTTCGCCGAGTTGACGTTCCAGGTGGCGATCTTCACGAAAAAGGCCTGCCTTCTCTTCTTGTTCTTCCGGTCTCAGACCGCGGCCTTAGACCGCGAACGAGTTGCCGCAGCCGCAGGACGCGGTGGCGTTCGGGTTCTTGATCTGGAAGGCGGCGCCCATCAGGTCCTCGACATAATCCAGCGTCGCCCCGGCCAGCAGGTCGAGCGAGGCGTCGTCGGTGACCACCTTCGTGCCGTCCTTCTCGAAGACATGGTCCTCGCCGGTCGCGGTCTCGTCGAAGCTGAAGCCGTACTGGAAGCCGGAGCAGCCGCCGCCGGACACGGTCAGGCGCAGCATCAGGTTGGGATTGCCCTCCTGCTCGATCAGGAAGGCGACGCGCCTGGCGGCGCTTTCGCTGACGCCGAGGATGCGGGTTTCGGTGGGAAGTGCGGTGTCGGGCATGGGATGGCCCCTCTGGTGCGGTGCGGGAGTTGGGCACAAATGTAAGGGGGATCGCCGGCTTCGTCAAAGTATGGGCACCGTTGCGTATCTGGCACGCTCGACCGCCGGCTGGCCCCGGAGGCGGGGCATAGCACGCCTTCGCCGTTGCACCTGCGTTTCCCCGCCGGTAGTGTCCGCCCCATGACGGCGGACTGTTCCCACGATCGGCTGGCTCCCTATGCCTGCAACCCGGCGGACACGCGCGGGCGCTTGGTGGCGGAGCCGGAAAGCCCGACGCGCTCGTGCTTCCAGCGCGACCGCGACCGCATCGTGCATTCCGGGGCCTTCCGCCGGCTGAAGCACAAGACCCAGGTCTTCGTCTACCACGAGGGCGACTATTACCGCACCCGGCTGACCCACAGCCTGGAGGTGGCGCAGATCGCCCGCTCCATCGGCCGTACGCTGGGCCTGAACGAGGATCTGGCGGAGGCGGTGGCGCTGGCCCACGACCTCGGCCACACTCCCTTCGGCCATGCCGGGGAAGACGCGCTGAACGCCTGCATGGAGCCGTTCGGCGGCTTCGCCCACAACGACCAGACCCTGCGCATCCTGACGCGGCAGGAGCGGCGCTATGCCGAGTTCGACGGGCTGAACCTGACCTGGGAAGCGCTGGAAGGGGTCGTCAAGCACAACGGCCCGCTGCTGCCGCTGCCTCCCGGCCACCACCTGCCGACCACCATCGCCGCCTTCCAGGGCGAGTGGGATCTGGAGCTGCACACCAATCCGGGGGCCGAGGCGCAGGTCGCCGCGCTGGCCGACGACATCGCCTACAACAACCACGACATCGACGACGGGCTGCGCGCCGGGCTGTTCACGGTGGACGAGGTGGCGGAGCTGCCGCTGGTCGGGCCGCTGGTCCGCGAGGTCTGCGACCGCTATCCGGGGCTGGAGCGCTCGCGCCTGATCCATGAGACGGTGCGGCGGATGATCAACGCCATGGTCGTCGATCTGGTCACCGAGACACGGCGGCGGCTGGCGGAGCACAGGCCGGGCAGCGCGGCGGAGCTTCGTGCCCTGCCGCTGGCGATGGTCAGCTTCTCCGACGCGATGCTGGAGGCGCAGCGGCCTTTGCGCGCCTTCCTGCGCCAGCGCATGTACCGGCACTACCGCGTCAACCGCGAGATGAGCAAGTGCAAGCGCGTGGTGCGCGCCCTGTTCCAGCTGTTCATGGACGAACCCAACACCCTGCCGACCGAATGGCAGCGCGATATCGCCAGGAATGGCGGCGACGCCGATCTTGCGGTGCGCGCCCGCCATGTGGCCGACTATATCGCCGGCATGACCGACCGCTACGCTCTGGCCGAACATGACCGACTGTTCGACCTGCATGTGAAGACCTGACATCTGAAGACCTGAGCCGTCAGGCTCCTGTGACCTCCTGAAAAGACGACCCGAGACGATGAATATTTTCAAGGCGTTCGAGACCGATATTCGCAAGCTGCTGGAAGAGCTGGCGGCCGAGGGCGCCATCCCCGCCGGGCTGGACGGCAGCCGTCTGACGGTCGAGCCGCCGCGCGAGGCCTCGCATGGCGACCTGTCCACCAACGCCGCGATGATCCTGGCGAAGCCGGCGAAGATGGCGCCGCGCGCCCTGGCGGAACTGCTGGTCGCCAAGCTGAAGGGCCGGGCCGACGTGGCGTCGGTCGAGATCGCCGGTCCGGGCTTCGTCAACCTGCGCCTGACGCCGGACGTCTGGCGCGACCGTATCCGCGACGTGCTGACCGCCGGCACCGCCTATGGCGACAGCGAGCTGGGTGGCGGGACGCCGGTCAATGTGGAGTATGTGTCGGCCAATCCGACCGGGCCGCTGCACGCCGCCCACGGCCGCGGCGCCGTGTTCGGCGACGCGCTGGCATCGCTGCTGCAGAAGGCGGGCTACGCCGTCACCCGTGAATACTACATCAACGACGCCGGCGCGCAGGTCGACGTGCTGGGCCGCTCCACCTTCATCCGCTACCGCGAGGCGCTGGGCGAGGCGGTCGGCGAGATCCCGGCCGGCCTCTATCCCGGCGAATATCTGAAGGAGGTCGGCCAGGCCCTGGCCGAGCGCGACGGCAACCGCTGGGTCGGCACCGACGAATCCGAATGGCTGCCGGCCTGCCGCGACTTCGCCATCTCCATGATCATGGGCTGGATCCGCGAGGATCTGGGCGCTCTCGGCGTCACGATGGACGTCTACAGCAGCGAACGCGCCCTGGTGACGGCGGGTGCCGTCCAGACGGCGCTGGCGGCGCTGGAGCAGCGCGGCCTGATCTATACCGGCGTGCTGGAGCCGCCGAAGGGCAAGAAGCCCGACGACTGGGAGCCGCGCCCGCAGACCCTGTTCAAGTCCAGCGACTTCGGCGACGACGTCGACCGGCCGCTGAAGAAGTCCGACGGCTCCTTCACCTATTTCGCCAACGACATCGCCTATCACTATGACAAATATCGGCGCGGCGCGGCTTCGCTGATCGACGTGCTGGGCGCCGACCATGGCGGCTACGTCAAGCGCATGCAGGCGGCGACGCGGGCGATCTCCGGCGGCGAGGCCGAACTGGACGTCAAGCTCTGCCAGCTGGTCCATCTGATGCAGAACGGCCAGCCGGTGAAGATGTCCAAGCGCGCCGGCACCTTCGTGACGCTGCGCGACGTCATCGATCAGGTCGGCAAGGACGTCGTCCGCTTCATCATGCTGACCCGCCGCAACGACCAGACGCTGGACTTCGACTTCGCCAAGGTGACGGAGCAGTCGAAGGACAACCCGGTCTTCTACGTGCAGTACGCCCACGCCCGCTGCCGGTCGGTCCTGCGCCATGCGGCGACGGCCTTGCCGAAGCTGGACCAGACGCCGGCCGCGCTCGCCGCCGCGGCGAACCTCGCCCGGCTGGACAGCGAAGAGGAGATGGCGCTCGCCAAGCGCATGGCCACCTGGCCGCGCGTGGTCGAGGCGGCGGCCGAGGCGCATGAGCCGCACCGCATCGCCTTCTTCCTGTATGACCTCGCCAGCGATTTCCATGCCCTGTGGAACCGGGGCCGCGACGACGCCTCGCTGCGCTTCCTGATCGAGGGCGACGCGGAGCTGACGACGGCCCGTCTGGCGCTGATCGCCGCGGTGGCGACGGTGATCGCCTCGGGCATGACGGTGATGGGTGTCGAGCCTGTGGAGGAACTGCGTTCATGAAGTACGACGGCGACGTCAACTACGCGGCCAATCCCTATGGGATGCCGCCCCGACAGTCCGCGAACAAACGCGGGCTGCTGGCGCTCGGCTTCGCCGTGGTCGGCGTCGTGACGTTCGCCGGCGCGGCGGTGGTCGGGCTTCGCGGCCCGTCCCGTCTGTCCGGCGACGGGCCGCCGCTGCTGACCGCCGACGCCGGCCCGTCCAAATCGCGCCCCGACCAGCCGGGCGGGATGGAGGTGCCGCACCAGGACATCCTGGCCTATGAGCGGCTGCGCGACCATGACGGCGGGCGCGGCAATCAGGTGGAGCGGCTGCTGCCGCCGCCGGAGGTGCCGCTGCCGCGCCCGGTGGTGACGCCGCAGATGCCGGCCGTGGTGCCGCTGCCGTCGGTTCCGTCGGTGGCCCAGTTGCCGCCGGGCGCCACCGCCACCGTGCCCCGCGACACCGTCGCGGCGGCGGTCGCGGCTGCCGCTCCGCTGGCTGCCGAACCTGCACCCGGCCTGACCGCCACGGCGCCGTCGGTTCCTCCGGCCGGTCAGGTGCCGTCCGTCCAGGCGCCGCAAAGCGTCGTCGCCAAGCCGCAGCAACCCCCGGCCGCTCCGGCCAAGCCGGCGCCCGCTCCTCAACAGCAGGTCGCTTCCGCCGCCAAGCCTCCGGCGCCGCCGGCCGCGCCGCCGGCGCAGCAGAACGCCGCCCCGTCGATGGGTCAGCTGATCGCCAAGCTCGAAGCCGCCTCCCTGCCGGCCGCTCCGGCCAAGGCGACGCCGCAGCCGGCGAAGCCCGCGGCCGCTCCGGCTGCCGGCGGCAGCGGTGGCTGGCGCGTCCAGCTGGCGTCGGTGCGCAGCGAGGGCGAGGCCGCAGCCGAATGGCGCCGCCTTGCCGGCCGTCATCCCGATGCCCTCGGCGGTCTGTCGATGCAGGTCGCCAGGGTCGATCTGGGCGAGAAGGGCATCTTCTACCGGGTGCAGGGTGCCGGCGCCGACGAGGCGCGGGCCAAGTCGGCCTGTACCCAGCTGCGCGCGCAGAATGTGGGGTGTGTGGTTGTCCGTCCCTAACTCGGTGAGTTCCAGCACCCCGCTTGTCCAGCCACGCGCGGCGGTCTTCGGCTGCGCCGGGCTGGAGGTGACGCCCGACGAGGCCGCCTTCTTCCGCGAAGCCGATCCGCTCGGCTTCATCCTGTTCCGCCGCAATTGCGACAGCCGCGACCAGATGCGCCGGCTGGTGGAGGATCTGCGCGCCAGCGTCGGCCGGTCGGACGCCCCGGTCCTGATCGACCAGGAAGGCGGGCGGGTCGCGCGCATGCGCCCGCCGCACTGGCCGGCCCACCCGCCGATGGACGTGTTCGGCAGGCTTGCCGAACGTGACCTCGCCGCCGGGCGGGAGGCCGCCTGGATCAACGGCCGGCTGCTCGCCGACATGCTGACCGAGGTCGGCATCACGGTGGATTGCGCGCCGGTCTGCGACGTGCCGGTCGAGGGCGCGCACGACATCATCGGCGACCGCGCCTTCTCGCGCGACCCCGCCCTGGTGATCGCGCTCGCCCGTGCCACCGCCGACGGTCTGCTGTCCGGCGGCGTGCTGCCGGTGGTCAAGCACATCCCCGGCCATGGCCGCGCCTTCGCCGACAGCCACGCCGAACTGCCGGTGGTGGAGGCCTGCCGTGCCGCGCTGGAGGCCACCGACTTCGCTCCCTTCCGCGCCCTGGCCGACCTGCCGCTGGCGATGGTGGCGCATGTGGTGCTGAAGGCCATCGACCCGGCCGCGCCGGCCAGCACCTCGCCCATCGTCGTGCGCGAGGTGGTTCGCGGGCCGTCCATCGGCTTCGCCGGGCTGCTGTTCAGCGACGATCTGTCGATGAACGCGCTGGAGGGCGATCCGAGGACGCGGGCCGAGGCGGTGCTGGCGGCCGGCATGGATGTCGTGCTCCATTGCAACGGCGACCTGACCGAGATGCGCTCGCTGCTCGACGCCGTGCCGGTGCTGGGCGGGGCCGCGGCCGAGCGCTGGGCGCGGGCCGAGGCGATGCGCCATGCGCCCGAACCGGCGGACATCGCCGCATTGACCAACCGGCTGGCCGAGCTTCTCGGCCCGGCCCAAGCCTGACGGACGGGAGCGGACGATGGAGGAATGGATCTTCCAGGTGACGGCCGTGGCCCTGCCGGCCATCCTCGCCATCACCCTGCACGAAGCGGCGCATGGCTTCGTCGCCTGGCGGCTGGGCGACGACACCGCCTACCGGCTGGGCCGCGTCACCTTCAACCCGATCCGCCACATCGACCCGTTCGGCACGATCCTGCTGCCGGCGCTGATGTATTTCACCACCGGTTTCGTCTTCGGCTGGGCCAAGCCGGTGCCGGTGAATTTCGCCCGGCTGGACCATCCACGCCGCGACATGGTTTGGGTGGCGCTGGCCGGTCCGGGGACCAACTTCCTGCTGGCGGTGGCGTCGGCGGTGATCTGGCGGCTGGTCGATGCGGGGAACGGCATGGTCGAGCTGTGGATCCTGACCGCCGCCCAGGTGTCGGTGCTGGTCAACGTCATCCTGATGGTCTTCAACCTGATCCCGCTGCCGCCGCTCGACGGCGGGCGCGTCGCGGTGGGCATCCTGCCTGATTTCCTTGCGGTGCCGCTCGCCCGGCTGGAGCGCTTCGGGTTGCTGATCCTGATGGCGGCCTTCTTTCTGCTGCCGATGCTGGGGCGCCAGATCGGCATGGATCTCAGCGTCATGCATTGGGTGCTGGGTCCGCCCGTGGACGCGGTGATCGATTTCATCCGCGCCCTGACCGGCAACGACTGAAGGGCATCGAATGGCCGACCTGCTGGCCGAGCGCGAAGCCGACACCGTGGCCGTTGCGGAGGCGTCGCCGTCCGAACAACTGCTGCTGGTCCTGGACGGCTTCGAGGGGCCGTTGGACATGCTGCTGGCGCTGGGGCGCGACCAGAAGGTCGACCTGACGCGCATCTCCATCCTGGAACTGGCCGACCAGTATCTCAGCTTCGTGGCAGAGGCGCGGAAGGTGCGGCTGGAACTGGCCGCCGACTATCTGGTGATGGCGGCGTGGCTGGCCTACCTGAAGTCGCGCCTGCTGCTGCCCGAACCGGAAGGGGAGGAGCCGTCGGGCGAGGACATGGCCGCCGCGCTCGCTTTCCAACTCCAGCGGCTGGAGGCGATGAAGGGGGCCGCGGCGAAGCTGTTCGCCCGCCCGCGGCTGGGCATCGACGTCCACCCGCGCGGCGCGCCGGAGGATCTGGACCTGCGCCGCAAGTCGGTCTACGAAGTCACCCTGTTCGACCTGCTGCGCGCCTACGGCCAACAGCGGGCCCGCAAGGACGCCGGGGTCCTGCACATCGCGCCGGTCCGCCTCTATTCGATGGAGGAGGCGGTGCGGCGCCTCTCCGCCCTGCTCGGCCACATGCCGGACTGGGCGACGCTGGCCAGCTTCCTGCCGGGCGGGGAGGGCGGCGGGCTGCTGACCCGGTCCGCCCTGGCGGCGCATTTCGCGGCGACGCTGGAGCTGGCCAAGGCCGGCCGGGTGGAACTGCGCCAGGAGGGCGCCTTCGCCCCGCTCTATGTCCGCGGACGCCCCGATGGCTCCCAGGGCGATGCCCAGTACGGCGACAGTTCGGAAGAAGTGCACTCGCATGATTGAGGAAGCCGCCAACGCCCATCAGGCTGACGCCTGCGAGGCCGAAGCTCATGGGGCCGAAGCCCGCACCGGCAGGCTGCGCCTGCTGGAGGCGCTGCTCTTCGCCTCCGCCGAGCCGCTGGACGAGGAGACGCTGGCCGGCCGCATCGGTCCCGAGGCCGGCCTGCTGCTGGAGGAACTGCGCGCCCATTATGCCCGGCGCGGCGTCAATCTGGTGCGCACCGGCGGCGGCTGGGCTTTCCGCACCGCGGTCGATCTGGCGCCGGAGCTGCGGCGGGAGGAGGAGGTGTCGCGCAGGCTGTCCCGCGCGGCCATCGAAACGCTGGCGATCATCGCCTACCACCAGCCGGTGACCAGGGGCGAGATCGAGTCCATCCGGGGCGTGGCGACCAGCAAGGGCACGCTGGACCTGCTGATGGAACATGGCTGGATCCGGCCGGGCAAGCGGCGGGAGACGCCGGGCCGGCCGCTGACCTGGATCACCACCGACCATTTCCTCGACCATTTCGGGCTGGAGACCCTGCGCGACCTGCCCAGCGTCGACGACCTCCGCGCCGCCGGGCTGCTGGACAGCCGTCCGGTTCTGCTCGGGCTGGGGACGATGGGCGACGACAGCGCGGTCGGCACCGACGAGGAGGCGTGAGCGACGCGGCAGCCCCGGTTTTTCGCCGGTCCGCGCGAATTCCCGTGAAACCTCAATGACAACCGGTTAAGGATGGTGGGGCGAACGTTGCGGGCCACCGGCCTTTCTGCCATAGTGCCGGCCCGCCGCAAAGGCCGTTCAAACGTGATAGGCGCGCCATGGGTTCCTTCAGCATCTGGCACTGGATCATCGTTCTTCTGATCGTTCTTCTCCTGTTCGGCGCCGGGAAGCTGCCGAAGGTGATGGGCGATCTCGCCAAGGGCGTGAAGTCCTTCAAGGCGGGCCTGCAGGACGACAGCGACGATGCCACCCCGGGCGCCAACGCCAAGACCATTCCGAACCAGCCTGCCAACACGGCCGAGACCACGGCCAAGAAGGACGAGGCGGTCCGCAGCTGACCGGCGGGCGTGCGGCGTTCCTGCACGGACGCCGCACGCCACCCTGCCCACCGCATTCGTGAAGCCGGAAGAACATGTTCGACATCGCTTGGTCCGAACTGATGGTGATCGCCGTCATCGCCCTTGTGGTCATTGGGCCCAAGGATCTGCCCAAGGCGATCTTCACGCTCGGCAAATGGGTGCGCAAGGCGAGAGGCGTCGCGCGCGAATTCCAGACCCACATCGACGACATGATGCGGGAGACCGAGTTGGACGAGCTTCGCAAGGAAGCGCTGAAGACCCGCGACCTTAACATCAAGAAGATGATGGAAGACACCATCGACCCGCAGGGCGAAGTGGGCAAGGCCTTCGACCCCAAGGGCTTCGATGTCGGTCTGAACGGTCATGCCGGCAGCCCCCCGGAACCGGACCTGCCGCAGGCGCCTTCGCCGGTTGCCGACACTCCCGCCGCTCCGATGGTCACCGACAGCGTGGCGCCCTCCGCGGCCCCGTCGCCGATCACCACCGAACCGCCGCAACCCGCTCCGGCGCCGGTGCCGCAGCCCGTTCCGGCCGCGCGGCCGGACGCCGTGGCCGCCGCCCAGCCGACCGACAAGCAGACCTGAAGACAAAGACGGGCCATGACCGGCGAAACGCAGCAGGACGAACTCGAAGACAGCAAAATGCCGCTGATCGATCACCTGATCGAATTGCGGAACCGGCTGATGTGGTCGATCGGAGCCATCCTGATCGCCTTCCTGCTGTGCTATGCAGTGTCGGACAAGATCTATAATTTCCTGGTCCAGCCGCTGGCCGACCTGCTGGCGGGGCAGGGGCGGCGGATGATCTACACCGGCCTGACGGAAGCCTTCTTCACCTATGTGAAGGTCGCCTTCTGGGCCGGCTGCTTCATCTCCTTCCCGATCATCGCCAGCCAGATCTGGATGTTCGTGGCGCCGGGCCTCTACAAGCACGAGCGCAAGGCGTTCCTGCCCTTCCTGGTGGCGACGCCGGTGATGTTCCTGACCGGCGCCGGCATCGTCTATTATTTCATCTTCCCGATGGCTTGGCGCTTCTTCCTGGGCTTCGAGTTCCACCCCGACGGCAGCAACGCCCTGCCCATCGAGTTCGAGGCCCGCGTCGGCGAATACCTGCATCTGGTGATGTCGCTGATCTTCGCCTTCGGCATCGCCTTCCAGCTGCCGGTCCTGCTGACCCTGCTGGTCCGGGTCGGCATCATCAGCACCGACGCGCTGGCGTCCAAGCGGCGCTACGCCATCGTCGGCGCCTTCATCGCCGCAGCGGTGCTGACGCCGCCGGACGTCATCAGCCAGGTCAGTCTGGCGGTGCCGCTGATCGCGCTCTACGAGATCGCGATCATCATCGGCCGCCGGATCGAGAAGGCGCGGGCGGCGGAGCAGGCCGAATAATCCGGCAGCCCATCGGCCGCAGCGCTTTGCCTGCGGCCTTTTGCCGGCAGACACTTTGTCTGCCGTGACGCAGGGTAATAATCCGTCCGTCGTGGACATGCCGCCATTCTCGCGCTAAAAGCACGGTTCGGCCGATGGAAGGCCGCAGCCGCGCACCCGGAGCCTTGACCGTATGCAGACCGCCAACGACATCCGTCGCACGTTCCTGGATTTCTTCGCCAAGCAGGGCCATCAGAAGGTCGATTCGTCGCCGCTCGTGCCGCGCAACGACCCGACGCTGATGTTCACCAACGCCGGCATGGTCCAGTTCAAGAACGTCTTCACCGGTGCCGAGGCGCGGCCCTACAAGCGCGCCGTCACCTCGCAGAAATGCGTGCGCGCCGGCGGTAAGCACAACGACCTGGACAATGTCGGCTACACCGCGCGGCACCACACCTTCTTCGAGATGCTGGGGAACTTCTCCTTCGGCGACTATTTCAAGGACGACGCCATCGCGTTCGCCTGGAATCTGATCACCAAGGAGTACGGCCTGCCGGCCGACAAGCTGCTGGTGACGGTCCACACCTCGGACGAGGACGCGGCGGCGATCTGGCGCAAGGTCGCCGGCCTGTCGGACGACCGCATCATCCGCATTCCGACCGACGACAATTTCTGGCGCATGGGCGATACCGGCCCCTGCGGTCCCTGCTCGGAGATCTTCTTCGACCATGGCCCGTCGATCGCCGGCGGCCCGCCGGGCAGCCCGGACCAGGACGGCGACCGCTTCATCGAGATCTGGAACCTCGTGTTCATGCAGTATGAACAGCTGGGTCCGGACAATCTGGTGCCGCTGCCCAGGCCGTCGATCGACACCGGCATGGGGCTGGAGCGTCTTGCCGCCGTCCTGCAGGGCAAGCACGACAACTACGACATCGACCTGATGCGGGCGCTGATCATGGCGTCGGCCGAGGCGACCAAGACCTCGCCGGACGGCGCCCATGCCGTGTCGCACCGCGTCATCGCCGACCATTTGCGCTCGACCTCCTTCCTGATCGCCGACGGCGTGCTGCCGTCGAACGAGGGCCGCGGCTATGTGCTGCGCCGCATCATGCGCCGCGCCATGCGCCACGCCCACATGATCGGCGCGCGCGAACCGCTGATGCACCGTCTGGTCCCGGCGCTGATCCAGCAGATGGGTGACGCCTATCCGGAGCTGAACCGCGCCCGCGCCCTGATCGTCGAGACGCTGAAGCTGGAGGAGACCCGCTTCAAGCAGACGCTGGAGCGCGGCCTGCGCCTGCTGGAGGACGAGGTCGGCCACCTCGGCGAAGGCCAGCCGCTGGCCGGCGACGTCGCCTTCAAGCTGTACGACACCTTCGGCTTCCCGCTCGACCTGACGCAGGATGTGCTGCGCGGGCAGGGCCGCGGCGTCGACGAGGCCGGCTTCAAGGCGGCGATGGACGAGCAGCGCCGCAAGGCCCGCGAATCCTGGGCCGGCTCGGGCGAGGTCGGCACCGAGAAGCTGTGGTACGAGATCAAGGACGAACTGGGCGCGACCGAATTCCTGGGCTACGACGCCGAGATGGCCGAGGGCAAGGTGACCGCCATCGTCAAAGGCGACGCCCGCGTCGAGGCCGCCGCGGCCGGCGATCAGGTGATGGTCGTCGTCAACCAGACGCCCTTCTATGGTGAGTCGGGCGGTCAGGTCGGCGATGCCGGCGTGATCTTCTCGGCCGGCGGCGCCGAGGTCGCGGTTTCCGACACGCTGAAGAAGCTGGGCGCTGTGTGGGCCCATGTCGGCAGCGTCACCAAGGGCACGCTCAAGGTCGGCGACGTGGTCGAGCTGCGGGTGGACGGCCAGCGCCGCTCCGCCATCCGCGCGAACCACTCCGCCACCCACCTGCTGCACGAGGCGCTGCGCCATCGCCTGGGCGACCATGTCACCCAGAAGGGCTCGCTGGTGGCGCCGGAGCGTCTGCGCTTCGACATCAGCCAGCCGACCGGCCTGTCCGCCACCGACATCGCCGCCATCGAGGACGAGGTGAACCGCCGCGTTCTGGCGAACAGCGAGGTCATCACCCGCCTGATGTCGCCGGACGAGGCGCGCGCCCAGGGCGCCATGGCCCTCTTCGGCGAGAAGTACGGCGACGAGGTCCGCGTCGTCTCCATGGGCGGCCCGCATGGCGAGCAGGATCGCGATTATTCGATCGAGCTGTGCGGCGGCACCCACGTCCGCCGCACCGGCGATATCGGCGTGTTCAAGATCGTCTCCGAAGGCGCCGTCGCCGCCGGCGTCCGCCGCATCGAGGCGCTGACCGGCACCGGCGCCAAGGCGTGGCTGTCCGAGCGCGACCATCTGCTGACCGAGGCGGCGAGCGTCCTGAAGGTGAAGCCAGACGAGGTCCCGACCCGCGTGGCGGCCCTGGTCGAGGAGCGTCGCAGGATGGAGCGCGAGCTGGCCGAATTGCGTCGCCAAGTGGCGATGGGGGGCGGTGCCAAGGCCGATGGCGGCAACGAGGCGAAGGACGTCGCCGGCGTCAAGGTCGCCGCCCGCGTGGTTGAAGGCCTGTCCGCCAAGGACCTGAAGCCGATGGCCGACGAGCTGAAGAAGCAGGTCGGCTCCGGCGTCGTGGTGCTGATCGCCTCGAACGAGGGCAAGGCCTCCATCGTCATCGGCGTGACCGACGACCTGACGGGGTCTTTGAGCGCCGTCGATCTGGTCCGCGTCGGCGCCGAGGCGCTGGGCGGCAAGGGCGGCGGTGGCCGGCCGGACATGGCACAGGCCGGCGGCCCCGACGCCTCGCTGGCTCCGGCGGCGATCGAGGCCATCGAAAAGGCGATCGCGGCCAGGAAGGCCTCCTGATCTTTGCTGAAACCCGGCCCTCGGATCCTTCCGGGGGCCGTTTTTCTATTCGCGCCCTTTTCTCCCAAGGTCCGGCGATGGAACTCCCGACTCTTCCCTTCACCGTCACCGACTGGTCCGCCGTTCCCGTCACCGAGCATCCCGGCGAGACCGGCCTTGCCCGCTGGCGCAGCTTCCATGCCGGAGAGCTGCGGGTGCGGCTGGTCGAATATACGCCGGGCTATCTGGCCGATCATTGGTGCGACCGCGGCCATGTGCTGTTCGTGGTCAGCGGCGAACTGGTCACCGAGCTGAAGGACGGCCGCCGCTTCGTCCTGACCGCCGGCATGAGCTATCAGGTGTCAGATTTCGGCGACCACCCGCACCGGTCCTCGACCGAAATCGGCGCCACCCTGTTTATCGTGGACTGAAACACCATCGTTTGAGGGAGCAGGCCCATGCGCTTCACCGGAACCGACCGCTATGTCGCCACCGACGACCTGACGGTGGCGGTCAACGCCGCCATCACGCTGGAGCGGCCGCTTCTGGTGAAGGGCGAGCCCGGCACCGGCAAGACGGTGCTGGCGGTGGAGATCGCCCGCGCGCTGAACAAGCCGCTCTTGTCCTGGCATGTGAAGTCGACCACCAAGGCGCAGCAGGGCCTCTACGAGTACGACGCGGTCAGCCGCCTGCGCGACAGCCAGCTGGGCGAGGCGAAGGTCCACGACATCGCCAACTACATCGTCCGCGGCAAGCTGTGGGAGGCCTTCGAGGCTCCGGAGGCTCCGGTGCTGCTGATCGACGAGATCGACAAGGCCGACATCGAGTTCCCCAACGACCTGCTGCTCGAACTCGACCGCATGGAGTTCCATGTCTACGAGACCCGGCAGACGATCAAGGCGGCCAGGCGTCCCATCGTCATCATCACCTCCAACAACGAGAAGGAACTGCCGGACGCCTTCCTGCGCCGCTGCTTCTTCCACTACATCCGCTTCCCCGAGCGCGAGACGATGGAGCGCATCGTCGAGGTCCATTACCCCGGCCTGAAGGCGGCGCTGCTGCGCGAGGCGCTGAACCTGTTCTACGATTTGCGCGAAGTTCCAGGCCTGAAGAAGAAGCCGTCCACCTCCGAACTGCTGGACTGGATCAAGCTGCTGATGGTCGAGGACATCGACCCGGAGACCCTGCGCGCCAAGGACGCCCGCACCTTGATCCCACCGCTCTGCGGCGCGCTGCTGAAGAACGAGCAGGACGTGCACACGCTGGAACGGCTGGCCTTCCTGGCCAAGCGGGGGCGGTAAGGGGCTGCCGCCCCCCGCTCCCTCAAACCCCCTCCACCTCCTCCATCGCCACTCCCAGCGTCATTCCCGCCATCGACTGCACGGTCACCCGGCTGCGCCCGCCGCCGAGCGGCATGACGCGGATCTGCGTGCCGATACGCTCGACCATCGCCGGAACATGGCTGATGACGCCGACCTGACGCCCGCCCGCCTGGAGCGCTTCCAGGCAGGACAGCGCCACATCCAGGCTGTCGGGATCGAGCGTGCCGAAGCCCTCGTCGATGAACAGCGTGCCGATCCCGCCGGAGGTCCCCGCCGCCATCGCCGACAGCCCGAGCGCCAGGGCCAGCGAAACCAGGAACAGCTCGCCGCCCGACAGGCTGTGCACGCCGCGCCGCTCGTCGCCCATCTCGCGGTCGACCACCTGGATTTCCAGATCGGCCCCGGCCACCCGCTCCAGCCGATAACGGCGGGCGAGATCCTCCAGATGCCGGTTGGCGTGGGTCAGCAGCAGGTCCAGGCTCAGGCTCTGGGCGAAGTTGCGCATCTTCTGCCCGTTCGCCGAGCCGATCAGCTGCGCCATCTTGCTCCACAGCGCACAACAGGCCTGCTGCAGCTCGATCGCCGCCGTCAGCCCCGCCAGCCGTTGCCGGTTGGCGTCGTCGGCCTCCAGCCGCCCGCGCGCCGAGCCCAAGCGGTCACGGTCGCGCTCCAGTACCGCGCGGAGGCTCTCGGCTGTGGCCGCCGTCTCCTCGACGCTCTGCGCAGGACGACCTGTGGCATGATGGTCTGTGCGCTGCCGCCGCCTTTCGGCGACCACCAGAGCGGCATCGCCATACGCCCGCTCCAGCACGGCCAGCGCCAGCTCTTCCGTCTCCAGTTCGCTTTCGGGAGCGGTCAGCAGCCGACGAAGCTTCCCCAGGTCGGTGCCGCGCTCCGCCGCCGCCCGTTCCAGCCGCTCGCCGGCGTTCCTGGCCTTGTCGGCACAAAGCCTCGCCGCTTCGCCACGGGTTTCCCGCTCCTGCTCTGCCGCCGACAAGCGGGCAATGGCATCCTGCCGTGCGAAAGTGGCCTTCTCCATCAGGGCTTCGGCCTCATGCCGCTCTCCGGCCAGTGCCTTGCGCACCACCGATACCGGCCGTCCATCAAGGAGGGCACCCCGGGCCGCCCTCGTCTCCGCCAGCCGCCCGGCCAGATCCGCCGCCCGGGCATGCGCCTCCTCCTCCGCCCGCAACGCAGCCTCAAGCTCGGCGTTCTGTACTGCCCGAGCGCCGGTTGCCCGCTCAACCTCGCGGGCGGCGCGGGTCAGCGCATCGCTTTTCTCGCGGTATTCGACCACCCGCGCAGCCAACCCGATGCGGTAGCCGTCCTGTTCGCGCTCCAGCCGCGACCGCCACCCGGCGTCTCCCGCCAAGCCTTCTGCCAGTTCCGCCAAGGCGGTCTCCCGGCCGGACTCCGCCCGTTCCAGGGCCGCCGCAGCCAGGGCAAGAGCCTGCCGTCCGTCTGCCAGCCGCTGCCGGGCCGCCTCGCATTCGCTCGCCAGACCCGCTGCCGCGGTCTCCAGCCGCCGATGCTCCTGCTGGGCCGCATCGACCTGCCGGCGATGGTCAAGGGCCTGTTCCTCATCCGCAGCGATGGCTGCCAGCCGCCGGTCCACCGCATCGACCTCCTTGCGGATGTCGGTCAGCATCCGACCCCCGGCCTCCCACCCGGCCGCAGCCGCCTGTGCGGTCCAGCGTGCATCGAGCCCTTCGGCCTCCTGCGCCATGGCCGCCAGCCGTGCCGTCAACCCTTCGGCCCCTTTGCGCGCCGCTCGTTCCGCTGCTTCCAAATCCGCATGGCGGGCAACCATCCCCGCCAAAGCCTCGCGCAATCCGGCAAGGTGCCTTTCCTGATCCTGGGTTACCCGGCCGAGCGGCGTCGCCCCGGCGCCGGCCCAGGGATGCTCCGCCGATCCGCAGACCGGGCACGGTTCCCCCTCCACCAGTTTCCCGCGCAGGCTTTCCACATCCTCACGCTGGGCCAGCAGCAGCCGTTGCAGGGTCCGTTCCGCCTCCTCGACCGCAGCGCGCTGTCCAGCCCGGCTTTCCGCAAGCTGCCGCGCCGTCGTCCCGTCTCGCTCCGCTTCGGCCAGCAACCGCAACCGCTCACCTTCGGCCGCTGTCCGCTCCGCCTCCAGGCGCTGCCGCGCCTCCCCGGTGGCGAGCAGGGCGAGCAGTCCGTCGCGCCGGTGCCCGGCGCCCATCCGCGCCTGCCGCGCCTCGTCCAATGACGGCACCGCCCTCCCGCGTGCCGTCTCCAGCGTCCGTTCGGCCGCGCGACAGCGTGCCCGCGCCTCGCCCAGCCGGCTGTCCATGGCTTGGACCGCGGCTTCCGTCGCCGCGAGTTCCCGCTCCAGCCGCCCGCGCTGTTGTGCGGCGGCCTTCCCGGTCTGCCCCTCGGCAATGCTGCGTTCCAACAGCCGGTTCCAGCGCTCCCATTGCCCCGCCACCACGGCGAAGCCGGCCTGCTCCCGCAGCCAGACCTCAAGCCGGGCCGCATCGCCGCGAGCAGCGGACAGGGTAGCGTCGATGTCCTGCACTGCCTTCCGCAGCGTGCCGCTGCGCCGGGCCGCCGCCGTCACCGCCGCCTCGGCAGTCTCCCGCTCACCGGTCAGGGTTGCGACCCGCCCATCCAGGTCGGCCGCGCGTTCGAGTTCGGGTTCGGCCTTGGCCTGTTCCGCACAGGCCGCTTCGAACCGTCGCCGGGCTTCGCCAAGGCGGCCGGTCGCGTCCTCCACCGCCAGCCGTGCCGTGGTCAGCGTCGTCTCAGCCCGCTCCACCGCCGTTGCGGCCTCCGCGGCCTCGCCGCTCGCCCGGTCGGCATCGGCCAGCACCGGCCGCAACGGCTGCAACCCGCGCAGCCGGACGGCCGCCTCGCGCCGTTCCTCCGCCTCGTTCCACGCGCGCTCCGCAGCCTCGGCCATCTCGACCGCCTTGTTCTCGGCGGTCGCGAGTTGCCCCTCACGCTCGTACCAAGCCAATGCTGCCTGGGCGAGCGCCAACGCCCGCTCCCCGGCCCACACCGCCTCTGCGGCTTGGCCGGACTCCCTCTGCAAGGTCACGCGATCGTCGTCGCTCAACACCCCGATGCCGCCACCCTGCGCCACCAGTTTGTCGAGCGTCTGCTTCTCCGCAGTCGCCCGCTCATGCGCCGCGACAGACAGGCGCGAATAAATCTCCGTCCCCGTCAGCAACTCCAGCAGGGCGGAGCGTTCGCGCGGCGGTGCCTTCAGGAAGGTGGCGAAATCGCCCTGGGCCAACAGAACCGCCCGCCGGAACTGTTCGAAGGTCAGTCCAAGGCGGCGCTCGATCTCATCCAGCACGCTCTTCTTGCCGTCGCCGAAGCGCCGCTCGCCATCCAGGCTGCTCAGCGAGACGCTCTGCTGCTGCAAGGCGCCTTGCGCCTTCTGGCGTGCCCGCCGCACCTCCCAGCGCGCGCGATAGGCGTCGCCGTCGATTCCGACGAAATCCACTTCGGCCCAGCCGAAGCCGGCGCCGCGCCTTAGGACGGTGCGCACGTCGGTGGTGCGGATTGCGTTGGGATCGCCCTCGGGTCCCAGCATTTCGCCACGCCCTTCGGGCAGTCGTGGCATGCGGTCGAACAAGGCAAGGCACAGGGCGTCGAGGATCGTGCTCTTCCCGGCACCGGTCGGCCCGGTAATGGCGAACAGCCCGGCCCGCCGCAGCGGTTCGCGGTCGAAGTCGATGGCGAAACTGCCGTCGAGGCTGGTCAGGTTGGCACCCCGTACCGCGAGAATCCGCATCACATCGTCTCCTGCACGCCGGTCAGCAACTCATGGAAGGCCGCCATGAGGTCGGGGTCGGGCTCGCCCTCATGGCTGCGGCGGTAGAGCCGGCGGAACACCTCCTCAGGCTCCAGGGAGGCCAGATCGACCGGCGGAGCACTGTCCGCCAGCGTCTGCCCGCTGCCGGTCAGCCGCACCCCCAGCTTCAGCAGCCGCACCGGCCGACCGGCCAGCACCGCTTCGACCTCGTCGCGCAGGGCAGGGCGCGGTTCCGACAAGGTGACAGTCACCTCCAGGAACGGCCAAGCGTCGCGCGGCAGGGCGTTGTCCAGTTCCAGCCGTCTCAGCCTGTCCAGCGCCGCTTCCGGACTGGCTTCGCTGACCCGGTGGATCATCACATGGCGCGGCACGAGCAAGGCCTCATGCCCGACCATTTGCCCGCCGGCGAACTCGGCCAGCACCACCTGATGGGGATAGGGCTGCTCGTCCAGTGCCAGCGGGATCGGCGACCCGCTGTAGCGCACCGCCTGGCGCCCGCCCACCGCCTGCGCCCGGTGCAGGTGGCCCAGCGCCACATAGGCGGCATCCTCCGGGAAGATGTCGACCGGCAGGGCATGCAGGTTGCCGCCCAGGATCTTGCGCTCGCTCAACTCGGACAGGGCGCCGCCCCGCATATAGCAATGTCCGGTCAGGATCAGCGCCTCGCCTTGTCCGCAGCGCGCCCGCCCATCGGTCCAGGCCCGGCCGTAAAGTCGCCGGATTCCTTCGATCAACGGATCAAGGTCCTCCGTCTCCTCGACCGCCGGCAGGTCCGAGGGCCGAAGATAGGGCATGGCGACACAGCGGGCGGCGACGGTCCCATCCGCGTCATGCAGCGGCACAATCAGCGGCGATGGATCGAACAATCCGTTGACGGAGGAGGGAAGGGTGCCGATCACCCGCACCCCCATTTCCGTCATCAGCGGTGAGGGGGCCTCCAGCCGGCTCGCGCTGTCGTGGTTGCCGGCGACCACCACGATATCCAGCCGGGGATGCAGTGCCTTCGCCCGCGCTACGAACCGGTAGAAGAGCGCAAGCGCCGGGATCGGCGGGTTCTGCCCGTCGAACACATCGCCGGCGATTACCAGCGCATCCACCCGATGCTCATCGATGCGATCGATCAACCAGTCGAGGAAACGTCCATGCTCGGCGTCGCGGGGAATGCCGTGCAGAGTCTGGCCGAGATGCCAGTCGGCGGTGTGGAGAAGACGGAAGCTCCGCATGGTCCTGTGCTCGCAACGAAACGATGCGCCACTCTATGGATCGTGCCAGGGTGCGCGCCTACGAAAAACGATGAGGTTGGAAAAATGACGAGGCGATGAAAAAAGCGCTTGCGCGGTTTGGGGTGGGGCGCCTATAAACCGCTCCACCGACGGCGGGGCGCTGAACGAGGCGCGGCGCCGGCGGCAGAAACGGAAGCGAAAACAGCAGCTTAGCGGTTTTGGTCTTCCGGCTTCGACCGAAATTCTCCGGTCACTCTGACCCGATCCTCTCCAAAAAGGGGATGCGGGAGAGCGGCCGGTGCGACGCGTCTCGGCGTTGCGGGCTCTTTGACAAGTACATACCGTGTTGTGAGAAGGGATGCGCAGGCGGCGGCAGTTGGTAGCCGTTGCGGCCTTGGGGTGCTGGTTTCCTGATGGGGATCGGCGCAATGAGGATCGTCTGTGCATCTTTTGAGCAGAGAAACTGTAACAGTATCGACGTTTCAGGAGATCGCCTAGGCGGTCCTGTCAGTCGTGGATTTCGGTCCGCGATCTGAACCTGAGAGTTTGATCCTGGCTCAGAACGAACGCTGGCGGCATGCCTAACACATGCAAGTCGAACGAAGGCTTCGGCCTTAGTGGCGCACGGGTGAGTAACACGTGGGAACCTGCCTTTCGGTTCGGAATAACGTCTGGAAACGGACGCTAACACCGGATACGCCCCCCAGAGAGATTTGGGCGGGGAAAGTTCACGCCGAGAGAGGGGCCCGCGTCGGATTAGGTAGTTGGTGAGGTAATGGCTCACCAAGCCTACGATCCGTAGCTGGTCTGAGA
>NZ_RWIJ01000015.1:0-71366 GCF_019805165.1 Azospirillum sp. 412522
CCCAGGGCTGGGCACGGCTGGCCGCCAAGGCCGGGGATCCGGCCGCCGTCGCGGACTGGCTGGCCGGCCAGCCCAAGCTGCCGCTCGCCCTGTTGCAGGACATCGCAGGCAGCGCCGCCGAACGGGTTGGCGCCGACCCGCGCGCCGCCCGTTCCGCCGCCACGCTGGCGCTCGCCGCCTCGCAACGTGCCTTCGCGCTCGATCCTTCGCCGCGCAGCCGTCTGACGCTGGCGAACGCCCTGGTGGTAACCGGCAAGCCGGCCGAGGCGCTGCCGCTGCTGGCCCCTCTGCTCGATGGCGGCAGCGGCGGTGGCGGCGGCGGTGCCGGTGCGGAGGTGGAGGCCGTCTATATCGCCGCCCTCGACGGCGCGGGCCGGTCGGACGAACTGACGCGCCACCTGACCGCCAAGCTGGCGCGGGGCAACCTGTCCAACGCGGACCAGCAGGCCATCGTGACCATGCTGCTCGACCACAAGGCCTATCGCGCGGCGCTGCCGCTGCTGCGCGGCTGGGCGGAGCGGCAGGGGAGTGGCGGCCGGCCCAATGGCGATTGGCCCAATGGCGATTGGCCCAATGGCGATTGGCTGGGCGTCTACGCCGACGCGGCGGCCAGGGCGAACGCGCTGCCCGATCTCGCCGCCCTGCTGCAAAGCCGGGCTTCCGCCGCGCCGCTGGCCGAAGCGGAGGATTCGCTCTACCGCGACACGCTGACCAAGCTGGGCCGCAAGGCCGATCTGCGCCGCTATCTGCTGGCCCGCGCCACCGACGACCGCCTGCCTGCCGACAAGCGGCGAGAGCCGGCTTCCGCCCTGCTGGCGCTTGGCGACAAGGCGGGGGCGGAACAGGCCCTGCAACGGCTGGCGGCCGGGCAGGGACCGCAGAGCGAGGATTTCAAGCAGCTCGCCTATCTCTGGGGGCCACGCCCGCCGGCCGCCGGTCTGGACTGGATCGAGGCGCGGGCCAAGGCGGCGGCCAGCCCGGCCGAACAGGCGGCGTGGTACGACCGCCTCGCCGACTATGGCGGTGGCCGGCGCGTCATCGCCGGACTCGGTGGGCAGGGAGGTGGGCAGGGAGGCGCGCAAGGGACCGCCCCGGCCCAGCCGGCCCTGAAATCCCCCTACATCGAGGCGTTGGCGGCGGCCGGCAAGGGCAAGGAACTGGCGGACGCCGTGCGCGCCGCCCTGCCGGAGGAAGCCGCCCCCGACCGCCTGCGCCGCTACGCCCGCCTCGCCGAGCAGACCGGCCAGCGTGCCGCCGCGTCCCAGGCCTGGACCGCGCTGCTGGCGCGCAAGCCCGACGATTCCGACGCGCTGCGCCAGTTGGGCATGCTGGCCTATGACGAGAACCGCCTTGCCGATGCCGAACGCCTGCTGCGCCGCTATGTCGCCTCGGGTCCCAACGATTACGAGGCGCATTATTTCCTGGGCGAGGCGCTGACCGCGCTGAAGCGTCCAGCCGCCGCGGCCCCCTTCTACCGCACGTCCTTGTCGCAGCTCCGCGCCCGCGCCGGTCGCGGCGACGCGGCGATCCAGACGGAGGCGAACCTGCTGAACCGGCTGGGCAAGGTCGACGACGCGGTGGCGATGTTCGAGACCCTGCGCAAGCGCCGCCCGGCCGACCGCCAGTTGAAGGCCGACTACGCATCGATGCTGATCGAAAACGGACGACTGCCGGAGGCCCGCCGTGTCCTGGCCCTTCCGTGACCGCTTCCCAACGTCCCAGCTTTCCATTCCCTCTCCCCCTGGCCCTCTCCCTTGGGGGAAGAGGGGACCAAGGGCGGGTATGCTCGCCCTTCTCGCCCTTCTCGTCACCAATTCCGCCCATGCCCAGCCAGCTTCCGCCCGGCTGGAGGCTGTGCGCGAGGATCGCACCGCCCGCTTCGCCCTGCATTGGCCCGGCCCGGTCGCCACCGAGATCCAGCGTGACGGCCGCGAACTGGTGCTCCGCTTCAACCGTTCGCTTGGAGACGTCCCGCTCGACCGGGTGCCGGAGCGGCTGGAGTCCTGGGTCGACAACATCCTCTACGGCTACGACAGCGTCGTGCTGGTCCTTGCCGCCGGTGTCGAGCCGGCGGTCTCGACCGATTCCGCCGGTGTCGCCGTCGCCCTGGCCCGCCCGCCCGCCGCCGCTCCCAGCCGGGAAGCCGTCGCCGCCGACCGCGCCGCCGGCCGGCGCATCGACTATTTCCGTGCGCTGGCGCTGATGGAGGGCGGCGACCTCCGCCCGGCGCGGACCCTGCTGCGCGACCTGCTGGCGCAGGACCCGAGGGACGCCCAGTCCACCGCCCTGCTGGCCCAGGCGGAGGAACGGCTCGGCCGATGGCGCGAAGCGATCATGGCCTACGACACGGCGCTGGAGCTGACGCCCGGCGAACCTTCCCTGGTCCAGGGCAAGGCTCTGCTTCTGCACGAGAACGCCGACCGCAGCCGCCTCGACCTCGACTGGCAGAAGGTGCGCAACGCCGACATGCAGCGCATCGCCCGCTTCAGCGGCCTGCAGGAACTCGGCCGCTCCACCAGCCTCACCTGGGCGCTGGAGCGCCGCAAGGTGGATGTCGACTCCGCGCGCCGCGGCGACGGCCGGCTGGAGCCGTTCCACGGCGCGCGCTCCCGGCTGGAGGCGGCGCTGGTCCATGACTGGCCGGAGTTGCAGCGTTCCACCCTGGCGCTCTACGCCGCTCCGCGGACGCTGGGCGCCGGCTACACCCATGGCTGGCGCGGCGAGGCGTCGGAAACCCGTGCCGGTTTCGCCTGGAGCGAGCCGAGCTTCGCCTTCCTGGAGGGTATCGTCGGCGGTGGCCGCCGCGACCGCCTGTTCGTCCAGCATGAGGACCGGCTGTCCGACCGCTGGTTCCTGTCGCTCGGCGCCGGCTACAACCGCTATGGCCTGGCCGGCGCCGCCGATCTGGCGCGCAGCGCCACGGTGGAGGGGTCGCTGCGCTACACGCTGAACGCGGCGGGGCCGCTGGCCAGCGTCGCCTATGTGCTGGACGCCGAATATGTCGGCCATCGCGAGGAACGCCGCAGCGAGGACCGGCAGGACGCGGACGGAAACACCATAGAAGGCCAGCCCTACGTCCCGCTGCCGGCGGCGACGCGGGAGGTCCATGCGTTGCAGCTGAATGTCGAGGATTACCTGACCGACTATGTCCGCTACGCGGCGCAGATCGGCTACGCCTATGACCGGCGGGGCCGCAGCGGGCCGCAGGGCGCCATCTCGCTGGGCTGGGAGCCGGCGGACAATCTGGAGCTGGGTTTCCGCGCCAGCCACGCCCGCTCCACCGCGCGCGGCACCGCCAGCGCGGTGAACAGCGCCGGCGTCACTCTGGTCTGGCGTTATTGACGGTGTGTCAACTCTTTATGGTTAAAAAAGGTGGAACAGCGATGCGGCGAAAGGGTTCGGGGATGATGGGCAAGGACGCGCGGACCTGCGGCGCGCTGCTGGCGGCGGGGCTGTTGCTGGCGGGATGCAGCTTCGGCCGGATCAACAGCCGCGACTTCGCCCAGCCGGGCGGGGCTTTGCCGGCCGGCTCGTCCGTCGCCGTCCTGCCCTTCGAGAATCTGACCAACCATCCCAATGCCGGCCAGATCGCCGCCGACATCGTCTCCACCGAACTCTACGGCGTCGAGGGCATCCGCACGGTGGAGGTCGGCCGCGTCCGCAGCCGCCTGTCCGCCGGCAAGCCGCCGGCCGACGCCGCCGCTTCCACTGACGGCCAGCCCGATGCCGCGCCCGCGGATGCGCAGGCCGCCGGCCGGACGCTCGGGGTGGACGCGGTGCTGGCCGGCAGCGTGTCGGAATACGGCTATCAGCATGGCCTGCGCGAGGAGCCGGTGGTCGGGCTGAACGCCCGTCTGGTCCGGACCTCCGACGGCGCCGTACTCTGGACCTCCAGCCAGTCGGAGGCCGGGCGCGGCTATTTCAGCCGCGACAGCGTCAACAACGTCGCCCAGCGCGTGGTGACGCGCATGATCGACAGCCTGCGGCCGGTGGTCGCCGCGCCTGCGATCCCCGTCTCCGCAAGCGCTCCCGGGGGTGATCGGGCCCCCGCCGGACGCTTGCCCGGCCCGGAATATTCCAACGACCTGCCCCGCGAATGAGCACGGAAGCATGAGCGTGGACTCCGCCATCCCGTCGCCATCCCCCCGCCGCTGGTTCGGTCTGCGGCCCGTCGCGCTGCTGGAGCTGCTGCTGTTCTTCGGCGTGGCGCTGGGTCTGGACGGCTGGCTGGGCGCCGGGCTGCGCTTCGACGGGGTGCAGCCGCACCCCTTCTGGATTCCGGTCCTGCTGCTGGCGATCCAGTACGGCACCAACGAAGGGGTGCTGGCGGCGCTGGTGGCCTCGGCGGCGCTGCGGCTCGGCAACATGCCCGGCGCCGGGATCGACCAGGACCTCTACGACCATCTCTTCACCCTGACGCGCGAACCGATCCTGTGGCTGGTCGCCGCCGTGCTGTTCGGCGAGCTGCGCATGCGCCAGCTGCGCGAACGCGAGGGGCTGCGCGCCGGCCTCGCCGCCGCCCGGCAGGAGGCGGAGGCGATCACCCGGTCCTACCGCGCGCTGAAATCGGTGAAGGAAAGCCTGGAGACCCGCGTCGCCGGCCAGCTGCGCACCGTCTTCACCCTCTATCAGGCCGCCAAGTCCATCGACCATCTCGACGAGGGGGAGGTGATGCTGGGCGTCGCCGACCTCGTCCGCACCGTCATGAAGCCGGAGAAGTTCTCGCTGTTCCTGCTGAACAACGACGTGCTGGAGTCGGTGACGAACGAGGGCTGGGACGACGATGTCGACAGCTATGCCCGCTGGTTCGACAGCGGCACCCCCCTGTTCCAGACCGTGATCGGCCGTCAGCGGCAACTTTGCGTCACCCGGCTGGACGATGAGCGCATCCTGGCCGGCGAAGGCGTTCTGGCCGGCCCGCTGATCAGCAGCGACACCGGCGAGGTGCTCGGCATGGTGAAGATCGAGAGCCTGGGCTTCACCGACCTCAGCGTCAATACGGTCGAGAATTTCCGCATCCTGTGCGAATGGATCGGCACCGCGATGGCGAAGGCGCGCCAGTACCGCACCGCCAACGAGCAGCGGGTCTTCACCGACGACGCCCTCTATTCCTCCAGCTACATCGGCCGTCAGGCGGAATTCCTGGCCCTGCTCGGCCGCCGCATGGGGTTCGAGACCACCGCCATCACCATCCGTCCCTCCGGCCTTTCACGCCTGTCGGTCGGCCAGCGCGCCGACCTTGCCGCCGCCATCGGTGCGGCGGTGCGCGGCAGCCTGCGCGATACCGACCTGGCTTGCGATTTCGGCCAGCAGGGCGCGTCCTTCGGCGTGATCCTGGCCGGCACGCCGCTGGACGGGGCGAAGCAGGTGGAGGCGAAGCTGGAACGCGCGGTGCGTCAGGCGCTGCCTTCCGCCCTTGCCGGCATCCCCATCGCCTTCGTCACCCGCCGCGTCGATCCGCCGGCGCCTGTCGCCGGGCAAAGTGTCGCCGGACAAAGGATCGGGGAGGGGGCGGGATGAGCGGTCCGGCCTCCAACCTGCCGGCACCCGGCCTGTCCGATCCCGCCGGCCTGCTGGCGGGCGACCGTCCTGCCACCGGCACGGCCGAATTGGTTGCGGTGACGCTGGGCGTCGGGCTGCTCGATTCCGGGGCGCTGGCGCTCGGCTTTACCGACGTGCCGTTCGCCGTTCCGTTGGGCGCGGTGCTGCATCTGCTGCTCTGCGCGCTGGTCGGGCTGTGGCTGCGCAGCCGGGCGCGGCGCGGGCGCGACCTGCGGCTGGCCGGGCTGCTGCTGGTCACCCTCGTGCCGCTGGGTCCGCTGGGGGCCGCCTGCACCCTGATGACGGCGGCTCTGCTGGCTCTGTTCAGCCGCTATGCCACCGGCTTCCAGGACTGGTATCTCTCCCTCTTCCCCGACAGCGAGACCGGCCCGGCGCAGGAACTGTACGAGCTGATCGTGACCGGCCGCGAGAACGCCCATCTGGTGGCCGGGGAATCCTTCACCGACGTCATGTCGGTCGGTTCGCCGCAGCAGAAGCAGGCGGTGATCGCCCTGGTCGCCCGCCATTTCCGTCCGGCCTTCACCCCGGCCCTGAAGGCCGGGCTCGCCGACGCCGACCCCTCCGTCCGCGTCCAGGCCGCCACCGCCACCGCGCGGGTGGAGCATGAGTTCAACGAGCGCTGGCTGGCGCTCGACCATACGGCCCGCGCGCATCCCGGCGACGCGAGCTCCCTCACCGCCCTGGCCCGTCATCTCGACGACTATGCCTTCTGCGGCCTGCTGGATTCCAACCGCGAGGCCGAGATCCGCGACAAGGCGCTGGACGGCTACCGCCGCAGCCTGGATCTTGCCCCCGACGAGGACGGTGTGCGCCACGACCTGGGCCGGTTGCTCCTGCGCTGCGGGCTGGCGAGCGAGGCGGCGGACCGGCTGGAGCCGCTGGTCGACCGCACACCCGACCGCCGCATCCTGTTCTGGTATGCCGAGAGCCTGTTCCGGCTCGGCCGCTTCGCCGATCTGCGGGCGCTGGCCGTCCGCCGGTCCGACCTGCTGGGCGAGGGTGCGGAACTGCCCGATACGTTGCGCGATGTCTTCGCCCTGTGGCGCGGCGATGGGCCGGCCGTTCCGGAAGCCACCGGAAAGGAGCTGGCGGCATGAGCCGATCCCCATCCCTGCCGCCAAAATCCCTCCCCGAGGCTCCCCAGGCCCCCAGGGCCGACGTCTGCCTGCTGATGGAGGGCTCGTACCCCTACGTCGCCGGCGGCGTGTCGACCTGGACCCATGACCTGATCCGCTCCCATTCCGACCTGACCTTCCACATCGTCGCCCTGGTCGCCGACCGCAGCGCGCGCCGGCTGGCCTATGAGCTGCCGCCCAACGTCACCGGCCTGACCCATGTCCATCTCCAGGACCCGCCCGCCGGCTGGCGCTGGCAGCCGGGCACGGGCCGGCTGCTGAAGGAACTGGAAACGCCTTTGGCGCGGTTGCAGCAGGGGGGCGGGCTGGCCGAGGTGGCCGAGGTTCTGCGGCTGCTGGCTCCCCGGCGCGGCCGGATCGGCAAGCGGGCGCTGCTGAATTCCGAGGACGCCTTCCAGATGGTGGTGCGCATGTGCAGGGCCGCCCTGCCGGACGCCTCCTTCCTCGAATATTTCTGGGGCAGCCGGGCGCTGATGAGCGGGCTGTTCGCCACGCTGCTGGTGCCGATGCCCCAGGCTGCCGTCTACCATGCCATCTCCACCGGCTATGCCGGGCTGTTCGCCGCGCGGGCGCGGCTGGAGACCGGACGGCCGGCGCTGCTGACCGAACACGGCATCTACACCAACGAACGGCGCATCGAGATCCTGATGGCCGAATGGCTGTTCGAGGGGGCCGACACCTCGCTCGCGCTCGACAAGAAGAAGCGCGACCTGCGCGATCTGTGGCTGGACACCTTCGCCAGCTACTCCAAGGCCTGTTACGACGCCTGCGACCGCATCATCACCCTGTATGGCGGGAACCAGGAGTTCCAGCGCCGCCAGGGCGCCGATCCGGCCAAGCTGATGATCGTGCCCAACGGCATCGACTATGCCGGCTATTCCCAGGTGCGGCGCGACCCCACACCGCGCCCGCCGACCATCGCCCTGATCGGCCGCGTCGTGCCGATCAAGGACGTGAAGACCTATGTCCGCGCCGCCGCCATCCTGCGCGAGGACATTCCCGACCTGAAGGCGATGATCCTCGGGCCGTTGGAGGAGGACCCCGGCTATGTCGAGGAGTGCCGGACCATCGTGAAGCATCTGGGGCTGGAGCAGACGGTGGTCTTCGCCGGCCGGGTCAAGCTGACCGACTGGCTGGGCAAGGTCGACGCCATCGCATTGACCAGCGTCAGCGAGGCGCAGCCCCTGGTGATCCTGGAGGCCGGGGCGTCGGGCGTGCCGACGGTGGCGACCGACGTCGGCTCCTGTTCCGAACTGCTGATGGGCCGGCCGGACGAGGTGCCGCCGCTGGGGCCGGGCGGGGCGGTGACGCCGCTGGCCAGCCCGCTCGACACCGCGCGGGAGCTGCGCGCCCTGCTGCTCGACCATCCCTGGCGCGAACGCTGCGCGCAGGCCATCGCCCGGCGGGTCGCCCAATCCTACGACAAGGTCGCCATCGACCGCGTCTACCGCGCCATCTATGACGAGCACATCGCCATGCCGACCCGGCCGACCCATGCCCGGCAGGACCTCCACCTGAGCGGGGCCGCCTGAGATGGCCGGCATCGGCTTCGCGCTCCGCCGGCTGGCCCGGCGCGACGATCTGCTGGGCGTGCTGCAGGGCTATGCCCACTCCGCCTTCATCACGTCCGGTCCCTGGATGTTCACCATCCTGGCGCTGGCCGGCATCACGCTGTTCGGGCGCGATCTGGTGGGGATGGAGGAGCTGACGCTGTTCCGCGTGGTGGTGATCTACAATTTCTGCTTCTCGGTCGTGTTCACCGGGCCGCTGGTGCTGGTCGCGACCCGCTATCTCGCCGACGCCATCTATGCCAGGGAGGTGGAGGCCGCGCCCGGCATGCTGCTGGCGACCCTGGGGCTGGCCTATGGCATCGCCGGTCTGACCGCCGGACCCTTCTACCCGCTGTTCAGCGGCCTGCCGGTTCCGGTCATGCTGGGCGGGCTGGTGAACTTCTTCCTGGTCTGCGGCATCTGGGTGGTGTCGATCTTCCTGTCGGCGCTGAAGGACTATCTGGCGGTCACCGTCGCCTTCGGCGTCGGCATGGCCGCCGGCATGGCCGGCGCCGTGCTGCTGGGCGACCGCTTCGGCGCGGCGGGAATGGTCTGGGGCTTTTCCGCCGGGCTGGCGGTGATCCAGTTCGGGTTGATCGCCCGGGTGCTGGCGGAATATCCCCATCCCGTCGGCCGGCTGTTCTCCTTCCTCTCCTATTTCCGCAAATACGCCGATCTGGCGCTGATCGGCCTGTTCGCCAACGCGGCGGTGTGGACCGACAAGTGGATCATGTGGTTTGCGCCGGAGCGCGAGCTGGTGTCCGGCGCCATGGCGATCTACAGCGCCTATGACGGCGCCATGTTCATCGCCTACCTGACGACCCTGCCGGCGCTGACCCTGTTCACCGTCAACATCGAGACCCGCTTCTTCGAGCATTACCAGGGCTTCTACCGCGACATCCAGAAGCACGCGACCTTCGACCAGATCGCCCGCAACCACCGCGCCATCATCGCCGCCCTGCTCGACAGCAGCCGCAACCTGATCATCCTCCAGGGGGCGGTCTGCGCCGTCTGCATCTTCCTGGCGCCCGCCATCGTCGGCGTCCTCGGCCTGCAGTACCAGCAGATCGGCATGTTCCGCTTCGGCGTGCTGGGCGCCTTCTTCCAGGTGATGTTCCTGTTCTGCACGGTGATCCTGGCCTATTTCGACCTGCGGGCGCGGAACCTGACGGTGCAGCTGGTCTATCTGGCGGCCAACGGCGGCTTCACCCTGCTGTTCAGCCGGATGGGCTTCCCCTGGTACGGCTACGGCTATTTCCTCAGCTCGCTGCTGGCCTTCCTGGTGGCCTATCTGATGGTGGCGGACGCCGTGCGGCGGTTGCCCTACTTCGCCTTCGTCGCCAACAACCCGTCGGTGCGATGACCCGCCTTTCCGCCATTCTGCTGCTGGCCGTTCTGCTGGCTCCGGCCGCCGCCGGCGCGCAGGAGGTGCTGCGCACCGACCGCACCGAACCCGGCCACCTGCGCCCGCCGTTCCGTGCCTACGAACCGCCGCCGCCCGGCCACGAGCCGCGCCTGCGCCGCACCGAAAGCCGCCGCGTCTACAGCCTGCCGCAGGGGTTGAAGGGATTCGCCACGCTGGACCGCACCCTGTCGCACCTGTGTAAGCGCGGCGCCTTCCTGCAACAGATCGACGGCCTCTATTGGGCGGCGACGCCTGACGTCCGCTATGGCGTCGCCTTTTCCGGCGGCGCCAACCTGATCGACCCGCAGAACCGCCGCCAGCCCGGTAAGGTCTATTTCTTCCGCAACCAGGACAGCCGTTGCGACGTCTGGATCGGCGATCAGGCGAAGCTGATGCCGCACTATGTCGGCGGTTAGCCGCCTCTCGCGACGCTTTCATGAATAACCGGTAATGCGCGCTCCGCTCCCTTGACCTTGGCCGGTGATGGGAGTAGAGCGGCTGCATCGTCACCGCATGATCGCTCGCGCCGCCCTCCATTCCGGACCGGCGGCCCGACCGAGAAGGCAAGAGATGGACAGCCCCAGTAGTCGATCTATTCCCGCATTCCCGTCGATGCTGATCGCCGGCTGACCCGCTCCTCAAGGTCTGCCCGCGGCCCGGCATTTTCGGGCCGATCAGAGGTGGACCATGGTGAAGTTCCTCACCAGCCGAATTCCCGTGCGCCCTCGCCGTGCCGGAGGCCGATGCCTCCGCATGACCGGTGACCTGCGCCCGCCCAGTCGCTGATCCCGAACCGCTCCTTTTGAAAACCCCGCCGGCGCCTTTCCGGCGCCGCTACCGCCTTGTCTGCCGGACGGCCCCGCCCTGGGGCCGCGGGATGGAATGCCATGGTCTGGATCAACACGAACATTTCGGTGAAGGCGGCCGACGCCGCGCCGAACCGGTGGGACGTCGTCGCCCTGCCGCTGGTCATCGGCCTGCTGGCGCTGGCCGCCGTCGGCGGCCACCAGATGACGCTGCCGCTCGGCAGCGTCGAGGAGGTCCCGGTCACCCTGGACCCCTGGATGCTGCCGGAATACGCCCTGCGCTCGACCCTGAGGATGCTGGCGGCGATGGCGGCGTCGCTGGTCTTCACCTTCACCTACGCCACGCTGGCGGCCAAGAGCCGGCGGGCCGGCATGCTGCTCATCCCGGTGCTGGACGTGCTGCAGTCGGTGCCGGTGCTGGGATACATCTCCTTCACCGTCGTCTTCTTCCTGGGCCTGTTCCCGGGCAGCGTCCTGGGGGCGGAGTGCGCGGCGGTCTTCGCCATCTTCACCAGCCAGGCCTGGAACATGGCCTTCAGCTTCTACCAGTCGCTGCGCACGGTGCCGCGCGACCTCGACGAAGCGGCGACCGGCTTCGGCTTTTCCGGCTGGCAGCGCTTCTGGACGCTGGAAGCGCCCTACGCCGCGCCCGGACTGGTGTGGAACATGATGATGTCGATGTCCGGCGGCTGGTTCTTCGTCGTCGCGTCGGAGGCGATCACCGTCGGCGACCGCAGCATCACGCTGCCCGGCATCGGCTCCTATCTGGCCATGGCGATCGACGGGCGGCGGCTGGATGCCGTCGCCTGGGCGGTGCTGGCGATGCTGCTCGTCATCCTGGTCTACGACCAGCTGCTGTTCCGCCCGCTGGTCGCCTGGGCCGACAAGTTCCGCGTGGAGACGACCGGGGCGCAGGAGGTGCCGGACTCCTGGCTGCTCGCCCTGTTCCAGCGCACCCGCTTCTTCCGCGCCGCCTTCGCGCCGTTCGGCCGGCTGCTCGGCCGGCTGGCCTGGCTGCGCCCGTCGGCCGGCGGCAAGGCACGTGCCCCGGCGAGCCTGACACGGGCACTCGGCGGACTGTGTGTGCGGGTGCCGGCGCGGGCCGTCGACGGACTGTGGTATCTGGTTCTCGCGGCGGCCGGGGCTTGGTCCGGCTGGTCGATGATCGCCTTCGTCGCGGCCGGCGCCGGCTGGGGCGACGTCGGCACGGCGCTGCTGCTGGGCTGCGCCACGCTGCTGCGGGTGATCGTGCTGATCCTGCTGGCGACCCTGGTCTGGGTGCCGCTGGGCGTCCTGATCGGCCTGCGCCCGCGGCTGGCGGAGAAGGTCCAGCCGGCGGCGCAGTTCCTCGCCGCCTTCCCGGCCAATTTGCTGTTCCCGGTGGCGGTCGTCACCATCCTGCGCTTCGACCTGAACCCCGACGTCTGGCTAAGCCCGCTGATGATCCTGGGCACCCAGTGGTACATCCTGTTCAACGTGGTGGCCGGCGCCACCGCCTTCCCCAGCGACCTGAAGGAGGCGGCGGCCAGCTTCCGCATCCGCGGCTGGCAGTGGTGGCGCGACGTCATGCTGCCGGGCGTCTTCCCCTACTACGTCACCGGGGCGGTCACCGCGTCGGGCGGGTCGTGGAACGCCAGCATCGTCGCCGAGGCGGTGAACTGGGGCGATACCCGGCTGGCCGCCCACGGGCTGGGAAGCTACATCGCCGAGGCCACCGCGGCCGGCGACTATCCGCGCATTGTGCTGGGCATCGCCGTCATGTCGCTGTTCGTCACCCTGTTCAACCGTCTGCTGTGGCGTCCGCTCTATGCGTTCGCCGAGCGCCGCCTGCGCCTCGCCTGAGGAGGACCCTGCCCATGCTGAACACCCGCGACACCACCCTCTTCGAGCTAAACGGCGTCCGCCAGGCCTATGCCAAGCCGTCGGGGCAGGATTACGTCGTGCTCGACGATGTCGCCCTGACCCTGCGCGACGGCGAGATCGTCGGGCTGCTCGGCCGCTCCGGCTCCGGCAAGTCGACGCTGCTGCGCATCGTCGCCGGGCTGGTCAAGCCGACCGGCGGCTCCGTCCGCCACCATGGCGAGGCGGTCGCCGGGCCGACCGACGGGGTGGCGATGGTCTTCCAGACCTTCGCCCTGTTCCCCTGGCTGACGGTGTGGGAGAACGTGATGGCCGGGCTGAAGGCCAAGGGCGTGCCCGCCCGGGAAGCTGAGGCGCGGACCGAGGAGGCCATCGACCTGATCGGCCTGTCCGGCTTCGAATCCGCCTATCCCAAGGAGCTGTCGGGCGGCATGCGCCAGCGGGTCGGCTTCGCCCGCGCGCTGGTGGTCCATCCGGAAATCCTGCTGATGGACGAGCCCTTCTCGGCGCTCGACGTGCTGACGGCGGAGACGCTGCGCACCGACCTGCTCGATTTGTGGATGGAGCGGCGGCTGCCGATCAAGTCGATCCTGATGGTCACCCACAACATCGAGGAGGCGGTGCTGATGTGCGACCGCATCCTGGTCTTCTCGTCCAATCCCGGCCGGGTGGCGGCGGAGATCCGGGTCGACATTCCCCATCCCCGCAACCGCCTCGATCCGCAGTTCCGCGCCATGGTCGACGACATCTACGGCCGGATGACCGCGCGCAAGCCGCTGGGGGCGGTCTCGCCGGAGGCGAAGCAGCCGCCGGCCCATGCCGTGCCGCTGGAGCATGTATCCACCAACCTGCTGGCCGGCCTGCTGGAGACGCTGGCCTCCCCCGCCTATCACGGCCGGGCCGACCTGCCGCATCTGGCGGCAGGGCTGCAGCACGAGATCGACGACCTCTTTCCCATCGCCGAGACGCTGCAGATGCTGGGCTTCGCCGAGGTGGCGGAGGGCGACATCCACCTGACCGAACCGGGTCGGCTGTTCGCCGAGTCCGGCCTGGAGGACCGCAAGCGGCTGTTCGCGGAGCATCTGATCCGCTACGTCCCGCTGGCTGCCCACATCCACGGCCTGCTGAAGGAATCGGCCGCCCAGCATGTCCCGAGCAGCCGCATCCGGGCCGAGCTGGAGCCGTTCATGAGCGAGACCTATGCCGAGGAGACGCTGAAGGCGGTGACGAGCTGGGCGCGCTATGCCGAGCTGTTCACCTACGACGACGAAACCGAGGCCTTCATCTTCGAGGATGCCAACTGATCAGGTGGAGACGCGGGCAGTCAGCCGACGGTCCCCACCGTCTGGCAGACATGCTTCAGCTCGGTGAAATCGGCGAAGGCGTCGTAGCCGTGCAGGCGGCCCAGCCCGCTTTGCCGATAGCCGCCGGTTTCCGCCTCGGCGAACAGGCGGTTGTGGTCGTTGATCCAGACGGTCCCGTTGCGCAAGGCCCGTGCCGTGCGCAGCGCCCGGGCGCCGTCGCGGGTCCAGACGCTGGCCGACAGGCCGAACACGGTGTTGTTGGCCTTGGCCACCGCCTCCGCCTCGGTCTCGAAACGCTCCAGCACGACGAAGGGGCCGAAGATCTCGTCCTGGCAGAAGAAGGCGGACGGATCGTCGTGCGCCACCAGCGATGGGGTGAGGAACGACGCGGCGGCCGGGCTGTCCGCCGGCACGCCGCCGCGCAGCAGCACCTCGTCGCAGGAATCGAAGGCCCGTTCGACCTGAGTCTGCACCTGGTCGCGCGCCGGCCGGTCGATCAGGGGTCCCATCCGGATCGCCGGATCGAGCCCGTTCCCCACGGTCATGGCCGCCAGCGCCGCCCGCAGATGCGTCTTCATCGCGTCGAAGGCCGAGGCATGGACCAGCACCCGGCGGGCGGCGGTGCATTGCTGGCCGGAGATGATGGTGGCGGCGGTGGCGATGCGCGCCGCCGTCTCCGCCGGATCGGCGTCGGGGAAAACGACGCAGCAGCTCTTGCCGCCCAGCTCCAGCGACAGCTTCTTCATGGTGTCCGCCGCCGCGACCATGATGCGCTTGCCGGTGGCGGTCGAGCCGGTGAAGCTGACCACGTCGATCAGCGGCGAGTCGACCAGACGGGCGGCGGCGGCATGGCCGGTCTCGCTGACCATGTTGCAGACGCCGCGGGGCAGGCCGGGGACCTCGGACAGGGCGCGCAGGAAGGCGGCGGTCAGCAGGGTGGTCTGCGCCGCCGGCTTGACCACGACGGTGCAGCCGCAGGCCAGCGCCGGGCCGATGGCCCGCGCCAGCAGCACCGCCGGCGCGTTCCACGGGATGATCAGCGCCGCCACGCCGGCCGGTTCGCGCAGCATGGTGGAGAGGACGCCCGGCTCGACCTCCAGCACATGGCCGGGAACATGGCGGGCGAGGCCGCCATAATAGCGGATTTCCGAAATGGCGCCGGCGATCTCGCCCCGCGACTGGGCGATGGCCTTGCCGTTCTCCAGCGTCAGCAGGCGGGCGAGATCCTCGGCCTGCGCGTCGAGCCTGTCGGCCCAGCCGAACAGGATGGATTGGCGCAGCCGCGGATTCTGTGCCCAATCGGGCCGCTCGAAGGCCGCATGCGCGGCGGCGATGGCGGCCTCGGCCTCGGCACGCCCGCCCTCGGCGGCATGGCCGACGACGCTGCCGTCGGCCGGGTTGATGCTGGCGAAGCGGTCGGTGCCGGGCACCCACGCGCCGTCGATCCAATGCCGGCTGTCCAGGTTGGTCACCGCTATCCTCCCATGCTCGTTGGACGTTTTCATTGCGAGGGGCGCGCAGGACCTGCGCGCGCTCCTCTCCGTCGCCAGCTAATCCCCGGAGGTCCTGTCAAGGCAAATAGTCTATTCTAATCAATGGGATCACTTTGCCTGATGGCTCTCGGCGGCGGCTTGGGACGCGCCCAGATGCGCGCCGGGGCGCGCCGCCTCGATCAGGCGTTCGTTCATGGTCTCCATGAAGCGGACGGCGGCGAGGCTGAGCGGCCGCCGCGGGTGGTGGAGCCAGGCGAGCGTGCGGACGATCGTCGGCTCCACGATCGGCGTCGCCCGCAGGGTGCCGTCGGCCAGGCCGCGGTGGACGGCAATGCTGGGCAGCACGGTGACCCAGTCGGTGCGCGCGACCAGTTCGGCGATGGAGATCAGGGTGTCGATCTCCAGCTGGGGTTTCAGGTCGATGCCCTGGGCCTCGGCGGCCTGCTCCAGCACCGCCCGCAGCCCGTGCCGCTTGGACGGGATGACCAGGCGGAACTGCGCGAGGTCGCTGAGCCGCACCGTGTCGGGCAGGGGTGGCGGCTGGGCGGAGCCGCTGACCAGCACCATCTCCTCGTTCAGGATGTCCGTGGTTTCCAGCGCCAGCCGCTTGCGCGGCCGGTTGATCACCGCGATGTCGAGCTGGCCGGAGGTCACCTGCTCCACGAAGGTGGCGGTGTAGCCGTCGGCGACGCTCAGCTCCACGCTGGGATACTGGTTGGAGAAGATCTCGATCGTCCGCGACAGCACCGACTGGGTGACCGAGGCGATCAGGCCGATGGAGACCTGGCCGGAGATGCGGCCGGCCAGATTGCCGATCTCCTGCTTGGCGGCGGCGATGTCGCGCAGGATCGGCAGGAACAGCCGGAACATGGTTCGGCCCGCCGCCGTCGGGATCATGCCCTGCGGGCTGCGCTCGAACAGCTTCTCGCCGAGTTCGGCCTCCAGCTTGGCGATCTGCATGCTCAGCGCCGGCTGCACGACGTTCAGCCGGCGCGCCGCGCGGGTCACGTTGCCTTCCTCGTACAGGCACATGAAGTACTGGAGCTGGCGCAGGTCCATCAAACGCTCTCGCTCGGCTGGTCGGCCGGGGTCTGGCGGGCAGGGGAACGGCCGGACCGGCGCGCGGCTTCTCCCCAGCGCCGCACCCGTCCGCTGTCCAGGTCGAACAGGTCCAGCACCCGGCCGACCGTGTGGTCGATCAGGTCGTCCAGCCCGTCCGGCTTGGCGTAGAAGGCCGGGACCGGCGGAGCGATGATCGCGCCCATCTCGGCCAGGGCGGTCATCGTGCGCAGATGGCCGAGATGGAGCGGCGTCTCGCGCACCATCAGCACCAGCCGGCGCCGCTCCTTCAGCACGACGTCGGCCGCCCGGCTCAGCAGGCCGGTCGTGGTGCCGCAGGCGATGTCGGACATGCTGCGCATGGAACAGGGCGCCACCACCATGCCCATCGTCCGGAACGAGCCGGAGGAGATCGACGCCGCGATGTCGTCCGCCGGATGGGCGACGCTGGCGAGCGCGCGGACCTCGGCGATCTTCCAGTCGGTCTCCATGGCGATGGTGACCTCCGCCGATCGGGTCAGCACCAGATGCGTCTCGATCTCCAGCGCCCGCAGGGTCTGCAGCATCCGGATTCCGTACACGACGCCCGACGCGCCGGAAATGCCGACGATCAGCCGTTGCGGCGCCGCAGGGCGCGGACGCCAGTCCGGACCTGTGCCGTGGTGCGGCGTATCGGCGGACATCTCCATCGGTCGGCATCCTCATCCTGGTCGGTCGCCGCCCGCAGGTTGGGGGCACGGCTTGCTGCCGGACTATGGTGGAACCGAGGTCCCATCACAAATAATGATTGGGAATGCTGATTATCATAAAAACTGATGGAGAGGCAGGAGCATGGTGGAAGCCTGTTGCATCCGGGCATGGGCAATGATCCGGAAATCCATCAGTCAGGCATGTGATCAAATCGGATGATCGGGCCGATGATTTTAAATTATTTGATTAGCGTTCCCAATCGCGCGACCTATGAAGCGGCGGAACGAGCACCGACGATCAGCCAATGCACGTTGAGGGAGTACAGTCCTTGGTCGAAAATCAATCGAACGCCGGCGAATCCGGAGAATTCGAGCAGAGCGCGTCGGATCTTTTCCTGACCCAGCTCTCCGCGTACGGTGTCGATTACTTCTTCGCCAATGGCGGAACCGACTTCCCGCCGATCGCCGAGGCGTTCGCCCGGGCGGCGGAGACCGGTGCGGCCGTTCCGCGCCCCATGGTGATCCCGCACGAGAATCTCGCGGTGTCGATGGCGCACGGGGTCTACATGACCACCGGCCGGCCGCAGGCGGTCATGGTGCATGTCAATGTCGGAACCGCCAACACCGTCAACGCCGTGCTGAACGCCAGCCGCGACGAGACCCCGGTGCTGCTGTTCGCCGGCCGCTCCCCCTACAGCGAAAGCGGCCGCCACGGCACCCGCACCCGCTACATCCACTGGGCGCAGGAGATGTTCGACCAGGGCGGCATGCTGCGCGAGGCGGTGAAGTGGGACTATGAGCTCCATCTGCCCGAACAGGCCGGCGACATGGTGGCGCGCGCCTGGCAGGTGGCGATGACGGCGCCGCGCGGCCCGGTCTACGCCACGCTGCCGCGCGACGTGCTGGCCGACCCGATCCGGGTGTCCCGCCCCGATGCCGGCCGCCGTGCGGCGCCCGCCGCTCCCCACCCGCAGCCGGACGACATCCGTACCTTGGCCGACTGGATCGCCGGGGCCGAACGTCCACTGATCGTCACCCAGGGCGCCGGGCGCAGCCAGGCCGGTTTCGACGCGCTGGCACGGCTGGCGGAGCGCTTCGCGCTGCCGGTGGTCTCCTTCCACCCGCGCTTCCTCAACATCGCCGCCGACCACCCGATGAATCTCGGCTCGCTGCCCGGCGGGCTGCTGGCCCAGGCCGATCTGGTGATCGCGCTGGACGCCGACGTGCCCTGGATACCGGCGCTGGAATCGCCGCCGGCGGGCTGCCGGGTGGTGCATGTCGCGACCGATCCGGCCTATACCCGCTATCCGATGCGCAGCTTTCCCGCCGACCTCTGCGTCGCCGGAGAGACCGCCGACGTGCTGACGGCCGTCGAAGCCTGCCTCGACCGTCACGAGCGGCTGGACCGCAAGAGCGTCGCCGCCCGCGGCGAGGCGTTGCGGGCGCAGTCGCAGGCGCTGGCCGGCAAGCGGCTGTCGCCCGACGCGGTGCCGTCCGACGGCCGCATCGGTCCGGAGTGGCTCAGCGCCTGCATCGGCGAGGCGGTCGGTCCCGACGCGATCGTCGTCAACGAATATCCCCTGCGTCTCGACCATTGCCCGCAGACCCGCAGCGGCACCTATTTCGGCCTCAGCGCCGCCGGCGGCCTCGGCTGGGGACTGGGCGCGGCGCTGGGGGCCAAGCTGGCCAACCCCGACCGGCTGGTGGTGGCGACGCTGGGCGACGGCGCCTACATGTTCGCCAACCCGACGGCCTCCCATTGGGTCGGCGAGGCCCATGACCTGCCGGTGCTGACCGTCGTCTTCAACAACCAGCTCTATGGTGCCGTGCGCAACGCCACCATGGCGATGTACAAGACCGGCGTCGCCGCGCGCAGCGGCGGGCGCATGCTGGCCGACCTCAGCCCGTCGCCGGCCTTCGACAAGCTGGTGGAGGCGAGCGGCGGCGTCGGCTTCCGGGTCGAGCGGCCGGAAGAGCTGCGCGACGCCCTGCGCCGCGCGGTGGCGGTGGTGACGCAGGAGCGCCGTCAGGCGCTGGTCAACGTGCTGTGCGACTACTGATGTCGGCGCGCGATCCGGCCATGGAGGCGGCGACGCCTCAAGCCTCCGCGGTGCCGCCCGTTCCGAAGCCGCAGGCGACCCCCACGGCCGGGGCCGGCTGGGGCAGCGGTGGATTGAGCAGCGAGGCGGCGCGGCTGCGCCGCCGCTTCCCCACCGTCGCCGATCTCGCGGCGCAGGCCCGGCGGCGGACGCCGCGCTTCGCCTATGATTTCGTCGCCGGCGGGGTGGGGGACGATCACGGGCTGGCGCGCAACCGCCAGGCGCTCGACGCCATCGAGATCGTGCCGCGCTATGGCGTCGACCTGCGGGGCGTGTCGACCGAGACCACGCTGTTCGGCCGCGGCTATGCCCTGCCGGTCGGGGTGGCGCCGATGGGGCTGGCCGGCCTGCTGTGGCCGGATGCCGACGAGGCGATCGCCGCGGCGGCCCAGCGCGCCCGCATCCCCTACGTGATGTCGACGGTCGCCAACAGCTCGATCGAGCGCATCGCCCGCATCGCGCCGGACGTGTTCTGGTACCAGCTCTACAATGTGCCGGAAAACGACCATGCGGTGTCGCTCGACCTGATCCGCCGGGCGCAGGCGGCGGGCGCCCACGCGCTGGTGCTGACGATGGACGTGCCGGTCCGCTCCAAGCGGGTGCGCGACGTGCGCAACGGCCTCGTCGTGCCGTTCCGCCCGACCCTGCGGACGGCCTGGGACGTCGCGCGGGCGCCGCTGTGGGCGCTGGCCATGCTGCGGCGCGGCCAGCCGCGCTTCTACAATTTCGAACCCTATCTGGGGCCGGAGGCCAGCACCGCAGACCTCGCCGGCTTCGTCTACCAGAAGATGACCGGCCCGCTGACCTGGGAGTCGGTCGCCCGCTTCCGCGACGCCTGGCGCGGTCCGCTGGTCGTCAAGGGCATCCTGCATCCGGACGATGCCGACAAGGCGGTGTCGCTGGGGGCCGACGGCATCCTGGTCTCCAACCATGGCGGCCGCCAGTTCGACGCGGCGCCGGCGGCCATCGACGCCTTGCCGGCGATCGAGGAACGGGTGCGCGGCCGTGCCACTGTCCTGGTCGACGGTTCCATGGTCTCCGGCCTCGACCTGCTGCGCGCCCGCAGGCGGGGAGCTGCCGCCGCCTTCGCCGGCCGCGCCTTCCTGATGGCCTACGCCGCCGCCGGAGCCGACGGGCTGGACCATGTCGTCCGCCTGTTCACCGAGGAGTTCCGGACCGCCCTCATCCAGAGCGGAACCCCGCTTCACGATCCTATGCCACTGCATACCGGTGTGTCCGCGCCATAGCGCGCCCGCACCGCAGCACGCCGTCGATCGGGCCGGCCGACCTCGTCGGCCCCCGCACGCACCCACATGCCCGCAAAAGACCCCGACAACGGGCGGGCCTTGCCACACCGGGAGGACATTCGCCATGGACGCCAATTGGACCGCCATGTCGCTCGCCATCGTCTACATCCTGGCGATGGGCGTCATCAGCTATGCCGCCAAGCGCTTCGCCAACACAGCGCACAACTTCACCTCCGGCGGCGCCACCTATCCGGCGCTGCTGGTGGGCTTCCTGCTGATGTCGGAGTTCATCGGCACCACCGCCAGCGTCGGCACCGCCCAGGCCGCCTACAAGTGGGGCATCTCGGCGGCGTGGAACCTCGCGGCGCTGGGCATCGGCTTCGTGTTCTACGCCTTCCTGTTCGCCCGCAAGTTCAAGGATCTGGGCGAGAACACCATCTCCGGCGTGATGGCGAAGACCTACGGCAAGGGGACGAAGCTCGCCACCAGCATCATCATGATCGCGGCGCTGCAGATCGTCGCCGTCTCGGTCTATGCCAGCGGCGGCGCCGTGCTCGCCGGGCTGCTGAAGATCGACCGGGGGACCGCCATCGTCATCACCGGGATGGTCGCCGCGCTCTATGTCAGCATGGGGGGCATGCGGTCGGTCATCTACACCAACGTGATGCACGCGATCGTCAAGTATGTCGGCATCATCGTCGCCACCGCCTTCGCCCTGTCGCAGGTCGGCGGCATGGGGGAGCTGCAGGCCCGCCTGCCGGCCGAGATGTTCGAGGTCGGCAATGCCGGCTGGCCGCAGATCTTCGCCTGGATCCTGGCGGGAACCGGCGCCGTCTTCTCCACCCAGTATGTGCTGCAGGCGATCAGCACCGTCGACAACGCCGCCAAGGCGCAACGGGCCAGCCTCTACACCGCCATGCTGCTGGTGCCCTTCGGGCTGGCGGCGGCGCTGTGCGGGATGTGCGCGTCGCTGATGTTCCCGAAGATCAACGCGCTCCAGGCCTTCCCGATGATCGTGTCGCAGATGGACAGCCTGATGGCCGCGGTGGTGGTCGCCGGCTTGGCGGGCTCGCTGTTCGGAACGATCTCCGCCATCAGCATCGGCACGGCGACGCTGCTCTACAAGGATTTCTACCTGCCGGCCGTCCATAGGACCGATGCGGCCACGGCCGGCGACTCCCGGGCGCTGATGTTCGTGCGGATCGCGTCGACCGTCGTCTGCCTGCTGCCGATCCCGCTCGCCATCTTCGCCCCCGACGTGCTGAAGGTCACCTTCCTTGCGAAGTCGCTGCGCCTGACCCTGGCCGTGCTGGTCCTCTTCATCTTCTACGCGCCGCAGTTCGGCACGCCGAAGGGCGCCCTCACCAGCATCCTGCTGTCGCTGGTGGTGACCATCGGCTGGTATCTGGCCGGTGATCCCTACGGCATCGACAACGCCTATGTCGCCCTGGTCATCCCGCTGATCGTGATGAGCGTCAGCCACCTGCCGCGCCTGATGTCCTCCTCCCGGACGATGCGGGACACCGCCTGAGCCAAGGCCACGCCTGGCCTCTTGCCCGCCCCTCTTGCCCGCATCGTCGCACCGTCCATTCCAAGGCAGACAGCCATGAGCAACCACGCCATAGACCGTTTCCCCACCCCGGCCCCAATGTTGTCTCCGGTCCCGGAAACGCGGAGCGCCGCCTGCAGCCTGCGCGGCTGGCTCGACCGGCTGGAGGCGACCGGCCGCCTGACGGTAATGCGGCCGGGCGTCGGGCTGGTGCACCAGCTCGCCGCCGCCGCCAAGCGCCTGGACGGGACGGCCGCCACGCTGTTCCCCCACCCCGACGGCCATTCCGGCACGGTGGTGTCGGGCCTGGTGTCCGACCGGGCCTGGATGGCCGAGGCGCTGGGCGTGCCGGGGGACGAGCTGATCGCCCATTGCCAGCGCGCCGCCGCCGAACCCCTGCCCTGGCGCGAGGTGGCGGAGGCGCCGGCGCAGGAGGTCGTCCACCGCGGTGCCATCGACCTGACCCGGCTGCTGCCGATCCCGACCCACAACGAGCATGACAGCGGTCCCTACATCTCGGCCGGGCTGACCATCGCCCGCGATCCGGAGACGGGGGTGCAGAACGTCTCGATCCACCGCTGCCAGATCAACGGGCCGGACCGCATCGGCATCCTGCTGCTGCCGCGCCACACCGACCATTTCTACCGCAAGGCGGAGGCGAAGGGCGAGGCGCTGGAGATCGCGCTGGTGATCGGCGTCGATCCGGCGACGCTGCTGGCCTCCCAGGCCATCGTGCCGGTCGGCCAGGACGAGCTGGAGATCGCCGGGGCGCTGCGCGGCGAGCCGCTGGACGTCGTGCGCTGCAAGACCAACCGGGTGCGCGTCCCGGCCCAGGCCGAGATCGTCATCGAAGGCCGGCTGCTGCCGCGGGTGCGCGAGGCGGAGGGGCCGTTCGGCGAGTTCCCGCAATATTACGGCGAGCGCGCCGACCGCCATGTGATCCAGGTCGACGCGGTGACCCACCGCATCCGTCCGCTCTTCCACACCATCGTCGGCGGCGGGCTGGAGCATCTGCTGCTGGGCGCCATCCCGCGCGAGGCGACGATCCTGGCGACGCTCCAGCGCAACTTCCCCAACGTGCAGGACGTCCATCTGTCGCTGGGCGGGGTCGGCCGCTACCATCTGGTGGTGAAGCTGCGCCAGACCCAGCATGGCGAGGCGAAGAACGTCCTGCTCGGCGCCTTCGCCGCCCATTACGACATCAAGCATGCGGTGGTGGTCGATCCCGACGTCGACATCCACAACGCGCGCGAGGTCGAATGGGCCGTCGCCACCCGCTTCCAGGCCGACCGCGATCTGGTGGTGGTGGGGAACAGCCAGTGTTCCAAGCTCGACCCCTCGACCGATGAGGGGCTGGGGGCGAAATGGGGCATCGACGCCACCATCCCGATCGGCTCGCCCGAGATGAAGTTCAAGCGCATCCGCGTTCCGGGCGAGGAGTCCGTCGATCTCGACCGGCTGGCCGCTCCCGGCGTCGACTGGCGCGCGGCGATCGAATGAGGAGCCGGCGGCGATCCTGACGGTTCCGGAGCGCCGCCGGTTCCCGCATCTCCCTCACTGGGGTCGATCCGCCGTCTTCGGGCAGCGGACCGGCCCTTCTTTTTTGAGGCCGGTCCTTTTTGCGGTGCCGGCAGCCATGCGTCCGCCTGATTCGATCCGATGGATCTGGTAAAGGTGTTCGCCGACCATTAGCTTGTGAAACAAATCATCTTGGATCATCCCGGCAGCCGTTGGCTGCGGGCGGGTAGGAAGGGACCGGACGCCATGTCGAAAGCGATGCGCATCCATCAGGGAAGCTTCGGCCGCGTCGCCCTGCTGGACATGGACAATGCGCTGATCCATCACGCCCATCCCCATTGCCATGTGCTGATCAAGGCGTCCGGCGCCGACACCCGCTTCGCGGTGGGGGACCAGCTCCATCCGCTGCGCGACGACACCGCGGTGCTGGTCAACAGCTGGGAGGCCCATTCCTACGCCCACCAGCCGGGCGCCCCGCGCACCGTGATCCTGGCGCTCTACATCGAGCCGCGCTGGCTCGGCGCCATGCAGCGGGAACTCAACGCCAGCGGCAATCCCGGATTCTTCGCGCAGTCCTGCGGCGAGCTGACTCCGTATATCCGCCGGCTGGCCGACCGCATGGCGGCGGAACTGCTGTATGACGACCCGTCGGGCGAGCGGATGGAGGAGGCGCTGTTCGACCTGATGATCGCCATCATCGACCGCTTTTCCGAGTGGCGGACGCTGGGCGGCACGCGCTACGCCGCGCCGGCGGCCGGCGATTTCCGCATCCGCCAGGCCATCCGTTTCATGAGCGGGACGCTGGGCGAGGAATTCGACGCCGGCCGCGTCGCCGCCGCCGCCGGCCTGTCGCGCGCCCACATGTTCCGGCTGTTCCAGCAGACGATGGCGATCACTCCGGCGCTCTATTTCAACGTGTTGCGGATGGAAGCGGCCATCGACGCCATGGCCGCCGGGCTGGAGAGCGCGACCGAGGTGTCCGGCCGGCTCGGCTTTTCGGCGCCCAGCCATTTCAGCCGCTTCTTCCGCAACCACCAGGGCGTGACGCCCACCGAATACCGCCGCGTCGTCAACCTGCTGGACCGGCCCGGCACAGGAAGGCTTGGACCAGGGCGGCTGGAAGTCGGCCATGCCTGAAAATGAGACGCTAGGGTAAATCGCGACACTCCACGGTAAAAGCTTTGCGGGGCGAACGGTCTAGTCTTCTCCGGTAACCGGAGGATGACGATGACGGCCACCCAGACCGCCACGCAGACCGTTGAGATCAAAGGCAATCCGGCCCGGCAGGGGGCGGAGCGGCCGGCTGCGGCGGCGCCATTCGTCGGCCGTTCGATGCCGCGGGTGGAAGACGCCGCGCTGCTGACCGGCGGCGCCCGCTATGCCGACGATCTGCCGGTGAAGCCCGGCACCCTGCACGCCGCGATCCTGCGCTCGCCGCACGCCCATGCCGAGCTGCTGGGCATCGACACCGCCGCCGCCCTGGCGGTTCCCGGCGTCGCCGCCGTGGTGACCGGGGCCGACGCCAAGCGTCATGCCAGCGCCTTCCTGGTCGGCATCCGCGCGCCGATGGAGCATTGGTGCCTCGCCATCGACCGTGTGCGCCATGTCGGCGAACCGGTGGCGGTGGTGCTGGCCGACAGCCGCTATCTCGCGGAGGACGCGCTCGACCGGATCGAGGTGCGCTATCGCCCGCTGCCGCCGGTGACCTCGATCGCCCAGGCCTTGGAGGAGGGGTCGGAGCCGCTGCATCCGGCGGTGGGATCCAACCTGGTCAACAGCCGCAGCTTCCGTTACGGCGATCCCGAGGCCGCCTTCGCCGGCGCCGCCCGCACCGTGTCGGTCGAGGTCGAGTATCCGCGCAACTCCTGCACCCCAATGGAGTGCTTCGTCGTCCTGGCCGACTATGACGCCGCCGAGGACGCCTACGAGGTGCTGTCGAACTTCTCCGGCCCCTTCGCCGTCCATCCGGTGATGGCGCGCGCGCTGAACGTCCCGGGATCACGGCTGCGGCTGAAGACGCCGCCCCATTCCGGCGGCAGCTTCGGCAACAAGCAGGCGGTGTTCCCCTATGTCGTGCTGGTGGGGCTGTGCGCCCGCGTCGCCGGCCGTCCGGTGAAATGGGTGGAGGACCGGCTGGAGCATCTGATGGCCGCCACCTCGGCCACCGCGCGCCGCATGCGCATCGACGCGGCGGTGGAGCCGGACGGCAGGGTGCTGGCGCTGCGGATGGAGCAGACCGAGGATTGCGGCGCCTATCTGCGGGCGCCGGAGCCGGCCTCGCTCTACCGTAATCACGGCAACCTGACCGGCGCCTACGACATCCCCAATCTTGCGCTGACCAACCGCATCGTCGTCACCAACAAGACGCCGACCGGCCTCAACCGCGGCTTCGGCGGCGGGCAGCTCTATTACGGGCTGGAGCGGCTGATGAACCGGGTGGCGGCGGAGCTGGGGCTGGATCCGCTCGACGTCATCCGCCGCAATCTGGTGGCCGCCGACGCCATGCCCTACCGCACCGCCTCGGGCGGGACGCTCGACAGCGGCGACTACCGCGCGACGCTGGAGCAGGCGGTGCGCGAGGGGGCGCTCGACGCGCTGAAGGCGCGGCGCGACGCGCTGCGGGCGGAGGGGCGGCTCTACGGCATCGGCTATGCCGCGGTGGTCGAGCCGTCGATCTCCAACATGGGCTACATCACCACCGTCCTGACTGCCGAGGAGCGGCGCAAGGCCGGGCCGAAGAACGGCGCGCAGGCGACCGCCAGCGTCGCCGTCGATCCCACCGGCGGCGTCTCGGTGACGGTGGCCTCCGCTCCGCAGGGGCAGGGGCACCGCACCGTGCTGGCCCAGGTGGTGGCCGACGTCTTCGGCCTGCGTTTCGAGGACATCCGCGTCAACACCGATCTCGACACCGGCAAGGACGCCTGGTCGATCGCGTCGGGCAACTATTCCAGCCGTTTCGCCGGGGCGGTGGCGGGTGCGGCCCAGGTGGCGGCGACCCGGCTGCGCGGCCGCATGGCGGCGCTGGTCGCCGGTCAGCTCAACTGCCGGGCGGAGGATGTGCGTTTCGCCGGCGGCCGGGTCTTCGCCGACGCCAACCCGGACAACGGGCTGTCCTTCTCCCGCGTCGCCGCCGCCGGCCACTGGTCGCCCGGCACGCTGCCGGACGGGCAGGAGGCGGCGCTGCGCGAGACCGCCTTCTGGACGCCGGAGCCGCTGAAGGCGCCGACCGACGCCGACCACATCAACAGCTCGGCCTGCTACGGCTTCATCTTCGACTTCTGCGGGGTCGAGATCGACCGGACGACGGGGGCGCTGCGGATCGACCGCTACGTCACCATGCACGACGCCGGCCGGCTGCTGAACCCGCTGCTGGTGGAAGGCCAGATCCTGGGCGGCTTCGCCCATGCCGTCGGCACCGCGCTGTACGAGGAATATGCCTATGGCGACGACGGCCGGTTCCTGTCCGGCACCTTCGCCGACTATCTGGTGCCGACCGCCTGCGAAGTGCCGGTTCCCGTCATCCTCCATCGCGAAAGCCCGTCTCCGGTGACGCCGCTCGGCGCCAAGGGGGTGGGGGAGGGGAACTGCATGAGCACCCCGGTCTGCCTCGCCAACGCGGTGGCGGACGCGCTGTCCGGATTGTCGGTGGATGAGCCGCCGTCCCTGCCGATCACCCCGGCCAAGCTGGCGGCGCTGATCCATCCGCCGGAACCGCCGCGTCCGGCGCCTGCGGCCGGCACGAACGAAATTGCGAGGGAAATTCCTCCACCGGCCGCCGTCAAGGGTGGGCGCGGCATGAGCGGCGAGGGTAGCCGCGAGGTGCCGGCGACGCCGGATCAGGTCTGGGCCATCCTGCTCGATCCCAAGGAATTGGCGGCGCTGCTGCCCGGCTGCGAGGCGCTCGACCTTGTCGGCCCCAACGCCTACCGGGCGGAGGTGGTGGTCGGCATCGGCCCGGTGCGCGGGCGCTATACCGCGGAGGTGGCGCTGTCCGACCTCGACCCGCCCAAGGCGCTGACCCTGACCGGCAGCGGCACCAGCGCGCTCGGCTCGGGCAGCGGCACCGGGCACGTCACGCTGGAACGCACCGCCGAGGGCACGCGCGTCACCTACCGCTACAGCGCGTCGGTCGGCGGCAAGGTCGCCGCGGTCGGCGGCCGGATGCTCGACAGCGCGTCGCGCCTGCTGATCGGCCAGTTCTTCGAGAAGCTGGTCGCCCGCGCCGGCGGCCCCGGGGCTTCCGACGCCCAACCCGCCCGGCCCCCGTCGCTTCTGGCGCGCCTGCTGCGCCTTCTGGGACTCACCCGATGAAACCCGCCTCCTTCGATTATCTGCGGCCGGCGACGGTCGCCGACGCGCTGGCGGCGCTGGCGGCCGGGGGCGACGATGCCCGCGTGATCGCCGGCGGCCAGTCGCTGATGCCGATGCTGAACATGCGACTGGTGCAGCCGCGCCTGCTGATCGACCTCGGCCGGCTGGAAGAGCTGCGCACGCTGCGCGCCGAGGATGGCTGGCTGACCGTCGGCGCCGCCGTCACCCAGGCCGAGGTGCTGGCCCGCCCGACTTTGGTGCGGGAGGTGCCGCTGCTGGCCGCCGCCCTGCCCTGGGTCGGCCATTTCCAGACCCGCAACCGCGGCACGCTCTGCGGGTCGGTCGCCCATGCCGATCCCAGCGCCGAGACGCCGCTCTGCCTGGTCGCCACCGGTGGCGAGGTGGTGCTGCGCAACGCGAAGCGCCGCCGCACCGTTCCCGCCGCCGATTTCTTCCTGGGGCCGCTGACCACGGTGAAGGCTGCGGACGAGATCGTCGAATGCATCCGCTTTCCGTTGGCCCGGCCGGGCAGCGGCCATGCCTTCCGCGAGCAGTCGATGCGGCATGGCGATTTCGCCATCACCGCCTGCGCCGCCACGGTGGACGGGCACTCCGCCAGCCTTGCCGTCGGCGGGGTGGCCGACCGGCCGACGGCGCGGTCCTGGCCGCTGGTCGATGGCGGGCTGCCGCCGGATCTCGACGACGCGCTGAACGCCTTCGCCTGGGATCTCGGCGGCGACGACGACCAGCACGCCACCGCGCGCTACCGCCGCGACCTCGTCCGCCGGATCGGCCGCACCGTCCTTGAAGAGGCCCTGTCATGCCGCCGCTGACCTCTCCCCAGACGCCGCCGGTCCTGGCGGGCGAGACGCGACACGCCGTCTCCATCGTCCTCAACGGCAAGCCGCGCACCGGCCACGCCCATCCGCGTCTGCTGCTGAGCGATTTCCTGCGCCACGAACTGGGCGCCCACGGCACCCGCGTCGGCTGCGAGCACGGCGTCTGCGGCGCCTGCACCGTCCGCATCGACGGGGTGGCCGCCCGTGCCTGCCTGACCCTGGCGGTCCAGGCCGACGGCCGGCGCATCGACACCGTCGAGGGGCTGGCCGAGGCCAACCAGGGGCGCATGACCGCGCTCCAGGAGGCGTTCCGCCGGCATCACGCCCTGCAATGCGGCTTCTGCACGGCCGGCATCCTGATGTCGCTGACCGATTACCTGGGCCGCAACCCCAAACCCACCGAAGAGGAGCTACGCGACATGCTGAGCGGCCATCTTTGCCGCTGCACCGGCTATGCCGGCATCGTCCGCGCCGTGATGGAGATCACCGGCCAGACGGTGGAGGAGGTCGCCCATGTTTGACCTCGGCCGCAGCATCCTGGCCAGCGCGGAGCGCAGCCCCGACGCGGTCGCCATCGTCGACGGCGATCTGCGGCTGACCTACGCGCAATGGCTGGAGCGCATCCGCCGGCTGGTCGGCGCCTTCGACCGGCTCGGCCTGCATCCCGGCGACCGCATCGCCACCGCGCTGCAGAACACGCACGAGATGGCGACCATCCATTGGGCCTGCCAGCTCGCCGGCATCGCCGTCGTGCCGCTGAACTGGCGGGTGAAGGCGGACGAGCTGGACTATTGCCTGCCCAACGCCGAGGTGCGCGCCCTGTTCTATCAGGACGTGTCGGCCGACGCCGTCGGTGAGTCCGGCGCGGCGCGGGCGCTGCCCCGCATCGCGGTCGGCGATGGCGGCCACCAGGCCGACCACCGCTTCGCCGACCTGCTGGACAGCGAACCGGTTCCAGCGCAGCCCCGCGCCACGGCGGAGCATGTCTCGCTGTTCCTCTACACCTCCGGCACCACCGGCAAGCCCAAGGGCGTGCCGCGCCGCCACCGGACCGAGCGCGCCGCCGCGATCGCCCATGTCGCGCAGAACTGCTACCGCCGGGGCGAGCGCACGCTGGGGGTGATGCCGCTCTACCACACGATGGGGGTGCGCTCGCTGCTGGCGATGGCGCTGGTCGACGGCTGCTTCGTCTGCCTGCCGCGCTTCGATACGGCCCGGGCGCTCGACCTGATCGCGGCGGAGCGGCTGAGCTGTCTCTATCTGGTGCCGACGCTCTATCACGACCTGCTGGCCGACCCGAAATTCGCGGGCACCGACGTGTCGTCGGTGCGCAAGCTGGGCTTCGCCGGGGCGTCGATGACCGACGGGCTGCTGAAGCGGCTGGACGCCGCCTTCCGGCCCGAGCTGTTCGTCAACCATTACGGCTCGTCCGAGATCTACACCTTCACCATCGACCAGAACGCGCCGGCCAAGCCGGGGTCGGCCGGCAAGGCGGCGCTTAACCAGCGCATCCGCATCGTCCGCCTCGGCAGCTTCGATCCCGACGAGCGCGCCGCGCCGGGAGTCGAGGGGCAGATCGTCGCCGACCTGTCGGGCGACGAATCCTTCGAAGGTTACTGGAAGCGGCCGGACGCCGATGCCAAGGCGCTGCACGCCGGCTGGTACTTCACCGGCGACATCGGCTTCCTCGACGCCGACGGCGACCTCTTCGTCACCGGCCGGGTCGACGACATGATCATCACCGGCGGAGAGAACGTCTCGCCGGTCGAGATCGAAAGCGTGCTGTCGCTGCATGACGGCGTGCTGGAGGTCGCGGTCGCCGGCCTGCCCGACGAGCGCTGGGGCCAGCGGGTCGTCGCCTTCGTCAAGCGCACCCGCGGCGTCGAGGCGAAGGATCTCGACGACCATTGCCGCACCTCCGGCCTCGCCAACTTCAAGCGCCCGCGCGAGTACGTCTTCCTCGACGAAATCCCGAAATCGCCGGTCGGCAAGATCCTGCGCCGCAAGCTGCAGGCCGGCGAGTTCGCTCTCGAACACAGCCCGGCCGAACATAGCCCGACACTCTCCTGAACCCAGCCTTCATCCATGGAGTCTTCGATCGTGACCCCCTATCGCTTCGACAGCACCGACCGCCTGCTCGCCGACCTCGACGGTTTCCGCGTGGAGATCGACGAGGCCAAGGAACGCGCCGACATCGTGCTGCACCGTCCGCCCTTCAACATCGTCAGCATGCTGCAGCGCGACCAGTTCAGCGCCGTGTTCGCGGCGCTGGACCGCGACCCCAAGGTGCGGGTGATCGTCCTGCGCGCCGAGGGCGAGAATTTCTCGTCCGGCGGCAACATCGCCGGCTTCATGGAGAAGTCGGCCGAGCATGTGTCGGAGCTGGCGGTCAACATCGCCGCCCCGGAACGCTGCCGCAAGCCGGTGATCGCCCAGGTCCGCGGCTATTGCTTCGGCGTCGGCTTCGAGCTGTCGCTGGCCTGCGATTTCCGCATCGTGTCGGAGACCGCGCAGTTCGCCCTGCCGGAGATGCGCATCGGCATGATCCCCGGTTCGGGCGGATCGGCCCGCCTGCTGCACATGATCGGCATCTGCCGGACCAAGGACATGGTGATGCGGGCCAAGCGCATTCCCGGCCGCCAGGCCGCCGACTGGGGCTTCGTCACCGACTGCGTCGCCGACGCCGAGCTGGAGGCGACGGTCGCCGCCCTGGTCGACGAGCTGCGCGGCTTCTCGCCGCTGGCCCAGCGCACCATCAAGGGCGTGCTGAACAGCGGCAACAACGTCTCGGTCAACGGCGCCATCGAGATCGAGGGTCAGGCCTACGGCCGCCTGCGCGGCTCGGAGGACTTCAAGGAGGGCGTCGCCTCCTTCCACGAGAAGCGCAAGCCGGTCTTCAAGGGGAACTGATCCCCGGCACGTCAGTTTCGGCACGACCTTGAGCGCCCGCCACCAAACGAGCGGGCGCCGCTTTTCCAAATTCCAGGCGCGGCATCGCGCCAGTGAGGGAGACCATCCATGTCCAAGAACGCTCTTCTGAGGTCAGTCTACGCCCTGTCGCCGCTGCTGGCCCTGCTGGCGGCACCTCAGGCGGCACATGCCGCCGATCCGATCCGCATCGGGGTGGTGACCCCGCTGTCGGGCACCTATGCGCCGATCGGCCAGCAGGTCCGCTGGGGCCTGGAACTGGCGACGAAGGAGGTCAACGCCGCCGGCGGCATCCTCGGCCGTCAGGTCGAGCTGCTGTTCGAGGACGAGGAGGCCAACCCCGCCGTCGCCACCCAGAAGGCGGAGAAGCTGTTCCAGGTCAACAAGGTCGATTTCCTGACCGGCACCGTCAATTCCGGCTCCACCCTGGCGGTCGGGCAGCTCGCCGAGCGCAACGGCCGGCTGATCGCCACCACCGTCTCCTTCTCCGACGCCATCACCACCGACAAATGCTCGCCCAACGTCTTCCGGGTGAACGCGCGGGCGGGGCAGCAGTCGGCGGCCCTGGCGGAATGGCTGGCCAAGGACAAGCCGAAGGCCAAGGTCTACTACCTCGGCCCCGACTACGAGATGGGGCGTTCCACCGTCGCGGCCTTCAAGGAGGCGGCGGAGAAGACCGGGGCGCAATCGACCGGCGAGGTCTTCGCGCCGCTCGGTAGCAAGGATTACTCGCAGTATTTCGGCCAGCTCCGCGCCGCCCGTCCCAGCGTGCTCTACACCTCCACCGCCGGCAACGACACCGTGCGGCTGCTGACGCAGATGAGCGAATACGGGCTGCTGCGCAACCTGACCATCGTCGGCGCGTCGGGCACCGTCACCGCCCAGAACATCGGCGCCATCGGCAAGGCGGCCGACGGCTTCGTCACCGGCGTCGGCTATTCGGCGGAGCTTGCGACGCCCGAGAACCAGGCCTTCGTCGCCGCCTTCCGCAAGGAATACAACACGGCTCCCGACCTCTACGGCGCCGACAGCTACGGCCTGATCGGCTTCTTCAAGGCGGCGGTCGAGAAGGCCGGCGGCACCGACACCGACGCGCTGCGCAAGGCGATGGAAGGGCTGAGCTGGTCGACGCCGCAGGGCAGCAAGACCATGCGGGCCGGCGACCACCAGGCGATCCAGGACATGTACGCCGTGCGCATCGCATCCGATGGCGCCAGCAACCGCTTCGACGTGGTCGGCACCGTTCCGGGCGACGCGGCCATCGGGCCGGACCTTTGCACCCGCTTCTGAGAGCCTGTCCGGAACTTTCCACCGCCGCCCGACCCTTTCCCGACCCGTCATGCCCGCGAAGGAGCCTGTGAAGAAATCGAACGCGCCCATCCAAACGCTGATCGGGTAGGTGCGCGCGTCTCCGATGCGTCATCCCCGCGAAGGCGGGGATCCAGAGTTCCCAATGCAAGGATTTGCAAAGTCTGGATTCCCGCCTTCGCGGGAATGACGGTCGAGAGAGGCTCATGATGGGATCCGATGCAGAACGCTTCAAACCTGAGGCTTTTCTCAGCGACTCCCTGATTTCTTTGCAGATTTCTTCGCGGAGATGACGCCGGAAGGGGCGGGGGACGGCGGATGGGATTTTCCGACCTGTCACCGGGGGATGCTTCCAAGGAGCCGTGGCCCATGGCCGAACTCATCGACTATCTGCAATTCGTCCTGGCGCCGCAGGCGCTGAACGGTCTGTCGCTCGGGGTTGCCGTCGTGCTGATGGCGCTGGGCCTGACCATCATCTTCGGGCTGCTCGACGTCATCAACATGGCCCATGGCGAGTTCTACGCCATGGGCGCCTTCCTGGCGCTGACCCTGGCCGGGCTGGGCGTCGGGTTCTGGGCGCTGCTGGTGCTGGTGCCGCTGCTGATGCTGCCCATCGGCTGGCTGGCCGAGCGCTGGCTGATCGCACGGGTCTTCCACAGCCGCGACCGCCACATCCTGACCCTGCTGCTGACCTTCGGGCTGGGGATGATCATGGAAGACCTGCTGAAGCTGGTCTACGGCCCCAACACCCAGCGGCCGGAGAACCCGATCGAGGGCGGCACCGAGATTCTCGGCATGTTCCTGCCGAACTACCGGCTGTTCCTGATCGGCTTCGGCCTCGCCCTGATCGCCGCGGTCTGGCTGGTGGTCTTCCGCACGGGGCTCGGCGCCATGGTGCGGGCGGCCGCCTTCGACAAGGACATGGCCTCGTCGCTTGGGGTGCCGGTGCGCCGGGTCTATGCCGGCACCTTCGCCTTCGGGGTGGCGTTGGCCGGCCTGTCCGGCGTGCTGCTGGCGCCGATCTATTCGGTGTTCCCGACCATGGGGCGCGACTTCATCCTGATGGCCTTCACCGTGGTGATCGTCGGCGGCATGGGGTCGATCCAGGGCGCGGTCGTCGCCGGCCTGCTGCTGACCCAGGTGCAGGCGCTCTCCAGCCTCTACATCTCGCCGGTCTGGTCCGACCCGCTGGTGTTCGGGATCATGGTGCTGGTGCTGATGGTCCGGCCGCAGGGCCTGTTCGGGAGGCTCGGACATGCCTGAGGCCGCACTGCGCACCATCTCCGATCCCGGCCGTGCCGGTCCGGCATCCCGGCTTTCCCGTCTGGCCCCGGTCCATTGGCTGGCGCTGGCCTTCCTGGCGGCGGCCCTGGGTTTCGCCGCCGTCGCCTGGGCGACCGGCAACGGCTTCTACCTGCGTCTGGCGACCGAGGCGCTGATCTTCGCCGGGCTGGCGATGAGCGTCGACCTGCTGCTGGGCTATACCGGCCTCCTGTCGCTTGGGCAGGCGCTGTATTTCGGGCTGGGCGCCTATGTCTCGGCGCTCGTCCTGCGCGACATCGCCCCCAGCTTCTGGCTGGCGATGGCGGCGGCCCTGCTGGCGGGCGGCGTGGCCGGCCTGATCGGTGGCGTCATCGCCAACCGGGTGAAGGGCGTCTATTTCGCCCTCATCACCTTCGGGCTGGCCCAGGTCGCCGCCAAGACCGTCTACAACACCCGCGCGCTGGGTGCGTCGGACGGGCTGATCGGCATCCCGCAGATCCGGGTCGGCTTCGGACCGTTCAGCCTCGATACCGCCGACCCGCTGTCCTTCTTCCTGCTGGTGCTCGGCCTGACCGTGGCCGCCTATGCCGGGCTGTCCTACCTGATGGATGCGCCGTTCGGCCGGACGCTGGCCGCCATCCGCGCCAACGAGAAGCGCGTGCCGTTCCTGGGCTTCAACGCCTGGCGCTACAAGCTGGCGGTCTATGTCCTGGCCGCCTGCGTCGCGGCGCTGGCCGGGGCGCTCTACCCGATGCTGCGCGGTTTCGTCTCGCCCGAACTGATGTTCTTCGAGACCTCCGGCAACGCCGTCATCACCGTCATCGTCGGCGGCGTCGGCACGCTGGTCGGGCCGGTGGTGGGCAGCCTGCTGCTGACCGCCCTGCGCTCGGTCGTCGGGTCCTGGACCGAGCATCACCTGATCGTCGTGGGGGTCATCTTCATGCTGTCCGTCATCTTCCTGCGCAAGGGGCTGGTCGGCGCCCTGCTGGCCCGGCTGAGCCGCCGCGGCGAACAGGGGAGGGCGACGCCGTGACGGCATCTGCCCTCGGAACAACAACAGCCGGCGGTGCCTGTGCCTTGGGCGTGCGCGACCTGTCGGTGAATTTCGGCGGGCTCCAGGCGGTGGCGGGCGTCGGCTTCGAGGCCGCCGCCGGGCGGATCACCTCGGTCATCGGCCCCAACGGGGCGGGCAAGAGCACGCTGTTCAACCTGATCAGCGGCGCCATCCGCCCCACCGGCGGCCGTGTGACCCTGGACGGCGCCGACGTCACCGGGCGGTCGCCCGACCGGCTGCTCGCCGCCGGGCTGGCCCGGTCCTTCCAGATCACCAACCTGTTCTTCGAGCTGCCGGTCCTGGAAAACCTGCGGATCGCCGCGCAGGTGCTGGAACGGCCCTGGCACGCGCTGCGTCCGGTCGGCCACAGCCGCCGGGCGCTGGCCAAGGCCGAGGCGCTGCTGGAGCGCTTCGGCCTGTCGGCCAAGGCGCGCGAGCTTGCCGGCAACCTGTCGCACGGTGAACAGCGGCGGCTGGAGATCGCGGTGGCGCTGGCCGCCGAACCGCGGGTGCTGCTGCTGGACGAGCCGACCCAGGGGATGAGCCACGGCGACACCGCCGACACCGGCGCGCTGATCCGCTCGCTGGCCGGCGACCTGACCGTGCTGCTGATCGAACACGACATCGGGCTGGTGATGAGCCTGTCGGACCATGTCGTCGTCATGGCCCAGGGCCGGAAGATCGCCGAGGGGCCGCCCGCCGCGGTGCGCGCCGATCCCGCCGTACAGGCCGCCTATTTCGGACACGGGTGAACCCCCATGCTTTCCATCGAGAACCTGCACGCGCATTACGGCCTGAGCCACGTCCTGCAGGGGGTGTCCCTGCAGGCCGGTCCGGGCGAGGTGGTCGGGCTGTTCGGCCGCAACGGCGTCGGCAAGACCACCATTCTCAAATCCATCGCCGGCTGGGTGCCGGCCAGTTCCGGCGCGATCCGCTTCGGCGGCGTCGATCTGGCCGGGCAGACGCCCGACGCCATCGCCCGCCTCGGGCTCGGGCTGGTGCCGGAGGACCGCCGCATCTTCCCCGGCCTCAGCGTCGAGGAGAATCTGCGGCTGGGACTGCGGCAATGCCCCGGCCGGGCGCGCCGGGAGAACGAGCAGGCGATCGGGCAGGCCTTCGCCCGCTTCCCCCGGCTGGCCGAACGGCGGCGGCAGCTCGGCACCACCCTGTCCGGCGGCGAGCAGCAGATGCTGGCGATGGCCCGCGTGATGGTGGGCACCGCCAGGCTGCTGCTGATCGACGAGCCGACCGAAGGGCTGGCGCCGATGATCGTCGACGAGATCTTCGCGATCATCACCGAGCTGAAGCGGGCGGGATTGACCATCCTGCTGGTGGAGCAGAACATCCACCGTGCGCTCGACGTCGCCGACCGCTTCTATGCGGTGGAACGGGGCCGCATCACGCTGCATGGCGAAGCGGCTGCGCCCGCCGACCGCGCCCGCCTGATGGAGATGGTCGCCGTGTGATCCAGGATCCGCATGGCAACCGCATTTGAAAGCGGCGGCACGCCGGGCAGGCTCAGCCCGGCGTCCGGCCTTCCTTCTGCAATTCCTCGCGGATGCCCTGGATCAGGTCGTTGGCGGTCACCACCGGCGGCTCGCGGTCGGCGGCCAGCAGGCAGGCGTAGCGCAGGATGTTGACGATGTTGCCGCCCGACAGTTCGTACTGGTCGGCCAGCCGGAGGAAATCCACGTCGGGCGCCAGGGCGAAGCCGTCGTTCCGGAAGCTGTCCTGCCACAGGCGCAGGCGGGATTCGGCGCCCGGCATGCCGAACAGGATCGACAGCTGGAAGCGGCGGCTGAACGCCTCGTCCATATGGGAGCGGTGGTTGGTCGCCAGCACCGCCAGCCCCGGAAAGTCCTCCAGCCGCTGCAGCAGATAGGAAACCTGCTGGTTGGCCGAGCGGTCGTTGGCCGACCGGGTTTCGGTGCGCTGGGCGAACAGCGATTCCGCCTCGTCGAAGAACAGCAGCCAGTTGCGGTGCTGAGCCTGGTCGAACAGCGACCCGAGATTCTTTTCCGTCTCGCCGATCCATTTGGAGACGATGCGCGACAGGTCGACGCGATAGACCGGCATCCCGTGCATCTTGCCGATCAGGCAGGCGGTCAGCGTCTTGCCGGTACCGGGGGGGCCGTAGAACAGGCAGCGGAAGCCGGGCTTCAGCCGGCGCGACAGCTTCCAGTCCTGCATCAGCCGGGTGGAATGGCGCAGCCAGCCGTCGATCATCCCGACCTGCCGCAGCGCCGCCGCATCCAGTACCAGATCGGGCCAGTCGAGCGCGGTGGCGATGCGCTGGGCCGGGAAATCGGCGCCGGCCGGCGGCTCCTCGTCGCTGCCGGACAGCAAATGTTCCAGGCTGGCCGCGGTCGGACGCAGAAGCGCCGACAGCGGCGGCTCGTCCGGCTGCCGCAGGTCAATGCTGAGGACGCCCAGGGTGACCAGCCGGTGGCCCGGTCGGAACAGCGGGCGATGGGTCAGCCGTCCGGTCCGGTTGCGGCCCGCCAGCAGGAACATGGCCGTCTCCGCCGTCGGCAGAAAGCCCGCGTGGGTCTGCCCGACGGCCCCGCCGAATTCGCTGAAGCGGTTGCCCGTCGCCTGATTGCGCAACAGGAAGGGGTCGAGCGCGTCCGGTGCCAGATGCGGCGCCATCGCCAGGATCAGCAGCAACCGTTCCGCAGGGTCAAGCTTCAGGGCGCGGAGCCGGTCGGCATAGGGGCCGCTTTCCCCCTCCAGTGGCGGCGGGGTTGGCAACGGGCCTGAAGACACCTCGTCCTCGGCGGAAAAACGCTGGCCGATCACCGCCTGGAGCCAGTCCAGCTCCCGGTCGATGCAGGCGGCGTTGGCGGCATGGCCGGACAGGCGGCGTTTGCTCATCGGCACCATTCCTTGAGGGTCGCGGCGTCACCAGGATACATGCAGCGGTTCCTCCATCCAGCGGTGGTAGAGGGTGGCGAAGCTCCAGGGGATGCGGTCGACCAGCACATCCACCGTCTTTCGCTGCACGGTCAGCGACCAGCCGCGGTCGCCGTGCTCCAGCCGCCCTTCCCGCCGCAGGAAGGTCTCGCGCAGACCCGCGGCGGAGCTGTTGCTGATGATCGTCCAGTTGCCGATCGCAGCGGCCAGAAGCTGGTCGCACAGGGCCAGTTCCTCCGGTGCGGGCCGATACTCCGGCGCGATGGGAACGGCGGGGTCGAGCCCGCACAGCAGCTTGTTCAGCACCAGAGCCGGTTCCGGCTGGATGCAGCGGCCATCCTCCAGGACACCGTCGGCCAGATGTTGCAGCAGATGCACCGCCTTGGCCGCGGCCTCCGGTGTGGCGACCCGTGGCGCCCCGGTATCCGTGGGACTCAGCACGCCGAGCCGCTCGAAGAAATGCGGCAGGAACGGGTTGAGCAGGACCAGCCCGGCGTTGTCGATGTAAAGCGGCGAGGCCGGCGCCGCGGCGCCCTCACCTGTGCGCCGGCTGGGCCAGGATGCGGGGGCCGCGGTGGGGACCGCCTTGTGGGCCGGCGGCGATGTCGGTGCGGGCGGGGGCTGGAGCACCGCCAGCAGGCCGGCGTGCCCCGCCTCCCCGGCCAGGAAGCGGGCACGGGCAATCAGGGGCTTTTCCGTGGCCGGATCGCCGCCGGAAAGGCCCTTCAGCAAGGCCGCCGCCACCGCGCGGGCGGAGCGATGCCCGGGCGCCGCTGCGGCAAGGCTGCCCAGGAGCACCGCCCACGGCCGGCGCGGATCGCCGCCGCGCCGCTCGGGGGGCATCGCCTGCCGCCACGCCGCCTCGACGGTGCCGACCAGTTCCAGCAGCATGTCGGCCAGCGCCGGTTCGATCCGGTGCAGCAAACGGCCGAGGATTTCCTCCGGCAGCCGGGCGAGCCAGCGCGCCCGGACCGCTTCGTTCCGCAACGCCGCCGTCACCGTCGCGTCCACCTCCGGGTCGGGAGTGTCGAGCAGATCGGCCAGTTCGCGGACGAGCGCGTCGCTCCACGGCGGATCGTCCCCATCGCCGGACAGCCAACCGAGTAGGGTCCGCCGCCCGACCTGAGCCGGCCCGGACGTCCCCTCCGGCTCCGCGCCGGCTTCGACGGCCGGCGCGGCGGAGTCGGGTCCGACATATTCTCCGCCGGCGGGGGGAACCCGGCCGTCGATCAGCGCGGCAACGCCGGACAGCCGGCGGTGAAGCCGCTCGCGCTCTTCGCCCGGCGACGGCGGATTGGCGGATGGGGTCCGGTCGAGCCAGCCCGGAGCGAAGGCGCCGGGGGCAAGACGCCGCAATAGAGCCATCGCTGCGTCGCGCCCCAGCGCCTCGACTGCGCGGTGCAGCCGGCTCACGGTCCGGGCGGGATCGGAGCATTGGAACAGCGCCAGCAGTTCGGTCAGCGGCAGGTCAGGCAGACCGGCCACGACGCGCGCGGAGGCCGCTGCACCGTCGGCCCACCAGGGCACCCGGCCGTGGTCGAGCCAGGACCGCAGCACCGCCGGCCGGTCGAGCTTCCGTCCGGCCGGCGGCAGGGGAACGGCGATGCCCGGCGCATCGCTGCGCAGCAGTGCGGTGAGCACACGCTTCCAGGCCACCGCCCGGCCGGCCTCCTCCCGGACCAGCTCCGCCCCCGCTCCCATCCCGTCGGCCAAGGCGCGGACCCGGCAGGCGGCGTCGCCTCCATGCTCCAGCCCCGGCAGGGCCGCGATCTCCTCCGGCAGCAAACGGCCGAGCAGCCGGTCGAGCCGCTCCGGCCAGTGCGCCTCATCGGCAGCCAGATCCCGCAGCAGTCCGAGCAGCCCTGCGGGGTCGCTTTCCAGAAGCGGAACGAGCGAATCGCCGTCGGCCGCTGGCGTTCCCAGCCGCAGGAACCGGCTCGCCCGCGCGGCCAGGGGGAGGATGCCGCCGGCCGCGGCGAGGTCCGGCCGTGCGACCCGGTGCGCGTCACGGAGTTGCACCAGCGGCGGCGGCAATGCTTCTCCGGCCGCTTCCTCACCGGAGGTCCCGGTTGCTCCGGCGATGACGCTCGCGGGGGCAAGCCCGTCGAAGGCGGCCAGATCGCCCATCACCGATTCCAGGAATGCCAGCGAACCAACCCGATCTGCGGGGCGTGCGCCCGGCACCGCTGCCCGACGCAGGACCGCCGTCCACAGCAGCCGGGCGAAGGCCGCCTCGGACAGGGCCATCAGCGGACGGGAGCGGTGCCGGCGCAGCAGCCAGTCCATCACCTCTCCCATCAGCGGAGCCAGCGCCGGCTGAAGATCCTTCAGGATGGCGGGCAGTATCGTGGCGCGCCGGCGATCGTCCAGGCCGTCCACCAGACGCGCCAGATCGGCCGCAGGGCCCGTCGCGGCCTTGCGGAAGCGGGCGGCGAGGTCGCCGGGAGCGAGGTCGCCGGCGTCGCGGAGGGCCGGAACGGCATGGTCGGCTCTTGCCGGCCGTCCTGCCTCCTCCGCGACCAGTTCGGTGACCAGGCCGGGCAGCGACGAGGACGGCGAACGACGGGCGGCAGTGCGGGCCAGCGACCGGGCCAGCAGGTCGAGCATCAGCGCATAGGCGACCTTCTCCCGCTCCGCCATCCCTTCCAGCAGGAAACGCAGCCAGCTCCGGCGGTTGAACTGGCTGCCGGGGTCGCGCAGCAATTGGATCAGGGTCAGCAGCCGGGTCAGCCGCTCGAACCCCTCGGCTGACAGCAGGAGCAGCGCGTCCTCCCGGTGCAATTCCAATAGATCGGCAAGAAAAGCCAGGATCAGTAGGGCATGGGCCGGCTCCAGCCGCTCCACCAGCCGGGCGAAGCGCCTCGGCGACAACCGTGCCGCCAGCGCTTCCAGGACCGCCGGGTTGCGCAGGTTGCGGCGCATCAGCGTGAGCAGCGCCTCGTCATCGTCGGGAACGGCGGCCGGCTCCAGGGGCGCGACCGCCGCCTCCTGCGCCGGCTCCCCGCCGTTTGGGAGCTTTGGGAATGTGGCGAGCGGCCGCTCGGCATCCAGCAATTCCTGCAGGACTGCCGGAAGCGACGAGCCCAGCGGCCGTTGCCGGCCAAGCCGCTCGATCCCCTGCCGCAGCAGGTCGAGCAGGGCCGCATAGCCGACCTTCTCGTGGTCGGCTATGCCGAGAAGCAGCTCGCGCAGGAAACTGCGCCTGTTGAACTGCGACCCGGCCTCGCGAACGAGATACTCGACGGTGACCAGCCAGAACAGCCGATCGACCGCCGGAGCCGGCCGGGAAAGCAGCGGCTCCGCCCGATGCAGCAGCGACAGATCGGTCAGATATGCCAGGATGACCGCGGCGTCGGCCGGAGCCAAAGCGGACAGGACCTGCCGCAGCCCCTCTTCCCCCAACTGCAGGACCAGACGTTCGGCGACGACCGCGTTGCGGCTGTGCCGCCGCAGAATGTCGGCCAGTGTTTTCGGCTGGCCGGCAGCGAGGATGGCGAGCAGGCGGGGGGAGGGCGGTGCGCCTGCGGCGGCCCAATAGGGATAGGTGCCGCCGGTCAGATAGTGCTCGGCCAGATCGGTCAGCGTCTCCTCCGGAGTCAGCAGCCGGTCGCCGGTGGACCCGCCCGCCGCCGGTGCGTCGGACAGGCATTCCAGCGCATCGGTCAGCTTGCTGACGAGCGCCGTTTCGAGAGCCGCCACGGCGTCCGCTTCCAGCCGCCCGGCGTCGATGGTCCCGAGATCGAGGTCGAGACGAAGCAGCCGGGCATGCCGGTCGGCCGGCAGCACCGCATCGAGCACCCGCTCCAGCACTTGTGGAAACAGCAGGTTGGCGAGATCCTCCAGCCGCGAACGCAATGCCACCGCCAAGTCCAGGTCGGGCACCGTCACGTCGACGCTGAGTCGGCGGATATGATGAAAGGGAACGGGCATCGCGCGGTCTTAGGCCGGAACGAACTCCCCCAAGTGCAACATGTGTTCGACGACATTTCGCGGGGCGAGGTTGGAGTCGGCGGTCAGGGACGCGGGGAAGGCCTTCCTGAACGTGCCGATGTCGTGGAAGTTGCCAAGAGTGCCCGGCGCGAATTTCTTGTCGCTGCTGACCGCCAGTTCGTTGAGGTGATCGACGTCGATCTCGGCAATCGCCCTGCTGGTCGGTGTCGCCTGACCGCTGTTCGTCACGTTGAGATGCAGGTACTTCGAAACCTGGATGTTCACGCCCTTGTGCGGCCCAAGGTCGGGAACGTTCGGATGGAAATTGTTCATTTCCTTCAGAAGTTCCTTGGCGCCGTCCTGCGTACTGTTCTTGGACGCCTTGCCGCCGACAAGAGCGACGAGATTATCCCTCGACTTGACGATATCATCCTTCTGCTGCCTGATATGCGCATTGAGTTCCGTCAATCCTTTGACCCTGCTCTTATAAAGAGCGATCAAATTGGTGTTTTTTTCTATTGCGGCCTCGATCGTCTTGGGGTCCAGTATGGGCGTCGGTTTGGTCGTCGATGCAAGTTTTTGTTTCTTTTTTATTTTTTTCGAATTCACCGATACATTCGATTGCGCGGTGGCGAGCAACTGCTTTTCAATCTTGTTCTTGTCCTTCAGCTTTTCGATTTTCTTCTCGAAATCGTCGATCAGTTCCTCATAATGTTCGATCCGATTGTCGCCCGCCTTCAGAAAGCTGTCCGTCCATTTATTGAACGCGGCATTGTCCATCGTTCCGACGAGGAACTTGGTGACGTTGCTCCTCATATTCTCCCAGGACAGACGATGCGGTACCGCCGCATTCATCGCGGTAAGATCGAGATGGTCCGGATCGGAATCGAGATCCATATCGACGGCGTGAACGAACTTGGCATATTTATAGACGCTCGACGAGAAATTGGGCCGGTCGAATTTGTATCCACCCGCAGCCGCATTGCTTTTCGAACCCGTTCTCTTCTTCTTTGCCGCTTTTTTCTTTGCGGCAGGCTTCTTTGACTTTTTGGCCTTCGATATCTTCTTCTGTGCTTTCGGAATTTTCGCGAATTGGGCGGCGGCTCCGGCGACGGAGGCGCGGCGGAAGGCCTGGACCGGTTCCGCACCGTCTTCCACCGGGGCGGCCCGGCGTTGCAGCGCCTGCGCGCCCATCCGGTCCGCATCGGCCTCCAGTGCCGGATCGGTGTTGACCGGTGTGCCGTCCATGGTGCCGGTGACGGGAACCCGGCCCCGGAGCTGCTGCACCACATGCCCCAGCTCGTGCGGCAGATGGTGCTCCTGTCCGGGGGCGATGTGGACGCTCTCTCCTTGCGTGACGGCGTCGGCGGCGAACTGCGCCGGCAGCGACGATCCGTAATTCACGCTCACGCCGTCGAGCGACAACCCGGCGTGGGCTTCCATCCCCTGTTTCAAGGCGTCTGGAATGCCGGTGCGGTTCGGGCGGCGCTGGACCGGCGTTCCCGCCAATCCGCTGGCCAGCGCCGTCAGCGCGCGCGCCTGCGGCCGGGCATGAAGCTGGGCCGCGAGCTGTGTGAGCGTTGCCTGCTGCGGCCCCGCCCTGCCGGCGGTTGCCGCATCGTTCCGGCCCTGGTCCTGGAGGGATGCCGCGGTGTCGGCGCGTGCCTTCTGGCTCTGCATGGCTCTCGTCCTCCTCAGGGTCGGGTTGTGACGGTGGCGTCGTCGGGATCGGGGATCCGGCAGGTCTGGAGGAAGCGTTCCAGGCGCAGGCTGGCCCTCGCACGGCGGCCGGGGTCAGACTGCGACAGCGCGTCCATCCAGCCGGCACGTAGCGTCAGGAAACGGCGCATGCGTTCGCGGCCGAGGAAAAGACAGTCGACCCGGATGTGCGACGGCGTGTTCCGGCGCAGCACGGCCTTCGCCGCTTCGCGCCAGTTGACGTCCATCGCCTCGCGCTGCGTGGCGCCGATGATCGCGCTGATGCGGAAGCTGTAGGTGGCGCCGTCGGCCTCGATGCTGCCGGCGGCAGAGACCTCCATCGCATAGCGCAGCAGCGTATGCTCGACGATGAACAGACGGCGCCGTCGGCGGCCGGCGCCGCGGAGCAGCCGGTGGGCGGAGGTCAGTGCCTGCGACGGGCTGCGGTACTCGCCGACCAGCCACCAGTTTCCATCGCTGGCCTGACAGACCAGCAGCAGCGTGCCCTGGTCCGGCATGAAGCCCATGCGGTAGCGCCCGACGTCGGACAAAGCCTCCAGCAGGGGGGTGGCGATCCGTTGACCGCTCAGCGGGCCCGTGACGCCGGGGCCGTCGGCCTCGCCATCCTCGCCATCGCCCAGCCCAAACTCGCCCAGCCCGAGCTCGTCCAGCATGCGGTCCAGCGGCAGAAAGCGGCTTTCGGCCAGCGGCCGCAGGTTGGCGGCCAGCGGCCGGCCGAAGCTGGCCTGATCCGGGTCGTCGACGGCCGTGGCGCCGTTTCCGTTGGTGTCGCACCCGTCGCCGTCGCCGCAGCGTGCGGCGTCATCAATCAGGTCGAGTTCGATGCGGCAGCGGATTTCCATGCCGGTGCCGCCCCCCTGACGCAAAGGCCGGCGGTAGTCGTAACCGCGCCCGCGGTCGGCGGTGGCGCGGGGGGTGCGGATCAGCAACTCCCTCTGCGCGTGCACCTGCGCCTGGGACGGTCCATCCATGCTCCCCCCGCAGGCTTTCCCGGACGGCACGCTCGGCCGTTCCGCGTAAAGCGACAGCAGCAGCGTCAGGAACTGCGCCTGCCGCTGCCGCACCGGGTCGCACCCCGCGACCAGCTCGTCCATGCCGGACACGTAGTCCGGCGACAGCAGGGGCTCGACGGCAGGCACGCTGCCGACCAGCGACTGCCACGCGTAGGTGCCGCTCCCGCCGGCGCGCGGCGAATAGAGGTCGCGGATGCGGGCGAGCTGGCTGAAATAATCGGCCATCAACTGGTCGAACGGCATGAGGTAGCCCTTGAACTGCTTGGCCTGGCCACGCCTTGCGGCGGTTGCGGCGGGCGGCAGCCCATAGGCGTTGATGCCGTAGACGTTGGGGAATTGATCCTGCACGGAGCTGTAGGCGGTCAGCGCCCTGCGGTCGGCTTGCGGGGGCCTGTACTGCTCGCGGTAGCTGCGCCACAGGTCGTAGGTCCGCCGGTGGAGCGCCCATTTGCGGTTCAGCAGCCGCTGCACCCGGCGGGGATCGGGACGGCATTCGGTGGCGCCCTGGAACAGGCGGATGGGATAGCGCCCGTGCTCCGCCGCTGTGATCAGGGCCAGCAGGCTGTCCGCGGGAATCGGAACGGTTTCCCCGTCGGCATAGTCCCGCGGCTGGTCCAGGGTGCGCACCCGCAGTTTCTCCACCAGCAGGACGCCGCGCTGGGCGGCCATCACGTCGGTCAGTTGCGAGACCGGCAGGGCGGTGGGCAGAGGCCGCAACTGGCTGTCGTCGATGAAGCCGCGCAGCATCAGGGGGCCGTCGAAGATATCGGCGGTGCTGGCCCCCGACGCCAGCTTGGCGTCGAAGGAGGTTCGCCTGGGCTCCGGCGCCATGGCCAGGGCGATGGCGAACAGCAGTTCGGCCATCACCTGCGAGGCGTTGGCGTCGGCCGACAGCATCACGTCGGCGGTCACGGCGGTCGGGATCGGACGCAGCAGACTGACCGATCCGACATCCTCGCACAGCGCCCGATGCCCACAGTAGCGCTCCAGCACCCGCCGGACCGCTGCGGCGGCTTCTGGGTCGCTGTCGAACGGATCGGGGCAGCAGCAGGGATCCTCGCGCGCGACGAGGATCTGGATGTGGTAGAGGCCGCCGACCGGATTGTCCGCGCCGGCCGGCAGCGGGGTGAACCAGACGTTGCCGATGTTGCGGACGCGGTCGAGGATCAGCCGCCGCAGGTCGTTGGCCGTCACCGGGTTGGCCGGAAGGATTGCCGGCGCCGGGTAGAGCGCCTGCCGCCAGGGCTGCACCTGTCCCGTCACCGGGTCGGCGAGCAGATCGGCCACCGGGTAAAGCGCGCGATAGGACAGTTCCGTCAGGGCGTAGCAGAGCTGCTCCAGCGTCGTCACGCCGGGATCGGAAAAATTGTAGTCGGTCCAGAGATCCCCGGCCATGCGCTGGAGCCGCCGGATGCCCTCCTCCCGCAGGGCGAGGTAATCGAGCCCGGGATCGTCGAAGGGACCGGTCGGCAGCGTGGCCGGCGCATGGCTCATGCCGTCCGCCCCCCATCCGGGCCGGACCCCAGCCGGCGCACCGGCGCGGGCAGGGCCGGCAGTCCGGCCGTCGCCGGACGGGCGGCCCGCACCGTGTGGCCGCTGATCGCGTGCGACGCCGCCGAGGTGAGGTAATGGCAGCGGTCCGGCCCGTCGGGCGGGTCGTAGGACAGCGACAGCGAGGACACCGCCACCACATAGGGACGGCGGCGGATGAACTCGGCGATGGCCATCTCCGTCCAGTAGCCGGGCGGCCGGATATCGAGGTCGGGCCTTCGGGAGTCGTCGGAGGCCGAGGTCCCGCGCTGCGGCGGCCAGGGGGAGAGCCAGGACACCAGGTCGTCGCCGAGACGGGCCGACAGGGCGGCCGGCGTGTCGGTGTCGCGGAACACCACCGACGCCGTCACCGCGATCCTCACATAGGGCGGGTTCTCGACGCTGAGGGTGATGAAGGGGCTGACGCGGGCGGCCAGCATGTCGCCCACCTCGGCCAGGACCGTCGGGCCGGCCTGCGGGACGGTGGCGTCGCCGCAGTCCGGCATGTCGCGGCCGGCGACCAGTATGACGCGGAGATGCCCCGGCGGCGGGCGATCCCGCCCATCGTCCGTCCCGTCCCCCGTCCCATCCCCCGGCCCGATCACCGCCACCTGCCAGACCGACGGACAGTCGGCGAGGACCAGCCGGCCATAGTCCCAGTCCTGGATGCCGCGGTTCTTGTGCCGGAGCCGTTCCGCCATCCACATGTCGAAGGCCGGTCCCGTCGCCTTGGACCGGCCGCCGAAGGAGGCCATCGGCTGATCGATGGTGGCGATGTCGGACAGGACCGGGGAGCTGCCGGTGATGGTGCCGGCGGGCAGCGGCGTATCGAGCGTATCGGCTCCGCCCGGCCCGACCCAGCTTGCGGTCAGCGCGTTGGGCGTCAGGCCGGCCAGTCGCGGAAAGCGGTCGGCCTCCTCCGCCACCGACAGGCAGAGCCATGCCAGCCCGTCGTCGGAGAGCGTCAGGCCGGCGACGCCCAGCGTGACGATGCCCGTCTGGCGCATGCCGTCCGTGGTGTCGCCCTCCAGCCCGTCGGGCGGGGTCAGGGCGCATTGGCCGGCGACGGTCGCTTCCGACCAGCAGACCGGCGGCGTGCCGTCGCTCCAGCCGCCGTCGCCGGGATTGAGCTGGAACAGCAGTGTCAGGCTGGGCGAGGAGCCCCCGGCGACGCCGTCCAGCCCGATGAACAGGGCGCCCTGCCGGTCCATGCCGCCTAGCAGCGGCACCGTTCCGCCGGGCGGCCAGGCGACCGCCTGCGTTCCGCCGAAGGGCTGGAGGTGGTGGAAGGTGCCGTCGAGCCCGCCGGGCAGGACATCCGACGCGCCGTAGTTCAGCGTGACCGCCGACGCGGTCGGCTGCCAGGGCTGGTTGGGGTAGGCGGAGGCGGGCTCGGCCCCCGGGCACGAGGCGACGCACGTCTGCAGCTTGTCGGAATGATACCGGGTCAGGCTCGACTTTGCCGACAGGATGGACGCCTCCATCACCGGCCGCGCGATGCCGGGCGGTTGGCCGCTGGTCGAAGACTGGGCCGACAGCACCTGTCTGGCCGCTGCCAGCAGGGTCCGGGCGCGTTCGATCCCGTCCGCTGCGGAAACGGGCAGCGATCCGGCGTTGGCGTCGATCCAGCTTTGCAGGTTGGCGCAGACCGTCGCCGCGGAGGGCTGGCTGCCGTCGCCGTTTCCATTGCCGTTGCGGGACAGCTTCTTCCAGAAGGACTTCCCGCCGCCGGTCGAGGTCCGGGACAGCGCGCTCATCAGGCCGGTCCGCAGACGGTCCGCCGTCGTCGGATCGAGCGTCGCGAGGCCGTCATTGACCGCTTTCAGCGCCGCCCCGGTCAGGCCGGAGACCGCCTGTTCCACCGCGGCGTTCACGGTGTCCGTGTAGGTGTCGTCGGAGGAACCGGCATTGGCCGACTGGAGCCCGTCGAGCTGGCTGGAGGCGGCGGCGACCTCGGCCGCCGGGGCGCAGCGGCGCGCGCAGTCCTCGGCGCAGGCCGAGGCGGCGGTCATCTCGCCCAGCGATGCGGCCATGACGTTGCTGGCGTAGAGGACGTCGCCGAATCCGTAGGAGGGCGACGACAGGGTGACGCGGATTGCGCTGGCCGACGCATCGTAGGCGGGCGGCGGCTCGGACGGCTGTACCGGCAGATCGTCGAAGCCGGTCAACGGCAGGACCGGGGCGCCGGCGTCCGGCACCGCGGTCCGGGCGGCGGTCCGGAACAGATAGGCCGCGTTCCCCTCATCCGGCGACGCAACATGGGAAAACGCGGCGTCCGGTCCCCGGACGTCGGGCGAGGCGGGGAACGGAGCGGTGTCGATCAGGGTCCACAGGCCGGGGTTCTCGACCGACAGCGCCACCTGGAAAACCAGGTTGTCGAACAGCGTCCCCGGTGGGACCTTGACCCCGTCCGGATCGACGACGTAGCCCTGGTAATAGCCCTGGAAACCGGTGCTGGTCTGCGGCAGGCCATACCACGCGATGCCGAGGTCGAGACCGTCCAGCCGCTTGACGAACAGCTCGTCGGCCGCGATATCCAAGGTCGCGCCCATCACGGCGGGCGTTCCGAACGGCGAGAAAGGGGTCGAGGCGTCAAGCGGGCCGTTGGGACCCGACAGCCTCAAAGCATCGAACCCGGTCGCGTCGACCGTGATGGCCAGGCCGGACAGACTCAGCAGCGAGACGATCGCGTAGGGGCGGATCAGGACGGTGTTGCCGGGCGGACCGACGGCGATGGCGTCCTGGGCGAACACCGCCAGCAGGGTCGGGGTGTCCGCCATCGGGGCCGGCAATTCGTCGGACGGCGGAATGGCGTCCTTGGTGGCCGGTGCGGCCGACAGCGCGACGAAGGGAGCCGCGCCCGCCGTCAGGGTGAAGCTCAGCCGGTAATCCGCCTCTTCGTCGGTCGAAACGGTGGCGGAAGGAGAGGCGTCCGGAGCGGTCACGGTGACGCCATCGATCGCCATCCAGCCGCCGCCCGTCGAATAACGGTAGGCGAAGCTGTTCTGGAGAATCTGCCCGAGCAGCCAGAGCGGGCCGGCGCCGCCGGTCTTACCGTCGATCGCCTCCAGCGCCGGCATCACCGCCATCATGCTCGACGCCGCGATCCGCAGCACCAGCTCCACCGTCCGGGTGCCGGAGGTGAGCATCATCACGTCGTCGGAGACCGCGAAGCCGAGCTGCGCCGCGCTGGTCACCAGGGAGCCGGATGTCCCGGTTTCGGTCGCGCCGAACAGCGGGAAGGGCGAGGCGATGGCCGGCGCCTTGCCCGACAGGGCGGCGGTGCCGCGCAGCAGGCCGGCGGGACCGGACAGCGCATCCGCGTCGTCGTCGCCGACGATTACCGTCCCGTCGACGACGCGCAGCGTCTTCAGCGCGGCGACGGCCAGCGCATGGACCTCCACCGGCTGGTCGGCCGCATAATCGATGGCCTGCCCGGCGGCATCGGTCCCGGCCGGAAACAACGTCGCCTCCGGCACCGAACCGCAGGGGACACCCTTGGCCGTCGTGAAGGTCAGGTAGAGCCGGTCGGCGGCGGCGCTGCGGCTGTCCTGCTGCAGGATGCTGCGGTAGTAGAAGCCGACCAGCCGCCGCGAAAAGCTGTTCACCGCGTGCTGGGCATGGCGGAACAACTGGGCGAAAGCGATGTAGAGCGCGGCTTGCGGAGCGTGCCCATCCTGTTCGAGCGAGACCGCCAGCTCCGCCTGGGCATCCAGCTTGACCCGGTGCAGGACGGCAAGGAGCGCCTCGACGAAGCCTTCGAGCAGGGGGATCAGGTGATTGAACCAGCCGCGGCCAAGCGCACCGGCGGGTGTGCCGCGGGCGGGAACGGGACGCAGGCCCCAATGCTCCGACAGGCCGGCAAGATCGAAGCGGAAGCCGCTCTCCGGCTCCGTCGTCGCCAGATGGGTGGCGAGCGGCAGCAGCGGCCGGGCCAGCGTGCCGGCGATCTCCTGCCGGATGGTGCGGCCGAGGGTGCGGTGCACCCGCCAGAAGGACTTGTCCGAATCGTCGAGCATGCGCATCAGCCGCAGCAGCACCGTGACGATGCGGTTCAGCCGCTCCAGATGCCGATTCGGGTGGGACAGGCTTTGCAGCAGGCGCAGTTCGCGCATCAGCCGGTCCTCGATGGACGGCAGATCCAACGCGGTCAGCGTGGCCAGCGCGATGCTGGGATCGGACAGGAAGAAGACCGTCCAGTCGCCGGCCGGCCGGTCGTCCAGGTCGTAGAAGGTGATGAGACGCCCGTAGCCGGAGGAGAAGGCCAGCAGATCGGCAAGGCTGCGCCCGTCGACGGGCGCGTCCTCGGGCCGCGGCGCGTCGCGCCGGCGGTCCTGCTGACTGGCCGCGCCGTTGAGAACCAGTCCGCTGCCGGAAGCGTGCATGGCCTGTCCGTTCACGGCGGCGAAGGCGGCAAGGTCGCCTCCAGCAGGTAGAAGGGATAGACCAGATTGCTGCGCACGTTGGTCTGGCGAACGAAGAAGGACACCGAGATCTGCGCCAAACCGGCTTCCGGGTCCGTCATGCCGACCTCCACCGCATCGACGGATATGCGGGGTTCCCAATTCAGGATGGCCTTCTCGACCAGCTCGCGGATCTGGTTGGCCTGGGTCGTGGTCAGGGTCGCGAACACCTTGTCCCACAGCGACGAGCCGTAGGTCGCCAGCATGATCCGCTCGCCGAGCGCCGTCGACAGCAGGATCCACAGGCTTTCCCGGATGTCCTGCACGCCCGAACTCATGACGGTGGAGGCGGACAGCCGGTCGAAGGTCGGGGGGAACTTCCAGCCGGTGCCGAGAAACGGGGCGTCGTCGCTGTAGGTCATGGCCTAGCCCCCGATCATCACGGTGGGAAAGCCGAGCACGATGGTGCCGCCATGGGCGGTTGTGTCGCCCATGCGGGCGGCCGGCATCCCGTTGATCAGCACCGTGGCGGATCCCTTGACGATGCTGTCGGGCGGACCGACGCAGACGCAGGTGTCCCCCAGCTTGGCCGCCGGCAGCCCGCCGATCAGCACGTTGGGGGCGCCGGGGCCGATCACCGGTCCGCCGACATGGGGGATCGGCGGCACGCCCGGCGTCACCATCGGGCAGGTGTGAAGGTCGGTGATGCGGGCAGCGGGGGGCATGGGAAGGCGTCTCCTCTTCCTCGGGCCGTCAGTTGATCTTCACCAGGGCGCCCTGGACGGTCAGCATGCCGCTGGATTTCACCGACAGCTCCGCATTGGCCTGGGCGGTGAATTCGGTCTGGGCGGTCTGCTTGATCTCCAGCCCCGACAGCGACGCGGTGCCCGTCGCCTTCATCGACAGGTTGCCGTCGGCGGAGAGGCTGATGTTCCCCTTGGCCGACAGGGTCAGGTCGGTGTCGCTGCTGATGGTGATGCCGCCGGTACCCATGGTGATGCTGTTGCCGTTCATGTCCTTGACGGTCACCGTCTTGGCCTGATCGTCGAGGCGGACGGACTGCTTGCCCGGCGTGCTGACCTCCACCGCCTTGTCATCCTCGAAGAAATCGATCCGCAGCTTGGACCGGGTGACGATGGTCTTCTGGCCGTTCTGGGCGGTCGGGGTAACCGGCGGCGGGTTCTTCTTGCTGTAGAGGCTGCCGAGGATGACCGGAAAGCGGGGATCGCCGTTCATGAAGGCGACGACCACCTCCGCCCCGATCTCCGGATAGAACTCCGCGCCGATGCCGGTGAAGCCGTAGAAGGTGCCGAGCCGGGCCCAGACGCCGAGCGACCCGCCGGCCTGCAGGATCGGCAACTCGACATAGACGCGGAACTCACCCTCGGGGTCCTGGTCCAGCTGCTTGACCAGCCCGGTCTGCAGGTTGGCGACGGGCGGAAGCTGTCCCGCCGCGCCGGGGGCGGCGATGTCGGGGGCCGCCGCGCTGAACCAGTCGGCCGACAGGCCCAGCTCCGCCGAGGTCTGCCAGAGCCCGTCCGCCACCCGATGATGGACGCCGGAGATGTAGTAGTTGCCGTTGAAGCGTCCGCCCAGCCCGGCCATCGTGATCATGCCGCCGGTCCTGGCGAGCGAGCTGCCCTGAAAGGTGGCGCGGCCGCGGATCTTCGCCAGCTGCTGCTTCACCAGCTCGGCCGAGGACCAGCTCGTCAGGTCGGCGGTCGGCAGGGTGCCCGCCGTCTGCTGCGGGTACTGGCCGATGTTGAAGACTTTGGCGAGCTGGGCCGAGGACAGGTCGCCCGGCTCGCCGACGCTGCTGCTGGCGCTGCCCGATCTGGCGATGGCCTGGGTGGCCGGGTCCCAGGAAAAGCTCTGGATCGCGCTGGCGGTGTATTGGGTGGACGCGTCCATGTCCGCCTGGAAATCCATCAGCGACTGGCCGTAGGTGACGGTCAGGACGGGCGAAGAACCGGTGTCGGGCGGGGCGACGGTGACCTTGCCGGAGTCCGCGATCACCACCATTCCGTTGATCTGGGCACGGATCACCATCAGGTCCCAGTCGGTGCTGTAATACTGCACGATGGAGGGTTGGGTGGCGCTGGTCGCCGTCACCGACTTGGCAAGCCCGGCGCCGTCGATCAGCTTGCCGATGAGCGCGCTGTCGGTGAGGTTCTCGTAGATCGCGTTGTGGCGGGCGAGCGTCATCGCCATCGCCTGGTCGGTCGCCTCGATCACCAGGCGCGACGGCCCGTTGACGGTGACCTCCAGCCCCTGCTTGTAGATCACGCCGGTGAAGACCGTGGCGTTGGCGCCGTCGTAGCCGAGCGCGATGGTCAGGGTGGCGCCGGGCACGAAGGTGCCCGAGGAGCTGATCGGAAAATCCTCGCTGTCGGGACTGCCGTCCGACACCACCAGCCGCGCCTTCGGCAGCTTGTTGACGCCGCTCCACACGTCGATGGAGATGACCTGGATGGACGAGTCGATGGCCTTGCCGTTGGTCGAAATGGCGAAGGTGGCGAGTGCGCCGGCGGTGCTGAGGGGGGACGGTGCGGTCATGACGTCGTCGCGCTGGCCAGTGGTGGAAACAGAAGCTGCGTGCCCGGCACCAGCCGACGGAAATCGTTCAATCCGTTGAACTCCGCAACCCTCAGATAGTGCAGGCTGCTGCCATATATCTTGTGGCAGAGCGTCGGCAGAGAGTCACCCACCGTTACGGTCACGATATGGGTCAGGTCGGGAGAACCCTTGTTCGCCGCCTTCTCCAGCGCCTGCTCGCTGGCGAATCCCAGGAAGGACAGCGCCATCCTGGCGCGCAGCGGCGTGCCGTCCGGCTTGAACAGGGTATAGTTGATGTCCAGGTTCTGCAGCCGGCATTGGAACTGGAGCTGCGCCCAGGACAGGATGACGTAGTTCGGGCTGTGGATGGCGCCGTTGAAGGTCAGCACCACCGCCTTGAACCTGTCGATCTGGCTGGCGACGCCGTCCGGCGGAGCGTCGGGAACCCCGGCGATGGGGCTGGGAACCACGCCGGTCGCGTCGAAGACCAGCTCGAAGGACACGCTGTCGGGACCGACCCGGTTGAACACCGGCGACGGGCCGGACGCTCCCTGTCCCTGCCGGTCGCTGTACAGCACCGCGTAACGGTACTGGTAGCTGGCCGGGTTGATCCACACCGTGAAGGGCTGCCCGACCTGAGCCGTGAAGTTCTGGTCGGAATAGCCGGTGACGATCATCTTCTCCAGGCTGCCGGCCATCTCAGCGGGACTCCATCCGCTTCAGCCGGTCGAGCACCTGCTGGACGCAGCGCTCGACCAGTTCGTTCATCGACTGCGGTGCCAGGGCCTGCGGGTTGGGGGTCTGCTCCGTCGCAGCCCCCCCGCCGGTTGAACGGCCGGTTCCGGACAGGCCGGAAGCGTCGCCGACGGACAGCCTGACGCCGATTTCGCTGATGTGCAGAGGCATCGCTTCCTTTCCCTTCCGCCGCCTGTTCAGCCGCCGATCAGCTTCGCCACGGTCCCCGCCATCGACGAAGCGTCGCCGGTCAGCGGCATGCGGGTCACCGTGGCGTAGGAGAATTCCAGCACTTCCGTCAGCACCTCGTTCCTCATGGAGTCGAACGGGCCGGTCGCCCAGCGCACCGGCCACGCCCGCGCGAAGTTCCAGGCGACCAGCGGCTGATGGTCCTGCCCCAGCAGTTGCACGATCAGGGTCTGGGTCAGGATCGGCGCCGCCAGGGTGGAGCCCACGGTCTGCGCCGCCCATTCCGACAGGAAGGACGCGGCGGTGATGTAGCCGCGCCGCAGCACCAGGTTGCCGGTGCGCGTGGCGCCCGGCAATTGGTGCACGTATCGGTTCTCGCCGCCTTCGGCCACCGTTTCCGTTTCGATGCGGGGATCGAGGCCGGACACCTCCTGGAAGCTGGCGTCCGCCCTGCTGCCCTGCTGCGCGGACGCCCCCGTCCCCGACACGGTGACGGAGAAGGAGAATCCCGGTGCCGGATACAGGCTTCCAGAAAGCGCCATGATCTTACGGTGCCGAGATCGTCAGGGTTTCATAGGCGATCTCGACGCTTTCGACGGCGACTTCATTGCCTTCGGACTTCAGGTCCGTCCCGGTGACCTTGGTCGGCCATGCGTTGTTGAGCGTCCACACCATCTTCGGCGTGCCCGTCTCGTCCAGCAGGTTCACCACCACGGTCTGGCGCTGGATGGTGTTCATGGAGATCTGGTTGAACCAGGTCCACAGGGTGGTGTCGTTGACGAAGATGCCCTTGCGCATCGTCACGTTGCCGACCTTGCCCAGGCCCGGCATCTTGATCGGATAGAAGCTGGGGCTGTCGCCGTGCCGGTACTCGATCGGCCGCGCTTCCGAATCCAGGCCCGACACCTCCTGAAAGCTGACGGTGTTGCCGCCGATCTGAACCGAGAAGTAAAATTTAGGAAGCGGCCAAATGTTGTTCTGCGTTTCGCCGGACATTAATTCCTCCTGTCAATAATCACGACTTCCGGAAAAGGGCCGTCAGCTCTGCATCATCTGCGTGAAGGTCAGCTCGATGAACTCGGCGGGATGGACCATCTGCAGCGTGACCGAGACGATCATGTAGCCGTTCAGGACGTCCTGGGACGTCATTGTGGTGCCGAGGCCGCACTGGACGGTGAAGGCGTCCGACGCCTTGTCGCCCATCAGGCCGCCCTGCGACCACAGGTTGGTCAGGAAGTTCGTGATCATGCTGGTGATCGTCACCCAGGTCTGCCCGGTGTTGGAGGCGAAGACGAAGGGCTGGATCGACGTCTTGATCGACTGTTCGATGTAGATCAGCGTGCGCCGCACCTGGATGTACCGGTAGTCGTTGCTGTTGCCGTCCAGCGTGCGCGCGCCCCAGACGACGGTGCCGCGGCCGGGGAAGGTGCGCAGCAGGCAGACGGACTCGCCGTTCAGCGGCACGTTGTAGTCGGACTGCTCGTCGTCGGTCAGGTTGACCTTGGGGCCGACGACCGAGGCCGGGGAGAGGTTGGCAGGCGCGTTCCAGACGCCGCGGGTGGAGTCGTTCCTGGTCCACAGGCCCGCCATCACGCCGCTGGGAGGGGCCACGTTCAGCTTGGCGCAGAGGATCTGCAGAACCTGGCTCATCAGCGGCAAGGCGTTCACCAGATACTGGTTCGTCGAGGTGACCTGCGACGGCGACAGGCTGGTGTTGGCGATGCCGTTGGCCGGGTACGCGATCTCGATCTGGGACAGGACGTCGGCCAGCTTGGCGGCGGTGTAGGTCTTCTTCGCCTGCGTCGTCAGCAGGTCGTTCATCAGGACGATGCCGTCCGGCGACCCCCAGAGGTTGGTGAAGTCCAGGTCGCTGGTGCTGTAGACCGAGACTTCCAGGGCCGGGGCGTAGGCCGCGCCGTAGCTGAAGGCGTCCGAGGCCGGGCTGGTCGCCTCATAGAAGGCCCCGCGCGCCGTGGCCAGCCCGTCGACCGTCCAGGTCGTGGGGTCGCAGGCGCCCGGCAGGTCGAGGATGGCGACGCGGTCCTGCATCGCGGAGGCCTGCTCCAGCATCTGCACGACGACGTTGGCGTAGTCGGTGCCGGCGCCCGTCATCTTGCCGTCGCCGCTCCCGTCGGCCACCTGCCATTGCAGCAGGCAGGCATCGGGGACGACGATCATCGTCGGGCCGATGGTCAGCTTCGCCTGGTCCAGGCCCTTCTGGAGCTGGCTTGCCGTGGCCGACTGGGCCGGCGCGGAGGCGTCCGGGGTGACGTCGTTGGTCCCCCAATAGTTGGCGACCGAGATGACGTAACAGGTGCCGCCACCGTTGGCATAGAAAAGCTTGACCGCGTCGTACAGGTTGAACTGCGGTGAGGTGGGCAGCGTCTCGACCAGATAATTGTCCAGCGTCGTGACGTCGCTTTCCGGGCTGCCGGTGCCGGAGGAGGTGACGTAGGCCTGGAAATCGTAGTTCGCCTTGCCCGACCCGCCCAGGCTGGGCGAGCCGACCGCCGGGCTGCCGCTGGCGGCCGGCGCGACGTAGTAGGGCGCGATGAAGCCGAGGCCGAAATAGCTGTAATAGTCGGCGAGCGAGTTGATCTCGATGGCCTCCAGATATACCGGCTTCTTGCTGCTCGGGTCCTGGGCGGTCTGGGTGTAGCCGACGAACACCGGAATGGCCGTTTGCACCGCGACGACCGACGGTGCGAAGGCCGGCAGTTCGGTCACGTAGACGCCGGGCGTTGTTCTGTTCCGCGAAATGCTGGAGGCCATGGGTTTCCTCGCGATCGATGGTGGGCAGGAGATTGGGAGCGGGCAGGGGACCGGGGTGTTTCAGGTGTAGACGTACATTTCCGAAACCCCGTGGTCGGGGTTCTCGTCCGGCCAGACCGGCGATTGCGGAGCCGCGGGCAGGCAGTCGACCCGGATGTCGGTCTGGCTGCCATCGGGGTTCAGCCGCTGCCCGGTCAGCCGGAAGCGTTGCGGCGGGATGCGGCGCATGGGCAGGGGAGCCTGCGAGGTGAGCAGCACCGCGGGCGTGCCGTCGGGCAGTTGGACCGGGTCGGACGATTGATGGAAGTCGGCGCCCGGACCATCGATCCGCAGGCCGCGAAACCCGCCGCCAGCCTTCTGCGAGGCCACATAGTAGCGCCATTGGGTGGAACGGGCGCCGAACGGCAGCGTATAGGCGATGTCGCCCATTTGCGCCGGGGTGATGACGCCGTCGCCGAACACCGGAGGGACGGGATAGACGCCGCCGCTCATGCGCGGGCGCGGCTTGGTCAGCAGGACGTCGATCAGGCACAGCGGCGCCGGCGAGCCTGTCGTGTAGATCACCGGGCGGGAAATGGCGCTTTCCTGGCGGCGGTCGATGGTGACCGTGTAGAGGTCGAGCGGTTCGTTGCGCAGGTCGATGTGCAGGGTGGTGTCGGCCGGCACGGTCCGGGGAACTCTGTAGCGCTGCACGATCCGGCCGGCGAGGTCGGTCACCGTCACCCGCCTGACGTCCCCCCGAACCGGCAGGGCGATCTCCGACCCGACCACGGGATGGAGATCGCTCCTTTCCAGCCTGTCGCCCTGGCAAAGCCGGATCACGGTACCGTCGGCGTGAGCCTGGCTGTTGCACGCGTAAAGATTGAACTCCATCGGGTTGGTCCCGATGGGCAGGTCGCTGAAGCCGACGAAGTCCGGATTGGTCGCACGAAGCAGGAAGGTCAGCCGCGTCCAGCAGCCGAGCGCGCCATCCTGCCCACGCTTGGGCACATACTGCTGGCGCAGGTAGGCGACGATCGCCTCGGTCTGCGCGATGTCGAAATAGATCTGGAATCCGGTCCGGCCGGATTTCATCAGCAGTCCCAGCCTGCTCATGAGCTGGAGGCTGTCCGGCGTCGGAAAGGCCTGTAAATCGGGGCAGTTGCCTCCATTGCCGCCCGTACCGGGATCGAGCGCGCCGTAAAAGTCGTGATGGTAGGCCACGCTGAACAGCAGCTTGTACCGGCTGCCCCGGGATCGCCCGCCCGGGGGGTCGGTCCGGCTGGTCCGGTACTGGAAGGAATGGAGGCCGGACACGGGCGGCTTGACCATCAGTCGAGTCCGCTCGACGACGATTCGGCAATGTTGCCGCCCGCCGCCGGATAGGCGACGGCGGACATGGCGCCGGAGGCGAAGGGGATCAGCCGCAGCTTGTAGAAGACGCTGGGGAGATACTTCGTCCCCAGCATGCCCATCACATAGTTTACGTCGACCGGGCTGAGACTGGACAGTTCGAAGCTGATCTTGTCGACCGACGGATCGAGGTCCGGGGTATTGGCGTGCGTCAGGTAGGGGTTTTGCTGGAAGTAGGAAATGATCCGCGAGATTGCCGTCAAGCCGGTCGGGTAATGCTTTTCAGAAAAATTGGACATGAATATGATATGAAGATCAATATAGATGGGCGGAGAGACAATGGAGTAATTTTTATTCTCTTTCTGCGCGGAATTGTAAGTGCTGATCGTATTCTCTCTCGTCATATTGTATAGCATCAAAACAACTTTATCTTTTGCTCCTTCGTTTTGCTTCCCGTCATGCCCGACGATGCTGGTCAACTCGACCCAGCCGTCCGAGCGTGGATCGGTGTTGTTAAGGTATTGGTTTGACAGGCGCCGGGTTATTTCAAGGACGTTACGGATCGGGTCCATGAGCGCTCCCTCCCACCTCGACAGGAGCAGTTTGACTGCCCAATGCGACCTGCGCGTGCCGGTAGAGAGGCTAGGATCCGCAACAATCTTTGTCCATGATTTTCGAATTTCATGCTGATAACACACCCTGAAGTAATTCGTATCGGCGATGGGAATGCCTTTCCCTAGGATATTTTATGGGGAATTAGGTTTATTGGTTGCTGCCGTCCGCCTTTGGGATGCGCCGGGACTGCGGGAATCGGGTCGTGGGCCGATCGGGCGCCACCCTCACACCGCGATCACGCCGACGCCGCCCCAGCCGTTCGAGCCGCAGCGTTCCGACCGGCCGTTCGGCGCGACCTCCGCCCAAAGGCGGGAATGGCAGCAGCCGCGCTGTGCATGCCAGTCCGAATCGACAATGGCGTTCATGGCGATCAACCGTGCACCCAGCAGCCCGGCGAGGTCGTAGGACGCCCGCGCCCGCCGGTATCCGGGCATTCCGTCGAGGACGGCGGCGTCGAAGCCGCCGGCCAGTTCGCCGCGCAGATCCGGATCCGCCGGATCGCGCCGCAGCCGGCGTATGCTCTGCCGGAACCGCGAGGCGGCCTCCGCCAGCCTGCGGTCGAGGTCGGGATCGGCGCTCTCCGATACCGCGACGATCTCCAGCGACCTGCCCTCAGCGCGCGCCAGACGCGCCAGATGCCATTCGAAGCCGCCATGCGGGCTGCCGAAGGTCAGCACACGAGCCGGAGCCTGCTCCAGGATGCGGCGCAGCAGCCAGTCCAACTCCTCCGGCAGCCACCCCAGCTTCGGCCCGTCTTGGCCGTCGGCGGCCCGCTCGCCGAACAGCCCCGGCGGCGGGGGAACGTCCCGGCATGCGGCCTCCCACTTCTGCAACGCCGGGTTGCCGACCGCGGTCCAGAAATCCGCATCGTATGGCACCGGGACCAGACGGTCGAGGAACAGGCAGGCTGCCTTTTCCAGCGGGAAATGCTGGCCCGGCCATACCTCGACGCCGCTGTAGAAGTTGGCGACGTTCAGCAGGCGCGGATCGCACACATGGGCGTTGCGCATCCAGAAGAAGGTCCCGCTGTAATGCCAGTCGCCGAGAAACCGGTGTGGCGCGATGCGTCCAAGGCGGCGGAAGGATCCGGCCATGACATGATGGTCGAGCGCGGTCCGCACGCCGCCCCAGTTGTCGAGCGTCGTGCGGTAGAGCACCTCGGTCCAGCGGCGGACCTGCGGAGGGATGGCCTCGCGGTATTTGACGCCCTTGGCGTGGCCGTAGAAAGTGACCTCGTTGGGCTCCTCCGACCGCAAGGAGCGGAGCATGATCGGAAAGGTCTCCACCTCTCCGGTCGGGCGGTTCGGCCGCACAATGAACTCGCAGCCGTGCCCCTCCAGCATCGCCTGCACCTCGGCCGGCGTGTCGGCGCGGGCGTCGCTCGCGATGCCGACGATGCGGCGGCCGTTGAACAGCTCGATCCGGTGGAGGAGCTGTTCCAGGTTCCAGCGCCACAAGGAATCCCGGACGGGCCAGATGTGATAGATCAGGTTGCGTTTCGGCGTGGCGGTGAAGGGCACGAGCGGCGGCTCCCTCCGACCCCCGGCGAAATGGGTGGCGCGCCGCGGCCGCGGATGGGCGAGCGCGGTGGTCTGTGTCACCAGCGGCAGCGCTCTGGCGGCGGTGACCGCCGCGGCATCCGGTACCGACAGCGTCAGTCCATCGAGCTTCGCCGATCCGTTCTCCACCGTGACCGAGACATGGCCGTGGCGCAGTTCGGCATCCCGGGCATGGACGACGCAACGGTTGTCGAGGAAGAGCTGGATCCGGTCGCCGGCCCGGCGGAACAGCAGTGCCCGCTTCGCGCCGAGCGGGGCCGGCAGCGCCGAAAGGACATGGTCGTGGCGGGCCAGATAGGCCTGTTGCGGCCGGAAGACCGCATGGTAGGAGTTGCTGTCCGGATTGTTCCGCTCCTGCAGGTGGAGCTTGACCACCAGCGTCGCGCCGGGTTCCAGCGTCACGCCCATCCTCAGTTCGACATCGGCGAAGGCCGCCCGGCTGGCAAGCGTGGCGCCGCCGTCGCTGCCGTCCCCGACGTCGAAGCCTTCGACCGGTGCCGATGCGCCGCGGAACAGGACGATCTCCGTTTCCCCCGGCGAGGCCTCGGCGGCGGTCACGGACGGCGGAGCGAGCGACCGCAGCGTCAGGTCCCGCACCGTGGCCGTGCCCTCGTTGAGGCCGACGAAGCAATAGCCCTCGGTCAGAGCGGCGGCCGGAATTGCCGGCAGCGCCTGCCCACCGACCGCCCCCCGCAATATTCCGTCGTTCCAGTCGAGCCGGACGTCGACCATGGTGCCGGACAGCGGCGCCAGCCGGTGGAGAACCCGGTTGTGCGTCGCGACCACACCGTGCCCGTTCTCCAGAACCAGATGGTAGGAGTTCGAGGTCTGGTCGAGGCGGCTCTGCTGGTGCAGTTTGGCGATGAAGCGGCTGCCGGGAGCCAACGTCACGCGGCATTCCAGCCGGACGGCGGTGTAGGCATCCCGACTGACCAGCCCGTCCTCCGCGCCGGGCGGCAGGCGGTGCGGAACCCGCAGGGCGAGGCCGCCGCCCGGTTCTTCCAGGGCGAAGGTCCCGGCCGTTGCTCCCCAGCCGGGGGGAAGCTGTGCCGGGACCGGAGCATTCGCCGGAGCGGGAAGCGGGAGGGGAGCCCGTGCCGCGGCCAGCGCCGGCGGGACGGTCTCCGCAGTTGGAGCGGTGGGAGGGAGCGGGAAGCCGAGCGCGGCGATGACGCTCCGCAGGCGGTCGGCGTAGCTGTGGCCCGGCAGCGCCGCCCGGCAGGCGGCAAGCGCGACCCCAAAGGCCGCTTCGTCCCGCAGCAGGCGGCGCACGGCATCGACCAGTTGATCGGGGTTGCGGAACACCGGCATCGCCGGGAACACCGTGTCGATCTCCGGCCGGTGCTCGGAGACCACCAGCGCGCCGCAGGCCAGCGCTTCGTAGATGCGGGGATTCATCGCGTGGCCAGGAGTGCGGGCGCGGTTGAAATGGTGCTTTTCGCGGAAGATGTTGATGACGATGCGGGTACGCCGGTAGAGGTCGGCGGTCTCCTCGGCCGGGATGTTCTCCGACAGGCAGATCGCCTTGAGACGGGGGGAGCGCCAGGGCCCGCCCACCACGTAGGACAGCAGATCCTCGTCGAGCAGGCGCAGCAGCATCGCTTCGCGGACGGAATTGTGCCCGCCGATGAAGCCGACCTTGTGGGGCCGCCCGCCCCCATCGTCGAAGTGACGCGACGGGTCGAAGGAAACCGGCAGGTAATGGGCGTTGCGGTGCCGGGACAGCGTCGCGGCGTCATTGACGAAGACCGCGTGGAAGCGGTTCGACCAGGAGGCGGTGTCATCCACCTCGTAGGGCTCGTCGACCAGCCACACCGCGGATTTCGTCCCGGGCGGCAGGCGGCAGCCGCGGCCGGCGAAACGCCTGCCATGTACGACCAGCACGAGGTCGGGATCGAAGGCGGCGATCCGGGCTTCGAGCCGCGGATCGTCCCAGTAAGCCTGCTCGGCGCTCAGCCCCAGGAAGCGGGCCGCTTCCTCCAGCCCCCAGGTGAAGACGTCTCCGGCGCTGAGGAAGCGGTAATTGACGACGAACAGCCTGAACGGCGTGACCGTGACCGGCGAGGGGGCTTGAACGACGATTGCCGGTTTGGCTGGAGCCGCGCTCTCGCGGGCGGCGCCGAAGGTGGCGAGAGACGATTTCGGCAATTGGCGAAGGCGGCTGACCGGGCTGAGGTTGACGATCTCCACCCCGCGCGCGCGCCAGGCCTGGGCGAGCTTCCCATATTCCGCATCGATCTGCTGCAGCTCGCGGGTCAGGGGATGCTTGCCCGTGGCCGCGAAGAAGTGATGGTCGGTGAAGTCGACGCCGATCAGCCCGACCCGCCGCGCCCCCATGTGCAGAGCCAGACAGACGGCGATGTAGGGGGAGTTGCGGGTGTAGGGCAGGCTGTCCGGGCTCTCCAGTTCGGTGCCGCCCTTCCGGCCCAGCGTGAACCGCACCTGACGCGGATGCGGCACGCCCAGTTGGAGGTGACTGAACAGGGCCTGCGCCTGCGAACTCTCGACATGGCGGAAGCGGTCGCCGCGGAACTGGTTCCGGTGGTTGACGACGACAAGATAGTCCGGCTGGAAAAGGCGGCCGACGTCGTTGACGCCGATGGTAATGAAATGTTCAGGGGCGGTGAAGCCGCTCAGGGACTCGCCGCAACCGCACACCACGACGGTGCTGCCGACATGCCGGTTGCGAAATCCGGAGAGCGTCTCCGGAAGGCCTTCGGCGGATGCCGGTACCGCGGTCGAATTGAAGGTCACGGTCCGGACTCGGCGCTCGAAATTGGAATTCCAGGCTGAGAGATTTCCACACTATGCGCGAAAGGTGAAGATTGAAGCGGCCTGAAAATTACAAATCCGGTTTATTTTTATCGTATTCGGACGTGCGGTCTGTCGGGTGGGGCGCGCAGTTCGACGTGGGCCGGCGCCGGTCAGCGGGAGAGCGGCGACGATGGACTTTAGGTCGATGGGAGCGCTTGACCGGAGGCTGTTCGGCATCTTCGCGAACTCCTCCTTGGAACAGAGTTAGGATTGTCGGTTCCAAAGATATAACTAAGACAATAAGTATATAATGGTGTCATCCTCACGCCTTTGAGCTTCCCCGAGGGCTGGACGGTGTAGAGAAGCGCGATGGCCGGCGGGCAGGCGGACTACCGGGTCACCGATGTCAGGCAGCGCGCCGATCTCGTATCGCTGGTGGCGCATGCGGTCGAACGCTTCGGGCGGCTCGACGCGATCGTCAACAACGCCGGGATCGGCCCGATCTCGCGCTTTGACGCTCTGCGTATCGACGACTGGGACGCCATGATCGACGTAAATCTGCGCGGAACCCTCTACGGCATTGCTGCCGCCCTGCCGGTGTTTGCGCGACAGGGAAACGGCCATGTGATCAACATCATTTCGACGGCGGGCATCAAAATACTCCCGACGATGGGGGTCTATGCCGCCACCAAGAACGCTGTGCGCACGATAACCGAGGCACTGAGGCAGGAAGCGGGGCCGACGCTTCGTGTAACCGAGGTGTCACCGGGCATGGTCGCTACCAACTTCGCCGACTCGATCACCGATCAGGGGGCGAAGGAAGCGATAGCGAAGCGCATAGGAAATATTGCGATCCCACCCGATGCAATCGCGCGGGGGGTCCTCTTCGCGCTTGAACAGCCACCCGAAGTGGATGTCGGCAGCATCGTCATTCGGCCGACTGCGCAGGATTAGGCCGTGTCCCTGGTCGTGGTGTGGGAGGCGGATGACCAGCCGAACCGGGGTAAGGTCAGCGTCAAACGTTCAGCGCGCGGAGGACGGCATCCGCGGTGCGGCGGCTGTGGTCGGCCAGCAGGCTGCCGGCCGCCGCGGCGTCGCGCCGCCGGAGCGCGGCCATGAAGCCCTCATGCTCGTCGAGCGATTCCCGCCAGCGCTCCGCATCGTAATTGGCGAGCGAGCGTGCCCGGAGGATCTTCGCGGTGAAGCCGGCGTAGCTGGCTTCCAGGGCCGGGTTGCGCGCCATTGCGACGATCCGGGCGTGGATCAGGCGGTTGGTGGCGAAGTAGGACGACCGGTCGCCGGCCTCGAACTGGGCGTGAAGCTGGGCGTGGAGCCGGTCCAGTTCGGCGAACTCCTCCGCCGTGCCGCGCCGGCAGGCAAGACCGCCCGCCAGCGCCTCCAGCGCCTCCATCACTTCGAAGACGGCGCCGATCTCCAGCGGATCGATGGGCGTCACCACCGCGCCGCGGCGCGGGCGAAGCTCGACCAGCCCTTCCGCCGCCAGGACGCGCAACGCCTCCCGCAGGGGCGTGCGCGACACGCCGAGCTGCTCGCACAGCTGGATCTCGGCCACCCGGCTGCCCGGCCGCAAATCCCCGGCGAGGATCATCGCGCGCAGTTCCGCGACGGCGCCGTGATGCAGCGTTTCGCGGCGGATCGGCCCGGTGGCGGCCTTGACAGTGCTCAGGGTGTCCATGGTCGAACCGGCGAAGCCCGCTTTGCTGAATGATTGTGCATCGGTGCGCGAACGATGCCATGCGCTTAAAAACAAGGCAAGAGCGGCCAGTGAGAGCTTCCGGGGCTGAATCAAATTAATATATTGTAATTATTGGGAAAATCAGAAATCGCCATTTTGTATACATTTTGGCACGCGACTTGCGACCGGCGGGTATATCGCAATCGCATCAGGGAGCCCCGCCCATGTCGTTTCGGTCCTTCACGTTTGGCGCCTTCGCCACGGTGGCCTTCGCCCTGTCCGCCGACGTCGCGCCCGCCCAAGCCGCCGATATGGAAGAGGTGAAGCTGGGCTTCGCCAAATGCGCCCACTGCCTGCCGATGGCGCTGACGCCCGATCTGGCGAAGGGCGTGAAGATCGAGGCGATCAACTTCAATTCCGGCAACGACGTGCTGACGGCGCTGGTGTCCAAGAGCATCGACGTGGCGCAGGTCACCTACCTCCACTACATCACCGCCCTCGACAAGGGCTTCGACGTGGTGGCGATCTCCGGCCAGGTGAATGGCGGATCGGAGATCCTGACCGCCAAGGGGATCGAGCTGAAGCCCGACGACTGGGCGGGGCTGAAGGCGCTGATCGCCGACCGCAAGGCGAAGGGCGAGCCGCTGCGCGTCGCCGCCTCGCGCGGGAACGCGCAGGACATCCACATGCGCGGCGCCTTCCTGAAGAACGGGATCGACGCCAACAAGGACGTGCAGTTCATCAACATCCCGAACCCGTCCGACCATGCCGCCGCCCTCCAGCGCGGCGAGATCGACGTGATCTGCACGGTCGAGCCCTTCGCCTCGCAGATCCGCGCCAGCGGGGCCGGCCGGCATTTCACGCTCCCCTACGATCAGGCCGCCGGCAACCTGACCAACCTGATCGTCACCCGGTCCGACGTGATCAAGGAGCATCCCAAGGCGGTCGAGGCCACCGTCGCGTCGGTGGTGGCGCTGGTCGATACGCTGAAGGCCGACAAGGCCGCCTGGATCGAGACGATCAACAAATACACCGGCATGGACAGGGCGGTCGCCGCCGAGGCGCTGAAGAACGCCGCGCCCGACTATGCCATGCACAAGGACAGCACGCTCGCCATCGCCGCGATGATGCGCGACCTGAAATACATCAGCCACGACGTCTCCGCCGTCGCCGAGAAGAACCTCGACTACAAGTTCCTGGAGACCGTCACCGGCAAGCCGAAGAGCGACCTGGGGTTCTGATCCACGACCGCATGCGGGCGGGTGTTCTCGACGGGAGGCCGGTTCATGACGGCGCTATGGAAATCCTGGGAACGGGCGGTCGTTCCCCTCTTCATCCTCGTGGGCTGGGAGATCGTGTCGCGGTCCGGCCTGCTGCCGGCGGCGCTGCTGCCGCCGCCGACGGTGGTGCTGCATGCCTGGGCCGACTGGGTGTTCGGCTTCGACGAGACCGCCCAGGGCAACAGCGGGCGCTGGCTGGCCGACGCGCTGTCCAGCGCGGTGCGGGTCGCCGCCGGCTACGGCATCGCGGCGGTCAGCGGCATCCTGCTGGGCATCGCCATCGGCTGGTGGCGCTGGGTCGAGCGGACGGTGGAGCCGACCATCCAGATGCTGCGTCCGGTCCCGCCGGTGTCCTGGATCCCGCTGGCGATCATCTGGTTCGGCATCGCCAACAAGCCGGCCATCTTCCTGGTCTTCCTCGGCGCCTTCTTCCCCGTCCTGATGAACACCATCCACGGGGTGAAGACGGCCGACCGCAACCTGATCCGCGCCGCCTCGATGATGGGCGCCACCGAACGGCAGCTCCTGCGCCATGTGGTGTTCCCGGCGGCGCTGCCCAGCATCTTCGCGGGCCTGCGCATCGGCATCGGTGCCGCCTGGATGCTGACGGTCACCGCCGAGATGGTCGCGGTCAAGAGCGGGCTGGGGTACGTGCTGTGGGACAGCTACTACTTCCTGCGCTACGACCTCGTGCTCGCCTCGATGGCCAGCATCGGCCTGCTCGGCTACGCGACCGACGGCCTGATCAAGCTCCTGATGTCCGCGGCGCTGCATTGGCAGCACGGATCCACCCTGCAGAGCCGGGAGGGCTGACGCCATGGCCTCCATCGAGCTGAAGAACATCACCAAGGTCTTCCGAGACGCCAAGCGCAAGCGCGACCTGCTGGCCATCGACGACGTCAGCCTGTCGGTGGAGCGCAACCAGTTCCTCTGCCTGCTGGGCTCGTCGGGCTGCGGCAAGTCCACGCTGCTGAACATGATCGCCGGCTTCGAGAAGCCGACCGGCGGCAGCGTCACCGTCGGCGGCAAGCCGGTGGACGGGCCGGGCGCCGACCGCGGCATGGTCTTCCAGCAGGCCAACCTGATGCCCTGGCTGCCGGTGTGGGAGAACGTCGCCTTCCACCTGCGGCTGAAGGGCTGGCGCAAGGCCGACCGCCGGGCCGCGGCGCAGGAATACATCGACATGGTCGGCCTTCAGGGCTTCGAGAACCATTTCCCGGCGGAGCTGTCGGGCGGCATGAGCCAGCGCGTCGGCATCGCCCGCGCCCTGCTGCTGAACCCGCAGGTCATCCTGATGGACGAGCCCTTCGCGGCGCTGGACGCCCAGACCAAGATGGACATGCAGGAGGAGCTGGTCGCCATCTGGCAGAAGCAGCGCTGCACCATCGTCTTCGTCACCCACAGCGTCGACGAGGCGCTGGTGCTGGGCACCCAGGTCGCCGTGCTGACCAGCCGGCCGGGCCGCGTGCGCGAGCTGATCGACCTCGACCTGCCGCGCCCGCGCGACATCACCGGCCAGCAGTTCAACGACCACAAGCGCCACATCCTGAACCTGATCCGCGAGGAGGGCATGCAGCAGCGCAGGGAGGCGAAGGCGGACCCGGTTCCGGCCGGGCGCCAGGGCGCGGCGGCATGAAGCCGGCGCCGCTCGACCTGCTACTGACCGGCGTCACCGCGATCACCGGCGACCCGGCGACGGGCATCGTCGAGGACGCCGCCATCGGCATCCGCGACGGCCGGATCGCCCATCTGGCCCCGGCCTCCGCCGGGCTGCCGGCGGCGGCGCGCGCGCTGCACCGTCCCGGCCGGCTGGTGACGCCGGGCTTCGTCAACGCCCACCTGCATGCGGTGCTGGTGATGGTGCGCGGCGTCGCCGCCGACCTCGGCTTCGCCCCGTCCTACACCCCCGGCGTGCCCAAGGGCACCGACGCCACGCCGGAGGAGGCGCGGGCGCTCGCCCGGCTCGGCGTGGCCGAGGCGCTGCTGTCCGGCTCCACCCTGGTCTGCGACCATTTCGTCCATGCCGAGGCGACGCTGGAGGCCGTGGCCGAGCTGGGCTTGCGCGTCCATGCCGGCTGGCGGGTGCATGATGTCGATTTCGCCCGGGTGCCGCAGGGGGAATGGCGCTTCGACGCCGCCATCGGCGAGGATCTGCTGGGCCGGACGCTCGACCTGCACGACCGCTGGCATGGCGCCCTGAACGGGCGCATCGCGGTGCAGATGGCGGCCCATGCGCCCGACACCTGCTCCCCCGGCTTCCTGCGGACGCTCGCCGCCGAGGCGTCGGCCCGCGGCATGCGCGTCAACACCCATCTGGCGCAGAGCCGGGTGGAGGTGGAGCGCGTCCGCGCTTCGACCGGCCTGTCGCCGGCGGCCCTGCTGGAGGAGGTCGGGATGCTGGACGACCGGCTTCTCGCCACCCATTGCCTCTATGTCGATGACGACGACATCGCCCGGCTGGCCCGCGCCGGCGCCCATGCGGTGCATGTGCCCAAATGCAACGCCGCGTCGGGCAGGCTGGCGCCGACCCCGGCCTTGAAGGCGGCGGGGGTCAATCTGGCGCTGTGCACCGACACCCAGCATGGCGACATGGTGGAGGCGATGCGCTGGGCGCTCGCCACCGCCCGCATCGGCCAGGGCGGCGTCACCGCCGACTGGCAGCCGGCCCACGTCTTCCGCATGGCGACGCTGGGCGGGGCCGAGGCCGTCGGCATGGCCGACCGCATCGGCACGCTCGCCGTCGGCAAATGCGCCGATCTGGTGGTGTTCGACACCCGCCGCCCGCATCTGCGCCCGCAGATCAACCCGCTCGGCACGCTGGTCCACACCGGCCAGGGCCGCGACGTGGAGATGGTGATGGTCGACGGCGAGATGCTGGTCGAGGACGGCCGCCTGCTGCGCGCCGACCTGGAGCGGATCTGCATCGAGGCCGACGAGGCCGCCCGCGCGCTGTGGGCGCGGGCCTGACTTCCCTGGAACAAGAAACGCCTGAAGCGATAAGGACCGAACCGAACATGAGCACGCCCGATCTGACCAAGCGCGTCCTGCTGGGGATGCTGACGCCGTCGTCCAACACGGTGCTGGAGCCGGTGACCTCCGCCATGCTGAGCGGGCTGCCGGAGGTGACGGCCCATTTCGGCCGCTTCACCGTGAAGGAGATCTCGCTGCGCGCCGCGGCGCTGGACCAGTTCACCGACGCGCCCTTCCTCGACGCCGCCCGGCTGCTGGCCGACGCCAAGCTGAACGTCATCGGTTGGAACGGCACCTCGGCCGGCTGGCTCGGCTTCGACGCCGACGTGAAGCTGTGCCGGACCATCGAGACGGAGACCGGCATCCCGGCCTGCACCTCCATGCTGGCGCTGAACGAGATCCTGGAGACGACGGGGCGCAAGCGCTTCGCCATCGTCAGCCCCTATCTCGACGAGATCCAGGAGCGGATGGTCGCCAACTACAACGCCGCCGGCTTCGAGGTGGTGGCGGAGCGCCATCTGAACGACCGCGGCAACTTCTCCTTCTCCGAGATCGGCGAGGAGCGGATCGAGCGCATGTGCGCCGAGGTGGCGGAGGCGAAGCCGGACGCCATCGCCATCATCTGCACCAACATGCGCGGCGCCCCGGTGGCCGAGCGGGTGGAGAAGGCGCTGGGCATCCCCGTCTACGACACCGTGTCCACCGTGGTGTGGAAGGCGCTGCGCATGACCGGCGTCGACACCCGCCGCGTGCAGGGCTGGGGAAGCCTGTTCCAGGAGCTGCACGGCTGACGGCTGACGAAAGGGGGCGGGGAGGCGGCGGCCGCTACCCCGTCCGTCGTGCCCTGGGCGAGGCGCAGGCGGCGGCGACCACCTCGCCGGTGCGGCCGACATGGTGGATGAACAGGTGCTGGGCGGTCGCGCCGTCGCGGGCTTCCATCGCCGCCAGGATCTCGCGGTGCTCCAGCACCGACTCCTTCCAGCGACCCTGGGCGCCGAGCGCGAAGTAGCGCGCCCGCGCCAGCCGGCCCAGCAGCCGGTCATGCGCGTCCACCAGCGCCGGATTCTTGGCGCCCGACACGATCAGCCGGTGGATCTTCTGGTTGATCGAAAAATACTCCTCCAGCGCGCCCGCTCCCTGCAAGGCCTCGATCCTGTCCTGGAAGCCGCGCAGCCGGCGCAGGTCGGCGGCGGTCATCCGTTCGGCGGCGAGTTTCGCCGCGAAGCTCTCGATGCAGCCTTCGGCCTCGAACAGATGGATCAGCTCGCCGGCGTCGAGCGGGGCGACGATGGCGTTGCGGTTGGGACGCAGCATCACCAGCCCGTCGGCCGCCAGCAGCTTCAGCGCCTCGCGCAGGGGGGTGCGGGAGATGCCGAGCTTCTCGCTCAACTCCGGCTCGATCAGGCGGGCTGAAGGCGCCAGTTCACCATAGATGATCATGGAGCGCAGGCGCTCCACCGCCATCTCCGCCAGGGGTGGCGGCGGCATCGCCCGCCGCCGCCGGGGGGCGGATTCGGGAGCGGCGTCGGGAAGGTCGCCAGGAACGTTGTTGTCCATGCTCATCCGGAATGTCCCTGCCCGCCGGCGGCGAGCGCCGTCTCGATGAAGGCGGCGAAGCGCAGCACCCGGCGGTCCCGCCCGCGCGGGGCGGCGACCTGCAACCCGACCGGCAGCCCGGCGCGGCCGGTGCCGCAGGGCAGGCTGAGGGCGGGCGCCTTCGCGTGGTTGAACAGCGGGGTGAAGACGGCATGCGCCCGCGGCGGCACCGCCTGCCCGCCGATGGTCTCCGGACCCAGCCGGTCGAGCGGCCAGGCGACGCAGGGCGTCGTCGGGCCGATCAGCAGATCCGCGTCGGCGAAGAAGGCGGCAAGGGCGCGCGCGACCTCCACCCCCAGAAGCTGCGCCGCCGCGACTTCCGCCCCCGTCAGGGTCAGGCCGCGCTCGATCTGCGCGGCGATGTCGGGGTCGAAGAGGGCCGGGTCGCGGCGGAAGGCGTCGCCATGGAGGGCGGCCAGCCCGGCATGCTGCAAGGGCATCAGCGCCGTTTCCGTCACCCCGGCCGGCCAGGGCGGATCGCGGCGGACGATGCGCGTGCCGGCTCGTTCCAGCGCCTCGACCGCGCGGTCCACCGCGTCCAGGACATCGGCGTCCACCGGGGCGTCGAGGCCGAAGCGCGGGCTGTAGGCGACGGTCAGGCTTTCGGGCGGGCGGGAGTCCGCCGCAGCGATGGCCGTGGAGTCGGGGTCGCGCGGATCGGGACCGCACAGCGCCTCGAACATCAGCGCCGCGTCGGCGACGTCGGCGGCGATGGGTGCCATCACGGCGATGCCGGTGAAGGGCTCGGCGAAGCCGGGACCGTAGGGAATGGCGCCAAAGGAGGGCTTGAACCCCACCGCCCCGACATGGGCGGGCGGGCGGCG
>NZ_RWIJ01000015.1:71434-216047 GCF_019805165.1 Azospirillum sp. 412522
CTCGACCCGCCGGCATCGGTGCCGAGCGCCAGCGGCACCAGCCCGCCGGCCACCGCCGCCGCCGGCCCGCCGCTCGATCCGCCGGGGGTCAGGCTCGGGTCCCGCGGGTGGCGCGTCGGCCCGAACAGCGGGTTGGTGGTGACGCCCTTGCAGGCGAATTCGGAGCTGTTGGCCATGCCGACGACGACCGCGCCGGCGGCGCGCAGACGCTCCACCGCGATGGCGTCGGCGGGGGCGTGGAAACCGGCGAACAGGCGCGACCCCTGGGTGACGCGGCGGCCGGCGACCCAGATGGTGTCCTTGACCGCCATCGGGACGCCGGCCAGCGGCGGCCTTTCCCCGGCGGCCAGCCGGCGGTCGACGGCCTCCGCCTCGGCCAGCGACCTTGCCTCATCGACGGTGACGAAGGCGTTCAGCGCCGGGTTGCCGGCGGCGATGCGGGCAAGCGCCGCTTCGGTCTCGGCACGGGCGCTGCTGCGGCCGGCGCGCACGGCTTCGGCGATGACGGCGGCGCGCAGGCACAAGGTCATCGCTTGTCTCCCAGCAGGCTGAGACCGGCCAGCGCCGCCAGCAGGCCGACGACGACATAGCCGGTGGCGAGGTCGCTGAGCGCGGCGACGGCGACCAGCAGGATCGGGCCGGCGATCAGCCCGGCGAAGCCGCCGACCATCACCGCGCCCGTCGCCTCGCCGATGCGGCCGAGGGGCGCCAGCCGGGCGATCTCCGCCAGGAAGACGCCGTTCCAGCCGCTGGCGGTCAGCCCGAACAGGAAGGTCGTCACCGCCAGCAGCGGGAAGGGAAGGGCGGCGCCGGCCAGCCCCAGCAGCACCGAGGCCGCGGCCATGCCCAGCCCGAGCAGGGCGACCAGCCGGCGCGGCGCCATCCAGCGCGAGGCGACGACGCCCCAGCCGAGCCGCCCGGCCAGCCCGCCCGCCTGCCCGGCGGCCAGCGCCAGCCCGGCGGGGACATGCCCCAGCCCGAGTTCGGTCACCGCGAAGACGACGAAGAAGCCGTTCAGCGTCAGCTGGCTCGCCGAATAGGGAAAGGCGGCCAGCGCCATCCGGCGCAGCGCCGCGTCGTCGCGCAGCAGCCGCATCGCCGCGCCCAGCCCGAAGCCGGCGGCGGCGCTGCGGGTCAGCGGGTCGTAGGCCGGCCGCAGCCGTTCGAAGACCGGAACGCAGGCGAGCGCCAGCGCGGCGATGGCGACGTAGCCGGCGCGCGGATCGGTGACGGCGGCCAGCACCGGCAGGACCAGCGACCCGGCCATGGCGCCGATCTGGTTGCCGGTCTGGCGGACGGAGAACACCATCGGCCGGTCGGCCTCCCGCACCAGCCGGCCGAGGATGGTGGCGCTGGCCGGCGTCTCCGGCCCGCAGGCGAGGCCAATGGCGATGCCGGCCGCCAGCAGCGCCGCCGCGCCGCTGCCGAGCGTCGCGAACAGCATGGCGGCGGCCACCGCCACCGCGCAGAAGCTGGCGACCCGGAAGGACCCGAGACGCCCGGCCAGCACGCCGCCGCAGAGCGAGGCCGCCATCCCGACGGCGAAGCCGGTGGTGGTGAACAGGCCCAGCCCGGCCGGGTCGATCCCCATGCGCGGCGCCAGCACCCCCGGCGCGAACAGGGCAAGCGCGACCAGCGCCTGCAGGCCGGTCATGCCGATCAGCGCCGGCAGCAGCGGGGGCAGGGCGGGGGGGACTGGCGCCAAGGCTTCCGTCTCCGCTACCATCGCGCGGAACCGGTGTGGGAGGCGGCATGGCGGGCGGGATTTCGATACATGGCGTGGACGTGGCGCGCGGCGTCGCCGCGGAGGGCATGCGGGTGGAGCTTCATGCGCTGACGCCGGAACGCCGGCTGCTGGCGGCGGGAGAGCTCGGCGCCAACGGCCAGCTCGACCACCCCACCGTCCGCGGCGAGGGCATCGCCGAAGGCCCGCACGAGGTGCTGTTCCATGTCGGCGACTGGCTGCGCGCCGCCGGCTATGCGGAGGAGCAGGCCCGCTTCCTCGACATCGTGCCGTTCCGTTTCGTCGTCACCGACCTCGACCGCCATCTTCATCTGCCCTTCAAGTTCACGCCCTACGGGGTATCGCTATTTCTGGGTGTGTGACGGGGTCAGGTCAACCGTTTGGAGAGGCCGGCGACGCGCTCCATCACCAGCATCAGGGCGATGGTGGCGACGATCAGGATGCCGGACAGCGCCGCGACGGTGACGTCGAGCCGGCCTTCCAGATCCTGCCACATGCGGATCGGCAGCATGTCGGTGGCGGCGTCGCGCAGGAACAGAGAGACGGGGACGTTGTCGAAGGACGCCATGAAGGCGATGAAGCCGCCGGCCATCACGCCCGGCCGGATCAGCGGCAGGGTGACGCGGCGGCAGCCGTACCAGCGCCCGGCGCCCAGGCTGGACGACGCCTCCAGCAGCGACGGGTTCATCTGGGCCAGCGACGCCACCGTGTTGCGCACCACGAAGGGAACGGAGACGACGGTGTGGCCGATGACCAGCGTCAGCGGCGACACCGGCACCCCGACCATCGAGAAGAACATCAGCGACGACAGGCCGAAGGCGAGCGCCGGCAGCACCAGCGGCGACAGGAACAGGCTGTCCAGCACCTTGGCGGTCAGGGTCGGCGAGCGGGCGATGCCGAGCGAGGCGGAGACGCCCAGCAGGATCGACAGGCCGGTCGCCCAGGCCGCAACCTTCAGGCTGTTCATCATGGCGAACTGGAGCTGCCAGGCGTTCCACAGCTCGGCGTACCAGCGCAGCGAATAGCCGGGCGGCGGGAATTTCAGGGAATAGCCGCTGGTGAAGGACACCCAGATCACCACCACCGTAGGGGCGACCAGCAGGACCAGCGCCGCCAGCGCGATGGCGGTCATGACGATGCGGAAGCTGAGCGCGTCGAGGTCGATGCGGCGGCCGGGATTGGTGCCCGGATTGGTGTTGGACATCGCTGCCTCCCCGGATCAGGCGTTGGCGTAGCCGCGCGACAGGCGGCCCAGCGCGTTGAAGATCGACACCACCACCAGCACCGACACCAGGAAGACGATGGAGATCGCCGCGGCGAAGGGCCAGTTCTGCAGGGTGGAGGCCTGCTGGTAGATGTACATCGGCATGAACAGCATCTGGCCGCCGCCGATCAGGCTCTGCGTGATGAAGGCGGTGATCGCGGCGGCATAGGTCAGCAGGCAGCCGGCGACGATGCCCGGCAGCGACAGCGGCAGGATCACCTTGCGGAAGGTCCGCCAATGGCCGGCCCCCAGCACCGACGAGGCGTCGGCGAGGTTCGGGTCGATGCGGCCGAGCGCCGTGATGATCGGCAGCACCATCAGCGGCATCTGCACCTGGGCCAGCGCCACCACCACCCCGCCGTCGGTGTAGAGCAGCTTCAGCGGGGTGTCGATCAGCCCGAGCCAGGCCAGCGTGGCGTTGACGATGCCCTGGCGGCCGAGGATGACCACCCAGGCGAAGGTGCGCACCACCACGCTGGTCAGCAGCGGCAGCAGCACCAGCAGCATGATCAGCCCGCGCGCCCAGCCGGGGGAGCGCTGGTGCAGCCATGCCACCGGATAGCCCAGCAGCAGGGTCAGGGCGGTCACCTTCACCCCCAGCCACAGGGTGGACCCCAGGACCCCCAGGCTGAAGCGGTCGCCCAGGAAATTGACGTATTGGGTCAGCCCGTAATGGCCGCCCTGCGGGTCGGTCTGGAAGCTCAGCGCCAGCAGGATCGCCAGCGGCGTGACGAAGAACAGGACGAAGCCGGCCGCCAGCGGAGCCGCGAGCTTCAGGTCGTAGGTGGTGACGTCGCGCAGCGTCGCGGCCATGGGTCGGCTCCTTTGGAAAAGCGCTCTCCTACCCGGGTCCATCCCCTCTCCCCGGGGGGGGGAGAGGGGGAACTCCCCGGATCCGGCAGGCCTTAGACGCGGATCTCGCGGTTGAAGCGCTCGATCCAGGCGCTGCGCTGCTCGTTGATCTTGGCCCAGTCCTGGAACACGAACTTCTTCGCGATCTCGGCATGGTCCTTGGCCAGCGTCTTCGCCAGCTCGCCCTTGATCGCGACCTTGGTGTTGGTCGGCACGATCAGGTAGGGCTCCTCCATCAGCGTCGCCTGGACCTCCGGCGACAGGGCGGCCTCGATCAGCTTGAAGGCCAGCTCCTTGTTGGGGGAGTTCTTGACGATGTGGATGGTCGTCTTGAAGGCGATGGCGCCTTCCTTGGGGATGACGAACTCCACGGGCACGCCGCGCGCCTTCAGGATCTGGATGGCGTTGAAGTTGCCGGGGGAGATGTCGATCTGGCCCTGCTGGAACAGGGTGGCGAGCTGGCCGGGGTTGGCGGCGACGGCGGCGAGGCTGGGGCGCAGCGCCTCGATCGCCTTGAAGGCCGGGTCAATGTTGGCCTCGGACCCGCCATGCATCTTGGCGAGTTCGACCATGAAGCCGGTGCCGAGCGTCGAGTTCAGGTTGGTGATGCCGACGCGGCCCTTGAATTCCGGCTTCCACAGGTCGGCCCAGGAGGTCGGCGGCGTCTTCACCGTCTCCGGGTTGTAGGTGATGCCGACCACCTGGAAGAAGGGCGCCGGCCCCATCGGCACCTGAGCCGCCGGGATCAGGTCCTTGTAATAAGCGCTCTTCTCCACCGGATAGGGTTCGACCAGATCCTGGGCGACGGCCTGGAGCGCGGGGCCCGGATCATGCAGCATGACGTCGATCGGCGGGTTGTTCTTCGCCGCGTTCACCTTGGCGATCTGGTCGACCGACAGCATCGGGTCGAGCACCATGTCGGCGTTGCCGGTCGCCTTGCGGAAGGCGGGGACGAGCACGGCGCGGTGCGCCTCCTCCCAGCTTCCGGTGAAGGTCGCGAAGACCAGCGGGCGCGCCTGCGCCCAGGTCAGGCCGGGGAAGGCATGCATGGCGCCCAGCGTCAGCGCCGTCTGCATCAGGTTGCGGCGGGTCAGCAGCATCGTTCACTCCTGAAAGGGGGAAGAAGGTGGGTGGAGCGGAGGGGAATTCAGGCCGCGGCGAAGACCGAGGCGAGGCGGGGGGCGACCGGGGCCAGCCGCACCGGAGTGCCCGGCGCCAGCAGGTCGGCGCGCTGGATGCGCGGTTCGGACACCTTGACGGCGGTGCCGTCGCCGACGCGGATCTCGTGGACGACGGTGGCGCCCAGCGGCAGCCCCATCTCCACCACGCCGTTCAGCGTGTCGCCGTCGCCGGCCGCCGGATCGACGCTGAGATGCTCGGGGCGCAGGCAGACGGTGACGCGGGCGCCGGGCCGCAGGTCGCCCTTCGGCGCCCGCGTCTCGATCAGCCCGCCGGCGTCGAGCCGGACCCGGCCGGCCGAGCGGTCGCAGTCGAGCAGCACGCCGCCCAGCAGGTTGGCCGAGCCGACGAAGGTGTTGACGAACAGGCTGTCGGGGGCGTCGTAGATCTCGGTCGGCGGGGAGAACTGCTCCAGCCGGCCCTGGCTCAGCACCGCGACGCGGTCGGCCATCGACAGCGCCTCCTCCTGGTCGTGGGTGACGAGGATGGTGGTGATGCCCGACAGCCGCTGGATGCGCTTGACCTCGATCTGCATGTCGAGGCGCAGATTCTTGTCGAGCGCGGCGAAGGGTTCGTCCAGCAGCAGGATCGACGGGTTGACCGCCAGCGCGCGGGCCAGCGCGACGCGCTGCTGCTGGCCGCCCGAAAGCTGGCGCGGGGCGCGGTCGCCCAGATGGCCGAGCTTCACCAGATCCAGCATGCGCTGCGCCTCGCTGCGCTGGGTGGCGCGGTCGGCGCCGCGCGCGTCCAGCCCGTAGGCGACGTTCTCCGCCACGCTCATGTGCGGGAACAGCGCGTAGTTCTGGAAGACGATGCCGACCGACCGGCGGTTGGGCGGCAGGCCGTCGACGCTCTGCCCGCCGACCATCACATGGCCCTTGGTCTGGGCCAGGAACCCGGCGATGATCCTGAGCAGGGTCGTCTTGCCGCAGCCCGACGGGCCGAGCAGGGCCACCAGCTCGCCGCCGCGGATGTCGAGCGTCACCCCGTCGACGGCGAGCGAGGAGCCGTAACGCTGGGTGATCCCGTCCAGGAGGAGAGTCTGCCCGCGCGGGGAAGCCGGGCCGTTGGGCGAAGCGCTGACCATGGCTGCACCATCCCTTTCGCGTTGCCGTTCTTGCGTCTCCTCCTTTAGCAAACGGCATGCCGATTTCCGTATTTTCTATATATATCAGATTGATAATGTGGTTTCAGAATGCGGACCTTGTGTCATGGAACCGGATGTGCCGTCATCTTGAGCGGCGGCCGGATGCAATTGCCGCTTTTGGCGCCAGTGTGGGGAGAGTGATCGATGTCTGGGCAGAACGACGGTCTGTGGCAGGATGGCGCGGCGGCGCTGGCGGCACGTCTGGCCGCTGGGGAGCTTTCGGCGCGGGCGGTGACGGAGGCGCATCTGGACCGGATCGCCGCCGCCGATCCCGCCCTTTGCGCCTTCGTCACCGTCGCGGCGGACGAGGCGCTGGCCCGGGCCGGGGAGCTGGACGCCGCATTGGCGCGGACGGGCCGGCCGGCCGGGCCGCTGCACGGCCTGCCGGTGGCGGTCAAGGATCTGACCGACACCGCCGGCATCCGCACCACCTACGGGTCGGAGCTGTTCGCCGACCATGTGCCGGTGGCGAACGACATCGCGGTGGCGCGGATCGAGGCGGCGGGCGGCATCGTCATCGGCAAGACCAACACGCCGGAATTCGGCTTCGGCGCGATCTGCCGGAACCGGCTGGCGGGACCGACGCGCAACCCGTTCGACGCCCGGCTGACGTCGGGCGGATCGAGCGGCGGATCGGCGGTCGCCGTCGCCACGGGCATGGCGCCGCTGGCCCACGGCACCGATTTCGGCGGGTCGGTGCGGGTGCCGGCGAGCTTCTGCGGCGTCGCCTCGATCCGGCCGACGCCCGGGCTGATCCCGGCGCCGAAACGGGCGCTGGGCTGGGACACGCTGGCGACGCATGGGGTGATGGCCCGCGATACCGCCGACTGCGCCTTGCTGCTCGGCGCGATGGCCGGCATGGATTTCGGCGATCCGACGTCGCTGCTGCCGCCCTTCCGCGGTGACGGCGGCGGGGAGGAGGCTTCGCGGCTGGGGGCCACGGTCGATTTCGGCGTCGCCGCCGTCTCGCAGGCGGTGCGGGAGCGCTTCGCCGCTGCGGTCACCCGGCTGGAGGGCGTGGCGGGACCGGTCGTCCATCGCCATCCCGACTGCGGCAACGCGATGGCGATTTTCCGCAATCTGCGCGCCGTGCAGATCCGTCACGCCTACGGCCCGCTGCTGGAGAGCCACGGCGAGCGGCTGACCGACACCGTGCGCTGGAATATCGAGGCGGGGAGCGGCATCGCCGCCGGCGCCTATCTGGACGCACAGGCGGCGCGCACCGCGCTCTACCGCCGCTTCGTCGCGCTGTTCCGCGACATCGACGTGCTGGTCGCTCCGGCCTGCGGCGTGCTGCCCTGGCCGAACGAGGACGGCGAGGTGACGGCCATCGACGGCAGGCCGGTGGAGACGATCCTCGATTACCTCGGCGTCACCGCCATCGTGACGCTGATCGGCTTTCCGGTGCTGACGCTGCCGGCAGGGGAGGCGGACGGGCTTCCCTTCGGCGTGCAGCTGATCGCACGTCCTGGCGAGGAGAGCCGGCTGATCGGCCTGGGCCGCCGGCTGGAGCGCGACGCCGGCTTTGTCCATCGCTGGCCGCCCTCGGCCGCGCCCGGGCAGGGCTGACGGATAGCGTCAGGCCGCCCGGACCTCGCCGATGAAGGCCTGGATCCGCTCGCGCAGCCGGTCGGAATCGCTGGACAGGCTGTCGGCGGCCCCCAGCACCTCCGAGGCCGCCTGCCCGACCTGACCGGCCGAGCCGCTGACCGCGGCGATGCTGCCGGCGACCAGCTGGGTTCCCTGGGCGGCCTGGTGGATGTTGCGGCCGATCTCCCGGGTGGCGGCGGTCTGCTGCTCCACCGCCGCGGCGATGGCGCCGGCGATGACATCGACGTCGTTGATGGTGCGTCCGATGGTCTGGATCGCCGTCACGGTGCCGTCGGTCACCGTCTGGATCTCGGCGATCTGGCTGCCGATCTCCTCCGTCGCCTGGGCGGTCTGGGTGGCCAGCTGCTTGACCTCGCTGGCGACGACGGCGAAGCCCTTGCCGGCCTCGCCGGCGCGGGCGGCCTCGATGGTGGCGTTCAGCGCCAGCAGGTTGGTCTGGCTGGCGATGTTCTGGATCAGGCTAACCACGTCGCCGATCCGCTGTGCCGCCTGCACCAGCCGGTTGACCAGCGCGTTGGTCCGCTCGCCCTCCTCCACCGCGTTGCGGGCGATGGCGGCGGCGGCGTTGACCTGCCGGCCGATCTCGCCGATGGAGCCGCCCAGCTCCTCCGACGCGGCGGCGACGGTGGCGACGTTGGCGGAGGACTGCGCCGTGGTGGTGGCGACGGCCGAAGCCTGCTCCGTCGTGTGCGAGGCGATGGCGGTCATGGTCTCGGCGTTGCCGCGGAGATGGCGGGCGGCGGAGGCCACCGCCTGAACCACGTCCTGCACGTCGGCGTCGAAGCGGTCGGCCAGCGCCCGCATGGCGTCCTTGCGGTCGCGTTCCGCCTGGAGCTTCTGCGCCTCGCGCTCCTCCTGCAGGCTGCGCATGGCGAGGCCGTTGCTCTTGAACACCTGGAGCGCACGGGCGAGCAGGCCGACCTCGTCCCGGCGGCCGGCGCCCTGGACGTCGACCGCGAGGTCGCCGCCGGCGATGGCGGTCATGTCGGCGACCAGCCGGTGCAGCGGCCGGACGACGAAGGCCAGGATGATGAAGCCGAACAGGCCGAAGGCGACCAGCAGGCCGGCGCCGGCGACCATATAGAGGCGGGCCATCACGCTGGAGGACAGGGCCATCGCCCGCTCCTCGGCGCGCTTGGTCTCCTCCAGGCTGTTTTCCACCCGGTCGGACAGGGCCTGGGTCAGCTTCTGCCGGACCGGGCGGCCGACGTCGATCGACACGCGGATCGCGCTGTCGGTGTCGTAGGCCCGCGCCAGCTCCACCGCCTTCTGCGACACCCGTTCATACTCGCCGACGATGGCCTTGATGGCGGTGATCGCCTCGCGGTCGGCCGGAACGTCGTAGGCGGCGGCCAGCCGGTCGATGGCGGTCAGCGCCTTGCCGATATTGTCCTTGTAGGCCGCGAAGGCGGCGTCGATGCGGTCGCGCGTGCCGGCGACGAGCGCGTTCGACTCCGCGTCCATCGCGTCGCCCATGGCGGACTGGATCGCCAGAGCCGCCGCCAGCCGTCCGGCCACAACCTCGGTCACCCGGCTGGTCGAGGCGGTCAGCTCGACCAGTGCCGACCGGGCGGTCCAGACCACGCTCCCCATGACGACCAGCAGCAGGACCGCCGGGATCAGCAGCTTGTTTATCAGTTTCCGGTCGGAGAACCAGCGGTGCAGGGCCATTGCATGTCTCTTTCTGAAGGGATGAAGCCGGCCGGATAGCTCCAATAATTAATCGCTATACGATTGCTTCAACTGAAATAAGACTGTAGCAGTTTATTTCTGAACAAATGGTTTTTATTGCCAACCAGAGTTCCGGATGGTTTGAGGCCGGCGGCAAGAGGGAAGGCCGGCATCCTAAGGTTGAATTCATTCGCCGCGCCGAGCCGGCCGAATCGTGCCCGGCAGGGGCCGGGCGGAGCCACTATCATGACGGGAAACGCCTTGCAACATGATGCAACCGTGTCTAAAATCAGCCCACGGCCCACGGGCGATCCAAGTTCAAAAATGGTTCTGTCGCCAACTTGAGGTTACAGATTTTTGGGTGAACGGCGTCGGAAGCCCACTCACGTTGCATCCAATAGGCGATATTTGGTTTTGGCCGTTCGCCACCGAATGTATTTCTTGAGCAATGTTCGTGCCCCGGAGGTTGGTGCCGGGTCGAGTCGATGATCTGCGATTTGCTGGTGAGTACAAACCACAAGAGGAAGGAGCAGGGAATGAAGCTTCGGCACCAGTTCAAAATTGAGTTCACTGATACCAACAAACCGCCCCGTCACAAAGAAACAATCACCATTGAGGTGCCTTGCGAGTGTTCGTTTCCCAAGGCCGATGAAGCGGCCCTTGAACTCAAGAGCCGAGACAAAGCTCTATACGATCAATATAAGAAGGAGGTGATCGAGAAATTTATCAAAAAGACTACCGACGTGTTCTTTGATAAATTTGATCAAGCTTGTAATTCTGGAATCACAAAAAACTATAAAGAATTGATGTCTGTTCATGAAAAAGTAAATTACACAGATGGCGAGTGGCAAGAAATACTGAAGAAGTTTGTTGAGTCACAAAAACCAAAGGTCAAATCGCTGTTCATCAAAATGCTTGCTGATGTGACCGAAAAGGTCGCTGAAAAATCAATGGCTGTGATGAGGGAGCTTGACAAGCAGGACGAGGAGGGCCGTGAAAGGATAGCGACGCTGACACCAAAGGAGGCGTTCGCTAACTTCAAAGCGAACTACGGCCTGAAATTCGAGATGGACAGTTCGAAATTCCCGACCGATCACTTGATAGATCGTCTCTCCAAGAAGGGCGTCCAAGAAGCGTCTGCCGAGAGATATTGGAAGAACGGTACCAGAACCTGTTCCTGGACCGAGTTGTCGGTGAGTTCGGTTCTGAGCAAGGCTGCGAGCGGCAAGGCGGTTCCGACGGTTTACAACGGCAAACAGCAGCTTTCGGTCACGATCAAAGCGGTTGAGAAGGTCGGGATAGTCACACCATGGGATCCTAAAAAAGATGGCAAGAATGGGAAGCCATCCGATTTGCAAGAGGCGAGAGGAAAGACGCCCGTGACGGTGGACGTTTCGGAAAAAACCAAGGAATTCATGCTGGTAGGAAATTACGAGCCTGAAAAAGGTATCGCAAAGATCTATCATTATGCGCCGGGAAGCTCTCCAGACAATCCGGAAATGCTCGATAAGTACCTGAAGTGGTTTAAAAAAGGCGACAAGGTTATCGCTTGGAAAGAGAAAAACTGAGAGATGCATAACAAAACCATCTCTGGACGGAGCGCCGGCAGATGAGTCCGGCCACGATGTGGCGAAGGGCGGTGAAGCCGCCGCCGACCTCCGCCACGTCATGGTCGCCCTCGACCGGACCATCGTGCAGGGGTCAATCGTTGCCGGCGGCGGCGGGCGGGGCGCCCGTGCGGACCGCGACGGCGTCGACCTCGACCAGATAGCCGTAATGGAGTTCAGGCACCGGCACGACCGAGCGCGCCGGCCGGACGTCCCCCAGGATCTCCGCATAGACCGCGTTGAAGCGCGGCCAGTTGGCGACGCCGACGAGGTAGACGGTCACCTTCAGGATCGAGGCGGCGCTGCCGCCGGCGGCCTCGACCACCGCGATCATGTTGCGGACGGCAAGCCGTGCCTGCCGGTCGAAGTCCGCGTCCGGGTCATGGGTGCCGCCGGGGGTGCCGCCGGGGGCGACCGGCAACTGGCCCGAGACATAGATCAGGTCGCCGTGCCGGACGCCCTGTGAATAATGGCCGCCGGCCGGCGCCGCGCGGTCGGTGGAGACGGGGGCCACGTCCAGGCCCGGTGCCGCTGCGTCCGTCATTGTCGGGTCGGCCATCCTTACCATCCTCCGAAGCGGGGCCAGACGGCCTCGATCACGTCGCCGCCGCTCCGCACCACCCGATAGGCGTCATGCTGGGCGCCCGTGGCGCAGGCGTGGTTGGGCAGGATGCGGACGCGCGTGCCGATCGGCAGGTCGGGCAGCCGGGCGTCGGATCCCGGCCGCAGGGTGACGATGCCGTGCTCCTGGTTGGCGTCGGACAGGATCAGGTCGCCGAACGGCTTGCCGCCGATGTCGCAGACGAGGCCGTAGCCCTGGTCGATCCTCTGCCTGGCCGTGCCGCGGTCGCGGGACATCGCCATCCAGCCGGCATCGACCAGGATCCAGCCCTTGTCCCGCTGATGGCCGATGACCGTCGCCAGCACCGAAAGGGCGATGTCGTCGATCCGGCAGACGCCGATCCCTGCCATGACGAGGTCGAAGAAGACGAAGACCCCAGCCCGCACCTCCGTCACGCCGTCCAGCGATTCCGCGAAATGGGCGGTGGGGGTGGAGCCGACGCTGACCACCGGACAGGCGAAGCCGGCGTCGCGCAGGAGGGTGGCGGCCCGCACCACGCTGGCGCGCTCGGTCTCGGCGCAGGTGCGCAGGGCGTCGTCGCCGATGGCGCCGTAGCTCGCCCCGGCATGGGTCAGGACGCCGCGCAGACGGCCGCCCTGCTCCAGCGCTCCGGCGATCCCGACCAGCGTCTTCCGGTCGTCGGGCAGGACGCCGGAGCGGTGGCCGTCGCAGTCGATCTCGATCAGGGCGGGGATCGCGTCGCCGGCCCGGCGGGACGCCTCGGCGACGGCCTGCGCCTGCGCCACCGTGTCGAGCGTGACGGCCAGATCGACGCCCTCGGCGCGCAGCGCGAGGATCCGGCCGATCTTGTCCGGCGACACCCCCACCGCATAGATCAGATCGGTGACGCCGGCCCGGGCGAACTGCTCGGCCTCCTTCAAGGTCGAGACCGTCGCCGGACCCGACGGGGCGGTCATCACCCGCCGCGCGGCGTCGACCGACTTGGCCGTCTTCAGGTGCGGTCTCAGCCCCACGCCCAGCCTGTCGAGCCGCTCCCGCAGCCGGCCGACATTGCGGTCCATGCGGTCGCGGTCGAGGATCAGGCAAGGCGTGCCGATATCTTGCAAGCTGGGGTGTCCGGTCGGATCTGTCATCGTTTCTTCCCGCAGGGCTAGGGTCCGGTCCGCGGCTCGCCGGCCGCGACCGTCCTTGCATTCTAGGGAATGGCATGTAGCATTCAATTAACGGCTCATTCAGGTATCATTAAGATAGAAGTTAATGCTGACCAGCGACGACCTTGCCTTCTTCTGCGTGGTGTCCGGCTCCGCCTCGCTGGCCGACGCGGCGCGCAAGCTCAACGTCACGCCGCCGGCGATCACGCAGCGGCTGAAGGCGCTGGAGCAGCGCGTCGGCGTCCGGCTGATGGACCGCACGCCCCGCGGCCTCGCCCTCACCGACGAGGGCGAGATGCTGGTGGCCGAGGGGGCGGCGATCATCGAGGCGATCGAAGGGCTGGCGGAATCGCTCGGCCGGCGGACGACGCGGGTCCGGGGCAAGCTGAGGATCGCGGCGCCCTACGGCTTCGGCCGGGAGCATGTCGCGCCGGTCGTGGCGGAGTTCGCGCGGCTGCATCCGGAAGCCACCGTCATCCTGGAGCTGTCGGACCATCCCAATGTCCTGACTTCCGACAGCTGGGACGTCGTGATCCATATCGGCGCCCTCAATGCGGCCGGGCGGCTGGTGACGACGCTGGCGCCGAACGGACGGGTGGCCTGCGCCGCGCCGGCCTATCTCGACGGGCGGGCGCCCATCGCGCATCCGGACGACCTGCGGCATCACCGGTGCCTCGCCCTCAGGGAGAACAACGAGGACGTGACGCTTTGGCGCTTCTCCCATCCGGAGCAGGGCGCGGCGGCGGTCCGCGTCCGGCCGGCGATGTCGACCAACGACGGCACGATCATGCGGGGCTGGGCGCTTGCGGGGCTTGGCGTCATCGTCCGCTCCGAGTGGGATGTGGCCGGGGATCTGGCGGCGGGGCGGCTGGTCCGGGTCCTGCCGGACTGGACCTGTCCGGCGGCGGATGTCGTGGCGCTGCTGAATGCGCGGCACGGCCGCAGCCGCCGGGCCACGGTGTTCCTGGAGATGATGCGCGACGCCCTCCATCCCGTTCCCTGGCCCGTTCCCTGGCCCGTTCCCTGACCGCTCCCCCGGGCACTCGCCGGGGACGCCGGCGGCGCCGCGCGGTCGGTGTCGGCCGCCGGCTTCCCAGCCGGACTGCGGCGCGCCCGGGGCGGTTCCGCCGGGAGTTCCGCTGGGGTGGGTTGCAGCGAGGGCGGCTTGACCCCGCAAGCAACCAATGGTCGATTGCGTGGCCCCGCCAACAAATCCTCCAGGCCACCCATGAGCATCGACAGCGCCGCCGGTCCGTCCGTCCGGCCTTCCACCGGCGGCGCCTCCGTTGGTTCCTCCGGCGACGGTCCGGCGGCCATCCGGGCCGGGCATGAACGGGTGGAGGATGCCCGGACGGACGGAGCGAAGCTGCATCATCCGCTGCTGGTCGCCGTCTGCCTCGTGCTGGTGGCGCTGAACCTGCGGCCGGCGCTGTCGAGCCTCGCGCCGGTCATGGGCGACGTGGTGCGCGATGCCGGGCTGACCTCCGGGCAGGCCGGGCTGCTGACCACCTCGCCGGTGCTGTGCCTCGGCCTGTTCGGGGTGATCGCCCCGCGTCTGGCCCAGCGCTTCGGCACCGAGCGGACGATCTTCGTCGTGCTTCTGATGCTGGGGGCCGGCGTCGCCCTGCGCGGGGTCGGCAATTTCGCCGCGCTGTTCGCCGGGGCGACGCTGGCGGGCGCCGGGATCGGCATCATCGGCGTGCTGCTGCCCGCCGTGGTCAAGCGCGATTTCCCGCGGAAGATCAGCCTGATGATGGGGGTCTACACGATGGCGCTCTGCGCCGGGGCGGCGACCGCCGCCGGGGCGACGGTGCCGCTGGAGCGCGCCTTCGGGCAATGGACCGCGGCGCTCGCCTTCTGGGCGGTGCCGGCGGTGGTGGCGGCCCTGGCCTGGCTGCCGCTGACGCGCGGACGCCAGAGCGCGGCGGGACCCGGCGGGGCGCCGGTGCGCGGCCTGTGGCGCAACGGGCTGGCCTGGCAGATCACCCTGTTCATGGGGCTGCAATCGGCGCTGGCCTACATCGTGCTGGGCTGGATGGCGCCGATGCTGCGCGACCGCGGCTTCGACCCGACGACCGCCGGGCTGATCGTTTCCGGCTCGGTCCTGGTCCAGGTGGCGGCGGCGCTGGTCGCGCCCCTGCTGGCGACGCGCACCCCGAGCCAGAGCCTCGTCGCCGTCTCGATGCTCGGATGCAGCCTCGTCGGCATGGTCGGCTGTCTCTACGCGCCGCTCGGCACCATCGCGCTGTGGGCGGTGATCCTCGGGATCGGGCAGGGCGGCGCCTTCGCCGTCGCGCTGACCCTGATCGTGTTGCGCTCGCCCGACAGCCTCACCGCCTCGCACCTGTCGGGCATGTCGCAGAGCGTCGGCTACACGCTGGCGTCGGCCGGTCCCTTCGCGGTCGGGCTGCTGCATGGCTGGAGCGGCGACTGGCACGCCTCCGCCCTGCTCTTCGTCATCGTCGGGGTGGTGGCGGCCTTCTTCGGCTTCCTTGCCGGGCGGCCCCGCCAGCTCCGCCTCTGAGACGGCTCCGGCCGCCGTTAGGCCGGCGCACCTTCCCGCCGGTGGCCAAGGAAGAAGCGGATCATCTCCGCCGTGGCGTCGGGACCCTGCGGGTCGGTGTAGGAACCGCTGGGGGAACCGCCGGCCCAGGCGTGTCCGGAGCCATGGATGGTCCACTGCTCGCACAGCGTCCGGCCGGACGGCGTGGTGTAGAGGGTCCGGCTGTAGGCGTGCCGGCCGGGGGCTTCGCCACTTTGAAGCTCGGGCCGAAGGTCGGTCATGGCTGCGGTCGCGCGGGCCGCGACCAGATCGCCGTTCCGCGGGTTGACGACGGTGTCGCGGTCGCCGTGGAAGATGATGGTGGGCACCGGACGGCCGGTTCCCGCCTTGTCCGCCGGTTTCCCGCCCGCTGCCCCGCCGCCGCCCTGACGCATGGCGGCGAGGGCCGAGGGAAGGTCGTGCGCGGCCCCGGCGGGCAGGCCGGAATGCACGCAAACCGCCGCGTAGAGGTCGGGATAGGCCTCGCCCATGATCGCCGCCGCGGCGCCGCCGGCGGACAGCCCGGCGATGTAGACCCGGCTTGGGTCGACGGCAAGGTCGTGCAGGATCCGGCGGGTGATGCCGGCCAGCAGGTCCGGCTCGCCCTGGCCGCGGCGCTGGTCCTCGGGCTTGAACCAGTTCCAGCAGCGCTGGGGGTTGGCCGAGGCCGGCTGTTCCGGGTAGGCGACGAACAGGCCGTGCCGTTCGGCGAAGGCGTTCATCCGGGTGCCGGCGGCGAAATCGTCGGGCGACTGGGTGCAGCCGTGCAGCATCACCACCAGCGGGCGCTTCCCCTCGCCGCGGTTGGCGGGGATGTAGAGCTTGTAGGTGCGCGTTCCCGAGGCCCCGCTGTAGGACGCCGTCGTGAAGGACGCGCCGTCCGGCAGCGGTTCGGCCGGCGGGCGCGGGGCGCCGGTTCCAGGGCCTCGCAGATCCATTGACCTCAGACGCGCGGCAAGCCCGCGCAGGGTCTCGCCGAGGCCGGTCCGCGCTCTCTTTCCAAACCGGCTTTCCGACGTTCCGCCGGCAGCTGCGGCGCGATCCTCTGCATGATCCGCGGCACCGTTTCCGGAGGCCGGCCGGGGGTCGGCGTCGAGCCGTTGGAACTCGCCCTCCAGGATGGTCGGGGCCGGTGCGGCGGTCGCTGCGGTTTCCGGCGCGGCCGGGCCCTCTCCCCGCAGCAGGCGTTGGACCAGGCTGGTCGCTTCGGCGAGCCGGCCGGCGCGGGTCAGGCGGGCGACCTCGTCCATGCCGGCAAGGCCGGTGGGGCGTTTTTGGGACATGTGATTGCTTTCTCGGTTCGGGAATCGCGCCGGCATCGCCGATCTGGGGCGCGTCAGCGGATGCGGTCGGCGAGCGCCGCCTTCACGGCGGCTGGCGCGTGCAGCGCGCCAAGCACGCTCAGCGTGGCGATGGTGGCGCGGGCAAGCTCGGGGGAGACGTCCTGGGCGATGGTGGCCAGCCCGAGGACGCGGATGTCCAGCATCCGTCCTTCGGCCTGCGCGGCCTCCAGGGCGGCGCGGCTGAAATGGCGGAGGCCGAGATCGACGCTCTTCCGGGTCACGGTCTGGCGGACCACGTCGGCGTGCCGGTCGACCTGATTGCGGATGGCGGTGCGGATGAAGTCGGTGCGGTTCGAATAGAACCCCTCCTCGACCAGCAGGTCGATGTGGCCGAGATCGACGTAGCCGAGATTGATGGTGATCTTCTCGCTGTCCCCGGCCTTCGGCCGCAGGTCGCGCGCAGCGTCGCTCATGACATTCCATCCTATGACCATCCGTGTGGATGGTAAATGGATGGAAGGCGGTCTTCGTTCAAGAGGGGAACGGTTTTTTCGAAGGGCGCGGGGCGGCCGGAGGCGGGACAAAAAAAGGGGGAGCGTTTCCGCTCCCCCCGTCCATGCCATTTCACTTCACGTCATTTCACCAGCGGGCAGCCGCTGGCCTTCGGGTCGATGTAGGCCTGCGTGCCGGGGATCTTCTTGAGGATCTTGAAGTAGTCCCAGGCGTGCTTGGATTCGGCCGGCGTCTTCACCTGCGCCAGATACATGTCGTCGAAGACGCGGCCGTTGGCGGCGATCGTCGCCTCCTTCATCATCATGTCGGTGACGGGGGTCGCGCGCATCCTGGCGGCTACCTTGTCGGACTCGTCGGTGCCGGCCTCCTGCACCGCCTTCAGGTAATGGCGGACCGCCGAATAGACGCCGGCCTGGTTCATCGACGGCTTGCGGCCGGTCCGTTCCTCGAACTTCTTCGACCATGTGCGGGTCTCGTCGTTCATGTCCCAGTAGAAGGAGTTCGCCAGCATCAGGCCCTGCGCGGTCTCCAGCCCGAGCGCGTGGATGTCGTTGACGTTCAGCAGCAGCCCGGCCAGCGTCTGGCCCCCCTGGGGAATGCCGAACTCGGCCGCCTGCTTGACGCCGTTGATGGTGTCGCCGCCGGCATTGGCGAAGGCCACCACATCCGCCCCCGACGCCTGCGCCTGCAGCAGGTAGGAGGAGAAGTCGGACGCGCCCAGCGGATGGCGGACGCTGCCCTTGACGGTCCCGCCGAGCTGCTTGACCGTGTCGGCCGCCTCGGCTTCGAGCGAATGGCCGAAGGCGTAATCGGCGGTGATGAAGAACCAGCTCTTGCGGCCCTGCTCGACCAGCGCGCGGGCGGTGGCGGAGGCGACGGCGTGGTTGTCCCAGGTCCATTGGAAGCCGTAGGGGCTGCATTCCTTGCCGGTCAGGTCGGTGGAGCCGGGGCCGGACATCAGGAAGAGGCGCTTCTTCTCCCGCGTGATCGCCTGGACGGCCAGCGCGGCGGCCGAGTTCGGCACGTCGGCCACCACATCGACTTTTTCGGTGTCGATCCACTGGCGCGCCAGATTGGCGGCGATGTCCGCCTTGTTCTGGTGGTCGCCGACGATGATCTCGATCTTCGTGCCGTTGATGGCGTTGCCGAACTCCTCGGCGGCCATCCTGGCGGCGATGGCCGAGCCTTCACCGTTGATGTCGGCGTAGATGCCGGAACGGTCGGAGAGCATGCCGATCTTGATGACGCCGTCGGACATCTGGGCTTCGGCGTGGGTGGCGGTTGCGGCCAGCGTGGCGAGGGCGGCGCCGGCGAGCAGGAACTTGCGCATGTTTCACTCCCAATTCTGACAGTTCTTGGTGCTTGGGGCGGCCGTTCGTGACGGTGCCGCCCGATGGAGGACGGGATGGACGCTCAATGGGTGGTATAGCCGCCATCGACGGGAAGGACCGCCCCGGTGATGGACCCCGCGGCGTCGGAGCAGAGGAAGGCGATGGCGGCGGCGACCTCCTCCGGGCCGATCAGGCGGCCGGTCGGCATCCTTTCCAGGAACACCGTCTTCAGGACCTGATCCTCCGGCAGGCCGGTGACCTGCGCCTGCTGGGCGATCTGCTTTTCGATGATCGGGGTCAGCACCGTGCCCGGACACACCGCGTTGCAGGTGATGCCGTGGGGGGCGAGTTCGATCGACGCCGACTTGGTCAGCCCGATGATGCCGTGCTTGGCGGCGACATAGGCCGGCTTGTGCGGGGCGCCGACCATGCCCAGCACCGACGCGGTGTTGACGATGCGGCCCCAGCGCCGCTCCCGCATCGACGGCACCGCCGCCTTGATGGTGTGGAACGCGGCGCTGAGATTGACCGCCAGCAGCAGGTCCCATTTGTCGTCGGGGAACTCGTGCAGGGCGGCGACATGCTGGATGCCGGCGTTGTTCACCAGGATATCGACCGGCCCCAGCAGCTCCGCCGCCTCAGCCATCATGGCGCGGGCCTCCTCCGGCCGGCTGAGGTCGGCGGCCGAATAGACGATGCGGGTGCCGCTCTGCTCGGCGATCCCGGCGCAGGTGCGGTCGATCTCCGCGCGGTCGCCGAAGCCGTTGACCATCACATGGCAGCCGCGGCCGGCCAGTTCCCGCACGGTCGCCAGCCCGATGCCGCTGGTGGAGCCGGTGACGACGGCGTTCCTGTTCTGCATTTCCAGATCCTTGCTCGGAAGAATGGCGATCAAAAGGGGAAGGCTCAGAACGCCACCTGGTCGGCCCCCTTGAGGGCGAGCATGGCGCGCGCCTCGGCGGGGGTGGCGACCTCCAGCGACAGCTCCTCCAGGATGCGGCGGATCTTCGCCACCTGCTCGGCGCTGTTCCTTGCCAGCCGGCCCTTGGCGAGATAGAGGCTGTCCTCCAGCCCGACGCGGACGTTGCCGCCCATCACCGCGGCCATGGTGGTGAAGGGGATCTGGTGGCGGCCGGCGGCCAGCACCGACCATTCGTAGTCCTTGCCGAACAGGCGGTCGGCGGTCTCGCGCATGAAGACGAGGTTGCGCTCCTCCGCCCCGATGCCGCCGAGGATGCCGAAGATCGTCTGGATGAACAGCGGCGTCTTCACCAGCCCGCGGTCGAGGAAATGGGCGAGGTTGTAGAGATGGCCGACGTCGTAGCACTCGAACTCGAAGCGGGTGCCGCAGCCCTCGCCGAGATGTTCGAGGATGTAGGCGATGTCGCGGAAGGTGTTGCGGAAGATGAAGTCGTCGGTGCCGCGCAGATAGGGTTCCTCCCAGTCGTGCTTCCAGTCCTTGTAGCGGTCGGCCAGCGGGAAGATGCCGAAGTTCATCGACCCCATGTTGAGCGAGCACATCTCCGGCTTGGCCTGGAGCGGGGCGGCCAGCCGTTCCTGCACGGTCATGTTCAGCGAGCCGCCGGTGGTGATGTTCAGCACCGCGTCGGTGGACTGCTTCAGCCGCGGCAGGAACTCCATGAACACCGCCGGGTCCGGCGTCGGCTGCCCGGTGCGGGGATCGCGGGCGTGCAGATGCAGGATCGCCGCCCCGGCCTCGGCCGCGCCGACGCCCTGCTCGACGATCTCGTCGGGCGTGACCGGCAGGGCATCCGACATGGTGGGCGTGTGGATCGATCCGGTCAGCGCGCAGCTGATGATGACTTTCTTGCCTGGTGCGGCCATGCGAGGCCCTCCTGTGTGAGGCCGGCCGGGGGAGGCCCGGACGGTTCTGGTTCTGGTTCTGGTTCGGAGTCCGTGACGCGGCGGCTATCCGCGTTCGAGGTCGTCGAGGCGTCGGAGATGGGCGGCGAGGGCGGCGGAGATCTCCTCCCGCTCCCCCTCGGCCCAGTTCCGGAATCCGGCGCCGGCCTTCATGCCCAACCGCCCGGAAGCGACGAGATCGCGCAGCAGGGGCAGCGGAGCCGGGCTGCGGTCGAGGTCGGGCAGGACATGCTCATGGACCGCGAGGGTCAGGTCGGTGCCGACGAGGTCGGCATTCTCCAGCGGTCCCAGGACGGCGAGCCGCCGGCCGAAGCTGGCCTTGACCACGGCGTCGACCGTCTCGGCATCGCACACGCCGTTCTGGACCAGGGCGATCGCCTCGCGCCACATCGCGTGCTGCAGGCGGTTGCCGATGAAGCCGGGGACGTCCTTGCGGACATGCACCGGGGTCTTGCCGATGGCGGTCAGCAGGCCGATCATCGCGGCGACGGCCGCGTCGGCGGTGTCGGCGGTCTGGACCACCTCGACCAGCGGGATCAGGTAGGGCGGGTTCCACCAATGGGTGCCCATGGCGCGGGTCTTGTCGGCGAGCGGCTCCATGATCCGGGTGATCGGGATGACCGACGTGTTGCTGGCAAGCAGCGCGTGCGGGGGGGCCGCCGCCTCGACGGCGGCGAGGATGCGCTGCTTGAGCGCCAGATCCTCCGGCACCGCCTCGATCACGATGTCGGCGTCGGCGACGGCGTCGGCCAGACTCTCCTGCGGATGGATGAGGTCGGCGGCCGCGAGGTCCTCGCCGAGGGCTTGCAGGTTGCGCCGGACATGGCCGGGGATCGTGGCCCGGCGGCCGGCGTCGGGTTCCTGGATGGCGACGCGATGACCGGCGACGGCGAAGGCCTGTGCGATTCCGTGCCCCATCAGTCCGCCGCCGATGATCGCGATGCGCTGGTTTGTCATGGCGCGTGCATACCCTTCCTTGCCCGACCGGATGCCCTGGCCCCGCTACCCGTTTCGTTTCGCTTCCAGTAAGATCGGGAGGCGGATTGTTCGGATGGGGCGCAGTCTGGAAGGCTGGACAGCAACGCGCGTGCCAGACTTCTAACTTGTTGATAGGTAACGAATTTGATTCGACTGTTGTTCAATGCGGGAGCGGATGGGGTGGCGATTGCGGACAGTCGCCCAGTCGGCAGGACGGCACAGCGTTGCAAATCGGCGGTTTCGCCCTGTTCAGTTTTCTGACAGATGATGTCAAGAATATTGACATTCGGCGGTACGGAGGACTTTGCAATGCAGACGGACCCGGCCGGTCACTTCGCCGCGGCGCGGGCGCTGATGGTGATGATCAACGAGATGATCGACGGCGCCATTCTGGTCGACCGCGATGTGCGCATCGTCTGGTCCAACGACAAGCATGTCTGGTTCAACGACAGGCTGATGGCGCAGCTCGGCTTCCGGTCGGCGGCGGACGCGATCGGCCAGCCGGTGGAGCGCGTCATTCCGCACAGCCGGATGCGCGAGGTGGTGGAGACCGGCCGGTCGCTGCCGCTCGACATCATGCGCTATGGCGAGCATACGCTGCTGGTCAGCCGCCTGCCGCTGCGCGACGAGCGGGGGGAGGTGATCGGCGCGCTGGCCTTCGCCCTGAAGAACAGCCTGACCTACCTGCGGCCCATCGCCGACCGCTTCAACAAGCTGCAATCGCGCCTGACCCGCGTCGAGCAGGAGCTGGCGGCGAGCCGCGCCTCGCAATACACGGTGGAGAACCTGATCGGCTTCAGCCCGCCGATGCTCCAGGTGAAGCGGCTGGTGCGCCGGGCCGGCCAGATCCGGTCGGCGGTCCTGCTGCTCGGCGAGACCGGGACCGGCAAGGAGCTGGTGGCGCAGTCGATCCATGCCTCCTCGGACCGCGCCCATCGTCCCTTCGTCGCCGTCAACACCGCCGCCATTCCCGAAACTCTGCTGGAGGCGGAGTTCTTCGGCGTCGCGCCGGGGGCCTACACCGGCGCCGGCCGCCAGCCGCGCCCCGGCAAGTTCCAGATGGCCCATGGCGGGACGCTGTTCCTCGACGAGATCGGCGACATGCCGCTGCCGCTCCAGGCCAAGCTGCTGCGCGCCCTGCAGGAGCGCGAGGTCGAGCCGCTCGGGTCCAACCAGATCGTCAAGGTCGATGTCCGCATCATCGCGGCGACCAGCCGCCCGCTGGCCGAGATGGTGCGCAGCGGCGCCTTCCGCTCGGACCTCTATTACCGGCTCAACGTCTTTCCGATCCAGCTTCCGCCGCTGCGCGAGCGCAGGGACGACCTGGAGATCCTGGCCCCGCTGTTCTCGGAAAGGATCGCGGCCAGCCTCGATCAGCCGATGCGGGAGTTCACGCCTTCGGCGCTCGACGCGCTGCGCCAGCATGACTGGCCGGGCAATGTCCGGGAACTGGCCAACGTCATCGAACAGGTCTATGTGCGCACCGAGGGCGAGCGCATCCTGGCGGAGGATTTCGCCGACATCCTGCCGGTCGCGGCGATCCAGCCCGCCGTTCCGCCCGACAGGACCCGGCCGCTGGCCGAGGCCATGGACGGGCTGGAGCGGACGCTCATCCTCGAAGCCCTGGAGGAGAGCCGGGGGAACAAGCTGGATGCCGCCCGCCGGCTCGGCCTGTCGCGCACCAACCTGTACGCCAAGCTGCGCAAGCACGGCATTCCGGCGCAGCCCGACGACTGAGGCCGCCCGCCTGCTCCGATCCCGCGATCAGGCGGCGCGGACGGTGCCGAGGAAGTTGGACACTTCCCGATTGAGCCGCTTGCTCCCCTCGGACAGGGCGCCCGCCGCATCGAGCACGGTCCGGGCGACGCCGGTCGTGCTGTCGACCGCCTGACGCGCCACGTCGACGTTGCCCGACACCCGGCGGGTGCTTTCCGCGGCGTTGGCGATGTTGTCGGCGATCTCGCGCGTCGCCGCGCCCTGCTCCTCGATGGCGGCGGCGATCGCCGCGGTGATCTCGTTCATCCGGGTGACCGTCACGCCGACCTCCTGGATGCGCGAGACGGCCGTCCCGGAGATCGATTCGATGCCCGAGACGGTCGCCTGGATCTCGTCGGTCGCCCTGGCGGTCTGCGCGGCCAGCGCCTTGACCTCGCCGGCGACGACGGCGAAGCCCTTGCCGGCCTCCCCCGCCCGCGCCGCCTCGATGGTGGCGTTCAAGGCCAGCAGGTTGGTCTGGCTGGCGATATCCTGGATCAGGTCGACGATGGCGCCGACCCGCTTGGCGGCTTCGGCAAGCTGGGTCATGGCGACCCGCGCCTCGCCCGCCTCGTCCATCGCCCCCGACGCGATCCGGGAGGAGTGCGCGATCTGCCGGGAGATCTCCTGGATCGACGCGGAGAGCTCCTCGGTGGCGGACGCGACGGTCCCGACATTCCCGCTGGTCTGTTCCGCGGCGTCGGCGGCCGAGGTGGTTTCGCGTTCAGCAAGCTGCGACGAGGCCGACAGGGCGTTGGCGGCGTTCTCGATGGTGCCCGCCGACGACGCGATGGACCCGACCACGGCCATCACCGAGGCTTCGAACGCATTGGCGAGCCGGTCCATCTCGTGCCGGTGCTCGCGGGCCGCCTCCGCCTTCATCTGGTCCTGTTCGGCGGACAGGCGCGAGGCCTCCTCCGAGCGGCGCTTCAGCACGCCGATGGAATGGGCGAGCGAGCCGATCTCGTCCCGCCGCCCCTGGCCGGGAACCGCGACCGCCAGGTCGCCGTCGGCGATGCGGTTGGTTACGGCGGTGAGGCGCAGGATGGGAAGGGTGATCCTGCGGGCCAGCCAGAAGGCGGCGCCGAAGATCAGCACGGCCAGGGACCCGCCGACCCCGGCGATGGTCGCGGCGTTCCGCCAGACCGCCGCCTCGACGTCGTCGAGATAGACGCCCGAGCAGACGACCCATTTCCAGGCGCCCGATTGCAGGGCGTAGGCCACCTTGCGCTGGGGAGGCGTGTTCGGCGCCTTCGGCCAGGAATATTCGGTGAAGCCGCCGCCGGCCTGGGCGGCCTTGATCATCTCCCGGCTGAAATAGACGCCGTTGGCATCCTTGTTGTCGAGCGCGGAGCGTCCGTCCCGGTCCTTGAACATGCCGCTCATGGCGACGGTCCCGTCCTGCTCGAGGATGAGGATGTATTCGTTGCCGTCGAAGCGGACAGCGCGCAGCGCCTCTTTCGCGGCGTCCTTCGCGGCGGCTTCCGGGAGGTCGCCCCTGGCGACCTTCGCTTCATAGAACTGGACGATCTTCGACGCCGCCTCGACGACGACGCGGGCGCGCGCCTGGCGTTCATCCCCGGTCACCGTTCCGATCGTGCGGATCGAGAGAGCGCCGACAATCGCGAATCCCACCAGCGCGATGCCGGTGATGAGATTGATGCGACTGTTGAGGCCGAAAATGACGGATCGCATGGCGGCGTCCTCTCTGTCCGGGGTTGGCTGGCGTCCTGATGGAAAGTTATGAAGTAACCAGGAAAAATGAATCCTCGTTTAATGATATCGGGAAATTTTCAGTATTGGCGCGGATCATTATCATGCACTGCAATATTATAGGGTCTTTTGCAGCCGTTACTGGCGTGGCTGGTCTTGAGGGCGCGGGTGCCTGTGCGGAACGCCGCGCCCTCAAGGCACGCTCTTGTCAGAACGCCACGAGCGTCCGGGCCAGCAGCACATGCGCGCGGTCGTCGGGCGACCCGGAGGCCGGGGTCACGGCCTTGTCGCTCCGGGTGTCGAAGTAATCGTACTGGAGCTGCACCCTCAAGCCCGGCGCCACGGTGTAGCCGGCGCCCAGCTCGTAGACGTCGGCGGTCCGCTTGCCGGGCCGGGTCACCTGGCCGGGGTCCTCGGTGCGGATGTAGGCGGCGCCCAGCACATAGGGTCCGGTGACGTACTGCGCGCCGAGCTGCCAGGTCCAGGTGTCGTCGGTGTAGGCGTAGCGCGCGTTCTGCCCGCTCTTGCCGTAGTTCAGATAGTCGCCGCCGAGCGAGAAGCCGGCATAGTCGAACCGGAAGCCGCCGATATAGCCCCGGAGATCCCGGAAGGAATCCGCGGCCGCTCCGCTGCCGGTCGCCGTGCCGCCCATAAAGGCCGCCGACAGCGTCGCCTTGACCGGGCCGAGCGTCGCCTTGTAGTTGGCGCCGACCTCGACGATGTCCTGGAAGTTCCCGGTGAACTGCGCCGCCGGGGTCGTTCCGGTCTTGACGCGGTTGAGGTCGGTGTTCGAGCTGTCGTTGCGCGGCGTGTAGCTGCCGCCGACCTGCAGCCCGGCGAAACGCGGCGAGGCGTAGAGGATTTTCGTGGCGCCGGCATCGGCATTGAGCCAGGGCCACATCAGGGTGGCGGGCGGCTGGAGGGCGTCGCCGACGCCGCCCCGGAAATCGCCGCCGGTGTAGCGCCCGGTCGCCGGATCGGTTCCCTGGGCGCCGCCGGCCGGTCCGACCCAGGCCGCCGCATGGTCGTACAGGCCGAAGGGCAGGTAGGCGATGGGACGGCCGGTGCCGTTGGTCAGATGGGAGATCTCGCCGTCGAAGCCCGGCGTGACGCCCAGCCGCACCGTGCCGAAGGATCCCGAGGAGAACAGGTAGCCGCGGTCGATGTCGACCGCCCGGCTGCCGAGCGCGCTGCGCAGGCGCAGGGTCGCGCCGTATTCCAGGCCGTTGTCGGCTTTCGCCAGCGGAACGACGGTCAGGCGGAAACGGTTGCGGGCCTCGGTGGAGCGCAGATTGCGGTCGTTGGTCTGCGAAACGAGGCCCATTTCAAAATAGGCGTCACCGCTGAGCTGGATGTCGAACCGGCCTTGCGCCTGGGCCGGCCCGGCGAGGCACGAAGCCAGGACTCCGCACAGAGCAATGGTTTGCGACTGCTTCATGGAAAAATACCGCCGATGAATAAGGGGTGGATGGAAATCCCATGGCATCCCGCCCGGTCGGCCGCCCGGTCGGAAAAGGCGGCCGGATCGGTCCGGTCACGCCGGTTTTCCGTCGGGGCGGGGAAGATGAGGGCGGTGGAGGGCGGGGAACGGCAGCGCGCCGAAGGACGGGGCGCCCCGGCGTTCCAGCCGCGCGGGCGCAGTGCTCCATTCCGGGGTTTCGCCTGTCCGATGCGGAGCGTGCGAAACCCTGGTTTTCAAATCCGGTAATCGGGGTCAGGCGTCAAATCGGGTCGCGCCTGTCTTGCGGTCCGTGTCGGGGAACTGCGCCGGCGGCCGTGATGGAGGCCGATGGCAAGGCGGGGGGCAGGGGAGGCGGCTGGACCCGGCCGTCGCGTGTCCCGCACCGGCACGCATCCGCCGCCGCCCTGGGGCCTGCCTGTTCAGCGGCCTCCGTTCAGGGAGACAGCTCTTCCAGAACCCGCCCCTTGGTCTCGATGGCGAAGAGGGCGGTGACGACCGCGCCGACCAGCGATACGGCGGCGAAGGTCGCGAAGACATACTGGACGCCGGCCGACCCCATCAGCACGCCGACCAGGATGGGGCCGGTGGAGGAGCCGAGGCGCAGCCACGCGCTGCCGAGACCGGTGCCGAGCGCCCGCATGCGGGTGGGATAGAGCTCGGCGGAGTAGAGGTAGAGCGAGAAGGTGATCGTCTGCAGGATCGCGTAGGCCAGTCCCGCGAGGATCAGCACTTCGAGCGGCGAGGTGGCGCCGAGGAAGGCGAGCGCCAGAAGCGGCAGCGGCGCGGCGAAGAAGGCGATCATGTACCAGCGCTTGCGGCCGACCCGGTCGATCAGCAGCGCGCAGGCGACCGAGGCGACGACGCCGGCGACCGAGGTCAGCAGCCCGTACAGCAGGCTGGTCTCCAGCGGCAGGTTGAAGGTCTGGCGGTACAGCGTCGGCAGCCAGGTGATCATGCCGTTGGCGACGAGGTAGGAACAGAACCACATCGCCCAGATGGTGAAGGTGCGGCGGCGGTAGAAGCCGGAGAACAGCTCGCGCCAGTTGGAGCCGGCCTTCGCGCGGGTGGCGACAGGTTTCGGCGCTTCCAGCCTGTGGCCGGAGGCGACGGCGCTCGCCTCGAGCTGGCTGACGATGCGGTCGGCCTCCTGGTAACGGCCCTTGGACGCCAGCCAGCGCGGCGATTCCTTCATGAAGAAGCGGAGCGGGATCAGGACGGCGGCCGGGACCAGCCCGACGAGGAACATCGCCTGCCAGCCATAGACCGGGACGAGCGCCCGGGCGATGAGGCCGGCCCCGACGAGGCCCAGCAGGAACATCACCTCGTAGAGCAGGAAGAAGCGGCCCCGCCCCTTCGAACCGATATATTCGTTGATGTAGGCGCTGGCGACGGGGACCTCGCCGCCGGTTCCGATGCCCTGGACGAAGCGGAACGCCATCATCGATCCTGCGCCCCAGGCGAACAGGCAGGCGACGTCCATGCTCACGAACAGCAGGATGGTGAAGAGGAGGACGCTGAGCCGGCCGATCCGCTCGGCGAGCCAGCCGAAGAAGACGGCGCCGATGAGCTGGCCCAGATAGCCCATCGACAGGATCAGGCCGGTCTGTTCGGGGCCGAGGCCCCATTCGCGGACCAGCACCGGCATGGCGTAGGCGATGGCGATGACCGTGTAGCCGTCGAAGAAGGTGGCGGCGCCGATGATGTTGCGGGTCCAGAAGACGCGCTTGGTGACCGGAAGCCGTTCGAGCCGGGCGCTGATGTCCGCCTGTCCATCGAAACTGCCGGCAGCGGCGTCGCGCGTTTTGGTGGCGACATCCTCGGATGTCTGCATGAGCATGGCGTTTCCTCTCAAGCCTGATTGTTCGTTTTTCTTATTGCCGGCAGCCTTCGGCCGCCGGAGGCCCCCCAAGAGTTGATTCCGCGGCGGCGATCCTGAAAAGCCGGGATCGCCGCCAATTGCGTAACGGTATCAGAGAGAGGCCGCCCCGGGGGCGGCCCCGGTCCCTCAGGCGGCGAGGGCGTTCTCGATCACGGTCAGGCCGGACGCCTTCACCGCGGCGCGGATTTCCTCGTCGGCGCCATCGCCCAGCGCCTTCAGCGGCTCGCGGACATTGACGTTGTCGATGAGGCCGCGGGCGCGCAGGGCGTGCTTCAGCGCGACCGACCCTTCCATGTGCGAGCCGCGGTGGTAGACGGCGCGGGTGATCGGCAGCAGCTGCTCGTGGTACTTGCGGGCGAGCGTATAGTCCTGCGCCTTGCCGGCGGCGAGATACTCGATCAGCAGTTCCGGCGCCATGTTGCCGTAGCCGACCAGCAGGCCGTCGACGTCGAACATCGTCGGCAGCAGCCATTCGTCATGGCACGACATGATGGCGAGGTCCGGGAAGGCGTTCTTCAGCGCCGGGATTTCGTCGTACCAGCGCTTCATGTCGCGCACGCCGTTCTTGGTGGCGGTGACGCCCGGCACGGCGGCGATCTGAAGCTGGGTGTCGAGGTCGTAGTTGGCCTTGGTCACGGCCGGGTACTGGAACAGGATGCATTCCAGGCCGGACTGGGCGACGGCCTTGTAGCGGTCGACCGGCGCGCCCTTCTGGTAGCCGAAGCGCAGCCAGCCGTGGTTCGGATAGACCAGGGCGCCGGTGGCGCCGGCCTCGAACTTCTCCTTGGCCTCCAGCTCGGCGACCTTGGTGCCCTCGCCGGTGATGCCGGCGACGACCGGCAGCGGCGTCGCGTCCTTGTAGACGCGGATCAGCTCGAGCTGCTCGTCATGGGTGAGGAAGGTGCCCTCGCCGGCATGGCCGAGGATGACGAGGCTCTTCACGCCGGGGATCGAGGCCAGCCACTTGGCCAGGCGGGCGTTGCCGTCGAAATCGACGTCGCCGTTGTCCTTGAACAGCGTGACGGGCGCGGGGTTCAGTCCCTTCCAATCGATGGCCATGGTTCCGATGCCTTCCAGAAACATTATGGGATGTGAGGGTGTTCCGGGCCGTCTTTGCTGCGGGCCGGGAATGTCCGCCGGCACGTTTGGTAACGATACCGGGAACGTTCCCAAACTATGACTTGAACAATTGGGGTGTCAACCATTATCTTGGGTCCGGACGGAAATTCGCGGGGCCGGGCGTGTTCACCAAAGACGATCCACAGGAGAGGCAGGGCCGGGTGACGTTGCACGACGTCGCCGCCGCGTCGGGGGTGTCGAAGTCCACGGTGTCGCGGATCCTCGACGAGCGCCTGCCGCGGTCGGAGAGCGAGACGGCCCGCAAGGTCCGGCAGGTCGCCGCCGACCTCGGCTATGTGCGCGACGTCGCGGCGGCCAGCCTGCGGCGCGGCAACACCAACACCATCGGCGTGATCGTGCCGCGGCTGACCGACACGGTGATGGCGATGCTCTACGAAGCGCTGGCCCATGCCTGCGCGCGCTCGGGCCGCTTCGCCATCGTGGCGACGACCGACGACGAGCCGCAGGCCGACCGCGCGGCGGCGGAAAGCCTGCTCCAGCGCGGGGTGGACGGTCTGGTGCTGTCGACCGCGAGGGAGGGCGACGATTTCCCGGTCCGGCTGGAGAAGCGCAACATTCCCTATGTGCTGGCGTTGCGCAGCGACGGCCGCAGCATGTCGTCGGTGGGGGACGACAAGCTGGGAGGCTATCTCGCCACCCGCCATCTCCTGGACCTCGGCCATCGGCGGATCGGCATCATCGCCGGGCCGGGCTACGCGTCGAGCAGCCGCGGCCGGCTCGCCGGCTACCGCTGGGCGATGAACGAGGCGGGGGCGGCGGTCGAAAAGGACTGGATCGTCGAGTCGAGCTTCGGGATCGATTCCGGAGCCGAGGCGGCCGAGCGGCTGATGGGCGCGGCGGCGCGGCCGACGGCGATCTTCGCCATGAACGACAACACCGCCATCGGCGCGCTGTCGGCGCTGATCAAGCTCGGGCTGTCGGTGCCGGAGGACATCTCCCTGGTCGGCTACAACGACATTCCCATCGTCAGCCGGCTGTCGGTGCCTTTGACCTCGGTGCGCGTGCCCTTCGACCGGATCGCGGCGGAAGCCCTGGATCTTCTGTCGCGGGGCGCGGCGTCCGCCAGCGACCGCATCCGGGTCGCGCCGCCGACGCTGATTCCGCGCGCGTCGTCGGCACCCGTCCGGTCCGTTCCCGGCTAGGGATCGGGGCCTTGGGGACTCCCTTGGGGAGTATCCCCGTTCACTCACGGACTCCGCGGAAGGGGAAGGAACGAAGACTGTTGCTGTGCAAGCAACGGACTTCGTCGATCTTCGCGGTTTATCGCTTCCATCGGAACGTTTAGCGTCCTGGCATCGACCGGCACGGCACTCCGTTCGCGTCCGGCCTGATCCCGATCTCAACTGAAGATCCAAGGACGCGGGTCATGAGCCAGTCCACTTCCCTCTGCTTCGCCGCCGGCGGCGCCCTGTCGCCCCTGTCCTGCAAGCTGCAAAGCGCCGGCTGTTCCGTTGTTCGCGGCGTGCTGGATCTGCTGACGATGCCTTCGGGCAACCAGCGCCTGCTCGGCTGGATGGGCAATCACCTGCTGTCGGTCGCGGGCCAGCTCGGCGGTCAGCTCGGCAACGGGGCGGCGGACCTGATGCCGGTTCATCCCAGCATCCCTCCTACCGCCGCGGGATCGCTTCTGGCGGCCGTCGGCTGTGCGGCGATCCTGGTTCTGCGCTCCCTAGGCGCCGCCACCGCGCTGGCGGTCCTCATGCTGATCGGCGCCTATGCGCTGACCCTGCAGTTGCCGCCGGACCTCGTCGGGACGGCCAGCGGCGTCGAGTTCCTGCTGATCCCCGCCCTGGTCGCGGTCGCCGCCGCCTTCCGCGCCACGGCGCGCTGACCGTTCGGGCGCGGCTGTGCGCGCCTATTCGTCCTTCCGGTCGTCAAAGCGGTAGCGGAAGTCGCAATGGCTGGCGCCCTGCATGATGGTCTGCGTCCGTTCCATCGTGATGCGCGGGTCGTAGCCGGTGCAGAAGGCGGCGTCGCGGTTGCAGGACAGCAGGTGGCCGACCGACCCCAGCCCCATCTCCCGGTACATCTCGGCATAGCGGCAGCGGGTGACGTCGTAGTCGAAATGCGTCTCGTCCTGCCGCTTCACGTCCAGGCGCAGCGCGTCGTCCTTGGTCCACAGCGGCTGAAGGTCGGCGAAGCTCTTCAGGCTGGTGCCGTCCGGCTCGGTCGCGGCGAAGGCCCGGGCGGCGGCCAGCGCCGCCTTGGTGATCGCGGCGCCCAGGATCTCCTGCGCCGTCGCCTCGCCCAGCCGGGCGACCATCTCCTCGTAGACCGGCTTCAGGATTTCCGCCTCGATGCGGCGTCGCTCCAGGATGCCCAGGGGCTGGGTCGCGGGCTGTGTCATGGCTGGCTCCTTTCCGTCAGAGAGCGTCAATGGGCGTGGCCGCCGAGATAGGCCTCGGCGATGCGCGGGTCGTCCCGCAGCTGGTCGGCCGGGCCGGACAGCACGATCCGGCCATCCTCCAGCACCGCCGCATGGTCGGCGATGCGCAGGGCGGCGCGGGCGTTCTGTTCGACCAGCAGGATCGATACCCCTTCGGCCCGGATGCGGCTGACCAGATCGAAGATCTGCGCGACGATCTTCGGCGCCAGTCCCAGCGACGGCTCATCCAGCAGCAGCAGGGTCGGCCGGCGCATCAGGGCGCGGGCGATGCACAGCATCTGCTGCTCGCCCCCCGACAGCGATCCGGCATTCTGGCGCAGCCGCTCGCCCAGCACCGGGAACATCGCCAGCACGCGGTCCAGCTCGCCCAGCCCGATGTCGCCGCCGCCGAGCACCAGATTCTCGCGGACATTCATGTTGGAGAAGATCTGCCGCCCTTCCGGCGCCTGGGACAGGCCGAGCTGGACGATGCGGTGGGCCGGCATGTTGGCGATCGGCTGGCCGCGGAAGGTGATGGTTCCCTGCCGCGCCCGGTAGATGCCGGACACCGCCCGCATCAGCGTGGTCTTGCCGACGCCGTTGGAGCCGAGCACGGCGACGATGGCGCCCTGGGCCACGTCCAGGCGGACGCCGTGCAGGATCTCCTGCGGCCCCATGGCGACATGCAGGTCCGCAATGGAAAGCAGCGGCGCGGTCATTCGTCCACCCCGAGATAGGCTTCGAGGACGGCGGCATCGCTGCGGATGGCGTCCGGCGTGCCGTCGGCGATCTTCCGGCCGGAGGCCAGCACCAGGATGCGCTGGCAGATGCCCATGACCAGGGTCATGTCGTGTTCGACCAGCATGACCGTCAGGCCCTGTCCGTGCAGCCGCTTGATGAAGGCGGCCAGATCGCGCGTTTCGGTGTCGTTCAGCCCGGCGGCCGGCTCGTCCAGGATCAGGAAGTGCGGCCGCATGGCGAGCGCGCGGGCGATCTCCAAATATTTGCGCTGGCCGTAGGGCAGGTTGGCCGCCAGCTCCGCCGCGGCGTGGGTCAGGCCGACCGCCTCCAGCGCCTCCCAGGTGCGGCGGCTGATCTCGGAGGAACGGGCCCTGCCGCCCTTGTGAAGGGAGCCGAACAAGGCGCCGAGCGGCCCCTGCGGCAGCGCGCCGACCGCGCCGACCGACACGTTGTCGAAGACCGACATGTTGGGGAAGACGCGGAGGTTCTGGAAGGTGCGGCTGATGCCGAGCCGCGCCACCTGGTTGGGCTTCAGCCCGCTGATGGTCCTGCCGGCGAAGGCGACGGTGCCGCCGGACAGCGGGGTGAAGCCCGAAATCAGGTTGAACAGCGTGGTCTTGCCGGCGCCGTTCGGGCCGATCAGCCCGACCAGCTCGCCCTCGTCGACATGGGCGGTCACGTCGCCCACCGCCTGCACGCCGCCGAACCGGCGGCTGACGTTGCGGATTTCAAGAAGATGGGTCATCGCCAGCCGATCCCTTCGCCTGTCCCCTGGTCTTTCCCGGTGCTGCGCCACGCCGCCCCCAGCTGCCGGCGCATGAGCCGCAGGGCGGAGACCTCGCCCAGCAGACCCTTCGGCAGCAGCAGGATGGAGAGGAACATCACCAGCCCGACCATGATGTTGCGGAAGTCGCCCAGGCCGCGCAGCCCTTCCGGCAGCAGGATCAGCAGCAGCGCGCCGATGATCGCGCCGGGCAGGCTGCCCAGGCCGCCGACCACCACCATCGCCAGGATCAGGATGGATTCCGAGAACTTGAAGTCGCCGGGCGAGATGTAGCCGGTCATGTGCGCCCACAGGCTGCCCGCCACCCCGGCGAAGAAGGCCGACAGGGTGAAGGCCTCCATCTTCAGCCGCACGGTGCGCACCCCCATGGCGTCGGCGCACTGGTCGTCCTCGCGGATCGAGCGCAGGGCGTTGCCGTAGTAGGAATGGCTGAGCCGGCTGATGGCGACGACCGACAGCGTCACCACCGCCGCCACCGTGTAGTAGGTGGCGAGACGGCCGGACAGGCTGACGCCGAACAGCTCGAACCCCCGGGTGACGATGATGCCGTTGGGGCCCTTGGTGAAATCGACCCAGTTCAGCATGACCAGATACAGCATCTGCCCGATGGCGAGCGTCGCCACGGCGAAATAGATGCTGACCAGCCGCATCGTCGGCAGCGCCACCAGGAAGGCGACCAGCGCCGCCACCAGACCGGACAGCGGCAGGGTGACGGTGAAGCCCAGACCCAGCTTGGAGGTCAGCAGAGCCGCGGTGTAGGCGCCGACGCCGTAGAAGGCGGCGTGCCCCAGATGCAGCAGCCCGGCCACCCCCGTCACCAGATGCATGGAGGCGGACAGCAGGACGAAGATCAGCGCCAGATTGGCGATCTGGTAGAAATAGCCGCGGTCGAAGCCGGCCAGCAGCGCCGGCAGGGCGGCGAAGACCAGCAGCGCGATCAGGAGCGGAACCAGCCGGCCCCGGCGGCGGTCCAGCCGGTCGGCTGTCGCGACAGTCTCAGACGCGTTCACGGCGCGCTCCGAACAAACCGTTGGGGAAGAAGATCAGGGTCAGGATCAGGAAGCCGTAGGCCACCATGTCCGACCAGCCCGACGAGACGAAGGTCGTCGCCATGCTCTCCGAGATGCCGAGGATCAGCGCGCAGATCACCGCGCCGGGAATGGAGGACAGGCCGCCCATCACCATGGCGACGAAGGCCTTGATGCCGGGGGTGAAGCCCATGGCAGGGAAGACGGCGCCGTAATAGAGCCCCATCAGGATGCCGGCCGCCGCCCCCATCATCGACCCGACGACGAAGGTGGTGATGATGGTCCGATCCGTGTCGATGCCCACATACTTGGCGCCGAGCGGGTTGTTGGACACCGCGCGGATCGCCAGCCCGACGCGGGTGCGGGTCAGCAGATATTGCAGGCCGATCAGCATGGCGGCGGCGACGCCGAAGATGATGAAGTCGCCGGTCACCAGGATCACCGGACCGACGCGCACCGGCGTGTTGATCAGATAGTCGAAGGGGACCGAGCGCATCTGCGATCCGAAGACGATCTCCAGCGCCTCGCGCACCACGATGGACACCGCCAGCGAGGAGAGCAGGGTCGATTCCCGCATCGCCCGCGACTTCAGCGACGCCTCGTCGGTGAAGCGGCGGAACGGCTTGAAGGCGAGGCGCTCCAGCGAGAAGCCGGCCAGCGCCCCGACGGCCAGCGCGCCCAGGATCACCGCCACGATGGGCGGCGCCGTCGCCGAGATCAGCACGAGGCCGGCGAAGGCGCCCAGCGTGTAGATTTCGCCGTGGGCGAAGTTGACGACGTTCAGCACGCCGAAGATCAGCGTGAAGCCGATTGCCATCAGCGCGTAGGTCATGCCCAGCGACAGGCCGATGGCGAGCTGCTGGAGATAATAGGGATCGAACATGCGGGCTCTGTCGCTGGAGTGGGTGCTGAAGATCGGGTGCCGGAGCCTCAGTCGGCGACCGGAACGAAGGCGCCGCCCTTGACCTCGACCTTCACCAGCTCCTTCTCGGCCTCGCGGTCGGCGTTGAAGGTCGTCTTGCCGGTCACGCCGGGGAAGTCCTTCGTCTGGGCCAGCGCGTCGCGCACCTTCTCGCGGGTCGGGGCGGGCGAGGCCTTCTCGACCGCCGCCAGCATGATGCGCACGGCATCATAAGCCTGGGCCGGGAACTGGCCGGGTACCGCGCCGTCGGACCGCTTCTTCCACTCGTCGACGAAATGCTGGACGTTCGGCGACGGGTCGGTCGGCAGGAAGTTGGAGGTCAGGTGCACGCCCTCCGCCGCGCCGCCGGCCAGTTCGATCAGCTTCGGGCTGTAGGCCGCCGAGGTCGAATAGACCGGCGTCTTGATGCCGAGCTGCTGGAGCTGGCGCAGGAACTGCGCGCCGTCCTCGTAGAAGAAGCCGGTGTAGATCGCGTCGGGCTTCGCGCGCTCGATCTTGCTGATCAGCGAACGGTAGTCCTTCAGGCCGCGGTTGAAGAATTCCGAGAAGGCGACGGTGCCGCCGTTGGCCTTCACCGCGTCGGAGAAGCCGCCGACCACCGACTGGCCCCAATCGGTCTGCTCGGCGATCACCGCGACGTTCTTGAAGCCCTTGGACGCCATCCACTTGGCGTTGTAGGGGCCTTCCTGCGCCTGGGTGGCGATGTTGCGGAACTGGTACTTGGAGATCTTGGCGTAGTCGGGATGGGAGGCGGTCTGCGACAGCTGCGGCATGCCGGCCTCCTTGTAGACCTGCGCCGCCGCCATCGACACGCCCGAGGTGAAGTCGCCGAGCACGCCGACGATCTCCTTGTCGTCCACGAACTTGCGGGCGATGTTGGTGCCTTCCTTGGCGTCGGACCGGCTGTCCTCGAAAACGATCTCGACCTTGAACGGCTTGCCGGCGGCGTTGAACTCGGCCAGCGCGATCTCGGCGGCCTTGCGGAAATCCTGGCCGTACTGGGCGGTGTCGCCGGTCAGCGGCAGCTGGTAGCCGAGCTTGACCGTGTCGGCGGCGAAGGCCGAGCCGGCGATCCCGGCGGCGGTGAGGGTCGTGAGCGCAAGGAGGCGGAGAGTCATGGCGGGGACACCTTCTTTTTCTACGTCGTTGCGGGCTTCGCTGGGAAGCGCGTCTATTCGGTGGGCTGGGCGCCGGGCAGGACCTTCAGCCGGCAACAGCCCTCGTCGCCCGGCTTCCAGGTCTCGCCCTTGAAGACGAAGCCGGCCGCCTCGAACAGCCCGCCGTCGATGGCGCCGGCCATCCTGCACAGCAGTTCCAGATCGGCGTCGGAACGGCCCTGGGCCTGCCACGCCTCCTTCAGCGGGCAGCGGTGGAAGTGGATCTCCAGCGCTTCGCCGTCGCAGCGCTTGATCTCGGGCGCGAACATGCTGTCGCGGTTGGGGATGCCGTCGAGGAAGGCGTGGCACAGGCCGGTCAGGTCGTCGGGGCCATGGCCCGCATACTTGACGCCCATCGCTTCGCCGAGGCGGCGGGTGGCTTCCTGTCCGACCTCCAGCGCCGTGCCGGTGCCGAAACGCTCGCGCAGCACGTCGAACATGTGGGCGTAGGACGCCGCGCGCATGCCGTAGGCGTTGCGCAGGAGGGTCGGGTAATCGGGGCTGTCGGCCATGCTTGCCGTCTCCTTGACGTTAGATTTCGCGGGCGTCGTTCCAGCGGTACTGCAGGATCTTCAACGGCCCGATGCGTTGCAGCAGGGCGTTGAAGGGCAGGGGTGTCGGCGGGGTGAAGGGCAGGGCGAGATCCTTCGGATCCCGGCCGATGGCGGCGCGCGCCAGCTCCCGCCCCAGCGAGACCGACAGCGCCACGCCGCGCCCGTTGCAGCCGGCCCAGGCGAAGCCGTTAGGCCCCAGCCGGTGGACGCGGGGGAAATAGTCGGTGGTCATGGCGATGCGGCCGTTCCACACATGGTCGAAGGTGACACCGTCCAGCGCCGGGTACAGGCCGGCCAGACGGGCGCCGACGATCCGCTTCAGCCGCTCCGGCCCGTTCACCGGGATCAGCAGCGCGCCGCCGGTCACCAGCCGGTTGTCGGCGGTGTAGCGCATGAAGCGCAGGTCGCCGTGGGTGTCCGACATCGCCGGACGGCCCGGCAGGATGGTCTTGCGGACAGTGTCGCCCAGGGGCGCGGTGGCCATCTGCCAGGACAGGACCGGCACCACCTCCGTCCGGATTTCCGGGAAGACGGCGGCGGCATAGCCGTTGGTGCCGAGCACCAGCGCGTCGGCGGTCACCACGCCCTGGGGGGTGCGGGCGACCCAGCTGTCGCCCTGCCGCTCCACCGACAGGGCGGGGGAATTGACGTGGACCGCCGCCCCGGCGGCAGCCGCCTTGGCGGCGAGTCCGCGCACCAGCGCCAGCGGGTTGATGTGCCCGCCGGTCCGGTTCATCCAGCCGCCGAAATAGGCGTCGGTGCCGAGGATGGCGGAGACGGCGGCGCGGTCGAGCAGCTCGACGTCGGCGCCGTGGCGGCCCCATTGCGCCGCCCGGCGCTCGGCGATCCTGATGCGGCCCGGCGAATGCACCGGCTGGACCCAGCCGGTCTGCTCCGCCGCGCAGTCGATGCCGAGACGGCGCACCAGATCGAACAGGGTGGAGGCGCTGTCGCGGATCAACCCGACGAAGCGCCCGCCGGCCTCTTCGCCGAATCGGGCGACGAGATCGGCGGGGTCGGGACGGGTCAGGGTCGGGATGACCTGTCCGTTGTTGCGGCCCGAAGCGCCGCGGCCGAGTTCGGACGCTTCCAGCACCACGACACGGCTGCCGGCCTCCGCCGCGTGCAGGGCGGCCGACAGGCCGGTGAAGCCGCCGCCGATCACCAGCACGTCGGCCCGCACGCTCTCCCGCAACACCGGCAGTGCCGGCGGCGGCGGGGCGGTGGCCTCCCAAAGGGAGTCCGGACGCTGCCAGATTCCGCCCCGTCCTGGAATGTCCTGCGCTTCGTCCGCCACGTCCGCCTGCCCCCGTCCGTTTGCCCGGCTCGGCAAAAACCCGTCAGACCCGATCCGTTTTTGACCGGGTCCCTCCGTTTCCTGTCGAACTATGGGACAAACCGCACACGTACGCAATTCCCAAGATTTTTCCGCAGAACTTTTCTTATGTCATGCGACCGAATCGGGAATTAATCCGGTTTGTACATGATCTGGATCATGCGGCCTTGGGCAAAACGGTTTCGGCCAGCCGCACCCAATAGCTGGTGCCGATCGGCAGCACCGCGTCGTTGAAGTCGTAATGCGGGCTGTGCAGGTTGCGCCCCTGGTCCGACGGCCCCGCGCCGACCCAGATGTAGCAGCCCGGCCGCTTCTGCAGCATGAAGGAGAAATCCTCCGCCCCCATGCTGGGCATCGGATCGAGGTCGAGAGCCTCTTCCCCGACCACGCGGGCCGCCGCCCGCCGGGCCAGTTCCGTTTCCGCGGCGCTGTTGGTGGTGGGGGGGTAGCGCCGCTCGTAGCGCAGGCTGGCCTCGACGCCGAACCCGCCGGCGATGGCGGTCGCCACCTCGCCCATGCGGCGCTGGACCAGATCCTGAACCTCCGGCCGGAAGGTCCGGACGGTGCCACGCAGCACGGCGGTGGCGGGAAGGACGTTCCACGTGTCGCCGGCGTGGAACTGGGTGACGCTGACCACGGCGGAATCGATGGGATGGACGCTGCGGCTGGCGATGGTCTGGAGCGCGGAGACGATCTGGCTGCCGACCATGATGGTGTCGGTTCCCATATGCGGCATGCCGGCGTGGGTGCCCTTGCCGGTCAGGGTCAGCTCGAAGATGTCGTAGGCGGCCATCAGCGGGCCGGGGCGCAGCGCGATGCGGCCGACCTCCAGCCCCGGCCAGTTGTGCATGCCGAAGACCTGCTCGACGGGGAAGCGGTCGAACAGGCCTTCCTCCACCATCACGCGGCCGCCGCCCTCGTTCTCCTCCGCCGGCTGGAAGATGAAGGCGATGGTGCCCTGGAACAGGTCGGGATGTTCGCTCAGGTAGCGCGCCGCGCCCAGCAGCATCGCCGTGTGCCCGTCATGGCCGCAGGCGTGCATGCGGCCGGGATTGCGCGAGCTGTGGGGCAGGTTGGTTTCCTCGTGGATGTGCAGCGCGTCCATGTCGGCGCGGAAGGCGACCGAAGGGCCGTCGCCGTTGCGCAGGACCCCGACCACCCCGGTCCTGGCGAGGCCGCGGTGAACCTCCAGCCCGAAGGACGTCAGCTTTTCCGCCACGAAATCGCTGGTCCGCCGCTCCTCGAAGGCGGTTTCCGGATGGGCGTGCAGATCGCGCCGCCACGCCGTCATGTCCGCCGTCAGGCCGTCCAGCCCCGTCACCATCCCGTCCATCGTCTCTTCCTCGTGTTTCGCCAAAGCGTTAGCGCAATCCTGCCCAAAATATGCCCGCACCGGAACGATCTTTTCGGCCAAGAGCGTCCGTCCGGCACCCGGTCATCGCTCCTGCGGGGAGGAGAGAAGGCGGCGCGCGGCGCCGCCGCCGGCCGTCGCCCGGCCGAGCAGGGGAGCCGCGGCGGCGACCTGCGCCACCAGGGCGGCGTTGTCCGGCGCGGTCGAACCGTCGGCCAGGGTCATGTTGTTCTCGAAGCCGACGCGGACATGCCCGCCGAGTCCCGCCGCGGTGACGGCACAGGCCCCCTCCAGCGCGCCGAAGGCACACACCATCCAGGCGAACCGCCCGGCCGAGGCGGCCAGGAACGGCAGCAGGTCGCAAGGCTGCGAGCGCTGGCCCGGCGTGTAGCGCCCGAGCACGTAGAGCACGCTGCAGCCGACGTCCGGAATCACCCCGCGGGCGATCAATTCCTCGAAACGCGCCACGTCGCCGGTGTCGTAGAGGATGTGCTGGACCAGCGTGCCGGCCGCCGCCTGCTCGGCGTAGAAGCGGGCCGCCTCGCGCTCCGACGCGGCGTCCGGCACCAGTTCCCGCACGGCGGCGGAAAGCGCCTCGGGACGCAGCTCGCGCATGGCCGCCATCTGCCGGGCCGGCGTGTAGAGGCCGACCGCCTCCGTCGTCGCCTGGATCAGCAGGTCGGGCCCGGCCTCCCGCCGGACGGCGGCGATGGCCGTCCGGTAGGCGTCGGGGTCGAGCGTGTGGCGCCCGGCCGCGTCGCGGACATGCAGGTGGAGGAGGCCGGCACCGGCTTCCCGGCAGCGCGCCGCCTCGCGGGCGGTTTCCTCAGGGGTGAGCGGGATGGCCGGGTGGTCGGCCTTGCCGCGGCGCGCCCCGTTCGGGGCGACGGCGATGACCAGCGGAATCATGCTTCCCCTCCTGTCGGATGGCGCCCGAGCAGGCGCAGCAGGCCCAGCAGGGCGCGGTCCCGTTCCGCCTCCAGGTCCTGGACGGTGCGGCCGCCGGCTTCCTCGGCGACCCCCTCGACGATGCGGGCCTGCACCTCGGGTCCGAGGGTCGGATGGCCGAGGGATGCCCAGCGGCGCACCTGACTTGGGCCCAGATGTTCGAGATAGTGCGCGATTCCGCCGTCTCCGCCGCCGAGATGATAGGTCATGTGCGGCCCCATCAACGCCCAGCGCAGGCCAGGACCCTGGCTGATCGCGGCGTCGATGTCGGCGACGCTGGCGACCCCCTGCTCGACCAGATGCACGGCCTCGCGGTAGAGGGCGGAACTGAGCCGGTTGGCGATGTGGCCGGGCATCTCGCGGTTCAGCACCACGGGATGCCGGCCCAGCGACCGATAGAAGCGCACCGCCCGCTCGATCACCCCGGCATCCCCGCCGACGATCTCGACCAGCGGCAGAAGATGCGGCGGATTGAAGGGATGGGCGACCACATGCCGGGCCGGGCTGCGGCAGCCGGCAACGATGGCGCTGCGGAGAAGGGCCGAGGTGCTGCTCGCCACGATCACGCCGGGCGCGGCCCGGCCATCGATGTCGGCCAGCAGGCGGCGTTTCGTCTCCTCGTTCTCGGGCGCGTTCTCCTGCACGAACCCGGCCCCCTCCAGGGCGTCGGCGAGCGCGCCGTGGAAGGTCAGCCGCCCGCCGCCCCGGCAGCCGAGTTCGGCCAGCTGCGCCAGCGCCCGGTCGACGAAGCGCCGGAGACGATCCTGCGCGTCCGGCGCCGGATCGGTGGCGGCGACGTCCAGGCCGTGGGCCAGAAACAGCGCCGCCCAACTCGCTCCGACGGTGCCGCAGCCGACGACCGCAACCCGCCGGATGACATCGGTGGTGTCCGTGTCCACGTCCCTCGTTCCCCCTTCCTGCAATCGCGCGAGGCCTGCACCGCCCGCCTGCACCGCCCGGTGGGCGGCGCGTCAGAGCGCCGCCAGCACCTCGTCCAGGGTGGCCAGGAACAGCTTGGCGTCGTCCGACGAGAAGACCAGCGGCGGACGGATCTTGAGGATGTGGCCTTCCTGCCCGGTCGCGCTGATGAGGACCCGGCGCTTGCGCATTCCGTTGACCAGCCGGGCGGTTTCCTCCGGCGCCGGGGTCTTCAGCTTGCGGTCGCGCACCAGCTCGACACCGATGAAGAGACCGCTGCCGCGCACGTCGCCGATCAGTTCGTGCCGGCCGGCCAGATCCCGCAGTCCCTGGATCATCTCGGTGCCGACGGTCAGGGCGTTCTCCTGCAGGCGGTCGGCCTTGATCACCCGAAGCACCGCCAGCGCCACCGCGCAGGACACCGGATTGCCGCCGAAGGTGTTGAAATAGCGCTGGTTCCTGCCGAAGGCTTCGATCACCTCGGGCCGGAAGATGGCGCCGGCCACCGGATGGCCGTTGCCCATCGGCTTGCCGACGGTGACGATGTCGGGCACCAGCCCGTGGCGGGCGAAGCCCCACATGTGCGTCCCAAGCCGCCCGAAGCCGGGCTGCACCTCGTCGGCGATGAAGATGCCGCCGGCCTTGCGCATCACCTCGACCGCCGGAGCGAGGAAGCCGGCCGGATCGGTGTAGACGCCGCTGCTGGAGAAGATGGTGTCGACCAGCAGCGCCGCCGGCCGGATGCCCTTTTCGCGCAGATCGGCGATGGCGGCCTCGACCGAGCGCGCGAAGGCGGCGCCGACGTCCGATTCCGGGATGCGGTAGCCGTCCGGGGCCGGCACGACGCGGACATGGTCGCCCAGCTTCACCGCGGAGCCGAGCGAGGGCGACATCTCCGCCAGCGCCGAGGTCACGCCGTGATAGGCGTTGTGGGCGATGACGACGCCGGTCCCGCCGGTGTGGACGCGGGCGACCCGCAGGGCCAGGTCGTTGGCCTCGCTGCCGGTGCAGGTCATCATCAGGTGCGACAGCTCCGGCGGGAACTCCGCCAGGAAAGCCTCGGCGAATTCCAGGATGCCGTCCGTCAGGTAGCGGGTGTGGGTGTTCAGGACGGCCGCCTGCCGGGCCATCGCCTCCACCACCTCGGGCCGCGAGTGCCCGACCGAGGCGACGTTGTTGTAGGCGTCGAGGTAGCGGTTGCCGTCGGCGTCATAGAGGGAGGATCCCTCTCCGCGCACGACATGGACCGGGTCGGCATAGAACAGGCGGTAGGCCGGGCCGAGCAGCTTCTCGCGGCGGGCGATCAGGGCGCGCTCGCGCTCCGGCAGGGACGCGGCGGAGTCGGGCGCGTAGGCGTTGATCATCGTCATGGCGGTTCACACTTTCTGGCAGGCGAGATGGAGCAGACGGTGCGCGGTGGCGGCCTCGGCGCCGGTCAGCAGTTCCAGGCCGGCGAAGGCGCGTTCGGAATTCCGCTGGATGTAGGCGCGGTTCTCGGGATACCTGGCCGCGCGCCAGGCGGTGATGCCGATGGCGAGGGCCAGCCGGGCCGCCACGAGATCGGGGAGCAGTTCGACCTCCTCCGGCGTCAGCGGAAGGACGGCATGGTAGGCGCGGGTCATCTCGACCAGGGAGGCGAAGCGCGTCTCGCCACTGGCGACATGGTAGGCGAGCGCCGTCGCCAGATCGTTGACCAGCGGCGCCTTGAGCGCGTCGCCGAAATCGATGATCCCGGTCACGGTCTCGTGGCCGATGGGATCGACCACCGCGTTGTGCGGGTTGAGGTCGTTGTGGATGACCTGATGCCGCAGCGTGGGCAGCCGCGGCTCCACCTTTTCGGCGAAACGCTCGACGAAGCGCTCGACCATGTCCCGGCGGGCCGCGTCCTCCAGGCAGTGGAGCCGGTCGCGGGTGCTGGTGGTCCTGGTGATGTCCCACAGCAGGTCCCGCTGCGATCCTGGATGCTCGAAATCGGCCAGCGCCAGATCCAGCCGGGCCAGCGTCGTTCCCAGGGAGCGCATCAGCCCCGGCGAGGCCGGAGCGGCGTGAAGCGGCGTGCCCTCCAGATAGGTCAGCAGCCGAAGCACCATGGGGGTGCCTTGGACATCGACCACGACCTGCGGGTCTCCGCCCAGCGTCGGCACGACGCGCGGCACCGGCAGCGCGGCGTCGCGCGCGCCGACATGCAGCATGGCCGCGGTCTGGAAATCGGTGACGACCCGCTGCTCCGCCTGATTGGTGTATTTCAGCACATAGCCCTGCCCGTCGGGGGCGGAGATGTGGAAATTGCGGTCCCGCTCGCTGGTCAGCGCGCGCACGGTTCCCGACACGCCGAAGTGCCGCAGGGCCGCGGCGGCGGCTTCCTCGGGCGAGACCGGCGGGGCGGCGGTGGTCAGGACATCGGGCGGCGTGTCGGCCGCCGTGGTCCCGACGCTGGAGGAGTTCAATGTTTGATGCATCATCGTAGGGTGCGGCCTGGAGGAGTAAAGGTGGAGCGGGGAACTCAAAGGACGGCGGCGTCTGACCTTGCCTTGTCGATCCTTTCCAGGATCGGCCCGCTGGCATGCAGGATGTCCTGCTGCATGGCATGGGCCGCGGCCGGCCCGTCACGGCCCCGGATGGCGTCCATCAGCGGATAATGGTGGTCGATCATCGTGCGCCCGGCATCGACATAGACGTCGGCGATCAGCGGTCCCATCTGGAGCCACAGACGTCGCAGGATGTCGCGAAGCACAGGCATGTCGGCGATGGTCGCCAGCTCGAAATGGAACATCTGGTTGAGTTCGGTGGCGAGCAGGGTCTCGCCGGCCGCCATGGCCTCCTCGTTGCGCTTCAGAAGGGATTCCAGGGTGACGATGTGGGCCGGCGTGGCGTTCCGGGCCGCGCGCCCGGCGGTCAGCCCCTCGAGATTGACCCGGATGTCGCGGATTTCGAGATAGACGGCCCTGGTCAGCTGCGGGACGCGGATGTCGCGGGGCGAGCGCAGCACCAGGGCCTGGTCCTGCACGAGGCGCAGGATGGCGTCGCGAACCGGCGTGACGCTGGTTCCAAGCCGCTCGGCCAGATCGCGGATCTTGAGGCGGTCGCCGGGCTTGAACACGCCCTTCATCAGGGCGTCGCACAATCTCTGATAGATTGTGCTGCCGAGATTGTCATGTTCGAGAAGGGCCAGATCATACTCGGCCATCACCCACCCTGCGCTCCGCTGTGCGGCGTTATGCTGTATGATGCATCATGCTGAGGCATGACTCGGGAAAGGTCAAGGCGGCAATCGCGTCGGCCCCTACGGGAATCGCATATAGAATCTAAAGTCCCATAAAAGGAATCCCGTCATTCCCGCGAAGGCGGGAATGACGGGATTCCCTGTGTAGGATCATAATTGCCCAGGCGATTGCCCTGCGTCAGCTCCCCCGCTACCGTTCCCAGTTGTGGATGATGGCGTCGATGGTGCCGTCCTTCTTGAGCTTCTCGTAGGCGGCGCGCAGCCGTTCGGCCTTCTCCGTCCGGGGCTTGGGGACGGAGATGTAGCGGGGCACCATGGCAAGTGGCTTGGGCAGGATCCTGACCGAAGCCGTCTTGCCTTCGTTCTCGGCGAGATATTTCAGCACCTGGAGGTCGCCGGCGATGGCATCGACCCGGCCGAGAAGCAGGCGCCGGAACGAGACGACGTTGCTGCTGCTGCCGATCCTCTCGAAGAGTTCCGACTTGTCGAACTCGGGCGTGTATTCGAAGCCTTCGACGACGCCGATCCGCAGGCCCCGCAGATCCTCGACGGACTTGTAGTCGATCTCCGAATTGTTGCGGACCATGAGCACCGTCGCGCCGACCCGGTAGGGTCCGATCAGATGGCCGCGCTCCAGGCGGCGGGGCGAGGTGAAGAACTGGAACGCGACGTCCACCTCGTTCTCGTCGTGGGCGCGCACCACTTCGGGCCAAGTCATCGGGCGGTGGATCGGATAGGCGCCGACCTCCTTCAGCATGGCCTCGACGATCTCGGTGTCCATTCCCGTCCGCTTGCCGCGCAGGGTGAAATTGTAGGGCGGGAAGAAATCCTCGGACGCGACGAACCAGTTCTCGGCGCGTGCCGGGACCGCGGCGGCACCCAGCGTGGCGACCAGCCATGCGGCAACGCATCCCAGGAAGACGCGCAGTCCGTTCCCGAGCGGGCCTTTGCCTCGCGGAGCCTGAAGATCGCTGCGCCTGAACATCATTGTTTTCGCCAAAAAGCCGGAGTTCCGAAGATGACGCCTCGCGGAAGGAGGCGGCACGGGTCTGCTGCGCGAGTGGTACATCGGCAGCCTTCGATTGGGGAAGAGATCTTCTCGAGGCCCAGTCCGGTCGGGGGGCGGTCCAGTGGGGGCGGTGCGTTCGACCTGTGGCCGGGGAGGGGAGGAAAGAGCGCTTGACAGATAAAGATAGGAGTCCTAAGTTAAATCCATGGACCACGCATCGAACCCAGACCCCGTTCCGACCCGCCTGAGAGAGGGCTTCGAGCGCATCGCGCTGGTGCTGCGCGCCGATCTCTGGTCTGCCGCCGGCACGGCGGGGCTCAACCCCGCCCAGGCGCAGGTGCTGGCCCTTCTGGCGGCCCGGCCCGCCGGGCTGCGCCCCAAGGAGATCGCGGCGCATCTGGCGGTTTCGGCGGCCAGCATGGCCGACACGCTGGCGGCGCTGGAACGCAAGGGGCTGCTGCGGCGAACGCCCGATCCCGCCGACGCGCGGGCGCAGATCGCCCGGACGACGGAGGACGGGCTGGCGCTGGGCCGCGATCTCTCCGCTTCCGCCTCGCAGGTCGCGGCGGCGCTGTCGCGGCTGACCGCCGCCGAGCAGGCCGGGCTGCTGCGGGCGCAGATCAAGATCATCCGGTCCCTGCAGCTGGCCGGGGCCATTCCGCTCCAGCGCCTGTGCGTCAGCTGCCGTCATTTCCGGCCGAACGCCCATCCGGGCGAGGCCGCTGCCCATCACTGCGATTTCGTGAACGCCGCCATCGGCGACCGGGACCTCCGGCTCGATTGCGGCGAGCATGAAGAGGCTGATCCTGCCCTCCAGGCTGCCACCTGGACGGCCTTCGCCGAAGGATAGCCACCCCTCCAAGCACGACCATCTGGGAAGGAAAACGACATCATGAACGTTCACATTCCACGGGGCGCCGGCCTCGTGGCGGCGGCGCTCTGCTGCCTGTCGACGGCCGCCGCCGCGCATGGGATCGAGACACCGGCCGATCAGGCGGTGATGGCCTCGTTCGACATCGTCGAGACACGCATCGTCACCGACCACGGCCACGCCGTCTTCAGCACCCGGGTCCGCGCCGATGCCGGCAAGGCGACGCCCCCGGCCACCGGCAAGTTCCAGGGATCGGAGGTCTACGCCTATGTCTGGCCGACCTCCCTCAACTCCGCCGACGTCGGCTTCGAGAAGGACCAGGGCATCGTCGCCCTGGCGGCGACCTTCCACCCCGACTTCGACGACGCCGCCCATGGCGGGAAGAACCGCGACCGCTGGCATTCGCACTGGGTCGTGCTCAACGAGGACAAGGCCTGCCCGGGCGGGCTGAAGGTCAAGGACATCCCCGAGGGCACGAAGCCCAAACTGCCGGAAACCTGGCCCGGCGCCCCGATCCTGATCGACAGCCCTGACTACAGAACCGATCTGAAGGCCGATCTGGTCGAGGTCCATATCCCGCTGGAGAAGATCGGGGCGATCGCCACCGCCTCCTTCGACGGCGTGACCGCCGGCCTGCGGGTGAACGCCAACCTGCACGCGCCGCTGCTGTGCGTCACCAACATCCACAAGGTCGCCTCCGGCAACCTGTCGCTGCCGGGCAAGGTCGTTCCCGGCAAATAGGCCGGATCGGAACCGGTCCCGCGATGTAATCCGTCCACCGGACAGCAGTCCGGCGACAGGAAAGCGGCCCGGCGACTGCCATCGCCGGACCGCCGGTATACCCCCCTCCAAGCATCAGAGAAGGATAAAGCATCATGGCATACGTCAATCTCGTCGATCCAGCCTCGTCTTCGGCCGCCGTCAAGCCGACGCTCGACCGGATCAAGGGCGCCTTCGGCGTCGTCCCCAACATGTTCAAGGCCGTCGCCAATTCGCCGGCCGCGCTCGCCAGCATGTGGGGGGCGTTCGGGGCGCTCAGCCAGGGCAAGCTCGGGGCGAAGCTGGGCGAGCAGATCGCCGTGGCGATCGCCGACCGCAACAACTGCGGCTATTGCCTCGCCGCCCATACCCTGCTCGGCCAGAAGGCCGGCGTCAGCGGGGCGGAGATGGCGGAGGCGCAGCGGGGCCGGTCATCCGATCCCCGGACGGCGGCAGCGCTCGCCTTCGCGGTGAAGCTGGTCGAGAACCGCGCGGCGATCGACGCCGCCGACGTCGAGGCCCTGCGCGCGGTCGGCTACGACGACGAGGCCATCGTCGAGATCCTCGCCCATGTCGCGCTGAACCTCTACACCAACTATGTGAACGTCGCCTTCGACGTGCCGGTCGACTTCCCGGGGGTGAAGCTCTCGCGCGGCGCCTGACGGCCCGCCGGACAGGCGGTGACATCGACGTCGTCACCGGCAACGGTGGCGGCGTCGATGCCGTCGGCGGGAGGCATCGATACCTGAGTATAGGTTCCCGCATCGCCGGGCCTGCGGCAGTGTCGTTTTCAAGGCGACCTGAGCAGGAGATCGGTATGGGTTTGGCTGCTTCCGAGATGCCGCGGCTGCTTCCGGCGCCGCCGCTTCCGACCTTCTTCGCACGCAGGCCGGAGGACGGCGACCGGTTGACCGCGGCGGCCGACCGGCTGCTGCGAATGGCGAACGACATGCTGGCGCCGGACCGGCAGTCGGTGGAGGATTGCCTGTCGCTGGCCCTGGCGCGGCTGCAACGCGCCGGCGGCGATCCGGACGAGGCCGGGCAACCGGGGGGCCGGACGGACGGCATGGCGAAAGCCGGGCTCGCGGCCTGGCAGATGCGCCGCGTCACCGCCTACATCGACACCCATCTGGCCGGTTCGATCCGGAACCGCGATCTGGCGGCGGCGGCGAAGCTCAGCTGCGGCTATTTCTGCCAGAGCTTCAAGGACAGCTTCGGCTGTCCGCCACACGCCTACATCGTGCGCCGGCGGGTCGAGCGGGCGAAGGGCCTGCTGGAAACCACGGACACGCCGCTGTCGCAGATCGCGCTCGACTGCGGCTTTTCCGACCAGTCGCACTTCTCCCGCATCTTCCGCCGCGTCGCCGGAGAGGCACCCCGGCTGTGGCGGCACAAGCATCGGATGGACGGCGGCCCGGCGACGGGCGATCCGATGGACGGCGACGCCGAAGGCCGGTGACAGGCGGCCTCAGCCAGCCCCTTCTCAGCCGCCCCCTTCTCAGCCGGCCCGTTCGATGGCGATGGCCGTGGCCTCTCCGCCGCCGATGCACAGCGAGGCGACGCCCCTGGTCAGTCCGCGGGCCGCCAGCGCATGCAGCAGAGTCACGATCAGCCGCGCACCGGTCGCGCCGATGGGATGGCCGAGGGCGCAGGCCCCGCCATTGACGTTCAGCCGGCCGGGCGCGATGCCGAGATCGCGCTGCGCCGCCATCGCCACGACGGCGAAAGCCTCGTTGATCTCGAACAGGTCGACGTCGGCCACCGACCAGCCGACCTTGTCCAGCAGCTTGCCGATCGCCGGGATGGGGGCGGTGGTGAACCAGGCCGGGTCCTGGCTGTGGGTGGCGTGCCCGCGGATTTCCGCCAGGACCGGCAGGCCGGCCGCCTCGGCCACCGAGCGCCGGGTCAGCACCAGGGCCGCGGCGCCGTCGGCGTTGGCGGACGAGCTGGCGGCGGTGATCGTCCCGTCCCGGCGGAAGGCCGGCTTCAGCGCCGGGATCTTGTCGGGGGAGACATTCAGCGGGTTCTCGTCCTGCGCGACCAGCTTTTCTCCGCCCTTGACGGGAACGGCGACCGGGACGATTTCCGCCGCGAAGGCGCCGCCTTCGATGGCCGCACGGGCGCGGGTCAGGGTCTGCGCCGCATAGGCATCCTGTTCGGCGCGGGTGAAGCCGTAGGCCTCGGCCGTCGCCTCGCCGAAATCGCCCATGGCGCGTCCGCCCTCATAGGCGTCCTCCAGCCCGTCCAGCATCATGTGGTCGAGCAGCCGGTCATGGCCGATGCGGTAGCCGCCGCGCGCCTTCGCCAGCAGGTAGGGGGCGTTGGTCATCGACTCCATGCCGCCGGCCACCACGATGTCGGCCGACCCCGCCCGGATCAGGTCATGGGCCAGCATCGTCGCCTTCATGCCCGACCCGCAGACCTTGTTGACCGTCGTGGCCCCCGTCGCATCGGGCAGCCCGGCGCCGCGCGCCGCCTGACGGGCCGGCGCCTGTCCCTGTCCGGCGGGCAGGACGCAGCCCATCACCACCTCGTCGATGCCGGCGGGCGGCAGGCCGGCGCGCTCCACCGCCGCGGCGATGGCGCGGGCGCCGAGAACCGGAGCGGGCAGCGCCGACAATTCGCCCTGGAAGCGGCCGAGCGGCGTGCGGACGGCGGACACGATGACGACGGGATCCTGGATGGAAGCATTCTGCATGGTCGCGGTCTCCGGATCGGTGGCGAAAATTATATGATGATCGTCATGTTTGTATAATTGATGATGATCGTCATATAATTTGTCAATGGGTCTCCGCCGGGATTTTCGGACGGCGTGCCGGCCAGGAACGGATACGGCCAGGAGCGGAAGCGGAAGGTGCATCATGCGGGTGAGCAAGGAGCAGGCGGCGGAGAACCGGCGCCGGGTGGTCGAGGTGGCGGGCGCGCTGTTCCGCGAACGCGGTTTCAACGGGATCGGCGTCGCCGACCTGATGAAGGAGGCCGGCCTGACCCATGGCGGCTTCTATGGCCAGTTCGCCTCCAAGGAGGATCTGGCGGTGGAGGCCTGCGCCCATGCCATGGAGGTGGCGGCGGAGCGCTGGCGCGGAACGGCGGAGACGAAGGGAGATGGCGCGCTGGCGGCGCTGCTGGACAGCTACCTGTCGACCCGCCATCGCGACCACAGCGGCGCCGGCTGTCCCATCGCGGCGCTGGGCGTCGATGTCGCCCGGCAGGGCGGGGTGGTGCGCGCCGCCTTCACCCGTGGGCTGCGGCCGTTCCTGGAGGGGCTGGTGCGGCTGGTGCCGGGCCGCTCGGCCGAGGCGAAACGCAGGGCGGCGCTCGCCACCCTGTCGGGCATGGTCGGTGCCCTGGTCCTGGCGCGTGCCGTCGACGACCCCGCCCTGTCGGAGGAGATCCTGGAGGCGGCACGCGCGAGCCTCGGCAAGCCGGAGGCGGCCGGCGAATGACCGGCAGGGCGCCGGTCCCGCCGCTCAGCCGATGCGGCGAAGCAGGTCGATGCGCAGCGGTTCGCCCAGCAGCGTGTCGAACTTCGCCGCGAGGCCGGTGAAGGCCGCCGCCTTGGCATGGGTGTCGAGCGCCGCCTGATCCTGCCAGACCTCGTACATCACGATGGTGCCGGGCTTCTCGCGGCTGACATGGGCGGAATAGGCGAGGCAGCCCGGTTCCTTCAGCACCTCCGGAACGATGGCGGTAAGGGCGTCGGCCAGGGCCTGCTCCTGGCCGGGCTTGGCGACGAGATAGGCGACGAGCTGCACCTGATCGCTGGGCGGAAGGGTCATGGCGGTGTCTCCCCTGAGGACGATTGCGTAAACGGCTTTATGTAGGGCCTGGAAAGCGGAACGGTCGTCGATCCTGGCCCGCGGAGGGGGGATCGGCAACCCCGGTTCCTGCGTATGGGCTATGCCGTCCCAGACCGGCGCCCAGACCGGCGGGGGGCGTGACGATCGGCCTTCCCGTCCTGTTGTCCCCGGATCGCCCACGCAACGCTTCTGGAGACCATGGTTTTTGCCGAATGCAGCGCGCGAGCGCCAGCAGGCCGTTTCCGATGGACGCATCGCGGCGTCGTCCCCCTGTTCCGTCTGCTCCTCGTCAGCCTTTTCGTCGGCCTTTCCGTCCTGGCATCGGCCGGCGCCGCGCTGGCGCAGTCGCCGCCGGCCCCATCCCCCCTGGCGGCCCCCCTGGCGACCACCGCGCCGGCACCCGAACCGAACCCCAGGGAAATCGGCCGCCTGATCGACTCGCTGGAGAATCCGGACAGGCGCGAGGCGCTTCTCACCCAGTTGAGGGCCTTGCAGCAGGCCGAGCAGGCCGCCAAGCCGGAGCGCGAGGCGGAGGGGCTTGGCACCCGCCTGCTGACCGTCCTGTCGGCGCGGCTGGACAATCTGGGCGAGGAGGTGCGGACGACCGGCGAGGTGGTGCTGAACGCGCCGCAGGGGATGCGCTGGCTGCAGCGTCAGGCGCTGGACCCGGCAAGGCAGGCGACCTGGGCGTGGCTGTTCGCCGAACTCGCCCTGGTCCTGGTCGCCGGGCACGCCGTCCGTCTGGTGACCACCCGGCTGCTGGGCCGGCCGCGCTCGATCCTGGCGGCGCGGCCCTTCCGCTCGGCGATCGCGAAGGTGCCGCTGCTGCTGGTCCGCGCGCTGATGGATCTGGCCCCCATCGCCGCCTTCGCCGTGGCCGGCTTCGGCGTGCTGGTGCTGATCGACCCGCCGGAGACAGTGCGGCTGCTGGGCATCGCCTTCCTGAACGCCAGCCTGTTCGTGCAGGTGGTGCTTCTGGTGATGCGCGGGCTGCTGTCGCCGCGCTCCACGAATCTGCGGCTGGTCCCGATGAGCGATGCGGCGGCCCGGCGTCTGCTGGTGTGGAGCCGCGCCATCGCCGCCACCACCGTCTATGGCCTGTTCGCCGCCGGAACGGCGCGGACGCTGGGTCTGCCGGAGCAATCCTACGACACGCTGGTGAAGCTGGTCGGGCTTGCCGACGCGGTCATGCTGGCCGCCCTGGTCCTGCAAAGCCGGGTCGCCGTCGCGTCCTGGCTGCGCGGCGAGATCTCGGCGGCTCCCCCGGTTCCCGATCGGGAGGCGGGAACGGCGCCGGCGGCGCGGACGACGCGTCCCGGCCGCCTGCTGCGCGCCGCCGGCCGGCGTCTGGCCAATGTCTGGCACGCCGTCGCCATCCTCTACATCGTCGCGCTGTTCGGCATCTGGGCGCTGGATGTCGAAGGCGGGTTGTGGTTCGTCCTGCGCGCCACCGCCGTGTCGCTGGTCGCCACCGCCGTCGCCCGCGTCGTCGGGCGCGGAATCGCGCGGGGGGCCAGGGCGCTGCGGCGTCGGCTGGACCGCGAGCGCTCGACCTGGGGCGAGCAGCGCATAAAGCGCTATGTCGGGCCGGGCACCCGGCTGCTGCACTGGACCGTGGCGGTGCTGGCCGGGCTGGTCGTGCTGGATGCCTGGGGGCTGGACGTGCGCGGGTCGCTGGAGACGGCGCTGGGCTGGCGCTTCGTCGCCTCCGGCCTCGCCATCCTGCTGGTCGGCGCCATCGCGCTCGCGGTGTGGGAAGTGACGAACGCCGTCATCGAGCGGAACCTCGCCACCACCGACCGCCACGGCCACGCCATCCAGCGCAGCGCGCGGATCCGCACCCTGCTGCCGCTGCTGCGCAACGCCCTGATGGTGCTGCTCGTCGCCTTCGTGACGCTGATCGCCCTGTCGGAGCTGGGGCTGGACATCGCGCCGCTGCTGGCCGGTGCCGGCGTGGTCGGGCTGGCCGTCGGCTTCGGCGCCCAGACGCTGGTGAAGGACGTCATCACCGGCCTGTTCATCCTGTTCGAGGACACCATCTCGGTCGGCGACGTGGTGAATGTCGGCGGCAAGGGCGGGCTGGTGGAGGGCATCACCATCCGCACCATCCGCCTGCGCGACTTCGACGGGACGGTGCATACCGTTCCGTTCAGCGCGGTGACCAGCATCTCCAACATGACCAAGGACTTCAGCTATTACGTCTTCGACGTCACCGTGGCCTATCGCGAGGACGTCGACCGCGTGGTCGCGGTGCTGCACGAGATCGGGGCGGGGCTGCGGGCCGATCCGCGCTTCGCCCCCCTGATCCTGGAGCCGCTGGAGGTGCTGGGGGTCGACGCCTTCCAGGACTCCGCCGTCCTCGTCAAGGCGCGCATCAAGACCCTGCCGATCCAGCAATGGAATGTCGGACGCGAGTTCAACGGCCGCATGAAGAAGCGCTTCGGCGAACTGGGAATCGCCATCCCGTTCCCGCAACGCATCCTGCACATCGCGCCCGACGGGCTGGTCAAGGCGAGCGCCTACGGCGAAGCGGCGGAATGAGGGGAGATCGAGCATCCATGACCCCTATCCTAAAGTATAGAACCGGTCCGCCGTCCGTTGCCGGACCCTGCACGAAAGCCATGATTCACATTTTATCCAATGACATTTTCGGTGAATTGAATAATTTAAGAAATGTTGCAGTCTATGAATAGTTCAGTGTTTCTCCGGCGGAGAGAGCTGGCATGTTGCAGATCGTCTTTCGCAGTCAATTAACCAGGTTGCTGTCCTATATCGACATCCAGAGGTTATGTCTGGCTGCCGCCAAGAATAACAGGAAGGCGGGAATCACCGGTTTCGCGGTGGAGTGCGGCGGGGCTTTCCTGGTTTCGATCGAAGGGGACCCCCGCGCCGTGAGGGACATGTTCAACCGCATGGTCCAGGACCCGCGTCACGACACCGTCCAGATGGTCTGTTGCGAAGAAGGCCTCGGCCGGCGGCGTTTCGGGGCCTGGGCCATGAACGTCATGTTCATGGACGACGACCTGTTCTGGCACAGGGTCCTCGGGTCCAGCTTCTCCTGTGACCAGATGCTGTCCCCCCGCACGATGGAACCGGCCTTTGCCCTCGGCCTGCTCGCCATGGCGTACCAGTACGCCTGTGCCGAGGCCGAGACCGCTCCGTCGCTTCCGGGCGGCCGGCCCGGCCGGATCCCCCGCATCCGGCACATGTTCCGGCGATAATTCCCCGACCCTGATTCCCCGGCCTCGGCCCCGGCAACCGCTTCGGGCCGGGGAGGTGACCGTTCGCATTCCCAACATCGCCGTTGACCAAAGCTGTATTATCCATCATACAGGTTCCTGTCTGATGAATGGACGGCATTGGTTTCCGAAAAGCAGGGAGGCGGAGTGCTGTGAAGTCGGCGGTCGAACCCCTGAAGGCACGCAGGATCTATCTGCTGCTGCGCGACCGCATCGTCGCCGGCGAACTGCCGCCGGGCGGCCGCCTGCCGGGCGAGCCGTCCTTGGCGGCCGAGCATGCCGTCTCGCGGGTCACCGTGCGCCGGGCGCTGGACCTGCTGGAAAAGGAAGGGCTGGTGCAGCGCAAGCCCGGCTCCGGCACCTTCGTCCACGACACGCGCGCCGTCCGCCCCATCGTCGCCGACCTGTCCAACGTGCTGTCGCACCTGATCGACATGGGCCGCAGCACCGACGTGAAGCTGCTGTCCTTCGGCTACGGGGTTCCGCCGGACTCCATCGCCGAAAGCCTGGGGCTGAAGCCCGGCGAACGGGTGCAGCGGTCGGTGCGCGTGCGCCTGATCGACGGGGAACCCTTCTCGTACCTGACCACCCACGTTCCGGAATGGATCGGCCTGACCTATTCCGAGGCCGAACTGGCGGCGCGTCCGCTGCTGGAACTGATCGAGCGCTCCGGCGTGACGACCGAGCGCGCCACCCAGGCGATCAACGCCACGCTCGCCGGCCCGGAAGCGGCGGCGGCGCTGGATCTCGAGATCGGGTCGCCGCTGCTGACCCTGACCCGCATCGTCTACGAGCCGTCGGGCCGCGGCGTGGAGCATCTGCACGCGCTGTACCGGCCCGACCGCTACAGCTTCCACATGGATCTGGTGCGCACCGGCAACGACGGCGAACGGCGCTGGAGTCCGGCGCTCGGCTGGCCGCGCACCGCCGAGAAGGCCGACCGCAAAACGGCCGAGAAAAGCAAAGCCGACAAAAGCAAATCGGGCGAAAAGCCCACCCGCGTCGCGCGGGCCATCAAACAGAGGAGTTGAGCGTTATGGGACGTTCGGTTCAGGACACCGGCTTCTCCCGCCGCACGGTGCTGAAGGCCGGCGCCGCGGCTGCCGCCGTCACGGCGCTGCCGTTCGCGGCCCCGTCGGTGCTGCGGGCGCAGACGGCGGTGGTCAAGGTCGGCATCCTCCAGCCGGTGACCGGCGCGCTCGCCCATGACGGCGACCTCGGCCGGGCGGGCGCGGAGATGGCGATCAACGAGATCAACGCGGCCGGCGGCATCAAGTCGCTGGGCGGCGCCAAGCTCGAGATGGTGTTCGGCGACGCCCGCTCGACGCCCGAAGCCGGCACGCAGGAGGTCGAGCGCATGCAGGCCGAAGGCGTCGCCGCCATCGTCGGCGGCTTCGCCAGCCCGATCTGCCTCGCCGCCTCGCAGGCGGCGGCGCGCTACGACTTGCCTTATCTGGTCGATGTCGGCGTGTCGGACCAGATCATGGCGCGCGGCCTGACCAACACCTTCCGCTTCAGCCCCGGCTTCGGCAAGGTCACGCAGGTGGCGCTCGACAATTTGACCGCCATCAACGACAAGGCGGGCAAGCCGGCCAAGACGGTGGTGCTGGTGCATGAGGACGGGCTGTTCGGCTCCGGCCTCGCCAAGCTGCTGCAGACCGAACTGCCCAAGCGCGGCTTCGAGATCCTGGAAACCATCGCCCATCCGACGCCGGCGCGCGACATGTCGAACGTGGCGCTGCGCATCCGCTCGCTGAACCCCGATCTGGTGATTCCGTCCAACTACTACGGCGAGTTCGTGCTGCTTGCCCGCACCATGCAGCAGCAGCGGATCAAGCCGAAGGGCATCTACGCCATCCTGGGCGGGGCGGCGTCGAACGGTCGCTTCGTCAAGGAATTCCCGCAGGCGGCGCAGAACGTCATCGACTGCAACCACTGGCACGATCCGAAGAACCCGAAGGCGCTGGCGCTGCGCAAGGCGGTGGAAGGGCAGGGGAAGTCCTTCGCCTACAATGTCTCGCTGAACTATTCGAACGTGCTGCTGCTGGCCGACGCCATCGAGCGGGCCGGCTCCACCGACCGCAAGAAGATCATCGAGGCGCTGAACGCCTCCACCTTCGCCGGCCACATCATGCCCTATGGCCCGACCAAGTTCGTCAACGGCCAGAACGAGGGCGCCACCCCGATCAACACCCAGATCCAGGGTGAGGACATCAAGGTGGTCTATCCGGACGCGTTCGCCGAGGCGAAGGCCAACTTCCCGGCGGCCTGATCCTTTTTCCGCCGTCGCATCTCCGCATTCCCCCGGCCGTCCGCGACGCCGCGATCCGGCTTCGCGGACGGGCAGGGGGCCAATCCCCTCATGCGCGGGCTGCCATGTATTCCCCTCAGATCATCCTGGAAGCGGCGCTGAACGGTCTGATGACCGGTGCGGTCTATGCGCTGATCGCGCTCGGGCTGACGCTGATCTACGGCGTGCTCCACATCATCAACTTCGCCCACGGCGCGCTTCTGACCTGCGCCATGTTCGCGGTCTGGGTCGCCTGGGCGTGGCTGGGGATAGACCCCTATCTGGCCATCCTGCCGCTGGTGCCGCTGATGTTCGCGCTCGGCTACGGCCTGCAGCGCTTCGTCATCGGGCCGGCCAGCCATGGCGACGACGGCAACATCCTGCTGGTCACGCTCGGCCTGTCCATCGTGCTGGAGAATGTGCTGCTGGCCGTGTTCCAGTCGGACACCCGGACGCTCGACACCGACTACTCGTTCCAGGTGGTGGCCCTGGGTCCGCTGCTGCTGAGCTATCCGCGGCTGATCGGGCTGGGGGTGGCGGTGGTGGTCACCGGCCTCCTGTGGCTGGTGCTGAACCGCACCGACACCGGCAAGGCGATCCGCGCCGTCGCCAAGGAGAAGCTGGGCGCCAATCTGGTGGGCATCGACGTGCCGCATGTCTACGCCGTCACCTTCGGGCTGGGCTGCGCCTGCCTTGCCGTGGCGGCGGGGCTGCTGATGCCGACCTTCTACGTCAACCCGCGCATCGGCGGCGCCTTCGTGCTGGTCGCCTTCACCGTGGTGGTGCTGGGCGGCATGGGCTCGCTGCCCGGCGCGCTGCTGGGCGGCCTGTTCATCGGCGTGGTGGAGAGCCTGTGCGGGCTGTTCCTGGGCGATAGCCTGGGGCAGATCGGCATCTTCCTGATCTTCATCGCCGTGCTGCTGGTGCGGCCGACCGGACTGTTCGGAGCCAAGGCATGACCGCGCGCGACCTGATCCCGATCGCCGTCCTGACCGTCCTGGCGGCCCTGCTGCCGCTGGTGGTGACCTCCAGCCCGGTGCTGAACTTCCTGGTCTTCATGCTGATCGTGGCGCTGGGCGCGCAGGGCTGGAACATCCTGGGCGGCTTCGGCGGCCAGTTCAGCTTCGGCCATGCCGCCTTCTTCGGCACCGGCGCCTACGTGACGGCGATCCTGCAACTGCGCTTCGGCGTCAACGCCTGGGCCGGGCTGGTGCTGGCGACCCTGGCCGGGGCGGCGGTCGGCTGGGCCATCGGCTTCCTCAGCTTCCGGTCGGGCCTGCGCGGCTCCTACTTCGCGCTGGTGACGCTGGCCTTCGCCGAGGTGTTCCGCATCCTCGCCAACGCCGCCTCCGTCACCGGCGGCGCGGCGGGGCTGCTGATCAAGCTGGATGTCCATCCCGCCAACCTGCAATTCGGCGACCGCGCCGTCTTCTATTGGCTGGTGCTGGCGCTGGTCGCCGCGGTGCTGCTGCTGACCCGCTGGATCCAGCGCTCCCGCTTCGGGGCGCAACTGGTGGCGGTGCGCGAGAACGAGGATGCGGCCAAGGCGCTGGGGGTGAACTCCCTGACGGTGAAGCTGCGCGCCATCGCCCTGTCGGGCGGCGTCACGGCGCTGTCGGGCTGCCTCTATGCCCAGTATTTCCTCTATGTCGACGCCAACATCGCCTATGGAAGCTGGATTTCGGTGGAGCTTCTGCTGGCCCCGATCATCGGCGGCGTCGGCACCGTCTTCGGCCCGGTGGTGGGGGCGCTGACCCTGCACGGGCTGGGCGAGGTCGCCAAGCAGTTCGCCGGCCGCATCCCCGGCATCGACCTGATCGTCTTCGGCGGCGTTCTGGTGCTGGCCGTCGCCTTCGCCCGCGGCGGCATCCTGGGCCTGCTGGAAAGGGTGCGCGACCGCGGCCGCGGGATGATGGCGCGCGGACCCAAGGAGGTTTCCCATGCTGACCGTTGACGGCGTTTCCAAGCGTTTCGGCGGGCTGATGGCGGTGGACAGCGCGACGCTGTCCCTGCAATCCGGCGGCATCACCGGGCTGATCGGGCCGAACGGCGCCGGCAAGACCACGCTGTTCTCGATGATCTCCGGCTTCGTCGCGCCGACCGACGGACGCATCCGCTTCGAGGGCGCCGACATCACCGCCGAGGAACCGCACCGCCGGGCGGAGCGTGGCATCGGCCGCACCTTCCAGATCGTCCAGCCCTTCGCCGGGCTGACGGTGTGCGAGAACATCGCCGTCGGCGCCTATCTGCGCCATGCCAAGCGGGCGGACGCCACCGCCAAGGCGCGCGAGGTGGCGCACCGGGTCGGGCTGGGCGCCGAGCTGGACCGGCCGGCCGGCGGGCTGACGGTGGCCGGTCGCAAGCGGCTGGAGCTGGCCCGCGCGCTCGCCACCGAACCCAAGCTGCTGCTGCTGGACGAGGTTCTGGCCGGGCTGAACCCGTCGGAGATCCGCGACATCATCCCGGTGATCCGGGGCATCCGCGACGAAGGGGTGACGATCCTGATGATCGAGCACGTCATGCAGGCGGTGATGAACCTGTGCGAGCGCGTCTATGTGCTGGCCCAGGGCCGCATGATCGCCGAAGGGCCGCCCGCCGTCGTCTGCGCCGACACCCGGGTGATCGAGGCCTATCTCGGCCACGGCGCCGCCGCCCGGCTGAAGGCGGAGGGGGCGGCCCATGGCTGAGCAGCTTCTGGAAATCCGCGGTCTGAAGACCGGCTATGGCGCCACCGAGGTGCTGCGCGGCATCGACATGGCGGTGCATGCCGGCGAGATCGTCACCGTGCTGGGGTCCAACGGCGTCGGCAAGACGACGCTGAACAAGGTGCTGTCGGGCGTGCTGCCGCCCTGGAGCGGCGAAATCCGGTTCCGCGGCGCGCGCATCGACGGCAGGTCCGCCGCGCGCATCGTCGAGGAGGGGCTGATCCAGGTGCCGGAAGGCCGCAAGATCTTCCCCAACCTGTCGATCCGCGAGAATCTGGAACTCGGCAGCTACCGCCGCGGCAAGCCGAACCGGGCGCGGAACCTGGAGCGCATCTTCGCCACCTTCCCGCGCCTGAAGGAGCGCGAAAGCCAGTTCGCCGGCACCCTGTCGGGCGGCGAGCAGCAGATGCTGGCGATCGGCCGCGGCATGATGGCGGAACCGCTGCTGCTGATCCTCGACGAACCGTCGCTCGGCCTCTCGCCGCTGGTGGTGGAGGAGATGTTCGGGCTGATCCGCAGGCTGAACGCCGACGGGCTGGCGATCCTGCTGGTCGAGCAGAACGTCGTCCAGTCGCTGGAGGTCGCCCGCCGGGCCTACATCCTCGAAAACGGCGTCTTCGCGCTGTCGGGACCCTCCGACGAGATCGCGCGCGACCCCGAACTGAAACGCACCTATCTCGGGCTGTGAGCGATGCGCGCCCCGGCCCTCTCCCGACATTTCCCAACCCTGACCCGGCGCCGCCGCGACCGCTTCGCGGACCGGCACCGGGGGGAGCGCTTGACATGACCGTCCCCAGCATCAGTTTCCGGGACCGACTGGCCCAGGACCGCGTCGTCCTGGCGCCCGGCGTCTATGACGCCTTCACCGCTTCGATGGCCACCGCCGCGGGGTTCGAGGCGCTCTATCTGTCCGGGGCCGCCATCGCCTATACCCGGCTCGGCCGGCCCGACATCGGGCTGGTCTCGGTCAGCGAGGTGGCGGACACCATCGCCCTGGTGCGCGACCGGGTGCCGACGCCGCTGGTCGTCGATGCCGACACCGGCTACGGCAACGCGCTGAACGTGCAGCGCACCGTGCGCATGTTCGAACGGGCCGGCGCCACCGCCCTGCAGCTCGAGGACCAGAGCTTTCCCAAGCGCTGCGGCCATCTGACCGACAAGGCGGTGATCCCGGCCGGCGAGATGGCGGGCAAGATCAAGGCGGCGGTCGATGCCCGCGCCAGCGAGAACACCCTGATCGTCGCCCGCACCGACGCGGTGGCGGTGGAAGGCGTGCCGGCGGCGCTGGAGCGCGCCCGGCTCTATGTCGAGGCCGGGGCCGACGTGCTGTTCGTCGAGGCGCCGAAGAGCCGGGAACAATTGTCCGCCATCGCCAGCGACCTGGGCGGCATCCGCCCGCTGCTCGCCAACATGGTGGAGGGCGGGCAGACGCCGATCAGCTCCGCCGCCGAACTGGGCGAGTTGGGCTACCGGCTGGTGATCTTCCCCGGCGGCATCGTGCGGGCGCTCGCCCGGCAGGCGCAGGACTATTACGGCTCCCTGGCGCAGCATGGCACGACCCAGCCCTTCCGCGACCGCATGTTCGACTTCAACGCGCTGAACGAGCTGATCGGCACGCCTGAGATGCTGGCGCTCGGCGAGACCTACAAGGACTTTGCACCCGCCAAGCGGGAGGACGCAGCATGACCATGAAAACCGCAGCAATCGATCCCGTCACGCTCGCCGTCCTGAAGGGCCGGCTGGAGCAGATCGCCGACGAGATGGACGCGACGCTCTACCGCTCCGCCTTCAACCCGATCATCGCCGAGGCGCGCGACGCCTGCCACGGCCTCTACCATGCCGAGACCGGCGCCACGCTGGTGCAGGGCACCAACGGCCTGCCGATCTTCGTCGGCGCCATGGCCTTCGCGGTCAAGGCGGTGATCGACAAGGTGGCGCGGGAAGGCGACCTCCACGCGGAAGACATCTTCCTGTTCAACGATCCCTATGACGGCGGCACCCACCTGAACGACTTCCGTCTGGTGCGGCCGATCTTCCGCAATGGGCGGCTGTTCTGCTGGATGGCGTCGGTCGGCCACTGGCTCGACATCGGCGGCAACGTGCCGGGCAACTTCAACGCCCGCGCCACCGACAGCTTCCAGGAGGGCGTGCGGATTCCGCCGGTGAAGCTGGTCAGGGCCGGCGCGATGAACCACGACCTGCTGGCGATCCTCGCCGCCAATTCGCGCGTGCCGGTGTCGAACTACGGCGACCTGAACGGCCAGTTGAACGCGCTGGATCTGGGTGTGCGCCGCCTGACCGAGCTGCTGGACGAGCATGGCGAGGAGACGGTGTCCGCCGCCTTCGACGCCTTCACCGCGCGGGCCGACGCGCTGATGCGCAGTGCCGTGTCCAAGCTGCCGGACGGCACCTACAGCTTCGAGGATTATCTCGACAATGACGGCATCACGGCGGACCGGCTGCGCATCGCGCTGGACCTGACCATCGCCGGCGACCGGATGACGCTCGACTTCTCGCGCTCGTCGGCGCCCTGCGCCGGGCCGCTGAACATCGCCTATTCCACCGCGGTCGCCTGCTGCTACGTCGCGCTGAAGCATGTCTTCACCGACGTGCCGGCCAATGCCGGCTGCCTCAACCCGATCACCTTCGTCATTCCGGAAAGCACGCTGCTGGCGGTGAAGCCGCCGAAGCCGGTGGGCGGCTATACCGAGACCATCCTGCGGGTGATCGGCGTGGTGTTCGGCGCGCTGGCGCTCGCCGATCCGGCCCGCGCCACCGCCGCCCCCTTCGGCACCATCAACGCGCTGTCGCTGGCCGGCCACCGCAAGGACGGCTCGCGCTGGGTGATGTTCTCCTTCTTCGGCGGGGGCCTGGGCGGCAATCCGGAGACGGACGGGCTGAACCACGCCAACAACCCGATCTCCACCGCCACCATCCCGCCGGTGGAAATCCTGGAGGCGGCCTATCCGGTGATGTTCACCCAATGGGCGCTGCGCCCGGACTCCGCCGGCGCCGGCCTGCATCGCGGCGGTCTGGGGGCCGTCTACGAGATCGAGGCGCTGACCGACGCCGACGTCTTCCTGCTGGGCGAGCGCGGCGTCTTCGCGCCCTTCGGCGTGGCCGGCGGCACCCCTGCGGCACTGAACCGCTTCACCTGGCAGAGCGACGAGGGCGAGAAGTCGCCGCCGCTCGCCTCCAAGGTCACCGACGTGAAGATCCGCGACGGCCAGCGCGTGCGGCTGGAGACGCCGGGCGGCGGCGGCTGGGGCGATCCCAAGCGCCGCGATGCCGAGGAGGTCGCCCGCGACGTGCGGCTCGGCTATCTCGGCCGTGACGCGGCGCGCAGCACCTATGGCGTGGCGCTGAGCGAGGACGGCGCGCTCGACGTCGCCGCCACCGCGACCTTGCGCGAACCCTCCGCCGCCTGACGATTCCGGGATCCAAGATCATGAGCAACGGCATCTCCAAGGGTGCAATCGTCGGCGTCGATGTCGGCGGCACCTTCACCGACCTGTTCCATTACGACGAGGCGCGCGGCAGCTTCCGCACCGCCAAGGTCCCCTCCAACCGCGGCGACGAGGCGGTCGGCTTCCTGGCCGGATTGCAGAGCTTCGGGCCGGTCGCCGAACTGGGGTCCATCGTCCACGGCACCACCGTCGGCACCAACGCGCTGCTGGAGCGCAAGGGGGCCAAGGTCGGACTGATCACCACCGCCGGCTTCCGCGACGTGCTGGAGATGCGCCGCCGCGACCGCCGCCACACCTGGGGCCTGTGGGGCGATTTCGTCCCCGTCGTCGATCGCGACATGCGGCTGGAGGTGACGGAGCGCACGCTGGCCGACGGCACGGTCCGCAGCGCCATCGACCCGGAGGAGGTGCGCGCCGCCGCCCGCAAACTGGCCGACCAGGGGGCAGAGGCGCTCGCCATCGTCTTCATCAACGCCTACGCCAACCCGGCCAACGAGCTGGCGGCGCTGGAGGCGGCGCGCGAGGTCTGGCCCAATGCCAACCTCGAATGCTCGTCGCGCATCCTGCCGGAAATCCGCGAGTTCGAGCGCACCTCAACCACCGCGCTGAACGCCTATCTCCAGCCGGTGGTCGGCAGCTACCTCGCCAAGCTCGACAACGCGCTGGCGGGGGAGGGGTTCGGCGGACGCTTCCATATCGTGCAGTCCAACGGCGGCGTGATGTCCACCGACACCGCGCGGCGGCTGCCGGTGCGCACCGCCCTGTCGGGGCCGGCGGCCGGCGTCATCGCCGCGGCGGCGATCTCCAAGGCGGCGGGCTTCCCCAACGTCATCACCGGCGACCTCGGCGGCACCAGCTTCGACGTGTCGCTGGTGGTGGATGGGCAGACCATGCTGGCCGCCCAGACCACCATCGATTTCGGCCTCGTCGTCCGCACGCCGATGATCGAAATCACCACCATCGGTGCCGGCGGCGGCTCCATCGCCGGGGTCGATCCGGGCGGCATGCTCCAAGTCGGGCCGGAGAGCGCCGGCTCGAGGCCGGGGCCAGTCTGCTACGGCCAGGGCAACACGCGCCCGACCCTGACCGACGCCAACGTGCTGCTCGGCCGCATCAACGCCGAGCGTCCCATCGGCGGCAAGCTGGCGCGGCTGGACGTCGACGCCGCCCGAACCGCCATCGCCACCCATGTCGCCGAGCCGCTGGGACTCGACGTCATGGCGGCGGCGGAAGCCGTGGTGCGCATCGCCAACAGCAAGATGGCCGGCGCCATCCGCCTCGTCTCCATCGAGCGCGGCCACGATCCGGCCAAATTCGCCGCCGTGCCCTTCGGCGGCGGCGGGGCGCTGCATGTCGGAGCGCTGATCAAGGAGGTCGGCTTGAAGGCGGCGCTGGTGCCGCGCTTCCCCGGCGTGACCTCGGCGCTCGGCTGCGTCATCGCCGACATCCGCCACGATCAGGTGCAGACGGTCAATCTGCCGCTGGCGGGCATCGACGCGGGAGCGCTCGACCGCCGCATGGTCGAGGAGGCGGCCGCCGCCCGCGCCGTGGTGGAGTCAGCCGGGCTCAGCGTCGAGCGCATCGACCTCGTCTTCGAACTCGACATGCATTACATCGGCCAGACCCACACGGTCGCCGTGCCGCTGCCGGTGTCGGTGGAGAACGGCAGCACGGGGATCGACGAGGCGACCATCCGCGCTGCTTTCGAGCGGGCCTATCAGGCCTCCTTCAGCCGGCTGCTGCCGGGGGTGGGCGCCAAGATCGTCAACCTACGCACAGCTGCCATCGGCCGCCGTCCGCATTTCGACCTCTCCGCCCTTGCTCCGGCGGCCGGGACGACGGTGGAGGGCGCCTATGCCGGATCGCGGCCGGTGTGGTTCGACGGGGCTTGGCACGAGGCGGCGGTCTACAACCGGCTCGACTTGCCGGTCGGCGCCGTGATCCAGGGGCCGGCGATCCTGGAGCAGCCGGACGCCACCACCGTCATCGACCCCGACCTATCCGCCCGCGTCGACGGCTTCGGCAACGTCATCGTCGAAAGGAGCGGCCGATGAGCGCCGTCGCCGTTCCCGCCCAGAATGCCGTTGGGCGCACCGCCCTGCTGGTCTGCGACCTCCAGAACGACTTCATTCACCCGGACGGTGCCTATGGACGCGCCGGGCAGACGGCGCCGGAAATCCTGGCGCTGCCGGAACGGGTGAAGCCGCTGGCCGACCTGCTGCGTGCGCGGGGCGGTTGGGTGATCTCCACCAACTTCACGCTGGTGCCCGGCCGCGGCGGCGAGCCGATGATCTCGCCTCACCTGAAGACGCTGCGGCCCTTCCTGACCAAGGGCGATTTCCAGCCGGGGAACTGGGGACACCGCACGGTGGACGCTCTCCAGCCCGTCGATGTCGAGGTGGAGAAGGTCGCCTATTCCGCCTTCTACATGTCGCGGCTGGAATGGGTGTTGCGGAAATGCGGGGTCGAGCGGCTGCTGGTCTGCGGCATCGTCACCAATGGCGGCGTCGCCTCGACCGTGCGCGACGCCCATGTGCGGGAGTTCGACACCATCCTGCTGGAGGACGGCTGCGCCGCCTTCAGCCGCGAGGTGCATGAGGTCTCCGTCGCCGCCCTGCGCCCGGTCTGCCGGGTGGCGACCGTCGCGGCGATGCTGGAGGAGGTTGCCAACCCATGAGCCGCATCCTGCCCGCCGACGGCGTGGCGTTCGAGTTCACCGTCCCGGTCGTCGTGATCGGCGGCGGGGCGGCCGGCATGGTCGCGGCGCTCGCCGCCCATGAACGGGGTGCCGGCGTGCTGGTGCTGGAGCGTGACGCGCTGCCCCAGGGGTCCACCGCCCTGTCGGCCGGGCTGATTCCGGCGCCGGGCACCCGCTGGCAGCGCGACGCCGGCATCGAGGACAGCCCGGATCGCTTCGCCGCCGACATCCTCGCCAAGGCGAAGGGGGAGCCGGACCCGACCGCGGTCGCCCGCGTGGCGCAGGCGGTCGGACCGGCGCTGGAATGGCTGGCCGACCGCTATGGGTTGCCGTTCTCGGTGGTGGACAATTTCAGCTATCCCGGCCATAGCGCCCGGCGCATGCACGGGCTGCCGAGCCGGTCGGGGGCGGAACTGATCGACCGGCTGCGCGGCGCCGTCGAGGCCGCCGGCATCGACGTGCTGTGCGAGGCGCAGGTCACCGCCCTCCATGCCGACGGCGCCCGTGTGTGCGGCGTCGAGGTCACCCGGCCCGACGGCAGCGTCGAGCGGGTCGGCTGCGGCGCGCTGGTCCTCGCCTGCAACGGCTATGGCGGCAACAGGGCGCTGGTCGGGCGGCATGTGCCGGAACTGGCCGACGCGCTCTATTTCGGCCATCCCGGCAACCAGGGCGACGCGCTGCTGTGGGGCGAGGCAATGGGCGCCGCCACCCGGCACCTGTCGGGGCACCAGGGTCACGGCTCGGTCGCGCATCCCGCCGGCATCCTCGTCACCTGGGCGACGATCACCGAGGGTGGCGTGCAGGTGAACACGGAGGGTCAGCGCTTTTCCAACGAGGCGCAGGGCTATTCGGAACAGGCCGCCATCGTGCTGCGTCAGCCGGACGGCATCGCCTGGACCGTTTTCGACGAACGCATCGCCGGCATCGCCCGCCAGTTCGAGGATTTCCGGCAGGCCGAGGCGATGGGCGCGGTGCTGACCGCCGACACGCCCGCCGAACTTGCCCGGCAGACGAAGATCGGCGCGGAGGCTCTCGCCGCCACGCTGGCCGAGGTCGATCTGCTGAAGGCGGAGGGGGGAACCGACCGGTTCGGGCGCAGCTTCGCCGGCTCGGCGCCGCTGGTCCCGCCCTACCGGGCGGTCCGCGTCACCGGCGCGCTGTTCCATACCCAGGGCGGGCTGGTCGTCGATGACGAGGCGCGCGTGCTGGATGCCCAGGGGACGCCGCTGCCCAATCTCTTCGCCGCCGGCGGGGCCGCCTGCGGCGTGTCGGGATCCAGGGCGTCCGGCTATCTGTCCGGCAACGGCCTGCTGACCGCGGTGGCGCTGGGGCGCATCGCCGGAACGGCCGCCGCCGTCGTGAAGGAGGAAAGCAACCGATGACCTCGCAGCCACGCAGCCTGTTCGAGAAGGTGTGGGACGCCCATGTCGTGGCGACCCGGCCGGACGGTCAGGCCCTGCTCGCCATCGACCGTCATTTCCTGCACGAGGGATCCTTCCACGCCTTCGGCATGATCGACCATGCCGGCCGCCAGGTGCGCCGGCCGGAGCTGACCTTCGCCGTCGCCGACCATTACGTGCCGTCGCACAGCCGGTCCAGGCCGATCGCCGACCCTGAGATCGCCAACATGGTGACGATGCTGGAGGCGAATGCCGGCCGCCACGGGCTGCGCCATTTCGGCCTGCACGACCCGGCGCAGGGCATCGTCCATGTGCTGGCGCCGGAACAGGGGCTGACGCTGCCCGGCCTGACCATCGTCTGCGGCGACAGCCACACCTCCACCCACGGCGCCTTCGGCGCGCTGGCCTTCGGCATCGGCGCCACCGAGGTGTCGCATGTGCTGGCGACCCAGACGCTGTGGCAGCGCCGGCCGAAGACGATGCGCATCACGGTGGACGGAATGCTGGGGCCGCATGTGACGGCCAAGGATTTGATCCTGGCGGTGATCGCCGCCATCGGCGCCGACGGGGCCGCCGGCCATGTCATCGAATATGCCGGCAGCGCCATTCGTGCCCTGTCAATGGAAGGGCGCCTGACCGTCTGCAACATGTCGATCGAGGCGGGCGCGCGCGCCGGCATGATCGCGCCCGACGACACCACCTTCTCCTGGATCGAAGGGCGGCCTTTCGCTCCCAAGGGCGAGCTGTTCGACCGCGCCGTCGAGCATTGGCGGACCCTGCCCAGCGACGCCGGCGCCAGCTTCGACCGCGAGGTGACGCTGGATGCCGCCGACATCGCCCCGGCGGTGACCTGGGGGACCAGCCCCGAGACCGCGGTTCCGGTGACGGCGGCGGTCCCCGACCCCGGTGCCGAGGCCGACCCGGTGCGTGCCGGCCAGATGCGCAAGATGCTGGACTACATGGGCCTCGCCCCTGGCATGGCGCTGGAGGAGGTACCCATCGACCGCGTCTTCATCGGGTCCTGCACCAACGCCCGATTGGAGGATCTGCGCGCCGCCGCCGAGGTGCTGCGCGGCCGGCGGGCGGTGGTGCCGGGTCTGGTGGTGCCGGGGTCGGTCCCGGTGCGCCGGCAGGCGGAAGCCGAGGGGCTGGACCGCGTCTTCATCGACGCCGGGCTGGAATGGGGGGAGCCGGGCTGCTCGATGTGCGTCGGCATCAACGGCGACCTCGTTCCGGCGGGGGAGCGCTGCGCCTCCACCACCAACCGCAACTTCCCCGGCCGGCAGGGGCCGAACGCCCGCACCCATCTGATGAGTCCGGCGATGGCCGCCGCCGCCGCCGCGACCGGCAGGCTCACCGATGTCAGAACGCTGGATGTCCGCAAGCTGGGAGTTTCCTGAGGATGGAGCCCTTCGTCACGCTGACCGCGCCGGCGGTGCCGCTCGACATCGCCAACATCGACACCGACCAGCTTCTGCCCGCCCGCTTCCTGAAGAAGCCACGCAGCGCCGGCTACGGCAATTTCCTGTTCCATGACGAGCGCAAGCCGGGCTTCCCGCTGGACGATCCCGCCTATGCCGGCGCCCGTGTCCTGGTGGCCGACCGCAATTTCGGTTGCGGGTCGTCGCGCGAGGGGGCGGTCTACGCCCTGGTGGACGGCGGTTTCCGCTGCGTCGTCGCCCCCAGCTTCGGCGACATCTTCGCCGCCAACGCCGCCAAGAACGGCCTTCTGACGGTGACCCTGCCGGAGGTGGTGGTGGCGGGCCTGCGCCGGCAGTTGCAGGAGGCGCCGGGGGCCGTGGTGACGGTCGATCTGCCGGCCCAGACCCTGACCGGGCCGGACGGCCGGGCGCTGTCCTTCGCCATCGACCCGTTCAAGAAGGAATGCCTGGTCGAGGGCCTCGACGACGTGGCGCTGACCCTGCGCCAGCAGGACGCCATCGACGCCTTCGACCGGATGGATGCGGAGCGGCGGCCCTGGGTGAAGCCGGGCAGGGGATGAGGGGTTTTTCTCCCTCTCCCGCCCCGGGAGAGGGCATGGAGCCGACGGCCGCAGGCCGGACGAGCGCCGATAGGCGATCGTAGGTGGAATGCAGTCGCGAGACTTGCGAGCGACTTCGGGGCCCATGGCATCGCCATGGGAAGGGTGAGGGGTGATCCAAGGAACCATGCGGTTCGGGAGTCTTGCCTTACCCCTCACCCTCCCCGCCTTCGGCGGGTCCCCTCCCTCTCCCGGGGCGGGAGAGGGCAGTTATCGCTACACTCGACTTTGCCGTTCCTCGTCCGATACGCCCGATCCCGACTGGTCGGGTTGAACTCCCAGGATTTCCGCGGCGATCCTCGCGACGTTGCCGTCGATGGGGGGCGGGGCGATGTTCACGCCGTCCTTGAGGGCGGCGGTGACGATCTCCAGAACCTTGAGGCGGGCATGCCATTTGGAGTTCGCCTCCACCGCGTGCCAGGGCGCATTGGGGGTGGAGGTGCGGTCGAACATCGCCTCCACCGCCTTGACGTAGTCGTCCCATTTGGCGCGGTTGCGCAGATCCTCCTCCGTCAGCTTCCAGCGCTTGTAGGGGTTCTTCATCCGCTCGCGGAAGCGTTCGAGCTGCTCTTCCGGGGTGATGTGCAGGAACAGCTTGACGATGCGCACGCCGTCGTCGGTCAGCAGCCGCTCGAACTCGTTGATCTCGTCATAGGCGCGCTTCCACTGGTCCTTGGTGGCGAACTTCTCCACCCGCTCCACCATGACGCGGCCGTACCAGGAGCGGTCGAAGATGGCGAAGGTGCCGGCCGCCGGCAGCTTGGTCCAGAAGCGGTACAGGTAATGCTTTCCCTGTTCCTCCGCCGTGGGGGCGGAGATCGGCCAGACGTGGAAGCCGCGCGGGTCGAGCGGTTCGGTCATGCGGCGGATGGCGCCGCCCTTGCCGGCGGCGTCCCAGCCCTCGAACACGACGATGGCGCGGCGCTTCTCGTGCCAGTAGGTCTGCTGGATATGCAGCAGTTCCTTCTGCAGCTTGCCGAGACGGCGGTCGTACTCCTCCGCCGTCTCGATCCGCGTCTTGTCCTGGTCCAGTTTGCCGAGGCGGATTTTCGAGACCTTGCCGGGCTTTTCGGCCATGCGCTGCATCCTGTGCTGGTGGTTGGGTTGCGGGTTGCCGACAGGGCGGGCGGAACCTTCACCGCCCCGGCGGGTTGACCGGCGGGGGCATGGTGCCGGTTGCGGCGCCGGCTCCGGCGCGCCCTTGAGGGGAACGGCGCCGATGCCGCTTCGCCGATCCCACAACGGGGGCGGCAGGCTGTCAACGGAGAAGCAGGGCTAAGGAAGGGGGTTCCATGAGCATCGTCGGACCGCGCATCTACAACCTGTTTCCGACCCTGGCGGGTCCGGTCCGCGACTGGGCCGGGCACCTGCCGCGGATCCAGGGGATGGGATTCGACTGGATCTTCCTGAACCCGATCCACCAGCCCGGATTCTCCGGCAGCCTCTATGCGGTGAAGGATCCCTATCGCCTGCACGACGCGCTGCGCGGCGGATCGCACGAGAGCGACGACGAGCTGCTGCGCCGCTTCACGGCGGAGGCCGGGGCGCACGGCCAGTCGGTGATGATGGATTTCGTCATCAACCACACCTCCCGCGACGCCCTGCTGGTCGACCGCCATCCCGACTGGTACAAGCGCGGCGCGGATGGCGACCTGCACCGTCCGGGCGCCGTCGATCCCAACAACACCACCCATGTCACGGTGTGGGGCGACCTCGCCTCGCTCGACTATGACCGGGCGGAGTCGCGTGCCGGGCTGGTCGGCTACTGGTCCGACTATCTGCGCCATTACATCGGGCTGGGCGTGAAGGGCTTCCGCTGCGACGCCGCCTATCAGGTGCCGGCGGAGGTGTGGAAGAGCCTGATCGACGCCGCCCATGCGGTGAATCCGGAGGTGAAGTTCTTCGCCGAGACGCTGGGCTGCACGGTGGAGCAGGTGCGCGAGCTGTGCGGCGCCGGCTTCGACTTCCTGTTCAACAGCGCCAAATGGTGGGACTTCAAGGCCGACTGGCTGCTGGACCAGTATGAGGAGTTCCGCTGGATCGCGCCGTCGGTCGCCTTCCCGGAAAGCCACGACACCGACCGGCTGGCGGCGGAGGTCGGCAGCCAGGACGCGGTGCGGCTCGCCGCCCAGCTGAAGATGCATTACCTGTTCGCCGCCAGCTTCTCCACCGGCGTGATGATGCCGGTCGGCTTCGAATACGGCTTCACCCGCAAGCTGGACGTGGTGCGCACCAGCCCGGCCGACTGGGAGCAGCCGAAGCTGGACCTCACCGGCTTCATCGGCGCGGTCAACGCGATGAAGGCCGCCACCCCGGCCCTGAACGTCGAGGGGCCGCAGCGCCGCGTGACCTCGCCCCACAGCCCGGTGCTCGGGCTGATCCGGCAGGTGGACGGCGCGGCGCTCGACCAGCCGGACGGCTGTGCCATCCTGGTGCTGAACCCCGACGAGAACCGGCCTCACAGCCTGGACGTCGGCCCGATCCTGGCCGCGACCGGCGGCATCTTCGAGGCGTTCGAGGACGTAACGCCGGAGGCCGAGCCGCTGCCGATGGAGCCGGGCGCGCCGATGACGCTGCGCCCGATGGAACTGCGCGTCTTCCGCGCCCGCGCCGCCCGCAGCCACGCGGTCGAGCTGCACGACGTGGAGGAGCGGGAATGGATGGATTCCATCGCCGCCGGCCGCATGACCATCGAGAACGTCTATCCGGAGCTGGACGGCGGCCGCTTCGCCGTCAAGCGCGCGGTCGGCGACGCGATGGAGGTGTGGGCCGACATCTACACCGACGGCACCTTCGTGCTCGCCGCCTCCGTCATGTACAGGGCTGACGGCGACGAGGACTGGAGCGAGGCGCCGATGCGCCTCCACGAGAACGACCGCTGGGTCGGCCGCGTGCCGCTGACCCGCAACGCCCGCTACACCTACAGCATCGAGGCGTGGCGCGACGTCTGGGAAAGCTGGCGTGCCGACTTCAAGAAGAAGGTCGATGCCGGGATGGTCGTCGATCTGGAACTGGTCGAGGGGCGGCGCTTCGTCGAGCAGGCGCTGGATCTGAACCAGGGTGACGGCCGTGCGGCGCTGACGGCGGTGATCGAGCGGATGCAGGCGTTGTCCGGCCGCGAGGCCGTCGACTACGCCCTGTCGGACGAGCCGCGCCAGGTCATGAAGCGGTATGGCGAGCGGCAGTACAAGTCGCGCTATGTCCGCGAGCTGGAGGTCTATGTCGACCGCACCGCCGGCGCCTATTCGGCATGGTTCGAGATCTTCCCGCGTTCCGCCTCGCCCGATCCGTCGCGTCCGGGCACTTTCGACGACGTGGTGAACCTGCTGCCCATGGTCCGCGACATGGGCTTCGACGTGCTGTATTTCCCGCCGATCCATCCCATCGGGCGGGCCTTCCGCAAGGGCAAGAACAACACGCTGAACCCAGGCCCGGACGATCCCGGCGTGCCCTACGCCATCGGCGCGGAGGAGGGCGGGCATGACGCCATCGATCCGATGATCGGCGATTTCGACAGCTTCCGCCGGCTGGTCCGCGAGGCCAAGCGTCACGGCCTCGAGATCGCGCTGGACTTCGCCGTCCAGTGTTCCCCCGACCATCCCTGGGTGAAGGAGCATCCCCAGTGGTTCTACTGGCGGCCAGACGGCACCATCCGCTACGCCGAGAATCCGCCGAAGAAGTACCAGGACATCGTCAATGTCAGCTTCTATCGCCAGTCCTATCCGGACCTGTGGTACGCGCTGCGCGACGTGGTGCTGATGTGGTGCAAGGAGGGTGTGCGCATCTTCCGTGTCGACAATCCGCACACCAAGCCCTTCCCCTTCTGGGAATGGATGATCCGCGAGGTGCAGGACCGCTACCCCGACGCCCTGTTCCTGGCCGAGGCCTTCACCCGGCCGAAGCTGATGAAGCGGCTTGCCAAGGTCGGCTTCACCCAGTCCTACAGCTACTTCACGTGGCGGAACACCAAGGCGGAGCTGACCGAGTACCTGACCGAGCTGACGCAGGGGGAATCGCGGGAGTACATGCGGCCGAACTTCTTCGCCAACACGCCCGACATCCTGCCGCCGATCCTGACCCAGGGCGGCCGGCCGGCGCACATGATGCGGGCGGTGCTGGCGGCGACGCTGGCCGGCGTCTACGGCCTCTACGGCCCCTATCTGCTGTGCGAGGCGGAGGCCTATCCCGGCAAGGAGGAATACAACCACTCGGAGAAGTACGAGGTCCGGCACTGGGACTGGAACCAGCCCGGCAACATCCGCGACTACGTCACCGCCATCAACCGCATCCGCCGCGAGAACCCGGCGCTGCAGCAGTTCACCAACCTGCGCTTCTACAACGCCTTCGACGACAACATCCTGCTGTACGGCAAGATGACGGCGGCCAAGGACAACGTGATCCTGATCGCCGTGAACCTGGATCCGCACAATGGCCATGGCGGGACCATCGAGGTGCCGCTGTGGGAGCTGGGGCTGTCCGACGGCGCCCATGTCCAGGTCGAGGATCTGTTCAGCGGGCACCGCTTCACCTGGATCGGCAAGTTCCAGCATGTCTGGCTGGATCCCCACCGCAACCCGGCCGCGATCTGGCGGATCGTGCCACCGGGGGTGTGAAGGGGCGCCGGCGGGTTCGCAGAATTCTCTGGAGTGCGATCGCTTCGGACGGAATCGTCCGAAGCGTGAAGCGCCCAGAATACCGAAGGCCGGGAACTGTTCGGACCCGTGTGGGATCGACCCGATGAAATCCCGGTGCCCGCCTTGGGGTTTCAGAATATTCCCCAGCGAGGCGGCCTTGGGCTTGCGTACTCCCAGCGCCTTTTTCTCGGGCTTGGATAGTCCCAGCGGCCCCACCTGGGAGAGGCGAGTTCCCAAGGGCCTTCGACCTCATACGACCGACGCCAGGGGAGGCTGGGCGGCGCTGCCGTCGGCGGCCGCACTAAGGCCTTTCCGAATGGCCCGCGCACCAGAAAGCCAGCATCCTTTCGAAGCAAGGCGGCGTTTCGGACGAGCGGGTGCGGGGCGATGTCGCCCCGTACGGCGATCGGGAGGGGTCCCCAAACGGGATTGGCCTGATGCATGGCCGCGAGGATGGTCCGCATCCCCTTGAACGAGGATGCATCGTCGCCGGTCTCCGCCGCCAGAAGAACGGCGGCAGCGACCGCGTGCGTACCGAATGCTTCCCGGTTCAGCCAAGCCGCGACGGCGTCTTCGCACTCGCCCTGGTGGAGCAGGCCGATGATCTCCTTGACGATGCGTTCATCCCTGTCCCGCCAGTTCTGGATGCTTGCCAGCGCGTGGCGCTCCAGCGCGTCGTAGCGGGTGCGGGCGATGGCCCTGGCGACTCTCCGGGCTGAGTCCCGTGCCTCTTCGACCGACCACGGGCATCCATCGACGCTCAGCGTCCGGCTTTCGAGAGAAGCGTCTGCGAGAGCATCGATGAAATCTGCATCCTGGCTCGCCCCGGTATACAGGCAATGCCGCAATGTCTGCGCGGCAACATAGCCACGCAACGCGTCAATCGGATGGGGAGAGCCGGTCGATCCTTCAACGGTCCGGTCGTCCGATGTTCCGTACGCCTTTCTTGCTGCCTGGAGATATCCGGTGACGCCGAGCGCCGCCGCAAATCCCATGTTCAGGACACCCAGCACATCGGAAGCGGTCTCATTGGCCCAGTTCAGCCATGCATCGACGATGACTGGTTTGTGGTTCGCGAGAGCGGGCATGTCCGCGGTGTCGAGCGCCGTTTCTATGGCCCGGACCACTTCGCTCATCAGGCCAGTGTCGGCACTGAGGATGTCGTGCCCGCCGGTTTCATGACCGAGAGCGGACCATGCCAGCACGCCGCGTTGGGCATAGGCGGGGGGAAGGCTGACGATCGTGCAGCCGATATCGAAGTTGCGCGTCACATCGACCGGCCAGGTGTAGGGGCCGAAAGCCGGTTCGCCCCACTTGACGAGGGGAGCTATGACAGCCTGATCCGGCGGTGCGACGCCTCGCCGGTCCTCGGCGCCCAGGAAACCATCATAGAGGTCGCTGACCGTCTCCTGAAAGGCATTGGTGGCCTGGAATTCATACCCTTCGGCATTCTGCAGGATGGCATGCAGCACGTCGAAGAAACAGCGGGCCAAGCCCTGCCGGTCTGGATCCTGGCTCAGAAGGGCGGCGAAACCATCCGGGCCGAGGCGGTGCACGAACGCCTCGAACGGAGAACGGACCGCATCCTCGTATGCCTGCGGCAATGCTCCTTCCGCCGCTGCCAGCCGAGCGAGCACCTCCGTGAAGTCCTGCGGATCCGGCGGCCCGGCGGTGAGGTCACGGATCATGGGGACGGTGGCTTCCACAAGGGTGGTGAAGCCATTGGTCTGTCGAATGGCCTGCGCTTCGTCATCGTTGGTCTTTTTCGGCATGACGACATCCTCATGCAAGTGGCGGGCTAGGAGCGGCGGATTGGGCGTTCAACCGGGGTGATGTCCAAATGCCGGACGGCGACCGGATCGGTCCCCTTGCGGCCGATGGCGGTGACGCGGACCGGCACACCGCCAACGACGTTCTTCAGCTTCAGGGTTATGGTGGAGTCCGCGCTCACCAGAACCTCTCCAGCGGAGGTCACGGTGCCCGGCTCGGCGCCGACCAGCGATGCCCCTTCGACACGCAGGGCTACCGTGTCCACAGCCGATGCGTCGCGCACCACCACGTTGACCGGCAGGTCGGCGATGGCGCCGTCCAAGGCCGCCAGCCGCTTTGCCCCGGCCCGTAGATCGAAGGCCTGCTCGCCCGGAACTCGCGGCTTGACCACCGACGATGCCGGATAGCAGAGGGACCCCGCTTCGGGAACCGGTCTATGGGCGGCATCGACGTCCGGCCCCACTTGCGCGGGAGGGGGCTGAGCGCTGGCGCAGAGCGGCGCGTTGACCTGCGGAGCAAGGCAAGCGCCGCAGACAAGGCGAACCCGGGCACGCGCGGCCTGGCCAGACACGCCCCAGGCCCTCAGCGACGGGAACACCAGCGTCAGCTCGTTGTTGACCCGCTTGATCTCACTGGCCGGCAGGCTGACGCCGCCGATCTCGATGCGCGCGGACTCCGGTTCACCGCTTCCTCCATAGAACTGGACGCGGGTGGCCGAACGGCCGTCGTCGAGTAGCGAGGCGACCTGCGCAGCCGGTAGAACGGTCGGCGGCTTCTGCTTGGCTGGAGGAACCTCGAAGTGGACGCTGACCTCCCCTTCCGTGCTCATGATGGTGGTCAATGAATGCCAGAGAGGCTGACGCACACCCGGTTCGCACCCCAAACCGTCCGCACGCAGCAGCTGCTTGTTGTATTCCTCCCACTGGCCGCTCGTGACCAAACCCGTCAACTCGTCGCTCCAATCCGAGAACGCTTTGTCATCGAGCATCTTCCCGTTTTTCTGCCCGCATTTGTAATGCCGGAGGGCTGTTAGCGTCCGTTGCCGGATGTTCGTATCGACGACGGGCAGACGGACGCCGTCATCGGTGTGGCGGAGGTCGTAGGTGCCGTAGATCGACAGCTTGACCGGCTTGGATTTCTCGTAAGCCTTCGGCACCATGACCAGCAGGGTCACGTTGTGAGTGCGGGGAACCATGGCGTGGCCGGCCTCGGGCTGAGCCACAGCCCCCATGCGGACGCGGATCGAGTTGTCGGCGAGCCGGGCGACGGTGAAGACGCTGTCGAGGTCACGCCCAATCACCGATTTCAGGTCATCGCTCAAGCGCTTCAATTCCGCCTGCGCCGCGACGCCCGGCGTGGAGCCGCCAAGCGCAAGGCCGTATTGACGGACGAGATCGACCGCGCGGCTGCGCTGTGTCGTCGTCAGGTTGTCGGTGGCGAGCAGCGGAATTACAAGCGGAGGCTGTTCCAGCTTTGTGTCGTTTTTATCGGGGTCATAGTCGGGGAAGAACGAAAGATCGGCATACAGATCGTAGGGTTCGTTGCGGGCGAAGGGCATCGCGCTCAATTGAAGGCGCACCAGATAGGGAATTGTTTCGCTGAACAGGGCGGCATTCTCCACGTAGCTGTTCAGCAGGCGAACCTCCTGGAGCAGGGCCGTCGCCGCGGAATATTGAAGCACCGGGTCCGTATCGATGGTGCGGTCGGTCAGTCCGGGAAGTCCGGCGGCGGTGCGCGTCCCGGCCGGCGAGTCCGTGCTGAGCGCCGGTGGCGTGCTGCTACCGCGGGTGCTGGTACCCGTCGTCGTGATCTCGCCGGTCGCGTTTCTCGTCGTGGTTTCGCTGAAGCTGGATGTGGGTAGCCCGACCTTCAGGTTGGCCAACAGGGCGTCAAGCAGTTTTTCCTCGACGCTCTGTACGGTTGGAAGCACCCTCTTCAGCGCCTCGGTCTCGGTGAGTTCGAACTTCGGTTGAAGCTTGTCGATGAAATTGTTCCACGGCGCCACCGATAACACTGCCAAGTGGAATGACCCGGCGTCCGGCATGTTATCGACCGTATGTGGCCGGAAAAGGCTCGTGCTCGCGCAGGCTGCGAGCAGCGAGAGGCAGGCTGCCGCGATGCCGAACAGATGCGCGCGGCGGCCGCTGCGATGTTTGCAGTGTTCCATATTGACCCCCGTCCGTATCGAGCGCCGCCACTTTGCGGCTGGCATGCCAACGTCGTCCCCAGGAGGCAAAGGGAGCCAAGCGGCTCATCATCAGTCCTGATGGGCGTGCTCTATGAGGGGAAACGCTACCATGAGATGTGTAGAACTGTATTAAGAAAAAAGTGATACGCCATCTTTATAGCTAGTCATCCTGTGATATGGGGCCGATCCACCCATTTCCTGTTAATTGTATCAAAGGTAGCGGAGCGCACTTCAAAAGCGCAAAGTGCGCTACCAATTCGGGAAAGACTAACCAGATAAACGACCGCACCGTTCGGGCGCCAGCTTGGAATGGAGTCTGCCCAGAGGGGACACGGACCGGAGAACGAACGAGAAAATTAGGGATTTTATGAAAAATGATCAAAAGGATGAATTGTTTTCTACAGGTGCCGGTATCGAGATTTTTCGGGGAATGCAAAGAAAGATCATTACGATATGGCTTTGAACGCAAAAAAGCGGCCCCGAGGGGCCGCTTTTTTTAATTCCGTCTATGCGCCGGTCAGCGCCGGCGGATCATCGTTACGCCACCGACGGTCTTGTCGAGAAAGTCGATCATGGTGTCCGGCTTCGGCCCGACCGACGAGGCGGCGAACGCCATCCACCAGCGCGCCATCGGGGTCGTCCAGCCGTAACGGTCGGCGATGATCTGAACATCCATGGTGGAGGGGGTAGAGGACATGGTCGTCTGCGCGGTCGCCGCGGCGCGGGTGGCGCCGGACGGGGTAACCTGGGTTTCGACGCTGTGCATGGTTCCTCCCAACGGGGACATACGGTGTCCGCTTATGCGGTACCTTAGACCTCAACCGCTGAGAGGGGCAGAGTGGCTTTGGTCCTAACGGGTACTATACCTTTGGCTGCAAAGGTCCCATGACCCGGACCACCCCCATTCAGGCAGGTTTCAGGCAGGCGGCAGCGGCAATCCGCTGGCCCATCCCAGCAGCGCCGCCAGCGCCGCGCGGTTCGCCGGCCGGAACAGCAGGGCCAACCGCACCCACAGCGGGGAAAGCTTGAATTCCGCGGCCACTTCCTCGACTTCCGCCGGGGACAACCGCAGATCGTGAGCAGGGTCTTCATGCATGGCAACCCTCCGCCAGTGCCACAGGTCGGGATGGATGGGGAACAATCCGTCCGGCCGGCAATCACGCGGAGGCCTGTGATAAAGCTGGGACCGCCCGTTACTTGGCGGCGAGCAACGCCCGCGGGGCGCGGTCGGCGCCGCTGGCCAGCGGCACCTTCGGGTTCTCGATCCAGGCGACCACGTCCTTGACCACCAGCTTGCCCTTCAGGTCGCGCAGCAGCATGTGGTAGCCGTCGGGATAGACGGCGACGACGTGCCGGCCGCCGGCCTCGAAATCCTTCAGCGCGCGCTCCACCGGGCGCGGCGGCAGAACCTCCTCATGGGCGCCGTAGAGCACCAGCGACGGCGTCTGCAGATGCTCGCAGGCGTCGAGCGCCGCCCCCATCAGGTCGGTCAGCCCTTCCAGCGCATCGACGCGCGATCCCTTGATGACCAGCGGGTCGCGGCCGAGCGCGCGCAGCATCTCGATGTTGTCGGACGGGTGGATGCCGAGGTCGGGCGGCGGATGCACCACCATGCCGGGCACGAGGTTGTAGGTGATCCACAGCGCGGCGCGCGGGAAGAAGCCCATCGCCTGCCGGCCCCAGACGGCGGGGGCGACCAGGATGGTGCCGTCCACCTTGGGCGGGTTGGGGCCGGTCATGGCGGTCAGCACCACCGCCCCGCCCATGCTTTCGCCCATCAGATAGACCGGCACGCCGGGATGGCGCTTGCGCACCATCTCCACCGCGGTGCGGGCATCGTTGACCAGGGTGGGGGTTCCGGCCCAGACGCCGGGTTCGCGGGTGGCGCCGAAGCCGCGCTGGTCGTAGGCGTAGGTGGCGATGCCGGCCGCCGCGAAGTCGCGGCCGGCGCCGTCGAAGGCGTTGGAATAGTCGTTGTAGCCGTGCAGGGCGACCACCACGGCCCGAACCTTGCCGTCCGTCGGAAGCCAGGAGCGCATCGGCAGCTCGAAGCCGTCGGCGGCGACCAGCACCCTGTCGTTCAGCTGCGGCTGGACGACGGCCGTTCCCATCGGTTGGAAATCCGCGGCGCAGCCGCCAAGCATCAGCCCCAAACCGAGAACAGCCGCCAATCCGCTATGCCGCATGGATTACCCCTGTGTCGCTGTGCGCACCACCCGTCAGTTGGAGGAATATATCTTCAAGATCCGACTCCTCGGTCGTGACATCGACGATCCCGATTCCCGACGCGGCGAGGGCCGACAGGATGGCGCCGGCGCGCTGGCGGCTCGGCTGGTAGCGGACGACCAGCCGCCGCGGCTCCGGCAGCTCCACCGTATAGCCCTCCAGCGACGGCGGGGCGGCGGCCAGGTCGCGTTCCAGCGTCAGGCACAGCGCCTTGTTGTCCACCCGGCGCAGCAGGGTCGTCTTCGGCTCGCACGCCACCACCTGCCCGTGGTTGATGATGGCGATGGTGTCGCACAGCTCCTCCGCCTCCTGGAGGTAGTGGGTGGTCAGCAGCACCGTGGTGCCCGCCTTGTTCAGCGTCCGCACATAGTCCCAGAGCTGGCGGCGCAGCTCCACGTCGACGCCGGCGGTCGGCTCGTCCAGGATCAGCACGGGCGGGGTGTGGACCATCGCCTTCGCCACCATCAGCCGCCGCTTCATGCCGCCCGACAGCGAGCGGGCGTGGGCGTCGGCCTTGTCGGCGAGGCCGACGGCGTCCAGCAGCTCCTCCGTCCGGCGCTCCTTCTTCGGCACGCCGTAGAGGCCGGCCTGCAGCTCCAGCATCTCGCGCGGGGTGAAGAAGGGGTCCATGTTCAGCTCCTGCGGCACCACGCCGATGGAGGCGCGGGCGCGGCGCGGACGTTCCGACACCTCGTGGCCCCAGATGGTGGCGGTGCCGCCGGTCTTGTTCACCAGACCGGCCAGGATGTTGATCATCGTCGACTTGCCGGCGCCGTTGGGGCCGAGCAGCCCGAACAGCGACCCGCGCGGAATGGCGAGGTCGATGCCCTTCAGCGCGTGCTTCGGCCCGGCCTTGCCGGTCGGCTGGTAGATCTTGGTCAGGCCGCACAGCTCCACCGCGTTGGCCGGGAGCGAGACGGGCGTGGGGGTATCGGTGGGCGCGGCCATTGATCCTGAACCATGATGTTTGCGGTTGGCGAAAAAGCCCGCTCGTCCGGTGGTTTCCCCCGTTGATCCGCGGCGCGCGATGGGTATCATCCGGCCCGCGCGCGCGGAACCCCGGTCGGGGACCCGGACAGCGGGCGTGTCCACGATGGCGTGAACCGGCGCGCCTGTCAAAACAGAGGATGACTGCCATGCAGCCGACCGAGACGATCCTTGTTGAAACCTCGACCGTCGGGTGCGACGGCGGCGGCGGCGCGCTGGGCCATCCGCTGGTCTATCTGACCCTGGATCGCGAAGGCCAGGTCGAATGCCCCTACTGCTCGCGCCTGTTCAAGCTGAAGGAAGGCGCCAAGGTCGCCCACGGGCACTGACCGCGCGTTCGTCCTGCCGGCGGGCCGATCAGATGCGGCCGGCCAGCAGGACCAGCACGGCCAGCGCCAGCAGCGCCGACAGGCCCTGCCAGAAGGCCAGCGGGTTGCGGTCGACCAGCGGCCGGCGCCGCGTTCCCGCCGCATGCTTGCGCGGATGGCGCAGGTCGTACAGGAACTCCGACAATTCCTGATAGCGCCTGGCGGGGTCCGGATGGACCGCCTTGCGCAGCACCCCGTCGATCCAGGCGGGAATGTCCCGCTGGTCGCTCAGGGCGGTGCGGTAGACCAGCCTGCGCTGGCGCGCCCGCGTGGTGGCGGTCGCGGCATCGGCGCCGTAGGGCAGGCGGCCGGTCAGCATCTGATAGGCGATCACCCCCAGCGCATAGAGGTCGGACGCCGGCGTCCCGCCTTCGCCCAGCAGATATTCGGGCGCGGTGTACTGCAGCGTGCCCAGGATTTCGCCACGGTCGGCGTCGGGCATCGTCTCCAGGATGCCGGGGACCAGCACCGACCCGAAATCGACGATCTTCACCGTGCCGGTGGCGTCGATCATCACATTGTCGGGCCGCAGATCCTGGTGCAGCATCTCCAGCCGGTGGAACGCCTGAAGCCCCTTGCCGATCTGCTCGACGACGGCGCGCACCGCCGGCAGGTCCGGGGCCGGATGGTCGCGCATCCACTGGGTCAGGGTCTGCCCCTCCAGATACTCGGTGACGACGTAGAGGGAGCGGCGGGGCCGGCCTTGCGGCGGCGGCTTCAGCACATGCGGGCTGTTGAGCCGCCGGGCGATCCACTCCTCCATCAGGAAACGGCGGAGATGGGCGCGGTCGTCGTGCCGGTCGATGGCCGGCACCTTCAGCGCCACGGCAGGACCGCCCGCGCCGTCCCGGGCCAGATAGACATGGCTGCGGCTGCTGGCGTGCAGTTCGCGCAGGATGCGGTAGCCTTCGAACTCCGTTCCCGGTTCGGGCAAGGGCGGCAGGGGCAGGTCCGACATCCGGTGGAACAGGTCGCCGGCCTCGGCGTCGGGAACCGCATCGATTCGCACGATCTGGAGAGTCAGGTTGTCGGTGCTGCCGCGCCGCAGCGCCTCCGCCACCGCCAGCCGTGCGGCGCGGTCGAGGTCGTCGGGGTGGTTGCCGACGGCGCTGATCAAAAATTCGGCATCGACATGCTCGTAGACGCCGTCGGTCGCCAGCAGGAAGACGTCGCCGGGTTCCACCGGCAGTTCCCGGCAGTCGATCTCCACATGCGGCACCACGCCCATCGCCCGGCCGAGATAGCTGACCTCCGAGGACACCACCACGCGATGGTCGGTGGTCAACTGCTCCAGCGCCCGGCCGGCGAGGCGGTAGATGCGGGAATCGCCGACATGGAACAGGTGCGCGGTGGCCGACTTCAGCACCAGCGCGCTCAGCGTGCAGGCATAGCCGCGGTCCTGGTCGTAGCGGTACTCGCTGCGCCGGTTCTGGGCATGCAGCCAGCTGTTGGTCGCCGCGAGAACCCGTTGCGCCGCCGTCCTCACCGACCAGCTTTCCGGCGTGCAGTAATAGTCGGTCAGGAAGCTCTTCACCACGGATTCGCTGGCGATGTGGCTGACCCTGCTGCTGCTGATGCCGTCGGCCAGCGCCACCGCGACGCCCTTCATGCCCAGCAGCGGCGCTGTCGGGATCAGCGCCCCGTGGAAGTCCTGGTTGGACTCCTTCCGCCCCTTGTCGGAGCATTGCCCGATGGAGATCCGCAGCTCTTTCACGATACCTGTTCCAGTCAAGGAAAACCCCGGCCCAAGGCGGACCGGGGTAATCGCGAACAAACGGGCAGGGCGGCTTACTCGGCCGGCTGAAGGCCGGTCTGCCGCAGGCGGCGCTTCGGCGCGGTGCGGACATGGGTGGCATAGAGCGTCAGGCCGGTGAAGGCGAGCCCGCCGATCAGGTTGCCCAGCACCGTCGGCAGCTCGTTCCAGATCATGTAGTCCATGATCGAGAAGTTGCCGCCCATCAGCATCGCCGACGGGAACAGGAACATGTTCACCACCGAATGCTCGAAGGTCATGCCGAAGAACAGCATGATCGGCATCCACATGGCGATCACCTTGCCGCTGACCGAGGTGGAGATCATGGCGCCGACGACGCCGGTGGAGACCATCCAGTTGCACAGCATGCCGCGCAGGAAGATGGTCAGCATGCCGGCCGCGCCATATTGCGCATAGCCCAGCGTCCGGTTCTCGCCGATGTGGGAGATGACCGCGCCGACCTTGTCCGGCGGGGTGGAGAAGCCGTAGGTGAAGACGACCGCCATCATCACCGCCACCGTCAGGGCGCCCAGGAAGTTGCCGACGAAGACCAGCCCCCAGTTGCGCAGCACGCCGCCGATGGTGACGCCCGGACGCTTGTCGATCAGCGCCAGCGGCGTCAGCACGAACACGCCGGTCAGCAGGTCGAAGCCCAGCAGGTACAGCATGCAGAAGCCGACCGGGAACAGGATGGCGCCGATGATCGGGAACCCGGTCTGGACGGTGACCGTGACGGCGAAGACCGCTGCCAGCGCCAGGATCGCCCCGGCCATGTAGGCGCGGATGACCGTGTCGCGGGTGGACATGAAAATCTTGGATTCGCCGGCATCCACCATTTTGGTGACGAACTCGGAGGGCACCAGATACGACATGACGAGTCCCCTTGGAACAAGCGCTGAAGGAACGGCAAGCAGCGTCCGGGAAAGCCCGCGCGGCACCGGTCCGGTGCGGGGCGGGAGAGGGAAGACGCGCTGCGTGTGATTTGGGTGCGGGCCGCACTCTTTGGGCCTGCGCTGGTCAAACCGCCGTTGGCTTGAACGGGAAACGGCATTGCACGGGATGTGCCAGACGCTGGAACGCAGCAATCCAGCCGTCCCGCGTCGGCGGTGCCTGTCCATCGGCCGCTAAGACGAGCCGGTACTGCCCAAAGACTGGGCGCCTCTGAATAAAAAACAGACACCTCTTCGGATTTGACTGGAGTTGCCGCAAGCGGGCGGCAGTCCCCAGCTTCGCCGCTGGGGCCGTATTTTTCATTTCTTTAACCGAGGCTTGGAAAAATATCGTTCTGAATCAATGATTTGAATATCGGTGCAGTGGGGGATTCCCGTATTGGTCAGGTTCGGTTACCTTTTTGTTATATTTTCCCTTCGTACTATGAGACAGTATCGGTGATGTCGCTTGACGGGGTTCATCGAACCGTCGTCTACTTTGCCGCATTGCGGAAAGGTGGAAGTTCCACAATCGTTGTTTGAGTTGTGCGCTTATGTTTTTTCCAGGCGGTTCGGGATCGGCGTCGGATGAGGCGCGTGCAATGAGTCACGAGACTGAAGAGCAGTACCGCAGCATCTTCGAGAATGCTGTCGAGGGCATCTATCAGACCACCATCGACGGCCGTTACCTTCGGGTCAATCCGGCGCTTGCCGACATCTACGGCTATACGTCACCCGAAGACCTGATCGCCAACCTCACCGACATCGCCTGCCAGCTCTATGTCGATCCCGGCAAGCGGGAGGCCTTCGCCGACCTGATGGCCCGGCAGGACCGCGTCCTCTGTTTCGAGGCGCGCGTCTTCCGCCGCGACGGCTCGATCATCTGGATCTCGGAAAGCGCGCGCTGCGTGCGCGACGCCGCCGGCCGCATCCGCTATTACGAAGGCACCGTCCAGGACATCACCGAGCGCAAGCAGCACGAGGAGAAGATCCGGCTGCTCGCCACCGTGTTCGACAGCGTCGCCGACGGCATCCTGATCGTCGATCCCGAACTGACCGTCCAGGCGATCAACCCGGCTTACGAGATCATGACCGGCTTCCAGCGCGAGGAGCTGCTCCGCCGGCCGCTGGTCCTCTTCGCGCCGGGGTCGCATGAGCGGGAGTTCGTCGACGCCATCTGGACGACCGCGCGGCAGTCGGGACGCTGGCAGGGGGAGGTCACCAGCTTCCGCCATTCCGGCGACGCCTTCGCCGCCGCCCTGTCGGTGACGTCGGTCCGCGCGCCGAACGGCGTGCTGGAACATTACGTCCTGACCATCGCCGACATCAGCCAGCGCAAGTCGCAGGAACACCAGATCCGCTATCAGGCCAGCTTCGACCGGCTGACCGACCTGCCCAACCGCTGGCTGGTCTGCGAAAAGCTGGAGGAGGCGATCCTCCGCGCCCAGCGCGGCAAGAGCAAGGTCGCCGTCGCCTTCCTCGACCTCAACCGCTTCAAGCAGGTGAACGACACGCTCGGCCACCATGCCGGCGACGAGCTGCTGAAGCTGGTGGCGCGGCGCATGCGCAACTGCACCCGCATGACCGACACCGTCGGCCGGCTGGGCGGGGACGAGTTCCTGATCGTCGCTCCCGACGCCGCCGACCGCTCCGCCGGCGCCCGGCTGGTCGAAAAAGTGCTCTACTCGATGTCGGAGCCGTTCAGCGTCCACAACCAGGAGCTTTTCTGCGGCGCCTCCATCGGCATCGCCGTCTATCCCGACGACGGCGAAACGGCGGACCAGCTCCTGCGCAACGCCGATCTGGCGATGTACCACGCCAAGCGCAACCCGGAGCACAAATACGTCTTCTATGACGGCGGGATGCGGGAACGGTCGGGCTTCACGCTCGGGCTGGAGAGCGACCTGCGGCGGGCCAGCGGCGGCGAGGAGTTCGAGCTGCATTTCCAGCCGAAGATCGACCTCGCCGGCAACCGCACCATCGGGGCTGAGGCGCTGATCCGCTGGCGCCACCCGGTCCGCGGCATGGTCAGCCCGGCGGAGTTCATCCCGCTGGCCGAGGAGACCGGCCTGATCTGGGAGATCGGCGCCTGGACGCTGATCGAATCCTGCCGCCGGCTGGCCGACTGGATCCGGCGCGACCTGCCGATCCCGTCGGTGTCGGTGAACCTGTCGCCGCGCCAGTTCCAGGATGCCCGTCTCGTCGGCTTCGTCCGCAGCGTGGTGGAATCCTCGGGCATCCCGGCCGACCGGCTGGAGCTGGAGCTGACCGAAGGCGCCATGATCGGCGACATCGAAAAGGCGGTGACGATCCTCAACGGGCTGAAGGACATCGGCGTCCGCCTGTCCATCGACGATTTCGGCACCGGCTATTCCTCGCTGGCCTATCTGAAGCGCTTCCCGATCGACACGCTGAAGATCGACCGCAGCTTCGTCCGCGACATCGTCAAATCCACCACCGACCCGGCCATCGTCGGCACGATCGTGAGCCTCGCCGAAAGCCTGGGTTTCGACACCATCGCCGAAGGGGTGGAGACGCAGGAGCAGGCCGACATGCTGCGCCAGCAGCGCTGCACCCGCATCCAGGGCTTTCTCATCAGCCGGCCGCTGCCGATCGACCAGTTCGAAACCTTCCTCGGCAACAGCGTGGTGCCGGCCTGAGGTTTCGCTTCGGCGTCGCGCGCAGGCACCGCCTTCAGCGCCTGCGCGGCTTCCGCGGACCTCGTTCCCTGCATTTCAGGGCGCCGTCCGCTCCAGGAAATACTCCATTTCCTGGATGATGCCGCTCTGGGCGGCCCAGAGGGCGGCCTGGGTGCGGTTGCGGACATTGATGGTCTGCATGATGTGGCGGACATGCAGCTTGACCAGGTCCTCGGTCATCATCATCTCGCGCGCGATCTCCTTGTTGCTGCATCCGTCCATGATGAGCTTCAGGATGCGCGCGTGGCGCGGATAGAGGCCGGGATAGCCCAGCAGCTCGGTCTCGTGCTGGGCCATCGCCCCGTCCTCGCCGCCCCGGCGGAGCGCGGTGGGGGAGAAATAGTCGAAGCATTCCTCCGGCACCACCGGCTCTCCGGCATGGATCAGGCGCAGTGACAGGACGAAGGCGGCCGGCGCCATCCGGTTCAGCAGATAGCCGCGCACGCCGAACCGCAAGGCCATCCGCATGTGGTGCGCGGAGAATTCGTCGGCGATCATCGCCAGCTTGGCCTGCTCGCCATACCAGCTTCGGAAATTCCAGGCATCGGTCTTCAGCGAGGCGAGGTCGAACAGCACGATGTCGGCCGTCCGTTCGGCGCCGCCGTTGCCGGCCGGCGGCTCCAGCGTGATCACCGCCCCGCCGGCCGAGATGCCGGCGGGATGGCGTTCGGCGCCGCCGTTCACCCGGCCGTTCCACATCGTCTTCGGCGAAAGTCCGGTTGCGAGGCGGCTTTGCGGATCGATGACTTCGAAGCAGTCGTCCAGGATGTTCAGGATGGATTCGCGCAGCAATCGGCTTTGGTTGTGAACGATCACACGAATACGATCGGACATGTCCGTCTCCCCCAGTATAGACGAAATGGCGGACGGAATTGCTTGGCCGGAAGGCAGGCTTTCCCCCCTGGACGCCGTGCTAGGACGTGGCGACAGTGGTGCGTGGCAATGCAGGTCTGCCGGGTTCTAATGCCCGGCGGTCTCCTTCGGCCCCCGTTCCGGCCGTCGCCTCCGCAATCTCCGATGACGCCGCGCTTGACCGCGCAATGCCGCAGTTCCGATGGACGATGCACGTTGTATCGATGGCTTCGTGTTCGCCCGATCGAATTTAGATCAAACTATGATCCGGCACTCACGGCATTGTCTGCTGCACTTTTGGAATTGTTCCAGGCTCAGTGGGAGGTGGATTCACCCTGTCCGGGCGGAGTCCTTCGTCAGAAGGCTGTCAGTAATACATCATTCTCGTGCGCGAATATGGAAGTGATTAACCGATAAAGATAATCCCCTCTCCAGCGGGTATCGCCGTGAGGAGAGAGTCCGAAGGAAACAAGGCCAAAAGATATTGCCGGATGAAGAGGAGAAAGTTCTTTCTTAAACAACTTTTATTAGACGAATTGACTTTCCGGGCGTCGATGCCGCGCTCTTTCGTGATGGATAATATAGACTCTTAAACAGAGCTTGCCAGAGGAATTTTCGTTGACCATGGAAACGAAAATGGAGCCCCGCCGAAACGGGCCTCCATTTTCGTTCCGACCATCCCCGGCCGGACCGGCTTCCGGGGCTTCCGCCTCAGGCCACGGCGTCGTGGGTGATGGCGTAGACGCCGGTGTCCCAGCGGGCGATGGTGGTGTCGAAGCCGCCGACGCCGTTCACGACGTCGAAGCCCTGCGTCGTGTTGTGCATCAGGTCCTGGACCGTGTAGTGGCCGTTGGCGAGCTGAAGCTCGACATGGGTGGCCACCGCCTTGCGCGCCGCGGTGTCGTTGAAATCGACCCGGTCGGAGGCGACGACGATCAGCCGGTCCTTCTGGTCGTAGAATCCGTAGCCGGTGATCTGGGCGTCCGGATCCTTGTCGGTGAAGGTCAGCGGGTGGTGGTAGTTCAGCGCCTCGTCGCCGATCAGCACCGGGGCCTTGGCCTTCAGCGCCGCGATCTCGGCATCGCTGAACAGGTTGTGGCCCTCGTAGGTCGCCTGCGGAATGATGAAGGCGCTGGGCGCGCTGGCCTTGGTCATCGACGGCAGGGCGGCGTCGCTGACGTAATAGCCGAAGGTGACGCCGGCATCGTGCAGCTTGGTGATCGGCTCCAGAAGCTCGCCGAGATAGGCGTTGCCGATGGAGTTGCCGGCCGGCTCCAGGGCGTTCATCGCCTTCTCCGCATTGGCGCTGTAATAGAGCGCCGGGCCGAAGGGGCGGGTCGGCACGATGTCGCGCAGCATGTCCAGCCAGGGCTGCTTCACCTCGCCCCAGTCGTGGTAGCTGCGCGACCACTGCTCCGCCGCCCGGCGGACGCCGCCCTGGTCGTCGGCGATCATCGTCCAGCCGCTCTGCATCCAGGTCTGCTCCAGCCGGCCCCAGCCCAGCTCGTCGCGCACCGTGCCGGTGACGCCGGTGTAGAGGCTGTTCACCGCCCCCCAGTAGTCATCTTCGGAAGAGGACATCATATGGCCGAAATGGGCGTCGGGCGCGCGGGCGGCATGGATGCCCAGCATCGCCTGCTCGTAGGAGGCCGGAGCCTGCTTGTGCTGCATCTCGAAGCGTTCGAGGGTCTGCACGTTGAACAGGATGTCCTTCTCGTTCATCGTGTCGGCGATCACGCGGGCGTCGACGCCGGCGAATTCGCGCATCGCCGCCGGGGTGAAGGACACCTGGGTGGTCAGCCAGGCCGCCTTGCCGGTGTTCTTGACGATGGCGTCGTCCAGCGCCTTCCAGCTGTTGGCCCAGCCGTCGACGAAATAGTCCAGCCACTGGGTCGGGTGGTTGTCGACGATGTCCGCCGCCTGCTGCGCCAGCGTGCTTCCGGCCACCTTGATGCCGGTCTTGCTGCTGAACTCGGCGATCATGCGGCTGTTGAAGAAGTCCATCACGCCGGAATGCGGGCTGCCGTCGAAGAAGTCGGCCAGCTCGTAGCCGCGGGTGCCGGTCAGGGCGGACAGGCGGCCCAGCTTGTCGGCCATCCAGTCGGCGTAATGGGCGGTGCCGCCGGTCCAGCCGGCCGGCGCGTCCTTGGCGTCCAGGGGCATCAGCGGGCTGACATAGCCCCAGCCATAGGGGTTGCTGCTGTCGGAGTTCAGGACGTTGCCGTCGCCGTCGCGGCCCAGATACTGCGGATGGGCCTTGACCCAGGACACCCATGCCTTGTGGCCGCCCAGACTGGCGAACTCGCCGCCGTTCTGCGAGGATTCAAAGGTGTCCTCCCAGAGCTGCATCCCGATCAGCGGCATCACCCCGTCGGCCAGATGGCCGGCGGCGACGTCGCGCGTCTCCTTCAGATGGGCGGCGTTGGAATAGTCGGGCACCGATTCCCAGAACAGGTGCTGCGGCGCCAGCCCGCGGTCGGCCCCCCAGGAGATCGTCGACACGTCCGACATCAGCGGCGGCCGGTCGCTGCTGACCCCGGCGCTGGCGCTGTGGTCGTTCTTCGGCAGCGTGGCGGCGGGGGCCGTCGGCGTGGTGGGCGTGGCAGGCGTGGTCGTGGTGGTGCCGGCCAGCATGTCCTTGGTGACGGGGACGCTCAGCGTGCCGTTCCACCACAGGCCCTGCTGGCCGGCGACGACGTCCTTGCCGTCCAGCGCGCCGCGGTCGTAGGTGACGCCGGCGGCGGTCGAGGCGACGCTGTGCCCGTTCACCACGACGGAGCCGACATGGAGGCTGCGGTCCTGGCCGTTGACGACGGCATCGTTGTCATATTGGACCTGGACCTTGTGCGCCACGTTCGGATCCAGGTCGACCGTGAACTTGTAGGCGGTCTGGCTGGTGGCGGCCACCTTGGCCTCGCCCACCGCCTTGCCGTCCACCAGCAGCTTGAAATGCGGCGGCACGCCGCCGGCACTGGTGCCCCAGGCGTTGACGACCACGCTGAAGGACTTGGTCGCCGCAGCCGGCGCCGCGGCGACCGGATCCGTGCCGCCGGTCACCGGGGGCGCCGGGAACAGCGAGGCCGGCAGCGGCACGTTCAGCGCGCCGCCCCAATAGAGGGCCTCCTGTCCCTTGACCACGTCCTTTCCGTCGACCGCCCCCTTGTCGTAGGTGACCGAGGGATCGGTGGCGGCGATCGAGGTGCCGTTCACCGAAACGGCACGGACGAACAGATTGCGGTCGGCGCCGCCGGCCGTGCCGTCATTGTCGTAGACGAGCTGAAGGTTGTGCGCGCTGCCGGCGGCGACCTTGGCCGAGATGGTGTAGCGCCCGGCGCTGCTGCTGTTCACCGTCGCCTGACCGATGGTCGTGCCGTCGAGCTTCAGCGCCAAATGCGGCCAGATACCGCCGGCAGCCTGTCCCCAGGCGTCGATCGCAAAGGTGACATCGATGAGATTGGACCCGGTGAGCGACATCGGCACGACTCCTGTTAATCTGATATTAAGATCTCACAAAACGGGGTTACCCGTATCGGTCGGATTACTCTTCTCGTTAGGAGTAGTCGCACGAAAGGATATGTAATTGAGAGAGTCATTGTTGGGACATGACTCTGACTCATCTTTGACTCTTCCAAAAAATTCGATTTTGATTCCGCGAATGCTTTAGACACTGAAAGAATAGGACCGACGTCGGCAGTCTTAAGCCTGTTGTGCGGAAGCCGTATCTTTCGTTTGTTTGGCGCGGGCTGCGGCTCCGTGATCCACTTCGGCACGAACCGTCGCCGATACCGCCGATCAGACCGGGCAGGAGCATCCCCAATGCGCGCCGAATCCCTGCGCATCGCCGTCGTCACGCAGAAGATCGTCCGCCATGACGGGCAGGGGCGCGTGAACGCGGTCGTGGTCGACGAGCTGCTGCGCCGGGGGCACGAGGTCGTCGCCATCGCATCGGAACTGGCGGAGGAGCTGGCGCGTCATCCCCGCCTGCGCTGGGTGCGGGTCGACGGGGGCGGCCTGCCGACGCAGCTGGCGAAGGACCAGTTGTTCGCATGGCGGGCGAGCCGGGCCTTGGCGCGGGAGAGGCGGACCGGGATCGACCGGCCGGGGATCGACAGGGTGGTGGTGAACGGCTTCGTCAGCTGGGCGCGGTCGGACGTCAACGCCGTGCATTTCGTCCATTCCGCCTGGATGCGCTCCCCCACCCATCCGATCCGCAAGGGCGTGTCGCCGCTGGCGCTCTACCGGGCGCTCTATACGCTGCTGAATGTCGGGTTCGAACGCTGGAGCTTCCGCCGCGCCGGCCGGCTGGTCGCGGTGTCGCGCACCGTGGCCGACGAGCTGCGCCGGGACGGCATCGATCCCGCCCGGCTGCGGGTGATCGACAATGGCGTCGATGTCGGGGAGTTCCGCCCGGGCATGCCCGATCCGGCGCTGTTCGGCCTGCCGCCCGGCCGGCCGGTGGCGCTGTTCGTCGGCGACGCCCGCAGCGACCGCAAGAATCTGGACGGGGTGCTGCGGGCGCTGGCCGAGGTGCCGGACCTGGCGCTGGCGGTGGTCGGAGACGAGCGCGGCGGCCCGTTTCCGGCGATGGCGCGGGCGCTGGGCGTGGAGGAGCGGGTCCGTTTCCTGGGGCACCGGCGCGACGTGGCTGCGCTGATGCGGGCGGCCGACCTGTTCGTCTTCCCGACCCGCTACGAACCCTTCGGCCTCGTCCTGCTGGAAGCGGCGGCGAGCGGCCTGCCGGTCGTCACCACCCGGCTGGCCGGCGCCGGCCGGCTGCTGGAGGATGGGGCCGCCCTCCTGCTGGACCAGCCCGACGCCCATGTCGAGCTGGTGCAGGCGATGCGCAGACTGGCCGGCGATCCGGCGCTCCGCCGCCGCATGGGCGATGCCGGCCGCCGCATCGCCGAGCGTCAGGACTGGTCGGTGACGGCCGGGCAGTATGCCGATCTGCTGGAGGAGCCTGGGCCATCGGGGCAGGCGGTGGAAGGGCGGCGGCTGGTTGCCGGATCGGCGTCCTGACCGGCCATTGTCCGACTGATCGCTGTCCGGCCGACGCCGTCAGCGCAACTCCAGCCGCAACTCCATCAGCACGTTGTCGCTTCCCGCCGGCGCGTCGGTCACGGCGACGCCGACCGCCGGCGCCGGCCCGGCGGCGGACTCCACTCTGTGGGGGAGACCGTTGGCGGAGCGCAGGACGCTGCCCATGCGGATGGCGGCGCGGGTCTTGCCGGCCGGCACGGTGCCGCTGGTGGCGACGGGGACGGTTCCGCCGGCCGAGGCGGAGGTCAGGGCGACGCCGTCGGCCGGGCGGTCCTGCTCCAGTCGGCGGACCCGGTCGTAATCGCGCTGCACCATATTGCCGGCATCGACGCCTCCGGTGCCGACCTTGCGGAACTCGCCGGCGCAGTCCACCGCCTCGAACCGGTTGGCGCGGCAGGTGCCGGAAACGCTGAGCGCCGGGGCGAAGCCGTCGCGGCCGAGGCGGACCAGCCGCTCCGCATCCTCGAACCGGTTGCCGACGGCGGAGGACGCGACCACGGCGGCGACCTCGATGTCGGCGGCGCGGTCGTTGGTGCCGTCGCCGAAGCTGGCGCTGCCGCCGGTGAACTGGTTGCGCTCCAGCGAGCGCACCACGATCAGGCCGGTGACCGGCCGCTTCGCCAAGCGATAGTCGGGCAGCAGCGACCCGCTGCAGCCGATCAGGACGTTGCCGTACATCTCCGCCATCGGTCCCTGGATCCAGCCGTTGCCGCAGGCCTCGAAGGCGCAGTCGAGGAACTTGTTGTTGGACAGGAAGGTCCGCTTCGCCGGTCCCTCCTCCGCCAGGATGGCGTAGGGGGAGAAGCCGAAATGGCAGGAGAGGAAGCTGGAATGGTCGATGCCGTTCTCCGGCGCCACGGCGATGGAGGCCAGCGTGTTGCCGGCAAGGTCGGTGTCGAGGAACAGATGGTCGCCGAAGCTGTCGGTCCCCGCCGACCAATAGGCGCCGATGTGGTTCTTGGTGAGCTGGCAGGAGATCAGCGAGGAATGGTCGCGCCAGACGTCCACCCCGGCGCGGAAGCCGAACACCCCGACCCGCTCCAGCAGGAAGCGGGAAGTCAGGGCCACCCCGCCCATGCCCGGCGGCGGATCGCCCGGCCGGTTGCCCGGCTTCGGCCCGCGCAGGCTGAGATGGGCGATGCGGCTGCGCTGATAGCCCTTGTCGTCGTCACGGGGGGCCAGCCTACTGCCAGCCCGGATGGCGAAGCGGCCCGCTCCCAGATCCTCCGGCCAAGATAGCAGCGAGGCGCGCATGCCGGCGCCGACGATCTCCACCTCGTTGAAGGCGTCGTCGTAGCGGTCGAGGTTGGGCAGGACGATCTCGCCGTCCAGCCGGTACTGGCCCGGCGGCACCAGCACGGTTCCGCCCTGGCCGCCGCGCGACTGCTCCAGGACCGCACCCTGCAGCGCCGCCCAGTCGCATTCCTGGTCCAGGGAACGGACGTGCGGATGGACCCGCCTCGCCGCGTCCAGGTTTTTGTAGCGTTCGGACAAGGGGTGGCTGCGCCCGTCGCCGATGGCGCCGCGGTCGCGGATCGACAATGCCGGGCCGCGTCCCGGCGGCGGGACCGGGGATGGCGGGGCGGGAGAGGTCGGGGCAGTCTGGCGCGAGGGCTTCTCCTGGGCGGCCCTGGCCGTTGCCGGCAGGGCGAGCGCCGCCGCCAGCAGGGCGCGCCGGCCGAGGCGGCAGCCGGCGGCGGTCATGGCCGGCAAGCCCTCGTCGAAGGGACAGGCCCGGCCAGCGCAGCGATTCCGCCGCTGAGGGCCGCGCGATAGGCTTCCTCCGTCCGGTCGAGGTGGCGGTCCAGCGTGAAGGGCGCGCGCCAGTATCGCTCATGGGCGCGGCGGCCCATCCGCGTCACCTCCGCATCATGGGAAAGCAGGCGCAGGCAACGGGCGAGATCGGCGGCGTCGCCGCTGCGGAACAGCAGGCCGGTCTCGCCGGGCAGCACCGCCTCGGCCGCCGCGCAATTGTCGCTGACGACGACGGGGACGCCGTTCGCCAGCGCTTCATAGGCGGCGAGGCCGAAGGTCTCGTACCACAGCGATGGCACCACCAGGGTCCGCGCCCGCCGCACCTCTTCGAGCACGGCGGCGGGCGGCAGCCATCCGGCCAGTTCCGCCTCCGGATTCAGCCGGCGGACCTCCTCCGCCTCGTCGCCGTCGCCGACGAACCGGACCGGACAGCCCGCCTGGGCGGCGGCGGCGGCCAGCAGGGCGGCGCCCTTTTCGCGCGACAGACGGCCGACGAACAGCACGGGGCGGTTGCCGGCGACCGGGGCCGGGCCATGATCCTCGACCTCCACCGGGTTGGGGATGGGCAGGGTCACGGTGCCGGGCGCCAGATGGGGGGCGATCACCGCGCGCTGACGGTCGCTGAGCGTCACCAGCGCCGTCCCCCCGGTGAAGCCGCCGGCCAGCGCCCCCGCCGCATGGCGAGCCGCCCGCCACCATTTGTGGTGCCGGGCGCGGGCGTCGCAGTCGGTGGCGAGGCAGCCGGCGGACAGCGCCCGATGCGGGCAGTTCACGCCGTCGGGAAAGACGAAGAAGGCGCCGTTGGGGCAGAGCGGGAAATAATCGTGCAGGGTCAGCAGCACCGGCAGGCCCGATTTCCGGCAGACCGGGAAGACGCTGGGCGACAGCGCCTTGGCCCAGCCATGGATATGGACCACGGTGTCGTTGGCCGGGCAGCCGGCGAGCAGGCTTTCCAGCGCGCGCGCGGCCTCCCGGTTCCAGATGCCGCGCAGGGCCGCCTGCATGCGGTCGGCGTTGCCCTTAAGGTCCGGCTGGTCCAGGCAATGGACGGTGATGCCCGCGGCCGGCAAGGCCGGATCGATGGGGGGGACCGCGGTGAAGAAATGGACCCGGTGGCCACGCCGGGCCAGCCCGGCCGCTCCGGCGATGGCGACCTTCGCCAGCCCGCCGCTGGCATGGGCGTGGTCGCAGAGGATGACGATCGTGCTCATTGCAGGGCGCCGCGATAGACGGCGGCGGTGCGGGCGGCGATGACCGGCCAGTCGAAGCGGCTGCGCACCAGCGCCCGGCACGCATCGGCGCCGGGCAGGCGGCGGACGCCGGTCAGCGCCTCGGCAAGGCCGATGGCGATGGACCGCGCGTCGGTTCCCGCCAGGACGAGGTCGCCGTCCAGCCCCTCCACCACCTCCGGCAGGCCGCCGACCGGGGTGACCATCACCGGCGTGCCGGCGGCCAGCGATTCCAGCGCGGTCAGGCCGAAGCCCTCCAGCGCCTGCGACGGCATCACGCAGAGGTCGGCGGCGCGGTAGGCCAGCGGCAGATGTGCGTCGGGAACGAAGCCCAGCAGCCGCACATGCTCCTCCAGCCCCAGCGCGCCGATGCGGTCCTGAAGCGCCGCCGCCTCGGGTCCGCGTCCGGCGACGACCAGCAGCGCATCGGGCACCCGGCGGCGCAGTTCCACCATGGCGTCCACCAGCGCGGTCAGCCCCATGCGCTTCACCAGCCGGCGCACCGTCAGGACGGTCGGACGCCCCTGGGGCCAGCCGAGCCGGGCGCGCGCCTGCTGCCGGCTGTCCGGAAGGTCGTAGCGGTCGGCTTCGACCCCGCCCGGCACCCGATGGATGCGTTCCGGCGCAACGCCGTACCGCTCGGCCAGGATGGCGGCGAAGGCGTGCGAAAGCACGACGAAGCGGGTGGCGCGGTGGTAGACCAGCCGCTCCACCATGTATTTCAGCCGCACCGCCAGCGGGCCGGCTCCCTCGGCCGCGCTTTCCAGCGCCCAGGGGCCGTGGAAATGGACGACCAACGGGCGGTTGCGCAAGGCGGGCAGGGCGCCCACCGTGTTCAGCGCGAAATGCGAGGCGACCAGATCCGGCGCCTGCCGGCGCAGCGCCTCGGCGATGGCGCTGCGTGCCGCCACCAGCCGGCGCGGCAGCGAGGCGGTCGGCGGCGCGAAGCTGTCGATGCGGGCGCCGTTGTCCAGGGTCCGGGACGTGTTGCCCAGCACCAGCCCGGAGAAGGCGATTCCCTGCTGCGGCAGGTGGCGTGCGAGGTGGTAGAACATGTTCTCCGCCCCGCCATGGGTTTCCGGGAACCAGCCCAGCCCGAGCTGAAGCACGCTGGCCTCACACATGTTCCCTGGCATCTCCCCCGGCAGGCCGCCGGGCGGGATCAGGCTTCCATCCATCGGTCGTCCCCCCGGCGGTTTTCCTCTTGGAGCCGATGGCCCGGGGATTGTGGCGTCGTTTGCGGCGGCGGGGCGGTCTGCAGGCTGGCAAGCCCGTGGTTCTTCGCCGCCATCGCCATGCCCAGGAAGAACCAGAAGCCGACGCCCGTGACCTTGACCAGCGTGTGCTCGAAGATCATGCAGCCGAGGATCGTCAGGGCCGCCGTCTCGGCGCAGCGGGCGAACGGGTCGGGCGGGGCGCCGCCGCGGCGCAGCATGCCCACCGTCAGCGCGATGATGCCGGCGACATAGCCCAGCGTGCCGGGCCAGCCCAGCTCGTAGGGCACGCGCAGGATGCCGCTGTCGAAGAAGGCCATGGCGCCCAGCTGCCCGTCCTCGTTGGTCAGCTTGGTCGCGGTGTCGATGGTGCCGAGGCCGGCGCCGCGCACCTCGGTCAGCGCCTGGATCAGGAAGCGGCCGTAGAATTCCTGCCGCTCCTGGTAGCTGCGGTCGTTCTCCATCGAGTTCAGCGTGTCGAAGCGGGAGACGATGGCCTGATTGACCATCGGCACGCTCAGCAGCGGCAGGGAGCACAGGACCAGCCCGACGCCGACCGCGACCAGCCGCAGCCGGTGCCGGCCCGGCATGGTCAGCAGCAGCCACGCGAAGGAGAACAGCCCGGCCAGCCACGCCGCCCGCACGAGGCTGAGCAGCATCGACCCCAGCGCCAGCGCCCCGGCGACGGGCACCAGGACGCCGCGTGCCGCCGGCAGCACCGCCAGCCCGGTCACCAGCAGGAAGGCCAGCGGGCCGGAGGAGTTCAGCGTGCTGAACACCCGCACCTGCATCGGCAGCGGCATGCCCTGGTTGGTCATGCCGACATTGATCAGCCAGCGCGCATCCCAGGCCGGCATGATGAAGTACTGGATCAGGCCATAGCCGCCGACCAGCGTCAGCCCCAGCACGAAGGCGCTCAGCACCGCGTCGCGCATCTGCGGGTAGAGCGGCCAGTGCAGGGCGACGTAGAGCCCAAGCGTCACCGGCACCAGCCAGTTCAGCAGCGCGAAGGTCGCCGCCGCCACGCCGGCCTGGGTGATGCCGTTGAAATAGGCGTAGAAGATGCCGAGCATCACCGGAACGAAGCCGAAATAGGCGCGGTAGCGCAGCATCGGCAGATACTGTGCGATCACCGCCCACGTCATGGCGCCGACGGCGAAGGGGGTCACCATGACCGGGCTGATGACGCTCCAGCCCGCCTGGTAGTCGACCAGCCGGCGCACCTCCGGCGTCAGGAACCACAGCCACCAGGTGAAGGCGGCGAAGCGGGCCGGGTCGCGCGTCACCAGCAGGGCGCCGACGGCGAGCGCGCCGACCGGAAAGATGATCTCCAGCAGGCCGGCCTTGCCGACCAGCACCGGCATCGCCACCAGGAACCAGAAGACGGGGGCCGCCAGCCTGGCCAGGGACGGCAGGCCGCCGGCGCCGTGGTGGTTGCGCCCGAAGTGGTGCTGCTCGTGGCTGGCGGTGGCGTCGGCGGTGGCGACGGTCATGCCGGTGTCTCCCGCCAGTCGCGCATTCCGGCCAGCCGGCCGCGCAGGGTGGCGCGCAGCTTCGCCCCGGCATGGCGGTCGCCGCGCAGTCTGAGCCGCGCCCATTGCGCCAGACCCGGAAACTCGCAGGTTCCCACCAGCATGGCCCAGGCGGCGAAGGCGGCGCGGTTGGCCGGGCCGAAATGGGCCATCAGCGCCAGCGTGTCGTTGAAGGTCGCGTTCTCCTGCGCCAGCGGGTGGAAATGGTCCGCCCCGCGCTGGTCGATGTCGAAGCGGACGGCCGGATAGTGGTCGACCGCCACCAGCGGGTCGTAGACCAGCCGCCAGCCCCGGCGGGACAGGCGCAGGCAGAAATCGACCTCGTTGCGGACCTGGGCGCCGCTGCCGCGCAGCCGGGTGTTCAGCCGCTGGTCGGCGATGGCGGCGCGGCGGAAGCTCCAGTTCGCACCCTTCAGCACATCGACGTCCCGCCCCGGGCCGACGCCCAGATGGTGGTTGCCGATGACCCGGCCGAACCATTGCAGCCGGCCGACGATTTCCGCCTCGCCGGTCTCCGGCACGGTGCCGTGATAGACATGGTCGCGGCCGCCGACGCCGCCGATATGGGGGTCGGTGCGGTACCAGGCCTCGATCCGCTCCACCCAGTCGGGATGGGGAACGGCGTCGTCATCGGTGATGGCGACGATGTCGCCCTCGGCATGGTCCATGCCGAGATTGATCGCCGCGACCTGTCCCGGGACGTCGATGACGACCACCTGGATCGGCAGCACGGCGTCGTAGCGCCGGGCGACCTCGGCGGAGGCGGGATCGACGTCGCGCACGGTGACGATCACCTGGACCGGCGCCAGGGTCTGGCGGACCAGCCCGTCCAGGCAGCCGGCGAGCCGGTCCGGCCGGCGGTAGGTCGGGACGATCACGCTGACGCCCAGCCGCTCGGCGTCGCTGGGATCGACCGGGACCAGAGGGGCCGGGGGCTTGATGCCGCGGTTCACGATGCCGTTCATGCCGTGGCCAGCTCCCGCCCGCGGCTGCCGATGGCGACGGGCCTGTCCGGAGCCAGGGACGCCTCCTCGCCGTTCATCCAGCTGTCGATGGTCTCGCGCAGCCGCATCTTGAACACGTCGCGGTCGAAGCGGGCGGCGTGGGCGCGGATGGCGGCGGGGCTGAAGCGCTGCTCCTGCGCCTCGAAGCGTTCGACCGCCTCGATCAGCGCCTCCGGCGTCTGCTGGTCGAAGAACAGGCCCGACAGCCCGTCGCGCACCGTCTCGGTCGCGCCGCCGCGGTTCAGCGCGATCACCGGCCGGCCGGCGGCCATCGCCTCGACCGGGACGATGCCGAAATCCTCGTTGGCGGTGAAGACCAGCGCCCGGCAGGAGGCGTAGTGGCGGTCCAGCTCGGCCGGGGAGCAATGGCCGACCAGCTCGACCGTCGGGCCGGCCATCTGCTTCAGCCGGCGGAACTCCTCCCCCTCGCCGACGACGACCAGCTTGCGGCCCATGCGGTTGAAGGCCTCGATGGCGATGTCGGCGCGCTTGTAGGAGACCAGCTGGCTGAGGAACAGGTAATGGTCGCTCTTGTCGCCGCCGTTGAGGGCGGTGACGGTGGCGAAGCGCTGGGTTTCCACCGGCGGGTGGATGACGGTGGCGTCGCGGCGATAGACCCGCCAGATGCGCTGGGCCACCGTATGCGAATTGGCGATGAAGCGGTCGACCCGCGCCGCCGTCGCCAGATCCCATTGCCGTAGCCGGTGGATGGCATAGGGCATCAGGGGCCGGATCATCGGCCCGGCCGAGTGCAGGTAATCGTGATAGCCGCTCCAGACATAGCGCATCGGCGTGTGGCAGTAGCAGACATGCAGCGCGTCGGGCCGCGTCAGTACGCCCTTGGCCGGCCCGGATTCGCTGCTGATGACGAGGTCGTAGGCGCTGAGGTCAAGCTGCTCCAGCGCCAGCGGCATCAGCGGCAGGTATTTCTGGTACATCCGGTGGGCCATCGGCAGCCGGTCGATGAAGGTGGTGGTGACCCGGTGGCTGCGGATGATCGGGGACATGCGTTCCGGCCGGTAGACATGGGTGAAGATGTCGGCCTCCGGATACAGCTCGCACAGGGCTTCGACGACCTTCTCTCCCCCGCGCATCCCGACGAGCCAGTAATGGACGATCGCGACTTTCATGGTGGGTCCTCCCGGAAGGGACAGGCGCTCGCTTGAGTTCGGAATCCGGTCTCAGGCGATGCGGCGCAGGCGATAGGAGCGGCCGCTGGGCGGGCGGGCGCCGTATTCGAGGTTCGCGTGTTCGCGGGCGTTGACCATCGACAGCACCGCGCCGCCGATCCGCCCGCCGACCTGCCGCACCTGCTTGATGCCGGCGCTGGAGAGGCTGGAGGCGGTGCGCGCCCAGCGCACGACGTAGAGCACCCGGTCGGCCAGCGGCGCCAGGATCAGCGCGTCCGACACCGACAGCACCGGCGGCGTGTCGAGCACGACGACGTCGTAGCGTTCGGACAGCTCGACCAGCAGCGACAGCATGGCCTTGGAGCCCAGCAGGATCTGCGGCCGGTCGACCGGCCGGCCGGCGGCGATCACCGCCACCCGGCGGCGGTCGTCGACATGCACCACCTGATCCAGCGTCGCATCGCCTTCCAGCAGGTCGGTCAGCCCCTTGGGCGGGCGGCTGCCGCCGAGAAGCCGGTGCACGGCGGGGCGGCGGGTGTCGCAATCGACGATGACAACCCGGCGGCCGGTGTCGGCGAGGAAGGCGGACAGGGCCACCGCCAGCGTCGTCTTGCCTTCGCCCGCGACCGACGACGTCAGCATCACCACCTCGCCGCCCTTGACGGTGGCCGGCTCGGCCCCGGTGCGGACCAGATGGAGCCGGGCGCAGAGCCGCCAGACCGCCTCGGCGAAATCGCCGCCGCCGGTGTCGGAATAGGGGTCGCGGTCGGCGTCGGCACCGCCCCGCCGCCGGGCAGACCGCTTGGCCCGGCCCAGCAGCGGCACGATGCCGACGGCCGGCAGGCCCAGCACCGCCTCGACCTGATGGGAGCTGTAGACGCCGCGCTGGCCCATGGTCCGCACCAGTGCGACGCCGGTGGCGATGGCGCCGCAGACCACGGCGGCCAGTCCGGCCAGCACCGCCTTGCCCGGTCCGACCGGACCGCCGGGAACCGCGGCGGCCGAGACGACGCGCACGTCCGGCGTCATCTCCAGCGCCTGGAGCACCTGGGTCTCCTTCAGGCGGGTGACGGCGCGGCGGTAATTGTCGTCGGACGCGTCGGCCTGCCGCTGAAGATCGCGCAGCTTCACGTCGGCCTGCAAGGTGTCGAAGGATTCGCTGCGCAGCCCCTCCAGCCGGCGGGACAGATCCTGGATCTTGGCGACCTGCTGCTCCACCTCGCCCCGCAGGCTGCGGACCACGCGGTCGACCTCGGTTGCCAGGGTGGCGTTCAGTTCGCGCAGTTCGGCGGTCGGCCGGTTCAGCGCCGGGTGGCGGTCGCCATACTGCGCGCGCAGCTCGGCAAGCTGGGCGTTCAGGACGGCTTGGCGCTGGCGCAGCCCGGTGATCAGCGGGTCGCCGCCGATGTCGGCGCCGGTCAGCGATTCCGGATTGCCCGGCCGGACCGTCTGCAGCTGGCGCAGCCGGGCCTGGGCGTTGGCCTGGGCGGTGCGTGCCTCCGCCAGCTGGGCGTTCAGGGCCGACATCTCCTCGTTCACCAGCGGGGCGTCGCGCCCCTTCACCAGGCCGGTCTCGGAGCGCATCGCCTCGACGGCGGCGCGTCCGGTCGTGGTCATGTCCTGGCGCAGCTCGTCCAGCCGGCTCTGCAGCCATTCGCTGGCGTTCTGGGTCGCCTTCCGCTTCGCTTCCACCTGAAGGGCGAGATAGGCGTCGGCGACCGCGTTGGCGGCGCGGGCGGCGAGCTGCGGATCCTTGGCCTCCACGGTGATGCGGATCGCGCGCGACTGCACGCCGGGGCTGATGCGCAGGTTCTTCTGGAAGGCCTCCGTCAGGCGGGCGCTCTCCATCTCCTGCACATTGCCGGTCGGCGGGGCCGGGCGCGGCGGCGGCGTCAGCAGGACGGCCAGCGGCTCGGGCAGGATCGCCGTCACCTCGGTCAGCAGGGCGCGGCCCTCCTCCATCACCGGGGTCAGCAGGCCGGGCTTGTTGGAAGGCGCGGCATATTCCGGTTCCCGCCCCAAATTCAGCGTCTCCACCACCCGGGCGGCGAGATCGCGGGAGCGCAGGATTTCCACCTCGGTGTTGACGGTGTCGAGATAGATCCCCATCGGCTCCGACACCGAGGGGATGTTGATGACGCGGTTCGGGTGCGGGTCGATCACCACGACGGTGGAGGCGCTGTAGAGCGGGGTCATGGCGTTGATCAGAAGCACAGCAGGCAGCCAGAGCACCGCGGTCAGCCCGAGGATCAGCCATTTCTGGCGCCAGAGCATCTGCACCAGCCGGCCGACGTCGACCTTGTCGGCGCCCGTTCCGACCGGCGGTGCGACGAAGCCGGCGGCGTAACCGGCCGTGCCGGACGGCAAGCGGTGTTCCGGTGCGTCCATGGGCTGAACTCCTTCCTAGCGACAAGCGGTGCGCGGAATTGCAATGAGGCTGCGGGCCCGGCGGCTGCGACGGTTCAGGCCACCTCGGCCGGATCGCGGGTGGGCTGGCGTGTGCCGGAGGAGACGTCCGGTTCCGGGTTGCCGCGGATCTCGGGCGGAAGCCGGGGCGGCATGTCAGGGGGTGCCGGCGCGGCGCGTCCCGTCCTTGCCTCCGCCAGGATCCGGGCATAGCGGGCGACGGTGTTGGGCGTGACGTTGACCAGCGTCCCGGTCCCGCCGCCGCCGGCGACGAGCTGGGCGACCTGGAACAGGGCGCGTCCCTTCTCCAGCACCTCGCCCGGCAGCATCCACAGGATGGAGTCGATGTTGGACGCCAGCCATCCCGGCCGTCCGCTCCGCGTCAGGCGGCGTTCCGCCGCCCGGACCTGGGCGGTGTTGCGGATGGTGTAGAAGGGCGACCAGCCGTCCCAGTCGCCGGCGGTGAAGGGCAGGGCGACGAACCCCCCGTCCATCGTCACCGGCTCGGCGGAGCCGAAGCCGGCCTTCGTCCACATGTAATCGAAGCCGGCGGAGCGGACGGCGGCGGCGACCTCCGGCCGCAGGCGGCCGGGGCGGGCGCTGTCGTAGGGCCGCCACGCCTCGTAGAAGCGGTCGAGCCGGTAACGGCGCAGCGCGTTGCCGATCAGGCGCCGGGCATCCGTCGCCGGCGCGCCGCTGCGCGGCGGTGCGGAGCGATGCGTTCCCTCCGGCGCCGCCTCGACGCTCGCGGCCGGGGTTTCCGACGGGCGCGGGCGTGGCTTGATGCGCAGGACGGGCCGCCCCTCCTCCCAATGGAGGCGCGGGGTGCGGCCCGGCACCAGGGGGGAGTCGACCAGCGGCCACCAGCCGCGCGGCATCAGTCCGGGCGGCAGCATGGTCGCGATCTCCGCGCGGGCGTCGGCCAGCAACCGGGCCAGCTCGCCATCCGGCATCTCGCCTTCGGCGCAGACGCCGCGGCCGGTGCTGCCCAGCAGAAGCTCGACCCGGCCCAGCACGCCGCCGCGCTCCTCCGGGACCGACAGCAGGGCGAGGTCGGCGGGGCTGGACTGCGTCAGGCTGTCGACGGTGACCACCAGCCCGCAGCGAAGGCCGGTCGCCGTCACCAGATCGAGGATGCGCGGAATGCAGTGCAGCTCGCGGATCATGCCGGACCACAGCACCAGCGTGGTCAGCACCCGCCCCTCCGCCGCCCAGCGGCGCAGGGTGGCGTCGTCGGGTTCGTAATCGGTGAAGGGGCGCGGCGGCTCGGGAATGCGCAGCGGCAGCGCGGCGGTGCTGGCGAAGGGCGGATCGGGATCGACGATCTGCAACCCGCGGCCCAGCCGGCCCAGCGCGAAGAAGTCGTGGTCGTCGAACTGCCGGCCATAGACCGGGTCGGCCCCGGCCCGGATCAGGTCGGCGGCGCGCTCGATCACGTCGGTCTGCGGCCGGCCGTAGAGCGGCAGCAGGCGCTTGGCCGCCGCCAGCGGCAGCTGGGCGGCGATCAGGTCGGGGTCGCCCAGCAGCGTGCCGCGTCCCCAGCCGGCATGACGGCGGGCCAGCGCGACGCTGAAGCTGGCATAGCTCTCCCCCGCCACCTTGCCGTCGGTGGCGTCGAGGCCGCCGGGAAAGGCGCGGGCGCGCACCGGGTCGACGCAATGGCCGGTGAAGCGCCGGGCGCCGAGCGCCTCCAGCCTCTGCCGCAAGCCGGCATCCGCACTGGCGTCGATGCCGAGGCAGGGTTCCGCCATCAGCTGCGGATAGAGGAACGGGGCGGCGACGATGCCGAGCGGGGTCTGCGGCGCCATGTCCAGCACCGCGACCTCTTCCGGGATCGGCTGGCCCAGCAGGCGGAAGGCGGCCTCGTAGAGGGCGGCCGGATCGGTGCTGCGCAAGGCGCTTTCGCCTCCCGCCTCCACCACAGGCCACAGCGGGGAGGCCGGGTCGCCCAACGCCACGACGCGGAAGCGGGTGGTCAGCCACAGCGCATGGTCCAGATGCCGGCCGCCGGCCATCAGGCTGCCGGTGCCGGTCGCCTCTGTGCGGTTGCCGTCCTCCCAGCCGCCGAAATGGCGCCCGCTGCGGCGGCCGTCGTAATAGAGGTCGAAGGCCCAGCCGGCGCGTTCCGCCGCCGCGGCCAGAACCGGGGCGATGGCGACGCGATGCGGATCGCCGCCATGGGCAAGGAAGAGCAGAAGGGGCGGCTTCGGGGGCATTTGGCTCACGATGCGTGCCCCTCCGACCCGTTTCCGCCGCGCCGGCACCACCACAAATGCCATTTCGCCACGCCCGGCGGGCCGAAACGGTCGGTCTTCTGCAGGGTCAGGCCGGTGGCGGCGATGGCCTTGCGCATCTCCGGCGCCCAGTGGTGGCGGACCAGCGCCTTCCATTCCGGCAGCACGCCATGGCAGCGCATGGTCGCCAGCAGCCGGTCGGGCCGCCAGCGGTAATAGCCGGGATAGGCGATCACCCACAGCGGGTTGGCGTTGGTGGTGTCGCAGGCGATCCGGCCGCCGGGCTTGACCACCCGTTGCAGTTCGCGCACGCCGGCCTCAAGGTCCGGCAGGTGGCAGAGCAGATCCATGGCGATGACGAGGTCGAAGCTGTCGTCCGGGAAGGGCAGCTTGCGGGCGTCGGCCTGCTGGACGGTCAGGGCGGGGAAGCGCTCCTTCGCCTCGGCCAGCATCTCGTGCGAGATGTCGACCAGCGTCACGTCATGGCGCCCGGCAAAGGGACCGGTGATGCGGCCGTAGCCGCCGCCGACGTCGAGGATGCGCATCCGCGGCAGCCGTTCCAGCTCCGCCGCCACCGCGCGCCGCTTCTCGTCATAGATGCGGTAGAAGGGGGTGGTCGGGTGGTCGGGGCGGAAATGGCGGCGGTAGCCGTTGTTGTAGATGCCGGACCCGGCGGCCTGCGACCGCTCCGCCCTGGCATTCTCCAGCAGGGTGGCGACCTGGGCGGCGACGGCATCGGCGTCGAAGCTCTTCGCATGCTCCAGCCCTGCCGCGGCGACGGCCTTCAGCCCGTCGGGGTCGGCGAGACGGGCGATCAGCATGTCGCGCAGCGGTTCGGCTTCGCCCGGCGGGACCAGCCAGCCGGTGCGGCCATGCTCGATGATTTCCGGGAAGCCGCCGCAGTCGCTGGCGACCACCGGCACGCCGAGCGCCATCGCCTCCACCACCACGAAGCCGAAGCTTTCCCACAGGGAGGGGACGACCGCCAGCTCCGCCCGCGCCACCACGGCCAGCGCGTCGTTGCGCGGCAGGGCGCCGGTGAAATGGACGCGGTCGGCGACCGGGGCCACGTCGCGGTGGAACTGGTCGATGACGGCGGCGCTCGCCGGGTCCTCGCCGCCGATCATCATCAGGTGCAGGCCGGGGTTGGCGGCCAGCACGCCGGGGATGGCGCGGCCCAGCGTGGCGATGCCCTTGCGCCCCTCCAGCCGGCCGAAGAAGGCGATGAAGCGGTCCGGCAGCGTAACCGGCGGCTCGGCCGTCCGGTTCGCCGTCACGGCGGCGAGGTCGATGCTGTTGGGGATGACCTGGATCATCTCCGGCGGGATGCGCCAGTAATCGGCCACCCGCCGGGCGATGGCGCGGGTGGAGGCGTAGATCGCCGCGCTGCGCTTGGTCTGGTCGCGTTCCAGCGCGTTCAGCAGATGGGTGTGCGGCACCCAGGGCTGGGCGTTGGTGTCCATCACCAGCCCGGTCGGGGTCGCGAACCGGGTCACGACGGGAATGGAGCTGAAGCGGCTCAGCCACCAGGCGTCGGCGTCGAACTCCGCCGCATGGACGACGTCGGGCTTGAAGGCGCGCACGGCGTCGGCCAGCCGGCGGTTGGTGCGGAAACGGTCCAGCACCGCATGCATGCGCGGACCGGGGTCGACGCGCTGCACCGTCACGCCGTCCTCGACGGTGGTGCCGGCCGGCAGGCCGCCGGCCTTCCACGGGGTCACCACCTGGACGATATGCCCCAGCCGGGCCAGCGCGCGCGCCATCGTGTGCGTATGCGTGGCGATCCCGCCGAGCTTTTCGCCGGGTGGGTATTCGGGCGTCAGGAGCGACAGTCGCATTGCGGTTTCCCCAATTTCTCTGGTGTGTCCTGAGGGTTCGGTCAATTGCCCGCGGGTCCGGCCGGGCCGGCGGCCGCCGGGGACGGCTTGTCGAACAGGCGCCGCGGCAGGGCCGCGAGCATCGCCGGGTCGGGCAGGAAGGCGCGCCAGGGCAGTCCGGTCGCCCGGCGGTAGAGCGTCGCCGCGGTGGCGAAGACCAGCGTGTAGGCGACGGTGGAGACGATGGCGGCGGCTAGGATCCCGCCGCTGCGCAGGAACAGCAGCAGGCCGCCCAGCGTGACCACCATGCCCAGCAGATTGGCAAGCGTGGCGGTGAAGGGCCGGTTCTCGGCGTACAGCCCGTTCAGCAGGATCGAGGCGGCGGCATAGAGAACGGCGCCCGGCAGCAGGAGCCGCAGCGGAAGCGCGCTGTCGGCGAAGGAGGGGCCGTAGACCAGCCCGATGGCGAGATCGGCGAAGACGAACAGCCCGCCGCCGAGCAGTCCGCCGATGGCGAAGGTCGCCTGCAGGCTGTTCAGCACCAGCTCGCGTCCCGACCGGCCGCGCCGGGTGGCGGCGGGCATGACGACGGTGGCGAGCGCGCCGGACAGGCTGACGATCAGCCAGGACAGGCTGGTCGCCAGGGCGTACAGCCCGACCTGCGCCGCCGGCAGGAAGGCCGGGATGATCAGCAGATCCAGCCGCTGGGTGATGACGCCGCCCACCACGTCGCCGTGGGTGCGCAGCGCGTACCAGATGGTTTGCCGGCCGAGCGCCGGGTCGGGCCGGCCGATGCCGTGGCGACGGACCAGCAGCGCCGTCGCCGCCAGCAGCACCAGCGTGCTCATCGCCGCCTGGACGATGACGGCGGCCTCCACCGTGAAGTGGCCGGCGGCCCAGAGGGCGGCATAGGCGACGGCGACGCCGGCCGGCTGGAGGAAGTTCAGCGCATTGAAGCTGCGGAAATCCTGGTCGCCCAGGACCAGCCCGAGCATCAGTTCCGACAGAAGGGCCATGGCGATCATGGGAAGGTAGAGCCGCGCCAGCGCCAGCGTCTCGGCTGGCTGCGCCGCCAGCAGCGTCGGCAGAAGCAGATGGCCGATGCCGACCGCCAGCGCCGCCACCGGCAGCAGGATCAGCACCCAGGTGCTGAGCAGCCGGCCGCCGGCGGTATGGTCCCGCGACAGCGCATAAGTGACGGCCTTGCCGCAGCCCATGCCGAACAGCCAGCCCAGAAGCTGCACGGTGGTCAGCACCGCGGTCAGCGCCCCCCGGCCGTCCGGACCGATGGTGCGCGCCACCAGGATGCCGGTCAGCAGCCCCAGCGCCATCGTGGCGGCGGTGACGAGCACCGTCGTCACGCCATGCCGGGCGAAGCCGTTCCGCTTCGCCGCCGCCGCCTTTCGTCTGGTCAGACCCTTCAGCATCGCGCCGTCATCCCCCTTGATGTCCCCGACCTCGATATCCCCGACCCGTGCACAGCGCGCCGCTCCCAATGGTTGTTTTTCTTGTTTTGATTGCAGGCTCGTTCGTGAATCGGCGTGACCACCATGGGCACAATTTCTCGAACCAAGAATTGTTGGCTTACCAAACATCTCGCGATGAGTTCAGAAGTTATCTGGAAAATGAACAATCATCGAAGTCGGCGGTTATTAGCGCCGGCGAGAATTTTTGTTGTGCGTTGCAAACTGGACGGTAGTGGGGTGTTGGGCGACGGTCAACGCCGCTTTCGGAACTGTTCTTCCCACACACCAGGGGAGTATTTTTCTTTGAACGTCCGTTGGCGAGAACCGGGAGTCCTAGCGTATCTTTCGGGCATCGGTTATCGGAGACGCCCATGTTCCGGCATCGGGATTAGCCCGTTGCCGAGCCTGTCGCACACGGGAGGGGAGGGGGCGGCGCGGTTGCACCCCGGCATTTTACGCCGTCGGTCGGTGCCGTCAGCCGGCTGCGGCCATCCGCGCGGCGGTGGAGCCGCGAACGATGCAGGTGCCGCCCAGGACCAGGCGGCGGCTGGGACGGTCCGGCGCCTCCAGCCGTTCGAACAGCAGGGCCATCGCCGATCGGCCGATGTCCTGCACCGGCTGCTCGATGACGGTCAGGCCGGGGCCGACCAGCTCGGTCCAGGGTTCGTTGTCGAAGCCGGCGACCGCCAGCCCGTCCGGAATCGGCAGCTTGAGACGGCGCGCCGCCTTGACCACGCCCATCAGGAAAAGGCTGTTGCTGACGATGAAGGCCTCCGGCCGGTCCTGCTCCGCCATCCAGTCCACCACCGCCTCCTCCGCCGCGTCGGCATAGGGGGCGAGGAAGCGGGCGGCCGGGGGCAGGCCGTGGGCGGCCATGGCGGCGCGATAGCCCTCGTGCCGCTCCTGGCCGGTGGTGCTGGTGTTGCCGAACAGGCCGGCGATGCGGCGGTAGCCCTGGGCGTGCAGATGCTCCACCAGCATCGCCGCGGCGCGCGGGTTGTCGAGGACCACCGCGTCGTGGCGGCCGGTCGGCGCGTTGCGGTCGATCAGCACGACGGGGAAGTCGAGGTCCAGCCCGTCCGGCCGGTCCAGCGTCGCGCGGGTGGGGGCGAAGATCAGGCCGGTGATCCGCTCCTCCTGCATCAGCCGCAGGTACAGCTCCTCCCGTTCCGGGTTCTCGTCGCTGTTGCACAGGATGACGCGCATGCCGGCGCGGTAGGCCGCATCCTCCACCGCGCGGCTGACGGCGGTGAAGAAGGGGTTGCGGATGTCGGACACCACCAGCCCGATGGTCTGCGAGTGCTGGGAGCGCAGCCGCCGCGCCGACAGGTTGGGGCGGTAGCCGGTGGCGCGCACGGCCTCCTCCACCCGCTTGCGCAGGGCCTCGCTGACGGGGCCGTTGCCCAGCACGCGCGACACGGTGGCGACCGACACGCCGGCGGCCAGGGCCACGTCCTTGATGCCGGCGGCTTTTCCCGAAACGCTCATGTCCAGACCGATCGTGTGGAGGGTACCCCGGTTGGGGATGCGACCTTAGCGGCGCCAAGCGAGCTTGACCAGGGCGGGCCGATAACTGAAAACGTTTCCAATGACTTTCCGAACCTTCCCCCATTTCGGATCGTCTGACAAGCCATTCATCCGGAAAATCCATTGTGTTGCAACGCAACAAGCGTTGACAGCCGAACTGTAATCGTTTTCACTGAATGCAACAGGACAGACAAGAACCCGCGGAGGAGACGGTCGCCATGGCCACCGACACGCATCCCTTGAGCCTTCCCCCCGATCTGATCCGTCTGGGCGCCGCCCCGGCCGGCAAGGAGGCGGCGATCCGCGAGGCGGCGCAGCTCCTGATCGCCGCGGGCTGCATCGATCCCGCCTATGCCGACAGCATGATCCGCCGCGAAACGGTGGCGAACACCTTCCTCGGCCATGGCGTCGCCATCCCGCACGGCATGGTGGACGACCGCGATCTGGTCCGCCGCAACGGCATCGCGATCCTCCAGGTGCCGGACGGCGTGGTGTGGAACGACGGGCAGACCGCCCGGCTGGTCGTCGCCATCGCCGCGCAGTCCGATGCCCACATCGCCATCCTCCGCCGCCTGACCCGCCTGATGCAGGACGAGGCGCGGCTGAACGCCCTGTTCGCCACCGGCGATCCCGCCGACCTCGCCGCCGCCCTGTCGGACGAGAGCGCCGCGCCGGCGACGCCCGCGTCGCAAGCCGGCGACCTCGCCGAGAGCTTCGAGTGGGTGGTCGACTATCCGACCGGCCTGCACGCCCGCCCCGCCGCCGCCTGGGTGGAGACCGCCCGCGCGGCGGCCGGCCGGGTCCGCGTGCGCCATGGCGATGAGGCCGCCGACGGCAAGACGCTGGTGGCCCTGCTGCAACTGGGACTGCGCCCCGGCGACCGCATCACCGTGTCGGCCGACGGGCCGGACGCGCGCGCCGTGCTGAACCGGCTGCGCGCCACCGTCACCGGCCTGAGCGCGCGGGAGAAGGCGGACGCCGCCGCCGCGGCGCGCAAGGCGAAGGCGGTGGTGCAGGGCTGGATCCCGCCGGTTTCGACTGGCCGCGAGATGCCTTTGGTCGCCGGCATCGGCGCCAGCCCCGGCCTCGCCATCGGCCCGGTCCATGTGATGCCGAAGGCCGACCTGACGGTTCCCGACCGCCCGGCCCCGCTGCTGGAGGGCGGCAACCGACTGCACGAGGCGCTGAACCTGACCCGCCAGCAGTTGAAGGCGCTGGCCGACGACACCGCCCGCCGGCTGGGTCCGGCCGAGGCCGGCATCTTCGCCGCCCAGGCGGAGCTGCTGAACGACACCGACGTCATCACGCTGGCCTGCCAGCTGATGGTGGAGGGGCATGGCCCTGGCTGGTCGTGGAACGAGGCGGTGGAGCGCAGCGCCGCCAAGCTGGCCGCCAATCCGAATCCGGTGCTGGCCGGGCGCGCCGCCGACCTGCGCGACGTCGGCCGCCGGGTGCTGACCCGCATCGATCCGGACCTGCGCGGCGGCTCGGTCCGCGACCTGCCCGACACCCCCTGCATCCTGGTCGCCGACGACCTGTCGCCGTCCGACACCGCCGCGCTCGACATGGGCCGCGTCATCGGTCTGGCGACGGCGCAGGGCGGTCCGACCTCGCACACCGCCATCCTGGCGCGCACGCTGGGGCTGCCGGCGATGGTGGCGGGCGGCGCGGCGCTGACCGGTCTCGCCAACGGCACCACCGCCATCCTCGACGGCCAGTCGGGCCGGCTGTATCTCGATCCGACGCAGGCCGACCTCGCCGCCGCCCATGGCTGGATCGAGGAGCAGCGCATCAAAAAGGCCCAGCAGGAGGAGCGGCGCAGCCTGCCCGCCCGCACCCGCGACGGCCATACGGTGGAGATCGGCGCCAACGTCAACCGCCCCGATCAGGTGGCGATGGCCCTGTCGCAGGGCGGCGAGGGCGTCGGGCTGATGCGCACCGAGTTCCTGTTCCTGGAGCGCGGCGACGCCCCCGGCGAGGAGGAGCAGTACGAGACCTACCGCGCCATGCTGGAGGCGCTGGACGGCCGTCCGCTGATCGTCCGCGCGCTCGACATCGGCGGCGACAAGCAGGTGCCGCACCTGCAACTGCCGCACGAGGAGAACCCGTTCCTCGGCGTGCGCGGCGCCCGCCTGCTGCTGCGCCATCCCGAACTGCTGGAACCGCAGCTGCGCGCCCTCTACCGCGCCGCCAAGGGAGCCAAGCCGGGCGCGCTGCTGATCATGTTCCCGATGATCACCACGCTGCGCGAGATCGAGACGCTGCGCGCCGTCTGCGACCGCATCCGGGCGGAGCTGGACGCCCCGGCCGTGCCGCTGGGCATCATGGTCGAGGTGCCGGCCGCCGCCATCCAGGCCGACGTTCTGGCCCGCCACGTCGATTTCTTCTCCATCGGCACCAACGACCTGACGCAGTACGCGCTTGCCATCGACCGCCAGCACCCGGACCTGGCGGCCGAGGCCGACAGCCTGCACCCGGCGGTGCTGCGCCTGATCCGCCTGACGGTGGAGGGGGCCGAGAAGCACGGGCGCTGGGTCGGCGTCTGCGGCGGCATCGCCGGCGATCCGTTCGGCGCCGCCCTGCTGGCCGGCCTCGGCGTCCGCGAGCTGTCGATGACCCCGCGCGACATTCCCGGCGTCAAGGACAGGCTGCGCGGCAGCGACCTCGCCGGCCTGCGGGCGCTGGCCCAGCGGGCGCTGGACTGCGAATCCTCCGACGAGGTGCGGGCGCTGGAGGGGGAGGCATCATGAGCGGCCAACTCAAACCGGCCGGTCCCGTCGTCACCGTCACGCTGAACCCGGCCATCGACCAGACCATCACGGTCGAGGCGCTGAAGCCCGGCAGCGTCCACCGGGCCAAGGCGGTGTGCCACAATGCCGGCGGCAAGGGCGTCAACGTCGCCAGCTGCCTCGCCGACTGGGGCACGCCGGTGATCGCCGCCGGCCTGCTCGGCACCGCCAACGCCGCGCCTTTCGAGGCGCTGTTCCAGGCCAAGGGCATCGCCGACGCCTTCCTGCGGCTGCCGGGCGAGACGCGGGTCAACATCAAGATCGCCGACCTCGCCGCCAACGACACCACGGACATCAACCTGCCGGGGCTGAGCGCCGATGCCAGCGCAGTGAGCCGGGTGCGGGAGACGGTCCTGGAACTGGTGGAGCCGGGCACCCCGGTGCTGCTGGCCGGCAGCCTGCCGGAAGGTCTTCCGGCCGACGCCTATGCCGCCCTGACCGCGGATCTGGCGGCGGCGGGCGCCCGCGTCGTGCTGGACAGCAGCGGGGCGCCGCTGGCGGCGGCGCTGGCCTCCACCGCCGCTCTGCCCCACTGCATCAAGCCCAACCGCCACGAGCTGGAGGATTGGGCCGGCCGGCCGCTGCCGACCGACGCCGACCTGCTGGACGCGGCGCGCGGCCTGCGGCGGCGCGGCGTGTCGGTGGTGGTGGTGTCGCTGGGGGCCGACGGCGCGCTGTTCGTGGACGGCACGCGCGCGCTGCATGGCCGGCTGCCGCCGGTGCAGGCGCTGAGCACCGTCGGGGCCGGCGACGCCATGGTGGCCGGACTGATCGCCGCCTTCCAGCAGGATGGCGGGCTGGAGGACGTCGCCCGGCTGTCGGTGGCCTTCGCCGCCGCCAAGCTCGGCTGCTTCGGCCCCAACCTGCCCGATCCGGCGACGGTGCGGTCGCTCGCGGCACAGGTGACGCTGACGGGACTCGGCTGACCTGGCCGACCGGATTTGCCCTGATTTGCCGACGGCATCGGACTGAAATCAACAGAGTGACAGGCGCGGGCGCGAACCCGCCAGGAGGAAACAATGGCGAACCTGTTGGCCGTGATCGCGGCGGGCGACCTCACCACCCAGGCCGTTCTGGCCGCCGAGGCCTTGCGCAAGGCGGCATCGGCGGCCGGCCACCGCATCCAGGTGGAGATCCGCACCAGCCTCGGCATCCAGTCCCCGCTCGACGCGGCGCCGCCGCCCCGGGCGGACGGCGTGATCCTCGTCGGCGGCGGCGACCTGGACGACGGACGCTTCGGCGCCCTGAAGCGCGTCTCCGCCTCGCTGGACGAGGTGCTGGGCAATCCCGGCGCCGTGCTGGAGAAGGCGCTGGGGGCCGCGTCCGCCGCCCCTGCCGCCACCGCCGCGGCGTCCGCGCCGCGCCGGATCGTCGCCATCACCTCCTGCCCGACCGGCATCGCGCACACCTTCATGGCGGCCGAGGGCATCCAGCAGGCGGCGACCGCGCTGGGCCACAAGGTCCGGGTGGAGACCCAGGGGTCGGTCGGGGCGCGCGACACGCTGACCGAGGAGGAGATCCGCGAGGCCGACGTCGTGCTGATCGCCGCCGACACCCAGATCGACCTGTCCCGCTTCGCCGGCAAGCGCGTGTTCCTCAGCGGCACCAAGCCCGCCATCAACGACGGCAAGGCCCTGGTCAACCGCGCCCTGGCCGAGGCGAAGACGCATGGCGCCGCCGGCGGTGCCGTTCCGCTGGCCGACGCCGTCGCCGCCGGAAAGGCCGAGCGGTCGGCCCAGCGCACCGGCCCCTACAAGCACCTGATGACCGGTGTGTCCTTCATGCTGCCCTTCGTGGTGACGGGCGGCCTGCTGATCGCGCTGGCCTTCGCGCTGGGCGGCATCTACGTCTATGAGGAGGCCAACGCCGGCACGCTGGGCTACGCCCTGTTCCAGATCGGCGCCAAGGGGGCCTTCGCCCTGATGGTGCCGGCGCTGGCCGGATACATCGCCTATTCCATCGCCGACCGTCCCGGCATCGCCCCCGGCATGGTGGGCGGCATGCTGGCCGGCAGCATCGGCGCCGGCTTCCTCGGCGGCATCGTCGCCGGCTTCATCGCCGGATACGGCACCGCCTTCCTCAACCGCCACATCAAGCTGCACCGCAACCTGGAAGGGCTGAAGCCGGTGCTGATCCTGCCGCTGCTGGGCTCGCTGCTCACCGGCCTGCTGATGATCTACGTCGTCGGCACCCCCGTCGCCGAAGCCCTGGCCTGGATGAGCGCCTGGCTGAAGGGCATGCAGGGCAGCAGCGCCATCCTGCTCGGCCTGCTGATCGGGGCGATGATGGCCTTCGACATGGGCGGCCCGGTCAACAAGGCGGCCTACGCCTTCTCCACCGGCCTGATCGCCAGCCAGGTCTACACCCCGATGGCCGCCGCCATGGCCGCCGGCATGGTGCCGCCGCTGGGCCTGGCGCTCGCCACCAAGCTGTTCGCCGACCGCTTCACCCCGGAGGAGCGCGAGGCCGGCAACGCCGCCGCGGTGCTGGGCATCGCCTTCATCACCGAGGGCGCCATCCCCTTCGCCGCCCGCGATCCCCTGCGCGTCATCCCGGCGCTGATGATCGGCGGCGCGCTGACCGGCGCGATGTCGATGGCGGTGGGGGCGGAGCTGAAGGTGCCCCATGGCGGCGTCTTCGTCCTGCCGATTCCCAACGCGGTGACGCATCTGCTGGGCTATGTGGTGGCGCTGGTGGTCGGCACGGTGGTCACCGCCGTCGCCCTGCGCATCCTGAAAAAGCCGATCGCCGCGGTGGCGGCGCCGAAGCCGGCGGTCCAGGGGGCCGGCGCGCACGCCTGACCTCCACCTCCTTCTTCTCGGACCTTTTTCCTCTCGGGACGTCCTCCCGACCTTGGCCCCTCTCCGCATCCGCGGGGAGGGGCTTTCTTTTTGCCGAAGATTCTCCGCCAGCTTTCGCGGCGCCGAGCGTGGGATCCGTCAAGACATCGCCCGGAGTGACGAACCCATGCTCGACGAGAAACCCGACGTGATGCTGGGCAACATGCTGCTGCATGTGAACCTGCTCGCGCTTGGCACGCTGATGACCAAGATGATGGCGGAGATGTTCCGCAAGGACGACGACCCGGCCGCCAAGGCGGACGAATGGCTGCGCCTGTTCGAGGCGACCGCGGCCCAGATGACCTTCGCCGGCGAGACGCCGGAATGGAGCGACCTGACCGCGCAGGAATTCCGCGACGTGCTGATGCAGCATATCCACCGCGCCCGCGCCATGGCGCTGGGGGAGGAGTGCGACCCCCGCGCCTATCTGCGCCATCACGGCTGACGGGCAGCGACTTGCCGCCCCGGTATTTGCCCGTCATCTGCCCATCGTGCCGGCCCGCCCTTCGGGAGCCGGATCGTTACATGCACCCGATCACGGCCATGCGGCGTATTGCCCCATGAACAATCTTACCGGGTGTGATGGCGGTCACACGTCTCGAACACCCGCAAAAGCTATCGTCCCGCTCGCCTTTTTAAAGGTGAGATAGCATTCATCAATCAGGGGATGGCAATGACGATAATTGTTGGGGCATCAGAAGCGGATTACTTGCGCGGCACGGCTGATGACGACGAGATTCTGGGGTTGGAAGGCAACGATACGCTGATCGGTGGAAAAGGCGCGGACATACTGCGGGGGGGAGACGGAGACGACCGTCTCTACGTCGATGCGGCCGATCTGGTGATCAGCGGGGGAGCCGGTATCGATACCGCAATCCTGCAAGGAACGACCGGCTTCACCCTGGATCTCGCCGCAACTGAAATCGAGCGCGTCTATGGCAGTGCTGGAGACGATACACTGACTGCTTCGAACGCCCTCACGCATGTCTTCATCGACGGTCGAGGCGGGAACGACACCATCACCGGCAGCGCCTTCAACGACCTTCTGCGTGGTGGTGACGGCGACGATCTGCTCCAGGGGGGTGCCGGCGACGATACGCTCGTCGGCGGACCCGGCTACGATACACTGCTGGGAGGCGATGGAAACGACCGCTTCTATATCAGCGGCTACGATGACTGGGTGGATGGCGGCGACGGCTACGACACCGTCGTTGTGCAGGGAAGCGCACCCGTCTACATCGATCTCGAAGTTTCGAATATCGAGCGCGCCTATGGTGCTGAAGGGAACGACTTTTTCTACGGCGATCACTGTACGGTTGCCGTCGAGGTGAATTCAGGGGCTGGTGATGACTGGTTGATGGGAGGTTCCGGCGACGATACCCTGCGCGGTGGCGCTGGAAACGACTCCTTCCAAGGTGGCTACGGCGCCGATTTGATCGCGGGGGGAGACGGTATCGATCAAGTCTATTATGCCAACTCAGGAACGGCCGTCATCGTCAACCTGAGCACTGGCATCGGGAGCGGTGGTGATGCGGAGGGCGAGCGCCTGAGCGGTATCGAGTTCATTCAAGGTTCTGCTTTCGGCGACACTCTGATCGGAAACGCGTCGGCCAACCGGCTTGAAGGGTGGGAGGGTAACGACACACTCTCCGGCGGCAACGGCGACGATACCCTCATCGGAGGAAACGGCAGCGACCTTCTGGTTGGCGGCGCCGGTGGGGATGCCTTTCGTCTTTTCGGCTATGACAAATGGATGGATACCATTCAGGACTTCCAAAGCGGGGTGGATCGCATCGAGATCTATGGCTGGTCGTACGGCAATTTGCCGGACGGGGTGTTGAGTGCGGATCTGTTCGCATTGGATACGCCAGTCGATGGCAATGACCGGTTCATCTTCAACACCACGACCGGCGTTCTGTCTTACGACGCCGATGGCAGCGGTTCCGGCGCGGCGGTCGCGATGGCGGCATTGAACGTCAGGACCCTGTCCGCTTCGGACATCTTCTCGGTTCCGTACGGATCATAGGACTTCGTTCGGATAGGAAGGGGCGACGCACGAAAGCACTGCGTGCGGTGCGCTGTGCGTCGCCGTCAAACCGAATTTGTTGACCTGAACCAAGCAGACGGTCGCTTTGTGCGGCTGACCGGTGGGGATCGCCGTCACCGGTACTCCGCCCGCCGCGCCAGCCCGTCCTTCAGGTGCCGGATCGCCGCATGCACCTTGGCCGGCACGTGCCGTTTCTGCGGATAGACCGCCCACACCGCCGTGTTGGGCGGCCGGTGGCGGTCGAGCAGGGAGACCAGACGCCCCTCCGCCACCGGTCCGCGCACGTAATAGTCGGGCAGCTGGCACAGGCCGAAACCGCGCAAGGCCGCGTCCAGCACCGAGAAGCCGCTGTTGCAGCGCCAACGGCCGCGCGGGCGGAACAGCCAGTCCTGGCCGTTGTCGTCGAACAGCCACTGGTCGGAGGTGCCGATCAGGCATTGGTGGGTGCCGAGGCTGGCCAGGCTGTCGGGCGTGCCGTGGCGCTCCAGATAGGAGGGGGCGGCGCACAGGTGCATCGCGCGCGGGGCGATCCGCGTCGCCACCAGGCTGGATTCGCTGAGGCGGCCGAGACGGATCGCCAGATCGTAGCCCTCCTGCACCAGATCGAGCTGCCGGTTGGTCAGTTCCACCTCGATGCTCAGCTGCGGATGGCGCTCCATCAGGTCGTTGATCAGCGGCATGATGAACTGCTCGCCATAGGCGGTGGAGCAGGTCATCCGCAGCAGTCCCTTCACCTCATGGTCGCCGCCGCCCTGCAACGCGCCCACCGCCAGGAAGGCGTCGTCGCGCTGTTCGGCCAGCCGACGGCAGCGGGCGAGGAAGGCGCGGCCGCTCTCGGTCAGGCTGACCTTGCGGGTGGTGCGGTAGAACAGGCGGGCCTGGAGACGGTCCTCCAGCCGCGCCACGCTGCGGCTGACATGGGAGGAGGAGACGCGCAGCCGCTCCGCCGCGCGGGAGAAGCTGCCGGTTTCCGCCACCGCCACGAACTCGTCGATGCCGTCCCAGCCGCTCATGATCCCTCTTCCGGAGTTCGCTCCCGGGGCTTTCTCCCAGGCCCTGCCGGCCATTATCCCCATACGGCAAAAATCTATTCCCGAAATCGCCGTTCTGGCAACGGCCGGTCGCGGGCTACACTGCGGAAATCAAATGCCAATCGGTATTGGCCAATCCGTTCTTGGGGAAGGAAACCCACATGGTTCTGTCGCGCGCCGCCGTCGCCTGGGAAGCCAACCGTCCGCTGGAGATCGAGGAGGTCGAGGTCGCGGCACCCAAGGCCGGCGAGGTGATGGTCCGCATCGTCGCCACCGGCGTCTGCCACACCGACGCCTACACGCTGTCCGGCAAGGATTCCGAAGGCGTCTTCCCCTGCATCCTCGGCCATGAGGGCGGCGGCGTGGTGGTGGAGGTCGGCCCCGGCGTCACCTCCGTGGCGGTCGGCGACCATGTCATCCCGCTCTACACGCCGGAATGCGGCAAGTGCAAATTCTGCCTGTCCGGCAAGACCAACCTGTGCCAGGCGATCCGCGCCACCCAGGGCAAGGGCCTGATGCCGGACGGCACCAGCCGCTTCTCGCTGAAGGGCAAGGAGATCGCCCACTACATGGGCACCTCGACCTTCTCCGAATACACGGTGCTGCCGGAGATCGCGCTCGCCAAGATCAACAAGGCCGCCCCTCTTGAGAAGGTCTGCCTGCTCGGCTGCGGCGTCACCACCGGCATGGGCGCGGTGATGAACACCGCCAAGGTGGAGCCGGGTTCGACCGTCGCCATCTTCGGCCTGGGCGGCATCGGCCTGTCGGCCATCATCGGCGCCACCATGGCGAAGGCAGGCCGCATCATCGGCGTCGACATCAACCCGTCGAAGTTCGAGATCGCCAAGCAGCTCGGCGCCACCGACGTCGTCAACCCGATGGACTACGACCGCCCGATCCAGGAAGTGCTGGTCGAGATGACCGACGGCGGCGTCGATTACAGCTTCGAATGCATCGGCAACGTGAAGATCATGCGCGCCGCGCTGGAATGCTGCCACAAGGGCTGGGGCGAGTCGGTCATCATCGGCGTCGCCGGCGCCGGCGAGGAGATCGCCACCCGCCCGTTCCAGCTGGTCACCGGGCGCGTCTGGCGCGGCTCCGCCTTCGGCGGCGTCAAGGGCCGCTCGGAGCTGCCGGAGTATGTGGAGCGCTACCTGCGCGGCGAGTTCGAGCTGGACACCTTCATCACCCACACCATGGGGCTGGAGGACATCAACCACGCCTTCGACCTGATGCATGAGGGCAAGAGCATCCGCTCGGTCATCCTCTACAACCAGTGAGGGGAGGGTTCCCCTCTCCCGTTCCGGCATCCGGCGGCGGGGGAGGGGATGTGCCGGCTTCCGATCTTCAAAAGGCGTTTCCATGACCGATCCCCTCACCACCCTGTCGGAAACCCGCGTCTTCGGCGGCCGGCTGAGACGGGTGCGGCACCAGTCCGCGGCGGTGAACTGCGAGATGACCTTCGCGATCTTCCTGCCGCCGCAGGTCGAGGCCGGCGCCACGGTGCCGGTCTTCTACTGGCTGTCGGGCCTGACCTGCACCGACGAGAACTTCACCCAGAAGGCCGGCGCCTTCCGCGTCGCGGCGGAGCTTGGCCTTGCCATCGTCGCCCCCGACACCAGCCCGCGCGGGGACGGGGTGCCCGGCGATCCCGACGGCGCCTGGGATTTCGGCCAGGGCGCCGGATTCTATGTCGACGCGACCGAGGAGCCGTGGGCGCCGAACTACCGCATGCACGACTATGTGACGCGGGAGCTGCCGACGCTGATCGAGGCGAATTTCCCGGTCACCGACCGCCGGTCCATCGCCGGCCATTCGATGGGCGGGCATGGCGCGCTGGTCTGCGCGCTGAAGCATCCCGGCTTCTACAAGGCGGTGTCGGCCTTCGCCCCCATCGTCAATCCGGCGGCGGTGCCCTGGGGCGAGAAGGCCTTCGGCCGCTACCTGGGGCCGGACCGCGAGCGCTGGCTGGAGTGGGACGCCTGCGCGCTGATCAGGACGGCGCCGGAGCGTCTGCCGATCCTGATCGACCAGGGCGACCGCGACGGCTTCCTGGAGGCGCAGCTCAAGCCGGAGGCGCTGGTCGCCGCCGCCGCGGAGGTCGGGCATCCGGTGACGCTGCGGATGCAGACTGGCTACGACCACAGCTATTTCTTCATCAGCACCTTCATCGAGGACCATCTGCGCCACCATGCGGCGGCGCTGGCGGGGTGAAAGCCTGGCGAAGTGAAAGCCTGACGGGGCAGGGGGCGGCAAGCCCCCTGTCCTGGGGCCCCCCTGTCCTGAGGCCCCCCGTCAGGCCACCCGTCGCGTCAGGTGGTTGTCCCAGCGGAAGGCCGGCGCCTTGCGCTCCGGCCCCGCCTCGGCGCTGGCCGACACCGGCTCGATCACGCCGAGGCCGCTGGTCGCCAGATAGCCCTCGCCGTTCGGCGCCAGACCGCAGCCGTCGGCCAGCGCGGTGGAGCCGAGCCATGCCCCGCTCGCCGCATCCCACAGCCCGATGATCCCGCCCATCGGCGAACTGGCGGCGACGGTTTTGCCGTCGGACGCCACGCTGCCGATATAGCCCTGCATGCGCGACAGCATATCGTCCGGGGTGTCGAACAGGCGGATGGCGCCGCCGCCGGGGCGGTGGGCGCCGGTCAGGGGCTGGAGCATGCCGATCGGCCGTTCGTCCTGCACGCCGAAGGCGATCCCGCCATCGTCCAGCAGGGCGATGTGGCGCATGCCGAGGTTGGCGTGCTCCTCCGGCAGGCGGACCTTGTCGAGCAGCCTGCCGGTCGCCGCCTCGACATAGGTCAGCGAGCTGTCCATGCTGTCGAGGTTCAGCTTGGCCCGGCCGGTGTCGGGGTGGGTGATGACGCCGCCGTTGGCGACCGCCAGCGTCGTGCCGTCGCGCATCAGGACCAGTTCGTGCGGACCCAGCCCATGGGTCGGCAGGACGCCGACGCGGCGGTAGCCGTCGGTGGCGTCATAGACGCCGATGGCGCCCTCTTCGCGCGGGACGTCGTCCTCGGCGACATAGAGGATGCGGCCGTCGGCGGAATAGTCGCCATGGCCGGTGAAGCGGCGGTCGTCGGGCGCCCGCACCACCGGGCCGGGGGTGCCGTCGGCCAGCGACAGGGTCTGGAACCAGCGGCCGGGACGGCGGGCGAAGACGGCGGCCTCCGCCACGCCGGGGCGCGGCACGATGCCATGGGCGCGGCCGGGCGTGGCGGCGGTGAACAGCACCTTGCCGGTGCGGTCCAGGGCTGCCACGCCGAAGCTCGGCTCCGTTCCGGCGGTGGCATAGGCGTTGAGGTAGAGCGTGCCGGCGTCCGCCGCATGGGCCTTGCCGGTCAGCACGGCCAGCAGCCCGCCGACGATGCGGCCGCCCATCGCCCGCCCGCCCAGGACCGGGCCGGCCAACGCGCCCAGGATGTTCCTGCGGTCGACCGCCATCGTCAGTCTCCGTCCAGTTCGTTGAAGCCCAGCGTGATGTCCAGCAGCGGGGCCAGCGTGCCCAGCATCTCGACCCGCGCCGCCTTGACCAGCCGCAATGCGCTTTCCGTCTTCTTGCGGGCGGCGGGGTCGGCGACCGCCTTGTTCAGCGGGCCGGGAATCGCCTCCACCGCGCCGATGGCGGCGGCGAAGCTCTCGTCGATGGCCTGCTTGGCGGTGGCGCCGTCGTCGTTGGCCGGCAGCAGCGAGACGAAGCCCGGCCCGCCATGCTCGCCCATCAGCAGGGCGCGCAGACCCTCCAGGTTCAGCACGATGTTACGGAGCGACCGGCCGCTGCGCAGCGCCTCCACCACCGTCGGCTTGGCGTCCTCGATCCCGGTGCCGAGCGGCGCCATCATCTTCTGGTCGATCACCACCTGCATCGCGGTGATGGCGGAGGAATAGAGCGTGTTGGCCGCCTCCGAGGCGGTGGGGCCGAGAACGGTCGCCTGCCCGGCGGCGAGCGGCGCCTCCAGCTCCTTCCAGCCGTCGCGCGATTCCGTCGCGATGGCGGCGATGTTGCGGGCGGCGGCGGCGGCGAGCCTGGCGCGGTATTGCTTGGCGTCGCTGCCGGTGAAGCCGTCGGCGGTGACGCCCTCGTCGAACAGCAGCCGCTCCAGCACGGTCAGGCCCTGCACCGCCGCGCTCTGGCGGGCCAGCGCGCCGGGTTCCAGCAGCTTGGGGTCATGGTCGCGCAGGATCTGGCCGATCTGGCGCTGGACCACGCCCGGCCGCTCCGGCCAGAAGGAGAGGCGGTCGGCCCGCAGGTTCATGGTCAGCGGTCCGGGCCGCAGATGCTGCACGGCGGCCCAGGCGTCGGTGACTTTGAAGTGGGCGGCGCGCGCCTCGTCCAGCCCGGCGGCGGTGGGACCGGCGGCGAAGCGGTCGAGCGTGTCGGCATAGGCGGTGGATGCCGCCGCCAGCGCCTCGAAGCGGGGCAGGGCATGGGTGCGGACCATGCCGCCGAGGAAGGCGGCGTCCTTGTCCAGCTGGCGGGCGGCGAAGGCCGGCGTCCGCGGCAGCAGGGCCGCCACGGCGGCGGCGGCCGACATCAGTCCAAGCACTATGCGGCGTCGCATACGATCAAATCCCTTCTGCCTTCGGCGTGGATCGAAGCCCCCGCCCCTCCTTTACAAACCCAGCACGTAACGCACCAGCCGTTTCCGTTCCCCGGCCGGCATCGCCATGAAGCGCTCCTTCGCCGCCTCCGCCTCGCCGCCATGCCACAGGATCGCTTCGGTGACGCTGCGGGCGCGCCCGTCATGCAGGAGCGACAGCTGGCCGTCCCTGGCCGCCAGCCGGTTCAGGCCCCACAGCGGCGTGGTGCGCCAGTCCGACCCGTTCGCCTCGCCCATCGGCAGCCGGTCGCCCAGCGCCGGACCGAGGTCGTGCAGAAGCAGGTCGCTGTGCGGGAAAATGTCGCGGCCGGACAGGGCCGGATGTTCGGCATCCTCCGCCGTGCGCCAGGACGGACGATGGCAGGCGGCGCAGCCGGCATCGGCGAACAGCGCCGTGCCTGCCTTGTCCTTGGGCGCCTCCAGGCTGCCGTCGGGCGGCAGGTCGCGCAGGTAGCCGTCGATCAGGCCGATGACCGTGCTGGGGATCTCCAGACCTTCGAACTGCTTGGAATCGCCGTGCGGCGCGTTGCGGCAGGCGGTCTGCGCCGGGGTGCAGTCGCCCCAGGGTTCCGGATAGCTCGGGGTCGACATGCCGATGTCGAGGCTGAAGGCTTCCGAATCCTGGTGATCCAGGGTGGGGTGCATCGCCTTCCAGCCGAAGCGGCCGACCTGACGCCTGCCGTCCACCGTCACATGGTTCACCCGTCCGGCGACCGGCCCGCCGGCTGCCGCCTGTCTGGCGGCCTCGGCCTCGATCGCCCCGGCCGGGATGCGGTCGAGCAGCCCCATGCCATGGACGCGCGGCGGCACGCGGGCCGACATCACCGTCGCCTCGGCCAGCGGGCCGTAGCCCAGATCCTCGACCACCGGCGTCGGGTGACGCAGGCGGACGGTCTCGCCGTCGGGGAAGCGGACGGTCTCTTCGCGGTAGCTGACGCGGGGGCGGCCTTCGATCACCTGGCCAAGGATGGCGTTGGACTGGATTTGCCGGCCATAGACGGGATCGTTGTTCAGCTTGATCGCATAGCCGACGCCCTGGTCGCCCTTCACCGCCGGATCGGGGGGACGCCCGCCGGCGCCGCGCGGATGGCAGGTGGCGCAGGAGCGCGCGTTGTAGAGCGGCCCGAGGCCGTCCGCCGCCTGCGTCGCGGTGGGGGCGGCCACCCACATGCGGCGGAACAGCGCCTCGCCGATGCGGTTGTCGAGGCTGTCGGCAGCCTGGGCCGCGACAGGAGCGGCGAGCAGCATGATCGTGGCCAGGGCGATGGATCGGGCTGCGCTCCGCCAACTCGGTACGTCATCCCCGCGAAGGCGGGGATCCAGGGTTTGCATAGTGGCACTCGTGGAAAAGTCTGGATCCCCGCCTTCGCGGGGATGACGGAAGTCGTCATGCGTCAGATCGGGTTCCGCCTTGCTGCGCATCTCAAGCAACGCGGATGTATCCCATCATGCCGGTGTCCTGGTGTTCGATGATGTGGCAGTGGAACATCCAGTCGCCGGGGTTGTCGGCCTTGATGGCGACGCGCAGCCGTTCCTTCGGCTCCAGCAGCACGGTGTCGGCATGGTGGGGCACCACCTTGCGGCCGTCGGAGGACAGCACCTTGAAGGTGTAGCCGTGGATGTGGATCGGGTGGAGGTGCGGCGTCAGGTTGGCCAGTTCGAAGATATAGCTGCGGCCCTTCTCCAGCGTGACCAGCGGCGGCGGCAGGCGTTCGTGCCCGCCCTCCGGCCAGCTCTGCTGGTTGATCGCCCAGAAGGTCTTCGTCGACAGGCACAGGGCGTCGGCATAGGGCAGGCCGGGCAGCGCCGCCGCGTCGAAGCTCTGCGCCACCGCGGTGGCCGAGAAGGCCATCGGGATGATCGGCGCGTCCTTCAGGTCCGGCTCGGGGATGGCGGAGGCGGGCAGGGCGCGCGGCTTGAAACGCTTGTTGGAGCGGGCCGGGCCGACGGAGCGGAAGGTGGCGAGCGGCCGGGGCTCGGCCGAATAGACGTTGGTCAGCCGCAGGGTCTGGCCGGCCTTGGCCGGCGCGCGGAACAGCACGTCGATGCGCATCGCCGGCCCCATCGCCCAGCCGTCCAGCGGAATCGGCGGCAGCGGGTTGCCGTCGACGGCGATGATCCAGGCTTCGGCCCCCTCCACCCGCAGATCGACGACGCGGGTGCTGTCGATGTTGTAGAGGCGGGCGCGGATGTCGCCGTTGGCGGGGACCTCGATCACCGGCTCGACGGCGCCGTTGACGGTCGACACGCTGCCGAAGGTGCCGGCGCGCGAGGCGCCGCGGTCGGTGGTGAAGGCGCCGAACTTGCCGGTCTTGTCGAGCTGCCAGTCCTTGATCAGACAGACGAGGTCGGCGTCGAATTTCGGCGCGTCCGGCTCCTCGACGATCAGCACGCCGGCAAGGCCGCGGCCCAGCAGCTCCACCGTGTTGCAGTGGGGATGGAAGAAGAAGGACCCGGCGTCGGGCGGGGTGAATTCGTAGACGTGGCGCTCGCCCGGCCTGGTCGGCGGCTGGGTCAGGTAGGGCACGCCGTCTTCCAGGTTGGGCAGGCGGATGCCGTGCCAGTGGATCGAGGTGTGCTCGTCCAGCCCGTTCACCAGGGTGGCGCGCAGCCGCTGGCCCTTGCGCATGCGGATGATCGGGCCGGGAAAGCTGTCGGCATAGGTGATCAGCGGCGACGGGCCGGCCGGTTCCGGCAGGATGCGCAGCATCCGTTGCTTGGCGACCAGTTCGACCTCGACGAGGTCCCCGGCGGCGGTGACGGGAGCCGGACCGGCAAGGCCGGGCTTCAGCGCGCCGGCGTCGGGAGCCGTGAGGCCGGTACCGCCCAGCGCCGTCGCCGCGATGGCGGCGCCCCCGGCACGCAGGAGGGTGCGGCGGGACAGGGGAACGGCTGGACGATGAGGCATGACGGCTGTCCGGAAACTGCAGGCAGGAAAAGAACCGGCTCCGGTCCCGCTTCCAGACCCGGCCTGATCGGTCCGGAAGGGAAGCTCGGGAGAACGGTCCTGCGCGGGACGGCGCGGGACCGGAGCCGGGTAGGCCGTGTTACTTGCCGACCTTCGACGGGTCGTCGAGGCTGTCGGAACCCTTGACCTCGACCGAGACGCCGAGCGCGGCGACGGCGCCTTCCAGCGCCTTCTTCTGGGCGACGAGACCGTCGATGCCGTTGGAGACCAGCTTGTTGCCCTCGTCGTTGTCGGCGGCGATCATCTGGTCGTAGGCCATCTTGCCGCTGTCGGCGGTGTCCTTGATCGCCTGCATCGCCTTCATGGTGTTGGCCATGGCGGTCTTCACCGCGGCGTCGGCGTCGGCGGACTTGGCGGCGACCAGCTGCGACAGCGAGGCGCCCGACACGGTCTTGCCGTCGGTGCGCTTGTAGCTGCCGTTGTAGACGTTCACCATGCCGACTTCGTCGTAATAGTGCGAGTTGTGGGTGTTGTCGGAGAAGCAGTCATGCTCTTCTTCCGGATCATGCAGCATGAGGCCGAGCTTCATGCGCTCGCCCGCCAGCTCGCCGTAGCTCAGCGACCCCAGGCCGGTCAGCATGCGGGCGACGCCCTCGCTCTCCGGCGCCTTGGCGATGGAAACGCGGGCCTTGCCCTTGGCGGCCCAATCCGCCGTCATCTCGGCGAGGTCGTCCACCAGCATCTGCGTGGCGACCTTCAGGTATTGGGCGCGGCGGTCGCAATGGGCGTTGGTGCAGTCCTTGCCCTTGGCGTAGTCGGTGGCCTTGCGCTCGCCGGCGCCCGGACCGGTGCCGTGCAGGTCCTGGCCCCACAGCAGGAATTCGATGGCGTGGTAGCCGGTGGCGACGTTCGCCTCCACCTTGCCGGCCTCGTGCAGCTTTTCGGCCAGCAGCTCCTTGGTGATCTTGCGGGCGTCGATGGTCTTGCCGCCGGCCGTGATCTTCGGGTTGGCGATGACGTTCGCCTTGGCGTAGGGGTTGCTCTCGCCGCCGGCATAGCCCTCGTCGACATAGTCGATCAGGCCCTCGTCCAGCGGCCAGGCGTTCACCTTGCCTTCCCACTCGTCGACGATCGGGTTGCCGAAGCGGAAGGCTTCCGTCTGCATGTAGGGAACGCGGGCGGCCTTCCAGACCGTGCGCGCCTTCGCCAGGTTTTCCTCGGTCGGATTGGCGACCAGGGCGTCCACCGCCTTCTTCAGCGCCTTGGCGCCGTTGGTGGCGTCCTCATAGGCGGCATGGGCGATGTCGGCGTAGTTCTTCGCCACGTCCTTGTAGTCCGGAGCCGCCGCCTGGGCGGCGAAGGGCAGCAGGGCAACGACGGCTACGGCGGCAAAGCCGGCAGCGCGCTTCGACATGGAGGTCTCCTCGAACGTCGGTGGTCGGTAATGACAGCAAGTGCGACTTATTCTCAGCGAATAACGTCGCGAATCATTCTCACTGTCAAGCCCTATCCGCGTTGGGGATACTCGGAATCACGCGTGTTGCCGGTGATGCGTCGATATGTCCTGGCAATGGAGCCGGCAAGACCTCGCCGTTCAGTCCCGGCCGGGTGCCTGGCCAAGCGCCCGATCGAGATCCTCATAGAGATCCTCCGGCGACTCCAGCCCGACCGACAGGCGCAGCAGGTCGCCCGGAACCGGAGAGGTCGGGCCCTCGATGCTGGCGCGGTGCTCGATCAGGCTTTCCACCCCGCCGAGCGAGGTGGCGCGGCGCCAGATGCCGACGCCGGCCGCGGTGTCGATGGCGGCCTGGGTGCCGCCCTTCACCCGGATGGACAGCATGCCGCCGAAGCCGCCGCTCATCTGGCGCGACGCGATGCCGTGGCCGGGGAAGCCGGGCAGGCCGGGATAGAGCACGTCGGCCACCCGCGGATGGGCCGAAAGCCGCTCCGCCAGGGTCATGGCGGCGGCGCTCTGCCAGCGGACGCGGGCGAACAGGGTGCGCAGTCCGCGCTGCAGGAGCCATGCCTCGAAACTGCCGAGGATGCCGCCCTGCTGGGTCTGCACCGCCTTGATCCGGCCCCAGAACTCGTCCTTGCGGGCGGCGGTCAGGGTGCCGGCGACGACGTCGGAATGGCCGTTCAGGTACTTGGTGGCCGAATGCATGACGATGTCGGCCCCCAGCTCCAGCGGGCGGGTCAGCACCGGGGTCGCCACCGTGCTGTCCACCGCCAGCCAGGCCCCGGCCTCGTGCGCCAGTTCGGCGACGGCGGCGATGTCGGTGACGGTCCACAGCGGGTTGGCCGGCGTCTCCACCCAGACCAGCCGGGTCTGGCCGGGGCGCAGCGCCGCGCGCACCGCGTCGGTGTCGCTGGTGTCCACCCCCTCGACCTTCAGGCCCCAGCGGGTGGCCGGCCCGTGCACCCAGTTGCGGAAGGCCCAGTACATCACGTCGGGCACCAGCACATGGTCGCCCGGATCCAGCGCCTGGAACACCGCGGTCGCCGCCGCCATGCCGGAGGCGAACAGCAGGGTGTCCGCCCCCTTCTCAAGTTCGGTGATGGTTCTGGCCGGGATGTCGAAGGTCGGGTTGTCGGCGCGGGCATAGACCCGGCCGCGGCCATAGCCGTTGTCGGGGTCCCGGACATAGGTGGTGGAGGGGTGGATCGGCGGGATGACCGCGCCGCTGGCCGCGTCCTCGAAACCCAGGGCGCCGGCGGCGATGGTCTCGGGACGGTGGGGACGGTCGGTCATCGCTGGGGCGCTCCGGGATGGGATGGGAAGGGGGAAACGAGGATACGTCCGCAGGCGGCGGAGCCGCAACGACATCGCGACGACCCTGCGGAACGCCCCGGCCGCGGGCGTCAGGCGTATCGGGCGATCAGCCGGGCCAGCGGCGGGCCGGACAGCACGACCACGAACAGCCGCAAGGTCTGCAGGGCCAGCACCAGCGGCAGGTCCACCCCGCTGCCCAGCGCGATCACCACGACGGAATCGAGTCCGCCCGGACTGGTCGCGAGGAAGGCGGTGAGCGGATCGGTCGGCAACAGCGTGACCAGCATCCAGGCGGACAGGCTGCACAGGGCGATCATCAGTCCGGTCGACAGCAGCATCTGCGGCACCGCCCGCACCGCGTGGCGCAGCACCTCGCGGGTGAAGCGCAGGCCGATGCTCCAGCCGATGACGGTGTAGGTGACGGTCAGCAGCGCGTGCGGCAGTTGCAGCGTCACGCCCGCGCCGGCCTGGACCAGCGCGCCCAGCACCATCGGCACCAGCAGGGCGCCCGAGGGAATGCGGAAACGGTGGCCGATCCAGCCGCCGATCCCAGCGACCAGCAGCGTCGCCGCCAGCCCCCGCAGATCGAGCGCCTCTACCGGCGCCGCCGGCACGCCGGCGCCCTGCGGGCCGGCGGTCAGCGCGTGCGTCACCAGCGAGGCGCTGAGCACCACCAGCACCACGCGCAGATACTGCATCACCGCGACCAGCCGCACGTCCGCCCCATAGTCCCCGGCCATCGCGACCATGGCGGAAGCCGCGCCCGGCGACACGCCCCAGGCCGCGGTGGTGCCGGGCAGGTTGCCGTAGCGGACGAACAGCCAGCCGACGATGCCGCTGACCAGCACCGTCAGCCCGACGGTCCCCAGCATCAGCGGCCAGTTCCGGGCGATGGACAGCAGGATCGACGCGGTGACGGCGTGGGCGACGAGGCAGCCGATGATCGCCTGCGCCATGGTAAAGCCCGAAGGCGGCACGCGGATCGTGGCGCCGCCGACCCCCAGCGCGATCGCCCCGATCATCGGCCCGATCAGCCAGGACGCCGGCAGGCCGGCCGCGTCCAGACCCAGCGTCACCGCCGCCGACAGGGCGAGCAGCCCGGCCCATTGCGCGGCCTTGCGCCCATGGAGCCTAAGCCCGCCGCCCTCCATCCCGTCCCTTGCACCCGCCACGAACCCGTACCTGTACGAATGGTTTCCCGTTCCGGCATGCTGCCCGCCGGCTGCCGTGCCCGTCCAGCGGAAGAACGGGCGCGGCAGCCATGCATGGGATTGGGCATGGCATTGGGCGCGGCATAGGGCACGGCATTGGGCCGGATCAGCGGGCGGCGCGGATGCGGGTCAGGAAATCGCCGACGCCGCGGTGCAGATCGTCCGCCTGCCGGTGCAGCAGGCCGGCGGCGGTCAGCACCTCCTGCGCGATCCCGCCGGTCTCTGAGGAGGACTGCGTCACCTGACCGATGGAGTCGGTGACGCGGCGGGATCCGACCGCGACCTCCTGCACGTTGCGGGTGATCTCCTGGGTCGCGGCGGTCTGCTCCTCCACCGTAGCGGCGACGGTGGTGACGATCTCGTTGATCTGGGTGATGGTGCGGCCGACCGCCTGGATCGCTTCGGCGGCCTGGCTGGCCGCGTTCTGCATGCCGGCGATCTGGCTGGAGATGTCCTCGGTGGCTTTCGCGGTCTGGTTGGCGAGGCTCTTCACCTCGCTGGCGACGACGGCGAAGCCTTTTCCGGCCTCGCCGGCGCGGGCCGCCTCGATGGTGGCGTTCAGCGCCAGCAGGTTGGTCTGGCTGGCGATGTTGTTGATCAGGCTGACCACGTCGCCGATCCGCTGGGCGGCGTCCACCAGACCGCTGACGGTGCCCTTGGTCCGTTCCGCCTCGTCGACGGCGGAGGTGGAAATCCGCGAGGACTCGTTGACGTGGCGGCTGATGTCGGCGATGGAGCTGGCGAGCTGCTCGGTCGCCGCGGCCACCGTCTGCATGCTGGACGAGGCGATTTCCGTCTCCGACGCCACGTCCGAGGAGCGGCGGCTGGTGCTGGTGGCGATCTCCGACATGCGCTGGGCGTGGGCCTGCATCTGGTTGGAGGCGGCGACCGTGCCCTCCACGATGCTCTTCACGCTGTCCTCGAAACTGCCGGCGAGACGGTCGAGGGTGGCGCGCTTGCTCTCCTCCTCCGCCGCCTGATAGGTCTCGAGAAGCAGTTCCATGTCGAACCACGCGATCCGGTTCAGCGTTTCCAGCTGGGCGGCGCGGTCGCGGCGGGCGGAGGCGCCGAACAGGCTGGCCGCCAGGCCCTCGTCGCGGTCGGCGAGGCCAAGCTCCCGGGCGATGTTGGAGCTGACGACATGGTGGCAGATCGACACCGCATAGCCCGGCACACCGTTCCGATAGAACAGGGTGGCGAGCCGGTTGGCGGATTCGAGGAAGCCGGCATCGATCCGGCCGGACGCGACGCGCATCCAATGGTCCAGCCGGGCGGCATGCACGTCGGGAAGCTTCAGCGCCGCCTGGATCTCCGGCCACGCCTCGAAATGCCGGTGCCAATCCTCAAGAAGGGTGGGCAGCCGGCGTTCCACAAACTCACGGTTGCCCCGCAGGCGGGCCAGATCGTCCTCGGTGATTGAGAAGGTGGCAAGTCTCTTCGCCTGCGCGTCAGTTCGCTCGACAGTCATGTTTCGGACGATCCTCGGTTCCGGTGCCTCTCACACGTGTTTCTACGCGATAAGCAACCGTCCGGATTTCCAGCTGAACGGCGGCCGGCACGCTCATTTTCTACATAACCTGATATGCGTAGAATGAGGGCCGGCTTTTCGTCATAGAGTAGCGGCCTTATGCGGCTTGGCTGTTCTCCGGGTTCGTCCGTACCGCCCTGCGACCGGATCGATGCGGCGCTTCGGGCCGGTTTTTCAAGCGGCGGCGACGATGAGCACGGCGGCGACCAGGGCCACCGCATCTTCCAGCAGGGCGGCAGGGCGGTCGCGGCCGAAGGCGGCCGCCATGCGCAGGCGCGCGGCGTAGCCGAGAAGCGTCCCGACGACGGCGCCGATGCCGCCGGCGACCAGCCCGCCGATCCAGAACCCGGCATTCGCGCCGATCGCGGCCCCGGCGATGGCGCCGCCGGCGATGCGGCTGGCGAAGGGGAAGGGCAGCTTGCGGCTGGGGGTGGTCGGCAGCTTGTCGACGACCAGTTCCGCCACCGCCATGGCGGTGAAGACCCAGGGCGAAACGGGATGCCCCAGGAAGAACAGCCAGCTTCCGGAAACGTCCAGCCAGCCGCCATAGGCGGCCCAACTGACGGCGGCAGGGGCGATCAGCGTGCGCAAGCCGGCCACGGCGCCGATCAGGAGGGCGAGGATCAAGGCAAGCATCCGGTCGTCCACTGTTGTCTGTCAGGCACGGGAACGTCCCCGCAGGGTCTGTACGAGCCGCCGGAGCGCCCCGGCACGAGTGCCGGGGCCGCCATGGAACAGGCGCAGCGCCGCCAGCATCAGTGCCTCGTCGCCCGCATGCGGCGGGTCGAAATGGGGGCGCAGCCGCCCGTTGCGGATCGCGACGGTCTTCACCTGCGTCATCTCCAGCAGGCCTTCGGCGCCGCGCGTCACGCCCCAGCCGCTGGCATGGCGCCCGCCGAAGGGCAGGCGCGGATCGGCGGTCGGCACGATCAGGTCGTTGATCGTCACCGTCCCGGCATCGATCCGTGCGGCCAGTTCCCGGGCCTCCGCGACCGGCCCGAAGATCGACGCCCCGAGCGCATAGGGGCTGCCGGCCGCCGCCTCCAGGGCTTCTTCCACATCGCATACCCGCACCAGCGACAGCACCGGCGCGAAGACCTCCTCGCGCAGCAGGGCCATCGCCGGTGTCGCATCGGCCAGGACGAGCGGCGCCATCGCCGGGACCTCCTCCCGCGGCAGCGGGGCGAGCGCACGCGCGCCCTCCATCACCGCGTCGCGCGCCAGGGCGGCGAGCCGGCGCCTCGCCGGCAGGGGCACCGGTATCGGCGGGATCGCGCCGACATGGCGGAGGAGCGCGGCCTCAAGCTCCGCCGCCATTCCGCGCGGGACGAACACCCGGCGCGGCGCGATGCAGGTGGCGGAACCGTTGAGCCGCAGGCCGAAGGCCAGCGCGCGGGCGACCTGCTCCACGTCCGCACCCGGCAGCACGAAGACGGCGTCGTTGCCGGACAGCTCCATTGTCGAAGGCACCAGATGACGGGCGAGCCGCTCCGCCACCGCCCGCCCGGTATCCGCCGACCCGGTCAGCACCAGCCTGTCGATTCCCCCCTCGATGGCGTCGGCAACGGCGTCCGCGGACTCGTCCAGTACCCGGAACAGCCCCGCCGGCAGCCCGGCCTCCTCCAGCCATCGCCCGAGCAGGACCATCGGCGCGCCGCACCCCGGCGCCGGCTTGACCAGCACCGCGTTGCCGGCGGCCAGCGCCTGGATCGCCTGGCCCCCCGGCAGCAGGAGGGGGTAGTTGGACGGCCCGACGATCAGCACCGTTCCGACCGGCTCCCTCCGCACCTCCGCCTCCACCCCGAACAGCCAGAGCGGACGCCCGCGCCGTCCCAGCCGCTTCGGCGCCAGCAGGCCGGCCGCCTCGCGTTCCAGGAACCGGCAGGCTTCCGCCAATGGCAGGATTTCGGCGCTCACGCTTTCCGCCGCGCTGCGGCCCGGACGGGTTTCCAGGGATTCGACAAGTTTTTCGGCATCGGCCGCGATCCGGTGGCGAAGTCCGCGAATAATGGAGAGACGCTTTGAAATATCCCATTCGGCCAGAGTCTTAAAGCCGAGTTTCTGCTGTTTGGCCGTTTTTGTTGACCAACGGGTTACGACATCAGGAGAGGGGCTGTTGTTGCGATCCATTTTTGATCCAGCTTCGTAACCATCACGACAGAGTTCGGCAGCGCAGGAGCGTTTGGCAAGCGGATGGAACGACAAGTCGTGATCATCGGCGCGGGACCGGGCGGATTGGCATCCGCGATGCTCCTGGCGCTTACGGGTGCGAAGGTGACGGTTCTGGAACGTCAGGACCGTGTCGGCGGCCGGTCGGCGGGCTTCTCGCTCGACGGCTACCGGTTCGACAGCGGCCCCACCTTCTTTCTCTATCCCCGCATCCTGGAGGAGATCTTCGAGGCCTGCGGACGGCGGCTGTCGGACGAGGTCGACCTGATCCGTCTCGACCCGCTCTACCGGCTGGTGTTCGAGGGCGGCGGGGAACTGCGCGTGCATGCGCAGATGAAGGCGCTGATGGCCGAGATCGCCCGGCTCAGCCCCGGCGATGCCGACGGGCTGCCGCGCTTCCTGGCGGACAACCGGGCCAAGATGGAGCGTTTCCGGCCGGTGCTGGAATCCGATTTCTCCAGCCCGTGGGCATTGGCCACGCTGCCGATGTTGAAGGCGCTGGGCAGGCTGTCGCCGCACCGGTCGGTGGACCGCGACCTGTCCCGCTATTTCGCGGATCCGCGCGTCCGGCTCGCCTTCTCGTTCCAGAGCAAGTATCTGGGCATGTCGCCGTTCCGCTGCCCCAGCCTGTTCACCATCCTGTCCTTCCTGGAGCATGAGCACGGCGTCTTCCATCCCCGCGGCGGGACGGAGGCGGTGATGGAGGCGATGCGCCGCACGGCGGAAAGCCTGGGCGTCACCGTCCGGCTGAACGAGACGGTCCGCCATATCAGGTTCGAGGGTCGCCGCGCCGTCGGCGTGCGGACGGAGGCGGGCGACTATCCGGCCGACGCGCTGGTGATCAACGCCGACTTCGCCCGCGCCATGACGACGCTGGTGCCGGACGACCTGCGCCGGCGCTGGAGCGACGCCCGCCTCGCCACCAAGAAATTCTCCTGCTCGACCTTCATGCTGTATCTGGGCATCGAGGGCAGGATCGACGGGCTGGACCACCACACCGTCTATCTGGCGGAGGATTACGCCCGCAACCTCGCGGAGATCGAGGAGTGCCGCGAATTGCCGCGCCGTCCATCGATCTATGTGCAGAACGCCTGCGTCACCGATCCGGACATGGCGCCGCCCGGCGGCAGCACGCTCTACATCCTGGTTCCGGTCGGCCACCAGCGCGGCCATATCGACTGGCAGGCGGAGGCGCCGCGGTACCGGCGGCTGGTGCTCGACCGGCTGGCCGGCTTCGGGCTGACGGATCTGGAAAGCCGCATCCGGGTGGAGCGGGTGGTGACGCCGGCCGACTGGGACCGCCAGTTCGCCGTCCATCGTGGCGCCACCTTCAACCTGGCGCACAGCCTCGACCAGATGCTGCACCGGCGGCCGCGCAACCGGTTCGAGGATCTGGACGGAGTCTATCTGGTGGGCGGCGGCACCCACCCCGGCAGCGGCCTGCCGGTCATCTTCGAGGGCGCCCGCATCACGGCGCGGCTGCTGGCCCAGGAGCTGGGCCTGCCGACGCCCTGGCGCACCAAGACCATGGGCGTGTCCGGCATGCTGCGGCAGGCCATTGCAGGGGGAATCGCATGACGGATCGGATCGCGGTGATCGGCGGGGGCCTGGGCGGGCTGGCGTCGGCGGTCGTGCTGGCGGCACGCGGGCACAAGGTGACCCTGCTGGAGAAGAACGGCTGGGTCGGGGGCAAGGCGGCGGTTCTTGAAGAAGGCGGTTTCCGCTTCGACATGGGGCCGACCATCCTGACGGTGCCGCGCGTCCTGCGCCGCATCCTGGATGAGGCCGGCTGCGACCTCGACCGCGAGCTGGAGATGGTCCGGCTGGAGCCGCAATGGCGCTGCTTCTTCGACGACGGCACGGTGCTGGACCTGTCGGAGAATATCGGCACCATGGCGGCCGAACTGGACCGGCTGGCACCCGGCAGCGGGGCGGGGGAGGGCTATCGCCGCTTCCAGGCGATGTCGGAGCGGCTGCACGGCATCTCCGAACGTTTCTTCTTCTGGAAGTCGGTGGAGGATCTGGGCGACACGCTGAACTTCCGCAACAGCCTGAACGCCAGCACCCTGTCGGACGTGCTGGCGCTCCGCATGGGCAGCACGGTGGCCGGCACCATCCGCGGCCATGTGCCGGATGCGCGGGCGGCGCAGATGCTCGATCACTTCACCCAGTATGTCGGCTCCTCGCCCTACGGCTCGCCGGCCGTGCTGTGCGCCATCGCCCACATGCAGACCAACGACGGCGTCTGGTACCCGATGGGCGGCACCCGCGCCGTGCCGGCGGCGCTGGAGCGGGTGGCGCGGCGGCTGGGGGTGGAGATTCGCACCGGCACCGGTGTCCGCCGCCTCCAGGTGGAGGGGGGACGCGTGGTCGCGGTCGAGACCGACGGCGGCGAGCGCATCCCGGTCTCGGCGGCGGTGTCGAACATGGATTCCGTCCGCACCTATCAGGAACTGGTCGGGGGCAAGCCGGCCAAACGGTTCGGCAGGCGCCGCAGCTACGAGCCGGCCTGTTCCGGGGTGGTGTTCTATCTGGGGCTCGACCGCGGGTACGACCACCTGCTGCACCACGACTTCGTCTTCTCCCGCGACCCGGAGGAGGAGTTCGACTGGATCTACAAGCAGGGGGAGCCGGCGCCCGACCCCACCTGCTACATCGCCGCCCCCGCCCGCACCGAACCGGGCGTCGCCCCGCCGGGCGGCGAGGCGCTGTATGTGCTGGTCCACACCCCCTACCTGCGCCCGCGCCACGACTGGAACCGGATGCTGCCGGCCTATCGCCGCGTGGTGTTCGACAAGCTGAAGCGCACCGCCGGCCTGACCGATCTGGAGGACCGCATCCGGGTGGAGCGTGTGCTGACCCCCCAGGACATCCATGACCGCTACAATGTGCTGAACGGCGCCATCTACGGCCTGGCGAGCCATGGCCGCTTCATGGGCGCCTTCAAGCCCGGCAACCGGTCGCGCGACGTGGAGGGGCTGTATCTGGCCGGCGGAGCCGCCCATCCGGGGCCGGGCATGCCGATGGTGCTGATGTCGGGCTGGATCGCCGCGGACAGCCTGGACCAGGACATGCGTGGCGGCGTTCGAGACGGCGCCCGGGGCGGCCCCGAACGCGCCGTGGCCTGACGGAAGGCGGCCCGAGAGCATGACGGCAGGGATGAGGGACGATCCGGTTGCGTTACGGTCGCGGCTGCTCTGCTGGTTCTTCGGCGGCGTCATGAGGCGGCGGCTGCGGCGCGGCTTCCATGCGGTCCGGCTGGCGCGGCCGGGCTGGCCGGTCCTGCCGCCGGGGCGGCCGGCCATCGTCTATCTGAACCACCCGTCCTGGTGGGATCCCGCCCTGCTGATCGCGATGGGGACCACCCGCTTCCGCGGCCGGCCGGGCTATGGGCCGATCGACGGGGAGATGCTGCGCCGCTACCGCTTCATGCGCCGCATCGGCCTGTTCGGGCTGGAGCCGGGCCGCGCCGGGGCCGTCGCCTTCCTGCGCAATGCCGAGCATATCCTGGGCGACCCGCGCGCCATGCTGTGGATCACCGCGGAGGGCGCCTTCACCGACCCGCGCCGCCGTCCGGTGATCCTGCGGCCGGGCATCGCCCATCTGGTCCGCCGCATGCCGTCGGCCCTGGTCGTCCCGATGGCGGTCGAATACCCGTTCTGGGACGAACGCACGCCGGAGGCCCTGGTCCGCTTCGGCGAGCCGGTGGAGGCCGCCGCCCTCGCCGACCTCCCGGTGCCGGACATCGCGGCGGAGCTGGAAGGACGGCTGGAGGCGGTGATGGACCGGCTGGCGCTCGACGCCCAGAGCCGCGACCCGGCGCGTTTTCTGACGCTGGTCGAGGGAACGGTCGGGATCGGCGGCGTCTATGATCTGTGGCGCCGCGCCCGCGCCTGGGCCGGCGGGCGGAGCTTTTCGGCGGCGCACGGCACGGGGCCGGGACAGGACCAGGAGGCGAAGCGGCCATGAGTTTCTTCGTTCCGATCGCCGCGCTGTCGCTGCTCCTGGCACTGCTGCCGCTGGGGCAGGGCATCGTGAACCTGTTCCTCTACCGACGTCCCGCCGCCGCCCCGCCGCCCGGCACCGCCGTCAGCATCCTGATCCCCGCCCGCAACGAGGAGGCCGGCATCGCCGCCGCCGTCGAAGCCGCGCTGCTCAGCCGCGGTGTCGAGGTGGAGGTGGTGGTGCTCGACGATCATTCCACCGACCGCACGGCCGGGATCGTCCGCGCCATCGCCGCCCGCGACCCGCGTGTCCGGTTGGAAAGCGCGCCGCCGCTGCCGCCGGGCTGGTCGGGCAAGCAGCATGCCTGCCAGGCGCTTGCCGGTCTGGCGCGGCATGCCGTGTTGCTGTTCCAGGACGCCGACGTCCGGCTGTCTCCCGACGCCGCCCGCCTGACCGGCGGCGCCCTGCTGTCGGGGGACAACGGCCTGCTCAGCGGCTTTCCAAGGGAGGAAACTGGGACGCTGGCCGAGGCGCTGGTGATCCCGCTGATCCATCTCCTGCTGCTGGGCTACCTGCCGATGGCGGCGATGCGGCGTTCGACCGACCCGCGTTTCGGGGCCGCCTGCGGCCAGTTGATCGCGGTGCGGCGCGAGGCTTACCGGAAGGCCGGCGGCCATGCGGCCATCGCGGCGTCGCTGCATGACGGGGTAACGCTGCCGCGCGCCTTTCGCCGGGCCGGGCAGGGCACCGACCTGTTCGACGCCACCGGCCTCGCCCGCTGCCGGATGTATCGCGGCTGGCGCGAGGTGTGGTCCGGCTTTTCCAAGAACGCGACGGAGGGAATGGCGACGCCGGCCGCCCTGCCGGTCTGGACGCTGCTGCTGTTCGGCGGCCATGTGCTGCCCTGGCTTCTGCTGGGCTGGGCTGCGCTGGATCCGCTGCCGCTGGCAGCGGTCGTCCTTGCGTGGCTGGCCGGGGCGGCCGGACTGGTCTTCCGCCTGCTGCTGGCCGTCCGCTTCCGCCAGAGCGTCGTCGGCGCGCTGCTGCACCCGGTCGGCGTCCTCGTCATGCTGGCGATCCAATGGTCGGCGCTGCTGCGCGCCCGCAACGGGAAGCCGTCGGAATGGCGGGGGAGGGCCTATCCGGCCGGACCGGGACCGGGCGCGCCATGACGCCCTGGCTGCGCCGCCATGGGCACCGCATCTTCCATCCGCTGGCCGGGGCCGATGCCGCGACCCTTGCGACGGTGCTGCGCGATGGCGGCGGCGTCGGGCCGCTGCATCTGCACCGGATCGCCACCGCGCTGGGCGCCGCGGCGATCCGCGCGCCATTCGACCTGCTGGAGCGGCGGCGGGTGGCGCGGCTGGCCGGGCAGGGCGGGATGGCCGGTCCGCCGCCGCTGTTCATCCTCGGCCATTGGCGCAGCGGCACCACCCATCTGCTGAACCTGCTGGCCCAGGACGAGCGGTTCGCCGCGCCGGATCCGCTGGCGGTCGGCCTGCCCTGGGGGTTCCTGGGCCTGAGTCCCTTCTGGCGATCACGGTTCGAAGAGTGGCTGCCGCCCGACCGCATCATCGACGCGATGCCGGTCGATCCCACCTCCCCGCAGGAGGACGAGCTGGCCCTCGCCCTGATGCAGCCGCTGTCCTACTACCACGGCATCTTCTTCCCCCGGCACCTGCACCGCGCCTTCCGCCAGGGCGTGCTGTTCGAAGGTTGCCGGCCGGAGGCCGTCGATCTGTGGCGCCGCCGGATGGACCATTACCTGACCAAGATGCGGCTCCACGGCGGCGGCCGTCGCCTGCTGGTCAAGAACCCGGCCCATACGGCGAAGCTGGCGGAGCTGCTGGCCCTGCGTCCCGACGCCGTCTTCGTCCACATCCACCGCGACCCGTACGAGGTCTTCAGCTCCACCCGTCGCATGCTGCTGACCCTGCTGCGGGAGTTCTCGCTGCAATCCTACGATCCAGGGGTGGTGGACGGGCTGGTGCTGGACCTCTATCCGGCGATGATGGCGCGGTTCGACCGCGACCGGGCGCTGCTGCCGCCCGGCCGGCTGGTGGAGATCCGCTACGACCGCTTCGTCGCCGATCCGCTGGAGACGCTGGGCGGGATCTATGACGGCCTCAAGCTCGGTCCTTTCGAACCGGTACGGCCGAAAATTCACCGTTATCTGGCGGACGTCAACGGCTACCGGCGCGCGCGCCACGATCTGGAGGATCCGGCCCGCCGCGCGGTGCGCCGGCAGTGGGCCTTCGCCTTCGACCGCTGGGGTTACTGAAGCCTCACGCCTCGCCGCGCTCCTCCCGCTTGGCCTGCTGCCACAGGGCTTCCATCTCGTCGAGCGTGGCGTCCTGCGGCTTGCGACCTGCGGCTTCGAGAAGCGCCTCGATCCGGTGGAAGCGGCGTTCGAACTTGGCGTTGGTGCCGCGCAGGGCGCTTTCCGGCTCCACCTTCAGGCGGCGGGCGAGGTTCACCAGAGCGAACAGCAGGTCGCCCATCTCGTCGGCCACCCGTTCCTGCGCCGAGCCGGCGTCCATCTCCGCCCGCAATTCCCGGACCTCCTCCTCGATCTTGTCGAGGATGTCGCGGGCGTCGGTCCAGTCGAAGCCGACGCGGGCCGCGCGGTTCTGCAGCTTCAGCGCGCGGGTCAGCGCCGGCAGCCCGGCGATCACGCCTTCCAGAGCCGACGGCGCCCGGCCCTCCTCCGCGGCCTTCGCCGCCCGCTCGGCCGCCTTGTGGTCCTCCCAGCGCGAGGTCTGCTGGTCGGACGACTTCACCTCCTCCGGCCCGAAGACATGGGGGTGGCGGCGGATCATCTTGTCGGTGATGACGCCGGCCACCTCCTCGAAGTCGAACAGCCCCTCCTCGCGCGCCATCTGGCTGTAATAGACGACCTGGAACAGCAGGTCGCCCAGTTCCTCGCGCAGGGCGGCCTTGTCGTCCTTCTCGATGGCGTCGGCGACCTCGTAGGCCTCCTCGATCGTGTGCGGCGCGATGCTGCGGTAGGTCTGTTCCAGATCCCAGGGGCAGCCGCCGTCGGGATTGCGCAGCCTTGCCATCACGTCGAGCAGCCGGTCGATGTTGCGGGTCATTCGTGCCGTCTCCGGATCGGGGCAGGGTGGGGCGAAGGACCGCGACGATAGCCGACGGGACCGGAGCGGGGAAGAGGCAGGTCCGGAAATGGCGCGGCGGGGTCGCGCAACGGCTATCCGAGGTCCGAACCGGCGGAAACGCCGATGGGCTGGTTGGCGGCGGGCTGGCGGTCGGACTGATCGGCACTGGCCGCTGCGCCATGCGGCTCGATTCGGCCGCGCCCTTTCTGTTTGGCCAGGTAGAGTGCCTGGTCGGCATAGCGGAGCGCCGTATCGAAATCGGCGTCGTCGACCGGCCAGAGCGCCATCCCGATGCTGCATCCGATCCGGACTTCCACCCCGTCCAGCGTCATCGGCGCGGACAGGGAGGCGATGATCCGCGACGCGATCTCCATCGGCATCGCCCTGTCCACCAGGGTGAGCGAGAGGCATACGAGGAACTCGTCGCCGCCGAGCCGGATGACGTCGTCCTTCCCGCGCACGCATTGCAGCAGCCGGCGGCCGACCTCGACCAGCACGGCGTCGCCGACATGGTGCCCATGCCGGTCGTTCACCGGCTTGAATCCATCCAGGTCGATGCAGAGCAGCGCCAGCGTCCCCCGCCCGTCGAATGGGGAGCCGTGCAGATCCTTGACCTTGTTTTCCAGATACCTGCGATTGGACAGCCCAGTCAGCTGGTCCTTGTTGGCGATGCTCTGGAGGGCGGCGCCCATGTCATGCACCGCCTGGGCGGTATTGCCGATCTCGCGGGCTCTCAGCCCTGCCGCGGCGCCCTTGCCCATGGCGTCGACGCGGCCGGCCGACAGCGCGGAGGCGGACTGCTGGAGATCCCGCAACCCCCTCAGCACCAGGAGGTCGAGCAGGAACCACATGCCGACGACGATGGTGGCGACGACGCCGGCCAGGATCGCGATCCCCCACACTGTTCTGCGGTTCACCTCGCCCAGCACGAGGTCGCGGGAAACGCTGATGGCGATCCGCCCGCCCGTGTCGTCCAGCGCCGCAAAACCGATGATCCTCGCATGCCCGTCCAGACCGTCGCCTTCCAGAACCCCCCGGTCCGTCTGGAAAATGGCGTGGACCAGCGGATGATCCGTCATTGGCTTGCCGATCAGGCCGCTCGGATCCGGCTCCCTGACCAGAACCGTTCCCTGTGCGTCGAACACCGTCACGACCGTCCCGGGCGCTTTGGCCGCCTCCTTGATCAGTTCACCGACCCATTTCAGGTCGAGCCCGGCCAGAAGCACCATCTGGACCGTGCCGTCATCGTCAAGAAGCGGCTGCGCCGCCGCCAGAACGGCTTTGCCCGAACTGCGGCCGATGCGGAAATCGCTGGTGGCGAAGGATTTCGTGGCAAGCGCCTGCCGGAAATACCCCTGGTCCGCAACGGTATGGACGGTGCTCACGTTCGTTCCCGACCGGCACTTGATGCGGCCATCGGGGGTGGCGATGGCAAATCCGGTGCTCCAGGGCTGGAACGGAATGATCCTGCGCAGGGTGGCTCCGCAGTTTTCGGACTGGTAGCGGTGGATTTCCGGGATCATGGCCAGCGTCTGCAACGTTCCGCGAACGCGCGTCATGATCTCCGCCTGCTGGGACGCCGCTTGCGCGGCAAGCATCAGGACGCGCTGGCGGGCATGTTCGATGTCCGTGTCCCGCTGCTGCAGGAACAACGACACGACGAAGGCGACCAGAGGCAAAAATGCAGCAATTATAAAAACTTCGAGGCGGGCCCGCAGCCCCATGCCCCGCCATATCCCTACAATCATCGTTCCAACAGATCGGATGGCCATCTCAGTCGCGGTACGGCAGGGGAAGGTGGAGGACTCCGCTCCCGGAGCAGCAAGGGAAGGGTTCGCCAGTCCTCGTCAATCGGTCCGATAAGCCATCGATCCCTCAACTGTTGAATTCGGCAAATCCAGTCGACGATGACCGTATGCCTGTTGCGCTTTGAAAAGCCCAGGCCTGTTTTGTTAAAATTCGTTCCGCAGAGCGCAACCCGGCTATGCCGAGTTCCTTCCCTGCCGTTGCATTCCCGATGCGCGGGCCACGGGCTGCGGGCTTGAGACGTCTCGCCGCCGGTGGCATCAAGACGGCCGCAAGTCGGTCAATGAGGAGAGGGCAGGGTGGCCCTGGTACGAGACAATGCGACGGCGCTGTACCGCCAGATCGCCGACCAGCTGCGCGACGAGATCGCCGCCCGCCTGTTCGAGCCGTCGGGACGGCTGCCGACGGAAAACGAGATCGGCGCCCGCTTCGGCGTCAGCCGGGTCACCGTCCGGCTGGCGCTCGACCGGCTGGAGACGGACGGGCTGATCGAGCGCCGCAAGGGCAAGGGCACCTTCACGGCGGGCAAGCGGGTCCAGCACCCGCTCGACCGGCTGCGCAGCTTCCACGAATCGTTGCGCATGCAGGGGCTGGACGCCGCGATGCGGCCGCTGTCGGCACGGATGGTCGCATCGCCGCCGGACCTGTGCGGGGATTTCGGCCCCCGCTGCCTGGAGGTGTGCCGCCTGCATCTGGTCGACGGCGAGCCGGTGGCGCTCGGCCGCAGCCTGCTGCCGCCGGTCGTGGAGCCCGTCGATTGGGAGGCCGCCGGACACAAGCCGATCTATGGCATCCTGCAGGATGTCGTCGGCAAGCCGGTCGGCGGCGCCGACATCGAGGTGAAGGCGGCGGCGGCCGATGCGGAGGTTGCGGCGGCGCTCGGCCTGCCGGCGGGCGCGCCGGTGCTGGTGATGGACCGCCGTTCCGTCTTCGTTGGCGGCGGGTGTGCCGACCGTTCGGTGTTCCACATCCGGTCCGAGCGTTACAGCTTCATCCTCTCCCACCGATGGGAGGGGTAGTTGGGCGGCGACCGGCGCCTACCGCGCCCGCTCCGCCTCCGGGGCATGGAACGACATCCCGGCGCCGAGCAGCGTGTCGATCCTGTCGCGCAGAGCCAGCAGCGCCGACCGGTCCTTCTCCGCCAGATCCGGCGCGGCGTCGATCCGGTCCAACTGGCGGGCGCACCGCCGCACCGCCGACAAAGCGCGCGGCAATGCCGGCAGGCCCTCGCGCCGCATCCGCCGCGCCTGCCGCACGGTGAGAGCTCCGCCCGTCGCCTCCCGCCACAACCCTGCCTGTGCCGCCGCGTCGCGCGCCCGCGCGATCTCCACCAGCAGCGAGCGCGACACCACCCGCCGTGCCTGCGGATATTCCATTTTGATCCAGTCGGGCAGCCGGTTCAGGCTCAGCATGTCGCCGATCCAGCTTGTGCCGCGTCCGACCAGCTGGGCCAGCGCCTGGCGTCCCCAACCCTGCTCCACGAGCCGCTGGAGCGCTTCGGCCAGTTCCAGCGCGTCCAGCCCCTGACGCTGCATGTTCTCGACCAGCGACAGCACCGCGGCGCTTTCATCGGACACCGGCACCGCCATCACGCCGGCCCGGCCGAGCGCCTGCATTGCGCGCAGCCGCCGAGCGCCGGCCAGCAGCTCGTACCGTCCATTTTCCAGCGGACGAACCACGATGGGCTGCAACAGCCCGACCTCTTCGATGGAACGGGCGAGTGAATCCAGCCCCTGGTCGTCGATACGGCGGCGGGCATGGCTGTCGGGCACGGCGATGGCGGCGACGGCGATGCACGCGGCGTCGCCCATGGCGGCAAGGCTCATGGCGCACGAACTCCTCGGGCCGCGGCCTTCGGCATGTGCCTGGGCAATCGCACGGCGGGTGGGGCAGGGAATGTATCGGGAAAGGCGCGGGCGCAGTTGGCCCGCTGACGGCAACGATCCTGGCAAATTATAGGAATATTGTCAAGACCACGACGGTGTTGCGACCGGGTAGAAGTGTCAGTGGTTGGCGCAAAATAGGAATGTCAGTGGGTCAGGCTTCGGCTTGACGGTGTGTCGGGGTGAGCGGCCTTCCGCGGCATCTCTGGCATGGCTGCGTTCGGGGTCGGCTCGGCGGCGCGGTCAAGCCCCATCGCCGCTCTGCGGTGCGCCGCAGGCGCAGGGCTTGACGGCGGCGACGATCGCCGAGCCAT
>NZ_RWIJ01000016.1 GCF_019805165.1 Azospirillum sp. 412522
CCCGACACACCGTCAAGCCGAAGCCTGACCCACTGACATTCCTATGTTGCGCCAACCACTGACACTTCTACCCGGTCGCAACAATCGACGCGGCGGCGCCCGAAACGGCATGGTGCCGCTCAAGGCCGGGAAGCGCCGCGCCTGCCACGCAGGGAGGCGATCTCCTGGCGCGTGACCATCCACTCGTCCTTCGGGAAACAACTCGGCATGGCTCGGCAGACCATCGTCAGCAGCCTTGAGTGCCAGCGGTTCCTGTGACCACGAATGGCCTGCTCAAGCCGGATGGGATCGAAGCCCGCCCATTCGCCGGCGGGCTGGAGCAAATTCCAGAAGCAAACAGGATGAACCTCGTCCCGAAGAATGGCGTCAATTTCTTCCAAGCTGTAGGGCGATGCCGAGAGAACCTGGACCCGCCATGCGCGGGATAGGGAAACGTCGGTGTCCAGGTACATCGCCGCCAGCGCTTCCCAAACCGGGCGGCGTTCTTCCTGTTGCGATTCCGATAAGTGGATGGCGTTGCTGTTCATCGGGATGATGGACGGTGACGAACCGGAATTCCGGCAGCCTACCGGATCCGTCGAGCCTGTCGAGGGGAGGGTCCGTGACTCAGACGGCCCTGTGGAACCGGCGGATGTGCAGAAATGTCCAAATCCGTCCTGAAGCGACAAGACCGGCACTGCGGTCAACGCCGATACTGTCCCTTCACCCAAGAAAAACAGCAGGAAACGACAGTCATGTCCGCACCGGCCGCATCCGGCACCTCTCCCCTGCCCTGGCTCCTGCTGCTGTTGTCGGTGACGACGGGGTTCGTCGATGCCATCAGCGTCCTTGGCCTGGGCAAGGTCTTCACCGCCAACATGACCGGCAACATCGTCTTCCTCGGCTTCGCCGTCGTCGGCACGCCGGGTTTCCGGATCCTGCCGGCGGTGGCGGCGCTGCTGTCCTTCCTGGCCGGCGCCCTGATCGCCGGCCGGCTCGGCAGGAGGTTCGCCGGCCGGCCGATGCGGCACTGGCTGCTGGCTGCCGCCCTGTTCGAAACGGCGCTGTTCTGGATCGCCGCCGTGGTTGCCGCCGGCTTTGATGTCGGTACTCAGGCTCCCACAGCCTCTCTGTATGCGATCATTGTCCTGACCGGCTTCGCCATGGGCTTCCGCAACGCCACGGTCCGGCAAATGAAGGTTCCCGATCTGACCACGACGGTCCTGACCCTGACCCTGACCGGACTGGCCGCCGATTCCAGCCTCGCCGGCGGCACGAATCCCAATGCGCGGCGCCGGATGGCCAGCGTGGCGGCGATCTTCCTCGGCGCTGCCATCGGTGCCGTCATGGTGACGCAGAGCGGACTGGTGCTTCCCCTGATCGTCGTCGGCGCGCTGGTGCTGGCCGGCACAGCGCTCTGCGCGCTCCATCCCGCCTCGACCGCGCCGGCGGCGGCCTGACGCAGGCAACGGTCGGTCAAAGATCGGTGAATCCGTCCTCCTCCCGGTCGCCGGCTCCGAGATTTACGAACTGGGCGAGCAACCAGGAGGCGGCCGGGCCGGGCGGCGTGTCGCGGCGCCAGACGCCGGAGAAGCGATAGGTTCCGCCGGGATGGTCGGGCATGGCGAGCCGCACCAGGGTGCCGGCGACGAGATCCGGTTCGACCATCGGCAGCGGCATGTTGCCCCAGCCGATCCCCTCGCGCAGCAGCGCGTGCTTGGCGCCCAGGTCGGCGAGCCGCCAGGTTCGGGGACTCATCACCGAGAAATCCTGTCCTTCGGTGGCGCGCGACCGGTCGGTGAGGACCAACTGGACATGGTCGCGTCCGGCGCCGGGGGCGATCCGCGCCATGCGGCCCAGCGGATGGTCAGGCGCGGCGACCGGCACCATCGGCACCGACCCCGCGGTCGTCCGGTCCAGCCCGTCCATCCCGGCCGCCACCGGACCGGAGATTCCCAGCACAGCGCGGCGGTCGAGGACGAGGGCGGCGACTGCGCCGAGGGTCTCGACATGCAGGCGCAGCGCGACCGTCGGGTAATCGCGGGCGAAGTCCCGCAGCACCCGGCCCAACCGGTCGGCCGGCAGCATCACGTCGACGGCGAGATCGACCTCGGCCTCCAGGCCGTCATGCAGGCCCCTGACCTTGGCGCGCAGGCTGTCCATTCCCTGCGCGATCGTTCGCGCCTCGGCGAGCAGCGCCCGGCCGGCGGCGGTCAGCGTCGGCTTGCGAGACCCTTCGCGGTCGAACAGCGGCAGCCCGAGCTGGGCTTCGAGGTTGGCGATGCCGTAGCTGATGACGGAGACAGCCCGGTTCAGCCGCCGTCCCGCCCCGGCGAAGCTGCCGGCATCGACCACGGCGAGGAAGATGCTGAGCTGGTCGAAGCTGGGGGTGCCGACATCGGTCATCTTTCAACTTTCCTGAACATCTTATGCCGATTTATAGGGCTAAGCCTGAAAGATGCCCAGCGCTATTGTCCTCTCAACGAAACACGGCGGCCGACGCGGCACGGACCCATCGGCTGCACAATCAGGAGACGGACCATGATCGAACTGCGTCCCTTCGACAGCCTGGGCGGCGAGAACCACGGCTGGCTGGATGCCAAGCACCACTTCTCCTTCGCCAACTACCATGACCGGAAGCGGATGAACTGGGGCAACCTGCGGGTCTGGAACGATGACACCATCGCCCCCCGCACCGGCTTCCCGCCGCACCCGCACCGCGACATGGAGATCATCACCTATGTCCGCGAGGGCGCCATCACCCACCAGGACAATCTGGGCAACAAGGGCCGCACCGAGGCGGGCGACGTCCAGGTGATGTCGGCCGGCACCGGCATCACGCATTCCGAGTACAATCTGGAGGACGTCACCACACGCATCTTCCAGATCTGGATCATGCCGACCCGCAGCGGCGAGAAGCCGGGCTGGGGCAGCAAGCCCTTCCCCAAGGGCGACCGCGGCGGGCATTTCGTCACCCTGGCCTCGGGCTATGCCGATGACGGCGACGCCCTGCCGATCCGCACCGATGCCCGCGTGGTCGGAGCGACGCTGAAGGCCGGCGAGACGGCGTCCTACCCGCTCGGCAAGGACCGCCGCGCCTATCTCGTCCCGGCCAGCGGTGCCGTCGAGATCGACGGGGTGCGGGTGAATGCCCGCGACGGTGCGGCGATCGCCGACCTCGACACCCTGACGGTGACGGCGCTGGAGGACAGCGAGATCGTCATGGTCGACGCGGCCTGACCGTGACCGACGCCGTGCCGGGGCTTCTCCGCCCCGGCACGGGGTCCTCTGCAACAACTGGAGATCGGGCCATGAAGACCGGCCGTCTGGAGGCCTTCACCGACGGGGTGGTGGCGATCGCCATCACCATCATGGTGCTGGAGTTGAAGGTGCCGGAGGACGGCAGCCTCGCCGCCCTGGCGGAGCGTGTCCCGATCCTGCTGGCCTATGTGCTGTCCTTCATCAATGTCGGGCTCTACTGGAACAACCACCACCACCTGCTGCAGGCGACCACGCGGATCGACGGTCGGGTGCTGTGGGCCAACCTGTTCCTGCTGTTCTGGCTGTCGCTGGTGCCCTTCGTCATCCGCTGGCTCGATGCCAGCGACTTCTCGCCGGTGGCGACGGCATCCTACGGCGTCGTCCTCGGCATGGCGGCCATCGGCTACAGTCTGACCGAACGCGCGATCATCGCCTGCGGCGGCGGTGACTCGGCGGTGGCGCGCGCCATCGGGACCGATCTGAAGGGCAAGATCAGCCTGGGGTTCTACGCTCTGGCGATCCCGCTGGCCTTCGTCCTGCAATGGTTGGCCGTCGTCCTTTATGTCCTGGTGATCCTGTTGTGGCTGGTGCCGGACCGGCGGATCGAACGCATCCTGGAGGAGTGACGGAGCGAAGGGGTGGAGTGGCGGGAAAACCGGATAAACATCCTATATCGGAAATATTCCGCTTGTGATTTTCAGGCCTGACGCTTATATGCTTGGCTTCGATGTCCCGGTGTCGGCCTGCTCTTCCCGGCCGCCCTCCTCTTTTCCCGTTCCGGTCTTCCAGGGTCCCCCATGTCTCCCGTCCTTCATCCGCGCAAGGCCGCCATGGCCTTCATCCTCGTCACCGCGGCGCTCGACATCGTCGCGATGGGCATCGTCATTCCGGTGCTGCCGTCGCTGATCGAGCAGTTCGTCGGAGCCGATGCGCAGGCGGGCACCATCAACGGGGCGCTGGTGGCGCTGTGGGCCCTGATGCAGTTCTTCTGCTCCCCGGTGATCGGGTCGCTGTCGGACCGTTTCGGACGGCGGCCGGTGATCCTGCTGTCGACGTTGGGGCTGGCGGCGGACTATGTCCTGATGGCGGTGGCGCCGAACCTGTGGTGGCTGGTGGTCGGCCGGGCGGTCGCCGGCGTCACTTCTTCAAGCTTCACCACAGTTTTCGCCTATATGGCGGACGTGACGCCGCCGGAGCAGCGGGCGCGCGCCTATGGTCTGATCGGGGCCGCCTTCAGCGCCGGTTTCATCGCCGGCCCGCTGCTCGGCGGGCTGCTGGGCGAACTGTCGCCGCGTGCCCCTTTCTGGGCCGCTGGCGCGCTCAGCGGTCTGGCCTTCCTCTATGGGCTGGTCGTGCTGCCGGAATCGCTGGCGCCGGAGAGCCGCATGGCCTTCTCCTGGCGCCGGGCCAACCCGTTCGGGGCGTTGCGCCTGCTACGCTCGCACCCGGAACTGTCGGGGCTGTCGCTGGTCAATTTCATGCTGCACTTCTCCCACCATGTCTTCTCCGCCGTCTTCGTGCTCTATGCCGCCCATCGTTACGGCTGGAGCGCCTGGGATGTCGGGCTTCTGCTGGCGATGGTCGGAGCGCTCGACATGGTCATGCAGGGGCTGGTGGTGTCGCGCTTGGTCAAGTGGCTGGGTGACCGCGGCACGATGGTCGCCGGCCTGTTCGGCGGGGCCTTCGGCCTGGCCTGCATGGGGCTGGCGCCGGATGGCGGCTGGTTCGCCTTCGCCATCGTGCCGAACGCGCTGTGGGGATTGGCAATGCCGACCATCCAGTCGCTGATGACGCAGCGGGTCAGCCCGTCCGAGCAGGGCCAGTTGCAGGGCGCCAACATGAGCGTGGCGAGCGTCGCCGGCATCCTGTCGCCGGTGTTCTTCGGATCGGTCTATTCAGCGTCGGTGGGCAGTGCGCCGCTGTTCCCGCACCCAGGCGCCGCCTTCCTGATCGCGGCGCTGGTGCTGCTGGCCGGCGCGCTGATCGGCTGGGTGGTGGCGCGTCGCAATGGCCGGGCGGAAGAGGCCGGCAGCGTGGCGGCCTGACACCATCCCCTGCCCTGCGTCTCGTCTCATGACCGGCCCTTGCACCGGCTGTGGGGCGTCCCACATAGCTGTCGCGCCACCTTGCCCAATGGCCCGCACAATGTCCCATTGCTCCGCTGCGTTATCAGCGGTGGGAATTTCCCGGCCGACAGGGTAAGACTGTCGGCTTATCCATCCGCATTTTCGATCGAGACCCGGAGAACGCGATGCTCGCGGCCCCCAACCTGTTCGTCCACCGCCCCGACCGGAGCGTGCGCCCCAAGGCCGCACCCTTCCTGCCGATGTCGCGTGCGGAAATGGACCGGCTGGGCTGGGACCAGTGCGACGTCGTCGTCGTCACCGGCGATGCCTATATCGACCATCCCAGCTTCGGCATGGCGATCATCGGCCGCCTGCTGGAATCGCAGGGTCTGCGCGTCGGCATCATTGCCCAGCCGGACTGGAGCAGCGCAGAACCGTTCAAGATCCTCGGAAAGCCGCGGCTGTTCTGGGGCGTGACCGGCGGCAACATGGATTCGATGGTCAACCACTACACGGCCGACCGTCGCCTGCGCCACAACGACAGCTACACGCCGAACGACGAGGGCGGCAAGCGGCCGGACCGCGCCGTCATCGTCTATTCCCAGCGCTGCCGCGAGGCCTTCAAGGACGTGCCCATCGTCCTTGGCGGCATCGAGGCCAGCCTGCGCCGCATCGCCCAGTACGACCATTGGAGCGAGAAGATCCGCCGGTCCGTCCTGGTCGATTCCAAGGCGGACATGCTGGTCTACGGCAACGCCGAACGCGCCATCATCGAGATCGCCCAGCGGTCGCTGAAGGGGGAATCGCCCAAGGCGATGACCGACATCCGCGGCACCGCCATCATGCGCTCGTCCCTGCCGGACGGCTGGACGGTGGTCGACAGCAGCTCCATCGACGACCCGGCCGCAGCCGTTTCGCCGCGGGCGGCGGGGGCCGACCGCATGGTGGTGCGCCTGCCCAGCTTCGAGCAGGTGACGGCCGACAAGGTGCTCTACGCCCATGCCAGCCGTGTGCTGCACCAGGAGAGCAACCCCGGCAACGCCCGCGCGCTTGTCCAGCGCCACGGCGACCGCGACGTCTGGTTGAACCCGCCGCCGATCCCGCTGGAAACCAACGAGATGGACGGCGTCTACGACCTGCCCTACGCCCGCGCGCCACACCCGTCCTATGGCGATGCGCGCATCCCGGCGTGGGAAATGATCCGCTTCTCGGTCAACATCATGCGTGGCTGTTTCGGCGGCTGTTCCTTCTGCTCGATCACCGAGCATGAGGGGCGCATCATCCAGAGCCGGTCGGAAGGGTCGATCCTGCGCGAGATCGAGCAGATCCGCGACAAGACCAAGGGCTTCACCGGCGTCATCTCCGACATGGGCGGGCCGACCGCCAACATGTACCGGCTCGCCTGCAAGGACAAGGAGACGGAGTCGGTCTGCCGGCGTCCGTCCTGCGTCTTCCCGGACATCTGCAAGAACCTGAACACCGACCATTCCTCTCTGGTCCAGCTCTACCGCAAGGCCCGCGCCGTGCCGGGGGTGAAGAAGATCCACATCGCGTCGGGCCTGCGCTACGACCTCGCCGTCCGCAATCCGGAGTATGTGAAGGAACTGGTGACCCACCATGTCGGCGGCTACCTGAAGATCGCGCCGGAGCACACCGAGCCGGGCCCGCTGTCGAAGATGATGAAGCCGGGCATGGGCGCCTATGACGAGTTCAAGCGGATGTTCGAGAAGGCGGCAAAGGAGGCGGGGAAGAAGCTCTACCTGATTCCCTACTTCATCGCCGCCCACCCCGGCACCACCGATGAGGACATGATGAACCTCGCCTTGTGGCTGAAGCGGAACGGCTTCAAGGCGGATCAGGTGCAGACCTTCCTGCCCTCGCCGATGTCGCTGGCGACCGCCATGTACCACAGCGAGCGCAACCCTCTGCGTCCGGTGCGCCGCGTCGGGTCGGAGATGGTGTCGTCGGCCAAAGGGCTGAAGCAGCGCCGCCTGCACAAGGCCTTCCTGCGCTATCACGATCCGGAGAACTGGCCGATCCTGCGCGAGGCGCTGAAGCGCATGGGCCGCGAGGACCTGATCGGACCGGGCGAGGAGCATCTGATCCCGGCCTGGCAGCCGGTGGGCGCCACCGCGAAGCCGCGCGAGAAGGGGGGGAAGACCTTCCTGACCCAGCAGGCCGGCCAGGGCCGCCGCGTCGTGCCGCCGGTCGGCAAGGCGCCGGGGGCGAAGCCGGCCGCAGGGGCCGGGGGCAAGCTTTCCGGCATGAAGCCGCGCCAGACGAATTTGAAGGGGCGGTAGCCGCCGAATCTACACGCTCCGTTTCCCTCTCCCCCGGGGAGAGGGTCAGGGTGAGGGGGATGCGCGGCGAGGATTCTCGCGAAGACACGCGGTGCATCCCCCTCACCCTCCCCACTTCGTGGGTCCCCTCCCTCTCCCCGGGGGAGAGAGGGCGGTCACTGCCACGTAACGCCTCTGCGCCGGCTGCCTGAAGCCCCGCACCACCACCTGTCCGCATTTCCCCAACGGCTCCTTTGGCGGCGTCGCCGCCCATACGGCCGGCCCTGCCCCGGTTGGATTCCCATGGCACAGTCGAAACGCACTCCGCGCCCGAACGCCATCCGCAGCGTTCTGGCCTTCACCTTCCGTCACTGGCGCCGCCAGACGCCGCTGGCCGTCGGCATTGCCGGGGCCATCGCCCTGTCGACCCTGGCCGACGTCTTCATGCCGTTGTTCGCCGGCCGGCTGGTCGACGCCCTGACCCTGCTGCCGGGCGACCGCGACGCGGCTCTGCATGCCGCGCTGAGCGCCTTCGGCGCCATGGTGGGGCTGGGCGCCGGCATGGTGGTGATGCGTCACCTCGCCTGGAGCGGCGTCATCCCCTTCACCCTGCGCATCATGGCCGATGTCGGCCAGGACAGCTTCCACCGCATCCAACGCTTCTCCACCGACTGGCACGCCAACAGCTTCGCCGGGTCGGTGGTGCGCAAGATCACCCGCGGCATGTGGGCGCTCGACACGCTGGACGACACGCTGCTGCTGGCGTTGTGGCCGTCGCTGGTCGTGCTGATCGGCACGATGGTGACACTGGGGCTGCATTGGCCGGCGATGGGGCTGGTGATCGCGCTCGGCACCGCAATCTACATCGCGATGACCGTGATGTTCTCCACCCTCTACATCGCGCCGGCCGCCCGGCTGTCGAACGCCTGGGACACCAAGCTCGGCGGAACGCTGGCCGATGCCATCGGCTGCAACGCGGTGGTCAAGGCCTTCGGCGCCGAACCGCGCGAGGACGACCGGCTGGCGGGCGTCGTCGGCAAGTGGAGCCGCCGCACCCACCGCACCTGGACCCGCCACACCCGGCACAGCACGGTCCAGCTGGTGGTGCTGCTGCTGATCCGCAGCAGCGTGGTGGCGACCGCGCTGTGGCTGTGGTGGCACGGGCAGGCGACACCCGGTGACGTCGCCTATGTGCTGACCACCTATTTCGTCGTGCATGGCTATCTGCGCGACATCGGCATGCACATCAACCACCTCCAGCGCTCCGTCAACGAGATGGAGGAGCTGGTGGCGATCCATGCCGAGCCGCTGGGGGTGGAGGACCGGGCTGGTGCCGTCCCCATCCGCATCGGCGCGGGCGAGGTGCGCTTCGACCACGTCACCTTCCAGTATGGCGGCCACACCACGCCGCTCTACCGCGACCTGTCGCTGACGATCAAGGCGGGGGAAAGGGTCGGTCTGGTCGGGCCGTCGGGATCGGGCAAGACCACCTTCGTCAAGCTGATCCAGCGGCTGTACGACGTGACCGGCGGCCGGGTGCTGATCGACGGGCAGGAGGTGGCGGGGGCGACCCAGCAATCGTTGCGCTCGCAGATCGCCATCGTGCCGCAGGAACCGATCCTGTTCCACCGCACGCTGGCGGAGAACATCGCCTATGGCCGCCCCGGCGCGCCGATGGCGGAAATCGAGCGGGCGGCGAAGCTCGCCAACGCGCACGACTTCATCGACCGCCTGCCCAAGGGCTATGGGACGCTGGTCGGCGAGCGCGGCGTCAAGCTGTCGGGCGGCGAGCGGCAGCGGGTGGCGCTGGCCCGCGCCTTCCTGGCCGACGCGCCGATCCTGATCCTCGACGAGGCGACCTCCAGCCTGGATTCGGAATCGGAGGCGCTGATCCAGGAAGCCATCGAGCGGCTGATGCAGGGCCGCACCGCCATCATCATCGCCCACCGCCTGTCCACCGTGCGCACGCTGGACCGCATCCTGGTCTTCAACCAGGGACGGGTGGTCGAGGAAGGCAGCCATGCCGCCCTGCTCCATCGGCCGGGCGGGCTCTACCGCCGCCTGTTCGAACAGCAGTCGGCGCCTGCGCCGGTCCGCCGGATCGGGGGCTGAGGAAGGGGACGCCGCTCCACTTGTCGAAAGGTGGGGTGGCCGTGCCGATGAGTCGGCGTATGTCCCTGGCGACCAATTCTCTTCGCCGACAGCGGCGCATCACGAGAGACCGCAGGAGTCGTCATGGCACAGACCACCACTGACACGCCCGTCTGGTTCATCACCGGCTGTTCGACCGGATTCGGCCGCGAGTTGGCGCGGCTGGTGCTTGAAAAGGGCTGGCGCGTCGCCGCCACCGCCCGCGATCCGAGTAAGCTGGACGATCTGCTGGCCGGACATGGCGAGCGCGGTCGCGCCATCGCGCTGGACGTCACCGACCATGCCCAGGTCGCCCGGGCCGTCGCTGAGGCGGAGGAGGCGTTCGGCCGGCTCGACGTCGTCGTGAACAACGCCGGCTACGGCTATCTCTCCGCCATCGAGGAAGGCGAGGATGGGGAGATCCGCGCGATGTTCGAGACCAACGTCTTCGGGCTGGCCGCGGTGACGCGGGCGGTGCTGCCGGGGATGCGGGCGCGCCGTGCCGGCCATATCGTCAACATCTCGTCCCAGGGTGGCATGATCGGCTTCCCCGGCTCCGGCTATTACGCCGCCACCAAGTTCGCGGTGGAGGGGCTGTCGGAATCGCTGTCGAAGGAAGTGGCGCCGCTGGGCATCCGCGTGCTGATCGTCGAGCCGGGACCGTTCCGCACCGACTGGGCCGGACGCTCGCTGAAGCAGTCGGCGACCTGGATCGAGGATTACGAACAGACCTCCGGCGCACGGCGCAAGCAGATCGGCGGCTACAGCGGCAAGCAGCCGGGCGATCCGGTGCGGGCGGCCGAGGCGATCATCACGGCGGTGACCGCGGCGGACCCGCCGCTCCGCCTCGTGTTCGGCCGCCCGGCGCTGGACGGGGTGCGCGGCAAGCTGCGCTCGGTTCTGGACGAGATCGACGCCTGGGAGAAGACGACGCTGGGGGCCGATTTCCCGGATGCGGGTTGACGCGTCGTCACCCCCTCAGACGAACAGTTCCATCGTCTGCGGCACGTTGCGCGGCGTCTCTCCCGCCAGGATGGCGCGGGCGACGTCGACGGCGGCGAGCAGGCCGCTTTCGGTGAAGGGCTTGGGCAGGCAGCCGATGCCGGTCAGCGGGCCGTCCTTCTTCAGCTCGTCCCGGAAGGACGTGATGAACAGGCAGGGCACCCCCATCTTCGTCAGCCCCCGCGCTGCGTCGATGCCGTTGGTGCCCATGCCGAGATGCACGTCGACCAGTGCCAGATCCGGCTTGTCGGCTTCGGCGATCTCAACCGCCTCCACCGCGGTGATCGCCGGACCGATGATGCTGTGGCCGACATTCTCCAGATAGAGCTGCTGTTCGAGCGCGATCAGCACCTCGTCCTCCACCAGAAGGATCTTCATCTTCACATCTCCTCGGCGGAGGAGGCTTCGAGAAGCGGAACCTCCTCGGGCACCGGCAGCTCGATGCGGAAGGTGGTGCCCTGCTGGGTCGTGTCGATGTCGACGCTGGCCCGGATCTGGCCGGCAAGGCTGGAGATCAGCCGCATACCCAGGCTGCGGCTCTTACGGATGTCGAAGTTGGAGGGCAGGCCCGGGCCGCGGTCCGACACGGTCAGGGCAAGCCGCTCGTCCTCCCGCCGGAAGGTCACCGTCACCCGGGCCGGGCCGGCGCCGCGGTGTTTGACCGCGTTGGTGATCAACTCGTTGGCGATCAGGCCGAGCGGGGCGGCATGGTCGATCGGCAGGTCGATCACGTCCGACCGCACGACGATGTCGCACATGCTGTCGCCGCCCGACGCCCGCGCCAGATCCTCGCACAGCTCGTTCAGGTAGGTTCCGAACTCGATGGTCTGGAACTGGTCGGCCTGATAGAGCCGGTTGTGGACGCGGGCGATCGCCTCGATGCGGCTGCGGGCATCCTGGAAATGCACCCGGATCCCTTCGTCGGGCAGGCTGAGCGTCTGCAGGGTCAGCAGGCTGGACACCAGCTGGAGGCTGTTCTTGACGCGGTGGTTGACCTCGCGCAGCAGGGTCGATTTCTGGCCGACCAGCTTGCGCAGCGCCGCCTCCATCGACTTGATCTCGGTCACGTCGATGTGCATCAGCACGGTGCCGCCGAAGGGGCCGGCCGGCATCGGCGCGGCAAGGCAGCGGAACCAGTGCCGGCTGTTGGTGACATATTCGGCCGATACCGGCGGTCCACCCTCGCTCAGCAGCGTACGGAGGCCGTCCATCACGCCGTCGGCCCGCGGGTCGGCGGTCTCGCCCCGGCCGCAATGGTGGAGGTAATCGTCGCCGACGATGCAGCCCTGGCCCAGGAAGCTGGTCTCCGGCCCGGCTTCCGCCCAGGCGCGGTTGACCGAGACGATGTGGCCGGAACGGTCGAGCACGGCGATGAAGGCCGGCAGCGCGTCCAGCGTCGCCTTGGTCTGTTCGGCCAGTTGCCGCATGGCGAGCGCGCTGGTCCGCAGCTCCTCGCGGGTGCGGCGGCGCTCGGTGATGTCGCGCAGGATGCCGGTGATGAAGCTGCGCCCTTCCGATTCCCAGCGCGCCATCGACAGTTCCAGGTCGATGTGGCTGCCGTCGCGGCGTCGGCCGGACAGTTCCACCGGCACGGACGCGGCGTCCAGCCCGCCGGCTTCGCCCGGGCCGCTGCGTTCCGCCATGGCGATCCAGTCGGGAGCGTCGTCGCCCAGCAGCACGGCGACGCTCCGGCCGATCAGCTCGTCCGGGCGGTAGTCGAACTGGCGGGTGGCGGTGCCGTTCATCCACTGCACCATGCCCCGGGTGTCGGTGGTGACGATGGCGTCGGGTGCGGTGTCGACGATGGCGCGGTACCGCGCATCGCGCTGTTCGCGCAGCACCCGCTCGCGGTTCACCGCCGCGGTGACGTCCGTCACCTGGATCAGGCAGCGCGCCTCGCCGCCGGCGGGCTGCGCATGGCCCGGCTGCGTGTGGGAGGGCAGCGGACGGATCACCACATTGTGCACCATCCGCCGCCCGTCGGGCAGACGCAGCGGGAACAGCATCGGATTCAGCGTGTGCGACAGGACGCCGGGCGCCCCGGTAGCCAGGGTGTCGCGCACGGCGATGTGCAGCCGCGATTCGCGCAGGTTGGGCAGGGCGTCGAACAGGTCGTGCCCCAGGATCTCCCTGGCCGTCAGGGTGGAGGCCTGCTCCATCCAGCCGTTCCAGTAGAGAACCCGGCAATGGCGGTCCAGAAGCAGGATGCCGGCATCCAGCGCTCCAAGGACGTCGAGGGCCCAGGTGGGAGATTCAGGCATTCTGGGAGCCATACGACGTTCCGGCGGATGAGGGTTCTTTGGAAGCGATGCCTTCGATGAAGGCATGGATCAGTTGCTTCAGCGATTGCAGGGACGAGACGCCCATCAGCAGGGCGATGTAGCCGCGGATGCTGCGGCTGCGGATGGTGAAGTCGATGTAGAGGAACAGCACCAGCTCGTCGGCGCTTCCCGCCTTGTCCTTCAGGATGTTGGCGCCGTCGCCGCGAAGCACCGCCGGCAGCGAGATGGTCAGCCGATCCCTCAGGGCGTTGGCGACGATGACGAGGCAGCCGTTCAGGATGATGTTGCCGATCTCGGCCAGGGCATCCTGTTCCAGATCGACGATCTCCGCCAGGGTCAGGTCGCCGCCCAGGACCGCGCGGGCCAGTTCCAGGCTGTTGGCTTCCGGAAAGATCAGCATGGCGCGGCCGTCGAAGGACCCCTGGAACTGCTGCTCCACCGCCACCAGCCCGTTGCGTTCGCGCGCGGACAGGAAGTCGGACGCCTCCTGCCGGCTGACGATGTCCACGGTCGGCACGGACAGCATGACCTGATCGTTGACCATGCGGCTGAGATGGGTGGCGGCGCGGCCGACCCCCATGTTCACCAACTCGGTCAGCGCATCGCGCTCCAGGTCGGTCAGTTCCACCATCTCTCGGCGCCTGTTCATTCTTGGTCTCGGCCTCGCAACCGGCGCCGCCGGGCGGTCGCACCACAAATGTGGCCTATCGATGTGGAAAAAGGCACCCCCGTCAATGTCATATGTTAAGCCGGCGACGCCATAGCCGGTATAGCCGCCCCATTCCCACAATGGTCAGGCCAACAATCTGCTATTCAAGGGACCGGGTTCGGGATCTTCGGCGAGGCATCGAATTTCTTGCGCGGCATTGCCGGGCGTGCGAAACGAAATCACGGACGCCGCGTCATGGGACGGAACGGTCCCGCGGGGCGGAGACCCCTGGGGGGACTTGTCCGACGGGGGATGGAGGCTCTACATCAAGGGGTGGCTCCCGCGCGATGGGCGCCATGCGAGGAGACGTCGATGACCCCCGAGGAACGCACGCTTCTGTCCGACCTGTTCCGCCGCCTGCGCGAGGTGGAAGCCCAGCAGCATTCCCAGCCGCGCGATGCCGAAGCGGAGGACTTCATCCGCCGGTCGGTCCAGGACCAGCCGCTGTCGTCCTATTACATGGCGCAGACGGTGCTGGTGCAGCAGCAGGCCCTGACCGCGGCCCAGACCCGGATCGAGGAGCTGGAGCGGCAACTGCGCGACCGTCCGGCCCAGCCGGCCCAGTCCGGTGGCAGTTTCCTGTCGAACGCGCTCGGCATCGGCCGCAGCCCGTGGAGCCGCGGCGCCGAACCTCCGCCTGCCCCGTCCTATTCCCAGCCGCCTCAGGGGCAACCGCCTCAAGGACAACCGGCTGCCGGCCGAAGCCCCTGGGGTGCCGCACCGGGTGCCGCCTACCCGCCGCAACAATACAGCCCGTCTCCCTTCCCGCAGCCGGGCATGGCTCCGCGTGGCGGCGGCTTCTTCGCCGGGGCGGCGCAGACGGCTGCCGGAGTGGCCGGCGGCATGCTGGCGGCGAGCGCCATCTCGTCCCTGCTGAACCATTCGCCCGGCCCGTTCGGCACGGCGATGGCCCAGCCGCTGGGTGGGGAGACGATCAACGAGACGGTCATCAACAACAATTACTATGGCGACGAGCCGGGACCGCAGGGCGACACGGCGCAGGACAACGCCCGGGACGTCTCCTATGATCCGGATCCGCCGCCTGCCGATGATGTGTCGTACGACGATTCGTCCTTCGATGACGGCGGTAGCGGCGGCGGAGACGATTCCTGGGTCTGACCACAGGCTTCCGCACCGCCTTTCCCGACGGGACTTCGTTTCCGCATTCTGCGACAGCCACGCTGCGTCGCAGAATGCGGCGCGACCGGTTTGGCTCCCCTGACGCCTTAGCATGGTTAACAGGCCTTCGACCGCCATGGGCGGAAGTCCGCTAATCACGGCGGAGCGGTGGTTCCGTCTTTCGCGGGTATCAGGTGTTTCCCCGATCCCGCGTTTTACCATCATGGTCTGGTACGGGCTTTGCTGTTTTGGCCACCGTTCAATTCAATCGGGAACGTAACCATGGCCATCACCGTCACCATCGCCCCCTGCCGCGCCGATCGCCTGCCCGGCGGGCGGATGCGGCTGCCGATGCAGCTGCTCGAAATCGCTCAGGCAATGTCGGACGATTGCGACGGTGACCCGATCCGGATCCTCGACACGAACGGGCACGAGGCCGCAGTGATCGGCCGTCGCGAGGTCGAGGTCGAGCTGTTCTGACGACCGCCGTTCCACCCCCCGTCTGTGAAACTCACTGCATTGGAAACTGCGGAGTCGGATCCGTCGCGTTAAGCCGAAATGTGTATGCCCGAAAACAGCAGAAAATGAGAGTTCCACCGTAAGGATCTGTCAACCACACTGCGGTATGGTTGGGCTGCCAAGCAGTGCGGGTGGAAACAATCCCTGGGAGCGGGGGATCCGTCCGCGGCGGGCAGCACCGAATAAAATGGGCAGAAAGCCCAAGTCGGACGCATTTTCCGGGGAGCAGGACGCATATGACGATCGACGCGCGCGACGACACCATAAAGTACGGACGCCCGACCGGCGACCCGCGCAGCCGCCGGTTGGGCGTCCGCGGCAAGCTTCTGCTCGCCTTCGCCGGCATGGCCGGCATGACGGTCGCCGCCAGCATGGTCGGACTGACCTCCTTCTCCGCGGTGGAAAGGCCGCTGGCGCAGATCGTCGGCACCGGCCTGCCGGAGATGGAGCTGGCGAAGCGCCTGTCCGGGGAGAGCAGCGGCATCGCCGCCGCCGCCCCTGTTCTGGCCGCCGCCGAAAGCCAGAGCGAGCGCGAGCGCGTGTATGGCGAGATCATGGGCAACGGCAAGGCGCTGGGCGGTCTGGTCGAGGAACTGGCGACCCGCCGGTCCGGCGATCCGCGGATCGGCGAGCTGCGCGGCAAGACCCAGGAGCTGATCGCGACGCTGGAGCGCGGCAATGCCTCGGCCACCCAGCGCCTGTCCGTCCGCGGCACGCGTGAGACGATGGCCGCCGATCTGGCGAAGTCCTACGACGCGTTCCTCACCAACCTCGCCCCCTTGACCGAAAAGGCCGGTGCGACCCTGCGCGGCAAGGGCGAGACGCTGGACAGCAACACCGAGCGCGACATGAACGGGCTGGGCGACGCCGTCCGCTCGCTCATCACCATGTACGAGGTGCGCGGCGACCTGGGGCTGGCGTCGGAATCGCTGACGCGCGCCGGCAGTGCCGAGACCGCCTTCGCCGTCACCCAATTCCAGCAGAACTATCTGGAAGCGGCCGCCCGCATGGTCAGCGCCACCGCGCAGGTGGGGAGCCGGCTGGGCAAGGAGACCACCGACGGGCTGGACGCCTTCTTCCTGCTGGGCGACGGTCCGACCGGCGTCTTCGACCTGCGCCGCAAGGCCCTGGAACTGCAGGCCGGCAGCGCGGAGCGCGACGCCCTGCGCCAGAAGACGACCGAGGTGCTGGCCGACGCCGCCCGCCGTCAGGCGGCTCTGCTGGACCAAATGGAATCGCCGCTGATGCGGCTGAAGGCCGAGATCAAGCTGGCGAGCGTCAATGTCCGGTCGCAGACCCGCGACTCGATGCAGGATCTGCTGGGCGACGGTCTGGCCCGCTTCCGCAGCTATCTGGAGCTGTCCACCTACGCCGCCGCCACCGTCGGCGCGCTGAACGAGGCGACCCAGGCGCCCAGCGCCGACCGGCTGGCGATGCTGGAAACCCGCTTCACCGCCGCCGCCAAGGCGATGGAGGAGCGGCTGAGGTCCCTCAAGGCCGCCGGCGACGTCGGTCTTCCGAAGCTGGCGGAGAGTGCCGAGGCGCTGGCCGGGTTCGGCAAGGGCGACAACAGCCTGTTCAAGCTGCGCCGCTCGGAACTCGACGCCTCTGCCGAGAACGAGAAGGTCCTGGCGGACAACCGCCAGATCGCCCGGCAGTTCGCCGGCATGGTCGACGGCCAGATCACCGCGATGAAGCAAGAGGCGGATGTTGCCGCCGCGGGGGCAACCGATGCGTTGTCGGCCGGCCGCAAGATGCTGATCCTGTTCGCCGCCGCCAGCCTGATCGGTGCCGCCGCCCTGGCGTGGTTCGTGGTGGGCCGCAACATCGTCGCGCGCATCGGCCAGCTGTCCGACGCCATGCGGGCGATCGCCGCCGGCAACCTGAACGCCCCGATCCCGGCCGCCGGCTCCGACGAGATCGGCGACATGACCCGCGCCCTGATGGTCTTCCGCGATACTGCCAACGAGGCGAACGCCGCCAATGCCCGGGCAGAGGCCGAACGCAGCCGCGCCGCCGGGGAACGCCGCCGCGCCATGGTCGAGATGGCGGAGAATTTCGAAAGCAGCGTCCGCGGCGTGCTGGACCGCGTCGCCCGTGCCGCCGGCGAGATGCAGGACATGGCGCAGCGCATGAGCCGCAACGCCGAAGCCACCACCGGCGAAGCGGCGACCGCCGCCAGCACCTCCCAGCAGGCCGAAGGCAGCGTCAAGGCGGTTGCCGCCGCGACGGAGGAACTGTCGGCGTCGATCCAGGAGATCGGCAGCCAGGTCCATGCCTCCAGCCAGATCGCCCGCAAGGCCGCGACCGAGGCCGAACGCACCGACCGCACGGTGGAGGGGCTGTCGCAGTCCGCCAACAAGATCGGCGAGGTGGTGCAGCTCATCAACGACATCGCCAGCCAGACCAACCTGCTGGCGCTGAACGCCACCATCGAGGCGGCGCGGGCCGGCGAGGCCGGCAAGGGCTTCGCCGTCGTCGCCTCGGAGGTGAAGAGCCTCGCCAACCAGACCGGCAAGGCGACGGAGGAGATCTCCAGCCAGATCCAGGCGATGCAGGCGGTGACCCAGGACGCGGTGGACGCCATCCGCTCGATCGCTGGCACCATCCGCGAGATCAACGAGATCGCCGCCACCGTCGCCGCGGCGGTCGAGCAGCAGAGCGCCGCCACCCGTGAGATCGCCCGCAACGTGGGCGAGGCGGCGGACGGCACGCAGCATGTCCGGCGCAACATCGATTCCGTGGCCCGCGCGGCCGCGGAATCCGGCGAATCCGCCACCCGCGTGCTGACGGCCTCTTCCACCGTTGCGGACGAGGTGCGCTCGCTGGGGTCGCAGGTCGACAGTCTGGTCAACCGCATGCGGGCGGGCTGATCGCCCTTCACCAGCAGAATTCCGAAAGAAAAAGCCCCTCCCCCATCGTCGGGGGAGGGGCTTTTCTCATGCCAAGACCGTCGCCTGTCAGCGCCGCGTTTCGACCGTAATCGGCCGCCAGATCACCGCGGCGCCGGCACCGGCGCCGCAGGCGCCGCCGCAGAATTCCTCATGAGTATCGGTGGCGCCGCCCTGGGTGCTGGGAGTGCGCCGGGTCCCGGTCGTGACCCGCTCCTGTTGCGGTTGGGCCATCTGCTGCTGTTGTGACTGAGTGGTCATACCATTTCTCCTCTCGGGGAGGCATGAGGTATCAAAATACTCATCGAGGTTCAACTGGGATTTTAGGCCGATATGTCGTGACTTATTTTGGCGAAACACCGCAAAACTGCCGTTTGTTTTGCAGCGCCGAAGAGTTGGGCGTGCAGCGCACAAGAAGAGGGCAAGACGGACCAAGCCATTTGACCGCAAACATAAAACGCCCTTCCTCGCGGCGGAGGAAGGGCGTTTTTAGGGGCGCCGGTGCGGCGGAATGACGCCCGGCGCTGCGCTGCGGCGTGGTCAGCCGCTGTTGCGCAGGCCGGCGGCGATGCCGTTGATGGTCAGGTGGATGCCGCGGGCGATCTGCTCGCCGCTGTCGCTGGTGCGGTGGCGCTTCAGCAGTTCGACCTGGACATGGTTCAGCGGGTCCAGGTAGGGGAAGCGGTTGCGGATCGACCGCGCCAGCAGCGGGTTCTTCTCCAGAAGGGCCGACTGTTCGGTGATCGCCAGCAGGGCGTCGATGCTGTCCTGCCACTCCGCCCGGATGCGGGAGAAGATGGCGTCGCGCAGCGCCGGGTCCGACACCAGCCCGGCATAGCGCGAGGCGATGGCGATGTTCGACTTGGACAGCACCATGTCCATGTTGGACAGCAGCGTGCTGAAGAAGCCCCAGTCGCGGTGCATGGCGCGCAGCCGCCCCATCCCGTCGGGATGCTGGGCGAGATAGGCCTTCACCGCCGACCCGAAGCCGAACCAGCCCGGCAGCATCAGGCGGCACTGCGCCCAGCTGAACACCCAGGGAATGGCGCGCAGATCCTCGATGCTGGTCGATTTCTTGCGCGAGGCCGGGCGGCTGCCGATGTTGAGGTTGGCGATCTCGCCGATCACCGTCGATTCCCAGAAATACTTCTCGAAGCCCTCGGTCTCGTAGACCAGCCCGCGATAGGCCTTGAAGGCGTGTTCCGACAGCTCCTCCATGGTTTCGAGGAACAGGTCGGTGCAGGGGGCGGCCGATTCCGGATGCAGGAGCGTGGCTTCCAGCGTCGCCGCGGCAAGCGTCTCCAGGTTGCGGCGGCCGACCTCCGGGTTGGAATATTTGCCGGCGATGACCTCGCCCTGTTCGGTGATGCGGATGGCGCCCTGCACGGCGCCGGCCGGCTGGGCCAGGATCGCCTGATAGCTGGGACCGCCGCCGCGGCCGACCGAACCGCCGCGGCCATGGAACAGCCGCAGCCGCACGCCATGCTTGGCGAACACCTCGACCAGCGCGATCTCGGCCTTGTACAGCTCCCAGCCGGAGGTGAGGAACCCGCCGTCCTTGTTGCTGTCCGAATAGCCGAGCATCACCTCCTGCAGGTTGCCGCGGCTTTCCAGGAAGCGCCGGTAGGTCGGGATCGACAGCAGCCGGTCCATGGTGGCGGCACAGTTGCGCAAGTCGCCGATGGTCTCGAACAGCGGGGCGATGTTCAGATCGAGCGCCTTGTCCTTCGGCCGCAGCAACCCGGCTTCCTTCAGCAGAACGGCGACCTCCAGGATGTCCGACACGCCGTCGGTCTTGGAGATGACGCAGTTCACCAGCGCGTCCGAGCCGAAGCGGGCGCGGCAGTCGGCGGCGGTGCGCAGGATGTCCAGCTCGGAGCTGGTCTCTTCCGAGTAACCGGCATAGCTGGAGGCCAGCGGGCGGTTGGTCTCCAGTTCACGGACCAGCAGCTCGATCCGCTCGTCCTCCGACAGCGCCGCGTAATCGACGCCGGCGTCGGCGAAGGACAGGAGTTCCGCCACCGAACGTTCATGCACGTCGGAGTTCTGGCGCAGGTCGATGCTGGCGAGATGGAAGCCGAACAGGTCGACGGCGCGGCGCAGGTGGCGCAGCCGGCCCTTGGCGAGCGCCGCCGAGCCGTTGACGGTCAGCGAGCGGTCGATGATGTCGAGGTCGGCGCCGAATTCCGCCGGGGTCAGGTACGGCGGCGCCTCGCCCACCGCATGCAGCGGCGCCTCCAGCCCGTCGAGCGTGCGCATCGTCGCGGCCAGCCGGGCATAGATGCCGGAGATGGCGCGGCGGTACGGCTCCAGCTTGCGGTGCGGCGACGGGTCGGGCGAGCGTTCGGCGAGCTGGCGCAGCGGCTCCGACACGTCGATGACGCGGGTGCTCAGCGACAGCTCGGCACCCAGCGTGTGCAGCTCGTCCAGATAGAACTGCAGGGCGCGGGTGCTCTGCATCCGCATCGCCTGACGCAGCACGGGAGCGGTGACGAAGGGGTTGCCGTCGCGGTCACCGCCGATCCAGCTGCCCATGCGTAGGAAGGACGGCAGTTCCGTCGTCGCCCAGGACGGATCCATCCGCTTCAGATGGTCCTCGAGCTGCGCATAGAAGCGCGGCATCTCGCGCAGGAAGGTATAGTCGTAGAAGGTCAGGCCGTTGGCCACCTCGTCCGTCACCGCCAGCTTGGTGGCGCGCAGGATCGCGGTCTGCCACAGGGTCAGCACGGCGCGCTGGAGCGATTCGAGGTTGGTCTCCTCCTCCTCCGGCGTCATTGGCCCGTGGTCGCGCTCGGCCAGCAGCCTGGCGACCTCCATCTGTACGGTCAGGATGCTCTTGCGCTGCACCTCGGTCGGGTGGGCGGTCAGCACCGGGCTGACCAGCGCCCCGTCGAAGAATTCCTTGAACTGCTGGGTGGTGACACCGGCCTTCGTCGCCTCGTCCAGCGCATGGGCCATGGTGCCTTCGCGCGGCGCCGACCCGGCCAGCGTGTGGGCGCGGGTGCGGCGGATGTGGTGCTGGTCCTCGGCGATGTTGGCGAGGTGCGAGAAGAAGCTGTAGGCCCGCACCACCCGCGCCGTCTGCGGCGGCGACAGGCTGTTCAGGATCGCCTCCAGCTCCTTGCGGGCGCCCTGGTCCTCCTCGCGATGGAAACGGATGGAGGTCTGGCGGATGCGTTCGACGATGTCGAACACCGCCTCCCCTTCCTGGCTGCGGACGGTGTCGCCCAGGATTCGCCCCAGCAGGCGGATGTCTTCGCGGAGCGGCTGGTCCTTCGTCTCGGAACTTTCCTGCAGCAGGATGGCGGACATGGGCGGCGGTTTCCTGGTCGAGGATGGACGGATACGGATCGATGCGCGGACGGCGATGATCAATTTCCGGGCAGCACAATCCTCTGCACGCGAAGTGGTCACACCATCGGCGACAGCATGCCGATTCTGTCAGAAGTTTCAACCGTCCGTGTGCTGGTGCGAAATGATTTCCATAAGTCGCAGCGCTGAGAAATGCGACGTCGCATAGAAGGCTCGGCTCTTCTGGGCAAAACCCCGAAACGCCCAGGCTCGGCACTACCATACAAGTTTCGGCTTGCGGACCGTCTACTACCATACTAGCATTCGGACGGGTTACGGACCATCAGCACAATCCACGATCTCAGCCGCGATTCGGCCGGGCCATTTGCGCCGGCCGCTTTCGGCATGCCGGCCATACCTGAAAAAGCCTGAAACGGGAGGGAACCCTATGATCGACCATGGAATTTCGAGACGCGGCTTTCTTGCGGCATCCGCCGGAACCGCCGGGTTGCTGGCGACCGGCCGGCCGGTGTTCGCGGCCCTGCAGAAACCGGCGAGCCCGGTCACGCTGAACGTGGTGGACGTCGCCGGCAATCTGGCGCTGACCCAGAAGGCGATCGAGAACTACCGCAAGGCCAAGCCCGACTGGGCCTCGCGCATCGTCTTCTCCAAGGCCCCGGCGCCGGAGCTTCCCGGCAAGCTGAAGGCGCAGCAGGACGCTAACCGGGTCGACATCGATCTGGTGCTGACCGGCACCGACGTGCTGTCGGCCGGCATCGACCAGAAGCTGTGGGTCAACCTGCTGCCGGAGCGCGCCGGCGACCTGCCGAAGCTGTCCGACATCTATCTGGAGCCGGCCGCCCGCATGCAGGGTCTCGCCGAGGGCCAGGGCGTGGTCGTCACCTACTATCCCTCCGGCCCGCTGTTCGAATACGCGCCGGAACGGGTGAAGCAGGTGCCGAAGACCGCGGCGGAGCTGCTGGCCTGGGCCAAGGCCAACCCGAAGCGCTTCGCCTATGCCCGCCCGGCCAATTCGGGTCCGGGCCGCACCTTCCTGATGGGGCTGCCCTACATCCTGGGCGACAAGGATCCCAAGGATCCGGTCAACGGCTGGGAGAAGACCTGGGCCTATCTGCGCGAGCTGGGCGAGACCATCGAGGCCTATCCGGCCGGCACGACGCCGACCATGAAGGCGCTGGGCGAGGGGTCGCTCGACATCATCGTGTCGACCACCGGCTGGGACATCAACCCCCGGGTGCTCGGCGTGGTGCCGAAGTCGGCCGAGGTCTTCGCGGTGGAGAATTTCCGCTGGGTCGCCGACGCCCATTACATGTGCATCCCCAAGGGCGTGTCGGCGGAGAAGATGGCCGTCCTCCTGGACCTGATGAACCATCTGCTGACCCCGGCGCAGCAAGCCTACACCTATGACGAGGGTTATTTCTATCCCGGCCCTGCGGTGAAGGGCGTGACGCTGGCGATGGCGCCGAAGGAAAGCCAGGACGCCATCGCCGAGTATGGCCGCCCGTCCTACGACAAGCTGATCGCCGACAACCCCATCGAGCTTCCGCTCGCCGCCGACAAGCTGGTGCAGGCCTTCCGCCGCTGGGACGAGGAGATCGGCGGACGCAAGGGCAAGTAACCGCATCCAAGCTGACGAAAGCGCCTCTTCCAGCCACAGGACACCGGAATGACCGTCGGATCCACCACCTTCAAGCAACTGCATCTTCAGGGAGTGAGGCGGGAATTCGACGCCTTCACGGCGCTGAAGGGGCTGGACCTGACCGTCGAGCGGGGCGAGTTCATCGCCCTGCTCGGCCCGTCCGGTTGCGGCAAGACCACCGCGCTGAACTGCATCGCCGGCCTGCTGCCGGTCAGCGGCGGGCGCATCATGCTGGACGACCGGCGGGTCGACGTGCTGCGGCCGGAAGAGCGCGGTTTCGGCATGGTCTTCCAGAATTACGCCCTGTTCCCGCACATGACCGTGCGCAAGAACATCGGCTTCGGCCTGCGCATGCGCGGCGTGCCGAAGCCGGAGCTGGAAAAACGGGTGGACGCCGCCCTGGCGGCGGTGCGCCTGGAATCGCAGGCGGAGAAGCTGCCCGGCCAATTGTCCGGTGGCCAGCAGCAGCGCGTCGCCATCGCCCGCGCCATCGTGGTGGAGCCGCCGCTGGTGCTGATGGACGAGCCGCTGTCAAACCTGGACGCCAAGCTGCGGCTGGAGATGCGCCAGGAAATCCGCCGCATCCACCAGTCGCTCGGCTCCACCACCATCTATGTCACCCACGACCAGGAGGAGGCGCTTTCCCTCGCCGACCGCATCGTCGTGCTGCGCGACGGCGCCATCCGGCAGGTCGGCACCCCGGCGGAACTCTACGCCCTGCCGGCCCATCTCGACGTCGCAGACTTCATGGGCTTCCGCAATCGTGTGAACGGGGAACTCGTCGGGATGGAGGGCGAGGATGCCCTGCTCGACATCGAGGGCACGGTGATCCGGGGCCGGATGCGTGCGGCATCCGCGGGCAAGGCGGCCGTCGCGGCGATCCGACCCGACGATCTCGAGCCGACCGGCACCGATACCGGCATCCCGGTGCGGGTGGAGGCGGTGGAATATCGCGGACGCGGTTTCCACGGCGTCGGCGTCACCCCGTCGGGAACCGAGCTGCATTTCTCCTCCCCCCATCCGCTGGAACGGGGCACCGCCATCCGGCTCGGCGCCGACGCCGGCCGGGTGCTGGTGTTCGGAGACGCGCGATGAGCACCGTCATGGAAGGCCGCGCCGAGGGACCGACCCTGCGCCAGCGGCTGGCCGCCCGCGGCATCGACGGCGCGACCCTGCTGGTGCTGCCCTGCGTGGCCCTGATCCTGGGGCTGTTCATCTACCCGTTCCTCTACGGGCTGATGCTGTCCTTCGAGCCCAAGGACGGGTCGCTGTTCGGCAATTACGCCAGGTTCTTCAGCGACCCGTTCCTCTACGGCACCATCTTCAAGACGCTGCGGCTGGCCTTCCCGGTGACGCTGCTGAACCTGCTGATCGCGATCCCCATCGCCTTCCGGGTCAGGCTGCTGCGGCGCCAGCGACTGCTGACCACCCTGCTGGTGCTGCCGATCACGCTCGGCACCGTGCTGGTCGCCGAAGGCATGCTGTTCTATTTCGGCCCGCAGGGCTGGTTCAACCGCGCGCTGATGGCGGTCGGCCTGCTGTCCACCCCGGTTTCGGTGCTGAACGGCTATTGGGGCGTCTTCATCTCGCTGGTGCTGACCGGCTTCCCCTTCACCTTCCTGCTGACGCTGTCCTACGTCACGGGCATCGACCCGTCGCTGGAGAATGCGGCGGCGACGCTCGGCGCCGGTCCGGCCGCCCGTTTCCGCGAGGTGTTCCTGCCGCTGCTGGTGCCCGGTCTCGCCATCACCTTCTGCCTGTCCTTCGTCCAGGCCTATTCTGTGCTGCCGTCTGCGGTGCTGGTCGGCGATCCGGCCAACGCCACCCGCGTCATCTCGATCGCCGCCTATCAGGCCGCGTTCGAGGAGTACGACTACTCCATGGCTTCGGCCATCGCGATGATCATGGGGGCGGTCCAATTGCTGGTGGTCGTGGCGGTGCTGGGCTGCCGGTCACTGTTCTACCGCGGCCCCGCCGCGGGCGCCAAAGGCTAGGAGAGGCGGCAATGCAGAAATCCATCATGTCCCGCCTTTGGATCTTCGCCGTGTGGGCGGTGATCGGGCTGTTCCTGGTCAATTTGATGGGGCTGATCGCCTCGGTCTTGACCTCCTCGGTGGCGACGCGCTGGCTCGGCACCTGGCTGCCGGCGGGGTTCACCACCCGCTGGTACTTCGCCGCCTGGGACGAGTTCCAGCTGGGCGACGTGCTGTGGGTCACCTTCCAGGCGGTCGGGGCGGTGGTCCTGCTGTCCGGCCTGCTGGGGGTTCCCGCCGCCTATGCGCTGGCGCGGCGCGAGTTCCCGGCCAAGCGGGCGGTGATGCTGCTGTTGCTGCTGCCCCTCCTGGTTCCGCCGATCACCTACGGCATTCCGCTGGCGACGGTGCTCTACAAGGCCGGGCTAGGCGGTACGCTGACCGGCGTGATCCTGGCCAATCTGGTGCCGACGGTGCCCTTCGTGGTGCTGGTGATGATCCCCTTCATCGAGCAGATCGATCCCCGCACCGAGGCGGCGGCCCGCGTCTTCGGCGCCAACATCTTCCAGATGTTCGTCCATGTACTGGTGCCGATGCTGATGCCGGGGGTGCTGGCGGCGCTGCTGCTGGTGCTGGTGCGGACCATCGGAATGTTCGAACTGACCTTCCTGGTTTCCGGACCCGGCAGCCAGACGCTGGTGGTCGCCCTCTACTATGCGGTATTCGCCTCCGGCGTGCGGGCGGTGCAGTCGATCGACGCCATGGCGGTCATCTACATGGTGACGACGCTGGTCTGGCTGATCGTCGCGCTGCGCTTCGTCAACCCGACCCAGATCGTCGGACGCGGCAAGCGCCCGGCGGCATGACGCCAGGCGAAGCCCAGTTCAGGATTCAGTCGGCGTCACAGTACCGGCGTTGAAATCTCGAAGTCGGTTCACGAAAATTTCCGCCGCCTATCGGTGACGGCAGAAGGAGCACTCGAACTCCTTCTGCGCCCGCTCACAATTCGTTTGTGAAACTCTGGAGGGCGGCCCTTACCCTGAAAGAGCTTTGCCGACATGGACTGCATCATTCCAAGCCCAGCCGACGGGAATTACTCTTGTGGAGCGCTTGGTATGGTAGTATCCTGATAAACTGAACGGTGATCCCGGCCCTTCCGGCTGGTTTCGAGGCGCTACAAACCATGACGTGCCGATGCTGAGCAAGATCGACGTGGAGTCCGGCGAGCCGATCGCGCGGCGCGTGTACCGGGTGCTTCGCCAAGCCATCGTGACGATGCAGTTCCGCCCGGGCCAGGCCCTGTCGGAACAGGAGATCGCCGACCAGCTCGGGGTCAGCCGGCAGCCGGTGCGCGAGGCCTTCATCAAGCTGAGCGAATCCGGACTGCTCACCATTCGCCCGCAGCGTGGCAGCTTCGTCGTCAAGATCTCGGTCAAGCAGGTGCTCGACGCCCGCTTCGTGCGCGAGGCGGTGGAGACCGCCGTTGTGCGCAAGGCCTGCGAGACCATCACGCCGGCCGGCATCGCCGAACTGCGAGACAATCTGAAGGCCCAGTGGGACATCGCCGACGAACCTGTTCCGGTGCGTTTCCTGGAGTTGGACGAGGCGTTCCACCGGACCATCGCCATCGGGGCGGAGTGCGACTATGCCTGGCGCATCGTCGAGGAGACGAAGGCGCAGATGGACCGCGTCCGTTATCTCAGCGTTCCCTACGCCACGCCGATCCGCCGCCTGATCTCGCAGCATCAGGCGGTGCTGGAGGCGATCGTCGCCCGGGATCCGGCCAAGGCGGAGGCGGCGATGGGACTGCATCTGCGCGAGATCCTGACGTCGCTGCCGGAGTTGGAAGGCAAGTTCCCGGACCTCTTCACCCTGGAGGACGCTGGAACTCCGCCGGCTCAGAAGGCGGCTTCCCGAAGCGGCGGCCGGTCGCGGCTTGCCGTCCTGCGCTGACAGGCGCAGTCTTTTTCGGAAGGCGGATGGCCGCACCCATGGTTCGGCCACACAACAATCCCGGTTGCCCTTTCCTGCCCTTGTTGACATACTACCATACAAGAATGTGAGCCGGCAGCTCGCCAGGAAGGAAATGCTCTCCATGCAATCGTCCACGACCCCGCCCAACCCTTCCGGCCTCCCGGCCCGCCATCTCGGGGCCTCCAGCGTTGGCGCCTTGCCGGCCGCGGTGGCGCGGCCCGGCTATGACCGCCGGGATCTCGAGATCGGCATCGTCCATCTCGGCGTCGGCGCCTTCCAGCGCGCCCATCAGGCAACCTACACCGACGCCCTGCTGGAGAAGCAGTTCGGACCGTGGGGCATCGCCGGAGTCAGCCTGCGCAGCCCCGATACCCGTGACGCGCTGGAACCGCAGGACGGCCTCTACACCGTCGCCGTGCGCGACGCGGAGGGGGAGCGGCTGCGGGTGGTCGGCTGCCTGCTGGAACTGCTGGTGGCGCATGAGGATCCCGACGCGGTGCTGGAGCGGATGTGCCGCCCGTCGGTGCGCATCGTCACCCTGACGGTGACGGAGAAGGGCTACTGCCACGATCCGGCGACCGGCGCCCTGAACGAGGACCATCCCGACATCCGCCACGACCTGGAGAATCCCGGCCAGCCGCGTACCGCCATCGGCTTCCTGGCCGAGGCGCTGGCCCGACGCCGCGCCGCCGGGCTGGCGCCCTTCACCGTGCTGAGCTGCGACAATCTGCCGAGCAACGGCGATACCGTCGCCCGCATCCTGCGCCGCTTCGCCGAGTTGCGCGATGCCGGCCTCGGGACCTGGGTGGCGGAGACCGTCGCCTGCCCCAACAGCATGGTCGACCGCATCGTCCCCGCCACCACCGAGGCCGACCGCGCCCGCGTATCGCAGGCGCTCGGCGTGCAGGATGCCTGGCCGGTGGTGACGGAACCCTTTACCCAGTGGGTGGTGGAGGACCGATTCCCCGCCGGCCGCCCGGCCTGGGAGACGGTGGGGGTCGAGCTGGTCGCCGATGTCCATCCCTATGAGACGATGAAGCTGCGGCTGCTGAACGGCAGCCACTCCACCATCGCCTATCTGGGCTATCTGGCCGGCTACGAAACGGTGTCTGACACCATGGCCGACCCGGCGTTCGCCACGCTGGTCCGCAACCTGATGGACCGGGAGACCGGGCCGACCCTGCACATGCCCCCCGGTGCCGACCTTGAACAGTACAAGGACGCGCTGGTCGCCCGCTTCCGCAATCCGGCGCTGCGCCACCGCACCTGGCAGATCGCCATGGATGGCACGCAGAAGCTGCCGCAGCGCCTGCTGAACCCGATCCGCGACCGGCTTGCGGCCGATCAGCCCATCGACCGGCTGGCCCTGGCCGTCGCCGCCTGGATGCGCTACGTCGCCGGCACCGACGAGAAGGGCCAGCCCATCGACGTGCGCGATCCGTTGGCCGCCAAGCTGGCGGAGGTCTCGGCGTCCACCGCCGGAAACCCGGATCGGCTGGCCGAGGCGCTGTTCGGCCTGGCCGCCGTGTTCGGCGAAGATCTGCCGCGCGAGCCGCGCTTCACCGGACCGGTGACCGCCGCGCTGAAGCGCCTGACCGCCGAGGGCGCCCGCACCGTCGCCGCGGCGACTGCCTGACCCCGTTTCACAGCATCCTTTTCAGTGGGGAGTGTTCCCGTGGTTGCCCTGACCGTCGAAAAGCCGCATGTGCTGGCGCTCCGCCCCGAAAACGCCCCCGCCGCCGGGCCGGTCAAGGCCGGCGAGGTGCTGGTCCGCGTCCAGCGCGCCGGCATTTGCGGGTCGGACCTGCACATCTACCACGGCTCCAACCCCTTCGCGGTTTACCCCCGCGTGATCGGCCATGAGTTCGCCGGCACGGTCGAAGCGGTCGGCGACGGCGTGACCAACGTCACGGCCGGCGACCATGTGGTGGTGGATCCGGTGGTGTCCTGCGGCCGCTGCTATGCCTGCCGGGCCGGGCGCACCAATGTCTGCGCCAATCTGGAGGTGTTCGGCGTCCATCGCGACGGCGGCTTCCGCAACCATGTCGTTGTGCCGGCGGCCAATGCGATCAAGGTGCGCTCCGACCTGCCGATCTCGATTGCAGCATTGGCGGAACCGCTGTCCATCGCCGCCAATGTGCTGTCGCGCACCGGCATCGCAGCCGACGACACGCTGCTGGTCTATGGCGCCGGCACGGTCGGGCTGACGGTGGTTCAGGTCGCCAAGCTGCATGGAGCCCGCTGCATCGTCGTCGACCTGGACGACAAGCGGCTGGAGCGGGCGAAGGAGTTCGGCGCCGACGTCGTCCTGAATTCCTCGCGCGTGTCGGTGCCCGACGCGGTGCGCGACGAGAATGACGGACTCGGCCCCACCGTGGTGATCGACGGCGCCGGCGTGCCGGCCCTGCTGGAGGAGGCCTGCCGCCTCGCCAGCCCGGCGGCGCGCATCGGCCTGCTCGGCTTCTCTCCCGCGCCCTGCAACATCAGCCAGCAGGAAATCGTGAAGAAGGAGCTGACGCTGGTCGGCTCGCGCCTGAACCGCCGCCTGCTGCCGCAGGTCATCGACTGGCTGGAAAGCGGCAAGCTGAAGCCGGCGGCGATGATCACCCAGGTCTTCCCGATCGCCGACGCGGCGAGCGCCTTCTCGCTGATCGAAAACGACCCGTCCAGCACGATCAAGGTCCAGCTCGACTTCGAAAGCTGACCGCCTGCCGGACGGCAGCCACCAATCAAGCAATGGCGGACCTGATCCGCCCAAAACGGAGGGACACCAGGATGAACATCAAGACCCCGATCTCGCGCCGCAGGCTGGCCAAGAGCATCGGCCTCGGCGCCGGCATCGCCGCCGGTGCGACGCTGCTGGGCGGCATCGCCGCCCCGGCCATCGTCCGCGCCCAGGCCAAGACGACGCTGAAGCTCGGCCACCTCGCCAACGAGGAGAATGTCTGGCACAAGGCTTCGCTTGTCTTCGCCGAGGAAGTCGCCAAGCGCACCAACGGCGCGGTCGAGGTCAAGGTGTTCCCCAACGAGCAGCTCGGCAAGGAAACCGACCTGATCAAGGGCATCCAGCTCGGCACCATCGACTTCACCATCACCGGCGAGTCCCTGCAGAACTGGGCGCCGGCCGCCGCACTGCTGGCGGTGCCCTACGCCATCCGCGACCTCGACCATCTCGACAAGGTCGTCACCGGCGAGCCGGGCAAGAAGATCGCCGACGCCATCGAGCAGAAGACCCAGCTGGTCCCGCTGACCTATTTCGCCCGCGGCCCGCGCAACCTGACCAGCAAGCGCCCGATCAAGTCGCCGGACGAGCTGAACGGCCTGAAGATGCGCGTCCCCAACGTGCCGCTGTTCGTGTCCTTCTGGCAGGGGCTGGGCGCCAAGCCGACGCCGATGGCCTTCTCGGAGGTGTTCACCGGCCTGCAGAACGACACCATCGAGGCGCAGGAGAACCCGCTGGCGCTGATCAAGTCGGCGAGCTTCTACGAGGTCCAGAAATACGTGAACCAGACGGAGCACGTGATCAGCTGGATCTATCTGGTCGGCGGTTCGAAGAAGCTGGGCAAGCTGCCGGCCGAACAGCGCGCCGCCATCATGGAGGCCGCCAAGGCCGCGCAGGCCGCCGAGCGCAAGCTGTTCATCGAGGACGAGGCCAAGCTGGCGGCCGACCTGAAGGCCAAGGGGATGGAATTCATCGCCGTCGACAAGGCAGCTTTCGCCGAGAAGGGCCGTCCGGCGGTGGTTGCGGCCTTGTCGCCGGAGATCAAGCCGATCTACGACGAAATCCTCGCGGTGAAGTGATCGGGATTTGCAGCCCTCTCCCGGAGCGGGAGAGGGCTTACTCCCCCCAACCGCAAGAGCCTTTCCAATGCGCAACGCCTTTGCCGCCCTGGTGTCGGCCGTCTCCGCCCTTTGCCGCTGGGGAACCCTGGCGGCCATCGGCGTCCTCATCGTCGTCGTGACCATCCAGGTCCTGGGCCGCGTGCCCGGTTTCCCCTCGCCGCCCTGGACGGAGGAGGTGGCCCGCTTCGCGCTGGTCCATCTCGTCGCCTTCTCCTGCGGGCTGGCGCTGCTGCGCGGCGAGCTGGTGAACGTCGACATGTTCATCCTGCTGCTGCCGAAGCCGATGCAGACCGCCGTCGCCCGTCTGGTCGACGTGGCCATCCTGGTCTTCGCCGTCGCGATCATTCCGGGCGCCTGGGACTATGTCGTCGGCAGCCTGGGTGAGCGGGCGCGGTCCATCAACGTCCCGATGATCTGGGTCTATGTCGTGACGCTGATCATCCCGGTGTCGCTCGCCTTCTTCTCGATCGCCCGGCTGGCCGGGCTCGGGCGCGACTCCGCGCCGCCCAGCCATGGGGAAACCGTCTGATGGTCACCGCACTCTTCGTCACCTTCGCCGTCCTGCTGATCCTGGGCGCGCCGGTGGGCATCGCGCTGGGCGGCGCGTCGGCGGTCTATCTGGTCGGCAGCGACATCGACCTCGCGGTGGTTCCCCAGTTCATGTATGCGGGCATGGACAGCTTCGTCCTGCTCTGCATTCCCGGCTTCGTGCTGGCCGGCAACCTGATGAACGGCGGCGGCATCACCGACCAGATCGTGCTGTTCAGCAACCGGCTGGTCGGCCATATCCGCGGCGGCCTCGGACTTGCCAACGTCACCGGGTCGATGGTGTTCGCCGGCATTTCCGGCACCGCGGTGGCGGAAACGGCCTCCATCGGCGCCGTGATGATCCCGGCGATGCGCAAGTCCGGCTATGACGCGCCCTTCGCCGCCGCCGTGACCGCCGCCGCCTCCACCGTCGGACCGATCATCCCGCCCAGCGTGCCGATGATCATCGTCGGCACCCTGACCGGCCTGTCGGTCGGCAAGATGTTCATGGCCGGCGCCGTCCCGGGCCTGCTGCTCGGCCTCGGCATGATGCTGACGGTCTGGATCCTGGCACGGGTGCGCAACTATCCGCGCGAGCCCTGGCAGGGGGTCGGCGCGCTGGTCCGCGCCAGCCGCGGCGCCTTCTGGGCGTTGCTGATGACGGCGATCATCCTGTTCGGCATCGTCGGCGGCTATTTCACCCCGACCGAAGCCTCCATCGTCTCGGCGATCTACGCCTTCGTCATCGGGCTGTTCGTCTACAAGGGCTTCACCCTGCGCCAGCTGCCGGGGATCCTGCTGGAGAGCGCAATCGGGTCGGGCGGGCTGATCCTGCTGGTCGGCCTCGCCAACGTCTTCGGCTGGATCCTGACCAGCGAGCAGATCCCGCAGGCCATCGCCGCCTCGATGCTGGCGCTGACCACCAACAAGTACCTGATCATCCTGCTGATCAACATCCTGCTGCTGATCGTCGGCACCTTCATGGAGACGATCGCGGCGCTGATCATCCTGTTCCCGCCGCTGCTGGCGGTGGCGACCCAGGTCGGCATCGACCCGATCCATTTCGCCACCTTCGCCGTGCTGAACCTGATGATCGGCCTGACCACTCCGCCGGTCGGCGTCTGCCTGTTCGTCGCGGCCAACATCGCGAAGATCTCGCTGGGTGCGATCACAAAAGCGATCTGGCCCTTCCTGCTCTGCAACATCCTGATCCTGTTCCTTGTCTCCTACATCCCGGCCCTGTCGCTGTGGCTGCCGAGCCTGCTTTTCCGCTGATTTCTCGACATTCCCAAAGCCCCCTCTCTTTCCAAGGAGTTCGCAGCCATGGAACAATCCTGGCGCTGGTTCGGTCCCGAAGACGCGATCAAGCTGAACCACATCCGCCAAGCCGGCGCCACCGGCGTGGTCACCGCCCTGCATCACATCCCCTACGGCGTCGTCTGGTCGGTGGAGGAGATCCAGAAGCGCAAGGCGATGATCGAGTCCGACGAGGAGCTCGGCCTCAGCTGGACCGTCACCGAAAGCCTGCCGGTGCACGAGGCAATCAAGATCGGCGAAGGCGACCTGACCGAGCTGTTCGACAATTACCGCCAGTCGATGCGCAACCTCGCCGCCTGCGGCGTGACCACCATCTGCTACAACTTCATGCCGGTGCTGGACTGGACGCGGACGGAGCTGGCCGCGGCGCTGCCGGGCGGCGGCACCTCGCTGCGCTTCAACGCCCATGAGCATGCCGCCTTCGACGTCTACATGCTGGAGCGCCCGGGCGCGGAGGAGGACCACGCGCCCGAGGTACTCGCCAAGGCCAAGGAATGGTTCGACCGCTCGTCCGAGAGCGACCGGGCGAAGCTGCTGAAGAACATCATGTCCGGCCTGCCGGGCGCCTACGACCGTTATGATGTTCCCGGCCTGCGCAAGATGATCGCGCGCTTCAACGGCATGACCGCCGACGGCCTGCGCGAGACGCTGGCCCGCTTCCTGCGCGAGGTCATCCCGACGGCGGAGGAGGTCGGCATCCGCATGGCGATCCACCCCGACGACCCGCCCCGCCCGCTGTTCGGCCTGCCCCGCGTGGTCAGCACCGAGAACGACCTCGCCCACCTGATCAATGCGGTGAAGTCACCCAACAACGGCCTGACCTTCTGCACCGGCTCCCTGGGAGCGGGGCAGACCAACGACGTGCCGGCGATGGCCAAGCGCTTCGTTGAGGACATCCACTTCGTCCATCTGCGCAATGTCGCCAAGGATCCGGACGGCTCCTTCGAGGAGGCCGACCATCTCGCCGGCGACGTCGACATGGTGTCGGTCGTCACCACGCTGCTGGAGGAGCAGAAGCGCCGCCAGGACGCCGGCAACGACAACTGGCGCCTGCCCTTCCGCCCCGATCATGGTCACGAACTGCTGGACGATATCGGCAAGCCGACCCACCCCGGCTATCCGATGATCGGCCGCCTGCGCGGCCTGGCCGAGATCCGCGGCGTGATGACCGCCGTTGCGGCGATGAAGCGGCTGCCGGTGTGAGGAGGAAGCGCCGGCCTCATCCGCCGGCGCGCATCCCCAGCCGGGCGAGCTTCTTGTAGAAGGCGGCGCGGGAAATGCCGAGCGCCCGCGCCGCATCCGCCGCCCGGCCGCCGCTGGCCGCAAGCGCGCGGCCGAGCAGCCCGCGCTCGAACTCGTCGAAGGCCTCGTCATAGCCCGGCAGGGGCTGCGGCAGGGGCGGAACGGCTGCCGGAATCGGGACAGGAAGTCCTCCCGCCGGTTGATCCTCGCCCAGATCCTGCAAAGCCAGATCCGGCAACGCCTCGGCAAGGTCGGCGGCAGTCAGGCGGCGGTTGTCGGTCAGCAGGCAGGCGCGCTCCAGCACGTTGCGCAGTTCGCGCACGTTGCCCGGCCAGCGATGGCGGCCCAGCGCCTCCACCGCCTCCGGCGTCAGGCCGCGCAGGGGAAGGCCGGTGCGGGCGGCGATCTCCTGCAGGATGGATTCGGCGATGGCCTCCAGCCCGCCGCCCATCTCGGCCAGGGCCGGCAGCCGGATCGGCAGGACGTTCAGCCGGTAATAGAGGTCGGAGCGGAAGCGCCCATCGCGGATCCGCTGCTCCAGATCGACGTTGGTGGCGGCGATCACCCGGACATCCACCTTCACCGGCCGGTCGGACCCCAGCGGCTCGATCTCCTGCTCCTGCAAGGCGCGCAGCAGCTTGGCCTGGAGGCCCAGCGGCATGTCGCCGATCTCGTCGAGGAACAGGGTGCCGCCGTCGGCGGTCTTGAAACGCCCTTCCCGCCCGCGGCGGTCCAGCCCGGTGTAGGCGCCGGGCACCGCGCCGAAGAATTCCGCCTCCAGCAGCGTTTCCGGAATCGCCGCCACATTGACGCCGACGAAGGACCGGCCGCTGCGCGCCGACAGGCCGTGGATCGCCTGGGCGATCAGCTCCTTCCCGGTGCCGGTCTCGCCCAGCAGCAGGATCGGCGCGTCGGTGCGGGCGGCCAGCCGCGCCTTGCGCTTGACCTCCAGGCAGACCGGGCTGTCGCCGACATAGCTTTGCAGCGTGTAGCGCGGCTTGCGCCCCTCGTCGAGCCGGCGCTTGGTCGCCGCCAGTTCCGCCTCCAGCCGCGACAGCTCGGCCAGCAGCGGCTTCAGGCGGTGCAGGCTGTCATAGAGGACGAAGCCGACGGCGCCGATCACCGTGCCGTCATCGTCGGTCAGCGGAAAGCGCGTCACCACCAGCCGCTGGGTGCCGAACAGCATCAGGTCGAGCAGGATCGGCTGGCCGGTCGCCAGCACCTGGCGCATCTGCGAATGGGGGATGATCTCCTCCACCTCGCGGCCGATGGCCTCGGCTGGGTCGGAGATGCCGAGCATGCGGGCATACTTGGCGTTGATCCACACCACACGCGCGTCGCGGTCGACCGCCACCGTGCCTTCGGACTGTGTTTCCAGCGCCTCGAACAGCGACGGGATCGCCCGGCTGCGCAGCAGCGCCGCGCCGTCGGGCGACGCATCGAGGAAATGCCCGTCATCCCGATCCGCCACGTCGTTCGCCCCCCGTCGGTTCCGCCCCGCCCGTTATCGGACGGCACGGTTGAAACCGCAACCGCGCCACGGGTGGGCACAGGCTTCCCGGCAGCCGGCATGCCTTTCGTACGGCACCCCCTGGATGGGTGGGCTGTACCGATGACAGATCAGGCGCAACCCGTCGACGGCAAGGCTGTTGGGGAGGACGTGGTTGCGTTTTCAACAACACATTGGGAATCACCAACATGGCAAACCAGAACGACGGACGCAGCGCAGGCGGCCAGCATTCCGGCGGCAACTTCAAGAATGATCCGGAACGCGCGTCCGAAGCCGGCAGCAAGGGCGGCAAGGCCTCGGGCGGCAACTTCAAGAACGATCCGGAGCGTGCCTCCGAAGCCGGCCAGAAAGGCGGCCAGCACAGCCATGGCGGCCAGAACCAGAAGGGTTGAGGCCGCCCCCCGCGGCCGGTCCCGCCAATTCGGAAAAGCGCGCCCTCGTGGCGCGCTTTTTCTTTTTAAGCTGCGGCCTTGCACCGGATTGGCAGGAGGGTTCATTGTTCGGCCGCTCCCTTTCCCGCCATTCCCGAGCGCGCCGCAATGACCTGTCCGCGATGAGCCTGCCGTCCGTCCTGCTTCTGGCCGCGGTCGTGGCAACCTTGTGGATCGCGGCGCGCAGCTGGACCCTGCCCGCCTTCCCCGGCCGCACCGATTTCGTGCTGATGCAGCTGTCGGCCGCCTGGTGGTCGACGGCCGTCGCCATCGAGAGCATCGTCCCGGCCCCCGCCGACAAGCTGCTGTGGGCGGAGATGGCCTGGTTGGGCATCGTCTGCACGCCAAGCCTGTGGGCGTTCTTCCTGTGGTCCTACACAAGGGGCGAGTTGCCGGCGCGATGGCGGCTGGTGCTGGTGACGATCGGATTGGCGACCTGGGCGGTGGCCCTGACCAACGATGTCCATCACCTCTTCTATACTGCCGTCCGCCCGGTCGATGCGGAGCCGGGGGCCGCCCTGGTCTACAGCCATGGACTGCTGTTCTTCGCCGTCACCGTCTACATCTACGCCTTCATGGTGATGAGCATCGTCGTCACCGCCAGCGGCATCCACCGCGCGACGCCGGCCTACCGAACCCATTACCTGGGTTTCCTGGTGGTGATGGCGGTGCCATGGGCCGCCAATGCCGGCTATGTCTTCGGCAACCTGACCCTGTTCGACCTCGATCCGACCGCCTTCAGCTTCCTGATGATGGACGGGATCTTCTATTGGCTGATCACCCGGCGGCGCCTGTTCGAACTGCTGCCGGTCGCCCGCGACGCGCTGCTGGACGCGGTTCCCGATCCGGTGCTGGTCCTCGACAGCGACGGCACCGTGGTGGAAGCCAATCCGGCGGCACAGGCGCTCGCCGGCGACCATGCGGCAATCGGGCGGCGGCTTGCCGACCTGCCCGGGCTGTCGGCCCTGTCCGCCATGGCCTCCGCCATGCCAGCAACGGCACCGGGGCCGCTGACGCTGGATTGCGGCGGCTCCCCGCGCAGCTTCGAGGTGACCGTGGTCCCGCTGACGGCAGGCGGCGGTGGACGCGAGGTCGGCTGCCTGCTGATGCTGCGCGACGTGACCCACCGCCGCCGGGCCGAGATGCGGCTGGAGGACACCGTCCGGCGCCTCGACCTCGCCCGGCTGGAGGCGGAAGAGCGGCTGACGGCGGAACAGGAGGCGAAACGGGCGCTGAACGGCTTCCTGTCGATGGCGGCGCACGAGTTCAAGACGCCGCTCGCCATCATCGACGGCGCCGCCCAGCTTCTGCTGCTGGACGCGGAGGTCAAGGCTCCGGGCATGTTGCCGCGGCTGGAGAAGATCCGCCGCGCCGTGCGCCGCCAAGTCAACATCCTTGAGACCTGCCTGGCCGACGACCGGCTGAACGACCCCGCCTTTACCCTGCGGCGCGGCCGGCTGGAGCTGCCGGCCCTGCTGCGTGCCGCCGCGTCGGCCCAGGGCGATGCCGCTCCCGGCCGGCGGATCGAGCTGGATCTGGATGATTGTCCGGAGCGAATCATGGGCGACGGTCCGATGCTGGAGCTGTGCATCCACAACCTGCTGAACAACGCGCTGAAATACTCCACCTCCGGCACGCCGGTCCGGCTGCGGGTCCGGGAGGAGGACGGAGCGGACGGGCGGTGGCTGGCGCTGTCGGTCGCCGACCAGGGCATCGGGATTCCGGACAACGACCTGGAGCGCGTCTTCGACCGCTTCTTCCGCGCCTCCAACACCGGGGCGGCGGCGGGAAGCGGCGTCGGGCTGAACATGGTCCGCCGCATCGCCGCGCTGCATGGCGGAACGGTGACGGCGGAGAGCCGGCTGGGCGACGGCAGCGTCTTCACGCTGCGGCTCCCCCTGAGCGAAGAAACGCTCTGCGAAGACGGGATGGCCGGCATGCCGGCGGACTGATCCGTTGGAAAGATCGTTTCTTGCATTGATTGACCGGTGAAGGGAATAATCCCGCTCCCTCCATCTGGACCCTGGCAATATGAGCGATCACGACCCCACCGTCGTCCGGCCGGTGCCGAAACCCCGCGTCCCCCTGGGCATCGAAGAGGTGCTGGTCGCCGTCACCATGGCGGTGGTGGCGCTGATCACCTTCGCCAACGTCGTGGTGCGCTACCTGACCGATGTCTCCTTCGCCTTCACCGAGGAATATTCGATCGCGCTGATGGTGATCCTCACCTTCCTCGGCGCCTCGGCCGCGGTGGTCAAGGACCGGCACATCCGCATCACCTTCGTCACTGACAAGATGTCGCCCGCCAACCGCCGGCGGGCGGAACAGTTCGCCATGGCCTGCGTCGCGCTGATGTACGGGCTGCTGGTGGTCTATGGCGCCTGGACGACCTGGGACGATTACCGGTTCGAGGTGACCTCGCCGGCACTGGGACTGCCGCAGTGGATCTATACGCTCTGGCTGCCGGTGCTGTCGCTGGTGGTACTGGCCCGCACCGTCGGCCGCATGATCCGCATCCACAAGGGCACGGAGCCGCTTGAGGCCGGACATATCCCGGAGGGCGAGCCGTGATCACCACCCTGCTCTTCGGCTCCTTTCTGGTCATGATGGTACTGGGGGTGCCGATCGCCGCCGCGCTGGGGTTGGCCGGCACCGCAGCCATCGCCTTCGCCCATCTCGGCGTCATCTCGGTCCCGACCAGCGTCTATACCGGCATCGCCAAGTACCCGCTGCTGACCATCCCGATGTTCGTGCTGGCCGGCACCATCTTCGACCGCTCGGGCGTGGCGCAGAAGCTGGTGCGCTTCGCCACAGCCATCGTCGGCCAGGGCAAGGGCGCACTGGCCGTCATTGCGGTCGTGGTTGCCATGATGATGGGCGGCATTTCGGGGTCCGGCCCGGCCATCGCCGCGGCGGTCTGCGGCGTGATGGCGCCCAGCATGATCCGCGCCGGCTATCCCCGCCCCTACATCGCCAGCGTCATCGCCGCGGCAGCGGCCACCGACATCCTGATCCCGCCGTCGGTCGCGCTCATCATCTACAGCGTCCTGGTGCCGGCAGCCCCGACCACCTCGATGTTCGCCGCCGGCATCATCCCCGGCACGCTGGCCGGTCTGGCCCTGATCATCCCGGTCTTCTGGCTGGCGCGGAAACACAATCTCGGCGCCAAGCTGTCGCACGAGCCGCGCCCGCCCTTCTGGCGCAGCCTGTGGGACGCGTCGCTGGGCCTGTTCGCCAAGGTCATCATCCTGGGCGGCCTGCGTCTCGGCATCTTCACCCCGACGGAAGCGGCGGTGATCGCGGTCGCCTACGGTCTGCTGCTTGGCATGGTGGTTTACCGTACCATCCGCTTCCGCGATCTCTATTCCATGCTGGTCGAGGCGGCGGAGATCTCCGCCATCATCCTGACGGTGATCGCGCTTGCGAGCGTGTTCGGCTGGGCGCTGAGCACCCTGTCGGTGATCGATCCCATCGCCGACGCCATCATCCATTCCGGGCTGGGCGAATATGGCGTGATGGCGTTGCTGGTGGTGCTGCTGACCATCGTCGGCACCTTCCTGGACGGCATCTCGATCTTCATCATCCTGCTGCCGCTGCTGATTCCCATCGCAACCGCCTACAAGTGGGACCTGACCTGGTTCGGCGTCATCCTGACCCTGATGATCGCCGTCGGCCAGTTCACCCCGCCGATGGCCGTCAACCTGATGGTCGCCTGCCGCATGACCGGCTGTTCGATGGAAAGCACCCTGCGCTGGGTGATGTGGCCGCTGGTCACCATGCTGCTGGTGGTGGTCGCGGTCATCGTCTGGCCTGATCTGGCGCTGTGGATGCCGCGGCAGATGGGCTTCTAAAGCAGACGGACGACGTCGCGGCTGGCCAGATGCAGGCTGGCCGCGGCGTCGTAACCGCGTCGGGCGAATGCCCCGCCGGCCGGAAGACCAGCGCGTCGATGTCCGCCCGCAAGGACAAATCCTCTCCGGTCATTGGCGCAGACCCAGCCGCCGGGCGAGACGGAACAGGTTGCTGCGGTCGAGCCCGAGAGACCGCGCCGCCTGCGCCCAGTTGCCGTTCTGTCGGGCCAGATGCTCGCGGATCATCCGGCGTTCGAGATCCTCGACCGCGTCGCGCAGTGGCAGGTCCGGCAATTCCGACGGCTCCGGCTGGCGGACATTCCGCACGGCGATCATCGTCGACACCACGTCTCCCTCCTCCAGCCCCAGATCGGCCAGCCCCAGATCGGCCAGCCCCAGATCGGCCAAACCCAGATCGGCCGGGGTCAGGGTCAGCACGCCGCCGTCGGGTGGGTGCGCGACGCGGGCGCGGATGGCGCCGCGGCCGATGGCGTGTTCCAGTTCGCGCACGTTGCCGGGCCACGGATAGGCCAGCATACGCCGCTCCGCCGCAGGCGACAGGCGCAGGTTGCGCAGCCCCAGCCGCGCCCGGTTGCGCTCCAGGAAAAGGCCGGCCAGCCGGAGGATGTCGGTCCCGCGGTCGCGCAGCGGCGGCACCCGCAGCGGATAGACGCTGAGCCGGTGATAGACGTCGGCGCGGAAGCGGCCCTCCCGCACCTCCGCCGCGAGGTCGCGGTTGGTGGCGGCGATCACCCGCACGTCGACGGTGATGTGGCGGTCGGAGCCGACGCGCTGGATCTCGCCGTTCTGCAGCGCCCGCAGCATCTTCGCCTGCGCCGCAAGCGGCAGTTCGCCGACCTCGTCCAGGAACAGGGTACCGCCGTCGGCCAGCTCGAACTTGCCCCGCCGGTCGGCCAAGGCGCCGGAAAAAGCGCCGCGGACATGGCCGAACAGTTCGCTTTCGACCAGCGCATCCGGCAAGGCCGCGCAATTGACATGGACCAGTGGTCCGGCGGCACGGGAGGAGCGGGCATGCAGCCGCCGCGCCACCAGTTCCTTCCCCACCCCGGTCTCGCCCAGCACCAGCACGACAAGGTCGCTGGCCGCCACCGTGTCGATCTCGGTCAGCAGGCTCGCCATCGCCGGGCTGCTGCCGATGGGATCGAAGTCGCTTCCCTGGGTTGGATCGTCGAGGATTCGCAAAGCCACCCCACCGTCACCGGCCGGGACAGCACGCCGCTCCACCGCAGCGGCGAGATCGGCGGCAAGCCGAGCCCAGGCGGCAATCATTTCCCCCCAGCCATCGAAGCGACCCTCGTTCAGCGCATCCAGCGTCAGCATGCCCCAGGGGCGCCCGTCTACGGCCAAGGGCGCCCCGACACAGTCATGGACATGCAGGCGCTGGCGCAGGTCGGGAATGAGCCCGTCATAGGGGTCCGGCAACCCGCAGTCCGGAGGAAAACGCAGCGGTCCGTCCCCGGCTTGTGCAATCGCCTTCAGACGGGGATGCTCGTTCAGTTCGAAGCGCCGGCCAAGCGTGTCCGGACTGAGTCCGCGGGTGGCAAGCGGGACCAGCAGCCCCTCGCCCGCCCTTCCCTGTTCCGACCGATCGTCCCGGCGCAGCAGCGCGCAGGCATCGCAGGGCAGATGCCGGGCCAGCAGGTCGAGCAGCATCGGCCATAGTCGTGCCGGATCGTCCAGCGCCCGCAGCAACGCCCCGATATCCTCAAACGGAAGGGATGTTGTCGGAATGACCGCTTCGTTGTCCATTCGACATCTTACCTGACGTGGTCGCTTTGACAACGCCCTTTGCATGAATCGCAGAATCCCGGGATGCGTCGCTTTGGCACAGGGCTTGCCACTCCGTTGCGACATCGTGACGCGCAAAAGGATTGCCCCCACCCATGCTGACGCCCGCCCAGACCGCCGTCATCAAGGCCACCGCCCCCGTCGTCGCCGCCCATGCCAACCAGATCACCGGCACCTTCTATCCGCTGATGTTCGAGCGCTTCCCCGAAGTGCGCGCCGTCTTCAACCAGAGCCACCAGCGCAGCAGTGCCCAGCCGGAAGCCCTGGCCAACGCCATCATCGCCTACGCCTCCAACATCGACCGGCTCGAGGTGCTGGGTCCGGCGGTGGAGGCCATCGTGCAGAAGCACGTGTCGCTCAACATCACCCCCGACCAGTACAAGATCGTCGGCACCTGCCTGATGGAGGCGATCGGTAAAGTCCTGGGCGATGCGGTGACGGCGGAGGTCGCCGACGCCTGGGGCGCGGCCTATTGGCAGCTGGCCGAGTTGCTGATCGCCGCGGAAGAGACGGAATATGCCCGCAAGGCGGCGTTGACCGGCGGCTGGCGCGGCGCACGGCGCTTCCGGATCGTCGAGAAGACACCGGAAAGCGCGGTCATCACCTCCTTCCGGCTGGCGCCGGTTGACGGCGGGCGGGTGATGGACTTCCATCCCGGCCAGTATCTCGGCCTGCGCCTGACCATCGGCGGCGAGACCGTCCACCGCAACTACAGCCTGTCGGCCTCGCCGAACGGCAGCGACTATCGTATTTCGGTAAAGCGCGAGCCGCAGGGGCTGGTCTCCGGCTTCCTGCACGACCGTACGCAGGTTGGCGACGAGGTCGACGTCTATCCGCCCGCCGGCGAGTTCGTGCTGCGCGAGGGGGCCGGTCCGCTGCTGCTCATCACCGGCGGAGTCGGTCAGACCCCGGCCCTGCCGCTGGCCGAACAGGCGCTGGCCGCCGGCCGCAAGGTCATCTACGTGCATGCGGCGCTCAACGGTTCGGTCCACGCCTTCCGCCGGCAGATCGACGAGCTGGCCGCCCTGCATGATGCGCTGAAGCCGGTCTATTGTTATGCCGAACCGCAGGCGGGCGACAAGCCGCACATGGTCGGCCTGCTGGATCAGGAGCGGCTGGCCAACCTGCTGCCGCAGGAACCGGGTGTCGCCGCCTACGTCGTCGGTCCGAAACCGTTCATGGCGGCGGTGGTCAAGGCGCTGACTGCGCTGGGCTTGCCGGAATCGGCCATCGTCCACGAGTTCTTCGGTCCGCGCGAAGCGCTCGCCTGACGCGACGCCCGAACGGCTCTGCCTCCGACCTTGACGGGCCGGCCTTTCCCAGGGCCGGTCCATTTTTTTTGATCCCCCATGGACAGGTTCGGGCACGTCCGGAGGTTGTGAGTAAAACTGTTATATCACTATGTTTATAGCCGTTCTGCACCGGCATAGAACGTCATTCCGGCTTCCATTCTTCAGGACATGCGCCTTTCCTGTGAAATCGCCGCATGGACCGGACGGGAATCCATTGCGTTGCAGCATGTTTCGAAGGCTGTCACGGAAATATCGTGGATTCTCCTTATTTCTTTCTTAGCGATTTTGGCGCTTTCCTAGTCGTGGAACGGTCCAATTATTTTCAATTGTTCCTTTCTTGCCGGCCGCCCATGGGTGTCGCGGGAAAGGAAACGACGAAGCGGCATTGAATCGATGGTGCGGCCAGAGTCGGAACGGCCAGCCGCAGTGACCTATGAAGTGCCGGTGTCCGAGCACCGGGGGGGAGGACAGGATGTCGAACGATAGCCAGAGCATGACGGTCCAGGGCAAGCCCGCGTCGGGCGCCGCCTGGTATTCCGGTCTGCGCGCCAAGCTGATGATCGCCATCGGTGTGGTGCTGTCCGGTACGCTGGTCGCCGCCGCAGTGGCGCTGATCGGATATGCGAACGTGCGCACCACCATTGACGCCATCGTCGGCGAAGCGGTGCCCGCGATGACAGAGGGCATGGCGGTGGCGCAGCAGGCCGAACGGCTGGTGGCCCTGGCCCCGGCCCTGACCTCCGCCGACAGCGCCGCCGCGCGACAGGCGGTGTCCGCCCGCATGGCCGCGGCGAAGGAGGAGTTCAACACGCGCCTGTCCCGGCTGCGGGCCACCGGATCCGCCGGGGCGCAGCTCGCCGCCATCGAGGAGGCGTCGAAGGGGCTGCTCGACAACCTCGTGCAGCTCGACCAGGCGGCCGCCGAACGGGTGGCGCTCTCTGCCGAACGCGCGGCGACGATGCCGAAAGTGATGGCGGCCGAAGCGGAAATCCAGAAATTCGCCGCGCCCTGGAACTCCGTCCTGAGCAATGACGAGGAGCAGGCCCGCTCGACCCTGGCGGAGCCCGACGCCTCCCCCGCGGCGATGCGCGAAGCGGCCGACACCCTGACCAAGGTCATGGTCCAGAAGAAGCCGCTGATCTCCACCATGAGCGAGGCGGCCAACGTCCGCAACATGCTGATGGAAGCGGCGACCACCCGCGACGACCAGCGGCTGGCGATCATCGAGACGCGGGTCGGCGTGTCGCTCGCCGGTCTGTCGAACGGCGCCCAGGGACTGCCGGAGCGGCTGGCCGCCGTCGCCACCAAGCAGGCCGAACTGCTGACCGGCTTCGCCACCGGCGAGTCCTCGCTGGTCACCCTGCGTCAGAAGGAACTGGCGATCGAGGGCTATTTCACCCAGCTTCTTGAGAGCAACCACGCCCTGACCACCACGATGTCCAAGGGCATCGCCACCCTGGTCGAGGGCCAGAAGAGCAGCATCGCGGAGGCCAGCGCCGCTACCACCCGCATGCTGGACAACAGCCGTCTGACGCAGATCGCCGTCGCGCTCGCCAGCATCCTGGTGTCGATCCTGGTGGTCTGGCTCTATATCGGCCGGATCGTCGTCCGCCGGATGATGACGCTCAAGACCGGAATGGGGCGGATCGCCGCCGGCGACCTGGATGCCGAGATCACGCTGAAGGGCCATGACGAGATCGCGGAGATGGGGGCTGCGCTGCTGGTCTTCCGTGACACCGCGCGCGAAGTGGAGACCACCCGCGCAGCCGCGGAGACCGAACGCCAGCGGGCGGCGGGCGAACGCCGTCAGACCATGCTGTCGCTCGCCGACCAGTTCGAGAACGGCGTGAAGACGGTGGTGGAGACGGTGTCCGCCGCCGCCACCCAGATGCACCAGACCGCCGCCGGCATGGTGGCGACTGCGGACGACACCTCCCGGCAGGCCGGCAATGCCGCCGAGGCGGCGGAGACCGCGTCGGTCAACGTCGACGGTGCGGCGTCGGCCGCGCATGAACTGTCGCAGTCGATCAGCGAAATCGCCCGGCAGGTAACCGAATCGGCGACCATCGCCGCCAAGGCGGCAAACGAGGCCGACCGTACCGACAGCACCATGCGCGAACTGAACGAGGCGGCCAGCCGCATCGGTGCCGTGCTCGACCTGATCTCCGACATCGCCGGCCAGACCAACCTGCTGGCGCTGAACGCGACCATCGAGGCGGCCCGCGCCGGCGAGGCCGGCAAGGGCTTTGCCGTGGTCGCCAGCGAGGTCAAGCAGTTGGCCAGCCAGACGGCCAAGGCCACCGACCAGATCGCCGGCCAGATCGGCGCCATGCAGCAGGCGACCGGCGAGGCGGTGAACGCCATCCGCAGCATCGGCCTGACCATCGGCCGGTTGAACGACATCGCCGCCAGCATCGCCGCGGCGGTGGAGGAACAGGGCGCCGCCACCTCGGAAATCGCCCGCAACGTCCAACAGGCGGCGGGCGGTACCGCCCAGGCCTCCCAGAACATCGGCCAGGTCCGCACCGCCGCCGGCCAGACCGGTCAGTCGGCGCAGGAGGTCCTGTCGGTGGCGCAGGAGGTCTCGACCCAGACCGGCCACCTCCAGCAGCAGATCGACCGCTTCCTCAGTCAGGTGCGGTCGGCCTGATCGCCCTTCCCCCCTGAAAGGCCCCTCTCTCCCCAGGAAGAGGGGCCTTTCATTTGTCCGCCCCTAATCTCCCGGTCCTTCGACACCCGGTTCCACCACCTTGCCGGCCTTCAGGAACACCTGCGGCGCCCATCCCATGTGGACGCCGGGCGGCACCATGGAAAATGAAGGACGCGCGAACAGATTGTAGCAATGCTTCACAGAATGATCGACAAAGCGGCGCATCTGTAGTAAAACTACATTCGGTTCCAACGCGCCCCTCTGTCAGCCACGCTGGCCTTCCCATGCTGAACACCATCGCCTCCTCCCTGGACAGCCTCCGCCGTGCGGAAGCCGCGGTGGCGCGTACTGTGCTGGCCGATCCGGAGGCGGCGGTCCGCGACAGTCTGGCCCAGCTTGCCGGCAAGGCGGGGGTCAGCGAACCGTCGGTCCTGCGCTTCTGCCGCTCCGCCGGGTTCGGCGGCTTTCAGGAATTCAAGATCGCGCTGGCCCAGCATCTGGCGGCGTCCGCCGTGCGGGAGGAAGTCGGCGACCGGCCGACCCCACTGGTCCGCGACCTCACTCCCGGCGACAGCGTTGCCGGTGCGGCGGAAAAGGTTCTGAACCGCTCCATCGACGCACTGGTCCGCCTGCGCGGCAGGCTCGACAGCATGGCGCTGGAAAAGGCTGCCGGGGTGCTGGCACGGGCGCGGCGGGTGCAGATCGTCGGTGTCGGCGCCTCCGGCGCGGTGGCGCTGGACGCGCATCACAAGCTGTTCCGCCTGCTGCCGCAGGTCACCGCCAGTACCGACGCCCATCTCCAGGCGATGGCGGCGGCGACGCTCGGTCCCGGAGACGCGCTGCTGGCGATCTCCAAGACCGGCACCAGCGACGAGATCTTCGACGTCGCCGCCATCGCCCGCGACGGTGGGGCGACGGTGATCGCCATCACCGCCTCGGCCACGCCTCTGGCCGAGCGCGCCGACATCCGCCTGACCGTCGATGTCGACGAGGACACCGCCGTCCACACCCCGATGGCTTCGCGGCTGGCGCAGCTGGCCCTGATCGACGTGCTGACCGTCGCGGTCGGGTTGCAGGCACTGCCGGGCCTCGACCGCCGTCTCGCCCGCATCAAGGCCGTCCTGGCCGGTCACCATCGCGTGCCGGAACGGCCCGCTTCCGTTTCCACACCCACCTCCACCATCACCCAGAAGAATCCCGAGGAATCCTGATGCCCACCACCCAGAGCCCAGCCGAAATCCTGGAACAGCTCGTCGCCTACGGCGTCGTCCCGGTCATCCGCAACAGCTCCGCCGATCTGGCGCGCACCGCCGTGACCTGGCTGCGCGAGGCCGGCTACGGCACCTTCGAGATCACCATGACCACGCCCGGCGCCGTCGGCCTGATCGAGGAGCTGTCGGCGGAAGGCGGCGCCCTGATCGGCGCCGGCACCGTCCTGACCCCGGCCGCCGTCGCCGACGTGGTGAAGGCCGGCGCCCGCTATGTCGTGTCGCCCTGCGTCCTGCCGAAGGTGGCCGCCGCCTGCCGCGACCATGGCGTCGCCTGCCTGATGGGCGCCCTGACCCCGACCGAGGTGCATGCCGCCATCTCCGCCGGCGCCGACGCCATCAAGATCTTCCCGGCTTCCACCGTCGGCCCGGCGCACATCAAGGCGCTGAAGTCGGTCTTCCCCGGCGTCCGCTTCGTCCCCACCGGCGGCATCGACGCCACCACCGTCGCCTCCTATGTCGCGGCCGGAGTGGCCTGCGTCGGCGCCGGCGGCAAGCTGGTCGATGAAACCCTGGTCAAGAAGGGCGACCGCGAGGGCATCCTCGCCGCCGGGCGCCAGCTGATGGAAGCCTATCGCGCCGCCAAGGGCGCATGAGGAATTCGGTTTGAGGCGGCCCCCCGCCTCAAACCCCCTCCAGCACCCCGCGCACCGCATCCATCGCCGCGAGGCCCCGGCTGAACGCCGATTCCGCGGTGGCGGCGAGCTCCTGGGCTTCCTCCCGGCGGCCTTCGCGCATGCCGTCCTCCACCGCCCGCATCAGACCGACGAAGCCGGTCAGGCCGAAATGGCTGGCGGCTCCGGCGAGCCGGTGGGCGATATCCTCGATCTCATCGTCGGGAGTGTCGGCCGCAGTCAGGCGGGGCAACCCCTCCTGGGCCGACTCCAGCAGCAGGCCGCGGATGGTGGCGAAGCGCGCCGGACCGAGGGAGCGGATGTAGCGTTCCAGGATCTCCTCGTTCACGTCCTCCTCGACCACCGCCGGACGGGTCGGCGGATCCGCCGAAGCCAGTCCGGTCTCCGAATCCTCGTCATCGTCGGAGCGCGAGGCGACAGCGTTCGACAGCAGGTGCATCAGGCGTTCCGGAAAGATCGGCTTCTCGATCACCGCGTCGATGCCGGCGGCGATGTAGCGGGCGCGGTCGGCGGCGAAGACGTTGGCGGTCACCGCGACGATCGGCACCGCCGCGCGGTCGGCGTCCTCCAGGGCACGGATGCGGCGGGCAACCTCCGGTCCGTCGATGTCGGGAAGGCGGATGTCCAGCAGGATGGCGTCGAAACGCCGCCGGGTCGCCAGCTCCAGTGCCTTTTCACCGGTTTCCGCCACGGTCATGCGGTGGCCGGCGTCGGACAGCAGCCCCAGCGCCACCTCCCGGTTGATCGCATCGTCCTCCACCAGCAGCAGGGCCAGCGACCGGACCCGGCTGATCGGCAGCAGCCGGCCCGGCCGGGCCGGAAGCGCCGGTTCGATCACCCGCTGCAACGGGATGGTGACGGTGAAGACGCTGCCCAGCCCTTCCGCGCTGTCGACGCGGATGCTGCCCTGCATGGCGTCCAGCAGGTGCCGGACGATGGCCAGTCCCAGCCCGCTGCCGCCAAAGCGCCGGGCGATGGTGGGGTCGGCCTGCTCCAGCTTCTCGAAAATGGCGGCGCGCCGATCCACCGGGATGCCGATCCCAGTATCGCGCACGGCCAGACGCAGCATTTCCAACGACATTCCGCCACCGGAACGTTCCGGCCCCGGCTCGATATCGACGCGCAGTTCCACCCCGCCGCGTTCGGTGAACTTCACCGCGTTGCCGACGAGGTTGACCAGGATCTGACGCAGCCGCTGCCGATCGACCACCACCTGTTCCGGCACCTCCGGCGCGATGTCGAGATCGAGGTCGATGCCCTTCTCGTTCGCCAGTCCTTCCACTGTCGCAACGACCTCCTCAAGCACCGGCAGCAGGGCACAGGGAGCGGGGTCGAGGTCGAGCTTGCCATCCTCGATCTTGCGCAGATCGAGAATATCGTTGACCTGATCGAGCAGCCCGTGGCCGCAGCGCATGATCGACATGGCATAGCGCCGCTCGCCGGCATGCAGCTGCCCGGTCAGCAGCAGCCGGCACAGGCCGAGGATCCCGTTCAGCGGCGTCCGCATCTCGTGGCTGACGGTGGCGAGGAATTCCGTCTTGGCGGCGTCGGCCCGCTCCGCCCGTTCCTTGGCTTGCCGCAACTCCTCGCGCGCCCGGCGCGAGGCGGTGATGTCGTTGGCGACGCAGATGATGCGGCAGCGCCCGTCTCCCGACCATTCGAAGGGGTGGCGCTGCAGGGCGAACACGGTGTTCTCACCGTTGCGTGCAAGCACCAGCTCCTCCACCCCCAGCGAGCGCATGGCGCCGGGATCGCCGCCGGCGAGCGCCCGACCGGTCTCCGGCCCCAGCACGTCGGCCAGGGTGCGGTCCCCGATGTCGGCACGGCGGGTGCCGAAGCAATCCTCCGCCGCCCGGTTCCACAACAGGACGCGACCGCTGTCGCCGTCCAGCACATAGAGGACGCTCGGCACATTGTCGATCACCGCGTCGAGGAAGGCCTGGGTCCGGCGCAGCAGCTCCTCCGCCTCGCGGCGGCGGGTGATGTCGACCACCGAACTCAGCAGCACCTCCTCGCCCTGGAATTCGAAGGCGATGCCGGACAGCAGGCCCCACAGCCGGCGGCCCGACCGGGTCACCAGTTCGGTCTCCACATCCAGGGCCAAGCCGCTGGTGAAGACGTCGCGGACGAACTCCTCCCGCACCTGCGGGACGTACCAGACGCTGGCGGCGGGGCGGCCCAGCAGCTCGCCGGCCTCATCGACCTCGAACAGGTCGGCGGCACGGCGGTTGACGAAACGGATCTGCCCGTCGGCGCGGCCGGAGATCACCAGCGGAACCGGCGCGGCCTCCAGCACCGTGCGCAGCCACTGTTCGTTGCGGCGGAGCGCCTCGCTCTTGTCCTCCGTCTCCTGGATGTAGAAGCGCAGCGCGCGGGCAAGCTGGCCGATCTCATCGGCACCGGTCACCGGCACCTCGGCCCGGCCGCCGCCGGTGCGGTCGCGGATCGCCTCGCTGACCGCCCAGAGCCGGGCCAGCACCTTGCGCCGTACATACAGCACCGACAGCACCATCCCCAGCACCACCACGCCGACCGAGGCGAAGAACAGCCGGGTGTAGGTGGTGGACACCTCGATCACCTGCTGCCGGCTTTCCTCCGCCGCCTTGGTCTGCTCCACGAAGATGCCGGTGTTGAGGCCGGTGTTGACCAGCGACACCTGATTGGCGCGGTCGACCAGCCCGTTCAGCATCTCCGACGCCTGCAACTCGGCCTGCCGCTGGCGGAAGACGGAGCGGTCTCCCTCCACCACCGACCGCATGCCCTCGGCCAGCCGGAAGAGCCGCTCAGACACGCCGGTTTCCGGCACTGAACCGTCCAGGGCCGCCAGCTGCGACGCGGCGCTGTCGGCCAGCCGGGCGAGGGCGAAGCTGTTCTCCGCCTGATGGACCGACGCGATCAGGAACAGCAGCCTTTCCGCCATCGCCAGCCAACGCTGGACGCCTGCATCCTCCACCCCGCGCAGGGCGGGTTCCGCCAGGGCATCGGCCATCCGCCGCACGTCGCGATCGCGCTCGGCCAGAGCACGGCGGGCGGTGATGCGGGCGGTCACGCCGCGATCGATGGCGTCGCGCAGCCGCAGAATCTCGTCGCGCTGCAGCTTCAATCCGGCGATCCGCTGAGCCTGCCGGCCGTCGGACGAGACCATCTCCGCCAACAGCCGGTCATAGCCGTCCAGCTGGTCGGCCAAACCCTGCTTGATCGTTTCGCGGCCGAAATTCTCCTGCGACAAGGCCAATTGTTCCAGGGTCCGCATGATCCGCTGGTGCTGACGCTCCAGCTTTGCCGAAGCGACGACGGCCGGGAACTGCTCCGACGTGACCTTGGTGATGCCGGCATGCAGCCCGTCGAAGGCAATGTAGGCGCCAAGCCCGATCAGGAAGGCGACCAGCCCGTTGAAGGCGAGCGCGCCGAACAGCCGCGCCCCGACGCCGATCCTGACCACGCCGGCCTTATCCGGGGCCTTGGCCGGTTCAGAACCGCCAGACCCCGCCCTGCTGTCGCCCGCCATTCCCGTTCCTGCTCATCCGGCCCCGCATCGTTTGCGCGATGCCGTCGGCAGCGTATCATAGCCCGGTCGTCGCATAAGGGGAGAAGGATGGGGTCGAAGCCTGTTGCCGTCGCGTTCGGCCTGCTGCTGGCGCTACAGGCATTCGCCGCCGCCGCGGCACAGCCGGACACCGCCGTACGAAACGCCGACCGCCCGGTGCTGGCGGAGATCGAGCGGCGCGGGGTCGTGCGCTGCGGGGTGTCCTTCAATCCCGGCTTCGCCGCCAACGACGATGGCGGGCGGCCGGTCGGATTCATGGTCGATCTGTGCCGGGCGCTGGCCGCCGCGGTGCTGGGCAAAGCCGACGCCATCGAGATCCGCCGGCTGTCCAAGCCGCAGGAGTTCGACGCCGTCGCCACCGGGGAGGTCGACGTCTCCCTCGCCCAGACCTCGTGGACGCTGACGCGTGACGCCGGCTATGCCGTCGATTTCGGGCCGCCAGTCTTCTATGACGTGCAGGGGATCGCCGCATGGCGGCTGTCCGACGGCCGGTCGGCGCTCGATGGCGGGGACCTGACGGTCTGCGTGCCGGCCGGCACCACCACACAGGCCGAGCTGGAGTCCCTGATCGCAAGCGGCAAGCGGCCCTGGAAGGTGCGCAGCTTTCCCGGCTGGCCCGACACGCTGGAAGCTTTTCTCAGCCGCGACTGCGCCGCGGTCAGCGCCGACCGGGCCCTGCTGACCACGGCGCTGCATATGCTGGACGCGCCGCAGGAGGCGCTGGAGATCGCCGATGCTCCCTTGCCTTCGCCCATGGCCTCACGGGAGCCGCTGGCCCCACTGACGCCGAACACCGACCGCAACTGGATGGCGGCGGTGCGCTGGACCATGTTCGCGCTGTTCCTGGCCGACGACGCCGGAGTTTCCGGCGCCAACGCCAATTTCCAGCGCATCACCGGCAGCAGCGAGATGCGTCGTCTGCTGTCCGGCATGCCGGAGGTCGCGGCCAGGGCCGGGTTGCGTCCGGATTGGGCGTATCAGGTGGTGGTTCAGGTCGGGAACTACGGCGAGATTTTCGACCGCAACCTTGGCGCCCGGTCCCCGTTCAAGCTGTCCCGCGGCCTGAACCGGCCCTGGACACAGGGAGGGCTGCTTTACGCCCCGGTGTTCCAGTAAGGGAGCCAGTGAGGCGGACCGCTCACCCAAAAGCCCAGCGTAACCCAATACCGCACGCCCGCTACCCCCGACCATGGTCGGGGGTGACACAAACGATTTGTGCACACAACTATCAGTGACATAACAAAGGCGCGCGCTCGGTCATCAGCTCATATGACCGGAAGGCACCGCTCGCCAAAAACCAACCACCGTCTGGGATTATTCACTTGGGAGGGTGAAGACCATGGCCTATGCGGCTTCGACGTCGGACGCTGTCCGACCGATGACGGGCGAGGAGAAGAAGGTCATCTTCGCATCGTCGCTTGGGACCGTTTTCGAGTGGTATGATTTCTATCTCTACGGATCGCTCAGCGCGGTCATCGCCGCACAGTTCTTTTCCGGCGTCAACCCGACCGCCGCCTTCATCTTCGCACTGATGGCGTTCGCTGCCGGCTTCGCGGTCCGCCCCTTCGGCGCCCTGGTCTTCGGCCGTCTCGGCGACATGATCGGCCGCAAATACACCTTCCTGGTCACCATCCTCATCATGGGCCTGTCGACCTTCATCGTCGGCATCCTGCCCAACTACGCGTCCATCGGCATCGCCGCCCCGATCATCCTGATCGGCCTGCGCCTGCTTCAGGGCTTGGCGCTGGGCGGCGAATATGGCGGTGCCGCCACCTACGTCGCAGAACATGCGCCGCACGGCCGCCGCGGCAACTACACCTCCTGGATCCAGACCACGGCGACGCTCGGCCTGTTCCTGTCGCTGCTGGTCATCCTCGGCTGCCGCGTCGCGATGTCGCCGGAGGACTTCAACGCCTGGGGCTGGCGCATCCCGTTCCTGATCTCCATCGTGCTGCTCGGCATCTCGGTTTGGATCCGGCTGATGCTGAACGAGTCGCCTGCCTTCAAGAAGATGAAGGAAGAAGGCAAGCATTCGAAGGCACCTCTGACGGAATCCTTCGGCGAGTGGAAGAACCTGAAGGTCGTCCTGCTCGCCCTGTTCGGGTTGGTCGCCGGTCAGGCGGTGGTCTGGTACACGGGCCAGTTCTATGCCCTGTTCTTCCTGACGCAGACGCTGAAGGTCGATGCCCAGGCGGCAAACCTGATGATCGCGGCGGCCCTGCTGATCGGCACCCCGTTCTTCGTGATCTTCGGCACGCTGGCCGACAAGATCGGCCGCAAGCCGATCATCATGGCCGGGCTGCTGCTGGCCTGCCTGACCTATTTCCCGCTGTTCAAGGGCATCACCCACTACGCCAACCCGGCGCTCGAGGAGGCCATCGCCACCGCCCCGGTCGTCGTGGTCGCCGACCCGAACGAATGCTCGTTCCAATTCAACCCGGTCGGCACCAGCCAGTTCACCAGCTCCTGCGACATCGCCAAGAGCGCGCTGGTGAAGCGCGGCATCCCCTACACCAACGAAGCGGCCACGGCGGGCACCGTCGCCTCGATCAAGGTCGGCAGCACGGTCATCCCCAGCTATTCCGCCCTGCCGCAGGCCAACACCACCGTGTCGCTGAGCCACGGCCCGGCCACCGCCGCTACCCCGACCGACGCCAAGGCGGCCGGTGCCGCCTTCGACAAGGGCCTGGGCGACGCGCTGAAAGCCGCCAACTACCCACCGAAGGCCGACCCGGCCCGCATCGACACGGTCATGGTCGTCGCCCTGCTGACGGTGCTGGTCATCTACGTGACCATGGTCTACGGCCCGATCGCCGCCATGCTGGTGGAGATGTTCCCGACCCGCATCCGCTACACCTCGATGTCGCTGCCCTACCACATCGGCAACGGCTGGTTCGGCGGCTTCCTGCCGACGACCTCCTTCGCCATCGTGGCTGCCACCGGCGACATCTATTCCGGCCTCTGGTACCCGATCGTCATCGCCGCCGCGACCCTGGTGATCGGCCTGCTGTTCGTCCGCGAGACCAAGGACGTGGACATCTACCAACACGACTGAGGATCGCCACCGGGCATTGCCATTGTACGGCTGAAAGGGCGGGCGGAGGGTTTCCCTCCGCCCGTTCGCGCAATTTTGTGATAACATCCACCGCCATAGGGAGAAGAAGTCCAAAAACGGGATGCGAAAAGCCCCATGGAAAGCTGGTTCATTCTGGCCGCCTCGCTGGCCTATCTGCTGTCGCTGTTCGCCATCGCGTGGTACGGCGACAGGACCGGCCCTCACGGCAACGACCGGCGGACACCGTGGCTCTATGCACTGAGCTTCGGCGTCTACTGCACCTCCTGGACCTTCTACGGCGCGGTCGGCCGGGCGGCGACCGGCGGCTTCTACTTCCTGCCGATCTACATCGGGCCGATCCTGATGATCGGGCTGGGCTGGCCGGTGCTGGCCCGCATCGTCCGGGTGGCAAAGTCCGAGAACGTCGTTTCCATCTCCGACTTCCTGTCGGCGCGCTACGGCAAGAGCCGCAGCCTGGCCGCGCTCGTCACCGTCGCCGCGGTGATCGGGCTGCTGCCCTACATCGCCCTGCAACTGAAGGCGATCAGCGTCAGCTTCGAAATCCTGGCCGGGGCCTCGCTGGGCACCGGCCTCAGCCAGATGCCCGGCGGGACGGCTTTGATGGCGGCGCTGCTGATGGCGGCCTTTGCCATCCTGTTCGGCGTGCGCAGCGTATCGGCCAACGAACATCACCGCGGCCTGATGATGGCCATCGCCGCGGAGTCGGTGGTGAAGCTGGCGGCGGCGCTGGGGGTGGGCGGGGCCATCGCCTTCTCCGTCTTCGGCGACCCGGCCACCTTCATCGACGCCGCCGTCCGCCATCCGGGTTTCCTGCAACTGATCCGGCTCGACAACATCGGCACCGACTGGTGGGTGGCCTGCCTGCTGTCGGGGCTGGCGATCCTCTGCCTGCCGCGCCAGTTCCACGTCGCGGTGGTGGAGAACACCCATGGCGGCGACGTGCGGTCGTCGGCGAAGCTGTTCCCGGCCTATCTGGTCGCGATCAACCTGTTCGTCCTGCCGGTGGCGCTGGCAGGACTGATGCTGTTCCCCGACGGAACCACCAACGCCGACACCTTCATGGTGTCGATTCCCTTGAGCCAGGGCTGGCCGTGGCTGGCGCTCGCCGCCTTCATCGGCGGGCTGTCGGCCGCCACCAGCATGATCCTGGTCGAGATGGTGGCGCTCAGCACCATGATCTGCAACGACGTCGCCGTCCCGCTGCTGATGGCGCTGCGCCCGGAAGACCGGCGGCTGCGCGACGATCCGGCGGGCATCCTGCTGCTGGTGCGGCGGTCGGCGGTGATCGTGCTGGTGCTGCTGTCCTATGGCTGCTATCGGCTGATCGGCCCGGCCTTTCCGCTGGCGACCATCGGCATGATGAGCTTCACCGCGGTGGCGCAGTTCGCCCCCGCCCTGCTCGGCGGCCTGGTCTGGAGCCGCGCCAGCCGCAGCGGCGCCTTCGCCGGCATCTGCGCAGGCTTCGTCGGCTGGGCCTACACCATGCTGCTGCCCTCCTTCGCCGATGCCGGATGGCTGGCCTCCAGCGCCTTGCGCGAGGGGCCGTTCGGCCTGACCGGCCTCAGCCCGGTGGCGCTCGCCGGCATCGCCGGCATCGACCCGCTGACCAACGCCGCCCTGTGGAGCCTGGGGCCGAACATCCTGCTGTTCGTGCTGGTCTCGCTGCTGACCCGCCCGTCGACGCTGGAACGCCAGCAGGCGGCCCGGTTCATGAGCCTGCGCCGTGCCTCCGACGGCGAGCCGCACGGGCCGCGCGGGGCCGCGCTGGCCGACCTGCACGACCTCGCGGTGCGCTACGTCGGACAGTCGCGTGCCGATGCCGCCTTCCGCCGCTTCACTGGCGTGGCCGACGGCGACCTGCGCACCGCCCTGCTGATGCGCACCGACGGGGAGGCGATCCAGCTGACCGAACGGCTGCTGGCCGGCGCCGTCGGGTCCGCCTCGGCCCGCGTGGTGGTGGCGGGCCTGCTGTCCGATCGCCGGCTGTCGCGCACCGACGCGCGGTCGATCATCGACGAGGCCTCGCGCGCCATCCTGAAGCAGCACGAGCTTCTGCGCGCCACCGTGGAGAATGTGCCCCAGGGCATCGCCGTGTTCGACGAGGACTGGCGCGTCGCCACCTGGAACAACCAGTTCCTGGTGCTGCTCGACCTGCCGGACGGCTTCGTCCAGGTCGGCACCTCGTTGCAGGACATCGTCGGGCTGATCGCCCGACGCGGCGAATACGGCCGAAACGGCGAGATCGAAACGCTGCTGGAACGCCGCTCCGACCCGCGCCGGCGCAACAGGCCCGATGTCTATGAACGGGTGCGGCCCGACGGCACGGTGCTGGAGATCGCCACCAATCCGATGCCCAGCCCAAAGCCGGGCGGCGGCGGCTTCGTCGCCGTCTACACCGACGTCACCGAACGCCATCGCGCCGCCGCCGCCCTGCGCGAAGCCAACGAGACGCTGGAACGCCGCATCGAGGAGCGCACCCACGCCCTGTCCGAGGCGAAGGCGGAGGCCGAGCGCGCCAACCGCGGCAAGACCCGCTTCCTGGCGGCGGCCAGCCACGACCTGTTGCAACCGCTGCATGCCGCCCGGCTGTTCCTGTCCGCCCTTTCCGAACGCAACGGCGACAGCGCCATCCGCCAGATCGACACCTCGCTGCGGTCGGTGGAAACCATCCTGGGCGATTTGCTGGACGTGTCGAAGATCGACAGCGGCGTGGTGAAGCCCAACCCGGTGCCGATGCGGATCGAGGAACTGCTGAAGCCGCTGGGCGAGGAGTTCACCGTGCTGGCCAGCCGCCACGGGCTGGGGCTGCGGGTGGTCGACTGCTCCGCCATCGTGCGCAGCGACCCGACGCTGCTGCGCCGCATCCTGCAGAACTACCTCGCCAACGCGGTGCGCTACACCCGCACCGGCCGCATCCTGCTGGGCTGCCGCCGGCGGGGGAATTTCCTGTCCATCGAGGTGTGGGACACCGGCCCCGGCATCCCCGAGCACAAGGTGCCGGAAATCTTCATGGAGTTCCGCCAACTCGACAACGACGCCGACGACCGTGGCAAGGGCCTTGGCCTCGGCCTCGCCATCGTCGAGCGTCTGGCCGGCATCCTCGGCCACACGGTACAGGTGCGCTCCAGGGTCGGGCGGGGAAGCGCCTTTTCGGTGCTGGTGCCGCTGACCGACGAGCCGGTGGCCGCCCGCGCGGTGGTGGCCCGCCCGCGCGGCCGGGACCTGCGCGGCGTCCTGGTGCTCTGCCTGGAGAACGAACCCGCCATCGCCCGCGCCACCGAGGATCTGCTGTCGAGCTGGTCCTGCCGCGTCGTCACCGCCGTCGCTCCGGAGGTTGCCCTGGCGAAGCTGGAGGGACGGACGCCCGACGTGATCCTGACCGACTACCATCTGGACCGCAGCCTGACCGGGGTGGAGGCCTTGGCGACCTTGCGTGCGTCCTTGGGCAGCGACATCCCCGCCGCCGTCGTTACCGCCGACCGCGACGCCGCCGTGCGCGAGGACATCGAGGCGGCAGGCTGCCGGTTACTTTACAAGCCGGTGCGCCCGGGGGCGCTCAGAGCGCTGCTGGGGCAGTTGCTGGCGGAGGGGCAGCGGATGGCGGGATTAAATTTTTAGTACAGCTTCACTCGCCACAAGAGAGTTTTACTGATTCTCAGAATACATTACCACTCCGATAATATTTTCTACATTGTGAATTTTCTATATTTTATTTCTGATCAAAAGAGTTCTGTTGTCAACACAGATGGTCATCGATTCTTCATAAACATTGACATCATTTACGTATCCAAATCGATATATGTCTTCCAGTTTTGGGAATGCGGGGTTCGAGATGTTAATGATCGTCAAACCCTCTCCCTTACCTGCAACATATATCTTTTCTTCATGCAAATCAATTTTGAAAGAATTTCCCGTTCCGGCAAGGGTATTAACTATTTTCGGTGGGTTAGGCAAGTCGATATATAAAGTTTCTAGCTGTCCAGACCAGCTATTTACATATCCGAAGTTTCCTTTAAAGACCATATTCGTGCTAAATCTCTCGGAGTTTCCCGGTATCAAGAATTTTTCTTCCAATTTTTGCTTGTCTTTAATAGAAACCACTCTCAATCCTTGATATCTGCTAGGCAAAAATACGTAATTATCATATATTCCAATGCCATTCGAGGGATTGTAGGACATAGAATCATACAAATCAATTTTAGGATTTCCATTATTCACTACTTGAATGATTCCCCATGCCTTGCTTCCTCTAAATAGAATCTCACTCTTGCTAATACTCTGTATGTCCGATATACCTCCAGCATTGGTGTCGATTTTCCATATTTCCTTCAACAACCCTGGGCTGTTCTCAGCTAGAAACGTGATTTTAGAGTCGTTACCCGCAACAGCAATTCCATCGGAAAACGATATCATTCGTTCTGGGTTTCCAATCTTAATTTCCCCCCCCTTTTTTAAGGAAAGTTTGTTATCACTCTTTTCTATATAATAATAGTCTATGTATCCACTATTTTCTTCACTCTCCACAATATATGCAGCAGCAAGAAATCCTGAATTAATGGCAGATGATACGCAGCGGCCTCTTAATTTTACCTCTGAGGAAACAGTCAGATTGTTTTTCTTCGCAGAAATAATAAAATCTGTGTAGTTACTCCCTATACTCCCTTTTCTGTTCTTAGCTGTTGCGACTATCCTATGCTTCCCCACCGAGAAATCAGTCCTTGAAAATTTTTTTCCTGCGCCTACTATCTTCCCATTATCTGTCCACTCTATATCATCATCACCAAGTTCGCCCGTTTCAGGATCGAAAGCGCTTGCCAAAAAATTAATCCTATATTCCTCAGGAAACTCAGAATTTGTTGACGGACTCAATATCTGTACTTTTACAGAGCTATCAACTTTTTTTACACTTAAATACATATATGCAATGGTACCAATGAGCAAAATTACGGACGCAGATAGAAATGTAACAGCAGCAATGTAGTATCTTCTTTCCTTGACATTTATCTGTCTAATCGCGATTTCATAAGCTTGCTGTTTGGTTAATTTCTCAGTATCTACGTCAAACCATTCAAGGTAAGCCTTTATTACTTTTACCCTTTCCCCCTCTGGGGCATCTCTTATAATTTTCCCTTGTTCTTTTATCTTGTTTTTATAAACAAAATAGAAAACAGCAATCAGAAACGCAGCAAGAGAAAATCCGCTACTTATCTGGGTTACCGTGTTCCAGATAGTTACAGGCTCTGACATCTTACCCTCACTAGAGGTGGTCTAAAAAACTTACGAAACGACGCCGCAATACTTCTTGCAACGGCGTCACTTGCTAAATTTCTTATGGACCATATTACTTTGCATAGAAAGAAGAATAAACAGAAAGATAGAACAAAAGTGGCTAACCTTCATTCGACTGGCGGCGGTGGCGCGGCGGACAGAGCCAGCTGGCTTGCCAGCACGGCCGCCTGTGTCCTGGTCAGTACGCCGAGCTTGCGCAGGATCGTCGTGACGTGGGCCTTCACCGTCGTCTCGGCGACGTTCATCTCGTAAGCGATCTGCTTGTTCAGCTTGCCTTCGGCAATGCCGGCCAGGACGCGGAGCTGCTGCGGCGTCAGGGTGGCGGCGCGCTGGGCCGGGTCGGGAGCGTCGGTCTCGGGACCGCCGTTGATCTCCGGCAGCCACAGCTCACCGTCCAGCACGGCATGGATCGCTTCGATGATCTGGGTGTTGGGGGCGGATTTCGGAACGAAGCCGGAAGCGCCATAGTCGATGGCGCGCTGGATCGTCACCGGATCCTCCGATGCCGAGACCACGATCACCGGAATCGCCGGATGTTCGGAGCGCAGCATCATCAGCCCGATCAGGCCGCTCATCCCGGGCATGTGCAGGTCCAGCAGGATGATGTCCGGCGGTTCTCCGGTGTCCAGCAGCGGCTTGATCTGCTCGAACCGCGACGCTTCCAGGATCACGGCGCCGGGAATCGCCTGCCCGATGGTCTGGGTCAGGGCGGTCCGCATCAGCGGATGGTCGTCGGCGATCAGGATGCGGTGCGACATCGGCCTTCTTGGGATTTTCCGGTTATGGACATTCCGGGATTAAAACCGTTCCAACAGTATCCCCTTGCAGCCACCCGTTGACAACTGCGCCCAATGCCGCGCGTCGAAGTTTCCGGTGGATCTTCCCGTTATACGTCCGCGGACGGAATGGCGCCGGCGCTGGTGCGTTCGTGAATGGCCTGCCGCCGGAAGCGGTACAACTCGGCGGGCCGCCCGCCGGTCTGGCCTTCATACCGGCCGGTCGGCTCGACGAAGCCGCCGGAGATCATCAGGCGGCGGAAATTCTGCTTGTGCACCCGCTCGCCCGACAGCGCCTCCACCACCAGCTGGAGCTGGTGCAGGGTGAAGGTCGGCGGCAGCAGCTCGAAGACGATGGGGCGGTAGCGCAGCTTGCCGCGCAGCCGTTCCAGCGCGGTCGCCAGGATGCGCCGGCCGTCGCGCGCCATCGGCCGGCCGAGCGCGCGCGGCATCGGACCGCCGGGGGAAACGGAGGATTCGACCCGCGCCGCCAGGTCGCGGTCGCGGAAGGCCTCCACCACCAGCCCGGCTTCATAAAGCAGTTCGAACCGCTCCAGCACACGCTCCATGTCCCAGTCGGCGCCGTCCAGGCCGAAGGCCATCTGCGCACGCTCCGCCCGGCGCAGACGGTTCTCCTCGTCGGGGGCGGAGGCGACCCAGCCGCCGAGCGCCGGGGCGATCACTCCGTCCAGCAGCGGCGGACGCTGGTCGCGCCAGTCCTCCCACGGGAAATGGTCGTAGAGGTCGCGCCATTCGGCCGAGGCGTCGCCGCCCAGCGGGCCGTCGCGGACCAGCGCCAGATAGCCGACCACGACCGACCGCGGGCCGCCGAACAGCTCGTGCGGGTCGCGGTGCCGGTCGCCGAAGGTGTAGAGCTGCTCGACATAGCGCAATGCCAGCCCGGACAGCCCCTCCGCCACCGCGCGGACGCCGTCCTGCAAGGTGCGGAACCGCTCGGGTTCGAAGGGCGCGCCGGGCAGCGCGTCGCGATGCGGCAACGGCTCGTCGCCGCGCCGGTGGTCTTCCGGCACGGTGAAGCCGCTGCGCACCGTCACCACGCGCGGCGTCCCGCCGGTCACCGCGACGATGGCGACCGACAGGCCGAGTTGCAAAGGATGGGTCACGGCGCGCCCCTCTCCTTCGAACGGAGAGGGAGCGTCCGGTTGCTTGGGATCAACGCTTGTCCAGCGGGACGAAGGGACGGGCGGCGTGGCCGGTGAAGAGCTGACGGGGGCGGCCGATCTTCTGGGCCGGATCCTCGATCATCTCCTTCCACTGGCTGATCCAGCCGACGGTGCGGGCCAGCGCGAACAGCACGGTGAACATGCTGGTCGGGAAGCCCATCGCCTTCAGGATGATGCCCGAATAGAAGTCGACGTTCGGATAGAGCTTCTTCTCGATGAAGTATTCGTCCGACAGGGCGATCTTCTCCAGTTCCATCGCGATGGCGAGATGCGGCTCGTCCTGGATGCCCAGACGGTCGAGAACCTGATAGCAGGTCTCGCGCATGATCTTGGCGCGCGGGTCGTAGTTCTTGTAGACCCGGTGGCCGAAGCCCATCAGGCGGAAGCTGTCGTTCTTGTCCTTGGCGCGGCGGACGAACTCGGGAATGCGTTCGACCGAGCCGATCTCGTCCAGCATCTTCAGCACGGCCTCGTTCGCGCCGCCATGGGCCGGTCCCCACAATGCCGCGATGCCCGACGCGATGCAGGCGAACGGGTTGGCGTGGGAGGAACCGGCAAGACGCACGGTCGAGGTCGAGGCGTTCTGCTCGTGGTCGGCATGCAGGATGAAGATCTTGTCCATCGCCTCCGACAGGACCGGATCGACCTTCCATTCCTCGCACGGCGTGCCGAAGGTCATGTAGAGGAAGTTTTCCGCGTAGGACAGGTCGTTGCGCGGATACATGAACGGCTCGCCGACCGTATATTTATAGGCCATGGCGGCCATGGTCGGCATCTTGGCGATCAGGCGGTGCGCGGCGATCTTGCGCTGCACCGGATCGAAGATGTCGGTGGAATCGTGGTAGAAGGCCGACAGGGCGCCGACGACGCCGCACATGATCGCCATCGGGTGGGCGTCGCGGCGGAAGCCGCTGTAGAACTTGGCCAGCTGCTCGTGCACCATCGTGTGGTAGGTGATGGTGCGCTCGAAATCGACCTTCTGCTGCGGGTTGGGCAGCTCGCCGTTCAGCAGCAGGTGGCAGACTTCCAGGAAGTCGCAGTTCTCGGCCAGATCGGCGATGGCATAGCCGCGGTGCAGCAGGATGCCTTCGTCGCCATCGATGTAGGTGATGGCGGAATCGCAGGCGGCGGTGGAGGTGAAGCCGGGATCGTAGGTGAAATAGCCGGTTTCGGCGTAGAGCTTGCGGATGTCGATCACGTTGGGACCGGTGGACCCGCCGAGCAGCGGCAGCTTGAGAGTCTTGCCGGTGGCGTCGTCGGTCAGCGTGACGGTGCCGACCTGGGTCACATCGCCATGCGGCGCGTGCTTGCTCGATTCCATGACCTTGTCAAACTCCTTGCTGGCCGGCTGGGCGATGGCTCGCGGCCCCCGCTGCCGGACCTTGGTGGTTGGCCCGTCGTCAGGCGCGCTTGAAAGCGCGCTCTTCGGCACCCTGCGGCGCCGCGCCGTCTTCTCCCGGTCTCCGAAGGATAGGAGGGACGCGGAACACGCATCCATCCTGGTCGTTGACTCCTCCAGAAGATAGCAGAGGACATCATGACCGACACGCCTCAAACGCGCACCCCCTCCGAAGGAATGCCCCAGCCGAAGAAATCCGGCACGGACACCCCGGACAAAACCCGCGACCAGACCCCGGCCGGCGAACGGTCCCCGCGCGAGGACATGACCAAGACACCGGGCGACGGCACGTTGCAGGACGCCACACCGGCCGGCCTGTCGTCCAAGGAACTGCGGGAACGGGCGGAGGACGCCGACGGCTCGGCCCAGCCCGGCACCGGCTGACCGTCTCTTCCGAACGGGTTCAGCCCACCGCCCGCCGCACGCCGGCACGCTGGCGCAAGGTCCCTTCCAGCCGGGCGGCCTCGCGCAGCAGCACCGGCAGGAGCCGGGCCGCCTGATCCCTGTCGCCGGTGCGGCAGAGAACCTCCATTCGCCATGCAAGGTGCATGACCGCCATCCCGCCGAAGCTGCCGGCGAGACTGGACAGGTCATGCGCCTCCCCCGCCAGAGCGCGCAGGTCGACGGTGCCGATGCGCAGCGCATCCGCCATCGCCGACATCCGCTCCAGCCGGCCGGACACGTCCTCCAGGAAACTGCCGACGATCAGCGCCAGACTTTCGCTGCCCACCGTCTCCACCAGATCGGCCAGCACCGCCTCGTCGAGCACCTCGCCCCCCTCGTCGCCCTCGCTTTCACCATCCGCATCGTTCCCGGCCGCCGGGGGGGCCGCCGTCCCGATCCAGCGGTCCAGTGCCGACAGGAGGCCGGCGCGGCTGATCGGCTTGGTCAGATAGTCGCTCATGCCCGCGCCCAGGCACAGTTCACGCGTGCCGGGCATGGCGTCGGCGGTCAGGGCGATGATCGGCAGGTTGGCCGGGGCCCCGCCACGCGCGCGGATCGCCTGGGCGGCCTCCAGCCCGTTCATCCCCGGCATCTGGACATCCATCAGCACCAGATCGATGCCGCCGCGACCAACCGCGGCCACCGCCTGCTCCCCATCCTCCGCCACCTCGACCGTGTAGCCCAGCCTGCGCAGCAGGGTGGTGGCGAAAAGCTGGTTGGTACGATTGTCCTCAGCCAGCAGGATGCGGCCATGGCGCGGCGCCTCCTCCGGTCTGGGTTCGGCAGCCGGGCAGGCGGGAGCAGAAGGGACCGCGATGGCGAACAAGCCGGTCAGGCAGGCGGCCAACGAACTCTGGCGCAGCGGGCGGTTCAGGATGGCATGGGCCAGCCCATGGACCGGCCCGCCATCGGCCCGCGGCGCCGGCCCCAGCGTGACGATCAGCACGCGCCGGGTCTGCGCCAGCACCGGATCGCCGGCCATCGCCGCCAGCAGCGCGTCGCCATCCATGCCGGGCATGGTCTGGTCGGCCAGCACCAGGTCGAAGGCCCGGCCCTCCGCCACCCCGCGCCGCAACGCGTCCAGCGCATCGGTCCCATTGTCCACCGTGGTCGGCCGAGCCCCCAGGCTGTCGAGCATCGAGGCGAGCACCCGGCGGTTCACCGCCAGATCGTCCGCCACCAGGACGCGACGCCCGGTCAGCGGCCTTTCGGCCGGCGGAAACGCCCCGCCTGCCCCTTCCTCCGACAGGGCGAGCGGCAGATCGACGAGGAAACGGCTGCCGACGCCCGGCCTGCTCTCCACGGCGATGCTGCCTCCCATCAGCTCCGACAGCTGGCGGCAGATCGCCAGCCCCAGACCGGTGCCGCCGAACTTGCGGGTGATCGAGCCGTCCACCTGCTGGAACTTGTTGAAAAGGGTCGGCAGCGCATCGGCCGGGATGCCGATGCCGGTGTCGGTCACGGTGATGCGCAGCGCCAGATGGGCGTCCGTGGAATCCAGCGCCTCCAGCTCCACCGCGACGGCCCCCTGGTCGGTGAACTTCACCGCATTGCCGATCAGATTGATCAGAATCTGGCGGATGCGCGTCGGATCGCCCAATAGCGTGCGGCGCAGCAGCGGGTCGATGTAGAAGCCGATCTCGATCCCCTTCTCGTGCGCGCGCGGAGTCAGCAGCTCCACCACCCCTTCCACCAGATCGGCGGCGTCGAAGGGCAGCGTCTCGATGGTGACGCGGCCGGCCTCCAGCTTGGAGATGTCGAGGATGTCGTTGATGATGGTCAGCAGCGCATTGGACGAGCTGCGGATGGCCTGGGCGAACTGGTGCTGCTCGGCGGTCAGGGCGGTGTCGAACAGCAGCTCCGTCATGCCCATGATGCCGTTCATCGGCGTGCGGATCTCGTGGCTCATCGCCGCCAGGAACTCCGACTTCGCCTGGGTCGCCGCCTCGGCGCGGGCACGCAGGGCGTCGGCCTCCTCGCGGGCGGCGTCCAGCCCCTCGGCCAGCGCGCACATGTCGGCAGCCTGACGCTGCAGTTCGGCTTCGAAGCGCTTGCGCTCGGTGATGTCGGTCCGGGTGCAGACCAGGGAGCCGCTGCCGGTCCGATTCTCCGCCACCACGATCCAGCGGCCGTCGGGCAGTTCCCGCTCGAACGGTGCGCCGGGATTGCGGTGCTGGATCAGCTCGGCCTGGATCCAGGCCTCGTCGCTCGGCCCGTCCGGGTTGCCCGCGAACTCGCCGTTGACGATGGCGGCGCGCAGAATCTCCTCGAACGGGCGACCGGGGGTCAGGAGGGGCGCCGTCAGCGGATGGGCCTCGCGGTAGCGCTCGTTGCACAGGATCAGCCGGTCGTCGGCGTCGAAATAGGCCAGCCCCTCCGGGACCGCCTCGATCGCGTCGTCCAGCGTCTGCTTGGCGAGCCGCAGCTCCGCCTCCTCCCGCTTGGCGTCGGTGATGTCCTGAACCACCCCCAGCAGGCCGACCGGCCGGCCGTCGGCTCCGCATTCGGCCATGCCGCGGATGAAGACATGGCGGAACGCCCCGTCCGGGCGGACGATGCGCGCCTCGACCGAGAATCCCTCGCCGGCCGTCCGCGCCCGCTCGACCAGACCGGCAAGGCGCGGAAGATCATCAGGGTGGTAGCAGGAGCGCGACAGCTCGACCGTCGGCACCACCTGCTGCGGCGGCAGGCCCAGGATGCGATAGACCTCGTCCGACCAGCGGCGGGTGTCGGTGAGGAAGTCGATGTACCAGTGGCCGAACTGGCCGATCTCCTCGGCAAGGTTCAGCAGGCGCGACCGGTCGCGCAGTTCCGCCTCCGCCTGCTCGCGCCGCGCCACCTCGCGGCGCAGCGTCATCTCGTCCACCACCAGCCGGGCGAGCTGGGCCAGCGTCTCCGCCTCGCGGGCATCGAAACCGGCGCGGGGCGTATCGTCGATGACGCACAGCGTTCCCAGCTTCTGCCCGTCCGCCACCAGCGGCGCGCCGGCATAGAAGCGGATATCGGGCGCGCCGATGACCAGCGGGTTGCCGGCGAACCGCGGATCCTTCGTCGCATCGGGCACCACCAGCGCGCCATCGTCCAGGATGGCATGGGCGCAGAAGGCGAAGTCGCGGGGAGTCTCCGTCGCCTCCAGCCCGACCCGGCTCTTGAACCACTGCCGGTCACGGTCGATCAGCGAGACGAGCGCGATGCGCGTGCCGAAGAAATGCCGGGCCAGCCGGGTGATGTTGTCGAAGCCCGCCTCGGGCGGGGTGTCGAGGATGCAGTAGGAGTCCAGAACCGCCAGACGCCGGTCCTCGTCGGGCGGCATGGCCGCCGGCACCGCGCCCGCAACCATCCCTCCCTTCGCGCTCCCGCTCAAGCAGCCGTCTCCCCGGCGGTGCGGCTTCCAACCCCGCGCCATTGCTGAAGCTTGCGGTAGATGGTGGAGGGGCTGATCTCCAGCATCAGGGCGGCGCGCGGCACATCGTCCCCGGTCAGCCGCAGCGCCTTCAGGATCATGTCCTTTTCGACCTGCCAAAGCGGCTGCACGGCACCGTTCCCCTCCGACACGTCGGCCATCGGGGAGCCGCAGGCGGCGCGGGGGGAGGCACCGGCGTCCGGACCGCCCAGCGGCGGCAGCATGTCCAGCGTGACCCGCGGCCCATCGTTCAGCACCACGACATTGCGGACGACATTCTGCAATTGCCGCACGTTGCCCGGCCAGTCATGGGCGCGCAGCCGCGCCTCCACCTCCGGCGCGAAGGCCGACAGCGCCCTCCCCTCCTCGTGCGCATAGTCGGTCAGGAAGGAGCGGGCGATCTCGATGACATCGTCGCCGCGGTCGCGCAGCGGCGGCAGGGCCAGTGGAATGACGTGCAGGCGGTAATAGAGATCCTCGCGGAAGCGGCCGGCCTGCACCTCGGCGAGAGGGTCGCGGTTGGTGGCGGCGACGAAGCGCACGTCCACCCGCTCCTCCCGCCCGCTGCCGACGCGGTTGACCGTGCCGGTCTGGACGAACCGCAGAAGCTTGCTCTGCAGATCGAACGGCATCTCGCAGATCTCGTCCAGGAACAGCGTACCGCCGTCGGCCAGCAGAGCCGCTCCCGCCCGGTCGCCCGCCGCCCCGGTGAAGGCGCCCTTCACATGGCCGAAAATCTCGGATTCCAGCAGATCCTTGGGGATCGCGGCGCAGTTCAACGCGACGAAGGCGCCGTCGCGCCGCGGGCTGGCGCGATGGATGGCCTGGGCCGCCACCTCCTTGCCGGTCCCGCTCTCTCCCGTGATGAAGACGTTGGCGCGGCTGGCCGCCACGCTCTCGATCGTGCGGTAGACCGCCTGCATCTCCGGCGAGCCGCCGATGAAGCCATGGAAGCGCCCGCGGTCCAGATCCTTGCGATACCCTTCCACCATTCGCGCCAGCGTCCGCCGTTCCAGCGCATTGCGCAGGGTCAGGTTCAGCCGGTCGGCATTGAACGGCTTCACGATGAAGTCGAAGGCACCGAGCCTCATCGCCTCCACCGCCAGATCGATGGAGCCGTGGGCGGTGACGATCACCACCGAGACGCTGGGGTCGCGGGCCTGCAACGCCTGCAGCACCTCCAGCCCGTCCATGTCCGGCAGTTTCAAATCCAGGATCACCGCATCCGGCGGCGACGCAGACGCCGCGTCGAGCGCCTCGCCCCCGCAGGGGCAATGCACGACATCATAGGCCGCCGCGCGCAGGAACTCGGTATAGAGCCTGGCGAGCGGAAGCGTATCCTCGATCAGCAGGATCCGGCGCTTCTTGGAGGAGGACAAGGGCGGCACTCGGGCAGTCCACTGGGCAATCGGTGGCGATGATAAGACCGGCACCAGTGTAGCCCGGCAAAAGCCCTGCCGCCAGTCGGGCTGAGCCTAGTGGCATATGACCTTTATGCTCGGCTATCCCGAGGGGTCCTTTTCCGCTCTCTCACGCTCCGCTGTCGATCAGGTCGGTCCGTCCGATCCGCCGCAGCGAGACCTGGACACGGGCGTTGTGCTCGCGGATTTCGCGCAGGGTCTGCAACGTGAACTCCACATGACCCTCGGCCGCCGCGCTCGCCGCCGCTGCATCGCCGGCCAACACCGCGTTCGCAATGGCGAGATGCTGCTGCAGAAGCAACTCGCGCACCCCCGGCCGGGAATAGAGGTCGGTGCGGTTGTAGAACACGTCGTTGCGCAGCAGGTCGGACAGGGTCCGCATGATGTGCAGCATGACGACGTTGTGCGCCGCCTCGTAGATCGCCAGATGCAGGTCGGCGTCGGAGTCCGCCTCCTCCGAGCTGTCGTCCTTGCCGTGGGCGGCCTGCATGCGGGCGACGATGGCGCGAATGCCGTCGCGGTCGAGATCGGTCGCCCGCTGCGCCGCCAGTCCGGCCGCCGCCGCCTCGATGGAGCGGCGGAATTCCAGATAGTCGAAGGATGCGTCCGGCTTGTTGCGCATCAGTGTCATCAGCGGGTCGGCGATCTGTGACAGGAAGCTGGCGACATGGGTGCCGCTGCGCCCGGTGACCAGCAGGCCGCGTTCCTCCAGCTTGGCGATGGCGTCGCGCAGCGACGGGCGCGACACGTCCAGCTTCACCGCCAGTTCGCGTTCGGCCAGCAGCTTCTCACCCGGACGCAGCGCGCCTTCCAGGATCAGCCGCTCCAGATGCTCGGCAATGGCGTCGGCCAGCTTGGCCGGTTTGATCGTCCCCTGCATTGGGTGGGCGGCCTCTCCCTGAACGTCTTGGCCCTCTTCAATAACGATGGACGGAACAGGCGTCCAGAGCGGCGGAAGCGGGGAGAGTCGCACCCCCCTACCAAAGTTGGTCGCTTGGCAAACGATTCAGCCGTTGCACAGTCTGGTAAAATATTTTATCCACCTCTCACCGTATGGATAAGAGATGTACACCGCTTCCCGGATGGCAAGGGGGCTTCCCCAAGAGCGCCGGAGCGGAAAGTGCATCCACACGTACCGGGACAGGACGGACCAGCACCCGCCAAGGGCGCATCCGCACCGCAAGACTGGGGCCGCAGAACCCTGGCGGCGGTGAACGCCTCCGCATTGCCGAACGCCGGCCTTCCACCCGCGCCGCCATCCAGGCGCGGGCGGGGCGGGGTTCGCGCAAACGCGGCCAGCCCTCTCCCGGCACACCGTTCGGACCGACATCACTCCCCGAGAAGGAGACCCCTGACGATGAGCTGGTCGCAAGTCTACGACCCGATGAACAACATCTGGCTGTCGACGCTGTTCGCGTCGCTGCCGGTCCTGGTGATGCTGGGCGGTCTCGGCATCTTCCACATGAAGGCGCACCGCGCGGCCCTGCTGGGTCTGGCGACCGCGCTCGCAGTCGCCGTCGCGGTGTTCGGCATGCCGGTGGCGATGGCGGGCAAGACCGCGCTGCTGGGTGCGGCTTACGGCCTGCTGCCGATCGGCTGGATCGTCATCAACATCATCTTCCTCTATCACCTGACCGAGCAGCGCGGGCAGTTCAAGATCCTGCAGGAAAGCATCACCGGCATCACCAACGACCGCCGGCTCCAGCTTCTGCTGATCGCCTTCTGCTTCGGTGCCTTCTTCGAGGGGGCCGCCGGATTCGGCACGCCGGTCGCGGTGACCGGCGCCATGCTGATCGGGCTGGGCTTTACCCCGCTGGCGGCCTCGGGCCTGTCGCTGATCGCCAACACCGCCCCGGTCGCCTATGGCGCGCTGGGCACGCCGGTTCTGGCGCTGGCGGCGGTCACCGGCCTGCCGCTGCTCGACCTGTCGGCAATGATCGGCCGGCAGCTTCCCTTCTTCTCGGTGCTGGTGCCGTTCTGGCTGATCGTCGCCTTCGCCGGCTGGCGCGGCATGATCCAGATCTGGCCGGCCATCCTGGTCGCCGGTGTTTCCTTCGCCGTCCCGCAGTATCTGGTGTCGAACTATCACGGCCCCTGGCTGGTGGACGTCGCCGCCGCCATCGTCTCCCTGGTCTGCGTCACCCTGTTCCTGAAGGTCTGGCACCCGAAGGCGATCTGGCACACCGCCGGCGGGGCGTCCGCCCTGACCCAGGGTGTCGGCGCCGCCGTGGTCCAGGGCGAGGCGCGCCGCAGCCACGGCTACAGCGCCGCGGAAGTCCGCCGCGCCTGGATGCCCTGGGCGATCCTCAGCGTCCTGGTCTTCCTGTGGGGCATCCCGGAGGTCAAGGCCTTCCTCGACGGCGTGTCGATCTTCAAGTTCCCGATCGACGGCCTGCACAACATGGTGATGCGCGTTCCCCCGGTGGTGGCCAAGGCCCATCCGGAGGCGGCCGTCTACACCCTGAACTGGCTGTCGGCCACCGGCACCGGCATCTTCATCGCCGCCGTCCTTTCCGGCTTCCTGATGGGCTATTCGCCGGTCGAGATGGTGAAGACCTACGGCCGCACCCTCTACGCCATCCGCAACTCGCTGCTGACCATCTCGGCGATGCTGGCGCTCGGCTACACCACCCGCTACTCGGGTCTCGACACCACGCTCGGCCTCGCCTTCGCCAACTCCGGCTTCCTCTACCCGTTCTTCGGCACCTTCCTGGGCTGGCTGGGCGTGGCGCTGACCGGGTCGGACACGGCGTCCAACGTGCTGTTCGGCAGCCTGCAGAAGGTGTCGTCCGAGCAGCTCGGCCTGCCGCCGACTCTGATGGCCGCCGCCAACAGCTCGGGCGGCGTGATGGGCAAGATGATCGACGCCCAGAGCATCGTCGTCGCCGCCGTCGCCACCAAGTGGCATGGGCATGAGGGCAAGATCCTGCGCTTCGTCATCTGGCACTCGCTGGCGCTGACCGCGCTGGTCGGCCTGCTGGTGATGGCGCAGGCCTATCTCTGGCCCTTCACCCTGATGGTCATCGGCCGCTAAAGCGGCCCGTGGTGATCGGCCGCCAAGGCGGCCGGCCTCCCCCGTTCCACCTCCCCCTCCCCCAGCAGGAGCCGCCGCCAATGCTGCCCTCCCCCTACGATCGCGTGCTGGCCGAGCTTCAGTCCGTCATCCCGCAGGCACGGCTGGTCACCGACCCGCTGCGTACGCTGGCCTACGGCACCGACGCCAGCTTCTACCGGCTGATCCCGAAGATCGTGGCGCTGGTGGAGACGGAGGAGGAGGTGGTGCGGCTGCTCCGCATCACCCGTGGACACACGGTGCCGGTGACCTTCCGCGCCGCCGGCACCAGCCTGTCGGGACAGGCGGTCAGCGACAGCGTGCTGGTGGTGCTGGGCGACGGCTGGCGGGACTGCACCATCGGTCCGGCCGCGGCCACCGTCACCCTCCAACCCGGCGTGATCGGGGCCGAGGCGAACCGGCGCCTCGCCCCGCTGGGCCGCAAGATCGGTCCCGATCCCGCCTCCATCGCGACCGCCAAGATCGGCGGCATCGCCGCCAACAACGCCAGCGGCATGTGCTGCGGCACCGCGCAGAACAGCTACCGCACGCTGGACTCGATGCGGCTCGTGCTGGCCGACGGGACGGTGCTGGACACCGCCGACCCGGCCGGCCGCAGCCGCTTCCGCGATAGCCATGGCGCGCTGCTCGACCGGTTGGCCGCGCTCGGCGCCCGCACCCGCGCCGACGAGACGCTGGCGACCCGCATCCGCGACAAGTTCCGCATCAAGAACACCACCGGCTACAGCCTGAACGCGCTGGTCGACTACGAGGACCCGGTCGACATCCTCCAGCACCTGATGATCGGGTCGGAAGGGACGCTGGGCTTCATCTCCGCCATCACGCTGCGCACCGTGCCGGAGCATCCGCACAAGGCAAGCGCCCTGCTGTTCTTCCCCGACATCGCCGAGGCCTGCCGCGCGGTGGCCCTGCTGAAGGCCGCCCCGGTCGATGCCGCCGAGCTGATGGACCGCGCCTCGCTCCGCTCCATCCAGGACAAGCCGGGCATGCCGCCGCAGATCCGCGGCTTCGGCCCCGAGGTGGCGGCGGTGCTGGTGGAAACCCGCGCCGAGAGTGCGGCTTCGCTCGATGCCAACGCGGCGGAGATCGCCGCGGTTCTGGCCGGCTGCGTCACCATCGGCGACACCGGCTTCACCACCGACGCCAAGGCCTGCGAAGGCTTCTGGAAGATCCGCAAGGGCCTGTTCCCGGCGGTCGGCGCCATCCGCCAGACCGGCACCACCGTCATCATCGAGGACGTCGCCTTCCCGCTGCCCCGGCTGGCCGAGGCGACGCGCGAGCTGCAGGCGCTGTTCGAGCGCCACGGCTATCACGAAGCGATCATCTTCGGCCACGCGCTGGAAGGGAACCTGCACTTCGTCTTCACCCAGGCCTTCGACACCCAGGCGGAGATCGACCGCTACCGCCACTTCATGGACGATGTCGCGGAACTGGTTGTCACCCGTTACGACGGTTCCTTGAAGGCTGAGCACGGCACCGGCCGCAACATGGCCCCCTTCGTCGAGATGGAATGGGGTCCGCAGGCCTATGGGCTGATGAAGGAGATCAAGGAGCTCTTCGATCCCGAAGGCCTGCTGAATCCCGGCGTCATCCTGAACGGCGATCCGCAGGCCCATCTGAAGAACCTGAAGCCGCTGCCCCCGGCCGATCCGCTGGTCGACACCTGCATCGAATGCGGATTCTGCGAGCCGACCTGCCCGTCCCACCGCCTCACCCTGTCGCCGCGCCAGCGCATCGTCGGCCGGCGCGAGATGGCGCGGCTGATTGCTGCCGGCGACGATGCCGGGCGGCTGGCCGAGATCGGCGGCGCCTACGAGTATCAGGGCATCGACACCTGCGCCGCCTGCGGCCTGTGCGCCACCGCCTGCCCGGTGGGGATCGAGACCGGGCTTCTGATCAAATCCATGCGCGGCGAGCGGCGCGGCGCGGTGGCCCGCAAGGCGGGAGCGCTGGTGGCCGACCATATGGAAGGCACTCTGGACCTCGCCCGCACCGGCCTGCGTCTGGCAGACCTCGCCCGCCGAACCATCGGCCATGGCGCCACCCAGGCAGCGGCGCGCGTGCTGACCGGCGGTGCCCTTCCGGCCCTGTCGCACAATTTGCCCACTGCCGCGACCTTTGCGCTGAAATCGGATCCGGACGCGCGCGACGACCAGCCGACGGTGGTCTACGCCCCCAGCTGCGTCAGCCGGACCATGGGTCCCGCCGCCAGCGACCCGCAACAGCGCCCGTTGCCGCAAGCCGTGGAATCGGTGATGCGCAAGGCCGGCTTCCGCATCCTCTATCCGGAGGCGGCGGACGGCCAGTGCTGCGGCATGCCACTGGAGAGCAAGGGCCTGATCGAAGCGGCAGACGCCAAGGCCGACGCCATGTTGGCGTCCCTGGCGAAGGCGAGCCGGAACGGCCGCTATCCGGTGGTGATGGACACCAGCCCCTGCGCCCTGCGCCTGAAGAAGCGCCTCTCCGATGCCGGCCTGCGCATCCTCGACGTGGCGGAGTTCCTGAGCGAATTTGCCTTGCCCCGCCTCGACATCGCCAGGACGGCGGAGCCGGTGATGCTGCACCTGACCTGCTCCACCCGCCGGATGGGTTTGGACGGCGCGCTGACCGCGGTGGCGAAGGCCTGCGCCGAGACGGTGGTGGTGCCGCCGGACGTCGGCTGCTGCGGCTTTGCCGGCGACAAGGGCTTCACCACGCCGGAGCTGAACGCCCACGCCCTGCGCCACCTGCCGGCCGCCGTGCCGGACGGTTGCGCGTCGGGCTATTCCACCAGCCGCACCTGCGAGATCGGCCTGTCCGACAAGGCGGGCGTGCCCTACCGCTCCATCGTCTATCTGGTCGACGCCTGCGCGACGGCGAAGGTGGAGGAGAAGGCGCGGGTGGCCGAACCGGCCTTTTGAACGACGCCCGTCCATAAGAATGCCCGCGAGGAAGCGCCCGATGTCCACGATCCCCAAACCCCACCGCGTCTATTACTTCGGCACCTGCTTGGTCGACCTGTTCTTCCCCGACGCCGGCATGGCCGGGATCGAGCTGCTGCAATCCCAGGGGCTGACCGTCGTCTTCCCGCAGGGGCAGAGCTGCTGCGGCCAGCCGGCCTACAATTCCGGCTACCGCGCCGACGCGCTGAAGGTCGCCCGCGCCCAGCTGGACCTGTTCCCCGGCGACGATCCCATCGTCGTGCCCTCGGGTTCCTGCGCCGGCATGATGAAGAAGCACTGGCCCGACCTGTTCCGCGGCGAGCCGGACGAGGCGAAGGCAGTGCAGGTGGCGGGGCGCGTCTGGGAGCTGACCCAGTTCCTGGTCCATGTGCTGGACGTTCGCCTGACCGACCAGGGCGAGCCCGTCCGTGTCACTTGGCACGCCTCCTGCCATGCCCAGCGCGAGATGGGCGTGGTCGAGGAACCGAAGGCTCTGCTGCGCCAGCTCGCCAATGTCGAGCTGGTCGAGCTGAAGCGGGAGAAGGAGTGCTGCGGCTTCGGCGGCACCTTCGCCGTGCGCCATCCGGAGATCTCCGCGGCGATGGTCGGGGACAAGGTGGCGGACATCGAGGACACCGGGGCTGCCCGCGTGGTGTCCGGCGACTGCGGCTGCCTGCTGAACATCGGCGGCGCGCTGGAGGCCGGAGCAAAGGCCGCGCACGGCCAGCACATCGCCCAGTTCCTGAAGGAGCGCATCCATGGACGGTAACGCACCGGATTTCGCCGCCGCCTCGCGCGCGGCGCTGGCCGACCCGCAGCTGCGCGGGAATTTCCGCCGCGCCATGGACGGGCTGATGACCAAGCGCGCCGCCCAGTTCCCGGACGCGGGCGAATGGCATGGGGTGCGGGCGCTGGCCGCTGCGGTCCGGCTGCGCGCCCTGTCGAAGTTGCCGGAACTGCTGGAGACGCTGGAGGAGAACTGCACCCGCAACGGCATCACCGTCCATTGGGCCGCCACGACGGAAGAGGCCAACGCCATCGCCCTCGACATCCTGCACAAGGCGAACGCCAAGCTGGTGGTCAAGGGCAAGTCGATGGTGACGGAGGAGATGCACCTCAACGCCGTGCTGGAAAAGGACGGCATCGAAGTGCTGGAAAGCGACCTCGGCGAATACATCGTGCAGCTGGACGGCACCATGCCGGCGCACATCATCATGCCGGCGATCCACCTGAACACCAAACAGATCGCCCATCTGTTCAAGCGCAAGATCAAGGATGCCGAAAGCCGCGAGGATGCGGCCTATCTGACCGACCTCGCCCGCCGGGTGCTGCGCGCCAAGTTCCAGGCCGCCGATGTCGGCATGTCCGGCGTCAATGCCGCGGTGGCGGAAACCGGCACCCTCTGCCTGATCGAGAACGAGGGCAACGGCCGCATGTGCACCACCGTGCCGCCGGTCCACATCGCCTTCATGGGGCTGGAGAAGGTGGTGGAAAAGCTGGAGGACGTGCCGCCGGTCATCAGCCTGCTGCCGCGCTCCGCCACCGGACAGCCGATCACCACCTACGTCAACATGATCTCCGGCCCGCGCAAGGACGGCGAAAAGGACGGCCCGCGCGAGGTGCATCTGGTCATCCTCGACAATGGCCGATCCAGCATCTATGCCGACCCGGAATTGCGCGACACGCTGCGCTGCATCCGCTGCGGCGCCTGCATGAACCATTGCCCGGTCTACACCAAGGTCGGCGGCCATGCCTATGAGGCCCCCTACCCCGGCCCGATCGGCAAGATCCTGGTGCCGCAGATCGAGGGGCTGGAGAAGCGCGGGGCCATGCCTCATGCCTGCACCATGTGCAACGCCTGCGTCGAGATCTGCCCGGTGAAGATCCCCATCGTGGAGATCATGGGGCGTCTGCGGGTCGAGGCGGTGAAGCCCGGCGGCGCAGTGAAGGACGGTGGCGCCAAGGCCAGCCGTAAGGAATCGATGGTTTGGAGCGGCTGGGCGGCGATGAACGCCTCTCCCACCGCCTACCGCCTCGCGACCATGGCGATGAGCAGGCTCGGCAACGCGGCACCCTCGTCGCTGCCCATGCTGAAGGAGTGGACCAATGTCCGCACCAAGCCGCGCTTCGCCGGCCGCACCCTGCACGACCTCGCCCGCGCCAAGGGGATTCCCGATGTCTGACGCCCGCAATTCGATCCTGACCAGACTGCGCGCGACGCGCGACGCCCACCCGCCGACCCCGCCGGCCTCCGATTTCGCGCCGATCGAGGCGAAGCAGTGGGCGGCCGAGGAGCGCCTGCCGCGTATCCGCCGTCTGATGGAGGCGGTGCATACCGAATTCCTCGACGCGACCAAGGCCGATTGGCCGCAGGTGCTGCGCGAATTCCTGGCGCGGGAGGGAGTGGGATCGCTGCTCTACGCGCCGGGGACGGAAGCGGGGAAGCAGTTGGTCGAGGGGGGGGAGAGGGGGCCGATCCCCACCCTCATCCCCTACGACCGGCCCCTCGAAGACCTCAAGCCGCAGCTTTTCGAGACCATCGAAGCCGGCCTGACCACCACCCGCGGCGCCATCGCCGAGACGGGCAGCCTGATCCTGTGGCCGACCGCGGAGGAACCGCGCACCCTCTCGCTCATCCCGCACATCCACATCGCGCTGCTGCGCACTGACGCTCTCTACGACACCTTCCTGCAAGCCATGCGCGAGCAGGGATGGGCGCAGGCGATGCCGACCAACGCGCTGCTGGTGTCCGGACCCAGCAAGACCGCCGACATCGAGCAGACTTTGGCCTATGGCGTCCACGGCCCGAAGCGGCTGGTCGTCCTGGTGATCCACCAATGACCATCCGACCGACCAACGAGCCGGCACTCCGGCTCTACGAGGCGATCCTGCATCTCAGGCGCCTCGGACACCGGGTGGAGAAATGCGAAGGGCGGCGCGGGCGACATCGGCTGGATGGGGCCGAAATCGCCGACGCCGCCCTTCTCGAGCTGGCGATGACCCGCGTCCGCCGGGGGGCGCGGGTCCCCTTGTCCCGTCAGGCCGGACGCACCGCCGCCGGGCGCGACACCGCCACCGACGGCTTGCGGCCGTAGCGGTCGACGCTGAGGCCTTCCATGTCGATGTCGGTCCGGCGGCCGCCGACCACATCGGCCAGCACGCGGGCGGAGCCGGCGGACATCGTCCAGCCCAGCGTGCCGTGGCCGGTGTTGAGGTACAGGTTGCGGATGTGCGTCGGCCCCAGGATCGGCGTGCCGTCCGGCGTGTTCGGGCGCAGGCCGGTCCAGAACTCCGCCTTCGACAGGTCGCCCCCCTTCGGGAACAGGTCGCTGACCACATGGTCCAGCGCGCCGCGGCGGCCCTGGCGCAGCGTCAGGTCGAAACCGGCCAGCTCCGCCGTGCCGCCGACGCGGATGCGGTCGCCGAGCCGGGTGACGGCGATCTTGTGCGTCTCGTCCATCACCGTCGATTCCGGCGCATGGGCGGCGTCGGTGATAGGCAGGGTCAGCGAATATCCCTTCACCGGATAGACCGGCAGGTCGATGCCCAGCGGCTTCACCAGTTTCGGCGAATAGCTCCCCATGGCGACGATGTAGCTGTCGGCGGTCAGCGTGCCCTGGTCGGTCTGCACGCCGGTGATCTTGCGCCCATCGCTCTCCAGCCCGCGGATGGAGACGCCGTAGCGGAACTCCACCCCGCGCTTGGCGGCGTAATCGGCCAGCTTGCTGGTGAACTGGAAGCAGTCGCCGGTCTCGTCGCCCGGCAGATGCAGCGCGCCGACCAGCTTGTCCTTGACATGGGCCAGCGCCGGCTCGACCGAGGTCAGGCCGTCGCGGTCGAACAGGCTGTAGGGAACGCCGTAGCGCTCCAGCACCGCCATGTCATAGCCGGCGGCGTCCATCTGCTTCTGGGTGCGGAAGACCTGCAGCGTGCCCTGGGTCCGCTCGTCATAGGTGATGCCGGTCTCGGCGCGCAGGGCCTTCAGGCAGTCGCGGCTGTATTCGGCGACGCGGACCATCCGGCTCTTGTTCAGCTGGTAGCTCGCCTCGTTGGCGTTGGCCAGCAGCTTCAGGCACCAGGACCACATCGCCGGATCCAGCTTCGGCCGGATCACCAGCGGCGAATGCTTCATCATCATCCACTTGGCGGCCTTCAGCATCAGCCCCGGCGCCGCCCAGGGAGCGGAATAGCCCGGCGACACCTCGCCCGCGTTGGCGTAGCTGGTCTCCAGCGCCGGGCCGGCCTGACGGTCGATCACGGTCACCTCATGCCCGGCGCGCGCCAGATAATAGGCCGTGGTGACTCCGATGACGCCGCTGCCCAGAACGATCACGCGCATGAGACTGGCTCCCCGAGGGATGAAGGACTTCGCTTGGGGATGGAGTTCGCAAGGAGCGTGCCAGAGCCGGAAATGGCGGATTTGCTGCGATGCCGTAGGGGTGGCGGGAAAGGGGGGTGTATACAGATGTTTACAGACGAAGGGGATTCCGATGCTGATGCATTGCAAAGCAAGGGATTGGACCGGTGTAAAGATTTTGATACAGCGTAATGATTTGTGTACAGTGGTGATCCGACTCTTCCACCCCAACACCCCGCCCCATGCGCATCGAAGTCATCTTCACCGACCGCGTCGGCATCGCCCATGAGATCCTCGCCGTGCTGGCGCTACGCCGGCTTAACGTCGTCGGCGTCGAGGTCGATCCGCCGCTGATCCACATCGACGCTCCCGGTCTCGATCCGGCGGCTCTGCCGGCCCTGTCCGACGCGCTGCGTGCAATCGGCGGCGTGCGGTCGGTGGCCGCCATCGACATGCTGCCGGGCACGCGGCGGCGGCTGCATCTCGATGCGCTGCTGGCCGCCCTGCCGGATCCGGTGCTGGCGGTCGATCGCGCGGCCCGTGTCGTGGTGGCGAGCGCCGCCGCCGCCCAGGTCACCGGACGGCCGGAATCGCGCCTCGCCGGTCTCGATCTCGGCGAGCTGTTCGGCGAGGCCGGCTTGACGCGCGAACTGATCGATGGCGGCTTCCGGATGTCGGGCCGCGAGGTGACGCTGAACGGCCAGCCCTTTCTGCTGGAAGTCACCCCCATCGTCGACGTCGAAGCGGCTGGTGCCGTCATCACCCTGTTCACCCCGTCGCGCCTCGGCGAGCGGCTCGACGCCATACAGAACTTCGATGAAGGCGGCTTCGACCGCATCCTCGGCGAATCGCCGCCGGTGCGGGCGTTGAAGGCGCGCGCCGCGCGGGTCGCCGCGATGGAGGCGCCGCTGCTGATCCTGGGCGAGACCGGCACCGGCAAGGAGCTGATCGCCCACGCCTGCCACCGTGCCAGTCCGCGTCGCGACAAGCCCTTTCTGGCGCTGAACTGCGCCGCCGTGCCGGAGAATCTGGCGGAGAGCGAGCTGTTCGGCTACGCCCCCGGCTCCTTCACCGGGGCGCAGCGCGGCGGCAAGCCCGGCCTGCTGGAACTGGCCCACGGCGGCACCGTTTTCCTGGACGAGATCGGCGAGATGTCGGCCTATCTCCAGGCCAAGCTGCTGCGCTTCCTCAACGACGGCAGCTTCCGCCGGGTCGGCGGCGAGCGCGAGCAGAAGGTGGACGTGCGCGTCATCAGCGCCACCCACCGCTCGCTGGAGGCGATGGTCGTCGACCACAGTTTCCGCGAGGATCTGTTCTACCGCCTGAACGTGCTGACGCTGATCGTCCCACCATTGCGGGAGCGCGGGCAGGACATCCTGCTGCTGGCCCGCCACTTCATCGCCCGCGCCGCGGCACAGGCCCGTCGTCCGCCCGGCCGCCTGACTCCGGCGGCGGCGGCGGCGCTGCTCGCCAACCGCTGGCCCGGCAACGTGCGGCAACTGGAGAACGTCATCTTCCGCGCCATGACCATGAGCGACGGCGGCGCGCTGGACGCGGCCGACCTGGAACTGGCCGGCGCCGGCATGCAGTCGGCCGAGTTGCCGGCGGAAGATGCCGATAGTTGGGAGAGCGCCGTGGAGGGGTTCGAGCGCACGCTGCTGCGCCGGCTCTACCCGCGCTTTCCGTCCAGCCGCAAGCTGGCCGCGCGGCTAGACACCTCGCATACCATGATCGCCAACAAGCTGCGGAAATACGGCATTCCGGAGCGGTAAGGCCGCCACTCCTCGGCGGGATCAGTGGCCGGAGGGCTTGGCCGGAGCGGCGTGCTTTTCGGCAGCCGGCCTGGCGGCGGCGGGCTTCTCCGGCGCCTTTTCGGCCGGCTTCTCGGCAGCCGGCGGATCCAGGCCGGGCGGCGGACCACCGAAGGTGATGGTCACCTCGGTCACCGGGCCGGGATCGGGTTGGCTATGATGGAAATTCGCCGCAGCGCCCGGACCCAGCGTCTCGGCCGATGGTTCGATGGTCCAGCTCTGCAACAGCTTACGCTCGGGACCGAAGGTGATGACGCGCAGCGGCGGCAGCGTGCGTTCGGCATCGGTCGTGTTGGCGACCTCACCGTCCAGCAGCAGGACGGTCTTCCCGCCCTCGACCTTCTGTTCGGAGCGGATGCCGCGCAATTCCAGGCCGAAGCCCGTCGGCTCGGCCGGCATGCCGATGGTCTCGTAGAGCAGGGCGGCGGGCGGCCAGCTGCGGACGATGGCGTCGCGGGCGAAGTAGGCGGCGGCGGCGGAACCGGTGACCAACACACCCAGCAGAGCAAAGCCGACCACCGTGCTGCGTGCCGGCTTGGCGCGCGGAGCCCTGGGCGGCTTGATCTTGGATTTCGTGGCGGTCTTCGCGGCTTTGGCAGGCCGGAGCTCCGTCAACGCGTCGGGGACAACCGGTTCGAGTTCGGACCGGTCCGGCATCTGCCACCAGGTGTGGCCGCAGCGGGCGCAACGAACCTTCCGGCCGTCCTGCCCGAGCGATTCGTCGGACAGGGTATAGCGCGTCGAACAGGTCGGACAGGAAACGATCATCGCGCCGTCGCAGAAAGGTTGCCGCTTGCCTTATAGATAGGAGTGGCCCGCGGCGCAACCGACACCCGCGGAGCGGCACCAGTCATCCATTCTGCATGCGGCTTCGGCGTGTGTGCCTGCCCCCTCCGATCCCCGAAGGTCCCGTGAGAAAAAAGGGGCAGGCGCCCCCTTCACATCCCGCCCGGATAGTTCGGCCCCCCGCCGCCTTCCGGCACGACCCAGTTGATGTTCTGGGTGGGGTCCTTGATGTCGCAGGTCTTGCAGTGGACGCAGTTCTGCGCGTTGATCTGCAGACGCGGGTCGCTGCCATCGTCGTTGCGGACGATCTCGTACACGCCGGCCGGGCAGTAACGCTGCTCCGGCGCGTCGTAGAGCGCCAGATTGACGCTGATCGGAACCGACTTGTCCTTCAGCGTCAGGTGCGGCGGCTGGTCTTCCTCATGGTTGGTGTTGGAGAGGTAGACCGAGGACAGGCGGTCGAAGCTGACCTTTCCGTCCGGCTTGGGGTAGGCGATCTTCGGCGCCTCGCTGGCCTTCACCAGCGTGGTGTTGTCGGCGTGGTGCTTCAGCGTCCACGGGGACTTGCCCTTCAGCGCCGTCTCGTAGGCGGCATTCGCCAGACCGGCCCAGAGGCCCTTCTGGAAACCGGGACGGATGTTGCGCACCGCATGCAGTTCCGGCCAGACCCAGGACTGCTTCAGACGTTCCGGATAGGCGATCACTTCCGTGTTGTCGGCGCCGCCGGTCAGGTGGTCGAACACTGCCTCGGCCGCGACCATGCCCGACTTCATGGCGGTGTGGTTGCCCTTGATCTTCGGCACGTTCAGGAAGCCGGCGCCGTCGCCGATGAGCAGGCCGCCGGGGAAGGTCAGCTTCGGGATCGACTGGAAACCGCCTTCCGACAGGGCGCGGGCGCCATAGGCCAGACGCCGGCCGCCCTCGAAGGTCGGGCGGATCGCCGGGTGGGTCTTGTAGCGCTGGAACTCCTCGAACGGGCTCATGTGCGGGTTCCAGTAGTCGAGGCCGACGACGAAGCCGACCGACACCAGATTCCCTTCCATATGGTAGAGCCAGCTGCCGCCGTAGGTCTTGGGGTCCATCGGCCAGCCGATGGTGTGCACGATCAGGCCCGGCTTCGACTGGGACGGATCGACCTCCCACAGCTCCTTGATGCCGAGGCCGTAGGTCTGCGGCTGGCAGTCGCGGCGCAGATCGAATTTCTCGAACAGGGTCTTGGTGAGCGAGCCGCGGCAGCCCTCGGCGAAGATGGTCTGCTTGGCATGCAGCTCCATGCCGGGCGTGTAGTTGCCGGTCTTCTCGCCGTCCTTGCCGATGCCCATGTCGCCGGTGGCGACGCCCTTCACCGCGCCCTTGTCGTCGTACAGCACCTCGGCGGCGGCGAAGCCGGGGTAGATCTCCACCCCCAGCTCCTCGGCTTGGCTTCCCATCCAGCGGGCAAGGTTGCCCAGGCTGATGATGTAGTTGCCGTGGTTGTTCATCTGCGGCGGGGCGAAGGGCGACTTGTAGGCCTTAGTTTCCGTCAGGAAGAGGAAATGGTCCTCGCGCGCCGGGGTGGTGAGGGGGGCGCCCTTCTCCTTCCAGTCCGGGATCAGCTCGTCCAGCGCATGCGGTTCGAAGACGGCGCCGGACAGCAGGTGGGCTCCGACCTCCGACCCCTTCTCGATCACGCAGACGCTGAGTTCCTGCCCGGTCTCGGCCGCGCGCTGCCGCAGACGGATCGCCGCGCTCAGGCCCGAAGGGCCGGCGCCGACGATCAGAACATCATACTCCATGACCTCGCGCGGTTCGCGTTCCATCTCCACACTCCCCCACCGTCTTGTTTTGGTACTGTTTCCCTCGGGACGCCCTATGGTGTTTTTGCGGGCGCGTGCTTGTAGCACGGTTTGCGCCGCACCCAAATTGGGTATCTGGACATGTAAGACCACACGATCTGTGGTAAGGTCAAACGATGATTGACGTATGCGACATCCTCGACGCGCTGCGCTGGCATGCCGACATCGGCTGCGACGAGGCCATCGGCGACGAGCCGACCGACTGGGCCGCCCTCGCCGCCCGGCCGACGGCACGGACGCCCTCTTCGGGAGCCCCCGCGCCCGGTGCCGCCCCAGCTGCCGCCATGCCGCGAGGCCCCGCCGCGACTCGGGCGCCCACCCCTGCGACCCCGCGTCCGGCCGCCGCCCTCTTCGCCTCTCCCGACCAGCCGCTGGGCGCCAGCGAGGCCGGCATCCAAGCCCGTGCCCGCGCGGGCGAGGCGCAGACGCTGGAGGCGCTGGAGGCGGCATTGCGCAGCTTCGACGGCTGCCCGCTGAAGGCGACGGCGATGAACACCGTCTTCGCCGACGGCAACCCGCAAGCGCCGGTGATGCTGATCGGCGAAGCGCCGGGCGAGGATGAGGACCGGCAGGGCAAGCCCTTCGTCGGGGTCAGCGGCAAGCTGCTGGACCGCATGCTGGCCCAGATCGGGCTGAACCGCAGCAACGTCTATATCTCCAACATCCTGCCCTGGCGCCCGCCCGGCAACCGCAGCCCGACCCAGGCGGAGATCGCCGCATGCCTGCCCTTCCTGGAGCGGCATGTGGAGCTGGTGCGGCCGAAGCTGCTGGTGGCGCTGGGCGGCGTTTCAGCCAAGACCCTGCTGAACCGGGCGGAGGGCATCACCCGCCTGCGCGGCCAATGGCGGGCCTACGAGGTTGCGGGCACCCCCGTCCCGCTGATGCCGATGCTCCATCCGGCGTACCTCCTGCGCAACCCTATCGCAAAACGAGAAGCGTGGCGCGACATGCTTGCCTTGCAGCAAAGGATGTCGGAAGAAGGGATCAAGTAATTCCAGTAATAAAAGCGATGTCACAGCGTCGCCGAAATCGTTCGTATGATCGCACCTGTCGCGCCGCAAAAATGTTATCAAGACTTGCCGAAAGGCACCTTCCCAATGGGCTAGAGCCTTTTTCCCAGGATTGTTAAGCCGTTGTAACATCTAGCGATTACCGGCGTTGACACAATCCGCGGAAATCCGTTGCTTGCGGTTCTCGCGGCCGTAGGGTATCCCGGAATCATGCTCCGGATATTTTGCAGTGCAGCATACCGGGTCGCGAGCGCGGCCCCGCTGCGGCGGAACCTTCTGGGGGTGCTGGGTCTCACGGTGGCTTTCACCCTGGGACCCGACGGTGCGGTCGGGCTCCGGCCCGCTTGCGCTGCCCTCATCATCCACGCGCCGGACGGTCACGCCGCCGTCCCGCCCGGCGGGGATTCCGTGCCTGACCCCGACAGCCCCGTTTCCGGTGACGCGCCAAGCGATCCGGCCACGGGGTTCCCCGACACACCAACCCCCGACTCCACCGCATCCGGCAACGCGACCGCCAGCCAGTCGGCAGCCCCGGTGGCAGATCCGCCAACGGACCGGCAATCAACCCCGATAGCGGCCCCGGTAGCGGCCCCGGTAGCGGATGAGACGCCCGCCCCGGCTGGAACGCCCCTGCTGCTGGCAACCGACGAGGAGGCCCGCGCCGTCCAGCTGGACGAGGAGGATGCCGCCCGCTACCGCCGAATCTTCACGGCCCAGGAGCGGGCGGAATGGGACGCCGCCGACGCGGAGATGGCGAAGCTGAAGGATCGCCGGCTGATCGGCTATGTCCTGCGCCAACGCTATCTCCACCCCGACCGCCGCGCCGGCTACGAGGAGCTCGCCCGCTGGATGCAGGATTACGGCGACCTCGCCGGGGCGGAGCGGGTGCACAACCTCGCCCAGAAACGCCAGCCCGCCGGCCAGAAGGCGCCGAAACCGCCACGGGGAGAGGAGCGCGTCCGCCTCGTCGGATCGCTGGAACGGCTGGGCGGCCTGCGCACCGTCGCCAGCAACGAGGAGGACGATGACGACAGCGTCACCGTCGCTCCCCGCAGCCGCACCGTGTCCCGCGCCCGCAGCGACCGTGCGGCGGTGGCCCGGATCGACGATCTGCTGCGCTCCGGCCGCACCGCCGGCGCCTTGAGCCTGCTGGGCCAGGACGAGTTCGGCGGCAAGCTCGACACCGTGCAGTATGACGCCGCCCGTGCCCGCATCGCCGCGGCGCTCTATTATTCCGGCGAGACGGCGCAGGCGCTGACGCTGGCTTCGGCGAGCGCCGCGCGGTCCGGCGACATGCTTCCCGAAGCGCACTGGATCGCCGGGCTGGCGGCGTGGCGGCTGAAGCAGGCCGACCGCGCCGCCCGCCATTTCGAAGGCATGGCGGCGGCCGGTCCGCGCTCGCCCTGGAAGGCCGCCGCGGCCGATTACTGGGCGGCCCGCGCGCTGGCCCGCAAGCCCGGCAAGGAAAAGCAGGCGGCGGAGCATCTTGTCGCAGCCTCCCGCTATCCCCACACCTTCTATGGCCTGATCGCCCTGCAAACGCTGGGCAGTTTGGGCGAAGTGCGCTGGCAGGCGCCGGACCTGACCGGTCGGCAGCTGGCGGCAGTAGCGGCCAGACCGGCCGGTGCCCGCGCCATCGCCCTGCTGCAGGCCGGCCAGCGCGAACTGGCCGGCCTGGAATTGCAGCGCATCGATCCGCAAGGCGACCCGAGCGTCGAACAGGCGATGGTGGCGCTGACCGACCGTGCCGGCGTGGCCTCGCTGGCGCTGCGGCTGGGCAATGCGGTGGCCGGGCCGGACGGCGCTCCCTATGCCGCCGCGCTCTATCCGGTACCGCATTGGACCCCGCGCGACGGCTTCGCGCTGGACCGCGCGCTGGTCTTCGCGGTGATGCGGCAGGAATCACGCTTCGACCCGCGGCTGGTCAGTTCCGCCGGGGCGACCGGGCTGATGCAGATCCTGCCCAGCACCGCCCAGCATGTGCGCGAGCGCAACGCCGACATCGGCAGCGACGACGCCAACCGCGACGCCCTGTTCGATCCGTCGCGCAACATGGAGCTTGGCCAGCGCTATCTTTCGGAACTGCTGGGCATGCCGGAGATCGACGGCAACCTGTTCCTGGCGACCGCCGCCTACAATGCCGGTCCGGGTACCCTGGCGCGCTGGCGCCGCGACCTGAGCGACATCACCGATCCGCTGCTGTTCATCGAAAGCCTTTCCTTCGGCGAGACGCGCGACTATGTGGAGAAGGTGATGGCCAACTTCTGGATCTACCAGCTTCGGCTGGGCCAGGAGACCGCCTCGCTCTCCGCCGTCGCCGACGGGAAATGGCCTGGCTACGCTCCGGTGGAGAGCGGTCCGGCCCAGGTCGCGGCCCGCCCGGATCCGCTGCCCGCGGCAAAGACGCCGGCTCCGGTCGAAACGGTGGCGGAGCGGGGAGAGGCCAGCCCGATACCCTGACCGCCGGTGCCCTCCTGTCGGGCTCCGGCCCGACCTGAGGACACGCCTGCCGCCATGCCGAAGATCGACGAGAGCCGTCCCTTCCTTCCCGTGAACATCGCCGTGGTCACGGTGTCCGACACCCGCAGCGCCGCCGACGACCGGTCCGGCGATGCGCTGGCGGAGCGGATCGCCGGGGCGGGCCACGTGGTCGCCGCCCGGACCATCGTCCGCGACGACATCGCGGCGATCCGTGCCCGGGTCCAGGCCTATATCGCCGATCCGCAGATCGACGTGGTGCTGACCACCGGCGGCACCGGCGTCACCGGCCGCGACGTGACGCCGGAAGCGGTCGAGGCGCTCTATGAAAAGGCGATCCCCGGCTTCGGCGAGCTGTTCCGTTACCTCAGCTACGCCAAGGTCGGCACCTCGACCATCCAGAGCCGGGCGACCGGCGGCGTCGCCAACGGCACCTACATCTTCGCCCTGCCCGGCTCGCCCAGCGCCTGCCGCGATGCCTGGGACGATATCCTGCTCTGGCAGCTCGACAACCGTCATCGCCCCTGCAATCTGGTGGAGCTGATGCCCCGCCTGCGCGAGCATATGGCGTGAGCGGATCTGGCATGAGCGGACCGGCCGGCTTCTCGATGGAGGCCCTGCACGCCGCCCTGATCCGGCTGCCGCGCCTTGCCGATCTTCCTCCCGACGCGCTGGAGCCGATGCCGCTGAAGGGCGTCGCCCACGACCATGTCCGTCTGCGCGGCCGCCGGCTGGTCGCCCGCATCCCGCGCTGGAGCCAGCTCGGCCTCGACGCCTGGACGGCACTGGACCGGCAGGCCGCCGCCTTCCGGCGGGCCGAGATGTCCGGCCACACCCCACGCTTCGCCGGCCTGCTGCCGCCGGGCGAGGGGCTGCCGCTGGGCGCCCTGGTGGTGGGCGAGGTGGAGGGGCGCACGCCTGTGCTGCCCGACGACATGCCGGCCATCGCCCGCGCACTCGCAGCCTTGCACCGCATGGCGCCGCCGGACTTCTACGAGCCGCTGCCCGCTCCGCCCGACCCGGTCGCCGCCTTGCTGGCCCAGGTCGAACGGCAGGCGGAGTGGTTCGACCGCGCCAACCTGTCGCCGGAGCCCCGTGCCCTGATCGCGGAGGAGCTTGCCGCCGCCCGTGCCGGCGACCTCGCTCCGCCGCTTGAGACGCCGATGCCGCTGACCGCGGTGGGAGTGGATGTGCATCCCGGCAATTTCCTGATCGATGCCCAGGGCAAGGCATGGTTCACCGACCTGGAAAAGCTGCAGTACGGCCACCCGGCCAGCGACCTCGCCCATGCCAGCCTCTACACCTCGACCAGATGGGATCCGGAGGTGAATGCGGAACTGGCTCCGGCGGACGTCGACGCCTTCATCGCGGCCTGGGCGATGGCGGTGCCGGGCGATCTCGCCGACGAGGTCCGTCCGTGGCTGAAGCCGTTGCGCCGGCTGACCTGGCTGCGCACCCTGTCCTGGATGGCCCGCTGGTCGGTGGAGGGAGCCACCCTGTCGCCGGGCATGCCGAAGCACCTGCGCGCCCACATGGATGCCCATGCCATCGACATCCTGCGCCCGGAGCAGATCGAACGGGTGCGGCGGGAATGGTGTTAGCGGGTGCGAAAAAGGGATGCACGCGAAAGTCTCTTGCCCGCGCCCTGCCGAAAATGATGGGATACCGACTCGGAAGACGAGGTGACGAGAGCATGACGAGTTTCCGACGCCGGTTGCTGCCGGTCTCCCTGGCCGTCCTGATCGCCGGGACCGCCACCGGCGGCCGTTATCTGGCGCCCGCCTTTGCCGCCGGTCCCGCGGCGGATGGCAGCGGCTCGGCCACCGGCAGCTATCTGGCCGGCCGCTATGCCCAGCATCAGGACGATTGGACCGCGGCGGCGCGCTTCACCGGCCAGGCGTTGGCCGCCGACCCGGACGATCCTGCCCTGCTGCGCCGCAGCTTCCTGTTGCGGCTGGGCGAAGGACGGATCGACACGGCGATCGAGTACGCCAACCGGCTGCTCGACGACCAGGGCGAGCCGCAGATGGCATTGACCCTTCTGGCCGCCGACGCGCTGGCGAAGGGCAAGCTGGACGAGGCCGACGGCTATGCCGCCCGCCTGCCGGCGGACGGACTCGGCCGCTTCCTGACGCCGCTGACCCGTGCCTGGCTCGCGACCGCCCGCGGCAAGACGGACGAGGCTCTGGCGGCGTTGCAGCCGCTGTCGGGCGTGCGGGGATTCGAGGCGCTCTACAACCTGCATGCCGCGCTGATCCTCGACCTCGCCGGCCGCAACGACGAGGCGGCGGCCCGCTATGCGAAGGTGACGGAGACCGACGCGCCGCTGCGGGTGGTGCAGATCGTCGGCAACTTCATGACGCGCACCGGCCGCAAGGACGAGGCCGCCAAGCTCTACAAGACCTTCCAGGGCAACAACCCGGATGGGCTGCTGGTGGAGCCGGCATTGGCGGCCATGGCGAACGCCCCGTCCGACGCCCGCCCGGTCCGCGATGCCCGCTCCGGCCTTGCCGAGGCGCTGTTCGATCTGGGCAGCGCGCTGCACCACGAGAACGCCGACGAGCCGGCGCTGCTGTTCGGCCGCATCGCGCTGCACCTGCGCGACGATCTGGCTCTCGCCCATCTCCTGATCGGCGACATCACCGCGTCTCGCGACCATCATGAAGAGGCGCTGGCCGCCTACAGGCAGTTGGAGAAGGACCCTCTGCTGGGCTGGACCGCCCGCATGCGCGAGGCCGACAGCCTCGCCCGCATGGAGCGCAACGACGAAGCCATCGCGATCCTCAAGGATCTCGCCGCCGAACGGCCGGAACGCACCGATGCGATCACCCGCCTGGGCGACCTCTATCGCTATGCCAAGCGCTATGCCGAGGCGATCCCCGCCTACACCACGGCGCTGGAGCGCATCGGCACCCCGCAGGAGCGGCATTGGCCGCTGCTGTACGCCCGTGCCATGTGCTACGAGAAGACCAAGCAGTGGCCGCAGGCCGAGGCCGACCTGCAGGCGGCGCTGAAGCTGCGGCCGGACGAGCCGTCGCTGCTCAACTTCCTCGGCTACAGCTGGATCGACCGCGGTGAGAATCTGGACAAGGCCAGGGCGATGGTGGAGCGCGCGGTGGAGTTGCGCCCCCGCGACGGCTATATCGTCGACAGCCTGGGCTGGGCACTCTACACGCTGGGCGATTACGAGGCCGCGGTCGTCAAGCTTGAACGGGCGGTGGAGCTGAAGCCGGGCGACCCGACCATCAACGACCATCTCGGCGACGCCTATTGGCGGGCCGGACGACGCAACGAGGCCCGCTTCCAATGGATGCGCGCCCTGCGCGCTGCCGACGACGACACCGACAAGGGCGCCATCCAGGCCAAACTGGACAAGGGCCTGCCGGACCAGAAGGCTGCCGCGAAGCAGTAGCGAGCGCCCTACGCCTTCGCTCCCACATAGGGCTTGTACAGGCTGTCGGTCTGCTGGATGTGCTCCACGAACCAATCCTTCAGCAGCAGGATCAGGTCGACGCGCAGCATGGTCGGGTTGTCGCCCTCGAAGTCGCGGGCGAGCTTTTCCACCTCGTCGGCGAAATAGCGGTGGGCGGCAAGGTGGCCGTCCATATCGGGATAGCCGCAGCGTCCCATCATCGCCTCCTCCCGCGCGAAATGGACGGCGACATAGTCGCGGAGGCTGGCGAGCAGGCTCGACAGCTCCTCCCGGTTGGCGGGGGTGATGCCGCTCTCCAGCAAGCCGTTGAAGAGGTCGAGCAGCCGCCGATGCTCGTCGTCGAGCACGGCCACGCCGACGCTCATGGATTCGTCCCAGACGACGTAGCTCATCGCAACGTTCCCCCTCCGCGTCCCGCGATTGCAGGCGCATCCCGCGGAATCCCGTGGCGGCGGCCGGCCCTGGCAGGGTTGTGGACATCTTGACAGGGATCCTAAAACCGGCAACCGTGCCCGTCCAAGCGGCAAATCCCCGCAGGGGGACGCAGCACGATCCGCATCGTTCGATGCTTCCCCCTGCCAAAGCGACAGAGTGACCGATGGCCCTGCTCGACGAGATCGCGGAGAAGAAACGGGCGCTGGACGCCGCACGCCCTCTGCCGCAGGAGACCGTCCACGGCATCGCCGACCGGTTCGAACTGGATCTGACCGCCGCCGCCGCGGCGCTGGAGGACATTCCGCTCAAGCGCGCGGACGTGAAAACGATCCTGGAGCGCGGCAGCATCCTGCGGCACCGCGCGGTGGAGGAGCAGCGTTTCGTCCTGAACCACCGTGCGGCGCTGGAGTTGATGGCGCGACTGTCCTTCGATCCGTCGGGCGCCGTCACCGAACGCACCGTCACCGCCTTCCACAACGTGCTCTATCGCGGGATCGAGGATGAGGCCGGCAAGTACCGCGACGGCCCCCCGAAGGACGATCCGGCGGAAACCGCGCCCGATCCGGCCAAGCTGCGCGTGTCGATGTCGGCGCTGTCGACCTGGATGCGCAAGTCGGATGCCGGTCCCGACACGGCGTTCGAGGCGCACCACCGGCTGAGCACCATCCGCCCCTTCCATGCCGGCAACCGGACGACGGCCCTGCTTCTGTGCAACCTGATCCTGAACCGCGCCGGCTATCCGCCGGTGGTGATCCCGGCCGATGACCGCGGCCTGTATCTGGACCTCGTCGAACGGGCCTGGGCGGTCGGCGACAAGACGCCCTTCCGCGACCTGATGCTGCGCTTCCTGTCCCATAGCCTCGACCTCTGCCTCGAAGCGGCGGGCCGGGGGGCGGATGAGGCGGACGGCGACATGGCGCCCTAACTCGCAGCGGGCAATCCGGCCGGCAGGCGGAGCCGCGACGGCCGGTCGGGGCCGCTGTGGATCAGCAGCGTGATCGGCAGCGCATCGACCCGGCGGGTCTCGCCCGGTTCCGCCCCGGTCCCGGGGTTGACCGGGTACGCCGGGAAACAGGAGCCGGCGAGGCTGAGGCGCAGTGCGGAGCCCGGCGCCAGGGTGGCGCAGACCGCCCGCATGGCGATGGTCAGCGGGCGGGTCGGATCGCCCGGCTCCACCCGCGCATGGCCCTGGTTCAGCGGCAGCACCTGCCCGTCGGCACGCACCACCGAGAGCACGGCGCTGACGTCGAAGGATGGGGCATCGGCCTCGACCCACACATCCAGCGCCACCCGACCGGCCAGCGTCAGCGGTTCGTCCAACGGCAGGCTGGTGTAGGTCGCGACATCCGGGCGGCGGTCAACGGCGGCACGGTCGGGGCGCCCGGCGGCGCCCGGCACCGCATGGCCGCCAACCGCCGGCACCGGCGTGCGCGGGTCGTGAACGACCACGTCCAGCATCTCCATTTCAGGCAGGTCCAATTCCAGCCGGCCGCCCTGCCGGTTGGCGAGGCCTTCGCTGGCCAGATGCAGCACCGCCTCGGCCGCCGGCACGGCAGGCAGGTCGTGCCAGCGCCCGGTCTCCACGTCATGCAGGCGGACCGCGCCGCCGCGGTCGGCCCCTTCGCCTTTCAGCACCCAGTCGAACCATGTCAGTTGCAGCGTGTCGAGCGTCGGCGCCTGTCCCGGCATCGCAGCCGGGCCGTCGGCGCCCCAGGAACCGATCACCAGACGCACCGGCGCCCGCCCGCAAGCCGCGAAGCGCTCATGGGCATCAAGCATGCCGGCCAGCCGTGGATCGTACCAGCCGCCGAGCTGCAAGACTGCCACGTCGGCCGGCATGGAGTCCTGCATCGCCCTGGGCGACAGCGCGGCCCAGGCGGGACCGGGCACCGGGTTGGTCAGCCAATCATCGTAATGGGTATAGCGGGCGTAATCGCGCAGAGCCTGCGGACGTGACGGGATCTCGTCATCGGTCGGCAGGCTGCGCGCCGCGTCCGACAGCAGCCGGTGGCCGGTGCCGTCCTCCACCCGCCGCGCCGCGTCAGCCGCGGTGCGCAAGGCCCATCCCATGGCATCGGCCAACCGGAAGGCACCGCCCTCATAAGCCCAGTCGGAAAAGACATCCCAGCCGGCAAAGGCCGGCACCACCGCCCGCAAGGCCGCCGGCGCCTCGGACAATGCCAGCCATTGCGCCATGCCGGCATAGCCGCAGCCATACATCGCCACCGCCCCCGACGACCCCGGCAGGGAGGCTGCCCAGGCCACCGCATCGGCTCCGTCCTCCCGCTCCGACTCGAAGGGGCGGAAACGGCCATCGGAGGTGCCGCAACCACGCATGTCCTGCACCACCACCACATAGCCGCGCGCCGCATACCAGCGCGGATGGGCGTAGTGGCTGGTCAGCGCGGTGCGCCGGCCGCAGGCGACGCGCAACAGCAGCACCGGCCAGGTGCCTGCAGCATCGGGACGATAAAGGTCGGCATCCAGCCGCACGCCGTCCCGCGTCCGCATCGACACGGTTTCCGGCGGCCGGACCGGCAGCAGGTCATGCGACTGGTGGATCATCGGGGCCAGATGGGTCATGGCGGGTCAGGCTCGCTCGATGACGACGACGTCAGATAATGTGACGTCGTGGCAAAGCCCGTGCCAGTGGTCCGGCTGCGTCATTTCCACGCTCATGCGGCGGATGTCCCCGGCTTCCGCCCGCCCATTCTCCAAGCCGATGCCTATTTTTCAGGCAAGTCGCCCCTTCAGGCGGCAATCAACTCGAACCGGTCGACATCGACCATGCCGCGGTCGGTGATCTTCAGGTGCGGGATGACCGGCAGCGGCAGGAAGGCGAGTTGCAGGAAGGGTTCGGCCAACGGGCAGCCCATGGCGCGGACGGCGGCACGCAAGGACCGCAACTTCACCTCCACCTTCTCGAATGGTTCCAGGCTCATCAGCCCTGCCAGCGGCAGGGCGAGTTCACCCACCACCTGGCCGTTGCGAACGGCGACGAAGCCGCCCTGAAGCTCGATCAGGCGGTTGACCGCAATGCGCATGTCGGCATCGCTCGCCCCGGCCACACAGATATTGTGGCTGTCATGACCGACCGAGGAGGCCAGCGCCCCCTCCGCCAAGCCGAAGCCCTGGACGAAGCCGCGCCCGATGTTGCGGTTGCTGCCATGGCGGGCGAAGACGCAGATCTTCAGCAGGTCGCGCGACGGGTCGGTCATCATTTGGCCGCCAACCACCGGCACCTCGATCCGCCGGTGTTCGGTCAGGATCCTGCCTGGTTCCAGCCCGATCACCGACTGGACGGAGTTGCCAGCCGGCACGGCGAAATCCTCCTCCGTCACCGGTTCCAGCTTCACCGAATCGAGCCCGACCGGCGTCACCACCGGCCGGCCATCGAAGCTGTTCGGGCCGACCACCCTGCCGTTGCGGATGACGCGGTTGACCGCACAATCCTCCAGATCGTCGAGCAGGACCAGATCGGCACGATGCCCCGGCGCCACCAGCCCGCGGTCGTACAGGCGGAAACCGCGGGCGGCCGACCAGGTGGCGGCGCGGTAGACATGGGCGACCGGCGCCCCCAGGCGGATGGCGCTGCGGATCAGGTGATCCATGTGCCCTTCCTCCGCGATGTCCAGCGGGTTGCGGTCGTCGGTGCAGAAGCCCAGGAAGGGCGAGGTCTCCGGCTTGATGACCTCGGCCAGGGCATGGACGTCCTTCGACACCGACCCGTCGCGGATCAGCACCTGCATGCCCTTGCGCAGCTTCTCCATCGCTTCGGCGGCGCTGGTCGTCTCGTGGCAGTTGCGGATTCCGCAGGAGAGATAGGCGTTCAGTTCCTTCCCCGTCACCAGCGGGGCATGGCCGTCGATATGGCGCCCGTCGAAGGCGGCCAGCTTGTCCAGCACCCCGTCCACCTTGTGGAAGACGCCGGGGAAGTTCATGAACTCCGCCAGCCCCAGAACGCGGGGATGGTCCATGTGACGGATCAGATCCGGCGCCTCCAGCCGGGCACCGGAGGTCTCCAGCTCCGTCGCCGGCACGCAGGACGACAGCTGCACGAACAGGTCGAGCGCCGTGCCCCCGGCGCTGTCGAGGAAATAGCGCAGGCCCCGCTCACCCAACACATTGCAGATCTCGTGCGGATCGCAGATGGCGGTGGTGGTGCCGCGCGGCAGGACGCAACGGTCGAACTCCTGCGGAGTGACGCAGGTGGACTCGCAATGGACATGGGTGTCGATGAAGCCGGGGACCACGGTCAGCCCACGGCCATCGATCTCCTCAACCCCGTCATAGGACTCGTAGGTGCCGACGATGACCTCGCCGCAGACGGCGATGTCGCCCTCCGCGATCTCGCCGGTCACGACGTTGAGGAAGCGCGTGTTCTTGATGACCAGATCGGCCTTCGCCTCGCCCAGCGCCTGCCCGATGCGCGTCTTCAGATCGTCCCGGCTCACCGTCATCGCCCACCCCGCCCGTCTCTCGCTCATAGAGGCAAGGTGGCCCGCCACGCCGCACCGTGCAAGCGGCTATCGGCTGTCCCGCTCCCGGAAGGGCGAGTGGGCCTGCTCCCGCGCAAAGGCGGCGAGAACTTTAGCATTGTACAGCTCCAGTCCTTCCGCCACCGCGGAGCGCATATTGGTGTGCAGGAACCAATGACAGGCATGGGCAAGGACCGGCCGGAAGCCGCGTTCAAGCTTGTGCGGTCCGCCGCGCCCGCCATTCACCCGACTGAGGCCATGGGCGATCGCCCATTCGATGGTCCGATAATAACATGTTTCAAAGTGAACAAATCGCGTTTCCTCCCGCGCGCCCCAGGTTCGGACATAGAGGCAACCGTCTCCTTCGACCGTCATCAACGTGCCGATCACTGCTCCGTCGGCTTCGGCAAAGGTCAGCGTCACGGCATCGCCGAAGGCGGCACAGAGCCGCAGCACGAAATCCATGGTCAGCGCTTGGCGCCTCCCTCGGCGGACATGGAGGTCGGACAGCAAATCCAGGAAGACCGCGACATCGGCCTCCCCGACCCGGCTGCCCGGCACGTCACGGAACCGCACCCCGCTTGCAACGATCTTGCGGCGCTCCCACAGCAGCACTCTGCGCCGACGGCTCGACAGGGCGGAGGTGAAATCGCCGAAGTCGCGGTATCCCTCGTTCCGCCACTCGTAATCGACGGCATGGCGGGTCATCCATCCCGCCATCTCGAAACGGGCACGGTCCTCCTCGTCCGGAAAGCCGACATGGATGGAAGACAACCCGTGCTTGTGGGCCAGCGACTGCAAGGCACCGATGATCGCGTCGGCCACGCCGGACGGCGCCCCCTCCCTCACCAGGATCCGCGTGCCGGTCACCGGCGTATAGGGAACCTCCATGACCAGCTTTGGAAAATAGCGTCCGCCCGAAGCCTGGAAGCCGTCGACCCAGGCCTGATCCGGCCAGAACTCGTCCGTCGACCGGTCGCGCAGGTAGAGCGGAGCCGCCCCCACCAGCCGGCCGGAGGATTCCCGCACGATCATGTGCGCCGGGCGCCAGCCGTTGTCCGGCGCGGCCAACCCGCTTTCCTCCGCCACACGCAGATAGGCATGCTTCAGGAACGGTCCCTTGCCGGCGGCACAAGCGTCCCATTCCAGCGGATCGACCCCGGAAATCCCGAACACCATCGCGACCGACAACGGCGTGTCGCGCTGTCCGCAGTCGGGCATGGCCTGCCCCGGCCTCACAGACATGTCATCTCCAGATCATTCCCCATCGTACGGCGGCGCCACAGGCAGGCGCACGCTGACCGTCGTGCCTTCCCCCTCGCGGCTGCGGATATCCAGCGTGCCGTTCAGCAGATCCACGAAGGAGCGCACCAGCGGAAGGCCAAGCCCGGTGCCGCCGGACCGGCGGGACAGCTGGCTGTCGACCTGACCGAAGGGTTGCAGGGCGATGGCGATGCCTTCGGCGCTCATGCCAATCCCGGTGTCCGCAATCTCGATCAGGATGCGGTCGCGTTCGGGACGGACCCGCAAGGCAACCTGACCGCCGGTGGGCGTGAATTTCACGGCGTTGGTCAGCAGGTTCAGAAGGATCTGCTTCACACGTACCGGATCGCCCAGCAGATGGGGCGTGCCGGAGGCGATGTCCTGGGTCAGGATCAATCCGCCCTCCTCCGCCCGTTCGGCGATCAGCAGAAGCGAGCTTTCCACCGCGTCGCGGACATCCATCGGCTGCGGATGCATCTCCAGCTTCCCGGCCTCGATCTTGGCGACATCGAGAATATCGCTGATCACCGCCAGCAGATGCTGGCTCGACTTGCCGATCACTTTGGCGTAGTCGAGGTATTTGGGATGACCGAGCGGCCCGACGATCTCGCTCTCCATCATCGAGGAAAAGCCGATGATGGCGTTCAGCGGCGTGCGCAGCTCGTGGCTCATGTTGGCCAGGAATTCACTCTTGGCCCGGTTGGCGAGTTCGGCCTGCTCCTTGGCCTGGATCAGCGCCTGTTCGGCGCGGCGACGTTCCTGGATTTCCTGCATCAGCGCGCGGGTGCGCTCGGTCACCCGCATCTCCAGTTCGTCGCGGGCTTGGCGCAAGGCCAGTTCAGCCCGCTTGCGCCGGGTGATGTCCTGACCGACGCACAGGATGCCCGCCGGCGCCCCGTCGGCCTCCGGCAAACGGTTCAGATTCCAAAGCAGCACCTGCTCGCTCACGCGGTCGCGGCCGCGCAGGGCCTGCTCGAAGTTGCGGACCTCCATTCCCTCCGCGGCGACAGCGAGCTGGGCGGCAAAGACGCCGGTCGGCTGCTCGCCCATCACCTCGGTCCAGGAAAGGCCGATCGCGGCACCGGTCTCCAGCCCGAACGCACGTTCGGCGTCCCGGTTGGCCTCCAGCACGCGGCCGTCATCGCTCAGAACCAGGATGATGCTGGCCGCCGTCCGCACCAACGAGCGGAAACGTGCCTCGCCTGCCCGGGCCTCGCTGTGACGCAGGGCGGCTTCCAGTTCGACGATCCGGCACTCCAGCCGACGAATGGTGTCGGCCGGGTTGACGCTCGACGACGGAGCGGGGTGGGTGAAAAAGGTCGGGTCGGTCACGCCGCGGCGTTTTCCGGCTGCATGATGTCGCCCAGCTTCGCCAGCAGGAACTCCAAATCCTCAGGCGCCAGATCCTCGTACTGGGTCAGGATGCGCTCGATGACGCGGCGGCGGTGACGCTCGCGATCCCCCGGCTCGCCGTCATAGGGGGTCTCCTTCAGCACATCGATGGCGATGCGGCAGGCAGGCAACAGGGCCGGCGGCAGCTTCGCCTTGTCGTACAGCGACTTCAGCCCCAGCCGCCCGGCATCGTGGATCAGCAGCCGGGCGTTGGTCAGCGGCACGTTCGCCATGCGCGACATCGCCGTCTCGAAGAAGGCGATGTCACCGGTGCACAGCGAGCGAACCAGCAGCGACGGCGTCAGGCGGCCGGTACCGGCAAGCTGGATCACCAGCCGGTCCAGCGCCCCTTCGTCGCTCTCTCCGGTGAACAGCGCGACGGTCGCCCGCTCCCGGCTTTGCAGGATCAGTTCCGACGCGACCTTCGACGGCAGTTCGTGGTGCGAGACCAGATGCTGGCGCAGCCGTTCCGACACCACGGCGACCAGCCGCTCGGCGATGGTGATCGGCAGTTTGGAGCGGTGGACAAGAGGATCCTGAACCGCTTCGCTGCCGCCGAAGCGGTCGATGACCCGGCCCAGGCTCTGTTCGCCGAGTTCCGCCCCCTCGTTGGCGACCAATGCCGCGACAGCGCGTTCGGATCCGCTTTCGATCAGTGCATCGGCCACCGCGGCCGGGACGGTCGGGCGCTGGGCGATGGCGGTGCTCTTCGCCTCGGCACCCGACCGGACGATCTCGACCAGATCGGCCGGAGTCAGCACGGTGGAGACGCTCAGCACCGGGATCGCCACCGCCTCCACGTCACGGGCCAGGGACAGGGCGACGTCCCGCGGCAGGGAGGGATTGGATTTCAGGTTTTCGGCCAGGGTCTGACGGACCCGCAGGACCGTGTCCTTGACCATCACGCGGATGATGTCCTCCGCCAGCTTGCGCTCCGACTGCGACAGCGCAGGGCTGTCGAACTGCTGAGCCAGCTTGGCGGCCAGATCGGTCCGGCTGTTCGGCGACGGGTCGGCCAGAAGCCGCGCCACGTCATCCTGGGTCAGATGACCCGACTTGAAACCGTCACTCATGGGTCCCGGACCCTTCCTGCCCTGGTCCGTCTCCAGATGGATCGCGGAACAGCGGAATCCGCGCGGATGTGGGCGGAGACTTGCCCACAGGGGCCAAGGATCTTCCGAAACGATTGAGCCTTCCTTAACGCCCCGCGGTCATAGATCAACGGGTGGGGGGTCCTAGGACCGAGGAGCGGCTCACGGCATTTCGACAAAGCTGGGAGGCTCCGGCAGGATGGATCGACGGCGCCGCGAGCCGCGCAATTGCAGCGTCACTTCGGCGATCTGCTGTTCCACCGAGATATGGCGTTGCGAGGCCACCTCCAGTCCACGGTCCTCGAAGACGTAGGCGTCGGCATGACCATCCGCCCAGCGCCGAATTTCGGCATCGCGTTCGCGCAGCAGGCCGACGATGGTCGGGCGGAACAGCCGCATCATCGCCGTGATCCAGCGGTTGGCCGGCCAGGACGGCCGGGCATGATCGACCTCGAAGGCGTCGAGCATGGCGATCACGTCGTCGGCCTTGTACCAGGTTTCCCCCGTCACCCAGCGGTTGGTGGTGAACAGCCGAACCGGCTGGCCGGCGACGTCCATGGCGATGCCGATCAGGTGGGACAGAGCGTCATTGTCGTTGTCGGGCGGCACGAAGTCGGCCAGCGGCGCCGGCCGCAGGCCCGGCGGCATGCCGTGCGGGCGCAGAAAGGTGTGGAAATGCCCGTGTTCCCCCTGCGGCCGTTCGCCTTCGGGATGGCAGTGATAGTAGTATTGGGCATGGAATTCGGCGTCATAGACGTCGCCCGGCGGATAGTGCTTCCATTCGTAAAGCGTGCCGTGACCGCGCAGAAGCTCGCCGACCACCGTATCGCCGGTCTTGGCCAGAACACGCTGGCACAGGCGTACCTCGCGTCCCGCCTCAGCCATCGCCTCCAACTCTTCGCGGGACACTTCCGACAAATCCGTCATCGCCCCATCCTGCGCTGCGCGAACATCCCTATTACGTACGCGGCTATGCGGGCGTGGCAAGGTCTTTTCGGCTTTCGCGCCTGCGGTTGCAGCCCCGCCCGAGCTTCGCCGGTCGGCTGCCGGTCCTAACTGCCGGAGGGGCGGAAACGCTGCGACAGCGACCAGCTGACCAACTCCCCGGTGACCCTGCCCAGCGCCTCGTCGAAGGCGGCGATCACATCGGTGAAGGACCGGCCGCGCACCGGCGCAGACGCTTCGAAGGTCTCGCCGGCCTCGATGGTCCGGCGCGGCATGGCGACCAGCTTGGCCGACAGGCGGACATGCACCCGGTCCGGCAGGGCGGCGCCCGGCGTGGCATATTCCGCCTGGAAATCGCGCAGTTCCGACTTCAGCACATAGTCGGAGCGCAACCCCACCGTGTCGCGCCCGACCGAGACGATGCGCCCGCTGTCCTCGAAGGTCTGGACGATCAGCCCCTGCACCATGTTCGGCGCCCGGTCGGCCCAGGACACGTCGGCGAAGTAATCGAGCGAGGTCGGCGTGCGGGCCAGCGCGATGCGCGGCGTGTCGATCCCCGCCGCCGCCGCCGGCGTCTCCACCAGCAACTGCCAGTCGGCCTTCGGACCGGCGGCGACGCTCGCCCGCGGGGTCAGGGTGTAGAGATGCGGCGCCGTCGGGTTCAGCGTCGAACAGGCGACCAGCCCGAACAGCAGGACGCCTCCCAGACTCCGGCCAAGAATCCGGCCCAGCATCCCCCGCTCCATCGTCGCCCGCCTCATTTCCCACGCACCTCCACACCCTGCCGCGTCCCGCCGAAGAGGAAGTTCGACGGGTCATTCTCGATCCGCGTGACCACCCGCGACAGCTGACCGGACAGATCGCGCAGCTGGGTGATCAGCAATGTCAGTTCATACAGACCCGTGGCGGTAAAGTCGCGCACCGGTTCGCGGTTTTCGGCGACGAGACCGTTCAGCGTGTCCGACGTGCGCTTCAGCGAGCGCATCAGTTCGCGCGTTTCTCCGCCCAGCTGCTTGGCAGTGCCGTCCACCGTAGCCAGCGTGTCGTGCGCCTGGGCCAGCGTGCGGTCCAGTTGCGGCCCGACCGTCTCGAAGCCGTGCAGGGTCCGCCGCGCCTGGGTCATGGTCTCCTCCAGGCCGGCGCTGGCGCGCGCAAGCTCGGCGCTGATGGTGCGGGTGTTCGCCAGGATGTCGGCGATGGCCTTCTGGTTCTCGCCGTTCAGCGTCTCGCCCAGCTTGGTGATGACTTCCAGCGCGCGGTTGACGAGCTGCGGCGCGCTGTCCACCACCGCGGTCAGCGAGCTGGGGCGCGACGGGATGGTCAGGACCCCGTCGGCATCGGTGACGGTCAGATGCTTGCCTCCCACCGTTCCGCCGGAGATCTGGACATAGGCGCCGCCGGTGATGCCCTGCACTTCCAGCGAGGCGATGGAATCGGACATGATCGGCGTGCCGTTCTGCACCATGATCGTCACCCGCACCCGCGTCACGTTTTCAGGGTCGAGCCGGATGTCGGTCACGGTGCCCACCGGCACGCCGCGGTAGCGCACCGGGCTTCCCTGCTGCAAGCCGGTGACGGAACCGCTGAAATAGATGCGGTAGGTCTCGCGGGTCTCATCCAGCTGGACCTTGGCGATCCAGGCGGTGAAGACAAGCAGGCCGGCGACCAGAGCCAGCACGAAGCTGCCGACCAGGATATAGCTGGCGCGGGTTTCCATGACGTGCCCCTACCCTTTCGCAAGACGCGGAGCGTCTTCTTTCCCATGACGCAGAGAGATTTCCTGTGACTGGCGCAGAGCGTCGTTGCGCTCCTTCGCGTCGAGGGCCGCGCGGCCGCGCGGTCCGTGGAAATAGTCGTGGATCCAGGGGTGCGGGTCGGCCAGATGCTGGGCCAGGGTCCCAACCCGGATCTTCTTGTCGACCAGCACGGCGATGCGGTCGCAGATGGAGGTCAGGCTGTCCAGGTCGTGGGTGACCATGAAGACGGTCAGCCCCAGGCTGCGCTGCAGGCCCTGGATCAGCGTGTCGAAGGCGGCGGCGCCGATGGGGTCGAGGCCGGCGGTCGGTTCGTCCAGGAACAGGATGTCGGGGTCGAGCGCCAGGGCGCGGGCCAGACCGGCGCGCTTGATCATGCCGCCCGACAGCTGGGCCGGGTGCTTGGTCCCGGCATCGGGCGGCAGACCGGCCATCGCGATCTTCACCCGCGCCACCTCGGCGATCAGCGACGGGGGCAGGCCGGTGTGCTCCTTCAGCGGCAGCATCACATTCTCGGCCACCGTCATGGAGCTGAACAGCGCGCCGTTCTGGAACAGCACGCCGGTGCGGGCCTGCAGCGCCGTACGCTCCGCCCGGTCGAGATTGGCGGTGTCGTGGCCCAGCAGCTCGATGCTTCCGGCGGCAGGGTCGATCAGTCCGAGGATTTCCTTCAGCAACACCGACTTGCCGGTGCCGGAACCCCCGACGACGCCCAGCACCTCCCCTGGTTCGACGTCGAGGTCGAGGCCGTCATGGACGGTCTGCGGGCCGAAACGGGTGACCAGTCCGCGCACGCGGATGACGGGAGGCCGGGCCATCACACCCCCAGCATGGAAAAGAGGACGGAGAACACCGCGTCGATGACGATCACCAGGAAGATGCCCTCCACCACCGCCTTGGTGGTCATGATGCCGACGCTCTCGGCGCTGCCGGAGACCTTCAGCCCCTCGTAGCAGCCGACCATGGCGATCACCAGGGCGAAGACCGGCGCCTTGATCAGGCCGGCGATCACCGTGTTGATGCCGACGGCGCTGTGGAGCTGGCGGATGAACTGCCCGAAGGTGATGTCCAGCGTGGCGTAGGCCATCACCGCCCCGCCGAACAGCCCCATCACGTCGGCGTAGAAGGCCAGCAGGGGCAGGGTGATCATCAGGGCCAGCGCCCGCGGCACCACCAGCAGCTCCACCGGGTCTAGCCCCATGGTGGCGATGGCGTCGACCTCCTGGTTCACCTTCATGGTGCCGATCTGCGCGGTGAAGGCGGAGCCGGATCGGCCGGCGACGATGATCGCCGTCATCAGGATGCCGATCTCCCGCAGGACGGAAACGCCCAGCAGGTTGACCACATACAGCTCCGCCCCGAAGCGCTTCAGCTGGTCCGCCCCCTGAAAGGCCAGCACCACGCCGATCAGGAAGGACAGCAGCCCCAGGATCGGCAGGGCGTTCAGCCCGGTCTGCTCGATGTGGAACAGGACGGAGGTCAGGCGCAGGCGCGACGGGCGCAGGATCAGCCGGGCGAAGGTGACGGTGACGAGGCCGAGGAAGCCGACGAGATCCAGGACCTCCCTGGCCGCGTTGACCGTCGTTTCGCCGGTGCGGACGACCATGTCGCGGATCGGGTGGTGCTCCCGCTCGATCGGATGCGGCGGCGCCTTGCCGGCATCGCGCACGGCGTCGAACAGGGCCGCATGCTCCGGCCGCAGCCCGACCACCTCCACGGCGTGCCCGTCGTTCCCAAGCCGGTCGGCCAGCCGGCTCAGAAGATAGGCGCCGACCGTGTCGAGCGCCTCCACCCGTGCCAGGTCAAGCCGCACCGCGGCACCGTCTTCGGGCCTCGGCGCATGGTCGAGCGCGTCCGACGCCGTGGCGGCGGCAATCAGGGTCCAGCGCCCGACGGCACCGATCCGCCAACCGCCGTCCACCGGACCGGCATCGATCCAGGCACCGTCCTTCGCCGCCCCGTTCTTCGCCAAACTCGCTGCCACAGGCTCCGCCGCACGCATCCGCACACCGACCGGTGCGCCTGGAACGTGGCGGAGCATCGCCGGATGGTCAACCCCGTCAAGGGCATGGCCGAATCGCCCCGGTGCCCATTCCCGTCTTTGCGGCAGGGCAGGCAACCGCTAGAGTGCCGGAAAGCGGACCGGGCCGTCGATGCCGGAAGGCGCTTCTTTACGGACAAGATTTTCGATGAACTTCAAAGACCATATCCGCGACATCCCGGATTTCCCGAAACCCGGCATCCTGTTCTACGACGTCTCGCCCCTGCTGGCGAACGGCGCCGCCTGGAAGGCCGCCATCGACGAGCTGGCCGAGGCGGTGCGCCCGCACAAGCCGGACCTGCTGGTCGGGATCGAATCGCGCGGCTTCCTGGTCGCCGCCCCGCTGGCCCTGGCGCTGGGCGTCGGGTTCATCATGGTGCGCAAGCATGGCAAGCTGCCGGGCGACAAGATCGCCCATTCCTATGACCTGGAATATGGCACCGACACCATCGAGGTGCAGGCCGACGCGGTGAAGCCCGGCCAGCGCGTGGTGGTGCTGGACGACCTGCTGGCGACCGGCGGCACCATGGCCGCCGCCATCAGCCTGCTGCGCCGGGTCGGCGCCGACGTCCGCGCCGCCGCCTTCCTGGTGGAACTGACCTTCCTCAACGGCCGCGACCGCATCGACGTCCCCAGCCTCTCGCTGATGGCGTACGATTCCTAAGACGGTCAGCCGGTTCAGCGGCGGGACAGCCAGCCGTCGACGCTGAAGCGCCCGCCGCCCGACGCGACCAGCGACAGGAAGCCGCCGATGATGGCGAGGTTCTTCATGAACTGGATCTGCTGCATCTTCGCGGCGTCGGGCGGCGCATCCCAATAGCGGTGGGCGATCACGGTCGCGGCGACGGTGAAGACGGCGACCAGCAGGGCCGCCAGCCGGGTCCAGGCGCCGAGCACGATGGCCAGACCGCCGAACGCCTCGACCAGCGCGCCGATGGGGGCGACGATGGTGGCCATCGGCACGCCCTGGCTCTCCATCCCGGCGATGAAGCCGCCGAGCGCCATCAGCTTGCCGAAGCCGCTCTGCACGAAGATGGCGCCCAGCAGGACCCGGGCCGCCAGCAGCAGCGCATCCTGCCCGGTGGTGGCGGCACCGTAGCCGGCCGATGTGCTCGCATAGTTCGTCATCTCGGATATCCTTTTGCTTGTGTTGGAAGATGAGACGACGGCGGCGGGCCGGTTATTCCAATGGGAAAAACTCAGGCGGTCTTCCACAGGCTGATGATCATGACGCCGGCGACGGTCAGGGCGGCACCGGCGAGCTGCAGCCAGCCCATCGGCTCCGCCAGCACCAGATAGCCGAACACCGCGGCGGCGACCGGGCCGATGGCGCCGCTCAAGGCCACCAGATTGGGACCGACCCGGCGCAGCGCCTCCGCGGTCATCAGCACCGGCAGCACGGTGCAGGCCACCGCCATCACCGCCGACAGGCCGTAGACCGGCAGCGGCAGGTCGAGCGCCGACAAGGGCCGCAGCACCAGGAACTGCAGGATGCAGCACAGGCAGGCCGCCGTCATCGCATAGGCGGTGAAGCGCATCGAGCCGATCCGCTGCACCACCCGGCTGCTGCCGACCAGATAGATCGAATAGAGGAAGGCGCCCATGAAGACCAGCGCCGCCCCGGTCGCGAAGTCGGGATGGCCGGTCCCGATCTCCGACCACACCACCAGCGCGACGCCGGCGTAGGAGACCACAAGCGCCACCACCTCGCGCAGGCCGATCCGCTTGCCGAGGAACAGGGCGGACAGCACGACGACGATGGTCGGGTAGAGGAACAGCAGCAGCCGGCCCATTCCCGCCGAGACATAGCGCAATCCCAGGAAATCACAGAAGCTGGCGGCGTAATAGCCGGTGACGCCGAGCGCGACCGTCAGGGCGAGGTCGCGTCCGGCGATGGGCGCCCGCTCTCCCTTTCCACCCCTTGACCACAGCGCCATGCCCAGGAAGAAGGGCAGCGCGAAGACCATGCGCAGCATGATCAGCGTGACCGGATCGACGTCGTAGCGGTAGGCCAGCTTGATGATGACCGGCCGGAACGAGAAGGCGACCACCCCCGCCACGGCAAGCCCCAGCCCCACCAGCATCTGGGCCGGCGGCAGCAGGCTCGTCGCTTTTCCGGCGGATGCAGGGGCGTCGGAAGACAGGCTGGACTGGGACAAGGCGGGGGAATCCGTCGGCTGGAGGGGGGAGGCCATTCAAGCATCCCCGCCGCCCTTTGGCTTCCACCAAGGCGGCACCCCCTGGATTGCACCAGCCGCGGTGCTGACGATCGACCGAAGCGATCGTCAGGCGCCCAATCCCTGCACGGCCCCGGCCGCCACGGCGGTGCCGTCCATCGGCGCGAGGCCTGTGAAGGCGATCCGCGCCTGCTGGCCGATGGCGATGGCGTGCACGCCGGTCAGGGCGCCGGTGGACACCCAGTTCCCGGCCTTCAGCGGCCGGCCGAGCCGGGCCGCCATGCCGAGCGCCACCGCGACCGCGGCGGGAATGCCGCCCGGCAGCTTGGCGGCGCTGCCGACGCCGACGCTCTGCCCGTCGATCAGCACCTCGGCCCTGAGCGCGTCGGCGCCCTCGACGCCGCCGACGATCTCCTCGCCGACGATCAGGCCGGTGTTGTTGCCGAAGACGGAGGTCGAGGCGGTCGGCCCCAGCGTGTTGACGGGCGCCAGCGGCCCGCCCGCCACCTCGATGACGGCATGGACGGCGGCGATGAAGGCGGCGGCCTCCGCCGGGCTGTAGTCCAGCTTGTCGGCGGGGGCGTCGGCGGCGATGCGCACGGCGAACTCCGCCTCCACGGCGCCGAAGCCGCCGGGAATGACCGGGAAGCTCAGCGCGCCGCCGTTGGCGGCCTTCACCGTGCCGGCGAAGATCGGGCCGATGTAGCGCATGGCGCCCAGCGTCTCCTCCAGCGCCGGGGGCACCCGCGCCACCTTCCAGCCGGCGACCTCGTCGGGCCAAGCCGCGGTCGCTGTCGCCTGGATGGCGTAGGCGGTGGCGAGGTCGGCCGGCAGCGGGCCGGGGAAATCGGCAAGGCCGGCCGCGTCGCGGCGGGCGGCGACGAAGCGGGCCGCGATCTCGGCGATCACCGGGTCGGCCAGGGTCGGGGCGCTCAGCCCGATGGGATGCGTGACGGTCATAATTGAGAGTCTCCACTGAGAGGCGCCGCGACTGTAGCGGTCCCGGCCGGTCCGGGAAAGTGCGCTGCGAAATGACCGCTTCCGGCGCGCGTGCCCAAAGGCAGGGTGGACGGACCATCGGGTTGGCGCGACACTGGTGCCGTCCTTGCCGCGGGAGAGGCCATGCGTTCCGACACCCATGCCGCAACCACCGACGCCGCAACCAGCCAGCTCTTCAGGCGGATCGACCAGCGGCGCGACGATCTGGTCGCGCTGACGCAGGATCTGATCCGCATCCCCACCGTCAACCCGCCCGGCGACGTCTACACCGACTGCGCCGAACTGATCGGCCGGCGGCTGGCGGCGCGCGGATTCGCGGTGGAGTATGTGCGGGCGGAGGGGGCGGCCGGCGACAGCGACCGTTATCCGCGCACCAACGTCGTCGCCCGCATCGAGGCGCCGAGACCGGGTTCCTGCGTCCATTTCAACGGCCATATCGACGTGGTGCCGGCCGGCCAGGGCTGGACCGTCGATCCCTTCGGCGGGGTGGTGAAGGACGGCCGGGTCTATGGCCGTGGCGCCTGCGACATGAAGGGCGGCATCGCCGCGTCGATCATCGCGGTGGAATCGCTGCTGGAGGAAGGGCTGCTGACGGCGGGCGCCCTGGAGATCTCCGGCACGGTGGACGAGGAATCCGGCGGCTATGGCGGGGTCGGGCATCTGGCGAAGCTCGGCTATTTCTCCCGGCCCAGGATCGACCACGTCATCATTCCGGAGCCGCTGAACGTCGACCGCGTCTGCATCGGCCACCGCGGCGTCTGGTGGGCGGAGATCGAGACCAGGGGCCGGGTCGCCCACGGATCGATGCCCTTCCTCGGCAACTGCGCGGTGCGCCACATGGGCGCCGTGCTGCACCGGATCGAGACCGAGCTGATCCCCCGCCTCGCCGCCAAGCGCACCGAAATGCCGGTGGTGCCGGAGGGCGCCCGCCAGTCCACCATCAACATCAACGCCATCCATGGCGGCCAGCGCGAGGACCATGACGGCCTGCCCAGCCCGATGGTGCCCGACCGCTGCCGCATGGTGATCGACCGCCGCTACCTGATCGAGGAGGACCCCGAGGCGGTGCGCGGCGAGATCGTCGCCATCCTGGAGGATCTGCGCCGCAGCCGCCCCGGCTTCGACTATGAGCTGCGCGAGGTGCTGGCCTTCCTGCCGACGATGACCGACGCCGACGCTCCCGTCGTGCGGGCGGTGGCCTCCGCCATCGAGACGGTGCTGGGCCGCCCGGCGCAGCATGTGGTCTCCCCTGGCACCTACGACCAGAAGCATGTGGTGCGCGTCGGCCAGTTGAAGGACTGCATCGCCTACGGCCCCGGCATCCTCGACCTCGCCCACCAGCCCGACGAGTGGGTCGGCATCGACGACATGGTCAAGGCGGCGCAGGTGATGGCGCTGGCGACGCTGGGATTGCTGGGCGACGAGAGGGAAGTCGGGGGCGGGCTGCGGTTCTGACGGCGCCGGCACGACGGTCGGGGACGGGGCCAGGGCATCGGACAGGCCTCCTGCGGAGCGGCGGATGGAACGGCGTGGAACGCTTTCAGGGCGCCGTTCCATCTACCGGCGATCGGAGAAGGCCCCGGCGGCCCGGCGGCTCACCGGGCCGGGAAGGAGGTTGGGATAAGGTTCATGCTGGTCGAGGGTTTCCGCAACCGCCAGAAAGGCGCGGATACGGGCAAAATCTGCAGGTTTCATGTCAAGATTATGAAGCCCCGCTACGTAATGTTCTAAATATTCTCCTGATTATCGCGGTTTGCTACATGGCCTACCTTCGGCGGCGAAGGAGACATCCATGAAGCAGGTTTTTGAAAACCGGATCGCCTTGGTTACGGGTGCCGCCCGGGGAATTGGCCGGGCGACCGCCCTGACGTTGCGTGCCCGTGGCGCGCTTGTCGTGGCGACAGACATCAGCGAGACAGTCCATGAGCTTTCCTCCCACGGCATCGTGACGCTGACAGGCGACATTGCCTTGGAGGAGACCGCCCGCCGCAGCGTCGCCTTAGCCCTGGAGCAGTTCGGCGGCCTTGACATCCTCGTCAACAACGCAGGCCGGACGATGAACCGCCCGCTGATCGACATGGCCGTCGAAGATTGGGACGGCGTCATGTCGGTCAACGCGCGGGGTACGTTCCTTCATGCACGCGAAGCCGTACGGGCCATGATCGCGGGTAACGGCGGAGCAATCGTCAACGTCGCATCCATCGTCGCGCAGGTAGCGATGAAAGATACGGCGGTCTACGCGGCCAGCAAGGGCGCCATTGCACAACTCACAAAGGTCATCGCGGTCGAATATGGTGATCGGGGCGTCCGCGCCAACGCCGTCGCTCCAGGCGTCGTCGAGACGGACATTCTGGAGGACATCGTGCCGGACAGCCGCGCCACTCTGGCGAGCTATGGTCCGGCACATCCCCTGGGCCGCGTCGGACAGCCGCAGGAAATCGCCGAAGTGATCGCTTTCCTCGCCTCTCCCGCGTCCGCCTTCATGACCGGTTCGCTGGTCACCGTGGATGGCGGTTTTACCGCTCTTTGAAAGGATGAACCATGCCCTCCATCCTGATTGTCGGAGCCGAACGCGGCCTTGGACTGGGGCTTGCCGAAGCACTGCGTGCGCAAGGCTGGGATGTCACCGGGACGGCGCGTCCTGGTGTCGATACGAATGCTCTCAAGGCGGTCGCACGAGTTGCCCATGTGGATGTGACCCGTGCCGACCAGATCGAATCCCTGCGCAGCGACATCGCAGGAGTCTTCGACGTCATCTTTCTGGTGGCAGGTATCTATGGCCCCCTGCACAACTCGGTCACCGAGGCGACGGACGCTGAATTTGCCGAGATCATGCTGACCAATTGCTTCGGTCCGATCCGTCTGGCCCACCGCCTTCTGGACCGCCTTGCTCCCAACGGCACACTTGCGGTGATGTCGTCTCATCGCGGCAGTATTGCGCTGAACACCGAGCCGGGACTGAAGCTGGATCTGTATCGCGCCAGCAAGGTCGCGCTCAACATGCTGGCCCGCACCATCCATGCAGATAACCCTCGGTTGACCGTGCTTTCGATCCATCCTGGATGGGCCGCGACTGCCATGGGTACGCTCGACGGCACTGTCGAAGCCGAGATATCCGTTCAAGAAAGCGTGGAGGGAATGGCGCAGGTTCTGACCGCCCACAGGGGAAATGGGCAAAGCCTCTATCTCGACTGGAAAGGGCGATCCCTGCCCTGGTAAGCACACCGGCCGGCTCCCCGGTCTCCGCCACGGCCACCGCCACGTCGACGTCGAGGCCCCGTGCCTGGCGCCCGCTGTCCGGCGCCGACGGCGCAGTTCCTGCCGCAGCTCCTGCCTGGGCGATTGCCTCGACCAGCGGTTCGGTCACCTCGGCAAACCACCCGTCTGCGACGCCGAAGCCTTTCCTGAAGTCACCGCGCATCCGGCCCGCAGAAATCCTGGTAATGGCCGTGGAAGCCTTCCTTCGATCCCGGCGCGGGCTCCGCCGCCCGCGCCGAACACGGGTATCCTGTCTTCAATGGTAGTTGAGGATGCCGACGAGCTTCTGGCCGAGCGGGCTCGTCCAGTCGACGGCAAGCTCGGAGATGATCTGGTCGACGGTCGTGATGACCGCGCCGGCCTTTTCCATGCGCCGCAGCGCGATGTCGTCGCCGTACTTGGTGTAGGAAGCGGACGCGTCGGCCGAAACCTGAACTTCGTAGCCTTCGTCGAGCATCTGCAGGACCGGGAAGGTGACGCAGATCTCCGTCGTCACGCCTGCGACGAACAGCTTCCTGCGGCCGGTCGCCTTGACCGCCTGGTTGAAGCCGTCGTGGTGCATGGCGTTGACGATGCCGGGACGCTTGATGCGGGCGGCGAAGGCCTCGGGCAGGATCGCTTCGAGTTCCGGCAGCAGCGGCCCCTGGATCTGGTCTTCCATGCTCGAGGTCAGGATGGTCGGAATGTTGGCGGCCTTGGCGATGCGGGCGAGCTTCAGCGCGTTCTGCTTGACCAGGTTGATGTCGTGCGAGTGGGTCCAGGCCATCGTGCCGATCTGGTGGTCGATCAGCAGCATGGCGGAATTATCCGGGGTGAAGACGTTCTTGTGCATTGCCGTATTCCTTCTTCATGTCGGCGGAGGTGGGGGACATTGGTTTCGTTCCGCCCGATGACTGGAATCTAGCGTTGCGAAAAACGGCACGGTAGCTCTATAGAAAGCCACTCTGTGGAACGGAAACCGGAACACCGGAATGGTCAGCTTCGAGGACATGCAGACCTTCGTCGAAGTCGCCGACGGCGGCGGCATCACGGTCGCCGCACGACGTCTCGGCCTGCCGAAGTCGATCGTCAGCCGAAGGCTGGTCCGCCTCGAGAGCGAGCTTGGCGTCCAGCTTCTGGCGAGGACGACGAGAGGCGCCTCGCTCACCGAGGCGGGCGTTTCCTTCCGCGAGCACGCCGCCCGCATGTGCCTGGAGATGGACATCGCCCGCGAGGAGATGCTGCCGGCCGGGGAGCTGAGAGGACGGCTGCGCGTGGCGGTTCCCTCGTCCTTCGGTCCCGGACACTTCGCGCCGGCGCTCGCCGAACTCGCCCGGCGGCATCCGCTCCTGCAGCTTCACGCCCATTACAGCGACCGGTATGTCGATCTGGTGGCGGAAGGCTACGACTGCGGCATCCGGGTTGGCTACCTCCAGGATTCGAACCTGACGGCGAGAAGGATCGGCGCCTTCGCGGCCGGCCTGTTCGCCAGCCCGGAATACCTGCGGGTCCACGGCGTCCCGCAGAAGCCCGCCGACCTGCTCGACCATCAGGCGATCCTGCAGGGAACCGAAAGCTGGAAGGTCTCGGATGGCAGCAGGACGGTCGTCGTCAACGGTCAGGGGCGGTTCAAGGCGGACAGCGCCGTGGGCATCGCCGAAGGGACGGCGGCCGGACTGGGCATCGCGGCGCTCCCTGTCGCAATCGCGCAAAGCTATGTGACCGCGGGCGCCCTCGTGCCGATCATGGCGGAATACAGCCTGCCGGAAATCGGCGTCTACATCGTCAGGCCGCCGGGATCGCACGTATCCAGAAAGGTCAGGGTGCTGATCGACTTCTTCGTGGAGCGGTTTTCGGCGAACTCCGGAACCGGTCAGCGGGATGTGGGCTAGCCCTTTGCAGACAGGCGCCGCTCCTGAAACGCGACGCCCCAGTCCCGCATGGCCATCAGTACGGGCGCGAGAGTCTGCCCGAACGGAGTGAGCGAATACTCCACGCGCGGCGGGACCTCGGCGAAGACTTCGCGGGCGACGATCCCGTCGGCTTCAAGTTCGCGGAGCTGCATCGTCAGGGAGCGCTGGCTCGGGTTTCCGACCAGGCGGCGCAGCTCGCCGAAACGGCGCGGACCGTCGAGGAGGCGGTAGATGATCATCGGCTTCCACTTGCCGCCGGTGACGTCGACGGTGGTTTCGACGGGGCATTTCCGGCCAACGGTCATCGATCGCTCCAATAGTGTACTTTCTATCCCTATAGGCAGAACTGTTGCCTACTTGCAACTTCGCCTGCATGGCGCCTAGCTGAAGGCAGCCAATTCGAGAGGTGCGTCATCATGCGGGCTGCTTTCTACGACAGACAGGGAACCGCGAGGGAGGTGCTGACCGTCGGCGACCTGCCGGCTCCGCAGCCGGGAGCCGGGGAGGTCCGGGTGAGGGTGGCCGCCTCCGGCATCAACCCTTCCGACATCAAGACGAGGACCGGTTTTGGCGGCAAGGCCATGCCGTTCCCGCGGATCGTGCCGCATCAGGACGGAGCGGGTGTCATCGACGATGTCGGTCCCGGCGTGCCTTCCGAACGCATCGGCGAGCGGGTCTGGATCTACATGGCGCAGATGGGGAGGGCGTTCGGTACCGCGGCCGAATTCGTCGTCGTGCCTTCGGCGCAGGCGGTCAGGCTTGCCGACACCGTGTCCTTCGAGATCGGCGCGTCCCTCGGCGTCCCGGCGATGACCGCGCACCGGTGCCTGTTCGCGGACGGCGACCTGCGCGGCAGGCGGGTTCTCGTCCAGGGCGGAGCGGGTGCCGTGGGCAATGCGGCGATCCTCCTTGCGAAATGGGCAGGCGCTTGGGTGGCGGCGACGGTGAGCCGCGACGAACAGGCGGATGTCGCCCGGGCGGCCGGTGCGGATCTCGTCGTCAACCGGCATGAGGAAGACGTCTCCCAGGCGGTGAGATCCGCGACTCTCGGCCACGGAGTCGACCGCCTCGTCGATGTGGATATCTCCGCCAACATCGACGTGGCGATCGCCTGTCTCGCGCGCGACGGCGTCATCTCGGCCTATTCGACGAAATCGTCGCAGGCCTCTCTCACGATCCCGTTCTTCCCGGCCCTGCTCGGCGGTTTCTCGTTCCGTTTCGTCTACGTCTACACCATGCCGGAAGCAGCGATGCGGCAGGCGGCCGAGGAGGTCTCCGCCTGCGCCGCGTCGGGAGCCTATGCCCCGCGGATCGCCAAGACCTATGATCTCGACGCCGTGGCCGAAGCACACGAGTTCCAGGAGAGCGGCAAGGCGGTCGGAAAAATCCTCGTCCGATTACCGAATTCGTGACGCGCGCCGACCCTTGCCCCCTTCCCGGATCGGCAACGCCGCCGGCATTCATTCTTCCCCGTCGCAATGGGGCATCGGCTCACGGGGTGTCGGCTTTGGGAATTCCTCTCGATGAGTCAGCGGCTCCACGCGACGGCATCACTCCTCCATCATGATGGACAGGCCAACGAACTGGGCTATTTGTAGGTAAGGTGGCGGCATACCAAGATATGTTCATCAGCCATTAACTCGGCCGTACCACCCTGCGGCATCTTGTCCAGGGGAGCCTTTGACGTGGGTGCGTTGCTGAGCGTTGCGGTTGCCATCGCAGGTGGATTTACAGCCGAAATCGCGGATCTCGGCGACCGCCGGGAAATCTCCGTCGTCCGTCGAGCGGGAACGGAAGTCTATCATGAGGTGACCACGGCATCGTTCGACGCCTGCATCAGGCGTTTCGCCGCAGGATCCACCGGCCCGGCTTGAGCATCGTTGTGGGACATCGGGCCAGTTCACGGTGACCGGCGTCCCGCGCACTGGCGCCGCCGGTCGCCCACGGCGTTGATGCCGGTCGGCGAAATTCTTCAACCGGTGCATGGCCGCGACGACGCCGATCAGGACGGCAGGCAAGAATTTCGCGCATGCGGGCCGTAGATTCGACGCCGCAAACACTGTTCGAAAGGAAGGGATCGGGGCTGGAAGAGGACGATCATGCTCTCCCCACCCGGGCCGCCGCGCTTTGAATGCTGCCCTTTCGCCCTTGGCGATCTGATTGATCCTTTATATACATCCTCACCATGAAAGCGGCCCCAAGTACGATCTGCATCGCGCTCTCGCGCGTTTGACGCGAAGAGCCCTGACGCGAGCCCCCTCAAAGGGGGGCCGCGTCGTGCGCCTGCGCCCTCGCGCAGGCAGGAGGCCGCATAGCCTGCGGCTCGGATGCCGTGAGTGAATCGATGAGAAACTTTTTCGAAAGCCCCTTCAAGGGAATCCTGCTGGAAAAGCAGGTCACCAATCGCAACATCATTGTTGGCCGATACAGCTATTACTCCGGCTATTATCATGGCCACAGTTTCGATGAGTGCGCCCGATTTCTTTCCCCGGACGAAGGTGCCGATAAGTTGGTGATCGGCAGCTTTTGCTCGATCGGATCCGGCGCAGCGTTCATCATGGCCGGCAACCAGGGGCACCGAAGCGACTGGATCAGCACATTTCCCTTCTTCTGGATGCCCGACGTGCCGGCATTCGCCGGAGCGCAAAACGGCTATCAGCCCGCAGGCGATACGGTGATCGGCAATGACGTTTGGATCGGTTCGGAGGCCATCATCATGCCCGGCATCACGATTGGCGACGGCGCCGTGATCGGCACAAGGGCGCTGGTGACGCGAGACGTCGCCCCTTACGCGATCGTGGGGGGCAACCCCGCCAGAGTGATCCGGAAGCGATTCGATGACTCCCTGGTTGCGCTGCTGCTCGAGATGAAGTGGTGGGATTGGTCCGATGACCAGTTGCAGGGCGCCATGCCGATCCTGACCAGCGGCGACATCGCGGCGCTTCATCGTCACTGGCAAGGCGTGATTGTACGCCACTGACAGCGGCCATGCCGGCTTTGCCTGTCCCTGGAACGGGGCGGGCAAAGCCGGCCCCTGGGCAGGAGGCCGGCGATCGGCAAATGAATGGCGACCGGGCGGGGTCGGCCGCCGTGATTGAAGGGGTGCGTGGCCGGAGGCTTGCGGTGAGGGCTGCGTTCGAAGCGGAGCCGATCTATCCTGGTCACCGGCAGGGCCACGCGCCGGCATCCTGCCGTCCTCCTTCAGAGCCAAGAGAGTTGCCGTGGCAAAGGCGAAACGGAAGACGCTGCCGAAAGACTTCGAGACCCTGTTGAAGACGGGTGACGTCGAGGCGCTGAAGGCGGTTTTCGACGGCTGCGACGTGAATGCCCGCGGCGGGGTGTTCAAGCAGACCGCCCTCGCCTTCAACGATTGCCCCGACGACCTCGCCCGCTGGCTCGTCGATCAGGGCGCGGATGTCTCCGCGCCCGACAGTTACGGCGACACCCCGCTTCATGCGCGCGCCGGCCACTGGCAAGGCCGGATCGAAATTCTGCTGGAGCTGGGAGCCGACGTGCACAGCGGCGAGGCCGCGCGCGGCACGCCCCTCCACAAGGCGGCAGCGGTCGGCAATCTGCGGGCGATCGAGCTGCTGCTGGCCCATGGCGCGCGCGTCGACGCGCTCGACGGCAGCGGCCGGACGCCGTTGGTCCATGCGTTGCACCGCTGCGCCAACAGCGACATCAGGCGGGTGGAAGCCGCCGCCCAATTGCTGGTGGCCGCCGAACGCCGGCCGGCCACGGCCAAGCCGAAATCCCTGCTCGGCCGCCTGTTTGGCAAGGGCCAGGACGACGGGACCATGGCGACGCCGGAGATCGGGGCGCTGGTGGAGCGCATCGGCAAGCAGTTCGAGTTCCATCGCGCCGGATACAACCCCGACGAGGTCGAGGCGACGAGTGCCGCGCTGGACCGGCTCTATGCGCTGTTCGGCGTGCCGCCCGTTCCTCGCCGGGTGATGCATGACGGCAGATCGCCCGTCGTCGCCACGGCAGCCCGCTGGGAAGACCGGTACCGGGAGCTTTGGGACCTGCTGGTGCCCTCGGCCGGTCCCGCCGACACCGTGCAGGGCGAGGTCATCCGGATCGCCGGCAGGATCAACGACGAACTGGAACGCAACGGCGGCGTCAACTGGGATGCGGAGTACCGGAAGATGGCCGACGCCTTTCTGCGGCACATCCGCTCCGCCACGCCTTTGCCCGAGTCCGCGCTGTCGGAGGCCGACCGGACGATCGCCGAGGCGAAGGCGAGGATCGGCGACGATACCGCCCGGCTCCGCGCCCTCGCCGTCGACTGGGTGGCGTTGAACCCGGCGCCCCTGCCCCTGTCACCGCCGACTTACAGGCGCTGACGTCCGCCGGAGGGTGGCCGGCAATCGGGGGCACGCTTCGAATCGAGTCCGATCCTACGCGATCCGGTCTACATCGGCGGAGTCAGGCCGTCCTTTCCGATGCTGATCGACGAGGCGACCACGGTTCCCTCCGCAACGGGCCGCCCGACGACGATGACCTTGGCCCCTGCCGTCAGCGCCGACGGGTCGGCGGGTTCGAACGACACCACCGGCACGTCGTCGGGGATCAGGATCCGCTTCTCGTCATTGCCATACTTGACGGTGGCGACGCGGCCGCTGGCGCTCACCAGGCTGCCCACCGTGCCGTTCGTCATGGAACCCCCGTCGCCACCGAGATCCCAGGGGCGGGACCCTTCTCCCGTCCCGCGCATGGCGGGCGGGAAGATATGCACCTCCAGGGCCCGAAGCGTGCCGTCCGCCTGCGGCACGGCAGCCGTGCCGATGTAGCTGCCGGGCTGGATGTTCTCCAGACTGTTCTTGACGATGTAGGTGAGACGGGAGCCTGCCGGCACCTGGACATGGACCGCGCCGCCGCTTCGCGTCGTCAGTTCCAGGGCATCGCCGGCGACGGACCCGATCGTGCCGCGCAGCCGGACCGGCTCGGCGCCGGAGGGCGGCGCGGTCTGTGCCTTCGCCGCGCCGGCCGTGATCACACCGGCCGCAATCATAAGGGCGGCGGACAGGACGGCTATCTTGCGCCTCGTCATCGCGGTCATTTCGTTTCCCGATTCCCGATGCTCCTGCACGGCAACTTAGCATCCCACCCGGCCCACGCGCATGCCGGAAAGGCGGGGAAGTGTTCACTTGTCCGTGAGGACCAAGCGCCCGCGAGGCGCCGCCAAAAGCGGCTCAAGGCGGCGGGGGCAGCCGGTCCGGAGCGACCTCGACCGGGTAATCGGCGAAGAAGACCGGGAAGGTCCCATGCTCGGCGGCTCCCAGCATGGCGACATACCACCCGGCATAGGCCCAGTCGGCACCCCGGCCGTCGCGGGCGATCTCGGGAAACCGTTCGACGAACTTCGCGGCGAGGCGGCGGGCGGAATCCTGCGCCGAATCCTCCCATCCGAAATACCTGTCCTTCTGGCCGGTGCTGTAGCTGGCGATCCGCCGGCTCCAATCGAGCGGCTCCCAGCCGTTCGGGGCCACGTTGCCCGCCGGGGTGACGTGGCAACGCCAGTGGCATCCGGACGGCGCCATGCCGGGCGCGATCCTGAGGCGCTGATACCCGACCTTGTGAAGTTCGCCCACCATGGCGAGCAGGCGGCCTGCCCACCGGATGACCGGATCGGTGGGCGGAGACAGCGACACCGACATGACCTGCGCACCGTCCATCCGCGTCTCCTCGCATATTTGGGCAATCGCCGATTCAGCCATCGCCGTTCTCGCCCTGCAAGCACGCCATCGGACAAGGCCGGCCGGGAGCGTCCGGCCGGCGTCGCGGAAAGGGCCGGCATGCTCCTCCCGCCGGGGTTACGGCGCCGCGAGCGAATGTCGGCAGGCCTCGCTCAGCGGCTGCCGCTTCGGCCGGCGTTCGACCACCCCCGCCCGTGTGAACGGATCGGTGCTGCAAAAACAGTCCCAGCAGCTGGTCCGCGCCGCCGATGCGGAACGCGCCGGCGACAGCGTGGAGGCCGAGTTGTGCCGGCAGTATGCCGAGCATTGGTTCCGTGCCTCACGCGGGGAGGATTGAAGGCAAGGCGTCGCGAAAGGGACAGGTCGGTACGCCCGGCCGCCATGGCAGAAAAGCACCCATATCGCCCCCGCCGCCCGTCAGTCCGCCGACACCGGCTGCACGGGGGGCGGCTGAACGGGGGGCTGCGCGGCGGTCAACTTGTCCAGCAGCCGCTCCACCTCATCGGCGGGGACGGGGCGGCTGAACAGGAAGCCCTGGTAGCTTTCGCAGGCGAGGTCGCGCAGAAGCTGCAACTGCTCCTGCGTCTCCACCCCCTCGGCGATCACCGACAGGCCCAGGCTGCGGCCCAGCCCGACGATCGCGCGCGGCACCGAGGCGTCGCTGGCGCCGGTCGACAGGTCGTGGATGAAGGAGCGGTCGATCTTCAGCTTGTCGATCGGCAGCCGGTGCAGGTAGCTGAGGCTGGAATAGCCGGTGCCGAAATCGTCCAGCGCGATCAGCACGCCGCGCCGCTTCAGCGCCGCCAGCGTCTCCGCCGCCGATTCGACGTCGTCGATCAGGGTGCTCTCCGTCACCTCGATCTCCAGCTCCGGCCCGCCCAGGCCGTTGGCGTCCAGCGCGTGGGCGACCTTGGCCGGCAGCTGGCCGTCGCGGAACTGCGCGCCGGAGACGTTGACCGCCACCGGGATCGTCAGGGCATAGCGGTCGCGCCAGCGCCGGATCTGGGCGCAGGCCTCGGACAGCACCCAGTCGCCCATCGCCAGCACCAGACCGGTCTCCTCCGCCACAGGCAGGAAGCGGCCGGGCAGGATCAGCCCCTCGTCGGGATGGCGCCAGCGGACCAGCGCCTCCAGCCCGACCATGCGGCCGGTCAGCGTGTCGACCTGGGGTTGGTAGACCAGGAAAAGCTCGCCCTCGCGGATCGCCTGACGCAGCGCGCCCTCCAGATCCAGGCGCTCGCGCGATCGCGCGCCCATCTCCCTGGTGACGAAGCGGAAACCGTTCCGCCCCTGCTCCTTGGCATTGTACATGGCGATGTCGGCGCAGCGGATCAGCCCTTCGGGATCGTCGGCGTCGTCGGGATAGAGGCTGATGCCGATGCTGGGCGTCACCACGAAGTTCTGGCCGCCGACCGCGAAGGGGCTGGCCAGATGCGCCACCACCTTCTCCGCCACGCAGGCGGCGTCCTTCGGCTCCGTCACCCGGCGGACGACGATCAGGAACTCGTCGCCGCCCAGCCGGCCGACCGTGTCGGACTCGCGCAGGCCGGATTGCAGCCGGCGCGCCACCGAGCGCAGGACCTCGTCGCCGAAGCTGTGGCCCAGGCTGTCGTTGATCACCTTGAAACGGTCGAGGTCGATGAACAGCACCGCCACCTTGGTGCCGTCGCGCCGCCCCTCGCGCAGGGCCTGGGCGATGCGGTCGTACAGCAGCACGCGGTTGGGCAGACCGGTCAGCGCGTCGAAATGGGCGAGATACTGGATGTGCTGCTCGGCCCGGCGCTTCTCGCCGATGTCCTCGGCGAAGGCCAGGACGAACTTCAACGCGCCCCCGGCGGTGACCGGCTGGAAATGCAGGCTGAAATGGCTGCGCCGGCCGCCCAGCAGCAGCGGCTGGTCGGATTCGAGCTTGCCGCTCTCCCCCTGCAACGCCGCCTCCAGCGCGCAGACCGCCGCCTGGTCGCCGAAGCGCAGCCGCAAGTCGGTGCCGAGCATGCCCTGGCGGGGCAGGCCGGCGGCGGCGGCGAAGGCCGGGTTGCAGTCCATCAGCAGCCCGTCCGGGCCGGCCAGCGCGATCCCCAGCGGCGCCTGGGTGAACAGCTGCTGCCGCTCCGCCTCCTGCAAACGGAGGGACGCCGTCATCTCGCCGGCCAGTTCCACCGCGCGGGAATGGGTCACCAGCACCATGCGCAGGACGAGCGACAGGGCGATGCTGAGGGCGATGCCGACCGCCAGCAGGGCGCCCGGCACCCAGTCATGCGCGGAGAACAGGCCGTCGGGAAGATTGTCGTAGCGGACGGTCCAGATGCGCCCGCCGACCGGCAGCTCCCGGCTCAGGCTGAGGGTGGGCGCCGCCGCCAGCGGGCGGGGGCTGCGGTAGAGCGGGAATTCGGCTTCCGCCGGCGGCACGTCGTAGAGCTCGATCCCGGTGTCGGTCCGCCGCTCGTCGATCAGCCCGTCCACCAGCGGGCCGATCCGGACCGGGGTCAGCACCACGCCGGTGAAGGAGGCCCGGCGCGCCTCCAGCGACGGCGGCAGAGGGTCGCCGCGGTAGGTGGCCTGATAGAGGATGAAGGCGGGCCTGGCCCCCGACGCCTCGTCGATCTTCAGCGTGATGGCGCGGGTGGCCGCCGGCTCGCCGCTGTCGCGCGCCCGCTCGATGGTCGACCGCCGCCTCGCCTCCGACATCATGTCGAAGCCGATGGCCCGCACGTTCGCCTCGTTGACCGGAGCGGTGAAGATGTTCACCACCCGCTCCGCCCCGGCGCTCTCCGGCCAGATGCGGAAGGCCGACAGGCCGGCCGCCCGCATCTCCGCCACCAGATCGCCCGCCCGCCCGGCCGTCACGGCGCGGGCATAGGCGACGGAGATGATGCCGGGATAGCGCTGCGGCACGTCCAGCGCCTCGACGAAGCGGTTCCACGCCGTCCAGTGCAGGTCGGGGAAGGTCATCACCAGCGAGGCGGCGCTGCGCGCCACCTGCTCGTAGACCCGGAGACGGTCGGCGAGCTGGCTGTGGATCTCCTCCACCCGCGTGGAGAAGCGGTGCTGCTCCTCGCGGTGCAGGAGGCGTTCGGACTGGACCATCGCCAGCAGGGACAGGCCGGCGCCGACGAGCAGGGCCAGAGCCGGCACCGCCACCGGCGCGTGGCGATGGTGCAGAAGGCGGCGGATGGCTGAATCGGGACCGGTGGCCGGTGGCCTGTCCGCAACGGGAGCCGCAGCGGAAGCCGGACTGGGATCGGCTGCCGGTTCCGCCATCAGAACTCCTCTAGGATCTTGGGGCTGGTCAGCAGCAGCTGTTCGATCATGCCGAGGATCTGTTCGATCTTGCTGCGGGTGGCGTCCAGCTCGTCCGCCGTCCTGTCGTCGATGCCGGCTTCCATCAGCATGGTGTCGAAGGTGTGCAGCGTCTCCTTGAAGGCCTTCTGTTCCGCCACCAGCACGTCGAACGCCCCCAGCGAGGCGGTCAGCGCCAGCGGCGGGTCGCTGACGAAGGAATGGCTGATGTCGGTGAAGATGGCGATGGCGCTCAGCTTCTGCCGCAGCACCCATTGCGGGAAGTTCGGCGGCAGTTCCCGGCCGGCGGCCTCCAGCCTTTCCTGGATCGAGAAGACCAGCCCCTGGATGTCCAGATAGGCCGCCCGGATCTCGCGGAAGCGCGGAAAGGTCTTCGGCTTCCCGGCGGCGCGAAGGCGACCCAGGGCGGCGATGTCCCCTGTCAGCTTGCGGGACATCCCAAGCACGACGTCCGTCACCTTCGACATCAAACGCCTCCGCTCAACGGACCGCCCTCGCGCATTGGAAGCGACCGGCGCGCCATCCCCGGCGGCCTCGGCCCAGACTACACCACTTCCTACCACGAACGTTAGTATTACCGATGGAAGACAGGGGCAGCCGGCCTCGCCATTCTCCCGCGGATTGCCCGCCCATCTCGGCAGACAGTCTTTCGCACGAAGAAAGGAAACAATTCAAGTCAAGCTGGAACATATCTCTTTTCGGGCTAGGCTCTCAGAGGGAGGGCGTCCGAGTTGAATCGGCGTATTCGATACTATAAATTGGCGTTCCTGCCTTATTGCTGAATCAGAACCCGTTGGTTTCCTGATTTTGTCCATCGTCTCTTTCGTATAAGGCAAGCTGCTTCAGACCTATCCCATCAGATGCCCCATCAGATGTAAGGATCCGACATGCGACGTGTCTCCGTTGTCCTGGTCTGCCTCGCACTTCAAGGATGCGCCGGTTCCCCCCTGTCGAATCTGGTGTCGGGCCAGCGTTACCAGACCACGTCCGACGTCACCGCGTCCTGGGTGGGAGCGTCCGAAGACGATCTGGTTCTGTCATGGGGTCCGCCGCAGAACAGCCATGTGATGAACAACGGCTCGAAGATGATCGGCTATCAGTATTCATGGCTGACGAACGGGAGGCACTCGGAGGAATGGGGTTATGTTCCCGATTACGCCAGTTGCGAGCAGCGGTTCCTGGTCGAACAGGGCGTCATCACGCGCTGGTATTCCTCCGGCGACTGCCCCAAGCGGCCCAAGGGGGCCAAGCTGATCCCGGCCGGCACACCGGTCCCCCGGCCGACCCTGTGACGTCGCCGCGTGATCCACAGTCCGCTGACCAGGGTTTGGGACGTTCGCGTTGAAACGCACCAAGCCCTGGCGGGCCGCTTCCAGAGCGATCCGGCCTATTCGGTTCCGAAAGATTTCACGGCATCGGCGATCAGGCCGCTCAGGGAGAGCGCGTTGGACGGATGCGGCACGCCGTCGCACGACAGCGGGCTGCCCAGCTCTTCCGCCAGGAAGCGTTCGGCGACGACGTCGCTGAACAGGGCGTGAACGCCATAGACCTGCACCCGGCCGGCACCCAGCACCCGCGCCGCGCGGGCACAGGAGAAGATCGTCTCGCCCGAGCTGATGACGTCGTCGACGATCACCACCGGCCGGCCATGGATCGGCGCGTCGGGCGGCAGCGCCACCGTCACGTCGCGGTCGCCGCGCCGTTCCTTGCGGCCGACGATGCCGGTCAGGCCGAGCGGCCCGGCCACCGCCTCGACCAGCGGGGCGGATTCCTCGTCCGGACCGATAATGACGGTGCCGGCCGCCACGCCGTTCGCCCGCAGATGGTCGGCGATCGGCGCCGCGCCGCTCAGCGCGACGGAGGGGCGGCCGACGAACACCTCGTCCAGCGTGTGGGTGCGGTGCAGATGCGGCTCGACGCAGACGAAGCGGTCGAAGCAGCGGCCGAGCCAGTCGCCGACCACCGTCTGGCTGACCGGCTCGCCCGGCCTGAAGACGGCGTCCTGCCGCATGTAGGCCATGTAGGGTGACACCAGACAGAGGTCGGTCGCCCCCTGGCGCCGCAGGACGGAAGCGGCGAGCGTCAGCTCCACCAGCTTGTCGTTCGGCCGGTCGAGCGAGCGGTAGACGATGGCGCGCTCCACCGGCTCCGGCAGGCGGACCAGGCTCTCGCCATCGGGGAAGCGGTGCAGTTCGGCGATATGGCAGGGAATCTCCAGCGCCCCGGCCAGACGGCGGGCCGCGTCCGCCGATTCCGGAAAGCCATAGACGGCCGTGTAATTGCCCGTATTGCGGGCCATGCCCCATCTCCCTCTACCACCTTGGACGGTGGCAAGCTTGGCGCAGGCGGCACGGGCGGGTCAATCTCGGCAAAAGGCCGGTGGCAATAGGCGGACAGGCCGCTCGCCTATGCCTCGGGCCGCTTGTCCTCCTCGGCCTCGTCCGCTTCGGAAGCCGCGGGATCGACATGGATGCTCTCGGCCTTGCGCGCCAGCAGCTGGAAGGCGCCCAGCCCGACCACCAGAAGCGTGACCACGCCCAGCAGCATCACCGGATAGATGATGGCGGAGATCTCGCTGGTGCGCGCCTCGAACACCAGCACCAGCCCCTCCAGGCTGGCGGCGATGATGATGGTCGTCAGGAACTTGGTCAGGGTGCGGCGGGCCTCGTCGGCGCGGCGCAGCTCGCGTTCGCGGACGATCTCCTCCTCGTAGAGGTATTTGGCGATCTCGAACACGGCGATGGCCAGCACGATCATCCCGACCCCGTCGAGCATCGCCGCGGTCAGGACGGCGCCGTCCAGCGCCACCACCCCTTCCACCACCGTCAGGGCCGACAGGCCGATGAACATCAGGGCGAACAGGCCGAGCGTCACCGCCGCCAGAAAATACATGCCGCGCGCCGCCGATTCGAACATCGCCCCGTCCCCTCCGCTTGCCAAGCTGGTCCTTGACGGTGACAACGCATGGGACGGCAGGTCCGCCCGGCTGGCCATAGCGGATCCGTCGACGCTGCCGGGGAACCTCTTTAGAGTGGCGCCGACCCGACGCCCTTCATCCGGTTCTCCCATTCATGACCCTGCCGCCAGAACCCGCCCCTGCCCCCGGTTCCGCCCGCGATTCCGAACGCTCCGCCGTGGTGGCGAGCGCCGCCTATTGCAACGGCTGCCGCGTCGCCGACGTGCCCATCGCCGAAGCCGGCGCCTGGGCCGCCAAGGAAGGCCATTTCGTCTGGATCGGCCTGTGGGAACCGGACGAATCCCTGCTGATGGAGGTGAAGCGCCAGTTCGGCCTGCATGAGCTGGCGGTGGAGGACGCGCTGCACGCCCACCAGCGCCCGAAGCTGGACGTCTATGGCGAAAGCCTGTTCATGGTCCTGCGCACGGCCAAGCTCGAGAAGGGCGAGCTTGTCCTGGGCGAGACCCATGTCTTCGCCGGGCGCGGCTATGTCGTCACCGTGCGGCACGGCGCCTCGACCAGCTATTCGTCGGTGCGGGCGCGGGCGGAAAGCGCGCCGCATCTGCTGAAGCATGGCGAGGACTTCATCGTCTACACCATCATGGACTATGTGGTGGACTGCTATTTCCCGGTGCTGGACCAGCTGGGCGCCACGGTGGACGAGCTGGACGCCCTGCTGATCGCCCGCCCGCCCAGCATGGCGGAGATCGAGTGCATCCACCAGCTGCGCCGCGACATGGAGCGGCTGCGCCGCAACGCCTCGCCGCTGCTGGAGGTCTGCTCGCGGCTGGAGCGCTTCGACCTGCCGATGATCGACCCGGCGATCCGCCCCTATTACCGCGACGTGCAGGACCATGTGATCCGCGTCAACGAACAGATCGGCTCGCTGCGCGAGGTGCTGTCCTTCGCCTTCGAAACCAGTATGATCCTGGCGTCGGCGCGGCAGAACGACGTGACGCGCAAGCTGGCCGCCTGGGCCGCCATCCTCGCCGTGCCGACGGCTGTCGCCGGCCTGTACGGCATGAACTTCGAGCATATGCCGGAGCTTCACTGGCGCTACGGCTATCCGGCGGTGCTGATGGTGATCGCCGTGGTCTGCGCCGGGCTGTATGTCCGCTTCCGGCGGATGGGATGGCTGTGACGATGGCCATGACGGCGCTCCCGCCGGGGCGTCTCGCTTGAACTTTGGTGACGACGGACATGACCGACGCGACGAACACGCTGCACGCCCTGCTGGACGCCTATCTGCGCTGCCCGGTGGAGGCGGCGCGCACGGAGCTGGAGCAGGCTCTGCGCGGTTACCAGACCGACTGGATCCGCGCCCGCGCCGGGGCCGACGCCCCGCCGCTGCCGGCCGCGGCTCCCGCACCGGCGCCGGCGCCGAAGCCAGCCGTCGCCAAGCCGCGCTTCCCCATCGCGTCGGCCGACATCGAGGTTCTGAAGCGTCTGGCCGACGGCTGGCCCGGCACCACCGCCGAGGTGACGCGCTGGGCGTGGTTCGAGAATCGCGAACTGGTCACGCTGGAGCCGAACCCGGCCGGCGCGGGACCGGAGGTGCTGCGCCTCGCCCCGCTCGGCTGGGCCGCCATCGGGCGGATGCCGCCGGACTGACAGGAACCCTCGTCAGTTCACCTGCGGCAGCGCGAAGATCTGGCCGGGATAGATCATGTCCGGGTCGCGGATCTGCTCGCGGTTGGCGGTGTAGATGGTGGTGTAGAGCATGCCGTTGCCATAAGTGCGGCGGGCCAGCCGCCACAGGCTGTTGCCGGGCTGGACGACGACGTTGCGCCCGTCGGTGGCCGATGCCGGCATGGCGGAGACCTGGACCGGCAATTCGGCCCGCGCCACCACCTTGCCGGCCAGCGTGACCTGATCGGCGCGCAGGGTGTAGAGGCCGGGGTCGATCAGCTTTTCCGGGGTCAGGCGCCAGTTGCCCTTGGGATCGCTGTGGGCGCTGCCGACGAGGATGTTGTCGAGATAGAGCTGAACCGCGCTGTTGGGCGCCGCCCGTCCGCCCAGCGCCACCCGACCGGCGGGGTCGTAGTCCATCGTCTCCACCGACACGCCGCCCGGCGGGGCCGGCGCCCCGTTGTCGGGGACCGGCGGAGCCTGGAGCAGCGAGCTGCCGCCCATGGCCGGCGACGCCCCGGCCAGCCCGTCGCGCGGCACCGCCACCGCGACCGGCGCCGTCGGTGCCGAGGCGGCCACGGTTGTGGTTGCGGTCGCGGACGGCGACGCGGCGGGCTTGGCCGCCGGTTCGGGCACCATCACCACCACCACCTTGTCGGCGGGAACCGGAGCCTCGGCGCCGGGGCGGGTCTCGGTCAGGTTCAGCTCGCGGGTGCCGGGAGACAAGGGCTTGTCGGGCAGCATCACCCATTCGCCGCGCTGGTCGGCCTTGGCCGAGGCGACCGGGCTGCCGCCGTCGGTGACCGTCACCTGCGATCCGGGCGCGGCGCGGCCGGCCATCACCGTCGCCCCGTCGGGCGCCACACGCACCACGTCGAAGCTGGGCACCGCCGGTTTGGCCGGCTCCTTCGCCGGTTCCGGCGCCGCGGCGGCCTGCGCCGGTGCGGCGCCGGACTGGGAAGCGGCAGGTTGGGAGGCAGCCGGGGCTGCGGCCGGAACGGAAGCGGGGGCCGCCGCCGGGCTGGGACTGGCGCCGGGAGCCGGGACGGAGGCCAGTTTCGCCGGTTCCGGCGCCGGTTTGCCAGTCGGCCAGAGGGCGATCGCCGCCACCCCGCCCATCAAAGCCACGCCCAAAGCTGCGAACAACGCGTTTCGTTTCACCTGAGCACCCATCCGGCGGCCCGCCACCATGGCAGGATATCTGACTATAGCAGAAGGACAGGTTCCAAAAGAATGGCGCCGTTGGAGCGGAGCCATCCGCCAAACGGGTTTTCCGGCCCGATTGGATCAGGAATCCACACCGAATCGGCGCCTTTCGTCCCGGCCCGTCACTCCTTCGCCGGCACCGTCCGCAGATAGGCGACGATGGCGGCGCGGTCGTCCGCCGTCAGCTTGGAGGTGGTGTTGCGCACGACCTCGCCCATGGCGCCGCCGGCGACGTCGCCGTCCGGGGTCAGGCCGGCCTCCAGGAACAGAGCCAGATCGCCGTCCGACCAGTCGCCGATCCCCTTGCCCTTGGCCTTGGAACCGGTGATGCCCGGCACCTTGTCGCCGTCGGGCCCCTGCGGGTTGCCGGCGAGATAGCGGTCGGCGTCCAGGCCGCCGAGCTGGCCGCGCGGACTGTGGCATTCGCCACAATGACCCAGCGCGTCGACCAGATAGCGGCCGCGGTTCCAGGCCGCCGGCTTCGCCGGGTCGTCGGGAACCGGGCCGGGGGTCAGGTACAGCCACTGCCAGACCGGCACCAGAAAGCGCCAGGAGAAGGGCGGCGTCAGGTCGTGCGGCTTGTTGGGAGCGGCGACCGCCGGCCGGCTGAGCAGGTACGCCTTCAGATCCAGAAGGTCGCGGTCGGTCATCCGCGTGTAGCTGGCATAGGGGAAGGCCGGGAACAGGGCGGCGCCATCGGGACGCACGCCTTCGCGCACCGCCCGGATGAAGTCGGCGTCGCTCCAGCGGCCGATGCCGTTCACCGGATCCGGCGTGATGTTGGGGGTGTAGAACGTGCCGAAAGGCGTGGCGAGCGCCCGGCCGCCGGCCAGCGGCTGCCCGCCGCCCTTCTCGTCGGTATGGCAGCCGAGGCAGCCGGCGGCGTTGAAAAGGTAGGCGCCCCGGCCGACCGCATCGTTCGCGACAGCCCCGCCGGCGGGAGCCTCGCCGGCGGCCTGCGCGCTGCCGCCCGCGAAAGCGAGCGGCAGCAGCAGGGCGGCGGCGGTCAGGACACGCCGCACCGGTCAGTTCTTCTTGACGCGGAAGTCCTCGTGGCAGCTTCCGCAGGTCTTGGAGGTGGCGCCGAGCGCCTGGGCGATCTGGGTGCGGTCGCCGCCCTTGATGGCGGCGTCGAGCTTCTCGGCCGCCGGCTGGACGGCGCTCCAGTATTTCTGGGTCTCGGCCCAGTTCTTCCACAGCTCCGGCTTGGCGGCGCTGTCGGCGACACCCACGGCGGTGCCTTCGGGGAAGATCTTCTTCGGGTCCATCTTGGACACCGCCAGCACGGCTTCCGCCCCCTTGGCGGCGTCCTCGGCGGTGGCGCCCTCGTTCTTCACGAACTTGGCGACGGCGCCCATGCCGCCACCCAGCTTCTTCATGGTCTGCTGCCTGTCCTTGACCTGCTCGGCCGGATCGGCGGCGCCGGCGGCGCCGGCCGACATGCCGAACAGCGTGAACATCAGACCGGCGACGGACGCCGCTGCAAGGACATTGACGACCCGGTTGCTCATGTGGTCCCTCCCGATGATGCCGTGGCTTAACGGTGCCTGTGCCGCTGTTGACGCACCGCCCCGCCCGATATTCCATGGCATTCGCCATATTTTTACAAGGCCCCGCTCCCGATGGGGGGCGGCGGCGAGAAAGGGTGACCCGCGATGAAGAGCCTGTCGTCCGTCTGCGTCTATTGCGGGGCGTCGTCCCGTGTCGCCGATGTCCACAAGGAAGCCGCCCACGCGCTGGGCGACGGGCTGGCGCGGCGCGGTCTCCGCATGGTCTATGGCGGCGGCCGGGTCGGGCTGATGGGCATCGCCGCCGACGCCGCCATCGCCGCCGGCGGCGAGGTGATCGGCATCATCCCGGAACACATCCAGTCGGCCGAGGTCGAGCACACCGGCCTGACCGAGCTGCATGTCGTCGACAGCATGCACACCCGCAAGCGCATGATGGTGGAGCGGTCGGACGCCTTCGTCATCCTGCCGGGCGGGCTGGGGACGCTGGACGAGGCCTTCGAGATCCTGACCTGGAAGCAGCTTCAACTGCACGACAAGCCGATCGTCATCGCCGACGTCGATGGCTACTGGCGCCCGCTGCTGGGGCTGATCGACCACATGGTCGCCCAGGGCTTCGCCCGCATCGACCGCTCCGCCCTTTACCGCGTCGCCGACCATATCGACGGGGTGTTCGAGGCGCTGGAGGGGATGCCGGCCCCCGTCCAGCCGGTCCAGCCCGGCAAGCTCTGAAGCGGCACAAGCCCCTTCCGACGGTTATCCCCAGACTTCCCAACCTGTGGATAACTTCTGTGCACAGCTTTTGTGGAGGGTTATCCACCCTTCACCGAGCGTTCCCGTTATGTTTCTGCTATTGTGTCCCCCATGAGCAACCAGACCTCCTCGCTGTTCGATCTCCGCCCCTCCGCCGCGGTCAAGCCGACGGCCGAGTACCGCACGCCTCCCAACAACGAGGAGGCGGAGCAGGCGCTGCTGGGCGCGATCCTGGTCAACAACAAGGCCTATGAGAAGGTCGGCGAGTTCCTGCGGCCGGAGCATTTCTACGACCCGGCCCACCAGCGCATCTTCGCCGCCATCACCAAGATGGTCGACCGCGGCCAGATCGCGAACCCGGTCACGCTGAAGGCGCTGTTCGACAACGATCCCGAACTGGCGGTGGAAGGCGGCAGCGCCTATCTGGCCGAGCTGGCGGCCAACGTGGTGACGGTGGTCAATGCCGGCGACTACGGCAAGACCATCCACGACCTGTTCATCCGCCGGCAGCTGATCGAGGTCGGCACCGACATGGTGAACGAGGCGTACCGCCACGACCTCGACATCACCGCGCTCGACCAGATCGGCGAGGCGGAGAAGCAGCTGTTCGACCTCGCCTCCACCGGCGACGTCCAGGGCGGCTTCGTGGCCTTCGGCGAGTCGGTGAAGCACGCCATCATGACGGCGGAGGTGGCCTTCCGCCGCTCCAGCCACGTCACCGGCGTCACCACCGGCCTGATCGACATCGACCGCAAGCTGGGCGGCCTGCACCCGTCGGACCTGATCATCCTCGCCGGGCGCCCGTCGATGGGCAAGACGGCGCTGGCCACCAACATTGCCTTCAACGCCGCCAAGGCGCACATGCGCTCCAGCGGCCAGGAGGGCGGCGTCGTCGGCTTCTTCTCGCTGGAAATGTCGGCGGAACAGCTCGCCACCCGTATCCTCGCCGACGAGGTGCAGGTGCCCGGCGACAAGATTCGCCGCGGCGAGATCCGCGACACCGACTTCCCGAAGTTCGTCCAGGCCAGCCAGGATCTGGCTCGCTGCCCCTTCTACGTCGACGACACGCCGGCCCTGTCGGTCGCCGCGGTGCGCACCCGCTGCCGCCGGCTGAAGCGGACCTCCGGCCTCAGCATGGTGGTGGTCGATTACCTCCAGCTTCTGCGCGGCTCGTCGTCGCGTGGGTCGGAGAACCGGGTGCAGGAAATCTCGGAGATCACCCGCGGCCTGAAGGCCATTGCCAAGGAGCTGGACGTGCCGGTGGTGGCGCTGTCGCAGCTGAGCCGCGCAGTCGAGCTTCGCGAGGACAAGCGCCCGCAGCTGGCCGACCTTCGCGAGTCGGGCTCGATCGAGCAGGACGCCGACGTCGTGATGTTCGTCTTCCGCGAACAGTATTACCTTGAGCGCGCCGAGCCCTCGCGCCGGCCCGACGAGAGCGACGACAAGTTCAACGACCGCTACCAGCGCTGGCAGCAGCGCCTGGGCGAGGTGCACAACACCGCCGAGGTGATCATCGCCAAGCAGCGCCACGGTCCGATCGGCACCGTCCGCCTCTACTTCGACGGCCAGTTCACCAAGTTCGGCGATCTCGACCAACACCACCAGAGCGACGAGTGACGTGCCCACCACCGACCCGACAACCGATCTGAACCCGCGCGCCTGCGCCATCCTCACCGTCGATCTGGACGCCGTCGTCGCCAACTGGACCCAGCTGCGCGACCGGGTGGCGCCGGCGGAATGCTCCGCCGTGGTCAAGGCCGACGCCTATGGGCTGGGGGTGGCGCGGGTGGTGCCGGCGCTGGCCGCGGCCGGCTGCCGGACCTTCGTCGTCGCCCAGTTCGAGGAGGCGCTGGCCGTCCGCCGGGCGCTGGAGACGGTCGCCCCGGAAATTCAAGCGCAAGCGCAGGTCTTCTCGCTGGGCGGCCTGCCGCCGGGCTATGAGGCGGACTTCCCCGCCAACCGCATCCTGCCGGTGCTGAACCATCTGGGCGAGATCGCGGCGTGGCGAGCCTTCGCGGCGGCGCGCGGCGAGGTTCTGCCGGCGGTGATCCACCTCGACACCGGCATGAACCGGCTGGGCCTCGGCCCCGACGAGCTGGACGACCTCGCCGGCCATCCGGAGTGGCTGGAAGGGATCGACGTCCGCTACTGGATGACGCACCTCGCCTGCGCCGACGAGTTCGACAGCCCGATGACCGGGGAGCAGCTCGGCCGCTTCCGCAACGCGCTGGCCCGGCTGCCGAAGGCGAAGGCGAGCTTCGCCAACTCGTCCGGCATCTTCCACGGCAAGGACCATCATTTCGACCTCGCCCGGCCCGGCTGCGCGCTCTACGGCGTCAACCCGACGCCGCATCTGCCCAACCCGATGCAAGGCGCCGTGCGGCTGGACGCTCGGCTCCTGCAGGTGCGCAACTGCGACGCGCCGATGACCGTCGGCTATGCCGCCGCCCACAAGGTAACCGGCCCGGCGCGGATCGCCACCATCGGCGTCGGCTATGCCGACGGCTACATGCGTGCGCTGGGCGGCAAGGGGCATGTCTTCGTCGACGGCGTCGCCGCCCCCATCGTCGGCCGCATCTCGATGGACCTGATCACCATCGACGTCACCGGCCTGCCGGAGTCGGTGGCGCATGCCGGCCGCATGGTCGAGCTGATCGGCCCGAACCGCCCGGTCGACCGGGTGGCGGCGGAGGGCGGAACCATCGGCTACGAGATCCTGACCTCGCTCGGCCGGCGCTATCATCGGGATTACGTGGGCGGGTGACTTTGAATCCCCTCTCCCGCCCCGGGAGAGGGCTACGGGTCGCCCACCCTTGCGAAGTCCAAGGATGACCGCGACGCCCAACGGTGCTATGACCGCATCGCCCAAATGAGATTCACACCGAGGATGCGGGCCGACTGATGGGTTTCCTTGCCGCCACCGGCCGGGCCTTCCTGATCTTCCTGGAAGCGACCGGACGACTTGCCCTGTTCACCGGGTCCGCCCTGTCGCACTGCGTGCGGCCGCCGCTCTATCCGCGGCAAATCCTGCGGCAGATGATCGACATCGGCTATTACTCGCTGCCGGTGGTCGGGCTGACCGCGCTGTTCACCGGCATGGTGCTGGCCCTACAGAGCTACAGCGGCTTCTCGCGCTTCCAGGCGGAGGGCGCCATCGCCACCGTCGTGGTGCTGTCGATCACCCGCGAGCTGGGGCCGGTGCTGGCCGGCCTGATGGTCGCGGGCCGCATCGGCGCCGCCATGGCGGCGGAAATCGGCACTATGCGGGTGACCGAGCAGATCGACGCCCTGTCGACCCTGTCGACCAACCCGCACAAGTATCTGGTGGCGCCCCGGCTGATCGCCGGGCTGACCATGGTGCCGCTGCTGGTCATCGTCGCCGACATCATCGGCGTCTTCGGCGGCTTCCTGGTCGGCGTCTACCGGCTGGACTTCAACGCCGCCAGCTACATCAACCGCACCTGGGAATTCCTCCAGCCGGTCGACGTCATCTCCGGCCTAGTCAAGGCGGCGATCTTCGGCTTCCTGATCGCGCTGATGGGCTGCTACCACGGCTACCACTCCAAGGGCGGCGCCCAGGGCGTAGGGGCGGCGACCACCAACGCGGTGGTGTCGGCCTCGATCATGATCCTGGTGTGGAACTACCTGATCACCGGCCTCTTCTTCTCGACCAAGTGAGCGCCAGTTCATGACCACCGTTCCGAAGATCGCGCTCAAGAACGTCACCAAGCATTTCGGCCCGAAGAAGGTGCTGAATGGCATCGACCTTGAGGTGGCGAAGGGCGAGTCGCTGGTGGTCATCGGCGGCTCGGGCACCGGCAAGTCGGTGATGCTGAAGAGCATCCTCGGGCTGCTGACGCCGGATTCCGGCTCGATCCAGGTCGACGGCGTCGAGACGACCCGGCTGCGCTCGCGCGAGCGCGAGAAGCTGCTGCACAAGTTCGGCATGCTGTTCCAGGGGGCGGCCCTTTTCGACAGCCTGAAGGTCTGGGAGAACGTCGCCTTCGGCCTGATCCAGGGCGCCCATATGCCGCGCGCCCAGGCCAAGGAGATCGCCATCGCCAAGCTCGGCGCCGTCGGCCTTGGACCGGACGTGGCGGAGCTGTCGCCGGCGGAGCTGTCGGGCGGCATGCAGAAGCGCGTCGGCCTTGCCCGCGCCATCGCCGACGAGCCGGAGATCATCTTCTTCGACGAGCCGACGACCGGCCTCGACCCGATCATGGCCGACGTCATCAACGAGCTGATCGTGCAGTGCGTGAAGGACCTCGGCGCCACCGCGGTCACCATCACCCACGACATGGCCTCGGCCCGCAAGATCGCCGACCGCATCGCCATGATCTACCAGGGCCAGATCATCTGGACCGGCCACGCCCGCGACATCGACAATTCGGGCAACGCCTATGTCGACCAGTTCGTCCATGGCCGGGCGGAAGGGCCGATCAAGATGCAGATCAAGGCGCTCTGAACGGAACAACCACGGGGATTCACCGGTTACCGGACGGGGCTTATCAGCAGCCCGTTCCCCGGAGGTATCCGCTGTGAGCATGCAGCCCGCGACGTCCCAGGACTTCGACATCGACGAGGTCTTCCGCCGTCTGCGGGTTGCGGTCGCCCCCTACCCCAAGGCGGCGATGTTCGAACTGCGCGACCGCGGCCACACCTCCCCCTTCCAGCAGCTGGTCGCCAGCCTGATTTCCGCCCGCACGCGGGACGAGACGTCGCTGGCGGTCGCCGAACGGCTGTTCGCCGTCGCCCCCACCCCGGCCGCCATGGCCGCCCTGCCGGAGGAACGGCTGATCGACCTGCTGCACGGCGCCACCTTCCCGGAGCCGAAGGCGCGCGACATCCGCGAGCTGTCCCGCCGCATCGTCGAGGAGCATGGTGGCGAGGTGCCGGACACGCCGGACGGTCTGATGCGCTTCCATGGAGTCGGGCCGAAGATCGCGGCGCTGACGTTGGCGGTCGGCTTCGACATCCCGGCTCTGGCGGTCGATATCCACGTCCACCGCATCACCAACCGCTGGGGCTATGTATCGGCGCGCACGCCGGAGAAGACGATGGCGGCACTGCTGGCGGTGCTGCCCAAGCGCTATTGGGTGGAGATCAACGAGCGGCTGGTACCCTTCGGCAAATGGATCTGTACCGGCGAACGGCCGCGCTGCTCCGCCTGCCCGCTGCTGTCGATGTGCGCGCGGGTGGGAGTCACGGAGTCACGCTGAGGGGTACGATTGATGCAGATCCTGGCGGGGGGACGAACGCCTCGCTAGAAGAGCGGCCGGATTTCCGTTTTCCGAGGCTCCTGCGATGATCGTCTACGCCCTGCACTGCGCCTGCGGCCATGATTTCGACCGGTGGTTCGACAATATGGCCGATTACGATACCAGGAAGGCCGCCGGCATCCCCTGCCCGTCCTGCGGCGGCACCGAGGTCGCCAAGGCCATCATGGCGCCGCGCGTGGCCAAGTCCCAGCCGGCGCCCGCCCCCGCCTGCGGACCCGGCGGCTGCGGCGGGGGTGGCTGTCCGATGATGATGTGAGGGCGGCGGTCAGCGCCGCCGCG
>NZ_RWIJ01000017.1 GCF_019805165.1 Azospirillum sp. 412522
GAGGCGGGCGCGGGCGGCGGCGATGCGCCGGCGGTCGCGGCCGAGCGCGTCGAGCCAGCCGGCGGCCTTCAGGCCGAAGGTGGTGGGCAGGGCGTGCTGAAGCCAGGTGCGGGCGACCATCGGCGTCGCGCGGTGGCGGTCGGCGAGGTCGGCCAGACCGTCGGCGAGCGCGGCCAGATCGGCGTCGAGACCGTCGAGGAAACGGCGCAGTTGCAGCATCAGGCCGCTGTCCATGGCGTCCTGGCTGGTGGCGCCCCAATGGACGTAGCGGGAGGATTCCTCGTCGGCGGCCTTCACCGTACGGGTCAGGTGTTTGACCATCGGGATGGCGGTGTTGCCGGCCAGCGCCGCCTCCGCCCCCAGCGCGGTCAGGTCGTAGAGGTCGGCGCGGCAGGCCGCCGCGATGGCCGGGACCGCGCTGGCGGGGATGACGCCGACCGCCGCCTCCGCCCGCGCCAGCGCCGCCTCGAACTCCAGCATGCCCTGCAGCCTTGCCGTGGGGGAGAAGGCGGCGGCCGCCGCCTCGCTGGTGAAGAGCGGGTCCAGCAATGGATCGGGCAGCGGGTCGGCGTGGCGTGTGGCGGTCATGCGGATCACCCCTTCCTTTCAGCCTTTTTGGGCGTCCTCTTCGTCCATCTCGGCATAGACGGCACGGGCAAGCGCGATGGCGTGGTTTCCGGCGGGGACGCCGGCATAGACGGCGGCTTGCATCAGGATTTCCTTCACCTCGTCGCGGGTGACGCCGGTGTTGCGGGTGGCGCGGATGTGCAGCTTCAGCTCGCCGTCCTTGCCCAGCGCCGCCAGCATGCCGATGGTCAGCATGCTGCGCGTCCGGATGTCCAGCCCCGGCCGGGTCCAGATCTGGCCCCAGGCGGTCTTGGTGATGAATTCCTGGAAGTCGGCGTCGAAACCGGTGGCGCGCTCCAGCGAGCGGTCGACATGGGCGTCGCCGAGGACCGAACGGCGCACCGCCATGCCGCGGTCGTAAAGCTCTTTATCGTCCATCACAGGTCCCCCAGGAAGCCGTCGATCAAGGCGGCCAGTTCGGCCGGCTTCTCGACGCCGGGGATATGGGCGGCGCCGGGCAGCAGTTCGAACCGCGCGCCGGGGATGCCGGCGGCCAGCTCGCGCGCGACGTCGGGCGGGGTGGCGACATCCTCCGCGCCGCAGATCACCAGGGTGGGGGCGGTGATGGCGGCGTTGGCGGCGCGCAGGTCGGCGTCGCGGATCGCCATGGAACAGCCGACATAGCCGTCCTCGGTGGTGCGGGCGACCATGGCGGTGTAGCCGCGGATCTGGTCGGGGCGGCCGTCGCGGAATCCTTGCGTGAACCAGCGGGCCATCACCCCGTCGGCGATGGCGCCCATGCCGCGGGCGCGGATGGCGGCGATGCGGTCGGCCCAGACCGAGGGCGGGCCGATCACGCCGGCGGTGTCGCACAGGATCAGGCCATGCACGCGGGCCGGCGCCTTGACGGCGAGGCGCTGGGCCATCATGCCGCCGATGGACAGGCCGCAGACATGGGCACGGGCGATGCCGAGCGCGTCGAGCAGGCCGGCGGCGTCGTCGGCGAGGATGTCCATGCTGTAGCCGGAGGTCTCCGTTACCGGCGTCACCTGGGTCAGGCCGTGGCCGCGCATGTCGTAGCGGAGCACGCGGTAGCGCTGCGACAGGTGCGGCACCACGGCATCCCAGATGTGGAGGCTGGTGCCGATGGAGTTGGCGAACAGCAGCACCGGCGCGTCGGCCGGGCCGGTCAGGTCATAGTGCTGGGTGATGCCGGCGGCTTCGATGAAGGGCATTGGGGCTGCCTTCGCTTGTTGTGGTGCGGGCGCGGTCGAAGCTTGACGCTACACCCGCTCGATCATCACCGCGATGCCCTGGCCGACGCCGATGCACATGGTGCAGAGCGCGGTCCGGCCGCCGGACTGTTCGAGCTGATAGAGCGCCGTGGTCGCCAGACGGGCGCCGCTCATGCCGAGCGGATGGCCGAGCGCGATGCCGCCGCCATTCGGGTTCACATGGGCGGCGTCGTCCGGCAGGCCAAGCTCGCGCAGGACGGCCAGCGCCTGGGCGGCGAAGGCCTCGTTCAGCTCGATCAGGTCGATGCCGGCGATGGTGCGGCCGAGCCGCTCCAGCAGCTTGCGGGTGGCGGGGACCGGGCCGATGCCCATGACGCGGGGCGGCACGCCGGCGGTGGCGCCGCCGACGATGCGGGCGCGCGGGGTCAGGCCGAAGCGCTTCACCGCCGCTTCCGACGCGATCAACAGGGCGGCGGCGCCGTCATTGACGCCCGACGCGTTGCCGGCGGTGATCGTGCCGCCGGGGCGGACGATGGGCTTCAGCGCCGACAGCGCCTCGATGGTCGTGGCGCGGGGATGCTCGTCGGTGGTCACCACCGTCTCGCCCTTGCGGGTCCTGACGGTGACGGGGACGATCTCGCGGGCCATGCTGCCGTCGGCGATGGCGCGGGCGGCGCGCTCCTGGCTGCGCAGCGCGAAGGCGTCCTGGTCGGCGCGGGCGATCTTCCAGTCGTCGGCCACGTTTTCCGCCGTCTCCGGCATCGAATCGACGCCGTAGGCGGCCTTCATCGCCGGGTTGACGAAGCGCCAGCCGATGGTGGTGTCGAAGATCTCGGCCTGCCGGGAGAAGGCGCTGTCGGCCTTGCCCATGACGAAGGGGGCGCGGCTCATGCTCTCCACGCCGCCGGCGATCATCAGCTCGGCCTCGCCCGCCTTGATGGCGCGGGCGGCGGTGGCGAGCGCGTCAAGGCCGGAACCGCAGAGCCGGTTCATCGTCGTGCCCGGCACCGCGTCGGGCAGGCCCGCCAGCAGGGCCGACATGCGGGCGACGTTGCGGTTGTCCTCGCCGGCCTGGTTGGCGCAGCCATAGATGACGTCGTCCACCGCGGCCCAGTCGACCGAGGGGTTGCGCTGCATCAGGGCGCGGATCGGCACGGCGCCGAGATCGTCGGCGCGCACCGACGACAGGGATCCTGCATAACGGCCGATGGGGGTGCGGATGGCGTCGCAGATATAGGCGTCACGCATGGTCTTATCCTTCCCCGCCAACTTGCCCGTGGGCGGCGGCGGTGCGGGCCTGGAGGTCGCGCAGGGCGGCGAGCGCGCCGGCATCCGGGATCTCGGTGGTCTTCAGATCGGGCGCAATCTTCAGGTCCCAGCCGGTGGCCGCCTTCACCTGCTCCACCGTCACGCCGGGGTGGATGCTGGTCAGGGTCAGCTCCTTGGTCACCGGATCGGGAGTGAGGATGCCGAGGTCGGTGATGACCGCGGTCGGCCCGGCGCCGGGGATGCCGGCCCTGGCCCGCGCGTCCCCGCCGTCGAGATATCCCGCCGAGGTGACGAAGGGCAGCTTGGCGACGAAGGCCTTCGGACTCTGCTTGAGGACGATGAAGACCTCCTTGGCCTGGGAGGCGATCTCCGGCGCGCCGCCGGCACCGGGCAGCCGCACCTTGGGCGCGTCGTAGGGGCCGATGATGGTGGTGTTGATGTTGGCGAAGCGGTCGACCTGGGCGGCGCCGAGGAAGCCGACGTCGATCCGCCCGCCCTGCAGCCAGTAGCGGAAGATCTCCGGCGTGCCGACCACGGTGTCGGCGGTGAGCGCGAGATCGCCGTCGCCGATCGACAGCGGCAGCACCGTCGGCTTGGCGCCGATGGGGCCGGATTCATAGATCAGCACCACGTCCGGCGCATGGGTCAGCCGGGCGAGGTTGGCGGCGGTCGAGGGCAGGCCGATGCCGACGAAGCAGACGGTGCCGTCCTTCAGCAGGCGGCTGGCCGCCACCGTCATGATCTCGGTCGCGGTGAAATCGAGAGTTTCGGCGTTGGTTCCGGCCGGCATCACGCGGTCTCCTTCATGCTTTCGGCCAGCACGCGGCGGAAGCCGGCGAAGTCGTCGGTATCGAGGACATGGCGCTGCATCCAGGCCAGGAAGGTCTCGCGCGAGCGGGCGATGGGGTCCCAGGCCTTGTAGAAGCGGTTGTCGCGCTCCGAATAGCCCTGGGCGTAGGACGGATAGGCGCCGCCGGGAACCGGGCAGACGGCGGAGACCGCCCAGGTCGGCAGCACGCAGGCGTTGGGCGGGGCCTCCAGGTCGTCGACGATCTCCTCGACCGTGACGATGGAGCGCTTGGCGGCCAGCACCGCCTCCTTCTGCACGCCGAGGATGCCCCAGATCAGGACATTGCCGCGGCGGTCGGCCTTCTGGGCGTGGATCACCGTCACGTCGGGGAGGACGGAGGGGATGGCGGCCAGCTTCTCACCCGTAAAGGGGCATTCGACGAACCGGATGTTCGGGTTGACCTTCGGCAGGTCGGAGCCGGTGTAGCCGCGCAGCAGGGCGAAGGGCAGGTTGGAGGCACCGGCGACATAGGCGTTCGCCATGCCGGCGTGGCTGTGCTCCTCGACGGCGAGCCGCTGCGGCCAGCCCTGTTCGACCGCGTCGCGGAAGCGGTGGAGGGAGCCGACGCCGGGATTGCCGCCCCAGGAGAAGATCAGCTTCGCGGCGCAGCCCATGCCGATCATCTGGTCGTAGATCAGGTCCGGCGTCATGCGCACCAGCGTCAGCTCGCGCCGGCCCTGCCGGATGATCTCGTGACCGGCGGCATGGGGAATCAGGTGGGTGAACCCTTCCAGGGCGACCGTGTCGCCGTCGTGCACGAGGCTCGCCACCGCCTCGCGCAGGGGGGTGATCTTCGCCATATGACCTCCCGAATGTGCGAAAATCGCACAATTAATTGCCTTTACGCACAGATTGGCGAGTGGCACAGGGTGCTGTCAAGGTCGAAAATGGCACTATGTGCGCGATAATCGCCCATATTGCGCCGCAATATGAGAAATATCTTTGGATGAAGCTAAAAGAATACGAGAAAACATTGGAAAATCAGACTGTTATAGAAGGGATCAAGTTTGTGCGATTAAAGAACGTATCGTCAGGTACCGCAGTTGACGCTTCGGCCATCCCTCAGTACGGTTGGCGGAACAGTAATGACCGGGACACAATGACTGGGACCAGGAGTCCCGGCACCGGCATTGGTCACATATGGGAGGGACGATGACGAAGACTCTGCGCAACGCGCTGCTGGGTGCGGCGTTCGGTCTGGCGCTGGCGGCCGGTCCGGCCGGGGCCGCCACCATCAAGGTCGGCGTCGTGGCGCCCTTCTCCGGGCCGTTCGGCGTGGTGGGCAAGAGCTTCAAGGAGGCCATCGAGGTCTATCAGGCCGAACATGGCAAGACCGTCGGCAACGACACGGTGGAGTTCGTCTACAAGGACCTCGACCAGGCGAACCCGGCCCAAAGCAAGGCGCTGTCGCAGGAACTGATCGTCAAGGAGAAGGTGTCCTTTCTCGCCGGCTATTTCTTCACGCCGGACGCCCTGGCCGTCGCCCCGCTGATCGACGAGGCCAACATCCCCTGCGTGATCTTCAACGCCGCGACCTCCGCCATCACGGAGAAGTCGCCGCGCTATGTCCGCACCTCCTTCACCCTGTGGCAGAACACGGTGCCGCTGGCCGAACATATGGCCAAGCAGGGCATCAGGAAGGCGGTGTCGGCGGTCAGCGACTATGGCCCCGGCATCGACGGCGAGGCCGCCTTCAAGACCACCTTCGAGAAGAATGGCGGCGCGGTGGTGGACAGCATCCGCATGCCGCTGAAGTCCGCCGACTTCGCCCCCTTCATGCAGCGGATCAAGGATTCGGGTGCCGAGGCCGTCTATGCCTTCCTGCCGGCCGGGCCGGCGACGCTGGCCTTCGCCAAGGCCTTCAACGACACCGGGCTGCGGGCGGCGGGCATCAAGTTTTTCGGTCCCGGCGACCTGACCCAGGAACCGGACCTGCCGGCGCTGGGCGACGCGGCGACGGGCATCACCACCAGCTTCAACTACAGCCGGGCGCATGATTCGGCGATGAACAAGGCCTTCGTCGCCAGGCACAAGGAGATGTTCGGGTCGTACGACACCGTCACCTTCACCTCGGTCGGCGCCTATGACGGCACGCATGTCATCTACCAGATGATCAAGAATGCCGGCGGCGGCAGGATCGACGGGGCCAAGGCGGTGGAATCGGTGAAGGGCATGAGCTGGGAAAGCCCGCGCGGCCCCCTGACCATCGATCCCGACAGCCGCCACGTCACCCAGACGATCTATCTGCGGACCGTCGAGAAGGTCGACGGCAAATTGGAGAATGTCGAGAAGCAGTCGTTCCCGAAGCAGCCGGACTATGGGTACAAGTTGGCGAAGTAGGGAGGTAGCCTGAGGCCGCCACCGTAAACGGGCCGGACGGACGCACATCATGGAAACCATGTTCGGGATCGCCGTCGACGGGGTCGCCTACGGCATGATCCTCTTCATCATCTCCGTCGGGCTGTCGGTGACGCTGGGGCTGATGCGGGTGGTCAATCTGGCGCATGGCGCCTTCGCCATGGTCGGCGGCTATGTCGCCTCCTATGCCGCGCAGAACGCCGGGCTGCCCTATGGGCTGGCGCTGGTCGTGGCGGTGGCGCTGACGGTGCTGGCGACCCTGCCGCTGGAACGGCTGCTGTACCGCCGCATCTACGGCTCGGCCAACGAGCTGGCGCAGGTGCTGCTGACCATCGGCCTGACCTTCGTCATCGTCGCCGGCATCAACTACCTGTTCGGCCCGACGCTGAAACGCATTCCGCTGCCCGAGATGCTGACCGGCACGGTGGAACTGGGGCCGAAGGCGATCCCGACCCACCGCGCCTTCGTGATCGGCGCCGGGGCGGCGACGCTCCTGGGGCTATGGTGGCTGCTGGAGCGCACCGATTTCGGCATCCGGCTGCGCGCGGCGGTCGATGACCCCGCCATGGCGGCGGCGTTGGGCATCCGGACCGAACGGCTCTATCTGGCGACCTTCGCGCTCGGCACCGGGCTGGCGGCGCTGGGCGGCGTGCTGGGGGCGGAACTGCTGCCGCTGGAGCCCTATTACGCCATCCGCTACATCGTGCTGTTCCTGGCGGTGGTGGCGGTCGGCGGGGCCGGCAGCATCTTCGGCTCGGCGGCGGCGGCGCTGGCGCTGGGCATCGTCGACACCGCCGGCAAATACCTGATCCCGAATTTCGGCGAGTTCTTCTTCTACGTCGCGCTGATCCTGATCCTCTTCCGCTGGCCCCACGGCTTCTTCAAGGGGAGGGCGGCATGACGAGCGTCGCCGAGCGGCCCGACCCGATGACCGACCCGATGAGCCGACACACCCCGCCGGCGGCCCGCCGCGATCTCGGCTGGATCGGCATTCCGCTGGTCGCGGCGGTCGGGCTGGCCGCCTACTGGCTGCTGCCGGACGATCTGGCGCTGCTGACCCGCATCGCCGCCTCGGCGCTGTTCGTGCTGTCGCTCGACCTCGTGCTCGGCTATGGCGGGATCGCCACGCTGGGGCAGGCGGCGATGTTCGGCACCGGCGCCTATGCCGCCGGCATCGTCGCGGTCAACTGGAACAGCGACCCCTTCGTCATGCTGGCGGCCGGCGGACTGGCCGGCGGGCTGGTCGCGCTTGTCACCGGCGCCCTGATCCTGCATGCGCGCGGCCTGACCCTGCTGATGCTGACCATCGCCGTCGGGCAGATCGTGCAGGAGGTCGCCAACAAGGCTCGGGACTGGACCGGCGGCAGCGACGGGCTGTCGGGCATCGATCCGGCGCCGGTGCTGGGGCTGTTCCGCTTCGACATGTTCGGCCGCACCTCCTACCTGTTCGCGCTGGCGGTGCTGGTGGCCGGGCTGATGGTGGCGCGGCGGATCGTGCGCTCGCCCTTCGGGCTGGCCTGCCGGGGGGTTAGGGAGGATCCGCTGCGGATCTCCGCCATCGGCGGCTCGCCGAAATCCTATCTGGTGGCGCTCTATGGCGTGGCCGGGGTGTTCGCCGGGGTGGCGGGGGCGCTGACCGCGGTGACCAGCGGCATCGTCGGGCTGGACAGCGCCGGCTTCCCCTGGTCGGCGGAGGCGCTGGTGATGCTGGTGCTGGGCGGCACCGGGCGCCTCTATGGCGCGGTGATCGGCACGGCGGCCTTCATGGGCATCCACCATGTCCTGGCCGCCAGCGACCCCTTCCATTGGATGGGCTTCATCGGCCTGTTCCTGATCGGCATCGTCCTGTTCCTGCCCGGCGGAATCGCGTCGGGTTTCGAGCGGCTGGGCGCGCTGCTGCGCGGGAAGGAGAACCGGGCATGACGAAGCTTCTTGAGGTCGAGGGGCTGAGCAAGAACTTCGGCGGCCTCCAGGTGTCGTCCGACATCAGCATGACGCTGAACGCCGGCGACCGCTGCGCCCTGATCGGGCCGAACGGGGCGGGCAAGACGACCTTCGTCAACCTCGTCACCGGGGTGATCCCGCCCAGCGCCGGCACCATCCGGCTGGACGGCCAAGACATCACGAAACTGCCGGCGGCGGAGCGGGTGCGGCTGGGGCTGATCCGCAGCTTCCAGGTGGCGCGGCTGTTCAAGTCGATGACGGTGCGCGAGCATCTGGAACTGGCCGTCCTCCAGCGCGGCCGCCGCACCTTCCGCCTGTTCGCCAATGTCGCCAAGGTGGCCGGGCTGGCCGACGAGGTGGCGGGGCTGCTCGACACCATGGGGCTGAGCCAGGTGGCGCACACGGCGGTCGGCTCGCTGGCCTACGGGCAGCAGCGGCTGCTGGAGATCGCGCTGGCGCTCGCCATGAAGCCGAAGGTGCTGATCCTGGACGAGCCGGCGGCCGGCGTGCCCCATTCGGAAAGCCAGCGCATCCTCGACGCCATCGACCGGCTGCCCAGGGAACTGGCGGTGCTGATGATCGAGCACGACATGGATCTGGTGTTCCGCTTCGCCAGGACCATCGTCGTGCTGGCGCAGGGACGGCTGCTGTGCAGCGGCACCGCCAGGGAGATCGTCGCCGACCCGCGCGTGCGCGAGGTCTATCTGGGGAGCCGCGCCGATGCCCACTGAAGCGGTCGGATCTCTTGAAGTCGCGGAGCTGCGCGCCGGCTACGGCAAGACGCTGATCCTCGACGGCATCTCCCTTGCCGTGCCGGCGGGCGGGCGGCTGGCGCTGCTCGGCCGCAACGGAGTGGGGAAGACGACGACGCTGGCGACGCTGGTCGGCCAGACCACCCGGCATGGCGGCAGCATCCGGCTGGACGGCGTGGAGCTCGGCGGGATGAGCAGTTCGGCGCGGGCGGCGGCGGGGCTGGGCTATGTGCCGCAGACCCGCGACATCTTCAAATCGCTGACGGTTGAGGAGAACCTCGTCGCCGGGCTGAAGGGGCGCCCGCGCTGCGATCTGGAGGAGGCGTACGAGCTGTTCCCGCGGCTCGGCGAGCGGCGGCGCAACGGCGGCGGCGAGTTGTCGGGCGGCGAGCAGCAGATGCTGTCGGTCGCCCGCGCGCTGCTCGGCAAGCCGACGGTGCTGCTGCTGGACGAACCGCTGGAGGGGCTGGCGCCGGTGATCTGCGACACGCTGATGGCGGCGCTGTCCAAGCTGGACATGACCATCCTGCTGGTGGAGCAGCAGGTCGACCGCGCGCTGGACTTCGCCGACCGCGTGGTCTTCCTCGACCGTGGCCGGGTGGTGCATGCCGGGCCGGCGGCGCAGGCGAAGGCGGATCCGGCGCTGCTGGAGCGCCATCTGGGCGTGGCGCTGGCGGCGTAGGGGATACACACCCTCTCCCGGGGCGGGAGAGGGTGGCACGGCACTCACCGGAACGGCGGCGAATACAGCAACCCGCCCTGGGTCCAGGGCTTGTTCTGGCCACGGTCCATGCCGTAGGGGACGCCCAGGTTGCGGTCGAAGATCTCGCCGTAGTTCCCCACCTGCGCCAGCAGCTGCAAGGCCCAGTCGTCGGGCAGGCCGAGCGTGCGGGAGACGCTGCCGGCGTGGCCCAGCATGCGGTGCAGTTCGGGGTCGTCGGGAATGCGGCCGGCCTGCACATCTGCGGACGTGACGCCCTTGGCGTCGGCCAGCACGATGGCGTGGAGCACCCAGCGGGTGATGTCGTACCAGTTGCGGTCGCCGCGCGCGATGTAGGGCGTCAGCGGCTCGCGCGATATCACGTCGGGGTAGATGTAGATGCCCATCCCGGCTTGGCGGTAACCGGCCAGCGAGGTCACCAGAACCGTGCGGTCGGTGGTCAGCAGGTCGCATTCATGGGCGAGGAAGGCCTGCAACGCCTCGTCCAGCGTCTGGAAGGTGCGCATCGTCCAGGGCAGGTCGGACTTGCGGATATGGTCCTCCAGATTGCGGACCGTGGTGGTGGCGGTCTTGACGCAGACGGTGCGCGGACCCAGCCGGTCGAGCGGCGGCGGCGTACCGTCCGCGTGGATGGCGAAGCCCTGGCCGTCATGCAGCAGCGGCATCAGGAACTCGATGTCGTGCGACAGCTCGCGGCTGAAGGTCCAGGTCGTGGTGGTCAGCGCCACGTCGACCTCGTGCTTCTCCACCGCCTGGAATTCCTGCGGCTTCTCCGGCAGGCGGACAACGCGGATCGCCTGGGCGTTGCCCAGCGTCGCGGCGGCGAAGACCCGGCAGACATCGACCAGGAAACCGTCGAGATGCCCCTGCGGGTCGGAGAAGGAGATGCCGCTGACGCCGCTGCGCAGGCCGCAGATCAGGAAGCCGCGGCCGTGGATACGCTCCAGCGTGTCGCCGTCATCGGCCAGCGCCGGTGGGGCGAGCGCCGGCGAGGCCAGCCCCAGCGCCAGCAGCAGAAGCAACACCAGCCGCATCCCGACACTCATCCCCCGACCGTCTCCTCCGCCGCACCCCTGCGGCGGGCGGGATCAGGCGGCCTGCCCGGCGCGCAGCGTGCCGAGCAGACTATGCAGCGAAGCCGCTTCCTCGGCCAGCGTGTTCGCCGTCCGGGTCAGCGAGGCGGCGATGTCGCCGGTGCGCGACGCCTGGGCGTTGACGCCGTCGATCAGGGACGCCACCTCGCCGGTGTTGCCGGCGATCACGCCGACGCGGCTGCGGATGTCGGTGGAGGACGCGGTCTGGCGGGCCACCGCCTCGCCGATCAGGTCCTGCACCTCGTTGATGCGCTCGACCGAGCCGGAGATGCGGGCGAAGGTGCCGACGGTGTTCTGGATGCTGCCGTTGATGGCGCCGACCGAGCTGGCGATCTGCACGGTGGCGTTGGCGGTCTCCTCCGCCAGCTTCTTCACCTCCGCCGCCACCACGGCGAAGCCGCGGCCCGCCACGCCGGCCGCCGCCGCCTCGATGGTGGCGTTCAGCGCCAGCAGCTTGGTCTGGTGGGCGATGCCGGTGATGACGTCGACGATGCGGCGGATCTGCTCGGTGTTCTCGCCCAGCTGGCCGACCACCTCGCGGGCGGCGGTCAGCTCGCCCAGCGTGGCGCCGACCACCCCCGCCGCCTCGGTCGCGAGGCTGGAGACGCTGCCGATGGTGTTCATCAGCACCTCGGCGCTGTCGTTGCAGGTATTGGCGTTGCGGTTGCTCTCGGCGACGAAGCTGCCGGCGCTGACCGTGCTGTCGATGGTGCCGGCCGATTCCCGGCGCAGCGCGTCGGCCAGTTCGCGCAGCTGGCCCGACTGGGTGGCGACGCCCGACGCCACCTGATGCACGTCCTCCATCAGCTGGCGGGCGAGTGCCGCGGCTCGCATCTGTTCGGACACGTCGGTCCAGGACAGCGTCTTGCCCAGCACGTTGCCCTGGTCGTCGAACACGGTGTCCACATGGGCCTCCACCGTCGTCTCGCCCACCGTCAGGGTGCGGCGCGGGATCGACGGGCGGGCGGGGTCGGTGCAGGCGGCGGTGAAGTCCGGCCCCTGGGCCAGCAGGTCGGGACCGGCGGGGTCGATGCCGTGCGCTTCGCAGAAGGTCCGGGCGGCGGGGTTGACGAAACCCACCTGACCTTCTCCATTTGGCCCATCAGTGCGCAGGAGCGCCGTCGGCACCGGGCTGCTGTCGACCATCCGCTTCATCAGCAGCACCTGCTCGACGCTGCCGCGCAGGTGACGGAGCGCCGTCGCCATCACCGCCAGCTCGTCGCGGCCGGTGCGCGGGATCTCGATGGAAAGGTCGCCGGCGGCGATCTGCTCCATGGCGCGGGCGAACTTGCGCAGGTTGGCGATGACGGCGACGCGCAGAAGCAGGGCGGCGGCGATGGCGACGGCCAGCGCGAAGGCGGCGACCATCTTGAGCGCGTCGTTGCGCAGGGCTTCGGTCGCATCGACGAAGTCGGAGACGTCGCGCGAGATCTCGGCCGTCGCCCAGGGCAGGCCGCCGTCGCCGCCGATCGACACGGTGGTGGTGGACAGCTGGGCATGGGCCGACGGCTCGCCGCCCTTGGCCTCGAACAGCACGCCGCCCTTGCCGTCGGTGAAGCGGATGTCGGCGTCCAGAACGGCGCCCAGGCTGGACAGGGCGGGCAGGGGATCGGTCACCACCTCCAGGAAGCCCAGGACGCGGAAGCCGCCGATGGGGACGATCATGCTGAACAGCGGCCGGCCCTGGCCGTCGCGCCACAGCAGGCTGGCCGGACGGCGCTTTTCGGCGATCTCGCGCGATTTCAGCGCTTCGAACAGCGGGGCGACGGTGGCGACGCTGTCCTGCTCTCCGCCGGTGGCGGCGATGCGGGTCATCTCGGCGTCGAACACGGCGACCGAGACCAGCCGCACCTCGCGGTCGACCACCACCGGTCGGGCGTTGATGTTCTTCAGCGCCAGCATCGTCTTGGCCGGGTCCTTCTGGGTGATGCTGTCGACCAGGAAGGCGTCGCGGCTCCATTCGTTGGCATGGCCCTGGAGCCAGTCCGTGTAGTTCTTGCGGATGCGGTCGTTGGACAGAACCCGCAGGGTCGCCGCGGCGCTGCTGTTGAAGGTGGTCAGCGCGAAGTCGGTGTAGCGTTGCGACACCCAGGCCTGGCTGGCGATCAGCGCCGCCACCAGCACGCCCACCACCGACACCATGGCGCGGCGCAGGGTCCAGAAGCGGTAGCGGGCGCCACCCTCGTCCAGGGGGCCGCCCGCCTTCGTCACGCCTGCTTTCGTCGAGATCGCCGTCATGCCCAAACCCCCGCCGCCATAAAACGGTTTCACGGATTGCTACACGCACATCGTCGCAGGGCCCTTTGAACGATTTAGCGTCTAATTGTGAACAGCTCGTGTCTTTTCGTTTGCATTTGAGGCAAGCGGGGATGACGGAGGCAAAGGAACAGGCGGCTTTTTCGGCGGGCGGGCGGCCTATGACTTTCCTGGAGAGGAGTTTCGCAAGAAGATGGGCAACCGCATGTGGTGGGATGACTTTGGAACAGGCTACCTGCCTGCGTTAACGCATAAAAAAAGGGCCACGGAAGCGCGCGAAAAAATTTCGCGATTTCCGTGGCCCAGTCTGCCGAGCGCGTGGCCGCCGCGAGACTGAAGCGACGGGGGAGTTTGCTCGGGGTCGGAGGTTGAGGGGCTACCCGTCCTGCGTGACGTCGCCGGCGAACAGGTAGCCGGTGCCGTGGACGGTGACGATCAGCCGGGGGTCGGCGGGGTCGGTCTCGATCAGGCGGCGCAGGCGACGGACGAGGCTGTCGATGGTGCGGTCGGTGGCGTCGGTCTTGCGCCGCGTCGTCGCCGTCAGCAGATAGTCGCGGTTCATCACCCGGCCGGGGCTGCAGACGAAGGTCGACAGCAGTTCGAATTCGGCGCCCGTCAGCCGCACCGGATTGCCCTGCGGGTCGGTCAGGCGCATGCGGTCGAGCCACAGGGTCCAGCCGGAGAAGCTGCGCCGGCGGTCGTCGCGCTGGTCGCCCGGCGCCTTCAGCCGGCGCAGCAGGTTCCTGACCCGGGCCAGGATCTCGCGCGGCTCGAAGGGCTTGGCGATGTAGTCGTCGGCCCCCATTTCCAGTCCGATGATGCGGTCCAGCTTCTCCGCCCGGCTGCTGACCAGGATGATGCCGATCTCCGACGCCGCGCGAAGCTCGCGGGTCAGGGTCAGCCCGTCCTGGCGCGGCAGCCGGATGTCGAGCAGCACGAGGTCCACCGTGGCCGCGGCCAGCAGGTCCTTCAGCTCCTCGGCGCTGCGGGCCAGCAGGACGTCGAAGCCCTCGTCCATGAGGTAGGACTTCAGCGTCTCGCGCGTCACCGCGTCGTCGTCGGTGATGGCAATGGTCGCCGGCATGGCCCTCTCGTCCGCCTTTTCCGCGCCCCGCCTCTACCGGCGGTTCCGCCTCAATGCTCCAGGATCTGGCCCAGGAACTGGCGGGTGCGCTCGCTTTTCGGGTTCTCGAAGAATTCGGCCGGCGACCCGCTCTCGATGATCGAGCCTTCGGCCATGAAGACAATAGAGTCGGCGACCTGCCGGGCGAAGCCCATTTCGTGGGTGACGCAGACCATCGTCATGCCTTCGCCGGCCAGCTCGGTCATGACGTCCAGCACCTCCTTGACCATTTCGGGGTCGAGGGCGGAGGTCGGCTCGTCGAACAGCATGATCTCCGGCCGCATGCACAGCGCGCGGGCGATCGCGACGCGCTGCTGCTGGCCGCCGGAGAGCTGGCCGGGGAACTTGTGCGCCTGGTCGGGGATGCGCACCCGCTTCAGGTACATCATGGCGATCTCCTCGATCTCGGATTTCGCCATGCCGCGGACCCAGATGGGGGCCAGCGTCAGGTTCTGCAGAACGGTCAGGTGCGGGAACAGGTTGAAGTTCTGGAACACCATGCCGACCTTGCGGCGGATCTTCTCAACCGCCTTGACGTCGTCGGTCAGCTCGATGCCGTCGACGATGATGTGGCCGGTCTGGTGCGCCTCGAGCCGGTTGATGCAGCGGATCATCGTCGACTTGCCCGACCCGGACGGGCCGCAGACGACGACCTTCTCGCCCTTGCCGATGCTGATGCTGACGTCGCGCAGCGCGTGGTAGCTGTTGTACCACTTGCCGACCTTGCGGAGTTCGATGATGGCGTTGGCGGTCATTGGTCGTTCTCCAGAGCCGGTCAGCGGCGGGTGTAGCGGTTGGCCAGACGCTCCAGCCACTGGCTGTAGCGCGACATGCTGAAGCAGAAGATCCAGAACATCAGCCCGGCGAAGACATAGACCTCGGCGAAGTAGGGGCGCCATTCGGGGTCGGTGGTCGCCACGGTGGCGGCGGTCAGCAGGTCGTACAGGCCGACGATGGTGACCAGCGAGGTGTCCTTGAAGGCGCTGATGAACTGGTTGACGATGGGCGGGATGACGATGCGCAGCGCCTGCGGCAGGACGATCAGCATCGTCTTCTGCCAGTAGGACAGGCCCAGCGCGTCGGCGGCCTCGTACTGGCCCTTGGGGATCGCCTGGAGGCCGCCGCGCACGGCTTCGGCCAGATAGGCGGCGGTGAAGAGCGTCATGCCGGCCAGGGCGCGCAGCAGCTTGTCCACCGTGACGCCTTCCGGCAGGAACAGCGGGAACATCACCGACGCCATGAACAGCACGCTGACCAGCGGCACGCCGCGCATCGCCTCGATGAAGCCGACGCAGAAGGTGCGGATGGCCGGCAGCGACGACTGGCGGCCCAGCGCCAGCAGGATCGACAGCGGGAAGGCGAGCGCGATCGAGAAGACCGACAGCATCAGCGTGATCGGCAGGCCGCCCCAGCGGTCGTTCGGCACATAGGTGAGGCCGGCGACGCCGCCCCACATCAGCACGCCCATGCCGACCAGGGTCAACGCCCAGGCGACGGCCAGCCAGGGCCGCCAGAAGGCGCGCACGCCGCTGGCCCCCAGCATCGCCACGAACAGGGCGCAGGCCAGGAAGGGGCGCCACTGCTCGTCATAGGGATAGGTGCCGAAGAAGATCAGCCGGTGCTTGACCGCGATCACCGACCAGCAGGCGCCGGCCGCCTCGCGGCAGGCCTCCGACGAACCGGACCAGCTGGCGTTCAGCAGCAGCCAGTTCGCCATCGGCGGCACCACCAGCCACAGCAGGAACAGGCAGGCAACGGTCAGCGCCGTGTTCAGCGGCGTGTTGAACAGGTTGTCCTTCGCCCAGCCGAAGGGCTTCAGCGCCGTCATCCCGTTGGCCTGCGGCGGGGTCGAGGCCTGGGTCGGCTCCTCCTCGTAGGAGGCGGCCCAATGGGCGGGGGGCACCGGAGCGGTGGGGATCGGAGCCTGATCGGCGGGGGAGTGCTTGCTCATCGGGTCACCAGAGCCACGCGGCGGTTGTACCAGTTCATGAAGCCGGAGATCGCCAAGCTGATGATGAGGTAGACGACCATCATCATCGCCACCGCCTCCACCACCTGTCCGGTCTGGTTGGCCGAGGTGTTGGAGACGCTGACCAGATCCGGATAGCCGATGGCGACGGCCAGCGAGCTGTTCTTGGTCAGGTTCAGGTACTGGCTGGTCAGCGGCGGGACGATGACGCGCAGCGCCTGCGGCAGGATGACGAGGCGCAGGATCTTGCCCGGCGACAGGCCCAGCGCCAGCCCGGCCTCGGTCTGGCCATGCGGCACGGCGAGGATGCCGGAGCGCACGATCTCGGCGATGAAGCCGGCGGTGTAGACCGACAGGCCGATCAGCAGCGCGGTGAATTCCGGGGTGACCGATCCGCCGCCCTCGAAGTTGAAGCCGGCCAGGGCGGGCACGTCGAAGGCCAGCGGGGCGCCGGTGACGATGAAGGCCAGGGCCGGCGGCAGCAGCAGGGCGGCGATGACGGCCGGCAGGGTCGGGAAGGGCTTGCCGGTGGTCTCGCGCCGGCGGCGGCCGTAGCGGACGACGGCGATGGCGGCGGCGATGCCGGCCAGCAGCGCCAGCAGGATCCAGCCATGGCCGGCATGCTCCACCAGGACCGGGAACTTCATGCCGCGGTTGCTGAGGAAGATGCCCGGCAGCACCTCCAGCGCCTCGCGCGGGCTGGGGAGCCGGTTCAGGATCGTGTACCAGACCACCAGCTGCAGCAGCAGCGGCACGTTGCGGACCGTCTCGACATACAGGGTGGCGAAGCGGTTCACCATCCAGTTGGACGACAGCCGCCCGATGCCGATCAGCACGCCCAGCACGGTCGCCAGTACCACCCCGGCGGCCGACACCGCCAGCGTGTTCAGGAGGCCGACCACCAGCGCCGTCAGATAGGTGTCGGAGGCGGAATAGGGCAGCAGGCTCTCGCCGATCTCGAAGCCGGCCTCGCGGTGCAGGAAGCCGAAACCGGTGGCGACGCCGCGGGTGGCGAGGTTGGTCAGCGTGTTGGAGACGAGATACCAGGCGACGGCGAGGGTGCAGGCCAGAAACAGCGCCTGATACAGCCACCCCCGCACGCGCGCGGAGTTCAGCGCCTGGACCGGGTTTGTCATGGTGTTGCTCCGTGCGGGGGTGAAAGGCCCTCCCTTCCCCCGGGAAGGGGAAGGGAGGGGTGCGCCCTTACTTCATCGGCGGGGCGTACATCAGGCCGCCTTCGGTGTAGAGGGCGTTCTGGCCGCGCGGCATCTTCAGCTTGGAGCCGGCGCCGACGTTGCGCTCATAGCTCTGGGCGTAGTTGCCGACCTGCTTGATGATGGCGTAGGCCCAGTTCTCCTCGACGCCCAGCGCCTTGCCGTTGCCGGCGGTGACGCCCAGCAGGCGCTTCACGTCCGGGTCGGGCGAGGTCATGGCGGCGTCGACGGTCTCGGAGGTCAGGCCCTTCTCCTCGGCCTGGACCATCGTGTAGAAGGCCCAGGTGACCAGGTTCATCCATTCCTCGTCGCCCTGGCGCACGGCCGGGGACAGCGGCTCCTTCGAGATCAGCTCGGGCAGGATGACGTAGTCGTTGGGGTTCTGCACCTCGGCGGCGCGGATGGCGGCGAGCTGGGAGGCGTCGGAGGTCAGGGCGTCGCAGCGGCCGGCGAAGAAGGCCTTGTTCAGCTCCTCGTTCTTCTCGATGACGACCGGCTTGAAGGTCATCTTGTTGGCGCGGAAGTAGTCCGAGACGTTCTGCTCGGTCGTGGTGCCGGGCAGGACGCAGACGGTGGCGCCGTTCAGCTGCTTGGCGCTCTTCAGGCCGAGCTTGGCCGACACCATGAAGCCCTGGCCGTCATAATAGTTGGTCGGCGCGAAGTTCAGGCCGTTGGCGGTGTCGCGGGTCAGGGTGCGGGTGGTGTTGCGGGCCAGCAGGTCGATTTCGCCGGACTGGAGCGCCGGCAGGCGCTGCTGCGCCGACAGCGGGGTGTACTTCACCTTTTCGGCATCACCGAACATGGCGGCGGCGACGGCGCGGCACATGTCGACGTCCAGGCCCGACCACTTGCCCTTGTCGTCCGGGGCGGAGAAGCCATACAGGCCCAGATTGACGCCGCACTGGACATAGCCCTTCTGCTTCACGCCGTCGAAGGTGGCGCCGGCCTGGGCAGTGCCGGAGAGGGCGCCCGACAAGGCGATGGCGGAGACGGACAGGGTGGCCGCGATGGCGAGCGCGCTCAGATGGGACTTCACGGGGCGGGGCTCCTTCAGCCTTGGTCTTTCCAGGGGCGCCGGGGCAGGGAATGCCCCGGCCGCCGCATGGCGTCACAATCGCTCCGTGGATTGAACAAAGTGCCCGCCCGGCATGAACGGATGTCGCGGAGATGTGAACAGCTTTGGACGGATTGGCTGATCGTGACGCGAAGCGGGCCGTCGGGCTTCGCCCTCGGATGGTCACGCCGCCGGCCCGACATTTAACGTGCGCCGGCTTCCGGCTGGCCCTACAAGCGACAGGTGACGGTCATTTATCCAGGAACCGGGAATTTTGGGGAAATCGACGTCGATGGGGTCCGATCGGCCGATCTGGCACTGGGTCGCGCGCTTTTCGCTGCTGCGGTGTGGTCCGCTGCCGCGTTACGGCATGGCGGTGCTGTCCGCCGCCGCCGCCCTTCTGCTGCGCCTTGCCGTCGACGGCACCATGTCGTCCGGCTTTCCTTTTCTCACCTTCTTCCCGGCGGTGATCCTGACCACCTTCATGGCCGGGCGGGGACCGGGGGTGGCTGCGGCGGTGCTGTCCGGGCTGGCCGCCTGGTATTTCTTCATTCCGCCTTATGAGACCTTCGTGCTGAACGCGTCCGTCGCTCTGGCGCTGGTCTTCTATGCGGTGGTGGTGGCGGTGGACGTAGCGCTGATCCACGGCATGCAGACCACGCTGGCCCGCCTGCAGGAGGAGCGGAGCCGCACCGCCGCCCTGCTGGAGGCGCAGACCACCATGTTCCACGAGCTGCAGCACCGCGTCGCCAACAACATGCAGTTCGTCTCCGCCCTGCTGGATCTTCAGAAACGGTCCGTCGGCCATACGCGGGAGGGGGCGCTGGCGGCGCTGGAGGAAGCGGGACGGCGGCTCGACACCATGGCGCGGGTGCACCGGCGCCTGCACGACCCGCGTTCCGGCGACGATTTCGGCAGCCATATCGACGGGCTGTGCCGGGACATGCTGGCGGGGGCCGGGGTCCCCGGCGTCTCCTGCCGCGTCGCGGTTCAGGCGGCGCCGCAGTCGCCGGAGCGGCTGCTGGCGCTGGCCATGCTGATCGTCGAGGCGCTGACCAACAGCCTGAAGCACGCCTTCGCCGGCCGCGACGGCGGCACCGTCACCATCGAGCTGAACGTCGTGCCGGAAGAGCCGGGCCAGCTGCATCTGCTGGTGATGGACGATGGCGTCGGCCTGCCGGACGGCTTCGACGTGCAGCGCCTGCCCAGCCTGGGCTGGAAGATCATCCATAGCCTGGCCGCCCAGCTGTCCGGCCGGTTGAGCCACGGTCCCGCCGGCGGTTCCTCCAACGGTCCCCACAACGGCCTCCCCAACGGCACCGGCACACGGATCGATCTGCGCTTTCCGGCCTGAGCGCGCCCGTCGCCAAGGCTTTTCCGTCGCCATGGGACGAACTATCTGTGATCCTGCCGGTTGCTGCGGTAACAGGCCGGGGACAGCAGGAGGGGGCTTATGGCGACGCTGAAGGAATTCGAGGACGCGCTGAAGGCGGCGGGCAACACGGCGGCGCTGGAGATCCTGGATTCCCTGCGGGCGCGCGACCGCACCGAGCGCTCCGTCCGTCCCGCCCGGCGCCTGACCGGGCGCAAGATGACGCCGGAGCTGGCGGCCGAGATCCTGCACCTGCACGAGACCACCAACATGACCCAGCAGGAGATCGCCTTCCAGCTGGGGGTGAACCAGGGCCGGGTGAACGAGGTCATCAAGCGCCGCAAATGGCTGACCGAGGACCCCGCCGCCCCGGAAGCGCAGGCCCGCGACAAGGCCAAGCAGCGCGCCAAGGAGGGCGTCGGCATTCCGCCGCGCCGGCCGTCCCGGAAGAAGAAGGCGAAGGTGGAGGCCGAGTCGGTGCCAGAGGTTGCGCCCGCGTTGCCGCCCGAGGCCGTGCCGCCGGCGGAGCCGGAAGTGGTCGCGGCGCCGGAACCCGCTCGGCAGGAAGCACCGGAACCTGTGCCCGAACCGCCTGCCGCCGAACCCCTGGCTGTCGAACCGCCGCCCGCCGAACGGCCCATGCCGATGGCTGCGCCGGAGCTGCCGCTGGAACAGCCCGACACGGCGAAGGACAAGCCTAAGGGCAAGACGCGCAAGCAGGGCAAGGCCGCGAAAACGCCGGAGATGCCGCTGTTCAAGGATCTGCTGTAGGGGAACGCCCTTTCCCGGGGCGGGAGAGGGGACACTGCCCCCGAGCCTTTTCCCCCGAGCCATGTCCGGTGCTCATCTCGCATCTGCGGAATTGACGGCCTGCGGCGGATTGCCTCAGCGGGGGTCCGGCAAATATCCTTACCCCTGTCCCGGTCGCTTTCGTTTTCCCCCTTGCCGCCGGGGCCTTCCATCCCTCGTCCAGCGGCGACAGCGGAGAAACGACCATGGCTTCTGCCGGCCATAACGGCGACATGCGTGCCGAGCCACAGCTGGCCTCGGCCCATCCCGGGCTGGTGCTGCTGGCGCTCGCCATGGGCGGCTTCGCCATCGGGACGACCGAATTCGCGACGATGAGCCTGCTGCCCTATTTCGCCCGCGGGCTGGGCATCGACGAGCCGACCGCCGGCCATGTCATCAGCGCCTATGCGCTGGGCGTGGTGGTGGGGGCGCCGGTGATCGCCGTGCTGGCGGCGCGGGTGGCGCGGCGGACCCTGCTGATCGGGCTGATGGCGGTCTTCGCCGCCGCCAACGTGGCGAGCGCCTTCTCGCCCTCCTATGGCTGGATGCTGGTCTTCCGTTTCATGAGCGGGCTGCCGCACGGCGCCTATTTCGGCGTGGCGGCCCTGGTCGCCGCCTCGCTGGTGCCGCCGCAGCGCCGGGCGCAGGCGGTGGCGCGGACCATGCTGGGGCTGACGGTGGCGACCATCATCGGCGTGCCGATGGCGAACTGGATCGGGCAGGCGCTGGGATGGCGCTGGGGCTTCGGCGTCGTCGGGCTGCTGGCGCTGCTGACCGTGGCGCTGGTCTGGATCTTCGCCCCCAACGACCGTCCGCACCCGGACGCCAGCCCGCTGCGGGAACTCGGCGCCTTGAAGCGGCGGCAGGTCTGGCTGACGCTGGGCATCGGCGCCATCGGCTTCGGCGGCATGTTCGCGGTCTACACCTATGTCGCCTCCACCCTGATGGAGGTGACGCAGGTGTCGCCGGCGGTGGTGCCCGTCGTGCTGGCGGTGTTCGGCGCCGGCATGACCGTCGGCACGCTGGTCAGCGCCTGGGCCGCCGACCGCGCCCTGATGCCGACCGTCGCCATAGTCCTGCTATGGAGCGCCGGGTCGCTGGCGCTCTACCCCTTCGCCGCCGGCAACATCTGGCTGGTGTCGGTGGTCGTCTTCATGATCGGCTGCGGCGGCGGGCTCGGCACCCCGTTGCAGGCCCGGCTGATGGATGTGGCGGAGGATGCGCAGACGCTGGCCGCCGCGCTGAACCACAGCGCCTTCAACGCCGCCAACGCGCTCGGCCCCTGGCTGGGCGGCATGGCGATCGCCGCCGGCTGGGGCTGGACCTCCACCGGCTGGGTCGGCGCCGGGCTGGCGCTGTGCGGTCTGGTGGTGTGGGCGGTGGCGCTGCTGGATGACCGCATGACCGCGAGCCGGGCCGCCGATGCCGAACTGGCCGAGGCCTGCACCGGCGACTGACGCTTCAGGTCCCCGCCACATTCCAGGAGATGCGCGCCGGATGCTCGCCGAGGTCGAGGGAGCCGATCACGATCTCCCCCCGGCCGGACAGCGGCGCCACGTCGCCCAGCTTCAGCAGGCGCTGTTCGCCGGCCTGCGACACCAGACGGGTGCCGTTGCGGCTGAGATCCTCCAGGGTGAAGGCGCCGTCGCGCAGACGGACCAGCGCGTGCCGGCGCGAGGCGGAGGCATGGTCCAGCATGATGCCGCAGTCGGCGGACCGGCCGATCACGACATCCTCCCCCGCCTCGGGCAGGGCCAGCGTCCGGCCCTGGTAGCTCAGCGTCAGGCGGGGCGCCGGCTTCGGCGGCGCCTGCATGTCGACCGTCATGTCCGTCGGCCGGGCGAGCGGCGCGGAGCCGGCACCCTGGGATCCGAGGCGCATTCCCGCCACCACGCCGGTTCCGGTCATCGACACGCGCTGGTCGTCGGGGATGGCGGCGATCTTGGCGATCAGCCCGTCGGCCAGCGCCCGCGGGATGCCGGCGGCGCGCAGGCGGCGGCCCAGCCCTTCGCGCACCTCCTGGAGGGAGGCGCCGGGGGCGGCCAGTTCCGCCGCGGATTTCACCCGGTTGAACTCGTCGGCGACGCGCTGGATGACGATGCTGATCTTCTTGTGGCCGTAGGCGCTGGCGCCGAGGTCGAGCAGATAGCCGAGACGTCCCGCCGCCGTGTTGAAGCGGCCGGCCAGCCGGGTCATCGTCTCCTCGAAGGGCAGGTCGCTGCCCCCGGTCGCCCACACGGTCTTGCCGCGGCGGGTCAGCGATTCCGCCATCGCCGGGCCGCCCATGTAGCCGTCGAAGGCGATCATGCCGTCGACGATGGCGGAAAAGGCGCGGGCGTCGCTGGCCGCCCCGGTGCGGGTCAGCGGGGTCAGCCCGTCCAGCCCGCCGCGGATCCGGTGCAGCAGCGCCTCGCGGGTCCGGGCGAAACCGAAGCCGGTTCCATCGGACGCGAGCGCGTTCGACAGGGCCAGCAGCGGTTCGGTGTGGGGCAGCCGGTCGTCCAGGTCGCCGCGCAGCGCCGCCAGCAGAGCCAGGAGGGCGGAGGCGAGATCGGGCGCATAGCCGATCAGGGCGCGGATCGGCTCCCGCCCGTCGACGATCTCGGCCGCGAACTCGTCCACCAGCCGGGTGTTCTCGCCGTCCTCCTCCTGGTGCAGGCGCAGGACGGCGGTCAGCTTGGCGCCCCATTCGCGATGCGGCTCCAGCAGGGTGGCGAAAGCGTGGGTGACGATGCGGTCGCGCTCCTCCACCGGGCGGTCGACGGCGGCCAGCAGCAGGCCGGAAATCCCGCCGCGCATCAGCGCCTGGTCGAAGGGGGCCAGCGCGTCGGATTTCTGGGCGAGGTCCTTCAGCGCCGTGAACAGGCGGGTGATCTGGTCGTAGCGTTCATGAGGCTTCACCCCCAGCATCGGCGCCTGGAGGGTGGCGAGCCGGCTGACCGCCGGGTTGAACAGCAGCGCCTCGCGCTCGAAGTAACGCAGCGGATAGTAACGGTGGAGCTGTTCCGACGGAACGACACCCTGGTCGTCCCAATAGCCGCGCAGCAGCCGCAGCAGGGTCATCCGGCTGTCGAAGGAGAAGACCTGCAACACGTCGGTGCAGAGGTTGGCGGCTTCGATCGGCGAGATGGTGGTGAGCTTGGAGCCGCCGGAGGAGGTCTTCTGGAAGACGGTCTCCTCCCGCCCGGTGCCGGTGACCTTCACCACGCGCACCACCGGGAACTTGGCGAGGCGCAGCAGGAAGTTGGCGCGTTCCGTCGCCGCCTTCTCGTCGTCGAAGACGCCGTCGATGTTGGCCTTGCCGCCCTGTTCGACCACCACCTCGAAGCGCGCCTCGCGCCGCTTGGACATCGCCATGCCGTTCCCCCTTGGCCTGCCCTGCTGGAGCGTTCTTAATCGCCGCCGCCGCCCGGCTACGTCCCCGTTCGCGATTTCCAGCGATTTTTCCCCAAAATACTTTATGCCCAAAATACTTTATGAAAGCCTCCATCAGAAGCGGAAAGACCCGACCCTTGACCGCAAGCTTCCAATCCGGTGGCGGATCGCGCCAGCCGTCGCTCGGCCGCCGCCCTTTCCTCGGCCTGCTTGGGTCATTGACCCTGCCGATGGCGGGGATCCCGGCACCGGTGACGGCGGCTTCCGCTGCCGGCGGTCTGGACGGCACCGCCGTCGGTTACATCCTGTTCGATACTGACAGCGGCCGGCCGATGGACGCGCGGGCGGCGGACGCCCCCTTCATTCCGGCATCGGTGGCGAAGCTGCCGACGGTGGCGGCGGCGCTGGCCCTGCTGGGGCCGGACCATCGCTTCACCACCCGGCTGCTGGGGACGGGGCCGCTGGCGGGCGGGGTGCTGCGCGGCGACCTGATCCTGCAGGGCGGCGGCGACCCGGCGCTGGCGACGGAAGGGCTGCTGCAACTGCTGGGCGGACTGGCCGCCGCCGGGCTGCGGCGGGTGGAAGGGCGGTTCCTGTATGACCCCATGCTGCTGCCCGAACTGGCGGAAATCGATTCCGGGCAGCCCTGGGCCGCGCCCTACAACACCGGGGTCGGGGCGCTGTCGCTGAACTACAACCGGGCCCTGCTGAGCTGGCGGCGCGGCGGAACCGGACCGGAGGTGCTGACCGTCGCCGATGCCGGGCGGCTGCCGCTGGACAGCGTCGCCGTGGCGCCGATGGGGCGGCCGACGGACGGGAACGGAGGCTTCCCGCTGCTGCCGGACGGCGCCGACCGTTGGCTGATGGCACCGCCTGCCGCAGGGGAGGCGGGTGCCGCCTGGGTGCCGGTGGCCCGGCCGGGGCTGGCCGCCGCCACGCTGTTCCGCCGGCTGGCCGCCGATGCCGGCATCGCCCTGCCGCTGCCCGAGGTCGGATCCGCGCCGGGCGGGGCGGTGGCTCTGGCGGCGCTGGACAGCCCGTCGCTGACCGAGCTGGCACGGGGGCTGCTGCGCCATTCCAACAACCTGTCGGCGGAGGTGATCGGCCTGGCGGCGTCGCGCCGGCTGGACCCGTCGGCCGCGACGCTGGACCGGTCGGCGGCGCTGTTGCAGGGCTGGCTGACCCGGCAGGGGGCAGGGCAGGGTGCTGGATGGAGCGGGCTTCGGCTGGCCAACCATTCGGGGCTGGGCACCGGGTCGCGCTGCACGCCACGGCAGATGGCGGCGCTGCTGCGGGCCGGCGGACCCGCCTTGTGGGACCTGCTGCCGGGGGAGGAGGACGGCAAGGCGCTGCCCCCCGGCGTCCATGCCAAGACGGGGACGCTGGCCTATGTCAAGGGACTGGCCGGTCTGCTGGCGGCGGCCAGCGGCCGGCGGCTGGGCTTCGTCCTGTTCATCGCCGATCCCCGGCGCCGGGCGGCGATGGACGCGGCGCTCGACCGCCGGGTGACCGCCACGCCGCCGGAGGCGCGCGCCTGGGCGGCCGGTGCCGGCAAGCTCCAGAGCGGGATTCTGGAGAGATGGGTTTCCACCTATTGACTGACATAAGTCATAAGTCCGACCATGGCCTATATGCCAAAATGCGGATCGGCATTGATTTGCCGGAAATCGGCTCAAAATTGATGGATCGTTCTTCTGCCCGACCCTTATCCGTCCGCATCCAGCAGAGAAAGTCCCAGACCCGATGATGGCAGACAGTTTGGCGGACAATTCCGGAGCCTCACCCGCGCGCAACGTCCTGCGCCGCCGGCTGGAACGTCAGGATGTCGCCGCCAACCGCTATCATGACCGCCGGCTGGGGGCGGAGGTCGTCAACATCGTCGTCGGCGGCTGCGTCGTCACCGACGACCCGAACGTCGTCATCACCACCACGCTGGGCTCCTGCGTCGCCGCCTGCCTGTACGATCCGGTGGCGGAGATCGGCGGGATGAACCATTTCCTGCTGCCCGACGCCGGAACCGACACGCTGTCGCTGTCGTCGCGCTACGGCGCCACGGCGATGGAGCATCTGATCAACCGGCTGCTGGCGGTCACCGGCCGGCGCGACCGGCTGCGCGCCAAGCTGTTCGGCGGCGCCAACGTCAATCTGAACACGCTGCGCACCGCCAACATCGGCCAGCGCAACGTCGAGTTCGTGATGGATTATCTGGCGACGGAGGGCATCCCCACCGTCAGCTGGGACGTCGGCGGCGTCAGCCCGCGGGCCGTGCGCTTCTTCCCCACCAGCGGGCGCAGCCAGCGCCGGCTGATCGGCGACGAGACGCTGCACGACATCGCCCGCAACGAGTCGTCCTATATGGAACATCTGGGCCGGACGCGGATCGAAGGCGACGTCGAGCTGTTCTGATAGGCTCGACCGGCGGCGTTTCCATCCGGCATTTGACCGCAGCGCCGCCGCCCGCCGTCCTTCCGCGGAGCCCTTCATGGCCGACACGCTGTTCCGGATCGCCACCTTCAACCTGGAAAACCTGGACGACGATGCCGACGAGCCGCCCTTCGAGGCGCGGATCGCCACGCTCCGCCCGCAACTGGAGCGGCTGGAGGCCGACATCCTCTGCCTGCAGGAGGTCGACGCCCAGCACCCGGTGAAGAGCGAGCCGCGGACCTTGCGCGCCCTGACCCGTCTGCTGGAGGGCACGCGCTATGCCGGCTATCACGTCACCGCCGGTGATGCCGAGTCGCCGGCCGACCGCCACAATCCGGTGATCGTCAGCCGCTGGCCGATCAAGGCGGCGCGGCTGCTGCGCCATCAGCTGGTGCCGCCGGCCCGCGTGCGCCTCGCCACCGCCGATCCGGCGCCGGAGGGAGAGACGGAGGTCGGCTGGGACCGGCCGGTGCTGCATGCCGAGGTCGAGATGCCGGACGGCCGCATCCTTCATGTCTTCGACCTGCATCTGCGCGCGCCCATCGCCGCCCCGGTGCCGGGGCAGAAGGCCGGCGCCCAGACCTGGAAGACGGCGGCCGGCTGGGCGGAGGGCTTCTATCTCGCCTCGATCAAGCGGGCCGGGCAGGCGCTGGAGACCCGCATGGCGGTCGACCGGCTGTTCGACGCCGATCCCGACGCGCTGGTCGTGGTGGCCGGCGACTGCAACGCCGACCTGGAGCAGACCGCCGTCCGCATCATCCGCGCCGCCCCCGACTTCACCGGCAACCCGGAGCTTGCGAACCGCGTGCTGGAGCCGCTGGAGCAGGCGATCCCGGAGGAGCGGCGCTACACCGTGCTGCATGGCGGCACGGCGGTGCTGCTCGACCATCTGATGGCTTCGCCCCGGCTGACCGGTTGGTTGCGCGACGTCGCGATCCACAACGAGGATCTCACCGACGAGGTCGAGCATGCCGACGAGCCGTCACCGGTGAGCTATCATGCGCCGGTGGTGGCGAGCTTCGCGCTTCCGGCGGGCTGACCGGGGATAAAGACGCTGGATTCGGCAGGGCGCTTGGTGGACAACAGCGTCTTCGGGAATTCTGCGGCGCTTCGGTAAGCGCCATTCAGGGAGACAGCATGTTCACTGCCGCCAGCTTCCGCGTCGGCGACCGCGTGACGATCCGCAGCGGCCAGTCCATTCCGCAATCCATCGCCACGGTGGAGCGCTACACCGATGGCGGGCGCTGCATGGTGCTGTCCGACGGCAGCGAATGGCGGGCCGACGGCCGCCGGCAGTGGGGCTTCCGCGGCAGCTACTACAAGGGTCCGGTGGTCGAGCCGTTCGAGCCGGGCGACGACGACTTCGTCGCCCGGCGCCGCGTCATCGGCGCGCTGCGCAAATTCGGCGATGGGCTGACGATGGACTCAGCCCTGAGCACCGAGGCGTTGCAGCGGATCCTGGAAGCGGTGGACAAGGAAAAGGCCGCGGCGGCGAAGTAGGTTCGTCCCCTCTCGAACAGCAGGAAAAGCCGGCGGCCCCTCGCGGGACCGCCGGCTTTTTTCTCTACCTCGAACCGTTCACTCCGCGGCGATGGTCTCGCGCACGGCTTCCTCGGCGGGAACGGTGCGGATCAGGTGGTCGAAGGCGGCCAGCGACGCCTTGGCACCTTCGCCCATGGCGATGACGATCTGCTTGAACGGCACCGTCGTCGCATCGCCGGCGGCGAAGACGCCGGGCAACGAGGTCTGGCCGCGGTTGTCCACCTCGATCTCGCCGCGCGGGGTCAGGGCCAGCGTGCCCTTCAGCCACTCGGTGTTCGGCACCAGACCGATCTGCACGAAGATGCCTTCCAGCTCCACCCGCTTCAGCTCGCCGCCGTTGCGGTCCTTGTAGGACAGGCCGACGACCCTGTTGCCATCGCCATGCACCTCGGTGGTCTGGGCCGAGAGGATGACGGTGACGTTGGACAGGCTGTGCAGCTTGCGCTGCAACACCGCGTCGGCGCGCAACTGACTGTCGAACTCGATCAGCGTGACGTGCGAGACGATGCCGGCGAGGTCGATGGCCGCCTCGACGCCGGAGTTGCCGCCGCCGATCACCGCCACGCGCTTGCCCTTGAACAGCGGGCCGTCGCAGTGCGGGCAGTAGGCGACGCCCTTGTTGCGGTATTCCGCCTCGCCCGGGACATTCATCGAGCGCCAGCGGGCGCCGGTCGACAGCACCACCGTGCGGGACTTCAGCGAGGCGCCGCTCGCCAGCTTCACCTCGATCAGACCGCCTTCCTGGGAGGCCGGCACCAGGGCGGTGGCGGTCTGCAGGTTCATCACGTCGACCTCATAGTCCTTGACGTGCTGCTCCAGCGCCGCGGCCAGCTTCGGCCCCTCGGTGTGGGAGACCGAGATGAAGTTCTCGATCGCCATGGTGTCGAGCACCTGGCCGCCGAACCGCTCGGCCGCCACGCCGGTGCGGATGCCCTTGCGGGCGGCGTAGATGGCGGCCGCGGCGCCGGCCGGGCCGCCGCCGATCACCAGCACCTCGAACGGCGCCTTGGTCTTGATCTTCTCGGCGGCTCGGGCGACGGCGCCGGTATCCAGCTTGGCGACGATCTGCGCCACGTCCATCCGCCCCTGGGCGAAGGGCTCGCCGTTCAGGAAGACGGTGGGGACGGCCATCACCTGACGCTGCTCGACCTCCTGCTGGAACAGCGCGCCGTCGATGGCGACATGCTTGACCCGCGGGTTCAGCGCGCTCATCAGGTTCAGCGCCTGGACCACGTCCGGGCAGTTCTGGCAGGTCAGCGAGAAGTAGGTCTCGAAGCGGAAATCACCGTCCAGGTTGCGGATCTGCTCCAGCAGCTCCTCGGATTCCTTGGACGGGTGGCCGCCGACCTGGAGCAGCGCCAGGACCAGGGAGTTGAACTCGTGGCCCATCGGCAGGCCGGCGAAGGTGACGCCGATGTCGCTGCCGTCGCGGACGATGGCGAAGGAGGGCCGGCGGGGGTCGGCGCCGTTGCGGTCGAGCGAGATCCGGTCCGACAGCGAGGCGATATCCTCCAGCAGGCCCAGCATCTCCTGCGACTTCGCGCCCTCGTCCAGCGACGCCACCAGCGTGATCGGGTGGGTGATGCGCTCCAGATAGGCCTTCAACTGCGTCTTCAGATTGGCGTCCAGCATGGCTTTCGTTCCCAACGTCTCGTGTCCGGGGCGGATCGCCTGCATCATGTCGCGGCGGTCCGGGCGGAAAATGGATGGCCCGAGCAGGAAGAGCCGGTCGGGCGGACGGTCTGGTTTTGAAACAGTGAAACGGTCCGAACGTCATCGTCCTCCCCGCGCAGGCGGGGATCCAAGTGGGGATGTGGACTTCGAAAAAGACTGCGACAAAATGCGCGGCCAAAACGCACGGTTGGGTGCCCACCTTCGCGGGGATGGGGAAACCGATGACGGGACCTTTGGTCGGGGAGGCCTTGAAAGCCGGCCCGAAAACCTGCCTTGCGGCCGGTCCTTTGTTTCAAGGCGGCCTGTCCAAGGGTACTGCCTGCAAACCCGCCGGAGCGGGGCGGGGACCGGCCGGAGCCGGCCCCCGATCCTTAGGCTTCCTCTGGGATTTCCCTTGGGAAACCTTAGATCTTGCCGACGAGGTCGAGCGACGGGGCGAGGGTCTTCTCGCCTTCCTGCCACTTGGCCGGGCAGACCTCGCCCGGGTGGGCGGCGACGTACTGGACGGCCTTGATCTTGCGCAGCAGCTCCTTGGCGTCGCGGCCGACGCCGCCGGCGGTGATCTCGACGATCTGGATCTTGCCGTCCGGATCGACGACGAAGGTGCCGCGGTCGGCCAGGCCGACTTCCTCGATCAGGACCTCGAAGTTGCGGCTGATCGCCAGCGTCGGGTCGCCGATCATGGTGTAGCCGATCTTGCCGATGGCCGGCGAGGTGTCGTGCCAGGCCTTGTGGCAGAAGTGGGTGTCGGTCGAGACGCTGTAGACCTCGACGCCCAGCTTCTGGAATTCGGCGTAGTTGTCGGCCAGGTCTTCCAGCTCCGTCGGGCAGACGAAGGTGAAGTCGGCCGGGTAGAAGAACACGACCGACCACTTGCCCTTCAGGTCGGCGTCGGTCACGTCGATGAACTTGCCGTTCTTGTACGCGGTCGCCTTGAAGGGCTTAATCTCGCTGTTGATCAAGGACATTTGTGTTCTCCGATGGGTGCGATGATTTGGTTGTCGCCTCAATCCCTGGTCGCTGGCCCCGGCCGCTGGCCGTGACATGCCCGACTTAGTGCGGCGCACCGGGTCGAACAAGGGGGCCTGTCATCCGGCCGGGGAGCGGGGCGTCGTTGCGTTGTCCCGTTGACGAATGGAGGAATACGGGAAATCTGTGATCAAGAGAAGTAGAAAATACCAATTGAACTGATCGATAAATCCGATTACATAACCGGGCATGAAACCGCTCCCCACCCTGCGCCAGCTCCGCTATCTCGTCGCCGTCGTCGACCGCTGCCATTTCGGGCAGGCGGCGGAGGCCTGCCTCGTCAGCCAATCGACGCTCAGCGCCGGCTTGCAGGAGCTGGAGGATCTGCTGGGCGCCACTTTGGTGGAGCGCACGCGCCGCTCGGTGCTGCCGACGCCGCTCGGCCGCGAGATCGCCGAGCGGGCGCGGCAATTGCTGAAGGGGGCGGAGGAGCTGGTGGACATCACCCGTTCGGCCGCCGACCCGATGTCGGGGGCGCTGCACCTGGGGGTGATCCCGACCATCGGCCCCTTCCTGATCCCCCGCGTAATGCCGGCCCTGCGCGAGACCTTCCCGCGCCTGCGGCTCTACCTGCGCGAGGACCAGACGGCGCGGCTGCTGGAGCAGCTGAACGCCGGCAAGCTGGATGCGGCGCTGCTGGCCTTGCCCTATCCGATGGGCGACCTGGAGACGGAGGACATCGCCGAGGACCGCTTCTCCTTCGTCTGCCCCACCGGCCACCGGCTGGGCGGTGGCGACCCGGTGCAGCCTGTGACGGTCCCGTCGGAGGATCTGCTGCTGCTGGAGGACGGGCACTGCCTGCGCGACCATGCCATGGCCGCCTGCGCGCTCGACGCCACGCCGCACAACACCGCCTTCCAGGGCACCAGCCTGCACACGCTGGTGCAGATGGTGGCGAACGGGCTGGGGGTGACGCTGCTGCCGCAGATGGCGGTCGATTCCGGCATCCTGCGCGGGCTGGACCTGGCGGTGCGCCCGCTGGCCGGCGACCGGCCGGGGCGGCGGATCGCGCTGGCCTGGCGCCGCACCTCGGGACGGAAGGAGACCTTCCAGCGGCTGGCCGAGGCGCTCAGGGCGGAGATGACGCACAAGGACGGCTGACGGGAAGGGCAAGAAAGATTCGCTTGGTCCGGCGGGTGCGAGATGGTTTAAACGGGACGGTTTTTCGCCCGTTCACTCCGCTTTCGGGACACCCCGCGTCATGTCCACCGCCAGCACCGACACTGTTTCCGCTCCCCTGTTCGACCGCGTCGCCATCATCGGCATCGGTCTGATCGGTTCTTCCCTGGCGCGGGCGCTGGCGGAATATGGGATCGCGCGGCAGGTGGTCTGCGCCGACCGCAGTGCCGCGGCCTGCGCCAAGGCGCTGGAGCTGGGCATCGTCGCGGAGGCCTCCACCGATCCGGCGGCGGCGCTGGCCGGCGCCGATCTGGTGGTGCTGGCGACCCCGGTCGGCAGCTATGCCGCGGTGGGCGAGGCCATTGGGCCGCTGCTGAAGCGCGGGACCGTCGTCACCGACGTGGGCTCGGTCAAGCAGGCGGCCCTGCGCGACATCGGGCCGCACCTGCCCGACGGCGTCCATCTGATCCCCGGCCACCCGGTGGCGGGCACCGAGCATTCCGGGCCGGAAGCCGGCTTCGCCACGCTGTTCCAGGGCCGCTGGTGCATCCTGACCCCGCCGCCCGGCGCCGACCGCCATGCGCTGGAGCGGGTGACCGAGCTGTGGCGCCGCGTCGGCTCCACCGTGGAGATCATGGAGGCCAGCCACCACGACCGCGTGCTGGCGATCACCTCGCACCTGCCGCACCTGATCGCCTACACCATCGTCGGCACCGCGTCGGACCTGGAGGAGGACACCAAGTCCGAGGTCATCAAGTTCTCGGCCGGCGGTTTCCGCGACTTCACCCGAATCGCCGCCAGCGATCCGGTGATGTGGCGCGACATCTTCCTGAACAACCGCGAGGCTGTGCTGGAGATCCTCCAGCGCTTCACCGAGGATTTGACGGCGCTCCAGCGCTCCATCCGCTGGGGCGAGGGCGAGCAGCTGCAGGACCACTTCACCAAGACCCGCGCTGTGCGGCGGGGGATCATCGACGCCAAGCAGGCGTAAGGGGAAGGGCTTCCTACGAGGCCCGCAGCGCCCCCAGGAACCCGTCCACCTCCTGCCGCATCCGTCCCGCATCGCCGGTGACCGTGTCGACCGATCGCACCATCACGCCGCTCGCCTGTTCGGCGGACGCGGCGGCGGCGGTGACGGCGGCGATGTTGTCGGAGACGGTGCGGGTGCCGTCGGCGGCGTCCTGGATGTTGGCGGCGATCTCGCCCACCGCGGCGGTCTGCTGTTCGACCGCGGCGGCGACCTCGCCAGCGATCTCGTTCAGGCGGGCGATGGTGCGGGCGACGGCGCCGATGGTGTCGACCGCCGTGCCCGACGCGCTCTGGATCTCGGCGATGCGGGCCTGGATCTCGGCGGTGGCCTTGGCGGTCTGGCCGGCGAGCTGCTTCACCTCGCTGGCGACGACGGCAAAACCCTTGCCGGCCTCGCCGGCGCGGGCGGCCTCGATGGTCGCGTTCAGCGCCAGCAGGTTGGTCTGGCCGGCGATGCCGGAAATCATGTCCACCACCTTGCCGATCTCCTCCGCCGCCTCGGCGAGGCTGCCCATCACCGCGGTGCCGCGTTCGGCGTCGCGGGTGGCGTCGGCGGCGATGCCGGCGGAATCGGCCACCAGCTGGGCGATGCCGGTGAAGCTGGCCGACAGTTCGGCGGTGGCGGCGGCGACGCTGTCGACGTTGGCCGACGCGCGGCCGGCGGCCGACGACACCGCGTCGGAATGGCGCGCCGTCTCGGCGGCGCCTTCCGCCATCGCGGATGAGGCTGCTGCCATCTCGGCGGTGGAGGACGACAGCGCTTCGACAAGGCGCTTCACCGTCGCCTCGAAACCGTCGGCAAGATTGCGCAGCTCGCGGCGGCGCTCCTCGGCGGCGGCGGACTTCAGCCGTTCCTGCTCCTGCTGGAGGCGTTCGGTGTCGAGCATGGTGTCGCGGAAGACGCGGGCGGCGGTCGCCATGCGGCCGATCTCGTCGCCGCGGCCCTCTTCGAAACTGGCGGTGAAGTCGCGGGCGGCCAGCCGTTCCAAGGCGCTCGCCACGTCCAGGATCGGGCGGGAGATGCCGCGCACCAGCACGGCGCCGAAGCCGAGCGCCAGCAGGGTGCACAGCGTCACCCCGCCCAGTACCATGCCGTGGGCGCTGTTGTAGACCGCGGCCCCCTGGTCGGCGACTGTGCCGGCGTCGGCCATGGTGCCTTCGACCAGAGCGTCCAAGGCCTCCTGCACGCGGGTGAAGGCGACGGCGCTCGGGCGTTTGAAGACGCTGACGGCGGATTGGGCATTGCCGTCGCGGGCTTGGGCGCGCACCCGCTCGGCCGCGGCGGTATAGGCGGTCCAGGCCTCGTCGAAGGCAGCCAGCCGGGCGGCACCCTCGCCGGCGGTGAAGCGGGACCCGGCGGCCTGGCGGCGGGCCGTCACCTCGGCCACCGCCTCGGTCCAGCCCTTCTCCGCCTGGTTCACCTGCATCTCGTTGGTGGCGAGCGCGTAGGCGGCCTCGGCGATGCGGTGGCTTTGCGCGGCAGAGGTCAGTTGACCGGCCAGCTGGGTTGATGGCAGCGAGCGGCTGCGCATCGTTTCGGCGGCATTGTTTAGGATTTCGAGCCGGCTCAGCGTGAAAACCCCGAAGGCGCCGGCCATCACCACGGTGCCCAGCACCGCGACAATGATCTTGGCACGGATGGTCAGTCGTCCGAATGCCCGAATTTTAGCCATTTTGCCCGCATCCCCGCCAAGTCCCCGGCAAGACGACGGCCCGCCCGAAGGGAGTGTTCGACCCCCAATCTTACTAATCCGAATGTTTAAAATTATCAACGCGGAAGGTGAGTGAATTCGTCGGAAATCCAAAGGGTCGGGCAATGGTCACAGGCTTGGGCTTGCAGGGGAATGAGGGGACGCCCAAAACGAAAAGGCCGCCGCACCCGGTCGGTGCGGCGGCCTTTTCGGGGCCGGCTGAGGATGGAATCAGGCGGCCTTGCGAACGGAGCCCAGCTCGGTGAACAGCTTCACCACGGCTTCGACGAACTCGTTCAGCTGGTCCTGGCCCAGCGCCGAGACCGTGATGTCGTCGACGACCAGAGCCTCTTCGCTGATCTTGCCGCCGGCGGCGGTCAGATCGGCGCGGTAGGCTTCCGGGGCGGCCAGCAGACGGCCGCGCAGCTTGCCGGGGATGGCGAGCAGCTGGATGCCCTGGTCGATGGCGGCAATCGGCTTGCCGGCATCGAGGAAATGGCCGACGATGCGGCGGGTGTGGGCCGACTGCTGCAGCTTCGCCACGCTGCGCTCACCGCCCGGCAGCAGCAGCATGTCGAAGTCGGCGCCGAGCGCCTCGCTCAGATGCTTGTCCACCGGGAAGTAATGGCCCCAGGACTTGCCGTGCCAGCCGTTGACCAGACCCGTCTCGGTCGAGATGGTACGCAGCGTGGCGCCGGTCTTGATCAGGGCGCGTTGCGGCTCGGTCATCTCCGCTTCTTCGAAGCCGTTGGAGACGAGGATGGCGATGGACTTTCCTGCGAGCGATTGATCCATACTGTCTTGTCCTTTCATCGTTTCACCAAAGAACGCCGGAGCATCTCCGATGGCCTGTCCGCCAGGGGAGAACCCGCCGGGGCAAGAGGCGGTCGGGAAACGGTCATCGCCGCGCAAGCGGTTGCGCGGCGGCCAGTTCCGCCCGCCGGTGGCCCGAGGTCGGGGTGCCGGCGTGTGGGACCTTTACGTCCCGGATCGGTTTGTTTTCAGCATGCGGACTTAATTGGTCCCGATACGGCCCCAAGTCAACAAGGGATTCCGCGGCGCACCCAAGCTCGCGGCGCTCCGGATTCGGCCGCAGCCGGTGGATTCCGTCGTATTTTCCAGCCCAGTTCAAGACTTTCGACCGAGGCGGGCCGTACCACCGGTTGATGTCGCGCAGGGCTGCCATACCACAGGGGCTTGGCTTTGCCGACGGTTTATTCCGGAAGAACCGCCATCCGACGGGCCGAACATAAAAAAAGCGGCCGGGAGGGAGGGCCCCCCGGCCGTCGGCAAGTCAAAGCATCAGCCGTTCGAAAAGATCCAGCTCGCACACTGGATCACGGACCAATCCCGTTGATCGGAACCTGCGATCAATGGAACTGGTCAGCCTCGGTGGAGTCCTTGTACGCGGTGGTCGAGGAGGTGCCGCCGGAGATCGCCGTGGCGACCGCGTCGAAGTAGCCGGTGCCGACTTCGCGCTGGTGCTTGGTGGCGGTGTAGCCGTCCTTCTCGGCCGCGAACTCGGCCTGCTGCAGTTCGGAGTAGGCGGCCATGCCGCGCTCGGCGTAGCCCTTGGCAAGCGTGAAGGCCGAGTAGTTCAGGCTGTGGAAGCCGGCCAGCGTGACGAACTGGAACTTGTAGCCCATCGCGCCCAGCTCGCGCTGGAACTTGGCGATGGTCGCCTCGTCCAGGTTGGCGCGCCAGTTGAAGGACGGCGAGCAGTTGTAGGCCAGCATCTTGCCGGGGAACTGCTTGTGCACGGCCTCGGCGAAGCGGCGGGCCTCGTCCAGGTTCGGCTTGGAGGTCTCCCACCACATCAGGTCCGAGTACGGCGCGTAGGACAGGCCGCGGGCGATGCAGTGCTCGACGCCAACGCCCTTCTTCAGGCGGAAGAAGCCTTCGGAGGTGCGGCCGCTGTCGAAGTCGATGAAGGGATGGTCGCGCTCGTCGACGTCGGAGGTGATGAGCTGCGCCGACTCCGCGTCGGTGCGGCAGATCACCAGGGTCGAGGTGCCGCAGGTGTCGGCGGCCAGACGGGCGGCGTTCAACGTGCGGATGTGCTGCTGGGTCGGGATCAGAACCTTGCCGCCGAGATGGCCGCACTTCTTTTCCGAAGCCAGCTGGTCTTCCCAGTGCACGCCGGCGGCGCCGGCCTTGATCATCGCCTTCATCAGCTCGAAGGCGTTCAGCGGGCCGCCGAAGCCGGCCTCGGCGTCGGCGATGATCGGCGCGAACCAGTAGGTGTCGCCCTTGCCCTCGGAGGTCTGGATCTCGTCGGCGCGCTTGAAGGTGTTGTTGATGCGCTCGACGACCGCCGGGACCGAGTTCACCGGATAGAGGCTCTGGTCCGGGTACATCTGGCCGGCCGTGTTGGCGTCGCCGGCGACCTGCCAGCCCGACAGGTAGATCGCCTTCAGGCCGGCCTTGACCGCCTGCATCGCCTGGTTGCCGGTGAGCGCGCCCAGCGTGTTGATGTAGGGCTCGGTGTTCAGCAGCTCCCACAGGCGGCGCGCACCCAGCTCGGCCAGCGTGTACTCGATCTTGACCGAGCCGCTCAGACGCTTGACGTCGTCCATGGTGTAGTCGCGGCGGATGCCCTCGTAACGGGCGGCGTGGATGGCGGTCCTGGTCTTTTCATCGAGCGACATGGGTCAGGTTCCTTTTGTCCGGTGCGCCCGGTCGATCGGGGCGGAACTGGGGTCTCGGGGCGGGCCTTATGTCGGTCCCGGCATCCGGTTGCGGGCAGTGGCGTTTCCTCCCGCCTTGCTCTGCCGTCCGGTGTCTTCGGGGCCGCTTGCGCTTTACAGCGCGGCCGTGAACCAAGACTTAAACCCGGCCCGAGTGCGTTGCAATAAGCCCTTGTTTGTAAAAAGGTCCGTTTGTAAACTGCCGTCTTCACAAAGCTGTAAATCAGTAAATCTTGTAAAGCGGAGAGGCGCGGTGGCGAGCATGGAAAAGAAGGCGATGCTGGGGCCGAAGGTCCGCCGCCTGCGCCGCGACCAGGGCCTGACCCAGGCGCAGATGGCCGACCAGCTCGGCATCTCCCCCAGCTACCTGAACCTGATCGAGCACAACCAGCGCCCCGTCACGGTGCCGCTGCTGCTGAAGCTGGGCCAGCAGTTCGGCGTCGATCTCCAGGCCTTCGCCGAGGATGAGGAAAGCCGGCTGGTGGCCGGCCTGCGCGAGGTGTTCGCCGACCCGCTGTTCGACGGCTCCGACATCAAGAACCAGGATTTCCGCGAGCTGGCGGCGGTGGCGCCGACGCTGGGGCAGGCGGTGGTGGCGCTCTATCGCGGCTTCCGCGGGGCGCGCGACGATCTCCAGGCCCTGTCGGAGCGGGTGGCCGACCGCGAGAAGCTGCATCTGGTGCAGGCCACCGGCTTCCCGCAGGACGAGGTGCGCGACCTGTTCCAGGCCCACTCCAACCATTTCCCGGAGCTGGAGGCGGCGGCGGAAAGCCTGTGGCAGGACGGCAAGCTGGAACGCGGCGACCTCTATCGCGGGCTGGTCGACTGGCTGAACACCCAGCACAGCGTGCGCGTCCGCCTGCTGCCGTCGGAGGTGATGGGCTATGCGGTGCGCCGCTTCGACCGCCACAGCCGGCGCATCCTGCTGTCGGAGATGCTGGCGCCGTCGGGCCGCACCTTCCAACTGGCCTGTCAGATCGCGCTGCTGCGCCACCGCGACCTGCTGAACGGCATCGTCGACGCCGCCAATTTGTCGGACGACGAGGCGCGGCGGCTGACCCGGATCGGGCTGGCGAATTACTTTGCGGCGGCGGTGCTGATGCCCTATGCCCGCTTCCACGAGGCGGCGACCCAGGTCCGCTACGACATCGAGATCCTGCGGCGGCGCTTCGACGCCTCCTTCGAGCAGGTCTGCCACCGGCTGACCACCCTGCACCGGTCGGGGGCCAAGGGCGTGCCCTTCTTCTTCATGCGGGTGGACAGCGCCGGCAACGTGTCGAAGCGCTTTTCCGGCGCCGGCTTCCATTTCGCCCGTTTCGGCGGCGGCTGCCCGCGCTGGATCGTCTATGAGGCCTTCCGCACACCGGGCAAGATCCACAGCCAGATGGCGGAGATGCCGGACGGCACCGCCTATTTCTCCATCGCCCGCACCGTGGTGAAGGCCGGTGGCGGCCACCGCAGCCCGCCGCAGCAGTTCGCCGTGGCGCTTGGCTGCGACGTCCAGCATGCGGCTCAGGTCACCTATGCGGACGGGTTCGACCTGTCCAACACCGACGCGGCGACGCCGATCGGGGTCAATTGCCGGCTCTGCCCGCGGCTCGACTGCTCGCAGCGGGCGTTTCCGCCGCTGAATCATCGGCTTATCGTCGACGAGAACCTGCGTGGCCTGTCGCCCTACCTGTTCGCCCCGCCCAGCGCCGAATAGAACGGCACTTGATCGGGATCAATGTTGTACGGCACGGAGTGTGTTGTTTGCCGGAAAGCCCGTCATTTGACTGGTATAAATCCGTGGCCTTCGACCGGGTTTGTTGATAGGTTTCGGCCGTTGCGTCGCGGCAGCTCCGCTCGTGTCATCGCGCCGGCCACCTGAACGCAGCGTCCCGGACTTCTGTATTGAACATTGCCAACAGAGCTTGGCCTCGACAGGTTTTGGAACGCCCATGAGCAACTTGATCAAAGAGCGCGTGCTGACCGTTCACCACTGGACCGACACGCTGTTCAGCTTCACCACCACGCGCGATCCGTCCTTCCGCTTCCTGCCGGGGCAGTTCACCATGATCGGGCTGGAGGTCGAAGGCCGGCCCCTGCTGCGCGCCTACAGCCTGGTCAGCGCCCATTACGAGGAGACGCTGGAGTTCTTCAGCATCAAGGTGCAGGACGGCCCGCTGACCTCGCGGCTCCAGCATCTGAAGGAAGGCGACACGCTGCTGGTGAACCGCAAGGCGACCGGCACGCTGATCGCCGACAACCTGCTTCCCGGGCGGAACCTGTATCTGCTGAGCACCGGCACCGGCCTGGCGCCGTTCCTCAGCATCATCAAGGACCCGGAGATGTACGAGAAGTTCGACCGGGTGATCCTGACCCACGGCACCCGCACCGTGGCGGAGCTGGCCTATGACGACCTGATCCACCACAGCCTGCCGGAGAACGAGTTCTTCGGCGAGCAGGTGAAGGAAAAGCTGCTCTATTACCCGACCGTGACGCGCGAGCCCTTCCGCAACCAGGGCCGCCTGACCACGCTGATGGAGACCGGCAAGCTGTACGAAGACCTCGGCCTGCCGGAACTGGACGCCGAGAAGGACCGCGTGATGATCTGCGGCAGCCCGGCGATGCTGGCCGAGACCACCGCGATGATGGAAAAGCGCGGCTTCGTCATGGGCACCAACGGCGAGCCGGGCGGCTTCGTGATCGAAAAGGCGTTCGTGGAGCGGTGAGGGTGCCGGCTTTCGGGCCGCGCCGGAGTTTCGTGCGTTCTACCGGAGTCCGTCAGGCGCTCGCCAAAGCACCTGACGGACTCCCGGCTTCCGGTTTTCCGTGTGATCGGCTCAAGCGATCCCACTTGCACCGATCGCGCTACAGAGCTGGTTGCAGCCCGGATGCGTCGTTATGGTGGTGTGATGGCAGACGCGGCCGACCAAATCATCGAGATTTACCGAAGGCATGGCCTTGCGTGGGAGTCCGCTCGCGGCCGCAGCCTCTTCGAGAAGGTCTGGCTTGATCGTTTCCAAGCGCTTCTGCCGTGTGGGGGCGCTGTACTGGATCTGGGCTGCGGCAGCGCCGACCCCGTGGCGCGCTATTTCATTGAGCGCGGGTTCGCGGTGACGGGGGTCGATACGTCTCCGCCTCTTCTCGGACTCGCCCGGGAGCGGTTTCCCGAGCATCGCTGGCTGTTGTCGGACATGCGCGGACTGTCCTTGCCCAGGCGTTTTGACGGCATCCTGGCCTGGAACAGCTTCTTTCATCTGCGCTGGGACGACCAACGGCGGATGTTCGAGGTTTTTCAGCGCCATGCGGCGCCGGCCGCCGCTCTCATGTTCACCAGTGGCCCCGCGCATGGAGAGGCGATCGGCGCTCTCCAGGGAGAACCTCTGTTCCATGCCAGTTTGGACGGGGATGAATACCGTGCGCTGCTGGATGCGAACGGGTTCGACATCTTGGCGTATGTACGGGAGGATCCTGACTGCAACGGTCACACGGTTTGGCTGGCGCGCGCCCGGTCGGGCTGATGACGCCGGTTACAGCGGCTTGCGCTTCATCCTGAACGCACGAAGGCCATGGACCTGCACAAAGTGGCGTCCCGGCGGAATAAACTTCCCCTGCCGCCGGTTTACCGAATTGTGACGAAGGCACGTCACTCAATCCTTGACCGACTGGGCGCGTCTCCTCCGGGGGACGCGCCCACTTTCTTATCGAGCCGGTGAATAAAAACGCCGTCCGGCCTGTTGGTGCGACGGTCGCCGTTCAAACCGTCAAGCCTTTGGTGTAGACATCCCGCCCATGCGCCTGATCCTCATCCTCGCCGCGCTGCTCGTCGCCGGCCTCGCCAATCTCGCCGTCTGGTCCCTGCCGAACCGTCCGGTGCCGCTAGACCCGCCGCCCGGCGGCAAGCTGCGCAGCGTGTCCTTCGCGCCCTTCCGCGACGGGCAGAGCCCGCTGACCGGAGTCCTGCCCTCCACCGCCCAGATCGAGGAGGACCTCGTCGCGCTGGCCCCGCAGGTGGCCGGCATCCGCACCTACACCTCGCTGGAAGGCTTGCAGGTGGTGCCGGAACTGGCGCGCAAGCACGGCATGCAGGTCACCATGGGGGCGTGGCTGTCCTCGCGGACCGACAAGAACGAGGCGGAGATCGCCTCGCTGATCGACCTCGCCAACCGCTATCCCGACGTCATCACCCGCGTCATCGTCGGCAACGAGGTGCTGCTGCGCCGCGAGCTGACGCCGGAGCAGGTCGCCGGCTACATCGACCGCGTCAAGGCGGCGGTGAAGCAGCCGGTGTCCTATGCCGACGTCTGGGAGTGGTGGCTGAAATACCCGCAGATCGCGGACCATGTCGATTACCTGACCATCCATCTGCTGCCTTATTGGGAGGACGTGCCGGCCGGCGTCGAGGCTGCCACCGAGCGCATCCGCCAGAGCTACCGCACCATCGCCCACCGCTTTCCCGGCAAGCCGATCCTGGTCGGCGAGACCGGCTGGCCGACGCAGGGGCGCTCGCGCGGGGCCGCCGTGCCGGGGCTGGTCAACAAGGCGAAGTTCGTCAACGCCTTCGTCCGCATGGCCGAGCAGGAGGGCTTCGACTACAACGTCATCGAAGCCTTCGACCAGGAGTGGAAGGCCAAGCTGGAGGGCACGGTCGGCGGCCATTGGGGCCTCTACAACGCCGACCGTACGCCGAAATTCTCGCTGGCCGGACCGGTCGTCGGCAACGTCGCGTGGCCCTGGCTGTTCGCGGCGTCCAGCGGCCTGACGCTGGTGCTGCTGGGCGGGCTGGCCCTGCTGCGCCGCCATCTGCCGGGCACCGGCTGGGCGGTGCTGATCCTGCTGGCGCAGGCGCTGTCGATCCTCTATGTCCGCGCCGCCTTCCTGGCGGAGCATGGCAAGCATTACTGGCAGGACACCACGCTGGCGGTGGTGATGCTGGCGCTGACCGCGGCGTTGTCGCTGGCGGTGCTGCTGACCGCCCACCGCACGCTGGCGAGCGGCGGGCTGGCGATCGAGCCGCTGGTCGGACTGCGCCACGCCCGCCCGGCCCTGACCCGCACCGAGCGGGTGGGGCGGTGGAGCGCCGTCGCGCTGGGCGCCGCGGCGCTGGCCTGGTCGCTGCTGATCGTCTATGACGGCCGGTACCGCGATTTCCCCAACCCGTATCTGCTGATCCCGGCGGTGGCGCTGCCGGCGCTGGGGCTGATCCGCGCCGCCCGCCGTCCGGTCGGGACGGAGACGCGCGGCGCGCTGGGCATCGCCAGCCTGTTCCGTCCGGCGGTTCCCGCCGCGGATGGCGAGCCGCGCGGCCTGTGCGGCGCCGTCCGCCGCCTGCCGGTCGAGGCGGTCCTGGGCTTCGGGCTGCTGCTGGGCGCGCTGCTGACCGTGGTGGCCGAGGGCTTCGTGCCGCTCGAGTCGCTGATCTACGGACAGCTGCCCTTCCTGGAGGCGCTGCACGAGGTCGACTGGACGCGGCCGAACTGGGAGGCGCTGGGCTGGGCCGGCCTTCAGGTCCTGCTGGCGCTGCCCTTCCTGGCCGGCGTGTGGAGCGCCCGGCATCCGCGGCGGCGTATTTGACCTCAGGCGGCCATTGCGCGAACCGCCGCGCTGTGGATTGATGGACGGGTCCCTGACACACCGGAGACCCGATCCATGTCCCCCGACCTGTGGCTCGCCTTTGCCGCCGCCTCCGCCATCATGCTGATGATCCCCGGGCCGACGGTGCTGATCGTCGTCTCCTATGCGTTGGGCCATGGGCGGAAATCGGCCATGGCGACGGTGGCCGGGGTGGCGCTGGGCGACTTCACGGCGATGACCGCCTCGATGCTGGGGCTGGGGGTGCTGCTGTCGACTTCGGCGGCGCTGTTCACCCTGCTGAAGTGGGCTGGTGCGGCCTATCTGGTCTATCTTGGCATCAAGCTGTGGCGGGCGCCGGTCCGGGCCGCCGAGACCGTGGCCGACGAGTCGGCGGTGCGGCCCTGGCGCATGATGCTGCACACCTATGCCGTCACCGCGCTGAACCCCAAGAGCATCGTCTTCTTCGTCGCCTTCCTGCCGCAGTTCCTCGATCCCGGCCGGCCGCTGGCCGGACAGATGGTGGTGATGGAGGCGACCTTCCTGGTGCTGGCGACGCTGAACGCCGCCGGCTACGCCATGCTGGCCTCGGCGGCGCGGCGGGCGGTGCGGACGCCGTCGGTGCAGCGGACGGTCAACCGGGTCGGCGGGTCGCTGCTGGTGGGCGCCGGGCTGCTGACGGTCGCCTGGAAACGGACGGCCTGACGGCGGAGGGGCTGACGGGGATCGAGGCGCAGCAATGGTGCGAGCACGCCGTTTCATTGACAAACTATTATAACTTCACTGAAAATTGTCGGCGTATCGGGGGATGCACGCGCCGGTAACTTTCTTGAGGCCGGACGGAGCGAAGCGAACCGCGGGGGCGGTGATGGCCGACGGCTGCGACAAGAGTGAAATGGCGGAAAAGGCCCGGCGGGAGCCTGCGGGGGATGCCGCTGGCGATGCGCCAGGGGATATCCTTGAATTCGCCGCCGAGGCGGAGGGGCCGGCCGACGGCAGGCGGCGCAACCCGCCCTGGCTGATCCTGATCGTCGACGACGACCATGAGGTTCACGCCATCACCCGCGTCGTGCTGGGCGAGATGATGTTCGAGGAGCGGCCTGTCCGCTTCCTCTCCGCCTACACCGCGCGGCAGGCGCGGTCGCTTTTGATCGAGCATCCCGGCATCGCCGCGATCCTGCTGGACGTGGTGATGGAGACCGACGATGCCGGGCTGAAGCTGGTCCGTCACATCCGCGAGGAAATGGGGAACCGGCAGATCCGCATCATCCTGCGCACCGGCCAGCCGGGACAGGCGCCGGAACGGGAGGTGATCGCCGCCTACGACATTAACGACTACAAGGCCAAGAGCGAGCTGACGGCGCAGAAGCTCTATACCGCGGCCGTCGCGGCACTGCGCTCCTACCAGCACATCGCCACCATCGAGCGCGGCCGGCAGGGGCTGGAGCGGGTGATGGAGGCGGCCGACCATCTGGCCGGGCTGCGGTCGCGCCCGCAGTTCCTGGCCGGGCTGGTCGGGCGGGCGGCGGCGCTGCCGGCCGATGCCCACTCCGCCCTGCTGTGCGGCGCCGGGGAGGGCGGCCGGCTGGCGGTCCTGGCGGAGGCCGGGCTGCCGGCCGAGCTTTCGGCGGAGGTCGCAGCCGACATCCTGGCGGCGCTGGCCGACGGCAAGCCGCGCTGGGCTGCGTGCCATGGCGTGACGGTTCTGCACGGCCGCGATGCCGACCCGCTGGCGCTCTGCCTGCTGGGCGGGCCCTTCGCCGAAGGCGACCGGCCGCTGGTGGACCTGCTCTGCGCCAAGGCGGCGGTCGGGCTGGACAATCTGCGTCTCTATGAGCGGCTGAACCAGGCGCAGATCGCCACCGTCCATGCGCTGGGCAAGCTGGCCGAATACAAGGACGAGGTCACCGGCGACCATGTGAAGCGGCTGGGCCGCTGGGCCACCGCGATCGCCCGCGAACTCCGCGCCTGCAACGCTTTTCCCGGCGAACTGGACGACTGGTTCTGTGACACCATCGGGCTGGCCAGCGTCCTGCACGATGTCGGCAAGGTCGGCATCCCCGACGCCATTCTGCGCAAGCCGGGCCGGCTGGACGACGCGGAGATGGCGGTCATGCGCGACCATGCCTCCATCGGTGGCAGCATCCTGCGCGACGCCTGCGGCGGCGACCGCCGCGGCTACCTGTCGATGGGGGCCGAGATCGCCGAGAGCCATCACGAGAAGTTCGACGGCAGCGGCTATCCGCAACGGCTGGCGGGCGACGCCATCCCGCTGGCCGGCCGCATCGTTGCTGTTGCCGACGTGTTCGATGCGCTGCTGCACCGCCGCCCTTACAAGAAGGCGTGGGACATCGCCGAGGTTCTGGACCTGTTGCGCGCCGAGTCGGGCAGCCATTTCGACCCGCGGGTGGTCGACGCCTTCCTGGCGGTGCTGGAGCGCGACGGGGCGGGGATTTAGGACTGCCGCCGCCCTGTCCCGTCCGGTGCGGACCTCAGATGCCCAGCACGTCGCGCATGCTGTAGAGGCCGGGAGTCTTGTCCTGCGCCCACAGGGCGGCACGGACGGCGCCCCTGGCGTAGATCTGGCGGCCGGACGCCTTGTGGGTCAGCTCGATCCGCTCGCCCTCGCTGGCGAACATCACGGTGTGGTCGCCGATGACGTCGCCGCCGCGCAGCGTGGCGAAGCCGATCTCGCCGCGCGGGCGGGCGCCGGTGTGGCCGTCGCGCACCTTCTGCCAGACATCCTCCAGCGTCACCCCGCGCCCGGCCGCCGCGGCGCGGCCGAGGCCGAGCGCGGTGCCCGACGGCGCGTCGACCTTGCGGCGGTGGTGCATCTCCAGGATGTCGATGTCGAAGGCGTCGTCCAGCGCGTGGGCGACCTGTTCCACCAGCGCCAGCAGCAGGTTGACGCCCAGCGACATGTTGGGCGACTGGACGATGGCGGTGTGGGTGGCCGCGGTGGCGATGGCCGCCTGCTGCGACGGGTTGAGGCCGGTGGTGCCGACGACCAGCACGGTCTCCGACTGGGCGGCCAGCGCCGCGTGACGTTCCGTCGATTCGGGGCTGGTGAAGTCGATCACCGCGTCGGCCTCGGCGAACAGGGCGACCGGGTCGTCGATGGCGGTCACGCCCAGCGGGTCGAGGCCGGCCAGTACGCCCAGGTCCTTGCCCAGCGCCGGGCCACCGATCCGTTCGGTCCCGCCGGCCAGTGTGCAGCCCGCGGTCGCCGCGATCTCGCGCACCAGCATCTGCCCCATGCGCCCCGCGCACCCGACGACACCGATCTTCATGACGCCCATCCTCTGTTCAGCTCTTCCGGCCGGACTTTTCCGCCCTCCCAGCGGTTTAGCACAGGCCCGGCCAGGGCTTAAGCGCCAAGGCAGCCGCGCAGCGACGCGGCGAGGTTGCGCATCAGGGTGGGGTAGAGCGCCTCGCCCTCCGGCAGGTCGGCGCCTTCGGGGTCGAGCACGCCGGTCTTCGCCTTGGTGCCCTCGACCACCGTGCGGACCAGTGTCGGTTCGAACTGGGGCTCGGCGAAGACGCAGGCGGCGTTCAGCCCGGCGATCTTGGCGCGGATGGCGGACAGGCGCTTGGCGGACGGGCGGCGGTCCGGGCTGACGGTGATGGAACCGACCGCCGACAGGTCGTAGCGCGCCTCGAAATACTGGTAGGCGTCGTGGAAGACGACGAAGGGCTTGTCCTTCACCGGCGACAGCGTGGACTTCAGTTCCGCGTCCAGCGCGTCGAGCGCCTGGAGCGTGCGGTCGGCGTTGGTGCGGTAGGCCTCGGCATCGGCCGGGTCCTTCGCGGCCAGCGCCTCCGCCGCCGCGGTGACGATGGCGCGGGCGTTGGCGGTGTCCAGCCAGATATGGCTGTTCAGCTCGTCATGATCGTCGTCATGCTCCGCGGCGTGGTCCTTGTGGTCATGATCCTTGTGACCGTGCCCTTCGTGACCATGGTCGTGCGGCTCCCACGCGCCGCCTTCGCGGGTTTGCAGCAGGGTCATGCCCTTCTGATCCATCAGCGTCAGCCGCGTCGCCTTCGGCGCGTTGGCCTGCAACGGTTTTTCCAGGAAGCCTTCCAGGTCCGGGCCGACCCAGACCACCAGATCGGCAGCCGACAGCGCCTTCGCATCCGACGGCTTCAGCGTGTAGCTGTGCGGCGAGGCGCCGCCACGGACCAGCAGGGTCGGTGTGCCCACCCCGTGCATGACGGACGCGACCAGGGAGTGGATCGGCTTGATCGACACTACCACCTTCGGCGCCTCGGCCCAGGCCGGCAGGGCGGCGGTTGCGACGAAGGCGGCGGTCGCAATGGCGGACAGCGCGGTGAGGCGCATGGGAGGGATCCTCTCGACTTGCTGGACAGGCTTCCGGTTTCAGCGCATAGGGAAGCCACAGTCACTTTGGTGTCACGTTATAACGTAACATGTCAACACCCCACCCAAGCCGGGATCCCTCCGCGCTCTTCTCCGGCCCGCTCGCCTGGACCGAGGATCTGACCGTCCGTTTCGGTAGCCGCGCGGTGCTGGACCGCGTCAACGTCGCCGTCCAGCCGGGGGAGGTGGTGACGCTGATCGGTCCGAACGGCGCCGGCAAGACGACGCTGGTGCGTGCCGTGCTGGGGCTGGTGGCGCCCGACGGCGGGCGGGTGCTGCGGCGCCCGAACCTGCGCATCGGCTACATGCCGCAACGGCTGTCGGTGGACCAGACCCTGCCGCTGACCGTGCGCCGGTTCCTGGCGCTGTGGCGGCCGGTGACCGCCGACCGGGTGGCGGCGGCGCTGGAGGAGGCCGGGGTGACGCGGCTGGCCGACTCGGCGGTGCAGACGATCTCCGGCGGTGAGATGCAACGGGTGCTGCTGGCCCGCGCCCTGCTGGGCGAACCGGACCTGCTGGTGCTGGACGAACCCGACCAGGCGGTGGACGTGCATGGGCAGGCGGAGCTGTTCAACCGCATCGCCCAGGTCCGGCAGCGGCGCGGCTGCGGCGTGCTGCTGGTCAGCCACGACCTGCATACGGTGATGGCGCGCACCGACCGGGTGGTGTGCCTGAACGCCCATGTCTGCTGTTCCGGCCGGCCGGAGGATGTCAGCCGCCACCCGGAATACCACGCCCTGTTCGGCGGCCACGCCCGCGACCTCGCCGTCTATGTCCATCACCACGACCATGCCCATGCCGAGGACGGCAAGGTGGTGCACGACCATGACGGGGACTGCTGCCATGGATGAGTTCGTGATCCGCGCCCTGCTGGCCGGCGGCGGCATCGCCCTGCTGGCTGGGCCGCTGGGCTCCTTCGTGGTGTGGCGGCGGATGGCCTATTTCGGCGACACGCTGTCCCATTCGGCCCTGCTGGGGGTGACGCTGGGCTTCCTGCTGGGCGTCAACCCGATGGTGGGCGTGATGGTGGTCTGCGTGTCGCTGGCGCTGGCGCTGGTGGCCTTGCAGCGGCGCCGGCATCTCGCGGCCGACACGCTGCTGGGCATCCTGTCGCACGGCTCGCTGTCGCTGGGGCTGGTGGCGCTGGCCTTCCTGGAGACGCTGCGCGTCGACCTGATGGCCTATCTGTTCGGCGACATCCTGTCGGTGACCGACGGTGACCTGATGGCGATCTATGGCGGCGGCGCTGTCGCGCTGACGGGATTGGCGCTGCTGTGGCGCCGGCTGCTGGCGGTGACGGTGGACGAGGATCTGGCGCGGGTGGAGGGCATGCCGGTCGACGCCCTGCGGCTGGCCTTCATGCTGCTGATCGCTCTGGTGATCGCCATCGCCATGAAGATCGTCGGCATCCTGCTGATCACGTCGCTGCTGATCATCCCGGCGGCATCCGCCCGCCGCTTCGCCCGGACGCCGGAAGGGATGGCGGCGCTGGCGTCGGTCCTGGGCATCCTGGCGGTGGTCGCCGGGCTGCTGGCGTCGCTGAACTGGGATTTGCCGGGGGGGCCGAGCGTGGTGGTGGCCGCCGCCGCCCTGTTCCTGCTGGGATCGCTGGTGCCGCTGCGGCGCTGAGGGAAAGCACGGCGCCGACATCGGCGCCTGCAACCAGAAAAAGAATGCGATTTCGGGAGTTTCCCGTTTGCGGACCTCTCCGCCTGCCCCATAGTCCGTCGGCGGACGCAGTGGCGGACTGGCCGCCACTGCCGCCGTACCAAGGGAGGGTTGGAGGATGGAGAAGATCCTCACTCTCCTGATCCTGGTGCTGGAGATCGTCAAGCGGCTGCTTGACCTTCTGACGCACTAAGATCGGGCGGGCGGGCCGGGGAATTACGGTCCCCGGCTCGCCTACCCCCGATATTGGTGTTGCACCCGCCCGCTGTCAACGGGCAGCCGGAAAACACTTATTCGTCGATATTGCGCGCCAGCACTTCGCGCTTGCCGGAGTGGTTGGGCTTGCTGACCACCCCTTCGGTTTCCATCCGCTCGATCAGGCGGGCGGCGGAGTTGTAGCCGATGCGCAGCTGACGCTGGATGAAGCTGGTCGATGCCTTGCGCTCGCGGCAGACCACCGCCACCGCCTTGTCGTAGAGGTCGTCGCCCGACCCGCCGGTGCCCGGCAGCGCGCCGTCGTCGAAGGACTCCTCGCCCTCCTCGTCCTCCAGGATGGCGTCGACATAGTTCGGCTCGCCCTGCGCCTTGAGGAATTTGACGATCTGTTCGACCTCGTGGTCGGAGACGAAGGGGCCGTGGACGCGGGTGATGCGGCCGCCGCCGGCCATGTAGAGCATGTCACCCTGGCCGAGAAGCTGTTCCGCACCCTGCTCGCCCAGGATGGTGCGGCTGTCGATCTTGCTGGTGACCTGGAAGCTGATGCGGGTCGGGAAGTTGGCCTTGATGGTCCCGGTGATGACGTCCACCGAGGGGCGCTGCGTCGCCATGATCAGGTGGATGCCGGCGGCGCGCGCCATCTGGGCGAGGCGCTGGATCGCCGCTTCGATGTCCTTGCCGGCCACCAGCATCAGGTCGGCCATCTCGTCGACGATCACGACGATGTAGGGCAGTTCGGTGAGGTCGAGCGGCTGCTCCTCGAACAGCGGCTTGCCGGTGTCGGGGTCGAAGCCGGTCTGGATGCGGCGGGTCAGCGACTCGCCGCCCTCGCGCGCCTCGCGCAGGCGGGCGTTGTAGCCCTCGATGTTGCGCACGCCCAGCTTGGACATGTTGCGGTAGCGGTCCTCCATTTCCCGCACCGTCCATTTCAGGGCCACCACCGCCTTCTTGGGGTCGGTGACGACGGGGGTCAGCAGGTGGGGGATGCCCTCATAGACCGACAGTTCCAGCATCTTGGGATCGATCATGATGAAGCGGCAGCGCTCCGGCGACAGCCGGTAGAGCAGCGACAGGATCATGGTGTTGATCGCCACCGACTTGCCCGACCCGGTGGTGCCGGCGACCAGCAGGTGGGGGAAGCGGGCGAGGTCGGCGACCACCGGCTGGCCGCCGATGTCCTTGCCGAGCGCCAGCGCCAGCTTGCCGCCATGCTTGTCGAAGCCTTCCGCCGCCATCAGCTCGCGCAGCAGCACGGTCTCGCGCTTGGCGTTCGGCAGCTCGACGCCGATGACGTTGCGGCCGGGAACCACCGCGACGCGGACTGACACCGCGCTCATCGAGCGGGCGATGTCGTCGGCGAGGCCGATGACGCGGGAGGATTTGGTGCCGGGGGCCGGTTCCAGCTCGTACAGGGTGACGACCGGGCCGGGATGGACCTTCTGGATCTCGCCCCGCACGCCGAAATCGCCCAGTACGCCCTCCAACTGGCCGGCGTTGCGCTGAAGCGCCGCCTCGTCCAGCTGTTCGCCGCGAATGCCGGTGGGCGGCACCTGCAGCAGGTCGAGCGGCGGCAGCTCGTAGCCTTGCGGACCCTCCTCCTCGCCCAGCGGCAGGCGGGTCTGGCGCGGATCGGTCTTCGCGGCCTCGCGCTCCGATGCGGCGGATTTCGGCGGGGTGACGATGGGTACAGGGCGGATCGGCTTTTCGCCGCCGGCCGGGGCTGCCGGGGCCGCCGACAGCGCAACCGCGCCGGCATCCAGGCCGGCCGGGGGCAGCGGGGTCACCTGAACGGCCTCGTCGAAGCGCGGGCGATTGCGTTTCGGCGCATCGTCGCCGCGCAGCGAATCGTCCACCGCGACCGAGGCGGCCTGCGCGGCGTTGCGGCCGTGGCGGCGCAGGGCGTCGACACCGCTGCGGGAGCCGTGGCGGATCATGCGCAGGCCGTTCACCATGCCGCGGCCGAGCGAGCGGAAGCTGGCGATCCATTCGCCGATGGTCAGCCCGGCGGCCAGGAACAGCACCAGCCCGCCGCCGACCGCGGCGGCGGTCGCCACCATCGGCTCGGCCCCGAACAGGTTGCCGACCCCGCGCAGCAGCACCTGGCCGATGCTGCCGCCCGGAAGCGGGGCGAGCGGATCGGTGGAGGTGTCGGTCAGGCCGGCCAGCGCCATCGACACCAGGAACACGCCCCACAAGGCCAGGACTGTGCGGAACAGCGGGTTGCCCAACCGGCGCTGCGCGCCGAGGCGCCAGCCCCAGAACATCGGCACCAGCGCGATGACGAAGGCGGCCCAGCCCAGCGACTGGATCAGCAGGTCGGCGATATAGGCGCCGGGGGTGCCGAACAGGTTGCGCGCGCTTCCCGCGGTGGCGGGGATCGAGTTCAGCGAGGCGTCTTGCGGGTCGTAGCTGCCGAGCAGAACCATCAGCAGCAGGCCGAACAGGCCCAGCACGAAGCCCATCGCCTCGCGCGCGCGGGCGACGACGAAGGCGCGCATGGCCGGCGAGAAGAAGGGCGGCTTTTCCTGCCGGCCACGGCCGGGGCGGATGCGGTCCTTTCCCGGTTCCTTCCCCCCATCGCGGGGCGCCCCCTTGCGCGGGCTGGAGGCGGGCCGTCCCAGGGTGGGCCGGGGGCGCGCGGAGGAGGGGCCGGCGGGTCGGGCCATGGGACGGGAACCTCGTGCTGCAAAAACCGAAGGGACTGCCGGAAAGACGGGGACTGGCCGGAACCGGTCAGCCGAGAATGCGGACGATGGCGGCGCAGGCCTGGGCGACGGTGTCGGTGTCCTGCACCAGGGCGACGCGGATGAAGGACTCGCCGGGGTTCGGCTCGCCGGGGTTGCTGCGCGACAGATAGGCGCCGGGCAGGACGCGGACCGCCCCCTCCGCCCACAGCCGCTTCGCCGCCTCCTCGCCGTTGCCGACCTCCAGCCACAGGAAGAAGCCGCCGGCCGGCCGGTAATAGCCGTAGCGGCCGCCCAGCTCCGCCTCCGCCGCCGCGAACTTGGCGCGGTAGGCGGCGCGGTTCTCCTCCACATGCGCCTCGTCGCGCCACAGCGCGGTGCTGGCGGCCAGGATCGGCAGCGGCATGCCGGCGCAGCCGTAGCTGCGCAGGCGGGAGAAGCGTCCGATCAGCGCCGGGTCGCCGGCGACGAAGCCGGATCGCATGCCGGCGGCGCTCGACCGCTTGGACAGGGAGTGGAAGACCAGCAGGTTGGCCCAGGGCTTGCCGTCCTCGTGCGGCAGGCCCGCGGCAACCTGGAGCGCGCCGACCGGCGGGGCGTCCAGCCAGATCTCGGCATAGCATTCGTCGACCGCCAGAACGAAGCCGTACTGGCGCGCCAGCGCGATGGCCCTGGCGAGATAGGCCGGCGTGGCCGCCGCGCCTTGCGGGTTGGCGGGGGTGCAGAGATAGAAGAGGGCGGTGCGTTCCAGCAGCTCCGGCGTCAGGGCGTCGAGGTCGGGCAGGAAGCCGCTCTCGCGCGTCGCCGACAGGAACACCGGCTCCGCCCCCGCCATCACCGCCGCCCCTTCATAAGGCGCGTAGAAGGGGTTCGGCATCAGCACCGCCGGCTGGCGCCCGGCCTTCCGCGTCGGCACCGCCAGCAGGGCCAGCATGAACAGCGCCTCGCGCGTGCCGGACAGCGGCAGGAGGGAGCTGTCGGCGTTCAGCAGCCCGGCCGGCAGATCGTAGCGGCGGGTCAGCCAGTCGCCGGCGGCGGCGCGGAATTCGGGCGTGCCGCCGACCGGCGGGTACTTGTTCCAGCCGGCCGTGTTGGCGCGCAGGGTCTCTTCGATGATGGCGGGCGGCGTGTGCTGCGGCTCGCCCACCGTCAGCAGGATCGGGGCGACGTTGGCGCGCGGGGTGATCGGCGCCAGCAGGTTGGCCAGCCGGGTGAAGGGGTAGTCGGTCAGCAGGTCGAGCCGGTCGTTGCCGATCGCCTCGGTGAAGACGGCACCGCTGTTGACGCTGAAATCGGTGCTGAAACCTGTAAGGACCATGGCGACCGCAACCCTCTTCGCACCCCGGATGCCGCGCCCCGGTCCGGGCGCGCGGCCATGTCTCGTGAGCGACCGATCCTATCGGCGAGGCATGGGGGGCACAAGCGCCCAGAACCTAAGGCCGCGGCAGGTGGCCGAACGGTCACAGGGGGGAGGATGCATCGTGTCCTGAAAGGACTTCGCTGTTTTACCCGGATGATATTGACTTCCCGGTTTAATCCGGGTAAAATTCGCGCTCACAATCGGAGTTCCGACCATGCCCGTCACCGCCGAAACCCTCTGTACCGCCTTCCGGGGTGAGTGCCGCCTTGTCGCCGGGGATGCGCTGAGCGTCGCGCGGGCGTTGCGGGCGGCGCTGAACGCCGAGCCGGACGGGCCGCCGGTTCTGGTGTTCGACGATGCCACCGGCAAGGCGGTCGATCTGGATCTGCGCGGAAGCGATGAGGAGGTCGCGTGGCGTCTGGCGCCGCCGCCGCGCGGGCCCGGCCGGCCGAAGCTGGGGGTGGTGGCGCGGGAGGTGACGCTGCTGCCGCGCCATTGGGAATGGCTGAACGCCCAGCCGGGCGGGGCGTCGGTGGCGTTGCGCAGGCTGGTGGACGAGGCGCGCAAGGGGAACGAAGCGAAGGACCGCGTGCGCCGTGCGCAGGAGGCCGCCTATCGCGTCATGCTGGAACTGGCCGGCGACCGGCCGGGCTATGAGGAGGCGGTGCGGGCGCTCTATGCCGCGGACCGCGCCCGGTTCGACATGCTGACGGCGGACTGGCCGGCCGACCTGCGGGACTATGTCCGGGCGCTGGCGGCCGACGCGTTCGGCGACCGGGTCGGTGGCCAGATCGAGGGCCACTGACGAGCGGACAGGCGCGCGACGGCGCGCCCGCCGGGTCCGTTCCCGCCGGAGGGAGCGGACCCCGTGGGCCGGCAGCCTTACAGCGCCTCGGCGTTGGTCTCGCCGGTGCGGATGCGCACGGCCTGGGCGATCTCCAGGACGAAGATCTTGCCGTCGCCGATGCGGCCGGTGTTGGCGGCCTTCTGGATCGCCTCCACCACCTGCTCGTACTGGTCGTCGGACACCGCGACCTCGACCTTCACCTTGGGCAGGAAGCTCACGGAATATTCGGCGCCGCGGTAGATCTCGGTCTGGCCCTTCTGGCGGCCGAAGCCCTTGACCTCGCTGACGGTCAGGCCCTGGATCCCGAGCGACGTCAGCGCCTCGCGCACTTCGTCGAGCTTGAACGGCTTGATGATGGCCATAACCAGTTTCATGTGGCTTCCCCTTAAAGCGTTGTTCCGGCCGCGTGTCAGGCTGTGGCCGCCCCGTTGCGGTATCAGTCCGGCCCGACACCGTACCGTTCCCCCGCCGATGGCCCAAGCCTGTTCGCGTCGACCGCAAAAATCAACGATTACAAGAATCGTGCCGGTTGAATTGCGCTGAAACGATGGGAATATGCCTGTTGATTGGGCGCCTAAAAGGGCGGCATCTGCCTAAGAAGCGTTCAGAGACAATCTGTCCGGTGTCCTGTGCCTGACCGGCCGGGGACAGGACACTGGACAGGAGGCGCCCATACGACAATTGTCTGACCATGCGACGGCATCGGCAAGGCTCTGGGGCAAGGCTCAGGCCCGGCCGTTGACCCCGGCATCTGTATATTAAGGCGAGAAGGCAGCGAGCATCATGGCCGTACCGGGCACCGAATCGGGCAACGCGACCCTCTCTCCGCAGGGCGGCGACATCAGCACGGAGGTCGTGGTGCTGGGCGGCGGTCTGGCCGGGCTGACGATGGCGGCGGCGCTGGCCAGTGCCGGCGTGCCGGTGGTCTGCATCGACCAGGACAGCCCCGAACGCATGGGCGACCGCGAGTTCGACATCCGCACCACCGCGATCTCCTACGCCTCCAAGATGGTGCTGGAGGCGGCGGGCGTCTGGCACCACATGGCCGATCAGGCCGGCCCGATGCTGGACATCCGCATCGCCGACCAGTTCTCACCCCTGTTCATCCATTACGACCACACCGAACTGGCGATGGAGGGCAAGCATCAGCCCTTCGGCTGGATCCTGGACAACAAGGACATCCGCCGCGCCCTGTTCGCCCGCGCCGACGAGCTGCCGGGGCTGGTCCATCTGGCGCCGGCCAAGGCGGTGACGGTGGAGCGGGCGCGGTCCGGCGTCTCGGTCCGGCTGGCCGACGGGCGCACGGTGCGCGGCCGGCTGCTGGTCGGCGCCGACGGGCGGCGGTCGATGGCGCGCGAGAGCGCCGGGATCAGGGTGCGGCGCTGGTCCTACGACCAGAGCGCCATCATCTGCACCATCCGCCACACCGAGCCGAACAAGGGCGTCGCGGTCGAGCATTTCCTGCCCAACGGCCCCTTCGCCGTCCTGCCGATGACCGAAAACCGCTGTTCCATCGTGTGGAGCGAGAAGACCGCCCTGGTCGACACCTATCTGAAGCTGCCCGACGACCAGTTCGTCGACGAACTGCAACGGCGGTCCGGCGGCTATCTCGGCGAGATCACGCTGCTGACCAAGCGCGAGGCCTGGCCGCTGTCGGTTCTGCTGGCCGACCGCTTCATCGCCGACCGGCTGGCGCTGGTGGGAGAGGCGGCGCACGCCATCCACCCGATCGCCGGCCAGGGGCTGAACCTGGGCATGCGCGACGTCGCGGCCCTGGCCGAGGTGGTGGTGGATGCCTATCGCCTGGGCCTCGACGTCGGCGGGCCGGAGGTGCTGGCCCGCTTCCAGCGCTGGCGCCGTTTCGACACCGTGCTCCTGGCTGCGGTGTGCGACGGGCTGGTCCATCTGTTCTCCAACAGCATCCCGCCGGTGAAGCTGGCGCGCGACCTGGGCATGGCGGTGATCAACCGGCTGCCGCCGGTCAAGCGCTTCTTCATGAAGCACGCCATGGGAGTGGTCGGCGACCTGCCGCGGATGATCAAGGGACAGCCGCTTTGAGTTCGGCGCTTTGAGGCAGCCACATTGACCCGCCATCGGTAATCCTTGGCAGCGGCAGGCGGACGCCTTATGTCCGCCATACCGCCGGGTTAAGGGATCCCCCTGTCGCCCGAGCTTGCGAACGACCGAGGATGAAGACCGTGCTTCGCCGCCTTTCCGCCGCCCTGCTGTCCGCCCCTCTGTTTTATGGCGCCCTCCTGGCCCCGCTGCCGGCCCTGTTCGCCCAGCCCGCAGCCGCCGCGCCGGCCACGCCCGTCTCGCTGTCGGCGCAGGACCAGGCGGTCGTCGCCAAGGTGGAGGAGTATCTGAACGGCATCACCGTCCTCCAGTCGAAGTTCCTGCAGGTGGCGCCCAACGGGCGGCAGGCGACCGGCACCTTCTCATTGTGGCGGCCCGGCCGGATGCGGCTGGAATATGACCGGCCGCTGAAGGACTTCATCGTCGCCGACGGCAGCTTCGTCTTCTATTGGGACGGCGAGATGCGCCAGCAGTCGAGCGCCCCGATCGGCTCGACGCTCGCCGACTTCATCCTGCGCAAGAACATCCGCCTGTCGGGTGACGTCACCGTCACCGATGTCTTCCAGGCCCCCGGCGTGATCGAGGTCAGCCTGCTGGAGACCAAGGATCCCGGCAAGGGCACCCTGACCCTGGTGTTCGAGGACCGCCCCTTCCAGCTGCGCAAGTGGCGGGTGCTGGACGCCCAGGGCCTGACGACCGAGGTGGCCCTGCTGAACCCGCGGACCGACGTCACCTTCGACCGCGAGATGTTCTATTTCAAGGAGCCGGCGCGCGGATCGGACTTCGGCCGCAACAACTGATGCCGTAACAACCGATTGGGACAGGCCTGATAGACCGCGCCGGATCCGGCAACGAAACCCTTCGCCTCCTGTTGTCATTGCAGGTGACGGCAGCGGGAGGCTCTCCATGTCCTACGATCCGGCAGATCAGGCTGGAAACGGCCGGTCGAGCCCCGGACCGGCGAGCCGCCTGCGCAGCATGAACAGGGTGCTGGCGCGCAACTGGTGGGCGCTGGCCCTGCGCGGGGCGGCGGCGATCCTGCTGGGGGTGTTGGCCCTGCTGATGCCGGGGGTGACGGTGGCGACGCTGGCGTTGACCTTCTCGGCCTATCTGCTGCTGGACGGCATCTTCGCCATCCTGGCCGGCCTCCGCGCCTCCCGCCACCATGAGCGCTCGCTGCCCTTCATCCTGGAGGGCGCGGTCAGCCTGATCGCCGGCATCGTCGCCGCGCTGTGGCCGGCCGCCAGCCTGTTCGCCCTGGTGTTCCTGATCGCGGCATGGTCGGTCATCACCGGCTTCGCCGAGGTGATGGGCGCATGGCGCATGGACCGAACCCACGGCAAATGGGCCTGGGGCGTCGCCGGCGTGATGTCGATTCTGTTCGGTCTCAGCATGTGGGTGCTGCCGGCTCTGGGGCTGCTGGCGCTCGCCTGGGGCGTCGCGGCGTATCTGATCGCCTTCGGGGTGCTGGCGCTGGTGACGGCGTTCCGGCTGCGCCGTTGCCACCGCGAGACCGGCTCCTCCGGCAGTGGGTCCGGCGGCGGGATGGCTGCGGCGGCTTGAGGGGAGCGGCACCGCGCCCGGCCCGATCCCGGCCAGATCGTAGCTCCATCGTATAATTTCCTATGCGAACGATCTCTGGCAGCCTGAAGTCCGGCACGATGTTTGCTGCGTTGCGGCAAAACGGCTGCGAGGGGCTGTGTCATGACGCCGCACCGACCGACTCTTGGGCAGAATGCCGGCCAGCTTGGCGGTGGCCGCACAGGAACTGGGCAACACAACATCCTGGCCGCAGCGGCGTCCGGGGTGTCCGGCTTCATCGCCGCCCAGGGCGGTCGTCCCGATCAGGTGTTCCACCGGGCCGGCGTGGAGGAGCGGGCGCTGGGCCAGCCGACGCTGGCGCTCGACCTCCGCGCCTATGTGGCGATGATGGAGGTGGCGGCGGCGGAGACCGGCAACGACAATTTCGGCCTGATGTTCGGCCGCCAGTTCCAGCCGGAGATGCTGGGGTTGATCGGCTCCATCGCGCTGGCCGCCCCGACTTTGGGATCGGCGCTCGACCATCTGGCCCGGCTGTTCCCCTTCCACCAGCAGGCGACCGAAACGCGCTTCGTCCGCGAGGGCGAACTGCTGCGGCTCGAGTACCGCATCCTCGACGGCCGCATCGTCGAGCGGCGGCAGGATGCCGAGCTGACCATGGGCATGTTCGCCAACGTGGTGCGCGCCTGCCTCGGTCCCCAATGGATGCCGGACGAGGTGCATTTCGAGCATCCGAGGCCGGAGGGCTGGCGCCAGCACGAGTCGCTGTTCGACGCGCCCGCCCATTTCGGCCAGCGCACCAACGCCATCCTGCTGCGCGACCGCCATCTCGACCGCCGCATGCCCGGCGGCGACATGGCGCGGCTGACCGGGCTGTGCGGCACGCTGATCGACATCGCCCGCGGCACCGGCACGCCGCCGCTGCTCGACCGGGTGAAGGCGGAGGTGCGGGCCCGGCTGCCGGAAGGCCCGCCCTACGTCGAGGACATCGCCGACCGGCTGGGCATCGCCCGCTGGACCCTGCAGCGCCGGCTGGCCGACGAGGGCCTGAGCTTCTCCGATCTGGTGGAGGGGGTGCGGCGCGATCTGGCCGCGGTCTATATCCGCCAGCGCCACGTCCCGGTCGCCGACATCGGCGCGCTGCTCGGCTACTCGGAGGTCAGCGCCTTCAGCCGGGCCTTCCGCCGCTGGTTCGGCGTGTCGCCGGCGAAGATGCGGGGCGCCTGAGGCCGGTTCGGAGATCCTGCTCCGCTTTCTGCCCGGGGTGCTGCCTCCTCCCCAGCCTCCAAAGGACGCTCGCGCCTGCATCCCCCGACCCGCGGCAGGCCTGAACGTGTAGGGCGAAAGGTTCGCCGGCCATTCCCCTGAAAATGCGCGGCTCTGCCATTGATATATCGTATGGATATTTTTCTTGAACATATGTTCGGCTATGCCAAAAGGGGTAAGACGAATCTGGAAACAGCAGAGAATGGCGTTTTTCTAAACGCTGTGAAGGGAAGGGCATTCTTTCATGTTGAGCAATCTCAGCATCACCAAAAAGATTCTTGCGCTCGTTGCGCTGGCTTTGTTTGGTTCGTTCGCGATTGTTTTTTACAACTTTACAAATCTGAAGCAGTCGATGATCGAGGACCGCAAGCAGGCGATCCGCAACATTGTGGAAACCGCGGTCAGCGTCGCCGAGCACTACAATCGCGAAGCGACGAGCGGCGCGCTTCCGGTGGAGGAGGCCAAGACGCGCGCCCGGAACGTGATCCGCGCGCTCCGCTTCGGCAAGGGCGACTATTTCTTCGTCTACAACATGAACGGCATCACCGAGGTCCATGGCACGCGCAAGGAGCTCGAAGGCCAGATGCGTCTGGAGGAGAAGGACGTCGACGGCTTCCTCTTCCTGCGCCATCAGATCGCCAATGCGCAGGCAGGCGGCGGCTTCACCACGTACCGCTTCACCAAGCCGAACGGCGGCAGCGAGGTCTATGCGAAGATCTCCTACGACGCCCCCTTCACGCCGTGGAACTGGGTGATCGCGTCGGGCGTCTATGTCGACGACATCGACAACAGCTTCGCCGACAAGCTCTATCGCGCCCTGGCGGTGATCGCCGGCGTGATCGCGGCGATGCTGATCGCCTCGACCTATCTGGGCAAGGCGATCACCGGCCCGATCGCCGCGCTGGCCGCCGCCATGCGCCGGCTGGCCGACGGCGACCATGGCGTGTCCATCTCCGGTGCCGGGCGGCGTGACGAGATCGGCGCCATGGCCCAGGCGGTCCAGGTCTTCAAGGACAACGGCATCGCCATGGAGGCGCTGCGCCGCGACAACGAGCAAGCCGCCGAACAGGCCGTCGCAGACCGGCGCAAGGGCATGCTGGATCTGGCGAACGGCTTCGAATCCGAGATCAAGACGATCGTCGACAGCGTCGCCCAGCAGGCGTCGCAGCTGCGCTCGACCTCCGGCCTGCTGACCGATATCGCCCGGAACGCGTCCGACCAGTCGGAGCATACCCTGCGTGCCGCCTCCGACGCCGGCAGCGGCGTGCAGATCGTCGCGGCGGCGGCGGAGCAGCTGGCCTCGTCGATCCAGGCGATCAGCGCCGAGGTCAGCCGGTCGACCGGCATGAGCCAGAAGGCGGTGGACGAGACCCAGCGGACCGCCGAAATCGTCGCCGGGCTGACCGCCGCCGCCGGGAAGATCGGCGACGTGGTCAACCTGATCAACGCCATCGCGTCGCAGACCAACCTTCTGGCGCTGAACGCCACCATCGAGGCGGCGCGCGCGGGCGAAGCGGGGAAGGGCTTCGCCGTCGTCGCCGGCGAGGTCAAGAGCCTCGCCAACCAGACGGCGAAGGCCACCGAGGAGATCAGCGCCCAGATCGGCACGATCCAGACCGCCACCCGTTCGGTGGTCGGCGCCATCGACGACATCAGCGGCATCATCACCGGCATCAATGAAACCGCCACCACCATCGCCTCGGCGGTCGAGGAGCAGGGGGCGGCGACCCGCGAGATCGCCCGCAACGTGCAGCAGGCGGCGAACGGGGCGCAGGAGGTGGTCAGCCGCGTCCAGGGCATGCAGAAGATGGCCGGGGAAACCGGCAGCGGCGCCAGCCAGGTGGAGGAAGCCGCCTCGGACCTGCTGATGCAGTCCGAGGAGCTGACCCGTCAGATGGACCGATTCATCGGCGGCATCCGCGCCGGCTGACGGCGTCCGTTCAAATACCGACCTCAATGGCGGCGTTGACGACGTAGATCTGTTCGTTGCGGTCGTTCTTGTCGGCCAGGAAGATGCCGCTCGGTGCCAGCATGCCGCCGCTGGTGACATGGATGCTGACGGCGCCATAGGGGAAGACGGCCTTCACCGCCTCCTGGTCCAGCCGGTCGGCATCCGCCGGCACGGCGAGGTGGACGCGGACCTGCATTTTGCCGGTGTCGCCGTCCACCAGGGCGCGCATGCCGGGCATGGAGTTGCGCTCTATGGCATTGCGCACGGCGCGGACGGCGGCCTTGGTCACGTCCTGGCCGTGCAGGTCCACCCCCATGCCGAGTTCCACGAACATCACCTGCTTCATCGCGTCGGCTTTCCTTGTCGGTGGCAGTCGAAGGGGATGATGGCGCGGGCGGGCGGGGAGGGCCAGGGGACGGCGAGGGGAATTTCGGGGGATGGAAGCTGCCGGTTGAGCTTCACTCCATCGGCAGCCCCACGTAATTCTCCGCCAGCGCCGTCATGGCGGCGCGGGAATGGACGAGATAGTCCAGCTCCGCCAGATGGATCCGCTGCTCGAAGGGCGACTCCTTCCCGTTCCGGTGCAGCATGGTGGTCATGTACCAGGAGAAACGCTCCGCCTTCCAGATGCGGCGCAGGCAGGTGGCGCTGTAGCGCTCCAGCCCGTCCGTCCTGCCGGACTTGTAGAAGCCGGTCAGGGCGCGGGACAGAACGAGCACGTCGGCGACCGCCAGGTTCAGGCCCTTGGCGCCGGTGGGCGGGACGATGTGGGCGGCGTCGCCGGCGATGAACAGGCGGCCATGCTGCATCGGGTCGCAGACGAAGCTGCGCATGGCGATGATGCCCTTCTGGAAGATCGGCCCCTCGGTCAGCGTCCAGCCGCTCTCGTCCTCCAGCCGGCGGTGCAGTTCGGACCAGATGCGGTCGTCGGACCAGTTGGCGATGTCGTCCCTGGGATCGACCTGGAGGTAGAGCCGCTGCACTTCCGGCGAGCGGGTGCTGAGCAGGGCGAAGCCGCGCTCGTGGTTGGCATAGATCAGTTCGGGATGCGAAGGCGGCGCCTCGGTCAGGATGCCGAGCCAGCCGAAGGGGTAGACCATCTGGTATTCGTTGCGCGCGGCGGCGGGGATCGCCTGACGGCTCGGCCCATGGAAGCCGTCGCAGCCGGCGACGAAGTCGCAGCGCAGCTCCTCCGCCGGGCCGTCGGGGCCGCGGCGGAAGCGGACGCGCGGCGCCTTGCCTTCCAGATCGACGAACTGGACGTCGGACACGCCGAACAGGATGGTGCCGCCATCCTCCAGCCGGGATGAGACGAGGTCGCGGATCACCTCGTGCTGGGCATAGACGGTGACGCGCTTGCCGCCGGTCAGTTCCGCCATGTCGATGTGGTGGCTGCGGCGGTCGAAGCGCAGCGTGATGCCGGAATGGAAATGGGCCTCGCGCATCATGCGCTCGCCCAGCCCGATGTCGTTCATCAGGTCGACCACCCACTGCTCCAGCACGCCGGCACGGATGGTGCCCTCGATCTCCTCGCGGCTGCGGTGTTCAAGGATCACCGACTCGATGCCCTGACGGTGCAGCAGGTGGGACAGGAACAGGCCGGCCGGGCCGGCGCCGACGATGGCGACCTGGGTGCGCGCGCCTTCCGCCTGACTTGATGTGGTCGGGTGCATGTCTCTTGCCCTCCTGAGGAGCAGGGGCAGGCGTGCCTTCGCAGATTGCTTGGAACGCCAATAATTTGTACCAATGCTATTCTTGGAGGCGGAAGGCTTGACATGGACGAACCGGCGAAAGGCTTGTACTTTTCATCGCCAGCCCGCCGGAGTCCGTACGATGTCCGCCCATCCCACTCATGGCGCCGAACCCATTCCCCGCTATTGGCTGTATGGCGAACCGCCGGCGGTGCCGGAACTGCGCTTCGTTCATATCGAGACGATCCCGGAGCGGATGCGCTTGTACAATTGGGAGGTCCGTCCGCATCGCCACGATGGGCTGAGCCATGCCCTGCTGGTCACCGGCGGCGGCGGGGTGCTGACCGTGGACGGGGTGGAGGCGGCCTTCCGCGCCCCGGCGCTGATCGTCGTGCCGGCGCAGGTGGTGCATGGCTTCCGCTTCGATCCCGGCACCGACGGCCATGTCCTGACCATGTCGGAGGGGTTCCTGGCCGGCGTGCTGGCCGCCGCACCGGAGGTGGAGCTGCGCGAGGCTCCGGCCCTGCCGATGGCCTGGGATCTGGAGGCGGGATCGGACGAGGCGGCGGCGCTGGAGCGCGGCTTCGCCGACATCCGGCGGGAGTTCCGCGCCCACCACATCGGCCGGGCCAGTGCGATTTCGGCGCAGGTGCTGCTGCTGCTGGTCGCCACGGCGCGGCTGGCGGCGGACCGCCGGCGGGAAGGCGGTCGGGAAGGCGGTCGGGAAGGGCGGGGGGTGTCGTCCGACTTGCGGCTGCTCGCCCGGCTGCGGCCGATGATCGACGAGGAGTTCAGCCGGCATTGGCCGGTGGAGCGCTACGCCGCCGCGCTGGGAGTCACCGCCGGCCGGCTGAACGCCGTCTGCCGCCGGGTCACCGGCCTGTCGACGCTGCAACTGGTCCATGCCCGTCTGATGCTGGAGGCCCGGCGGTCGCTGATCTACACCAGCCATGGCATGGCGGAGATCGGCTATGCCCTGGGGTTCGAGGATCCGGCCTATTTTTCCCGCTTCTTCGCCAAGCGTGAAGGACGGTCGCCGCAGGCTTTCCGCCGGGCGCATGCCGAAGGTTCGGCGGGAAGCGGCTTAACGGGAGGCAGCCTTGCCGGGAACGGTCTTGACCGCAGCGGGGGAGGCTCACCAGAGTAACAGCCTTGCGCCCCGCAATTGGGGATGCGGAGCGGTTTGGTGTGCGGGAAAGGGTGGTGGCGATGGACAGCCTGGACGTCACGATGCGCGAACCGGTCGAGACGGTCGAACAGTCGCTGTGGCGCCGCCTGCGCGCCGACGCCGTCCGCGTGGCGGAGGAGGAAAGCGGCCTCGCCCCCTTCCTGTATGACGCGGTGCTGGCACGCGACGGCTTCGGCCCGGCGCTGGCGGCCCTGCTGGTGCGCAAGCTGGCCGACCGCGCCATGCCGGAGGACCGGCTGGCCGCGGTGGTTCGTGACGCCATGGAGTCCGACCCGGCCATCGTCGATGCCGCCGCCGCCGACCTCGCCGCCATCCTGGCCCGCGACCCGGCTGCCGACGGCTGCCTGACACCCTTCCTTTACTTCAAGGGCTTCCACGCCCTGCAATGGCACCGCGTCGCCCATTGGCTGTGGCGGGGCGGCCGCCACGACCTCGCCCATTTCCTGCAAAGCCGGGTGTCGGAAGCCTTCGCCGTCGACATCCACCCGGCGGTGCCGGTCGGACGCGGCGTGTTCATCGACCATGGCACCGGCGTGGTGATCGGCGAGACCGCGGTGATCGGCAACGACGTGTCGATCCTGCAGAACGTCACGCTGGGCGGCACCGGCAAGGAGCATGGCGACCGCCATCCCAAGGTGCGCGACGGCGTGCTGCTGTCGGCCGGGGCCAAGGTTCTGGGAAACATCACCATCGGCGCCCATGCCAAGGTCGGTGCCGGCAGCGTCGTGCTGAAGGACGTTCCCGGCTGCGCCACGGTGGCCGGCGTGCCTGCCAAGGTCGTCGGCTGGTGCCGCGACGAGCCGGCGCCGGCGCTGACCATGGACCAGAGCCTGCAACAGGGCGATTACAGCATCTGACCGCCTCGCGGCCCGAACCGGCCGTTCCTCGCACTGTCTCTCCGCTGTCACCGGAAATCCGTTTTCCGAGTGACTACATGGAAGATGGGCGTGGAGCCCGGGCGGGGGCAGGGCGTGAGGGTTGTCAAGGTGCTGATGGCATTTCTGTTGACGCTGGTCCTGCTGCTGGCCGGGCCGGTCTTCCTGCTTGCCTCCGGGGCGGTGCCGACGGCCGTCGACTGGAGCCGCATCGACCGCAGCCCGGTGGGCCTCGCTCCCGATGCGGCGGCGACGCCGGAGGCGGTGGTCCAGGTCTATGCCGCCCGCGTCCTGTCCTGGCGCGGCGCCTTCGGCGTGCATCCCTGGTTCGCGGTGAAGCCGGCCGGCGCCCGCGGCTACACGGTCTACGAGGTGATCGGCTGGCGCGCCTATCGCGGCCTGTCGGTGGTCTCCGTCAGCAACCGCGACCCCGACGGGCGCTGGTTCGGCGCCCAGCCCACCCTGCTGGCGGAGCTGCGCGGCCCCGCCGCCGCGGCCGCCATCCCCAAGATCGCCGAGGCTGCCGGCAGCTACCCCTATGCCGGCGAGTACCGGGTCTGGCCCGGCCCCAACAGCAACACCTTCGCCGCCTGGGTCGGCCGTGCCGTGCCGGAACTGCGGCTCGACCTGCCCTCCACCGCGCTGGGCAAGGATTATCTGGGCGGCGGCCTGTTCGCGCGGGCGCCGAGCGGCACCGGCTGGCAGATCAGCCTGTTCGGCGTCGCCGGCGTGCTGCTGGCGATCGAGGAGGGGCTGGAGATCAACCTGCTGGGTTTGACGATCGGCATCGATCCGCTCGACCTCGCGGTGAAGCTGCCGGGGATCGGCAGGATAGGATGGCCGGGGGCGGGCACCGGTTGATGGACGGGAAAGGATGCGAGGGATGCGTCATGGACGGCGCCTTCGGCGGCATGGCGAGGCTGTGCGGGGCCAACGATGCCGGGGAGGGAGCCATGGTGCCGCCTGCTGCCGAAGGCGCGCCCTCAAGGCAGCGCCGCAGGGGGGCCGTTCGCGGGTGATTTCAGGATAGGTCTTGACGTTGGTAATTAGCGGGTGTACATAAATTCCTATCAACGCCAAATCTGCGCCTTAACGGTATCGCAGTAGGAATTAGAGCATAACAGACCCGCCCGGTATCCACCGTGGCGGGTTTTGTCGTTCGGGGATCACCGTCATGGACAATCTGCCCCTACCGATCCCCAATGTCGGGGAAACTCTTACACGCATCTCCATCCTGTCCCCGGCCGCGCAGGTCGCCGCCGTCGTCACGCTGGGCTGCATCGCAGTCGTCTGGATCTGGACGCGCCGGCCGCAGCCCGGTCCCGGAAACGAGACGTTCCAGCTCATCATCACCTCGATGACCGAGCAGGCGAAGGCGACGAACGCCTTGGCTGAGCAGGTCGAGAAGGTCGTCGAGCAGAACGCGACCATCATAGCCCGCCTGCCGGTCGCGGTGGGCGGGTGATGCGCAGGCTCCGCGACATCGCGGCCGCATTCCGGGCGGCAGGACTTTCCGTTCCCGATGCCGGGCGGTTCCCGACCGTCCGGAAAGCGGGGCTGTGGACCGGCATCGGACCGCAGCTTCATGCAGGAGGATGAGCATGGCCAGCATCGACGCCTTCGACACGCTTCATGGCTTCATCGGTACGGCATGGCCGGATGCGGCCCCGACATTCTGCCCGCTGGCGTGGGAAAACGAGGCCTTCACGCCGCCGGCGCCATTCGACGCCCAGGATCGTCCGCAGTGCTGGGGCCGGGTGCTGGTGGGCGCCAGCCTGTGGGACCAGGACTCGATCGGCGCCGGCGATCCGGCGGAGGAGCTGTGGGAGGAGCGGGGCACCCTGACGCTGACCGTCTTCAGTCCTGCCGGCGCCGGCTCCCGGCCGAACCGGGACCTGCTGACCGCATTCGCCGGCATGGTTCGCGGACAGCGTTCGGGCAGCCTGGAGTTTCGTGGCTGCCGTTTCGACCCCACCCGCGCCAAGGACGAGTCCGGCCTCTGGTGGGGCATGACCATCATCATCGACTGGAAGAGAGGAGCCTAGCCCCATGGGCAAGCACATCGTCACCAAGTCCTTCGTCACCGCCACCCGCCGTTTCCCGGTCGGCCGGGACGTCACCGAGCGCGACATCGATGGCGTGCTGACGCTCGCCGACCGGGTGCGTCTCGGCCATGTCGCTCTCGTCGAGGCCGCCGCCGAAGACATTGCCCAGGACGCTGCCGGCACCGTCTCGGCCGGCTGACCCCTCTCCCCATTCCCGCGATCCACGGCCGCCCTCCGAGGCGGCTTTTCTTTTGGCCGGAAGGAAGCCTCAATGACCAGTTCCAATCGCGTCCGCCTGACGGGTGTCGCCGAGTCCACCTACGGCGTCACCCCGACCAACCCGCGCATGCAGAAGCAGCGCGTCACCTCGATCGGCCTGACCAACAAGGCCGACTATGTCGACAGCGACGACATCCGCGACGACCGCATGTCCTCCGACCCGATCATGGTCGGCCAGAGCAACGGCGGCCAGATCGGCATCGAATGGCACTATCCGGCCGACAACTGCCTCTTGTCGCGGGAGATGGAATCGGCCTTCGGCAATGTCTGGATCAACACGCCGAGCCGCGACAATGACGGTACCGCCGGCAGCGCGATCCAGTCCGTGACGGCCTCCACCCAGGTGGTCGCGGTCGCCGCCGCCGGGACCTTCGTCGCCGGACATCTGGTCTGTTTCAGCGGCTTCGGTACGGCCAACAAGGGCAAGCTGGCCAAGGTCACCGCCGGCAGCGCGACCGCCCCGGCCTTCGTCGGCGGCGGCCTGGTGGACGAGGCCGTCCCGCCCGCCACCGCGCGGATGAAGGTGGTCGGGTGCGAGGGGGCCGCCGGCGACATCCAGGCGATCGCCGACGGGCTGACCACCCAGGCGGGCGGACTCGACTTCTCCACGCTGGGTCTGATGGTCGGCCAGTGGGTCAAGGTCGGCGACGCCGGGGCGGCCTATCGCTATGCGACCGAGGGCGTCAACGGCTGGGGCCGCATCGTCGCGATCTCCGCCCGCAAGCTGACGCTGGACAACCTGCCGTCCGGCTGGGGCGCCGACGCCGGCACCGGCAAGACGATCCGGATCTTCTTCGGCGACGTCCTGAAGAACGGCGTGCAGAAGCTCGGCCTCTCCCTGGAGCGGGGCTTCATGGGGCAGGCGACGCCCACCTACATCGCCCAGACCGGCATGCGGGTGAACACGCTGGAGTTCGGCGGCCAGGCCAAGCAGAAGGCCGCCGGCTCGATCGCGTTCATGGGCCTGAAGGGCACCACCGCGCTGGTGTCCCTGGACGACACGCCCGATCCGGCGCCGGACTGCGCGCTCTTCCCGGCGATGGCGTTCAGCGTCAATTGCGGCCGGATCGGCGAGGGCGGTTCGGCGCTCAAGAAGCCCAACTGGTCGAAGAGCGTCAAGTTCACCATCAACAACAACCTGCGCGCCATCGACGCCGCCGCCGACGGCGATGACGCGGCGCCGGCCGCCGTCGATGTCGCCGACGGTTCCTTCGACGTGTCCGTCGAGCTGGACACCTATTTCGGCAATGCGGACCTGCTGGCCAAGGTGATGGCCGGCACGCCCACCAGCGTCAACACGCGGCTGCAGAAGGGGGTCCAGGCGATGGTATGGGAAGCGCCCCGCCTGACCCCGAAGGAGGGCGACCCCAACGTCAGCGGCAAGAACCAGGACGTGATGCTGCCGGTGAAGCTGACCGCGTCGGCGGACAGCCTGACCAATGCGCAGCTGATCGTGAACCGGCTCGAATTCTTCCGCTGATCCGGCATCCCGCGACCAACGGGAAAGAGGCTGCCCCCGGCCCGGGGGCGGCAGGACGGCACGCGCGGGCCGCGGGCGGGCGTTTGGTCGGCGCCCGCCCATCCATCGCGCCTTTCCGACCAACCGACCGACGGGACTTTCGCCATGAAGGATCTGCTGAACACCTCCGCCGCCCTCGACGACCTGCTGATGGACGAGGATGTGCTGACCAACGGCCGCTGGATCCGGCCCGATCCCGACCGCGACCTGCGCATCCTGACCAAGCCGCTGGGCGACGACTACACCGACATGCAGGCCCGCCTGCAGCGCAAGGCGGCCCAGGGCTTCGGCGGCGACACCTCGCGCCTGCCGGCGGCGCAGAAGCGCCAGATCAATGCCAAGTGCCTGGTCAAGCATGCCCTGGTGAATGTCGAGAACTGTGTCATCGGCGGCCAGGAGCTGGATTTCGACGCCTTCTGCGCGCTGATCCAGGAACCGCGCGGCCAGAAGCTGCTCGGCCTCGCCTTCATCGCCGCCAACATGGCGACCGAGGCCGATGCCGACGAGCTGAGGGAAGCGGAGGGAAACTGACCGCCGCGTTGCGCGACCACCTCCACGCCAAGGCGGCCGACAACGATCTGCTGGCCGATCTGGCGGAGGAGGAGCCCGACGCGGCGGCTATGGTCGCCGACCTTCTGGACGAGGGCGGCGAAGCGGTCCAGCCCCTGCCCTGGACCAGATGGGCCTGGCGCGCCTGGCACATTCTTGCCGACGACCGCCAGTGGCGGGCCGGCGGCATGGGGCCGGCCATGCCCTGCAACATCCCGTGGACGGCCGCGCGCACCTACGCCGCCGACCACGGACTCCCCCTGCCCACCCTGTTCCGCCTCCTGCGCGCCATGGACGCCGTCCATGCCGGGTGGTGGGCGGACAAGGTGAAGGCCGAACAGGCAAAGACGGACGCCGAGACCTGAGCGCGTCCGCAAGCCGGCGGAAACCTCCGCCCCGATCACCACACTGCGACAATGAGGCCGCCATGACGACACAGGTTGCAAGCCTCGGCATGACCAGCGACCAGCTGGCCATGTCCTTCGGCGACATCGAGCGGCTGGCGGCGAAGGTCGCGGCGGCGACGAACAAGTTTCGCCAGACGCTTGCGGACCTCGACCGCTCCGAACTGAGCGTGGCCGAGAAGGAGAAGCTGCGCACCGGCATCCTGGAGCAGCAGGACCAGACGGTGCAGCGCATGACCGCCAGGCATGAACGGCAACTGGCCGGCATGCGGGCGATGGAGGCCGCAGCCGGCAGCCAGACCGGAGGCATGGCGGTCGCCACCGCGTCGGCCGGCGACCCGGCGGGCGCCCTGGACAGGAACTACAAGGCCGCCGACAGGCTGGCACAGCAGCAGGCACCGGGCACGGCGACCGCTGCAAAACCCGACCAGAACGCGAAGCCTCAGGGTCAAAGTGCCGATGCCGAAAAATTGGCTAAGTACGCAAGCGAAGTAAGAGATGTGGCAAAGACTCTCATCGGAGGGATTTCGGAGAATCTTTACACGAGCCTGACGGATCGCCGCAAGGCAATGAACGTATTCGACTTTTTCAAGTCGATCTTCAAGAAGATCGCCATTGCCGCATTGGAATCCAACATCGTCCTTCCCATCGTCACCCAGGTGGTGGGGGCGATGCCTTCGCTGTTCGGCATCGTCGCTCCGTCCGGAGCCACGGAGGCGGCCGGAACCGCCACCAACGGTCCAGCCGGCAGCCTGACCAACACCGCGGTGTCGAAAATCGGCGGCTGGGTCATGGACAAGTTGGGTCTGACCGGTGGCATGGACCAACTGATGAACACCACCCTGATCGGCAATGCCGGCGGGTGGGCGGCGGCCTCTGCGGTGCCTGTGTCTGCAACGGCCGGATCGGCAATCACCGGCGGAACCAGCCTCAACGCGGCCACGGGAATCGTGAATGCCAACAACACGGTTGGGGCAAACATCGCCTATTCCGGTACGGCGTCGGGCGTGCCCGGAAGCGGGGTAACGTTGGGCGGCATCCTGGGTGCGGCCGGCGCCGGTGCATTCGGCGGCGGTCTGGTCGGTGGCTGGTTCGGGACCAGGACGAACAGCAAGGCGGTGGGCGGCGTCACGGGCGCTCTTGCCGGCGCCGGGGCGGGGTACCTCTCGACCATCATCGGCCTGTCGTCGCTGGGCGGCCCGGTGGGCGCGGCAATCGGTGCTGTCGTCGGTGCGATCATGGGGATGATCGGCACCCAGAAGGCGACGGTCGGCCCGACGGTCTCCAGCGGCATCAACCGCAGCGCGGACGGCAAGTCCGTCACCTCGGGCGGCTACCTGACCGACAATGGCGGGGACATCTCGGAAGCCCAGAAACTGGGCGACACCATCGCCCTGACCGTCAACGCCGCGCTTTTGGGTGGCGGTACGCTGACGCGCGATCTTGGCATCGGCCGGACCGAGAGGAAGGGCCTCTATGTCAGTGGGTCGCTGCCGTACAAGGAATTCGGCGAAGACGTGGCGGGCATGTTCCGCTACGCCCTGCTGGAGAGCGGTTCGCTTCAGGACGGCGGCGCCAACACCGTCAAGGCGATCCGCAACAGCAAGGCGAAGGATTTCGAGGGGGCTGCCAAGGACATCGCCCTGGGTGCCTCCATCGACGCCGGCACCACCGCGCTGGACGCGCTGGACAAGTCGCTGAACAGCTTCACCAAGTCGGCCAAGGAGGCGACGGCCAAGTCGCTGAAGCCGATGCTGGAGGAACTGGAGCGGGCCAAGGGGCTGGACCTGGGAAGCGAATATGTGTCGCTCGCGACCGGCCAGTTGAACGCCTATCTCGACGAGCTTCGAAAGCCGTCGGACTACACCCAGGTCGAACAGGACATGGCCGGCCTCAAAGGCCAGTTCCAGGCGATCCGCGAGGCCTATCAGCAGCTCAATCCCGCTCTGGCCGCCACCGTCGACCAGATCGAGAAGGAGACGCGCGCCCGCATCCAGGGGAATGTCCAGAACGATGCCAACCGCCAGCTCAACAGCGCGTTGGACCGGAACTATGTCAATTCCATCAACGACCTGATCGCGGCGCGGGACATCAATGCCCGCAATCTGACCGCGGTGGGCCTGGGCCCGCAACGGGCGACGGAAATCTTCGATGCGTCGCTCCAGAATGTCCTGAAGGGCCTGGATGCATCGCAACTCGATGTCGTCGCCACCCTGTTCACCGGCAGCATCCATGATCTTGCGCTGTCGATGAAGTCGGGGGCGGAGGCAACGGAGGCGGCGACGGCGGCGCAGGTCGCGGCGACCGCGGCGGCGGAGAAGGCCGCCTACCAGTCGGACCTGTCGGTCCGACTGCATGCCGCGGTCGGGAACCTGCGCGGTTCCGGCCTGCTGGCTCTGGACCAGCAGCAGGCGGTCGAAGTGGCCCGGGCGAAGGCGGACGGCCGCGACACCAGCCAGCTGGCGCTGGTCCAGGCCGCGGAGCGCGGGCAGAAGGCTTTCGATCTGGCGCAGGCCGATGTTCTGGCCTGGTACGATCAGGAGATCGCCGCCCGGCAGACCTTCATCGGCGAGCTTCAGGAAGGGGCGGCCAAGGTTGCCGCGGCCGCCCGGCAGTTCGCGGCGGCGCGGGACGCCCTCGCCATCAGCCAGGACGCCCCGATCAGCCCGCAGGAGCGCCTGACCGAGGCCAAGCGCCAGTGGGACGCCGCCCTGGCCACGGTCCGGTCGACCACCGCCAGCGAGGAGGACAGGGATACCGCCCGGTCGAACCTGACCAGCCTCGCCCAGACGCTGACCGGCCTCGAGAAGGAGAGCAGTGCCGGCACCGCCCGCACCCTCTACGACGAGGTGATGACGGTGCTGGGCGAGCTGGGCACCCTCGCACCCGACAGCGCCGCGGCGACGGCCGACGCACAGATCAAGGTCGCGCAGGACAGTCTGAAGGAGCTGCAGAAGGCCCGGACGGAGGCCGCATCGGTGGGACAACGGCAGCTCGGCAGTCTGGACGGCCTGCAGAACACCATGGGGCAGAGTCTTGCCGTCTGGCAGGCGGCGCTGTCCCCGCTCCAAACGTTGACCGGCACCGTCGGCACCACGCCGCGCTACAGCGCGCCGGCGGCGGTGCAGACGGCGTGGGACAGCCTGTCCACGACCCAGCAGGGCGGCATCGCCCAGGCCATGGGCTGGGGCGGGCAAGTGGATGAGGCCTTCAACTTCTGGCTCGGCTCGTCGGCCGGCCGCCGCTCCGACTTCGAGTCGCGTGTCCTGGCGGCCGGCCGCGGGGGATCGGCTCCTCGGTACGGCGCGCCTGCCGACGTGCAGTCCGGATGGGACGGGCTGTCCGGTGCCCAGCAGATGGGAATCGTCCGCGCGATGGGCTGGACCGGGGCGATCGACCAAGCCTTCAACACCTGGCTGGCGACCGACGGCGGCCGTGCGGCCACCTTCGAGAGCCATGTCAGGACCATCGCGGGTGGGGCGGTCTATTCGGCATCTGCCGACATCATGCGGGCCTGGGAGGCGCTGTCGGCCGACCAGCAGGCGATGGCGGTCCGGGCGGCCGGCTATGGCGGCGGGGTGGACGCCGGCCTGAACGCCTGGGTCCGGCTCGGTCATCAGGCCGATTTCGAGTCGGCGGTCCGGGCGCGTGCACAGGCCGCCGGCATCCCCGGATTCTCGGCCGGCACCCTGTCCACGCCGCCGGGCGCGATGTGGGTGGGCGAAGCCGGGCCCGAGCTGCTGTGGCAGGGCGGAGAGGCGGCGGTGGCCTCGTCGGCGGACTCGCTCCGGATCGCCGGCATGCACCGGACGGCGGCGAACGACGGCTACCCGCCGTCCGTCGCTCCGATCCGGCCGCCGGCGGGGCCGCTGGCCTCCGACAACCGGGAAATCCTGGCGGCGCTGCGCGACATCGGCCGTCGGATCGAGCGGCTGGAGGCGACCATCCACGAGGCCGAGGGCGAGGCGCAGACCCAGCGCAGCCGCATCGCCCAGGACGAAATCACGCTGATGCGCCAGCAGCTGGACGAACTGCGGGAGCAGCAGGTCAAGCGCGCCGCGTAACGGAGGGTTCCATGGACATCCACCTCTACGACCTCGTGGCCTATCACAAGGCCTCGGGGCACCTGCACCGCTGGCCGCTCTGCGCCGGATCGGTCGCCTACCAGTCCCGCAGCGACGACGACCCTGCGTCCGTCACCTGGCTGCCGCTTGCCGGGCAATGGCCCTCCGTGGCGATCACGGCGGCGGCCGATGGCGCCAGGGCGCAGGTCGACGACCTGCGGCTGATCAATGTCCGGCAGACCGACGACCTGCCGCGCCATGCCTCCGTCTATGACATGACGGCGGGAACTTGGCTGCGCGTGCCGCTCGGCGCCCGGCCGCTGAACCCCCTGCTCACCGATTACATCGTCCAGGCGGTGACGGAGCGGGTGGTGGCGGCCGGAGCGCCGCTCGACACCGCCGTGACGGTCTGGCAGGCCAAGGCCGGCATGATCTCGCCGGATGTGACCGAGCTGAAGCTGCCGGTCTATGACCGTCAGCTGGATTTCGACACGCCGATCCAGAAGGAGGAGGCGAAATATGCCGGGACGGGCGGCTATGAGGGGCCTGAGACGCTGAAGAACGCGTTGAAGGAGCGGTGCTTCGGCCACTGCCCCATGGTGCAGCCGACCTACCTCGGCATCGTGGATTTCGGGAGCGGGGCCGGTGGGCTGCTGCATGTCTGGTCGGTGAATGGCGGCCTGCCCGTCGAGGACGTGCCGCGCGGCTGGTCGGGAGGCGTGGCCGTCGGCAGGACGGCCGGCATTCCCGGCTCCAACCAGTTCCGGGTCGATCTCGCGACCGGCAGGATCCACACGGCGGTCCATTACGAGGATTTCCGGGTGGAGGTGAAGGGCGACAAGAGCGGCGGGGTCTGGAGGCGCCATATCGGCGAAGTGATCGCGTTTCTCGCCACCACGCATGGCGGGATCGTCAGCGCGGCCGATGTCGGCGGCATGGATGTCACCCCGCGCACCGTCGGGCTGTACCTGCCGGCCGGCGACGGGCGCACCCATCGGGATGCCTATGGGAAGCTGGTCGGCAGCGTTCCGCGCGGCCGGTGGTTCGTCGACCTGCAGGATCGGCTGGTGGTGACCCGCTTGCCGCGTGCCTCGGCCGTCGCGCCCACCCGCACATACAGCAAGGTCAGCGGCGCGACCGATGGCCTGAAGCCCACCGCCGGCAGCAGCGTGACGCCGACGAAGAGGGTCACCGTCCTCTATGCCGAGAACCCGAACGCGACCGCCGCGGCCGTGGCCGCCACGCCGGCGGACACGGCGCTGTGGACCCAGCAATGGCGCGAGTCGGACAGTGCCACCGATCCGGTGATTGAGGCCGGCTACGGGGTCAGCGCGAAGACCGATCGCATCGAGACGGCGCTGACCTTGAAGGCGGATGCCGATGCGGAGGCGCCGCTCTGGCTGGCGGAGCGGGCCTGGCCGCCGCAATCCTACAGCCTGAAGGTACGCGACGGGGCGCCAGGGCTCTGGATCGGCGGCGCCGTCACCGTGGTGGACGACATCGCCGGCTTCGAGACTGGCGGCCCGCTGGTCATCACCGGCCGCACCAACAGGGACCGCGGCGGCGGGGCCACCCTCTATGGGGAGCGCTGACCATGGCCGGCGCGATCTACTCCTACCTTGCCGACCGGAACGAGGTGCAGAACGGCCCGCTCGACAACCCGGTCAGCATCGGAAGCAACGTCGCCTGGGCCGCCACTGCGCCCAAGGAGGCCATGCTGACCATGCCAATGTCCGACCGGGCGGTATCGCTGGAGGTCGGCGGCGTCGACCACGCGACCGGGGCGCCGATCAGCCCGGTGACCGTCACGATGACGTGGCAGTTCCCGATCTTCCTGACGGTGGCTTCGCTGCTCGACACCAACCTCCGTCAGGACGCCTTTTACCGCATGGAGGCGTTCGGCGATGCCGGGATGACGGACCTGGTGGCGACGTCCGTCGTGGACGGGGTGGATGCCAACGTCGTCCCGCCGCTGACCGATCCGGAGACGATGCGGGCCGGCGCGCCCAATCAGATGCGCGGCGATCTGGACCCGCGCGACCTTCCTCTGCTGCCGATCAACATTCACGTCATCGTGCCGCAGGTTCCGGTGGTCGCCATCCGATGGACCCTATGGGGCAGTGCCTTCCGGTCGGATGGCAGCGAGGACACCGGCTACCGCATCGGCCTCGCCTGGGCGGGCGATGGGCTGATCTTCAGCCGGCATGTCGGGAAATCGGGTGAGGGCGTCAAGGACAACGACGAGGTCATCACCGGTTCCGGCGGCTCGGCCTGGGTGGAGGAAGGCATCGCCAAGCGGACGGTGACCGTCGGCCGCGAGGTGACCGACCGGACGCTCCGCGACGAGCTCTTCAAGGTGGCTCTGCGCAGCGGCAAGCGGAAGCCCCTTCTGTACCTGCCCAACATCGGCGATCCGTCCGACCAGACGAGCCTTGGCGATCCAGCCGCGAACTTCCTCTACGGCGGCCTGTACCGCCGATCAGCAGACCACAACCAGAACTACGTCAGCGCCCGCTACACCTCGACCAGTGTCGAACTGGAGGAGTTCAAGGAATGAGTCTCTCGCAACTCGTGCTGGACGCAATCGACCGGCTCAAGCAGTACAATCTCGGCATCTACAATGCCGTCAGCAACAGGTTCGGGTTGTCCGGTGTCGGCGGAATGGCGAACAACTGGAGCCGCCATTCCAAGGACATCGCCACGGCCTGCGAAGCGGTGGGAAGCCTGACGGAGGCGTCGGCCGCCAGTCAGAGCAACGCCGCCGCCTCGGCCGCCGCCGCCGCCGGCAGCGCGCAGAGCGCCCAGCAGAACGCTCTTGCGACGGCGGCCGACCGTCAGGCCACCGGACAGGACCGGCAGTCGACCGCCGCGGACCGGCAGACGGTGGCGACGGACAAGGCTGCCGCCCATGCGGACCGGCTTGCGGCCGACGCCGACGCCGCGGCCACGGCTGCCGACCGTTCGGCTGTGGCGACGGACAAGGCTGCCGCCCATGCGGACCGGCTTGCGGCCGACGCCGACGCCGCGGCCACGGCTGCCGACCGTTCGGCCGTGGCGACGGACAAGGCTGCCGTCCATGCCGACCGGCTTGCCGCCGATGCGGCGGCGGCGGCGGCACAGACCTGGGACCCGACCAACTATCTGCGGAAGGATGCCCCGGTTGATGTGACCGGACAGGTGAAGGTCCGCGGCGGATATGAGTGGCCTTATCAGGCCTTCTTCAGTTCAGCTGCTGCAGCAGGCGTGCGCGGGCATTACCTGACGTCGCGCTCCCGAGGAACGTCGGCTGCCCCTGTGGCCGTCCAGAATAACGACTCCCTCGGCGGGCTTGCTGTTGGGGGGTATGACGGCAACGGCTGGACCTATGGCTGGAACGGTGGTGGCGAACTGACCCTGGTCGCATCCCAGGCCTGGACCTCGACCACCAAAGGCAGCCGCTGGGAGTTTTCGACCACGCAGAACGGCACCGTGAATCCGGTGGTTCGCCTGACCATCACGGATAGCGGCCTGGTCGCCATTGGTGCCGGGGGCAAGCTGACCATCGCCTCCGGCGATCTTCCCGTGCAGGCGCCGGACGGCAACACCGTGGTGCTCGGTGGTGGACAGACCGCCCAGTACCCTTTCCAGGTTCAAGTGGCTGAAAGCGCGCACACCACGTCCCGTCGGAGCACGCTTTCGCTCGGCAGCGTGTGGCAATGGATTTCCGACATCGCCGGGAGCGGCACACGCGATCTCGGCCTGTGGAGCAACGCGCTTGGTGCCGTGGTCCTGAAGGTTCTGACGACCGGAGTCACGACCTTCTTGAGAGCCGTTCTTTCGCCGCCTGTAAATCTCGGCAACGTCTCCGGAGCGATCAATCTTGATTTGTCGCTCGGGAATACTTTCAACATGACCCTGGTCGGCACGGTGAATTTTGCCACGCCCGCCAATCTGGCGAACTACGTCGGGATGTATTTTACCCTCAATATGGCGCAAGACGGCAATGGTAACCGCGCTGCGGGATGGGCAAGCCCGGCCTTCAACTTTGCCGGATCGACCCTGACGTTAAGCACGGGCGCCAACAAAATCGACCGTGTGACGTGCTTCGTCTATAGCGCAACCTCGATCCACGTCATTTCCAAGAAGGGTTACTAAGATGCTTCTTGGCGAAAGCGCCTTTCTGGGCGGAGAAGATGGGGCCGTTCTTCATAGCTATCGTGGGAAATGGTTGCAGAATGGGAGTTTGGTTGACGGCAACCTTTTCAGCAGCCTCCCAATCAGGCTCAATAACGGTTACTGGCTGTGGCAGTGGGACATTACCAATGCCAACTATGATGGCAACGGCGAGTCGACAATCCATAGCTTTGTATTCGCCCAACCGGGCGAGATGGTGCCTGATTTCTCGGCGCCTTGTACCAGTCATCGGACCGGGCGGGTTTTTCCGGGGACCGGCGGCAAGTACATGGTGAATTGGGGCGAGGCTATTGCTGCGATTGGCCACTCGCGATGGAGCGTGATGAGCTTTGACGGTTCGGCATTCTCTGTCGTTGCGCCGACCCCGATCGGCATTGACGGGGGCGAGGTCGTCCTCGGCCGCGTCAATGGCGGCGACCCTTGGAACGGCGGAAACATCCTCTTTCAGGAGATCGGCCAGAATGGTCCGGACTATGGGTTGACCGCAATCAACCCCGATACCGGTGGTGTGGTCGAGCGATGGGGCATCCGCTGGCCGGTCAGCGCCGCTTTCAAATCCATTGACGGCCAGAAATGGGCGGCATGGCAAAGAGAGGCGCAGTTTTTCCAATATAATCAAGATTTCAAAGGAGGAATTGGCTGTTACTTCGATTATCAGTTTTGGACAAATCAATCCCAGGCCGCGGGATCGACGTCATGGATGGTTTATGCCGGCGCAACCACGCGCAACGGCAACAACAATTACTATTCCATGTTCGTCATATTTCCACGGGACAACTACGCAACTGCATACACTGCAGTGATTAATTGGGGTGGCTGCACGTTCAGCCGTATCCGCTCCGTCGTCGCCGACCAGAACAATCCCGACCTCTTTTACTTCGTCGCCAATGGTGATCTCGGCGTGAACTACGAGCTGAGCTATCATGCAATGCTGATAGGTTGTTTTAATGCCGCGACCAAGCAAGTCGTTTGGTCGCGGATGATTACATCCAACGGCAGTAATCCGCAGTTCGCGGTTCAGACGCTCAAGGTCAGCGCCGGGCAATTCTGCCTGTCATTCCGTGACTTTATCAGCACGGGCAACCGGTACTATTCCCGGCTCCTGTACGGCCCGGCGGATGCATCGTTTCCGGTCGCCTCGGTTCCGTCAAAAATCAACGTGACCAATCCGGTGGTTACCGTGGTCAGCGGCTCGGCCATGAGCAATCCGCTGACCATTTCGACCATCGGTGCCAACTACCGGCCATGGGAATCCTTCTCCTTCGGCACAAGCACACCTGACCTGACCAAGCTCGGCTATCTCGGGCAAGACATCGTTGGAGGATGATCAATGCCTTTCCCCATGTTCTTTCTGCTGCCTGACAACTCCGTCAAGGCATTCCATCATCCTGCCGATTTCATCTATACCGGGACAGACAGCGACGCCATAGCCTACCCGGCGCAAGTGTGGATGCTGTGGTCGCCGGCCGACTGGTCGTCGGCCTGTCCCGAGTGGCGACCCCTGGTGCTGATCGATGAACCTCCGGCCGTCGGCGCCGATCAGATACTCGAGCGCAAGGGCGAGGCCGATTGGACCCTCGACGCCGAGGCGTTGACTCTCTCCATCACCTATACAGTGAAGCCGAAGCCGGCCGATCTGCTTGCCAGCGAACTTGAGGCTGTCCGCTCCACCAAGGTGCGCGCTATCCAGGCGGAGCGTGACCGCCGGCTGGGACTGGGTGCTCTGCATGGTGGAAAGCGCTTCAGCAATTCCGACGCCAGCCGTACCGACCTGGGCGGCATGGCGACCACTGCGGGCTTGGTGGCGATGGGTGCGCTATCCGCGTGGCCCGACAGCTATGCCCAAGGCTGGATCGCCATCGACAACACCCGCCTGCCGTTACCGACCCCGGCCGACGGGATTGCCCTGGCCGCCGCGGTGGCGCTTTCCTATTCCGCTACCGTCCAGCACGCCCGAGACCTGAAGGACGCGGCCTTGTCCGCCGCCGATCCAGCCGCTGTGAACGAGCTGGCCGGCTGGCCCGACTGACGCAGCGACAAGACTCCACCGTACTCGGTGCCCATCCTGCGCCTTTCGCATTTCTGAAGCACCCCCTTGATCCTAGTGCTGGACCAGCGGCTCGTGCCGCCGGAACGGGTGATGTTTGCCGTTGCGCAGCGCTGGTCCTCCATCCGTGCATCGAGCGCCTGTCACGGGTTGGCCGCCTGCCGACCGGCGATAAAGCGTTACAGGCGCCCTGTAACGCATAATTCCCCGCCATGGAGAACCCCATGTCCACCACGCCCATCGGCGCGGCGATCCCGCACGATTCCACCGAAGCCATCATCGACGCCATCCTCCGCCGGGAAGGGTGGCCGCGCTACACCGACCGGGCATCAGACTGCGGCGGCCCCACCAAGGGCGGCATCACGCTGGCGACGCTGACGAGTTGGAGGAAGCGTCCGGTCACGGCGGCCGACGTCGCCGCCCTGGACGAGGGCGAGGTGCGGGCGATCTACCGCGCCCGATACATCGAGGAGCCGGGCTTCGCCGGCATCACCGACGACGTCTTGCGCGCCCTGGTGATCGATAGCGGCGTCAACCATGGCCCGGCCCGTGCGGGGACGTGGCTGCAGGAGGCGGTCAATGGCTTTGCCGACAGGGCGGTGCTGAAGATCGACGGCACCGTCGGGCCGAAGACGCTGGCCGCGGTCAACGGCGCTGACGCGGCCGGGCTGTGGCGCTCGGTCTTCGTGGCCCGGATGTGCTTCTACGGCAACCTGATCTCGGGCGATGCCCGGAAGCGTGGTCGGACCGACGATCAGGCGCTCAACGCCGCCGGCTGGCTGAACCGGCTGGCCGAGTTCATGGATGCCTGACCAGCCCAATCACCAGTCCATCTGCCCGCTTATGCTATCTCGGCAGGCTTCTTCCCGAGCGTTGTGGGGGGGCCGAGATTGGGTTATAGAAAAAATGGAAAGTCAATTCAGAAATTCAAAAATTTGCAAATTTATAGGCTTATAATCCTATCCGTCAGTTAACTGAGGAGGAAAACATGAGCATCGTGAAAGCTGGTCAGTTCAACTTCAACGCCAACACCCCCAACAACACGCCTTTGCAGATTATCAATCCATCCTCGAATGTTGCCGGCGCTGTAATCCGGACCGCAACTCTTGAGGTCCTGAGCAGCGGAATTGTCTACCTTATTGCCGGCACATCCACCCCTGGAGCCCCTGGTATCAACACTCCCATCATCGCCAGCCATTATGCACTCCAAGCGTCCGGAGTGATCGTTCCCTATTCCATCGAACTGCCGCCGGGTAAGGGGCTCTGGCTTTACCCGCAGGCAACAGGCGGTGGGAGCGTGAATATGTCCTACGATCTCTACGCGGCCTGACCCGCGAAAGGCCGCCCCTTACCGGGCGGCCTTCCTTTCCTGCCCTCATCACGTCTCGTCGTATCCCGCTTCCCGCGTCGCCCTTCGCGGTCACTCGGCTTATTTGAACCGGTCCGCTTTGAGCCGTTTCCAGTCGATGGCGTCTTCGGCACCTGCTTGTTGACCTCGCCTTTCACGGGTTGGTCTTCGGTTGGCTTGTTGCTCATGGTGCTCTCCAAGGTCGTTTGCCTGAGTCAAACAACCACCATCCGAGTTCATTTCCGGTCACGTCATCCCAGTGGCGCGCTTTTGCATGCCCGAAGGAGGGGGCATTGCCGGCTTGGGATGTCCCGGTTCTGACCAACGAGAACCTGTACGCCCTATCTGGAGGCTCAACCCTCCTGAAGCAGTTCAACCTCCACAAACACGATGTCCGAACCCCCGTCGTTGATGACGTTGTGGCTGACGCCGGCCTTGCGGAAGTAGGAGCGCCCCGGTTCCAATGGGAACTGACGCTCCGATCCGTCCGGATCCACGATGGTGAAAGCACCCGAGGTGATTGGTACAATCACATAATCGTATCCATGAACATGAGCGCCAGTCGCAGCTCCGGGGATCAAACGCCATTCGGTTACCCGAGTGCGCTCGTTCTCCACATGCGTCACTGAAACAGCCTGTGGGCGCGTACTCATAGCGTTCCTCTTCGTCATTCGATCAGGCTGTCAGCGTAGCATGGTGACCCCATGAATGCGCAGGTGAACGCCCAACTGCACCCTGCATGGCACCCAACTCCCATTGCCGCCTGGCCCGCACCGAGGCCACTTTTTCCGTGCCTGAAAGGAGGCATCCATGGCCGTAGCTATCCCGCTCATTGCCGCCCTGACCCCCGTCATCGCCGACCTGATCGACAAGATCCCCGACCCCGACGCCAAGGCGAAGGCGACCGCGTCGGCGAATGCCCAGCTCGTCGCCATGCTCCAGGCCGGCGACGACTCGCAGCTCCAGGTGAACGCCGCCGAGGCCGGCAATCCGTCGCTGTTCGTCTCCGGTTGGCGCCCGGCCGTCGGCTGGGTCTGCGTGCTCGGCCTGCTGGTCCAGACCATCGGCTATCCGCTGATGGGTTGGGGGCTATCTATCTGGTCGCCGGGTACACCCATGCCGCAGATCGACACCGACACGCTCATGGGGCTGCTGGTGCCGATGCTGGGGTTGGGCGCCTACCGCACCTTCGAGAAGGTGAAGGGCGTGGCGCGTTGACACGGCAAAGGGCGTCTGGATGCGGGGCGGCCTGTCGCCGCATCCGCCACAATGCTCGCCACAACATCCGCCACAGGCCCATGCGGGCGTGTTCGGGCGGGCTAGGATTCCTGCGGGTTAGAGCAGACGCAGCAAAACAGGCGTAAAAGCCAGAGCGACTTCGCCTGCACTATCCAACCCGTTGATTTTAAAAGAGGGGTGGTGGTGCCCAGGGACGGAATTGAACCGCCGACACGGGGATTTTCAGTCCCCTGCTCTACCAACTGAGCTACCTGGGCATCCGGCGCCGCTTGGTGGGTGACCGTTTCGGTCGGTGCGGCGCGTCGTGTGGGGCGCTTTTTAGAGAGGTTCGGACGGGCTGTCCAGAGAAAAATTCGGAAAATTTTCGACCCCTTTCACAGTCCGTTTTCAGGATCGGATCCGTTCGGATCGCCCGGGGTTTCCGGGCCTTCGATGCGGTAGACGCCACCTAGCCAGCGCGACAGGTCGATGTCGGCGCAGCGCTTGGAACAGAAGGGGCGGGTGGCTGGCTCGGTCGGGCGGCCGCAGATCGGGCAGTCGGAAGCCGCCTTGGCACCGGCATGTGTCCGGGGGCGCTGCGGGGCGCCGGGGGAATGGGGATCGGACAAGGAAAAGCCTCCGGGACGGTAAGCGGTCAGGGCCGCAGCAGGGCTGCCAGCGGCGTGCCGCGGCGGGCGCGGGTCAGTTCGACCAGACCCAGTTTGGACATGCCGTAAACTTGGGTCTGAACCGGGTCGCTTTCCACCGCCTGCGACAGGGCGGCCAGCACACGCTCGGCATCGCCGCGGCTGCGCATGTTGACGAAATCCACCACCACGATGCCGCCGACGTTGCGCAGGCGGAGCTGGCGGGCGATCTCCGCCGCAGCGTCGAGGTTGACGTCCAGCGGATTGCCGCGTTCCCCCGCATTGACGTCGACCACCGTCAGCGCCTCCGTCCGTTCGATCACCAGCGAACCGCCGAGCGGCAGTGGCACCCGGACGTCGAGAAGTTCCGCGATGGCGCCGTCGAGGTCGCGCAGGTCGAACAGGTGCTGCGGGTCCTTATGAGGGCTCAGCCGCGGCAGCAGGTCGGGGGCGTGGCGGCCGCACCAGTCGCGCAAGGCCGACAGCAGAGGCCCGTCGCCTACCGTGATCCTGCCGGGGGCGGCCGGGTCGTCGACCAGGATGGCGGCGGGGGCGGAGGCGCCCTGCTCGATCAGGGCGCGGGTGGGGGCGTCGGGGCCGGGATGCAGCAGGCGCGGGGCGGAGCCGGCGCGGGCATCGTCGCGGATGGCGCGCCATTGCAGGTGCAGCGCCTCCGATTCGGCGGCCAGAAGGTCGTCCGGCATCTGGGCGGCTCCGGCGCGGACGATCCAGCCGGCGCCGGTGGCGAGCTCTTCGATTCGGCGGGCGAGAGCGGCGCGCTCCGGGCCGGAGCCCAGACGCTTCGACACCGCGATGTCGCGGCCGAGCGGCGCATGGACCAGGAAACGGCCGGGAAGGGTGATGTCCATCGTCAGCGACGGACCCTTGGACCCGGTAGCATCGGCCTTCACCTGCACCAGCACCGATTGGCCGGTGCGCAGAAGTGCGCCGATGGGAGCCGGCCTGGCGCCTGGGCGAGGGGGGCGGAAATGGGGGGAGTCGTCTTCGAGGACGGGGCGGCGCACGTCGGCAGCGGGCAGCAGGCCGGACAGGCCATTGCCGAGGTCGATGAAGGCGCCGTTCAGGCCGGTGGCGATCCGTTCCACCCGGCCGAGGATGATGGCGCCCAGCAGAGACGGGCGACCGGCATGGTCGATGTGGAGGTCGGTCAGGCGGCCGTCGGTCAGCACCGCTGCCCGCGTCAGCGGACCGTCGCGGTCGACCAGCAGCTCAAGCCTGCTCATGGATCGGGAGAGGCAGGGGGCGGGAAGCCGGCGCCGTGCAGCATGCCGGCGACCTCGTGCAGCGAAAGCCCGACGACATTGCTGTAGGAGCCGCCGATCCAGCGCACCAGCGCCGCGGCCCGGCCCTGGATGGCATAGCCGCCGGCCTTGCCCTGCCATTCGCCCGACGCGATGTAGGCGTCGGTTTCCGCCCGGTCGAGCACCTTGAAGGTGACGTCGGTGCGGACCAGCCGGTCGATCCGACGGTGGCCGTCCTGCCCGGGAACGAGCAGAACGATGCCGCCCAGTACCCTATGGCGCCGGCCGGACAGCAGGGACAGGCATCGTCGCGCCTCCTCCTCCCGTTCGGCCTTGGGCAGGATGCGGCGGCCGCAGGCGACCACGGTGTCGGCGGCGAGAATCCATGATTCGGGATGGCGCGCAGCGACGCACGACGCCTTCTCCGCCGCCAGACGCAGGGCGTGCTGGGGCGGGAGTTCGTCGCGCAGCGGCGTTTCGTCGAGATCGGCGGGATCGACCGCGTCGGGCACGATGCCGATCTGGCGCAACAGGTCGAGCCGGCGGGGCGAGGCCGAAGCCAGCACCAGCCGGGGCGCCTTGGGCGGGGTCGTCACGGGGAACCGCGATGCAGCAAGGATGCTACTTGAACCGGAAGGTGATGCGGCCCTTGGTCAGGTCGTACGGCGTCATTTCCACATTGACGCGGTCGCCCGCCAGGACGCGAATCCGGTTCTTACGCATCTTGCCGGAGGTGTGCGCCAGAACCTCGTGATCGTTGTCGAGCTTCACCCGGAACATCGCGTTCGGAAGCAATTCGACGACGGTCCCGGAAAACTCGATCAGATCTTCCTTTGCCATAGGCCCTTATGTCCGTCCTAAAAGTTTCGCGGCAATAACTGACCTTCCAAGGCCGCCGGGTCAAGGGGGATTCCCACCACCGATGCGTTCGGCCGCAGCCATTCGCGCGGGGCAGCCCCGCGTTGTGTGCCGGGAATGCGCGTGGGAAACTCCGCCGGCTCCCCCCGTCAGACCGACTGATAGGGGTTGAGCGGCGATGCGCCGCCTTCTTCCAGGCGGCGCGGCTGGTCCACCGCCCTACCGATCGCCGCGAACATCTCGCGCTGGTCGATCTCCATGCGGCGGGTCAGGCGGCTGACCGTTTCGGCCGCATTGAGGGCTCGGCCGGTGGAGCGGTCGTGGAACAGGTTGTGATTGGCCTTCGCAGCGCCGGGCAACAGGTCGGCGGCGACCGCGCCGGGCGTCGATTCGGCGGCGCGGATCAGCTTCGCCGCCCCGCCGGACCCCAGAACATAGGCCATGCGGCTTTCCGATTCGCTGGCCTTGCGGCCCAGCCGCTTCTCCAGCGCCTCGCGCCCTTCGGACAGATAACGGGCGGCCATGCCGGCCGACAGGTCGACGTCGTGACGCAGTTCCAGGATCTGGCGGCGGATCGCCGGGTCCTTGACGCTGGACACGCCGTTGCGGACCTGGATGTGCGAGGCGAGTTCGCCCTGGCCATAGGCGGCGCCGTGGCGGCGGAACAGGTCGAGCCAGGTCGATTCCAGGAACTGGAAGGGGCCGGCGGCGGAACTGCGGCTGTTCTTCGCCGCGCTGTCCAGTCCGCTTTCCTGGGTGGCCTGGGCCAGGATCGCGGTGAAGCTGTGGCCCGACAGGCCGGCGACCTGCTGCGAGGCGACCAGCACCCGCGTGGCGGTCGGGTCGTCGGCGGCCACGGCCTTCACCGTTTCCGCCACCTTGGCGGAGCTTGGGGCCTGAGCCTGAGCCACCGCCGGAGCCGCCGGCTTCAGGCTTGGCAGCGGCGCACGCGGCGGTGCGGTCTCCCCGGCGGCGGGGTCGGACGCCAGCAGGACCGGCGGCTCAGGCTTGGCGGGGGGCGTGGGCACCGCCGTGCCGTCGGCCAGGCGGATGGGGGTGACCGGCTTGGCAGCCGGCAGCGGGACCTGGGTGCCGTCGGTCAGCAGGATCGGGGCCGGCGGTTTTGCCGAGGGGAGGGGCGGTGCCTTCTGCCCATTCGCCGGGCGGCCGACCGGCACGTTTCCGGAGCCGGCCCGGCCCGTCTGGACCAGCGTGTCGCGGAAGGACGGCTCGCCGACGGTCCCATCGGCCAGCGTGGGGGGAGCGTCGGGCTTGCGCTCCGGAACGGGGGCGAGAGGGGGCTGCGCAACCTTCATGGCACACACTTCGCTGCGGACCGGTCGAACCTGCCGGGATTGAGCCCCGTCCGTCCATGCTTCACCGGCGTGAGCGTGGCAGGACGGGTTCGGGCACTATAGCACCGACTCGTCAGCGGTGTGCGATCAACTGTGGGCGCGAAACATCGGTGGGCGCCCCGTCCCGTCCGGTCCCGGACGCGGTATCCTGGCCAACGTTAGTCTGGCCGTCCGGGAGAGGTTCGATGCGGGCCCAGCGGCCGATGGCGGCCAGCAGCTTGGCCTTCTCCAGCGGCTTGGCCAGATGGGCGTTCATGCCCGCCTGCAGGCAGCGCTCGACCTCGATCTGCATCACGCCGGCGGTCAGGGCCAGGATGGGAATGCGGCCCACGGGGCCGGACAGGGCGCGGATGCGGCGGGTGGCCTCCAGCCCGTCCATCACCGGCATCTGCACGTCCATCAATACGAGGTCGTAGGCCTGTTCCTGCACCGCGGCGACCGCGGCGGCGCCATCGTCCACGGCATCGACATGGTGGCCGGCCTTGGTCAGCATGGTCACCGCCAGATCGCGGTTCATCGCCAGATCCTCCGCCAGCAGGATGCGGGCGCCGGTACGGCCGGGCTCGGCGCCGGCCCCATCGCCGGATCCGCCATTGAATGGGACGGCGCCATCGGGCTGGATCGCGGCGCTGCCGGCCGGCAGCAGCGGCAGCGAGAACCAGAAGGTGCTGCCGGTGCCGAGCCGGCTTTCCATGCCGATCTCGCCGCCCATCAGCTCCACCAGCCGGCGGCAGATCGCCAACCCCAGCCCGGTGCCGCCGCGTCCGCGTTCAAGCTGGGTGAAACGCTGGAACAGGTCGCGCTGCCGTTCGGGCGCAATGCCGATCCCGGTGTCGGTCACGGTGAAGGTGCAGATGCGGCTGCCGGAGGGTCTTCCGCCCCCGCTACCCCCGTCCTCCTCGACCGCCTTCACCATCAGCCGGACCGAGCCGCGATCGGTGAACTTCACCGCGTTGCTCAACAGGTTCAGCAGGATCTGGCGCAGCCGGTCGGGGTCGCCCATGACGAAGCCGCGGGCAGTGGCGGAGATGGTGGTCTGAAGTTCCAGCCCCTTCTGTTCCGCAGCCAGACGGACGATGGCGACGCAGCGGTCGGCCAGATCGTCCAGCCGGAAGGGCACGCTGACCAGATCGAGCCGCCCCGCTTCCAGTTTCGACAGGTCGAGCACGTCGTTGATGACGGTCAGCAGCGAGCGTCCGGCATCGCGCACCTGCGAGGCGTATCGGCGCTGCTCCGTGGTCAGCGGGGTTTCCAGCAGCATCTCCGCGAACCCGATCACGCCGTTCATCGGCGTGCGGATCTCGTGGCTCATGGTGGCGAGGAACTCCTCCTTGGCGCGGCTGCCGGCCCGTGCCTCCTCCATGGCGGAGCGCAGCTCCTGCTCGCGCTGCTTCAGGCGGCGCGACATGTTGTTGAAGGCGTGGGAGACGACGCGGAACTCGTGGGGCGCGCGGTCCGCCTCGATCACGGTGCCGCCGCCGCCGTCGCCGATGCGGGTCGCCGCGCTGCCCAGTTCCCAGACCCAGCGCAGGACGGAGGCGCGCAGCAGCACCCACAGCGCGGTGACGCTGACCAGGGCGGCGATGGCGAGCAGGCCCAGGCTCTGCCACAGGTCGCGCCGCGCCTCGGCGATGATCGGGCCGGTCGGCATGCCAACGGCGAAGACGGTGTCGGTCTCGTCCGAATGGCGGAAGGCCCACAGCCGGCCGCGACCGTCGGCGCTCTCGGCGTCCAGCGCGCCGTTCTTCTCCGCCAGCATCTGCCGGATGTGCGGCATCTGGCCGATGTTGCGGTTCAGCCAGCCTTCCGGGTCGGGCTGGCGGGCGACGATCACGCCATGGCGGTCCAGGACCATGACGCGCGCGTCCGGCTGCTTCAGCACCTTCACCAGATCGGTCAGCCAGGTGAGATCCACCGCCACGCCCATCACGCGGACGATCCGCCCGTCCTCGATGATCGGGCTGGCGACGATGATCAGCGGCCTCAGCGAGCGCTTGCCGATGATGAAATCGCTGACCACCCAGCTTTTGGTGTCCAGCACGCGCTGGAAATACTCGCGTTCCCTGAGCGAGATGCCGGCGCCGGGGCCGGTGGTGTCGCAGATGATGTTGCCGTCGGCGTCGGTCAGCCAGACGCCGGTGGTCCAGCGGTGCTGGCGCGGCATCGGCGACAGGGTGGCGACGCAGGCGTCGGTGTGGTCCGGCGTGGCGTCGCGGATCGCCGGGACCAGCGACAGCACGCCCAGGAGGTTCCTGGCCTCGCCGATCAGATCGCGCTGGCGCTCCACCCCGTCGTCGGCCAGATGCTGAGCCAGTTCCCGCGCGGCGTCGATATGGTCGTCGAGCTGCTGGGCGGCGAGGTAGAGCGCACCCACCAGCGGCAGAGCCAGCGAGGCCAGCACCACGCCCATCAGGCGGGCACGCAGGCTGCGCGGGCTGACGGCGCGGAGCAGGCGGGGCATCAGACCGGCGGGCATGGATGGATGGCTCTCCGCGGGAACGTTCGTCGACGCCCCGAGCTTAAACCGTCGCGCGGCGCGTTGCGATGACACAGCTCAATAGCACTGGCGCGGACGCAATGTGAACTGCCCGCTGCGCAAAAAGTTGCAGAATGCCGAAATTATCACCGACCATCCCGTGTGTCGGCGCCTTTGGGCATTTGACGGCCGTCAAGGCTGGTGGGACCCGCTTCGGAGATGGTCCCGGCATTGCGCCGGCCAGCCGTCAGGAGACCCGCCTCATGCATACGGAAAGCGAGCACGGGATCACGCCCGCCGGGCCGGCTGTCACTGGGCCGGCTGTCACTGGGCCGGCGAATTGGCGGACCGGCATCCTCCTCGGCATTTCGAGGCAGCGGGTGCGCCGGGCCGTGCTGATGCTGCACCTTGTCCTGGGGCTGGCCGTGGGGGCGCTGCTGGCCCTGACGGCGCTGACCGGCAGCCTGCTGGTCTTCTATGTCGACATCGACCGCGTGCTGGCGCCGGAACTGGTGGTGCCGACAGGACAGGGGGTGGGGCAGGGGGTAGGACAGGGGGCTGCGCCGCACGGTCCGGTGCCGCTGGACCGTGTGGTGCAGGCTCTGCGCGAGGCCCACCCGGCCCGCAGCGGCGGCTGGCGGCTGGAGCTTCCCCATGGGCCGGACCATCCGATCATGGCCCGCTACATGAAGCCGGAGGAGACGGCGGGCAAGTCCTTTGCGCCGCTGATGGTGGCGGTCAACCCGTACAGCGGGGAGGTGCTGTCGTCCCGTTTCTGGGGACGGACGGCGATGACCTGGGTCTACGACCTGCATTACCTGCTGCTGGCCGGCGACAGCGGCCAGCTGGCGATGGCCCTGGGCGGGATCGCCAGCCTGCTGACCCTCGCCAGCGGAGTCTATCTGTGGTGGCCGGCGGCGGGGAAATGGGGACGGGCGCTGCGGCCCCGGCTGCGCTCCGGCCTCGTCCGGCAGGTGTTCGACATCCATGTGCTGGCGGGGGTCTACGGCCTCGTCGTCCTGCTGCCGCTGATCGTGACGGGGATCGTCATGGAGCGGCCGGACTGGGTGAGGCCGGCGGTGGAGAGGCTGTCGCCGCTGAGCCCGCCGCCCGACCTCGCCTCGGCCCGGGGCGGGACGGCGGTCGGTGCCGACGCCGCCCTGGCCGCGGCGCTGGCGCGCTTCCCGCAGGCCGAACCGCGCTGGGTCGAGGTGCCGGGCCAGGGTGGCGGCGCCTATCACATCCGTTTGTTCCAGGCCGGCGAACCGGGCTGGCGCTTTCCCAAGACCAGCGTCTGGGTGAATGGCGGCGACGGCACGATCCTGGATCTGCGCGACCCCACCCGCTGGACCGCCGGCGACGCCTTCTTCGGCTGGCAGCATCCGCTGCACAATGGCGAGTGCTTCGGCCTGTGCTGCCGCGTCCTGGTGGCGGTGGCGGGCCTGCTGCCGGCGTTGATGCTGGCCACCGGCGTGGTGCGCTGGCGGCAGAAGAAGCGGACGCGGCCGATCCGGGTTGAGCTGGTGCGGGTTGGGGGGGACGCCAGCGGCCATAGGTGTAAGAAGCCATGAGTCCAATGGCTTAAGGGTGACAGGTTCCCGGCGGCTGTTGAACGCAGACTGATTCCGTCTGCGAGGCATCATGAAGGACCAGGTGGGCGAACGGTCGGCCGTTTGCGATGGGGCCGGGCCGGAACACGGGAAGACCGGCATCTTCCGTATGATCGGTTCGGGGATCGTCACCGGGGCGGCCGATGACGATCCTTCCGCCATCGGCACCTATGCCAGCGCCGGCGCCCGCTTCGGCCTGGGGATCCTGTGGATCGCGCCGGTCCTGCTGCCGATGATGTATGTGGTGGTCTATCTGTCCGCCAAGATCGGACAGGTCTATGGCAAGGGGTTGTTCGCCTGTATCCGCGACCGGTTCCCTCGCTGGGTGCTGCTGCCGATGGTCACTCTGGCCTTCGTCGGCAACATCATCGAGGCCGCCGCCGACCTCGGCGGCATCGGCGCCGCCCTGAACCTCCTGATCCCCCTTCCCGTCCCCCTGATCGTGGTCGGCGCCGCCTGCATCATCTTCGGCATCCAGTATTTCGGCTCCTACTCGCTGATCAGAAACATCTTCCGCTGGCTGGCCCTGGTCCTGTTCGCCTATGTGGCGGCGGCCGTGCTGGCCAAGCCCGATCCATGGGAGGTGATCCGCAGTACCTTCGTCCCCGGCATCCGGTTCGATGCCGGGTTCCTGTCGATCGTCGTCGCCTGCATCGGCACCTCGCTGTCGGCCTATGTCTACACGTGGCAGTCCAACCAGGAGGTCGAGGAGCAGATCGCCATGGGCCGGCGCCGCCTGTGGCAGCGCAAAGGCGCCACGCGCGGGGAAATGAAGCGGACCAGCCGGGACGTGCTGACCGGCATGCTGTTCTCGAATGTCATTCTCTATTTCATCATCCTGTCGACGGGCGCGACGCTCCATGCCGCCGGGCAGACCGAGATCGAGACGGCGGCGCAGGCGGCGTCGGCCCTGGAGCCGCTGGCCGGCGAGGCGGCGAAATACCTGTTCGCCGCCGGCGTGGCCGGCGTCGGCTTCCTGGCCGTGCCGGTGATGACCACGGGTGCGGCCTACGACGTCGTCCAGGGCATGGGAAGAGAGGGCAGTCTCCACGACCGTCCCGGCGAGAACAAGCTGTTCTACGGCGTCATCGCCATCGTGACGGTGCTTGCCGTGGCGATGAACTTCCTGGGCTTCAATCCGATGAAGGCGCTGGTCTGGTCGGGCATCGTCCAGGGCTTTTCCGTTCCGCCGCTGCTTCTGCTCATGATGCTGCTCACCAACAGCCGGAAAGTGGTGGGCGCGCGGACGAACGGGCGGCTGACCAATGTGCTGGGCTGGGCGACGACGCTGGTGACCTTCCTGTGTACCGTCGCCCTGGTCGTGACCTGGTTCGTATGACGATCGTTGCCGGCATCGGGCCGCCGATATCAGACCGCCGATATCAGACCGCCGATATCAGACCGTCGGCCCGCGTGTCAGGGGGAATCGCTGCTTCATCTTGGCCAGCAGGCCGTCGCGGACGGTGCGGTAGGCCTCCAGCATGGCGTCGCGGGTGCCGTCGACCAGGGTGGGGTCGAAGGTGTTCCAGAACTCCACGTCGCAGGCCATGGTGCGCGTCATCTCGATGGCGCGGTGCTGCGCCTCCGGCGACAGCGAGACGATCAGGTCGAAGTTGGTGTCTTCCAGATCCTCGAAGGTGCGGCAGCGGTGCCGGGAGATGTCGATGCCGATCTCCTCCATCACCGCGACGGCGAAGGGGTCGACCTCGTCGCCGTCGCGGACGCCGACCGAATCCACATAGACGCGGGCGCCATGGTAATGGCGCATCATCGCCGCCGCCATCGGCGAACGGATCATGTTGTAGGTACAGGCGAACAATACGCTCGTGACCGGCAGAGGGGTGAGGACCGGGGTCGCCGCCATGGTCATGCGCCGCCCGGCCCGTCAGCCGCGAATGTGCAGGACGCAGAGCAGCGTGAACAGCCGGCGCGCGGTCTGCAGGTCCATCTCCACCTTGCCGGCCAGCCGTTCGCGCAGCATCTCGGACCCCTCGTTGTGCAGGCCGCGGCGGCCCATGTCGATGGCTTCGATCTGCGAGGGCGTCGACCGCTTGATGGCGGCGTAGTAGCTCTCGCAGATCAGGAAATAGTCCCGCACGATCGAGCGGAACCCGGTGATCGGCAGCGTCAGCCGGTCGAGTTCGCTGCTGTCCTCGCGCCGGATGTCGAAGACCAGCCGGTTGTCCTCGATCGACAGGTGGAGGTGGTACGGCCCGTCCTCCGCGAAGTCGCAGGGGCAGAACTCGTTGTCCTCCAGCAGGTCGAAGATGGCGACGGCGCGCTCATGCTCCACCTCCGGCTTGTGGCGGACGACACTCCGCTCGTCGAGCGTCACATGGGTGATGCGCCGCTTGCTCTTCGCCGTCGTCACGCCCCGCCTCCCCGTTTGCCAGTGGCCGTCTTCCGGAAGCCGCTTCCCGGAAGATGCTTCTTAATCTTTGTAACCCGGCAGCCGCTGGGCGACGGAGCGCGCGTGCGCCTCCAGCCCCTCGGCCATCGCCAGCGTCACCGCCGCCGGGCCGATGGCCCGCAGGCTGTCGGCGTCGCAGGCGACGAAGGTGGTGCGCTTCATGAAGTCCAGCACGTTGAGGCCGGAGGAGAAGCGGGCGCTGCGCGCCGTCGGCAGCACATGGTTCGGTCCGGCGACATAATCGCCGATGGCCTCCGGCGTGTAGCGGCCGAGGAAGATGGCGCCGGCATTGCGGATCCGCGCCGCCAGCGCGTCCGGATCCTCCACCGCCAACTCCAGATGCTCCGGCGCCAGCCGGTCGACCAGGGCGGGGGCATCGGCCGTCAGGTCGCCGACCAGGACGATGGCACCATGCTCCCGCCAGCTCTCTCCAGCGATGGCGGTGCGCGGCAGCGTCTCCAGATGCTTCTCCACCGCCGAGGCGACCGCGTCGGCGAAGGCGGCATCGTCGGTGATCAGGATCGACTGGGCCGAGGTGTCGTGCTCCGCCTGCGACAGCAGGTCCATGGCGATCCAGGCCGGGTCGTTGTGGCCGTCGGCCACCACCAGAATCTCCGACGGGCCGGCGATGCTGTCGATGCCGACGAGGCCGTAGACCTGCCGCTTGGCGGCGGCGACGAAGGCGTTGCCGGGACCGACGATCTTGTCGACCGGCCGGATCGTCGCCGTGCCGTGGGCCAGCGCCGCGACCGCCTGGGCGCCGCCGATGCGGTAGATCTCGTCGATGCCGCAGCGCTTGGCGGCGGCCAGCACCAGCGGGTTGATCGCCCCGTCCGGCGTCGGCACCACCATCACCACGCGCTCCACGCCCGCGACCTTGGCCGGCAGCGCGTTCATCAGCACCGAGGACGGGTAGGAGGCGGTGCCGCCCGGCACATAGAGGCCGACGGCCCCGACCGGGGTCCAGCGGGCACCCAGCCGGACGCCGGCGGCGTCGCGGTAGTCGGTGACCTCCGGGATCTGGCGGCGGTGGAACGCCTCGATCCGCGCGGCGGCGAGGTCGAGCGCCTCCAGCGTCTCCGCCGAGCATTTGGCCGTGGCCGCGTCGATCTCGTCGCGGCCGATGCGCAGGGTGTCGGCCGTCAGGGTCTGACGGTCCCAGCGGGCGGTGTAGTCGATGAGCGCCGCATCGCCGCGGGCGCGGACCTGATCGATCACCCCGGCGACCAGCGTCTGGACATCCTCGCTGGCCTCGCGCTTGGCGTGCAGCAGCGCCTCGAAGCCGGCGGCGAAGTCCGCGTCGCGAATATCAAGCCTGACGGGCATTCACCGCCTCCCGGAACTTGTCGATCCACTGAGAAATCTCGGCCGTCCGCGTCTTGAAGGCGGCGCGGTTGACGATCAGGCGCGAGGTGACGTCGGCGATATGCTCCACCTCCACCAGCCCGTTGGCCTTCAAGGTCGAACCGGTCGAGACCAGATCGACGATGCGGCGGCACAGGCCCAGCGTCGGCGCCAGCTCCATGGCGCCGTTCAGCTTGACGCATTCGGCCTGGACGCCGCGGGCGGCGAAGTGGCGCTTGGTCACCTCCGGGTATTTGGTGGCGACGCGGACGTGGCTCCAGCGCGACGGATCGTCGCTCTCCAGCATCTCCGCCGGTTCGGCGACCGACAGGCGGCAGGCGCCGATGCCGAGGTCGAGCGGCGCGTAGATCTCCGGATAGTCGAACTCCATCAGCACGTCGTTGCCCGCCACGCCGAGATGGGCGGCGCCGAAGGCGACGAAGGTCGCCACGTCGAAGGAGCGGACGCGGATGATGCTGAGGTTCGGCACGTTGGTGGCGAAGCGCAGGAGTCGGCTCCTGTCGTCGTCGAAGGCCGGCTCGGGATGGATGCCGGCATGGGACAGCAGCGGGCGCAGCTCCTTCAGGATGCGGCCCTTGGGCAGGGCCAGCACGAGCTGGTCGTCGACAGGAACCTCGGCGGCCGGCAAGCCCAGGGCGCTGGTATCGGCGGACAAAACACTCTCCTCGCATCGCTCGCCGGGGCGCTGTGCATGCCCCGGATGAACCATCGAGGCGATTGATAGCACATTCCGCGCGCCCGTCACCTGTCGCTGTCGCGCCGGGCAGATTTTACGGGAAAAATCCGGTTAATGAGAAATTCCACACAAGAAGGAAAAATGGATTTGACCAAACCCCATCGAAAGAGTAGATAAAACCCATGGACGCCCCGCCGGGGTATCCCGCGGCAATTTGACTTCTGCAGCTTGCGCCGCGTCACCAAACGCTAAAGCGCCACGATACCGGTCGTGGACCTCTTCAAGAAGGAGAGACCGGAATGACCTCGCGAGTTTCCGCTCCCCCGCCCGTGCTTCGGACCGCTTCCCCGGCCTGCATGATGCGTTCGGGCCTGTGTTGCCGCTGACCTCGCGGCCCAGAAACACAGCGCCCATCCCGCACATCCGCCAGTCCTGAACGCATTCGCGCCGCAGCCCCGCCTTGCCGGAGGCCCACCGCGCAGCCAATCCCAGTATGGGGGAGCACCTCGCCATGACCCACGCCAACGCCTACGCCATCGAAGTCCAGGGCCGCTCCGCCGGCATCGTCGTCGCCGAGCGCGGCGGCTTCACCTTCTTCGTGTCCGATTGGGCTTTCCGCGATCTCGACCGCCGCGTCTTCCGCAATGTCGGACAGGCCCAGCGCGCCGCCCACCAGCATTACAGCCGGCTGCCCGACACCCGCCGCCGCTGACTCTCCATCGAAAAACCCCGCTGCCCGAAAAAACGCTGCCCAAAAAAACCGCTGCCAAGAATCCTGAGGAAAGCCCCCATGAAGAGCATCCTGATGTCGGTGGCCGTCGCCGCCGGCCTGTTCGCCTCCGTCGCCTCCGCCCTCGCCGCCCCGCTGAAGCTCGGCGTGTCGGCCGGCCCCTATGGCGAGATCCTGGAATTCACCGCCAAGCTGGCGGCCAAGGAGGGCATCGAGGCGCAGGTGATCGAGTTCACCGACTGGAACATGCCGAACGCCGCGCTCCAGGCCGGCGACATCGACGCCAACAACTTCCAGCACCAGCCCTTCCTCGACAATCAGGTGAAGCAGCGCGGCTACGACATCGTCTCCGTCGCCAAGAGCGTCGTGGTGCCGATGGGCGTCTACAGCAGCAAGGTCAAGGCGCTGGCCGACCTGAAGCCGGGCGCTTCGGTGTCGATCCCCAACGACCCGACCAACGGCGCCCGCGCCCTGTTCCTGCTGGCCAAGGCCGGCGTGATCGGGCTGAAGGAGGGCGCCGGCCTGAACACCACCATCGCCGACATCGTGAACCCGAAGGGCATCAAGCTGGTGGAACTGGACGCCGCCCAGCTGCCGCGCTCGCTCGACGACGTCGATGCGTCGGTCATCACCCTCAACTATGCCGTGCTGGCCGGGCTGGAGCCGAAGAAGGCCCTGGTGCTGGAGGATGACCAGTCGAAGTGGAACCTGGTCTGGGCGGTCCGCAAGGATCGCATGGAAGACCCGACGATCAAGCGCTTCATTGCGCTGTATCGTTCGCCCGAAGTGCGGCAGTTTGTCGAAACGCGCTTCAACGGTTCCATCATTCCGACCTGGTGAGGGGGCTGGGGGACGCAGGACGTCCCCCTTTGCCGAATAAAAGATGATAACGCTAACAAACATTCGTAAGACCTATGCCGCGCGTGGCGGCGGGGCTCCGGTCCACGCGCTGGCGGACATCGACCTTTCCATCGGACGCGGCGAGGTCTTCGGGATCATCGGCCGCTCCGGTGCCGGCAAGTCCACCCTGCTGCGCACGGTCAACCTGCTGGAAAGCCCGACCGCGGGCAGCGTCAAGGTGGACGGGGTGGAGATGACCGCCCTGTCGGCGGCGGAGCTGCGCAAGGCCCGCCATTCCATCGGCATGATCTTCCAGCACTTCAACCTGCTGTCCTCGCGCACCGTCTTCGACAATGTGGCGCTGCCGCTGGAACTGGCCGGCATGGCCAGGGCGGAGATCGGCCGGACGGTGGAGCCGCTGCTCGACCTCGTCGGGCTGGCCGACAAGCGCGACCGCTATCCGGCGGAACTGTCGGGCGGGCAGAAGCAGCGCGTCGGCATTGCCCGCGCGCTCGCCAGCAAGCCGAAGGTCCTGCTGTCGGACGAGGCGACCTCGGCGCTCGATCCCGAGACGACGACGCAGATCCTGCATCTGCTGGCCGACATCAACCGGCGGCTCGGCCTGACCATCGTCCTGATCACCCACGAGATCGCCGTCATCAAGGAGATCTGCCACAAGGTGGCGGTGATGGAGAATGGCCGGGTGATCGAACAGGGGCCTGTCTTCGACATCTTCGCCCATCCGAAACACCCGACCACCCGCAGCTTCGTCGATCCCGTCATCAACCGCGGCATCCCCGACAGCCTGCGCGACCGGTTGTCGCACCAGCCGGGGCCGGGCAGCAACCCGGTGCTGCGCATCACCTTCACCGGCGCGAAGGCGACCACCCCGGTCATCAGCGCCATCAGCCGCCGTCTGGACCTGGATCTCAACATCTGGCACGGCCAGATCGACGAGATCCAGGGCGCGCCCTTCGGCACGCTGGTGGTGGAGGCGCTGGGCGATCAGGCCAGGGTCGATGCCGCCATCGCGCTGGTCAAAGAGAACAATCTGGGTGTCGAGGTGTTGGGCCATGCTCTCCCCGCAAATCATTGACCTGCTGATCAAGGGGTTGCTCGACACGCTGCAGATGGTGGCGGTGTCGGGCGCCATCGGGACGCTGATCGGACTGCCGATCGGCGTGCTGCTGGCCGTCACCGGCCGGGGCGAGCTGCTGCAGAACTTCGCCTTCAACAAGGCGATGGGGGCGGTGGTCAACATGACCCGCTCCACCCCCTTCATCATCCTGGTGGTGGCGATCATCCCCTTTACCCGGCTGATCGCCGGCACTTCCATCGGCACCAACGCCGCCATCGTGCCGCTGACCGTCGCCGCCGCCCCCTTCATCGCCCGCGTCGTCGAGAACGCGGTGCGCGAGGTCGACCGCGGCCTGGTCGAGGCGGCGCAGGCGATGGGGGCCACGCCCTTCCAGATCATCCGCAAGGTCCTGCTGCCGGAAGCCCTGCCGGGCATCGTCGCCGGCCTGACCCTGTCGGCGGTCAGCCTCGTCGGCTATTCCGCCATGGTCGGCGCCGTCGGCGGCGGCGGCCTGGGCGATCTCGGCATCCGCTACGGCTATCAGCGCTTCCTGCCGGAGGTGATGCTGGCGGTGGTGATCGTGCTGATCGTGCTGGTGCAGATCGTCCAGTCGACGGGCGACCTGATCGCCCGCCGTGTCAACAAACGCAATCTGAAATCCTGACCCCCAAAAAAACTGAGGAGTGTTCGAGATGCTGCGCTTCCGTTCGCTGGCTTCGCTGCTGGCCGGTGCCGCCACCATGGCCATTGCTTTCGGCGCGCCCTTTGAGAGTGTGGCCGCCGAAACGATCAAGGTCGGCGTCACCGCGGGTCCGCACGCCCAGATCCTGGAAGCGGTGAAGCCCATCGCCGCCAAGGACGGGCTGGACATCCAGATCCTGGAATTCACCGACTACGTCATCCCGAACCAGGCGCTGGCCGGCGGCGATCTCGACGCCAACAGCTTCCAGCACCAGCCCTATCTGGACAACCAGGTGAAGGACCGCGGCTTCGATCTGGTCAGCGTCGGCAAGACGGTGGTCTATCCGATCGGCATCTATTCCAAGAAGGTCAAGAGCCTGGAGGAGCTGCCGGCGGGGGCCAAGTTCGCCATCCCCAACGATCCGACCAACGGCGGCCGCGTCCTGCTGCTGCTCCAGGCCAAGGGCCTGATCAAGCTGAAGGACGGCGGCAACCTCAAGGCCTCGCCGATCGACATCGTCGAGAACCCGAAGAAGCTGGAGATCGTCGAGCTGGACGCCGCCCAGCTGCCGCGCTCGCTGGACGACGTGACCGCTGCCGCCATCAACACCAACTTCGCGCTGGAGGCCGGCATCGACCCGGTCAAGGACGCCATCGCCCGCGAGGCGGCCGACAGCCCCTATGCCAACGTCATCGCCGTGCGCAAGGCCGACAAGGACAAGCCCTGGGTCGCCAAGCTGGTGAAGGCCTACAACAGCCCCGAGGTGAAGGAGTTCATCCTCACCAAGTTCAAGAACGCCGTGGTTCCCGCGTTCTGAGGTCCATGAGGGCACGCCCGGCGGCGCCCAGCGCGTCGCCGAGCGTCCCGCCCGTTTTCGGCCCGAACAGCCGCATCGACGGATACCAGGGCCGGCAGCCGGTGCCGAGCGCCGTCCAGTCCCCCGCCGGCCCGATCCGCCAGACCGGCGCGCCGAGCGCACCCGCCATCTCCGCCACCGATGTCCCGGCGGAGATCACCAGATCCAGCGCCGTCGTCAGAGCCGCCGCACCATCCAGATCGTTCTTCAGGTCGAGCGGCGGGCGGTGGATCGTGATGCCTAAGCGCCGTTCGGCGTCGGCGAGTTCGGCTTCGCACTCGTCGTATTGAAGATTGACCAGGAGCACGCCGGGCAGGGCGAGGATCGGCGCCCAGCCGGTCAGCGGGGCATAGTTGGCGTCGCGCAGGGCGCTGCGCAGGCCGCTGCGCCAGCAGAAGCCGACCGTCAGGGGGCGATGGCCGTTACCCGAGTCATCCAACCATCCCCGCCACCGCTCCACCGCCGCGTCGTCCGCCCGCAGCCAGCCGGCCCGCGCCGGGAAGCCGCTTACCCCCCAGCCGAGCCGCAGCGGCAGCGACCCCGCCGGGACGTGGCAGTCGGCGTCCGCCGGATCCGCCGTCGCCGCGCGGACCAGCGCCTGCGGGAAGGACCGCGCGAACAGGTCCACCAGCCGTGGTTCGGATTCCAGAATTACCCGGCCGGCGCGCGCGATCAGGGCGGGGTAGCAGGCGCTGAACATCAGCTCGTCCCCTACCCCCTGTTCGCGCCAGACCAGCAGCGTCTTTCCCGTCAGGTCGCCGCCGTCCCAGGCCGGGATACGGAAGCGCCGGTCGGGCAAGGCCTGTCCGGCGGCGAAGCGGGCCTCCAGCCCGGCCCAGCCGGTGGCAAGCTCTCCCTGCGCCAGCGCCGCATAGCCGCGGTTGAAGGCGGCGATCGTCAGGGTCGGGTCGCCCTCAACCGCCTGCCGATAGGCGGCATCGGCCTCGGCCGGCCGGCCGGCGGCGTGCAGGGCGTTGGCCTGGTTGTAGCGCCAGTCCGCCCGTCCGGGTTCCAGCGCCAGGGCGCGCCCCCAGCCCTTCAACGCGGCATCGAGCCGGCCCTGCCGCTGCCGCAGGTCGGCCAGCCCGGCCCAGCCGGCGGCGGTTCCGGGGGCGAGCAGGATCACCCGCCACCGGGCCAGCCCGGCGGCGGTGCCGTCGCCCGCCCGCTCCAGCGCCAAGGCGAGGTTGCCCAGCGTGCCGAGGTCGCCGGGCCGGCCCTGGAGCGCCAGGCGCAGATGCGCCACCGCCTCGGCCGGGCGGTCGAGCGCCAGGGCCGCCAGCCCAAGGTTGCCGACCGCCACCGGATCGCCGGGGCGCAGGCGCAAGGCCCGGCCGGCGGTGCGCTGCGCCAGGCCGGCATGGACGGGGTTGCGCAGAGCTTCCGCCGACAGGGCGGTCCAGGCTTCCGCGAGCGCCGGATCAAGGGCGAGCGCGCGCTGGAAGAAGGGGTGGCTCTCCCGTCCCATCGCCTGCCGGGCCAGCCCCGCATTGGTCCACAGCCCGGCATGGAAGGGGGCGAGGCGCCGCGCCGCGTCGGTGGCGTCCGCCGCCTCGGCCGCCGCGCCGCGCGACAGGCGCAGGGCGCCGAGATTGCCGAGCGCCTCCATGTCGTCGTCGGCCAGCGTGGCGGCAGCCTGCCAGTCGGCCTCGGCCTCGGCCAGGGCGCCCATCTCCTGGTGGGCCAGGGCACGGCGCTTGTGGCGCTCGGCGGTCGGCTCCACCGCGAGGACGCGGGCCAGCAGGGCGGCGGCGATGTCGGGACGGCCGGCCTGATGACCGAGCTGCGCGTAGCCCTCCAGCGCCGCCGGCACCTCGCCGCCCTGGTCGAGGATGCGCTGATAGGCCTTCTCCGCCTCGGGCCAGCGACCGGACTCGTGCAGTCCGCGCGCCTCGGCCAGCCACTCCCCAATGGGTAAAGCTGGGACAAGCCGGCGCAGTTCGGCCGCCATGCGGGTCAGCAAGTCCGCCAGCCTCTCGCCGGGCGTTGTGCTCCACAGCCGCATGGAGGGGAACCAGGGCCGCACGCCGCTGCCCAGCGCCGTCCAGTCGCCGGCCGGGCCGAAGCGCCAGACCGGCACGCCCAAGGCCCCCGCCATCTCGCCGACCGAACTCGCCACCGTCACCACGAGGTCGAGGCCGGCGATCAGCGCCGCCACTCCTTCCAGGTCGCTCTTCAGGTCGGTGCCGGGCCAGCGGCGGATGCACAGGCCGAGTTTCGCCTCGACCTCGGCGATCTCCGCCTCGCGCCCGTCATATTGCAGCGTGACCGGAATCAGGCCGGGCAGGGTCAGCAGCGGCGCCCAGTCCGCCAGTTGGGTGTAGGAAGCCTTGCGCTCGCCAGCCATGTTCCGGCTGCCCCAGCAGATGCCGACGCGTAGGCCCGGCCCCAGCGCCGCCAGCCGCTCGCGCCACTCCGCCAGCCGCGGCGGATCGGGCGCCAGCCAGGACGGCCGGGCGGGAAAATCGGCCAGGGTCGGGCGCAGCAGCCGGGGCAGCGATCCCATCGGCAGATGGGCGTCGGCATCGGTGGGATCTGCCGTCTGCGTCCGCACCGTGACGCCGGGCAGGGCGCGGCCGACCAGCCCGGTCAGGCGGGGATCGACTTCCACCACCAGTTCCCCAGGTCCCAGCCGTGCGGCGAGGTCGGGCAGGGCGGTGCCGAACAACAACTCGTCGCCCAGCCCCTGCTCGCGCCAGACCAGCAGGCGCCGGCCGGAAGCGCCGTCCCAGGCCGGCAGCGTGAAGCTGCGCCCGGCAGAGACGCGGCGGGAGGCGAAGCGCGCCTCGTATTCGTCCCACCCCTCCGTCAGCCGGCCCCGGCCCAGCAGTCGCAGGGCGAGGTTCCAGCGCGCCAGGGCGAAGCCGGGGGCGTGGACCAGCGCCCGGCGATAGAGTGCTTCCGCCTCCTCGCCGCGGCCCTGCGCCTCGCGCAGCAGGGCGAGGTTGACCATCGTTTCGGCATCGTCGGGGGCGAGGTGCAGGGCCTCCAGATGCGCCGCCTCCGCCTCCGGGATGCGGCCGGTCTCCTTCAGCACGACGCCCAGGTTGGTCAGGGCGGTGGCATGGCCGGGGTCGAGCCGCAGAGCGTGGCGCAGCGCCGCTTCCGACTCCGCATAGTCATCCCGCGCCCGCAGCAGCGTGCCGAGATTGGCCCACGCCTCGGCATAGCCGGCATCGAGATCCAGGGCGCGGCGGTAATGGACGGCGGCCTCCGCCAGCAGGTCCTGCTCCTGCAAGGCGCTGCCCAGGCTGTTGTGCGCCTGCGGATAGGCCTCGCGCAGGGCGAGCGCCCGGCGGTATTCCGCCTCCGCCTCGTTCAGCCGGCCCAGTGCATGGAGGGCGAGACCAAGGTTGGCGTGCTGTTCCGCCATGCCGGGACGGTGCGCGATCGCCTGTTCGATCAGCCGGACGGCCTCGGCATCCTGGCCGCGCTGGTGGTGCAGCGCGCCCAGCAGGTGCAGCGCGTCGGCGTTCCGGCCGTCGGCCGTCAGCATCGCGCGATAGGCGCGCTCCGCCTCATCCAGCGCACCGGCGCGATGGTGGGCCAGCGCCTCGCGCAGGAGGGCGGCCAATTTGGCGGGTACGGCGGTGGGCGGCATGGAGCGGGGCCGGATCGAAAAAGACGTGGCGTTTCGATAGCATGAGTCGGACGGACGGCAGGCATCTAAATCCCGCTGAGTCAGGCAAAACCCTGGGGATGATTATCGGGACTGGCATGGCTCCCTTCATTCTGTATACTTGCGCTCAATTCGGCTTCGTCGGTCGATTTCCATCCAAAAGGCCTATATCTTGAGTAAGACTGCAATCATCGTCGACGACAGCAAGCTTTCGCGTATGCATGTGCGGGCAATGGTCTTGCGCAACAAACCCGACTGGTCGGTGGTCGAGGCGGCAAACGGCGACGAACTCTTCAAGGCGTTGCAGGACACGCCGGTTGACGTTGCGATCATCGATTACAACATGCCCGGCGACAACGGCGTGGACACCGCGGCCAAGCTGCGCCAGCGCCTTCCCAACGTCCACATCGCCATCATCACCGCCAACGCGCAGGACGCGGTGGTGTCGGGCATCCGCTCGGTCGGTGCCGCCTTCATGCCCAAGCCGTTGGAGGAGGAGCAGGTCGCCCGCTTCCTGAACTCCACCGCCCTGCCGCCGCGCCGTCCTCCCGCCCAGGCTCCGCAGGAGTGAGCGCACCCCCCAAGCTGAGCGAGCTGGAGCGCGACGCGCTGGCCGAACTGGGCAACATCGGCATCGGCCGGGCATCGACGGCACTCGGCCGCATGCTGGGCGGGTTGGTGACCCTCTCGGTCCCGACGGTCGAGATGGTGCCGGCGCAGGAGGTGGCGGGGCTGCTGGACCAGGCGCTGACGCCGCCGCTGGTGGGTGTTTCGGAAACGCTGGGGGGGCTGTTCGCCGGCTGCGCCCTGCTGGTCTTTCCCCAGGCCGGAAGCCTGCCCCTGGCGCGCGCCGCCCTGCCGCCGGACGTGTCGGCCGAGGACGCTTCCGAGATGGAGGACGAAGTCCTGGCGGAGCTCGGCAACGTCGTGCTGAACAGCGCGCTGGCGCTGGTCGCGAACCTTCTGGGCGAAGCGGTCGATACCGGCCTGCCGGCGGTGTTCCGCGGCGATGCGGCGGAGGTCCTGCGGGGGTGTACGGGGCCGGTTCCGGCCGAGGAAGGCGCAGCGGTCCTGTTCCACATCGATCTGCGCGCCAACCTGCCGGGTGGCGACGGGATCGTGGTCGGAGGGCGGGTCGTTCTGCTGCTCGACGCCGGTTCCGCCGGGGCGCTGCAGGCGAAGCTCAGCCGCTATATCGGGCGGCTGGTGGCGTGACGGCAACAAGAACAACCGGCTGGAAAGGCGGGTAAGGACCATGGCACTCATCAAGAAGACCAGGATCGACACGGCGCAGGCCGCCCGCACCAAGCCGGGCGCCGACGACGAGGGTCCGGATCGGTCCGTTGCCGGAGCCGGCACCGCCGCCGCCGGGGACCCGGCACCGGCCGCCATGCCGAACGCGCCGCAGCGCCGCCGGGCACGTGCCGACTCGCGCCGCCGGCAGGCCGCCAGCGGCATCGCCGCCGCCTCCACCGAGCTGGCGAGCGGTGTCGCCGAGGCGGCCTCGGCCGCGGAGGAGCTGCGCCGGGCGATGGAGCAGATCGCCGCCGGGGCCGAGCAATCGGCCGGCGCCACCCAGCAGTCGCAGCGCATGATCGGCCGCGCGTCGGAGTTGCTGACCCGCTCGCGCGGCACGGCGGAGCAGGCGGTGCTGCGGGTCGAGGCGTTGCAGACCACGCTGAAGGACGTCAGCGGCCAGATCCTGTCCTCCATCGACGGTATCGTCCGCGCCGCCGAACGGCAGGAGGCGTCGGTCCGTCTGGTGCGCGACCTGGAGGTCCAGGCGCAGGAGATCGCCGCCATCGTGCAGAGCGTCGCCGCCATCGCCGACCAGACCAACCTGCTGGCGCTGAACGCCGCCATCGAGGCGGCGCGGGCCGGCGAGGCGGGCAAGGGCTTCGCCGTCGTCGCCGACGAGGTGCAGGCGCTGGCCGAGCGGTCGGAACGCAGCGCCAACGACATCCAGGCGATGGTCTCGGAAATCCAGGATGCGGTTGCGGCGATCGCCGCCGGCATCGTCGCCTCGTCCGACGTGGCCAAGGCGGAGGTGGCGCGCGGGCGCGAGATCGTCCAGCAGCTGGAGGGCGTGCGGTCGGACATGACGACCATCGTCCAGGGCGCGCAGGAGACCATCCGTGCCGCGGTTGAGGCCGATCAGGCCGCGCGGGAGGCCCTGCGCGGCGCGGAGATCATCGCCGCCAGCGCCGAGGAGCAGTCCGCCGCCGCCGAGGAGGCGCTGAGGACGGCCGGCGAGCAGTCGGTCGCCCTGAACCAGAGCCAGCGCGCCGCCGGGCAGCTGTCGGAACTGGCGGAGGATCTCGAGGGCACGACCGACCTCTCCGCCACCGCCGACGAACTGGCCTCGGCTGCCGAGGAGCTGTCGGCCGCCATCGAGGAGATCAACCGCGCCGCCGCCCAGATCATGACCGCCATCGGCCAGATTTCCAGTGGAGCTCGGTCGCAGAGCGCAGCCACCCACCAGCTGGCATCGGCCATCGCCGAGATCGACGCAGCGGCGACGCTGGCCGCCGGCCGGGCGGGAGAGTCGGTGGAGCGCTGCACCTCCATGGAAGGGCTGCTGGGCGAGACCCGAAACACCATCGGCCGGCTGGCCGACGGCGTGATGGGGGCGGTCGAGTCCTCCCGCCGGGCGGGCGAGCGGCTGGACGCGCTGGAGCGGATCGGCCGGCGCATCGACAAGGTGGTGGACGCCATCGCCACCGTCGCCATCCAGACCGGCATGCTGGCGGTCAGCGGATCCATCGAAGCGGCGCGGGCGGGAGAGTTCGGCCGCGGCTTCACCGTGGTCAGCGGCGACATCCGCAAGCTGGCCGGCGACAGCGCCGACAGTGCGGAGCGGGTGAAGGACATCGTCCGTGACATCCAGGACCAGATGCTGCGGGTGCGCCGCGACGTGGACGAGGTTTCCGCCATCGCGGTGACGGAGATCGCGCGCCATCGTGCCTTCGGCGTCACCCTGACCGCCGGTGCGCAGGAACTGCGGGTGGTCACCGCCGGCAGCCGTGAGATCCTGGAGGCCGCCACCGACACCACCGCCGCTTTGCGCGAAACCCGCGTCGGCGTGGAGCAGGTGGCGGCGGCGGCGGCGGCGGCGAACCTTGCCGGCTCCGAAGCGGCCAAGGCCGCCCGCGAACAGGCCAAGGGGGCCGAGGAGCTGGCATCGGCGATCGAGGAGATCGCCGCGATGGCCGACAGCCTGCTGGGCGGGGCTTGACCGCCGTGGACGGGGACCGGGCGGCGGCCCGGGAAGCGGCTGGGGAAGCCGATGGCACCCTCGCCCTGGCATTCGTCACGGTGGTGGTCGGCGACCTGCATCTGGCCCTGCCGCTGCCGGCGGTCCGCGCGGTGATCCGGCCGCCGGATCTGGTGCGCATCCCGTTGGGGCCGCCCAGCCTCGACGGGCTGGCGCAGTGGCATGGCGAGGCAGTGCCGGTGCTCGATCTCGCCAAGGCGCTTGGGGCCAAGGCGCTGGAGGGCGGGGCGCCAGCCACGCGGGAGGCGCGCGTGGTGCTGGTCGGGCATTGCGGCCAGCCGGTCGGCCTGCGGGTGGACGCGATGGCCGGCATCCTGCGCAGCGGCCTCGACGGCATCGATCCGGTGACGCAGGAGGATGGCGGTTTGGATCCCGCCCTGCTGGACGGCCTGCTGCGCGACGGCCCCGCCACCATCCTGAAGCTGGATGCGCTGATCGACCGGCAGTTCGGCGATATGGAGGAGGCGGCGCGGGGGCCGGCGACCGCGGGGCCCGGGTTCGGCCTGGGGCCGGTCGGTGTGGCGGGCGCCGGGAAAATGGGGGTCGTAGGCGGGCCCGACCGGCAGGCTCTGCTGGTCTTCGAGGTCGCCGGGCAGGAGTTCGCCCTGCCGGTGGAGCGTGTCCGCGAGGTCCTGCCCGCACCGCGCGAGGTCGCCCGCATGGCGCGGGCTAAGGCGCATCTGCTGGGCGTGATGTCGGTGCGCGACCGTCTGCTGCCGCTGGTCGGGTTGCGTGCCCTGTTCGGGCTGGACGGCAGCGGCGCGCCGGAGGCCGGGCGCCGCGTCGTCGTGGTGCGGCCGGGGGTGGGGCAGGCGCCGGTCGGGGTGCTGGTGGACGAGGTCCGCGAGATCCTGCGGCTCGACCCTGCGCTGATCGACCCGGTACCGCCGCTGCTGGCCCGCGAGCCGGAGTTCGAGGATCTGGACGGCATCGCGCGGGCGGACGGCGGCACGGGCGCAGGCAGCGGGTGCCGGCTGGTGTCGGTGCTGTCGGCGGAGCGGCTGTTCCGTCATGGTGCGGCCCTTGGTGCCGATGCCGGCCGGGAGGGGAATGGAATGGAACCGGCGCAGCTTGTGGATGGAGGCGGTGCCGGGGAGCGCTTCGTCGTCTTCCGCCTTGCCGGGGCGGAATATGGACTTCCGGTTACCGCCGTGCGCGAGGTGCTGCGCCGGCCCGACAGCATCACGCCGTTGCCCAATGCGCCCGATTTCGTCGCCGGCGTGCTGACCCTGCGCGGCGAGGTTCTGCCGTTGATCGACCAGCGCCGGCTGCTGAACCTTCCGGCCGTGGCGGCGAAGCCCGGTACGGACCCTGCCGCCGGGCTTGAGCGCGGGCGGGTGGTGGTGGTCGGGCGTGACGGCCTGTTGGTCGGTCTGCTGGTGGACGGTCTGTCCGGCCTGCTGACGGTTCCGGCGGGTCGGATCGGTCCGGCACCGGCGGTGTCGGCGGCGCAACGGCGGCTGATCCGCCGGGTGGCGACACTGGACTCCGCCGGAGGCGGCCGCATGATCCTGCTGATGGACGCGGACAGCCTGCTCGACATGGACCGGCTGGCCGACCTGCTCGTTACCCCGCAGTGACGATCGGATGGGGGACGGTGTGCTGACGGTGCTGGTGGTGGACGATTCCGCATTGATGCGCCGGCGCATCGCGGAACTGCTGGGAGAGGCCGGCTTCCGGGTGGAGACCGCCGCGACGGGGGACGAGGCCCTGGCGCGCCTGCCGGTTCTCGACCCGGACGTGGTGACGCTGGACGTCACCATGCCCGGCATGGACGGGCTGGCCTGTCTTGCCCGCATCATGGTGGAGCATCCCAAGCCGGTCGTCATGGTCTCCGCCCTTACCGGGGCGGGGGCGGAGGAGACGCTGGAGGCGTTGCGGCTGGGGGCGGTGGAGGCGGTGCAGAAGCCGGCCGCCGGCTCCATCGGCCGCATCGGCGAGGAGCTGGTGGAGACGGTGCGCGCCGCCGCATCCTCCCGTCCGCGCCGGGTGCGTGGCCTGCGCGAACGGCTGCGGCTGGCGCGTGCCCGTATCGCCGGGGAGGATTTCGTCACACCCGAGATGTTGCAGCCGGCGGTGCCGGTCACGCCGCCGGACGGGGAGGGCGAGGGGGTGGTGCTGGTCGGCGTGTCCACCGGCGGACCCAGCACGCTGGAGGACATCCTGCCGCTTCTGCCGGCCGGTTTCCCCTGGCCGGTGGTGGTGGCGCAGCATATGCCGGTCGCCTTCACCGCGACGCTGGCGCGGCGGCTGGACGAGCTGTGCGCGCTGAATGTGGTGGAGGTGCAGCGGTCGACGGTGCTGGAGCCGGGGATGGTCTGCATCGCCCGTGGCGGCGCCGACGTCGAGCTGGCCCGGCGCGGCGGCCGGCTCCAGGCGGTCAGCGTGCCGGCTGCGGCCGACCGGCCCTGGCACCCCAACACCGACCGGCTGGTGGCCAGCGCCATGCGGCTGCTGCCGCCGGAGCGGCTGGTGGGGGTGCTGCTGACCGGCATGGGCAACGACGGGGCGGCGGCGATGGCCGAGCTTCATGCCCGCGGCGGCCGCACCATCGCGGAGTCGGAGGAGAGCGCCGTCGTCTTCGGCATGCCGCAGGACCTGATCCGGCGCGGCGGGGCCAGCGTCGTGCTGCCGTCGGACCGGGTCGCCGGCCAGCTGACCCGCTGGCTGCTGCCCGCCACGCGGCGGGCCGGAATAGCGTAGGGGGTGATGTCATGGGACTGGTGAAGAAGAAGGCCGCTCCGCAGACCGCCCCGGCTGCGCCCGACATCGGGAGCGATCCGCTGGCCTCGCTCGAGGATGCCGATGCCGGCATCCGCCGCGATGCCGCCCACGCGCTTGGCCATGCCGCCGTGCCGGGTCCGGAAGCGGCGCTCGCCCGCCGGCTTCAAGCGGAGGGGGATGCCGGCGTGCGCGAGGCGATCCTGACCGCGCTCGCCCGCATCGCCACGCCCGACGCGGCGGCGGCGCTGGTCCCCTTCCTGGACCGCGAGGACGCGGCCTTGCGCAACGCGGTGCTGGAAAGCCTGCAGCAGATGCCGGCGGAGGTCGCCGCCCCGGCGCTGCTGCCGCTGCTCGGCCATGCCGACGCCGACCTGCGCATCTTCGCAGTGCAGGGGTTGGGCAGCCTCGTCCATCCCGACAATTCCGCTCCCAGCCGCGCCGACTGGCTGGCCAGGGTGATGGAGGGCGACGCCGACGTGAATGTCTGCCTCGCCGCGGTGGAGGCGCTGGCCGAGGCCGGCAGTCCGGAGGCGCTGTCCAGCCTGGAGATTCTGGCCCGCCGCTTCCCCGACGACGCCTTCGTCGCCTTCGCCGTCGACGCCGCCCGGTCCAGCTTCCGCGGCCCGGCTTCCACGGCGGATGCGCCCCGGTGACCGACGCCGAGCCGGCAGGCCTGTCCCAGGAGGATTATGCGACCCTGTGCGGATTCCTGCGGGACCGCACCGGCCTGTCCTTCACCGAGGCCAAGCGCTATTTCGTCGACCGCCGCGTCGCCGCCCGCATGCAGGCGGTCGGGGCGAGGGACCTGCGCGCCTACATGAACCTGCTGCGATTCCAGGCGTCGGGGGAGGAACTTCAGCGGCTCGTCAACCTGATGACGGTGAACGAGACCTATTTCTTCCGCGAGAAGTACCAGTTCGACTGTCTGGTGAACTCCGTCCTCGACGAGCTGGTGCGGGGGCGGCCGACGGGGTCGCGGCTGCGCATCTGGTCGGCCGGCTGCGCCACCGGGGAGGAACCCTATTCCATCGCCATCATGCTGCTGGAAAGCTGGGGTCGGGTGGACGATTACGAGATCGAGCTGCTGGCGTCGGACATCGACAGTGCGGTGTTGGAGCGGGCGAGAGAGGGCATCTATGACGAGCGCGCCCTGCAGGGGCTGCCGGTCCATCTGCGCGCCAAGTATTTCCGGTCGCTGCGCGGAACGGTTGAGGCCGGCGGGCCGCGCTGGCAGATCGTCGAGGATCTGCGGGACTCGGTCGATTTCTCTCTGGTCAACATCGCCGACCCGCAGCAGGCGCGGGCGTTTCGCGGGATCGACGTGATCTTTTGCCGCAATCTGCTGATCTATTTTGACGATCTGGGCCGGCGGGAGGCGGCGAGCATGTTCCACGATGCCCTGGCGCCGGGCGGCTTCATCTGCCTCGGCCATTCGGAAAGCATGAGCCGCATGTCCTCGCTGTTCGTCCCGCGCCGCTTCCCCGACGCCATCCTCTATCAGAAGCCCACGGACGGGGGTGCCGCATGAGCGGGCCGCGCATTCTTGTGGTGGACGACGCCGTGACCGTGCGCGCCTTCAGCCGCCGCGTGCTGGAGGCCGACGGCTTCGTGGTCGACGAGGCGGTGAACGGGATCGAGGGGCTGGAACGGGCGATGGCGGTCCCGCCCGATCTGGTGATCGTCGACGTCAACATGCGCAAGATGGATGGCTATACCATGCTGCGCGTCCTCCGCCGCGACCCGAGCCTGCGCGACGTGCCCGCCATCATGATCAGTACCGAGTCGAAGGCCAGCGACCGCGAGCAGGCTCTGCTGGCCGGCGCCAACTGGTACATCGTCAAGCCGCCGCGCCCGGAGGTCCTGGTGGAGGCGGTCCGGCTGCTGACCGGATGTCCTCTCGGCATGGGGGAGGGCGTGCCATGAGCGAGCTGTTCGAGCAGTTCGTGGTCGAGGCGCAGGAGCTGCTGGAGACTGCCGGCGCCGCCCTGCTGGCGCTGGAGCGCGACCCCGCCGACCGCGCGTCGGTGGACGAGCTGTTCCGCGCCTTCCATACGCTGAAGGGGGCGAGCGCCCTTTTCGACATGGTGCCCTTCACCCGGCTGGTCCATGTCGGGGAGGACACCCTGTCGCTGCTGCGCGACGGCCGGCGCGCCATGACGCCGGAACTGGCCGACCGGCTGTTCCGCGCGCTCGACCAATGCGCCCGCTGGGTGGCGGCGCTCGAAGGGACCGGCACGCTGCCTGCCGACGCCGGAGCGGTGGCGGAGACATTGGTCCGCGGGCTGGCGGGGGGCGAGGCATCGGCCGGCGCGGCGGCCTCCGCCGGGGAGGTGGACGCGTTCCCCTGGGTGGCGGCGTTGACGGACGAGGAGCGGCGGGCAGCGGGCGGCGGAACGCTGACCGCCATCGACTATACGCCCGATCCGGAGTGCTTCTTCACTGGCGACGACCCGTTGGCGCTGTTCCGACGGGTGCCCGACCTGCGGCTGCTGCGGATCGAGCCGACGGAACCGCTGCCGCCGCCGGCACAGATGGATCCCTACCGCTGCGTCCTGCGCTTCCGCGCGCTGAGCGGTGCGGCCGTGGAAGCAGTGACGACGGCCTTCCGCAGCGTGCCCGATCAGGTGCGGACCGGCACGGTCACGCTGGCTGCGGCCATCGCACCGCCTGCGGCGGCAGCGCAGGGTTCGTTGGCAGCGGCCATGCTGGAGGAGCAGGCGCGCATCCTCGACCTGCCCGGCACCGCTGCCGAACGCGAATCCCGCCGCGCCGCGGTGGCACGGGCGGTCACCGCGATCCTGACGGCGCTGGGGCGCCCGGCCCAGCGCGCCACCGTGGCGGCAGCCTGTGGCGACGCCGGGTCGTTGCGCCGCTTCCTGGCCGATGGACCACCGGCGGAAACGCCCGCGACGGCCGCGTCGCGCTCCGCCCCCGCGCCGCGCCGCGCCCTGCGGGTGGAGCCGGAGCGGATGGACGCGCTGATGGCGCTGGTCGGCGAGCTGTCGGTGGTGAAGGGGCAGTTGGGGCCGCTGGTCCGCCGCGCCGGGGATGGCGAGACGGCCCGCGATATGAAGGCCTTCGCCGCCCGGCTGGACGGTCTGGTCGGTGATCTCCGCCACGCGGCGCTGCGGCTGCGGCTGCTGCCGCTGGCCCGTGTCTTCGACCCGCTGCCCCGGCTGGTGCGCGACACCGCCCGCCGGCTGGACAAGACGGTCGAGCTGGTGCTGGACGGGGCGGAGACGGAGGCCGACAAGGACATCCTCGACGTGCTGGGCGAGCCGCTGCTGCATCTGGTGCGCAACGCACTCGACCACGGCATCGAGGCGCCGGACCGCCGGGCGGCGCAGGGCAAGCCGCCGGGCGGCACGCTGCGGGTCCATGCCTTCCAGGACAAGGGCGGGGTGGTGGTGGAGGTGTCGGACGACGGCGCCGGCATCGACCCGGCGGCGATGCGCCGCGCCGCTGTCGTTAAGGGATTGCTGAAGCCGGACGCCGCCGCGGCGCTGAGCGATGCCGACGCGGTGCGGCTGGTCTTCGCCCCCGGTTTCAGCACCGCGGGCAGCGTGTCCGACCTGTCCGGCCGCGGGGTCGGCATGGACGCGGTGCGCGCGGCGGTGGAACGGGCCGGCGGCCGGGTGGAGCTCTCCTCGACCCCCGGCAGCGGCACGCGGGTACGGCTGTCGCTGCCGCTGACGCTCAGCATCACCCGTGTCGTGGTGGTGGAGGCGGCGGGATCTCTCTACGGCATTCCGGTGGCGCTGGTCGGCGGTGTCCAGCGGGTGCCGCGGGCCGAGATCCGCGCGGTGAAGCGGGCGGAAAGCGTCGTGCTGCGCGACCGCGTCGTGCCTTTGGTCCGGCTGCGCCGCCTGCTCGGCCAGCCGGAGGACGAGCGGGCGCGCGAAGCCGACTGCATCGTGCTCGCCGAACTCGGCGACGGGCCGGTCGCCGTGGCGGTGGACGATGTCGGCGAGCGTGCCGACGTGGTGCTGCGCCCGATGACCGGGGTGCTGCGGGGGTTGCGTGGCTATGCCGGCACCGCGGTGCTGGGCGACGGCCGGCTGATCCTGGTGCTCGATCTGCGGGAGCTGTTGTGATGCCGATCCGTTACGATGCCGACCTCGCCCGTTTCGAGGCCGCCTGTACCGTCGAGGACGCCCTGCCGCTCGCCGAGTGGCTGGAGGGGACGGAGGCCCCGCGGGTGGATTTGTCCGGCTGCACGGACCTGCACACGGCGCTGCTGCAACTGCTGCTGGCGGTGAGGCCGGCGGTGACGGCCGGGCCGGAGGACGCGTTCCTGGCGTGCTGGGTGGGGCCGGTGCTGGGCGCCCCCGCTACGCTCCCTCCCATCGGTCCCTGAACACCAGTTCCTCCAGCGGCAGGCGCTTGCGCCAGCCCTTGGTCTCCAGCTCCGGCGTCGCCTCGAAATGGGTGACGTGGCCGAGGCAGAGATAGGCGATCGGGACGATCCGCTCCGGGATGCCGAGCGCCTCCTTCAGGGCGTCCTCGTGCAGGATGCTGACCCAGCCCATCCCCAGCCCTTCCGCCCGCGCCGCCAGCCAGAGATTCTGGACGGCGCAGACGCAGCTGTAGAGATCCATCGCCGGCATATGGGTGCGGCCGAGCACCACCGGGCCGGACCGCTCGCGGTCGCAGGTGATGCACACATTCACCGGCGCCTCGCGGATGCCTTCCAGCTTCAGGCGGCTGTAGAGGCCGCGGCGCTCGCCCTCGAACAGGGCCGCCGCCTCGTCGTTGGCGCGGGCGAAGTCGGCGTGGATGCGGGACTTCACGGCCGGATCGGTGACGACGATGAAGTTCCACGGCTGCATGAAGCCGACCGAAGGCGCATGGTGGGCGGCCAGCAGGATGCGGTTCAGCACCTCGTCCGGCACCGGGTCGGGGCGGAACTGCCCGCGCACGTCGCGGCGGGAGAAGATCGCCTTGTAGAGCGCATCCCGTTCCGTCGGGGTGAAGGCGTCCTCCCTCTCCTCATCCATGCGCCGTCACCCCCGCGCGATCAGGTGGACGAAGGATCCCAGGGCCAACCCGCGCCGGCTGCCCAGCGCGCCCAGGTCGCCGCCATCCGCCGCCGTGGCATGCAGCAGCGGCGCGTCGTCGCCGCGGGCGAGGGTCGAGGCGTAATGGAACTCGTGCCCCATCAGCGTCGTGCCGGCCGGGCCCAGCGGCCCGTCGGCCAGCAGCGCCGCCCGGCGATAGCCCAGATGGAGCCGCCGCTTGGCGAAGGATGTGCGCACCCCCAGCAGCCCGGTCATCGGGTGGGTGACGCCGTCGGCATCCTCCAGCGTCTCGCCCATCACCATGTAGCCGCCGCATTCGCCATAGACCGGCACCCGCTCCGCCGCCGCGCGCAGCCCGTCGCGGAAGCGATGGTTGGCGGCGAGGCGGGCGGCATGCAGCTCCGGATAGCCGCCGGGCAGATAGACGGCGTCCGAGCCGGCCGGCGGCGCCTCGTCCGCCAGGGGGGAGAAGAAGCGGAGTTCCGCCCCGGCGGACTGCCAGCCGGCGGTCAGGTGCGGATAGACGAAGGTGAAGGCGGCATCCCGGGCGATGGCGATGCGCTGGCCCAGCGGCGGCAGGGCGGGGGTGTCGCCGCCACGCCCGGCCCGCGACGGCTTGGCGAGGGCGACGACGCGGTCGAGATCGACATGCTCGGCGATGAAGCGGCCGAGCGCAGCCAGCCGGTCGGACAGTCCCTCCGTCTCGTCGGCCTGGACGAGGCCGAGATGGCGCTCGGGCAGGCTGAGGTCCGGCGCGCGCGGCAGGGCGCCCAGCACGGGGATGCCCAGCGCCTCGATGGCGGTGCCGGCCAGTGCGGTGTGGCGCGGGCTGCCGACATTGTTCAGCACCACGCCGCCGATGGCGACGTCGTCGCGGTAGGTGGCGAAGCCCTTCACCAATGCTGCGGCCGACTGCGACTGGCCCTTGGCGTTCACCACCAGCAGCACCGGCCAGCCGGTGCGCGCGGCGATCTCCGCCGTCGAGCCGGTGCCGGTGGCGCCGACGCCGGCGACGCCGTCGAACAGGCCCATCAGCGCTTCGCAGACCAGCAGGTCGGATCCCTCGGCGGCGCGGGCGGCCAGACCGTCCAGCAGATCCGGCCCCATCGCCCAGCTGTCGAGATTGACGCTCGGTCGGCCGGTGGCGGCGCGGTGGAAGGCCGGGTCGATGTAGTCCGGCCCCGACTTCGCCGCTCCCACCTTGAGGCCGCGGGCGCGGAGCGCCGCCAGCAGCCCCAGCGTCAGCGTCGTCTTGCCGGTGCCCGACGCCGGGGCGGCGATGATCAGACCCTTAGCCATGCTGAATCGCCGTCTGGGCCGGCAGCCAGTCCAGCGCCGGGCGCAGCCGCACCACCTCGCCGATCACGATGATGGCGGGCGGTTCCAGCCCGCTCGCCGCCAGATCGGCGACGCAGGTGCCGAGGCTGGTGACGAGGCTCTTCTGGTTGGCGGTCGTCGCCTCCGTCACCACGCCGACGGGGGTGTCGGCGGACAGCCCGCCGGCCATCAGCTCCACGACGATGGTCGGCAGCGCCTTCCAGCCCATATAGAGGATCAGCGGCGCCTTGGTGGCGGCCAGCGCCCGCCAGTCCGGCCCGCCGCCCAGCGAATGGCCGGTCGCCAGGATCACCGCTTGGTTGGTGTCGCGGTGGGTCGCCGGGATGCCGGCATAGGCCGGGCCGGCGAGGCCCGACGTGATGCCGGGCACGATGCGGAAGGGAATGCCCTCGGCGGCCAGCGCCTGCGCCTCCTCGCCGCCGCGGCCGAAGACGAAGGGGTCGCCGCCCTTCAGCCGCAGCACGCGGTGGCCTTCCTTCGCCAGCTCGATCAGGCGGCTGGTGATGTCGTCCTGGTGGGCGGAGGGTCGGCCGCCGCGTTTTCCGGCGAACTCCAGCCTTGCCGACGGGCTGGCGAGCGCCATGATCCGTTCGCCGACCAGCGCGTCATGGACGATGACGTCGGCTTGCCTTAGACCTTGCAGGGCCAGCAGGGTCAGCAGGCCGGGGTCGCCGGGACCGGACCCGGCCAGCCAGACGCTGCCGGGGGCGAAGGGGACCAGGACGCTTTCGGGAATGGACGACTCACACGACATGAACGCGGACTCGGGCTCGGAGAAGACGGAAGGCGGTGCGGAGCATGCTACACCCTTGCGCCGCGGCTGGACGACGGGAACCTGCGCCACCGCCGCGGCGCGGGCGGCGGCAGAGGCTCTGTTCGGCCGGGAGTTCCCCGACCCGGTGACCGTGACCCTGCCCGGCGGCCAGACCCCGGCCTTCGCCCTGGCGGTGACTCAGCGGGGGGAGGGGGGGGACGGCCCCCTGGGCGGACCCTGGGCCGCGGCCGGCGTGGTCAAGGATGCCGGAGACGATCCCGACGTTACCCATGGCGCGCTGGTGCGGGCGCGGGTGTGGCGCGGTGCGCCCGGCAGCGGCGTGACCTTCCGCGCCGGTCCCGGCGTCGGCACCGTGACCCTGCCCGGTCTGCCGCTGGCCGTCGGCGAGCCGGCGATCAACCCGGTGCCGCGCGCCATGATCGCGCAGGCGGTGGGAGAGGCGGCGCGTGACGCCGGTCAGCCCGCCGATCTGGTGGTCGAGGTCGGGGTGGAGAACGGCGAGCAGCTCGCCCGGCGCACCATGAACGGCCGGCTCGGCATCCTCGGCGGGCTGTCGATCCTGGGGACGACGGGGATCGTCGTGCCCTATTCCTGCGCGGCCTGGATCGCGTCGATCCAGCGAGGCATCGACGTGGCGCGCGCCGCCGGGCTCGGCCATGTCGCGGCCTGCACCGGCGACCTGTCGGAAAAGGCGGTGGTGGCGCGTTACGGCCTGTCGGAGCAGGCGTTGATCGACATGGGTGATTTCGTCGGCGGCACGCTGAAGTACCTGCGGCGGCACCCTATCCCCCGCCTGACGCTGTGCGGCGGCTTCGCCAAGTTCGGCAAGCTGGCACGCGGGCTGATGGATCTGCACAGCAAGCGCAACAGCGTCGATTTCGACTGGCTGGCCGTGCGGCTGGCGGAGCTGGGCGCCGGGCCGGACCTCGTCGCGCAAGCGCACGGCGCCAATACGGCGGCCCAGGTGCTGGGCATGGCGGACGCCGCCGGACTGCCGCTGGCCGACCATGTGGCCGAACTGGCCCGCCGCGCCGCGCAGGACGTGCTGGAGGACGCGCCGGTCGCCGTCGAGGTGCTGGTCACCGACCGGCAGGGGCGGATCGTGGGGAGCGCTCACTCCCCCAGCCCCCGGTAGCGCCGGACATGGCTGCCGTCGTAGAGCGCGCTGCAGCGGAACTCCTCGTGGCCCAGCGCCGGGCCGACCAGGATCAGCGCGGTGCGTTCCATCGGTGATGCCGCCACCTGCGCCGCGATGTCGGCCAGCGTACCTTGCAGCACCCGCTCATCCGGCCATGTGGCGCGGTAGACCACCGCGGCGGGGCAGCCGGCACCGTAGAGCGGGGTCAGCCGCTCCACCACCCGGTCGATGACGTGGATCGACAGGTGGATCGCCAGCGTCGCCCCGGAGGCCCCCAGAACTTCCAGCGTCTCGTTGGCCGGCATCGCCGAGGCGCGCCCCTCGGTGCGGGTCACGATCAGCGTCTGGCTGACCTCCGGCAGGGTAAGCTCCCGCCCCAGCGCGGCGGACGCCGCGGCGAAGGCCGGCACGCCGGGGGTGATGGTGTAGGGGATGCTGAGCTCCCGCAGCGCGCGGGTCTGTTCGCCGAGCGCGCTGTAGACCGACAGGTCGCCGGAATGCAGCCGGGCGACATCCTGGCCGGCCGCGTCGGCAGCCCGGAACTCGGCGACGATCTCCTCAAGCGTCAGCGGCGCGGTGTCGATGATCCGCGCCCCCGCGGGCGCATGCGCGATGATCTCCTTCGGGACCAGAGACCCGGCATAGAGGCAGACCGGGCAGCGGGCGATCAGGTCGCGGCCGCGCAGCGTCAGCAGGTCTGGAGCGCCCGGCCCGGCACCGATGAAATGGACGGTCATGAACGGGTCTCCAGAAGAGCGACGGCAGGCAGGGCGAGCGCCACGGTGGCGCGGGGGGTGGATCGGCGCGGCAGCAGCAGGCGCGATCCCGGCCCGGCGGCGGCCAGCGCCGCGGCCTCCGCGACCGACGCCAGCCCGACCGCGGCCAGCACGGTGGAGGAGCGGGTGTGGACGCGGTCCTGCGTCGCCAGCATCGCGTCCTCCTCGATGAAGCGCAGCGGCAGGCCGAGCGCGCGGGCGGCCTCCGCCAGTCCGGCCTCGTCGGCCTTCATCGCCGGGGCGGCCAGCGCCGCCAGCTGCCGCGCGGCGCCGGGCAGGGTGGCCTCGTCGAAGGCGGCAACGACCAGATTGGCGATCTCCTCCCAGCCGCAGCCGCGGCGGCAGCCCAGCCCGACGAAGACCGGGCCGAACAGCAGGGAGCCGGGCGTCATGCGGTCCATGCGCCCTCCGCGAACGGCTTTTCCACGCGCCACAGCGTGACCGGCATCGCCGCGCGCCAGCCGCGGAAGCCGCCGACCGCCGAGGCGCGGGCCACCGCGATCTGGGTCAGTTCGCCGCCGAGGCGCTTGTGCGCGTCGATCAGCACCGCCTCGCTCTCCAGCGTCACCGCGTTGGCGACCAGCCGCCCACCGGGGGGGAGCGCATCCCGGCAGGCCGCCAGCAGGCCGTCTGCGGTCAGGCCGCCGCCGATGAAGATGGCGTCCGGCCGCTCCAGACCCTCCAGCGCCGCCGGGGCCTTGCCGCGTGCCAGTTGCAGGCCGGGTACGCCAAGCGCCGCCGCGTTGGCGAGAATGCGGGCGATGCGATCCGGGTGATGCTCGACGGCGACGGCGCGATTGGCCGGATCGCGCAGCATCCATTCAATGCCGATCGAGCCCGAGCCGGCGCCGACATCCCACAGCAGCTCCCCCCGGCGCGGCGCCAGGAAGGACAGGGTGACGGCACGCACCTCGCGTTTGGTGATCTGGCCGTCATGGTCGAACCACTCGTCGGGCAGGCCGGGTGCCAGCGGCAGGACGCGCGCGCCGGGGGTGGCGACGCAGTCGAGTGCGATGGTGTTGAGATCGGCGGCACGGTCTGCCGTCCAGGCGTCGGCGGTGGCCTCCAGCCGGCCCTCGCGCGGCCCGCCCATCGCTTCCAGCACCGTCAGGCGCGAGGCGCCGAAGCCGCGGGCGCGCAGCAGGGCAGCGAGCTTGGCCGGGGTTGTTCCGTCCCAGGAAAGAAGCAGAAGCCTGGCGTTCGGTTGCAGATGCGGAACGACCTGTTCCAGCGGGCGGCCATGGACGGTCAGGCAGCGGCAGTCCTGTAACGGCCAGCCCGTCCGGGATGCTGCGAGGCTGAAGGCGGAGGCCGCCGGGATCACCATCGTTTCCGGAGGCGGAACGAGACGTGACAGCGTGGCGCCCACGCCGTACCAGGACGGGTCGCCGCTTGCCAGCACACAGACCCGCTGGCCCCGGCGGGCGAGCAGACCGGGGAAGGCATCGGTCATCGGCGACGGCCAGGGCAGCCGTTCCTGTCCCGAAACGACCGGCACGAAGTCGAGATGACGGGCGCCGCCATAGAGGACCGCCGCACCTTCGACCGCCGCGCGCGCGGCGGGCGGCAAACCGTCCCAGCCATCCTCGCCGATGCCGACGATGGCGAGCCAGCGGGCCGTTCCCATGCTATCCATGGCACCGATCCTGACGGGTGGGGAGAGGGAATTGGTCAAGGCGCTGATGGTCAAGGTGCTGATCTTGGGCGGCACGACGGAGGCGACGGCGCTGGCCAAGCGGCTGGCCGGACATCCGCGTATCGACGCCCGCATGTCGCTGGCCGGCCGCACGAAGAACCCGGTGCTGCCGCCGTTGCCGACCCGCATCGGCGGCTTCGGCGGGGCGGAGGGGCTTGCCGGTTACCTGTTGGCCGAGGGCATCGACGCGGTGGTCGATGCGACCCATCCCTTTGCGGCGCAGATCGCCGCCAATGCCGCCGCCGCCTGTGCGCAGGCCGGCGTGCCGCTGCGTGTTCTGAGCCGGCCGGCCTGGGTGGCGGGGCCGGGCGACCGCTGGATCGGCGTGCCGGACATGGATGCTGCGGCGCAGGCTTTGCGCGACCTGGGCGATACCGTTTTCCTGACCATCGGCCGGCAGGAGGTCGCGGCCTTCGAAGCGATGCCGGACAAGCGTTACCTGATCCGCGCCGTCGACCCGCCGGAGCCAATGCCGGCCTTGGCGCGCATGAGCCTGATCCTCGACCGCGGGCCTTTCACCATCGAAGGCGAACTGGCGCTGATGCGCGGGCAGGGCGTGGAGGTCGTGGTGAGCAAGAACAGCGGCGGACGCGCCACCGACGCGAAGCTGGAGGCCGCACGGAAGCTGGGGCTGCCGGTGGTGATGGTGGAGCGGCCGGCCGGCAACGGCGTGGCCGAACTGCACGACGTGGAGGACGCGGTGGGGTGGCTGGAGGGGGTGGGCTGAGGCTCCTCCCCGCATGATCTCCTTCTCCCCCCTGGGGGGAGGGGCGGGGTAAGGGGGGGAGAGGGCTACTCGCAGCGGGTTGGTCGTCACACCCATCCTCACCCCCGGTAATGGCGGGGCGTGTAGACCCAGCGCCCGCCGTCCGGCCGCGCCACGAAGCGGGTGTGCGAGGCGCCGATGATGACCAGCGTGCGCATGTCGGCCTGTTCCGCCCGCACCTCTCCCAGCGTGGTGACGGTCAACTCCTCGTCGGGTCGGCCGACGGCCCGGCCCAGCACGATGGGGGTTTCCGGCTTGCGGATGTCGCGCAGGGCGTCGAAGGCGGCCCCCAGCTGCCAGGGCCGGGCGCGGGAGATCGGGTTGTAGAGCGCGATGACGAAGTCCGCCTCCGCCGCCAGCCGCAGGCGCTTCAGCACCACCTCCCACGGTTTCAGGTTGTCGGACAACGAGATGGCGCAGAAGTCATGGCCCAGCGGCGCCCCGGCACGTGCCGCGGCGGCCTGCATGGCGGAGACGCCGGGATCGACCGACAGCGGCACCGCGTGCCAAGCCTCGGGCGCCGCCGGATCGTCCAGCGCCTCGAAGATCGCGGCGGCCATGGCGAAGATGCCAGGGTCGCCGCCCGACACCACCGCGACCCGCCGGCCCTGCGCCGCCAGATCCAAAGCGAAACGGGCGCGGTCCAGTTCCACCCGGTTGTCGGAGGCGTGGCGGACTTGATGTCCCGGCGGCACGCGCTCGACATAGGGGAAATAGCCGACGAGGTCGGTCGACTCGGCCAGATCGCGCCGCGCTTCCGGGGTCAGCCAGCCCTCGGGTCCGGGGCCTAGCCCGACCACTTTCAACCAGCCATTCCTCTCCGCGCCGCTCATCCGCGCTTGCCCTCGCCGGGAATGACGATCTGGGAGAAGTAGGGGGCGACGTCCGGCGCCTCCAGGAAGGGCATGAAGCGCTGCTCATCCATGCTGGCGCGCTCGACGTACCACGCCCGCTCGGCCAGCCCGGCGGCGGCGATGGCGCGGCGGACCTTGGGCAAGTTCTGGCCCAGCTTCATCACCACGCAGGCATCCGCCGCCGTCAGAGCGCGGACCAGGGCCGCCTCGTCCAGCGTGCCGGGGATTACCGACAGCACGTCGTCGCGCAGCATCAGCGGGCGCGGCAACAGGGAAGCGCTGCACACCATGCTGGTGACGCCGGGGACCACCTCCGCCCTGAAACGGCCGGACAGCCGCAGGAACAGGTGCATGAAGGAGCCGTAGAAGAACGGATCCCCCTCGTTGAGGGCGGCGACGGAGCGGCCTGCGGCGAGGTGTGCCGCGATCCGCTCGGCGGACTCGTCGAAGAAGGCTTCGATCTGGCGGCCATAGTCCGGGTGGGTCGGCGGCAGTTCCACCGTCACCGGATAGACCATCGGCAGCTCGATCTGGTCGGCGGCGATGGCCTGATCGGCAATCCGGCGGGCCTGACCCCTGGTGCCGCGTTTGCAGAAATAGGCGACGACCGGGCAGGCGCCGATGGTGCGCACCGCCTTCAGCGTCATCAGCTCCGGATCGCCGGGGCCGACGCCGACGCCGAACAGGGTGCCGGGGGGGAGACTGTCGCCGCTCATTCGACGTCGCTCGCCAGCGCGTTGACGGCGGCGGCGGCCATGGCGCTGCCGCCGCGCCGTCCGCGGATCGCCAGATAGGGGACGCCGAAGGGGTTCCCGGCCAGCGCTTCCTTGCTTTCCATCGCGCCGACGAAGCCGACGGGGAAGCCGAGGACCGCCGCCGGCTTCGGCGCACCGGCGGCCAGCATCTCCAGCAGGTAGAACAGCGCGGTCGGCGCGTTGCCGATGGCGACCACCGAGCCGTCCAGCCGCTCGGCCCAAAGATCGAGCGCCGCGGCGGAGCGGGTGTTGCCGATGGTCTTCGCCAGATCGGGCACGGCGGGATCGCGCAGAGTGCAGACGACCGGATTGTCGGCCGGCAGGCGGGCACGGGTCACGCCATGGGCGACCATCTCGCTGTCGCAGAGGATGGGCGCGCCGGACCGCAGCGCCGCGCGGGCGGCGCTGCCGACATCGGCGGAGAACAGCAGGTCCTGGGCCGCATCGACCATGCCGCAGGCGTGGATGACGCGAACCGCCACCGGCTTCAGGTCGTCGGGGATGGCGGACAGGTCGGCTTCGGCCCGGATGGTGGCGAAGGACTGGCGGTAAATGGCCGCTCCGTCGCGGATATAGTCGTAGAGCGGCTCAGGCACCGGTGGACTCCTCGGTCAACAGATCCGCGACGCGGGCCACGGCGTCGGCGGGAGACAGGCCGGGATGCGGGGCGGCATCACCGGGTTTGGCGTTCAGGGCGACGTCATACACGCCGTCGCGGGCGGTCAGGGTGACATCGGCGATGGCGGGATGGGCGCAACCCTTGGCGCAGCCCGACACATGCACCATTCGGACATGGTCCAGCAAGGGGCCTGCGCGATCGGCGATGGCGAGCGCCGTCGCATGGGTGTCGGTGGTGCCGACATCGCAGCCGCCGGCCCCGCTGCAGGCGGTCAGCTTCAGCCGGCGGTCGGTATGGGAGAGAATGGCGCCATGGGTGCGGGCGACGGTTTGGACGTCGGTGGCGGGGGCGACGAGGAGGAGCGCACGCCAGGGGGTGATGCGGATCTCGGCGCAGGCGGAGGCCAGGGCCGAGAGGGTGGCGCAGGTGAGGCGGCCGAAGGGGAAGGCGGTTACCATTACCGGGGCTTGCTCCTTCTCCCCCCCGGGGAGAAGGTTGGGATGAGGGGGTTCGGCAACGCCAAAGACATCCATGAGATGCGTCCCCCTCACCTTGATCCTCTCCCCGCTTTCGGCGGAACAAAGGTCCGCCTGTCGCGTCAGCGCAAACGAAGTTTGCGCGTGAGCGGGGGGAAGAGGAGAAATCAGGGGGGAGAGGCGCGTTACAAACGAATCGGTGCCGATCGCCGCGACCAACCCCGCCATGCGGCGCGGCGGCTCGGGCAGCGACGCGCGCAGCGCCAGGAAGGCACCCCCCAGCGCCGACGCCAAATCCGCGATATCCTGTACGCGGCACAGCCCCAGCGGTGCCGCCGTCGCCAGCGTGCCCCCCAGCGACACCTGGAACCACCCGTCGCCCACCGCGTCGAAGCGTACGTCCGCGCCGCTGTCCGCCAGATGCCCGATCCCGCCGCCGCAGACCAGCCAGCCGAACTTCGGCGGCAGGCGGTGCAGGCCCGTGTCCTCCGCCAGCCGCGCGTCGAGCGTACGCGCCACCACCCGTACGTCCGTCAACGCAGTCGGGTCGAGTCCGGCGGTGGGGGAGCACAGCACATTGCGCACCGCTTCGCCCGCCGCATCGGCGGAGACGTAGCCCATTGCGCGCAAGGCCTCGGTCACCGGCTCCAGACCAGCGGCGGAGATACCGCGAAGCTGCAGGTTGCCGCGCTGGCTGAGGTCGATCAGGCCGTTGCCGTGACGATCCCCCAGACCGGCGATTTGGCGGGCATGATCGGCGGGCAGCAAGCCGGCCGGAACGCGGACGCGCAACAGCAACCCGTCGCCGACCTGCATCGGCGCCAGCACGCCTGGGCAGGTGCCGCGCCGACGCGGCCGGTTGGGAGCAGGATGCGTCATGCGGCGGCCCCCCGCAGGCGCCGCAGGTCCTCCGCGGTGGAGTTGCGGCGGGGATGCCACAGGCCGCGGTCGAGCGCCTCACCCATGCGCGCCAGGATGTGCCGGGCGGCGGCGGGGTTGGCCTGCGACAGGAAGTCCCAGACTTCCGCATCCTCGACGTACGCCTCGAACAGCAGGTCGAAATGAACGGGGCGTACGGCGTCGGTGGTGGCGGCGAAGGCGAACAGCGTATCGACGCTGGCCGCCAGTTCCGCCGCGCCGCGATAGCCGTGGCGCATCATGCCCCGGATCCAGCGCGGATTGACCGCCCGGCCGCGCAGGGTGCGGGCGATCTCCTCCGCCAGTGTGCGGACCGCCGGCTTCTCTGGATCGGCGCTGTCGAGATGGTAGAGCGCCGGCTCGGACTCCTCCAGCGCGGCGGCGGCGGCGAACCCGCCCTCGAACTGCATGAAGCCGTCGGTGGACAGCACGTCATGCTCGCGCTGGTCCTGGTGGTGGACGAGCGCGTCGGCTCCTCCCACCCGGCGGCGGAACAGGGCCGGCAAAGGCACGCCTTCCAGCCCGGCGCCATAGGCGTGGCAGCCGCCCTCCAGATAGGCGGCGCCGAAATCGGCCCGCGCGGTCCAGTCGCCGCGCGCTATCATGCCGGACAGCGCGGTGCCATAGACCCCGGGAGCGGCACCGAAGATGCGGGCGGTGGCCCACCGGCGGGCGTCCTCCGCGCCGGTGCCGGATGCGGCGAGCCGCTGCTCCTCGGCCCGCGCGGTGGCGGCCAGCGGGTTGGTGTCTTCGGGCTCGTCCAGGCCGGCGACGGCGCGCACCGCCTGGTCGAACAGGGCGATCTGCTGCGGGAAGACGTCGCGGAACAGGCCGGAGATGCGCAGCGTCACATCCACCCGCGGGCGGCCGAGCACGCCGGCCGGCATGATCTCGTACCCGGTGACGCGGCCGGAACCGTTCTCCCAGAGCGGGCGGACGCCGAGCAGGGCCAGCGCCTGGGCCAGCTCGTCGCCGCCGGTGCGCATGGCCGGGGTGCCCCAGCAATCCACCACCAACCGGCGCGGCCAGTCGCCGTGGTCTTGCAGATAGCGGGTGATCAGCGCATCCGACGCCTGCCAGCCGAGAGTCCAGGCGGTCGGCGTCGGCACCCCGCGCGGGTCGAGCGCATAGAGGTTGCGGCCGGTCGGCAGCGTGTCCGCCCGCCCGCGTGCCGGCGATCCGCCGGGGCCGGGGCGGACGAAGCGGCCGTCCAGCCCGTCGAGCAACGCACGCATCTCCGCCTCGCCGCAGGCTTCGACCGAGGACGCGACCAACTCAGGATCGGCAGTGCGGGCGACTGCGGCGGTCAGCCGGTCGCGGCGCTCGCCGGACGGGCTGCGGCCGAAGACATGCAGGCCGTCGCGGATCTGCAACTCCTTCACGTCGCAGAGATGGGCGTCCAGCCGCGACAGGATGGTGTCGGGATCGTCGCCGGGGCGCAGGTTGCAGTCGGCGGCGATGCCGGATTTCCAGGCGAGGTCGAGGATCGTCTCGCGCAGCATGCCCAGCCGCCGGGGGTCGAGCCCGGTCGCCTGCGAATACTCGTCGATGGCGGTCTCCAGCGCGGCGAGGTCGCCGTAGAGGCCGGACTCCACCGGCGGCGGCGTCAGGTGGCCGATCAGCACGGCGCCGAGACGGCGGCGGGCCTGCACCCCCTCGCCGGGGTTGTTGACGATGAAGGGGTAGAGCACCGGCAGGGTGCCGCCGACGAGCTCCGGCCAGCAGTCCGCCGACAACGCCACCGCCTTGCCCGGCAGCCATTCCAGCGTGCCGTGGGCGCCGATCTGCACCAGGGCATGGATGCCGGCGGCATGGCGCAGCCACAGGTGGAAGGCGAGATAGCCGTGGCTGGGCGGGGTGTCGGGGTCGTGGTGCTGGGCGGTGGTCAGGATCCCATGGCCGCGGCTTGGCTGCACCGCGACGACGGCGTTGCCGCAGGGCAGGACGCGGAAGGTGAAGGCGCCGTCACGGCAGGCGGGATCGGCGGACGGCTCGCCCCAAGTTCCGGCGATGCGGGCGCGCAGCTCCGGCGTGGCGAGGCGCCGGTAGTCGGCCAGGGACAGGATCGGGGTGGGGGCGGCGGTGAGGGCCGCCATCAGGTCGGCACCGCTCTTCGGGATCGCGGACAGGCCATAGCCCTCGGCGGACAAACGCTGGAGCATGGCGATGGTGCTCGCCGGGCTGTCGAGTCCGACCGCATGGCCGATGCCGCCGCCGGGGCCGGGGTAGTCGGACAGCACCAGCGCCAGACGCCGTTCCGCCCGCGGGATGCGCGACAGCCGGACCCAGCTTGCCGCGAGGTCGGCGGTGATGGCCACCCGGTCGGGGATCGGGCGCAGGGCCGGCGCAGCGAATTGCAGGTCGGGGTCGGGTTCCGCCGCCGCCTTGAAGGCGATGGCGCGGGCGATGATGCGGCCGTCCATCTCCGGCAGCACGACGTTCATCGCGAGGTCGGCCGGTCCAAGCCCGCGCGAGGAGGCCTGCCAGCCGGCTTCGGGCGTGGTGGAGAGGATGGCTTGCAGGACCGGACTGCCGTTGGCCTCCAGCGGCGAGCCATCCTCCCGCGCGGCCGAGAAGGCGGTGGTGTTGACGACGATGGCGGCGTTCTGCGCGGTCAGGCTGGCGCGCATCCAGGCGGCACAGTCCGGTTCCTTCAGGCTGGCGACGAACAGCGGGCGGGGGGCGAGGCCGCGGGCGGCCAGCGCGTCGCAGAGCGCATGGACCGGCGCCAGATCGCCGGCCAGCAGGTGGGAGCGGTAGAAGACGACCGCCGCGACCGGGGCGTCGGCGGGGGCATGCGCGGAAGTGGGGCCGTTCCAGCCGTCATAGGCACCGAAGCGCGGGACCGGGGTGGGGTCGTCGTGGGGCAGGGGCATGCCGGCCAGCGTCGCGGCGCAGGCCAGCAGATGGGCCATGTTGGCCGGACCGCCCTCGGTGAAATAGCGCCACAGCCGGTCGGCGGCGTCGGGCGGCACGGTGCCGTAGGCGGTCAGGCCCGGGTCGGGCTGCGCCTCGCCGGGCAGGACGGCGAGCGGGATGTTGCGCTCGCGGCAGAGGGCGGAGAGGCGGTCGAGGCCGTAGCGCCAGTAACCGCTGCCGCCGAGCAGGCGCAGCACCACCAGCTTCGCCTTGGCGACGATGCCGTCGGCATAGAGGTCGACCGACAGGGGATGGCCCAGGCGGTTGAGGTTGGCGAGGCGGAGGCTGGGCAGCCGGTCCCGTCCGGCCCGCCACGCGGCGGCGAGCGCGGTCAGGTCGCTGTCGGAAAAGGACAGCATGACGAGGTCGGCCGGCGTCTGTCCCAGGTCTTCCGCCTGGGGGCCGGCGTCCAGTTCGTCCTGGCGGGCGGCGAGCAGGTGCATTTGTCAACGTCCAGGGGAGCGGCGCCCCCTCCCTCCCCCGCGGCGCGGGAGAATGCGAAAGTCAGGGAGGAGGCGAACGCCGCAAGACCCCGACTCTTATCCAACAACCGCCCGCGTCACCGCCTCACGGTCCAGCCCGGTCTCGCCGATCACCACGAGGCGGCTGCGGCGCTCCTCACCGGGCTTCCACAGGTGGTCGTAGTGGGTCTGGATGCGGGCGCCGACGCCCTGGACCAGCAGGCGCATCGGCTTGCCGGGCACGTCGACGAAGCCTTTGAGGCGCAGAACACCGTGCAGAGCGGCGACCTTCTCCAGCGTCATCGCCAGAGCAGCGGGGTCGGACTGCGCCGGCAGCTCCACCACGAAGCTGGTGAAGTCGTCGTGGTCGTGGCCGTCCTCGTCGTCATGGTGGCTGGGACGGTGGGCGAGGTCGTCCTCCACCGCCGCACCGACACCCAGCAGCACCAGCGGATCGACGGCGCCCTGGGAGGCGCGCACCAGCTTGGCATCACGGCCGACCGTATGGTCGAGGGCGCCGCGGATCAGCTCCTCGACGCGGGCGAGGTCGCCGGCGGCGACCAGATCGGTCTTGTTGACGACGATCAGGTCGGCGCAGAGCAACTGGTCCTCGAACACCTCCTCGATCGGCGTTTCGTGGTCGATTGTGCCGGCGGCGTCGCGCTGGGCCTCCAGCGCCGCGGGATCGGGGGCGAAACGGCCCTCGGCGGCAGCGGCGGCGTCCACCACGGCGATGACGCCGTCCACCGTCACCCGGGTCTTGATCGCCGGCCAGTTGAAGGCCTGGACCAACGGCTTGGGCAACGCCAGACCGCTGGTCTCGATCACGATATGCTCGGGCGGTTCCGGCCGGGCCAGCAGCTTTTCAATGGCCGGGACGAAATCGTCGGCGACGGTGCAGCACAGGCAGCCGTTCGCCAGCTCGATCACATCGTCTTCGGTGCAGGTCGGGTTGCCGCAGGCGCGCAGGATGTCGCCGTCGATGCCGACATCGCCGAATTCGTTGATGATCAGCGCCAGCCGGCGGCCATCGGCCTTTTCCAGCAGGCCGCGGATCAGCGTGGTCTTGCCGGCGCCGAGAAAGCCGGTGATGACGGTCGCCGGGACTTTCCCGGCGGCCGCTTTCGCAAGGGCGGACATGGACTACGCCTCCTTACAGCCTCGTGCGCTTACGATGAAACGCACGAGGCTGTAGTTTCATGTTTGGCGATCGGATTTGCGCTTCAAATCGACTTCGATTTTACGCGATCCGCTCTACCGTACGCCGGGCTGCACCCGCAGGGCCGGGCGGGATTCGGACGCACCGACCAGACCGCTCATCAGCCAGCCGCAGACGGACCCCAGGATCGCCCAGAACAGGGCGGCCCCACCCAGCGAGGCGGCGACGAACCGGGCGGCCAGTTCCGGCGGAACCGCACCTTCGGCGCTTTCCGGATGGGGCGCGCCGATCAGGTGGGGCAGCGCGGCGGCGAGTAGGGTGACGGCAATGACCAGTCGGTTGCGGGCGAAGGCAAGCGCCAGCATGCCGACACCGGCTCCGGCGGCGGCGGACAGCCACCAGAGTTGGCGCAGTTCCAGCTCCGCCCCGGCCATGCCCGGAAGCTCCGGGGCCAAGCCGAAGGAGGGTGCCAGCGAGACGGCGACGAAGCCGCCCATGCCCCAGACCAGACCGCGCCGCGCATCGACCGGCCGGCCTGCCAGCAGGATGGCGGCGCCCAGCAGCAGCGCATAGGCCACGCCGGTGATCAGGTTGGCGGCGATGGTCAGGCCGATGCGTTGCACCGCCTCGTCCAGCGTGGTCGGCACGCCTTCGCCGATCTCGCGCACGGGACCATGCTGATGGCCGTCGGCGTGACCGCCGGCAGGAGCGGAGGCCGCCGTCGAGGGAGGTGGAGTCACCACCTCGTATTTTTCGGCTTCGAGGATCAGCGGGACGGTCGTCGCCTGCTGAACGACGGACGCGGCCGTGCCGGAGAGCACGCCCGCGACCAGAGCGGCTGTGAACAGCCGCCGGATCAGATCCATGACCCGCTGCTTAGTGGCAGGGGAACGCGAAGGAGTGACGGGCGTCGTGGGCCGCGTCGTGGATCTGCTGCGGCTGGGCGAAGCCGACACCATACAGCAGGAAGCTGCCCAGCAGGATCGCGGCAAAGGCGGCAACCGCGGTCTGGGCGGCGCTGCGCGCTGCGGAACCGGCGGTCTTGATCGAATGCGTGGTCACGTTACTGATCCTTAGCTCTCCCGCCACACCCGGCGGGTTTGGGAGAAGTTGATGCATCCACCGGCAGGTTTCCTGGCTTGCGGGTCATTGCATCGCCGTCCGCCTTCCCGGCCTCCGAAGGGCCAGTGGCATGATGGACGGGATGCTCGCCGCTTACAGTTGCGGGGGCAGCCGCGGCATTGGACTTAACCTTCAGGTCAAGGTCCGCACCGCATTCCCTATTATCCCTGCCGCCCGTCAGGACGGGCAGGGCACCGTTGGATGGTCACCATCGCAGTGCCGCACGCGTTTGGCAAGCCCGCAATAAGGCGTCTGCCATACGGACGATCTTGCATGCCGACATTTTGGGTGGTGTCATGTTTTGTGGACAGAGTGTCTGAAAACCCGACACTTTCCGACGCAAGTGTTGGTGAGGGGATGGAGGGCGCCGCGGCGAAACCCGCGGAGAAATAACGGGGCCAGCGGCCTGACCGGAGCGAACCCGGCCGTGGCACACTTCGTGCGTACAACAATCGGTGAAACGTCCCGCCGCATGGCGGCCCACCGGCATAAGCCTGGGACATAAGGACGAACGGGAGGAGAATTCGCGACCGATGAACGCCGCACCGAACGACGACATCATCCTGGAAGCGCGTGGTCTGACGAAGGAGTTCAAGGGCTTCATGGCGGTTCGGGATGTGAACCTCCAGGTTCGCCGGGGCACCATCCACGCGCTGATCGGCCCGAACGGCGCCGGCAAGAGCACGGTGTTCAACCTGCTGACCAAGTTCCTGACGCCCACCCGCGGCCAGATCCTCTACAAGGGCCGCGACATCACCCGTACCAAGCCGGCCGACATCGCGCTGATGGGGCTGGTCCGCTCCTTCCAGATCTCCGCCGTCTTCCCGCATCTGAGCGTGCTGGAGAATGTCCGGGTGGCGCTGCAGCGGCCGCTCGGCACCAGCTTCCATTTCTGGAAGTCCGAGTCGTCGCTCTACGACCTGCACGACCGGGCGCTGGAGCTGATCGAGGCGGTGAACCTCACCCCTTGGGCCAGCCATCTGGCGGCCGAGCTGCCCTATGGCCGCAAGCGCGCGCTGGAGATCGCCACCACCCTGGCGCTCGACCCCGAGGTGATGCTGCTCGACGAGCCGCTGGCCGGCATGGGCCACGAGGACATCGAGGGCACCGCCGCCCTGATCAAGCGCGTCGCCGCCGACCGCACCGTGCTGATGGTCGAGCATAACCTGTCGGTCGTCGCCCACCTGTCGGACACCATCACCGTGCTGCGCCGCGGCGAGATCCTGGCGGAGGGACCCTACGAGGTCGTCTCCAGGAACCCGCAGGTGATGGAAGCTTATATGGGGACCGGACATGCCTGACGGGACGCAGACGAAAACAGCGATGCTGGAGATCGCCGACCTGCACGGCTTCTACGGCGAGAGCCATGTGCTGCACGGCGTCAGCCTGGAGGTGAGGCAGGGCGAGGTGGTGACGCTGCTGGGCCGCAACGGCGCCGGCAAGACCTCGACCATGCGCGCCATCATGGGGATCATGGCCAAGCGCACCGGTTCGATCCGCTTCCAGGGCACCGAGCTGATCGGCATGGCGCAGCACAGGATCCCGCGGCTCGGCATCGGCTATGTGCCGGAGGAGCGCGGCATCTTCTCCAGCCTCAGCGTGGACGAGAACCTGACGCTGCCGCCGGTGGTCAAGGAGGGCGGGATGACGGTCCCGCAGATCTACGATCTGTTCCCCAACCTGAAGGGGCGCGGCTCGACCCAGGGCACGCGGCTGTCGGGCGGCGAGCAGCAGATGCTGGCCATCGCCCGCATCCTGCGCACCGGCGCCAATCTGATCCTGCTGGACGAGCCGACCGAGGGGCTGGCCCCGGTGATCATCGAGCAGATCGGCGTGGCGGTGCGGGCGCTGAAGGCGCGCGGCTTCACCATCGTGCTGGTGGAGCAGAACTTCCGCTTCGCCGCCACCATCGCCGACCGCCATTACGTGATGGAGGAGGGCCATGTGGTGGACATGATCCCCAACGACCAGCTCCACGCCAACATGGACAAGCTCCACACCTATCTCGGCGTGTGAGCGGGAGAGGACCGTCCGATGTCGCACCTGTTCGGCATTCCGCCGCAGGCCCTGTTCGGCCAGCTTCTGCTCGGCCTGATCAATGGCTCCTTCTATGCGCTGCTCAGTCTCGGGCTGGCGGTGATCTTCGGCATGCTCAACGTCGTCAACATGGCGCATGGCGCGCTCTACATGGTCGGCGCCTTCGTGGCGTGGCTGCTGCTGACCTATGCTGGCGTCGGCTATTGGGGGGCGCTGGTGCTGGCGCCACTGGCGGTCGGGCTGATCGGCCTGGCGCTGGAGCGCACCATGCTGCGTCGGCTCTACAAGGTCGACCATCTCTACGGGCTGCTGCTGACCTTCGGCTTGGCCCTGATCGTTGAGGGCGCCTTCCGCCACCAGTACGGCGTGTCCGGGCAGCCCTATCCGATCCCCGACGCGCTGAAGGGCGGCACCAACCTTGGCTTCATGTACCTGCCGACCTACCGGGGCTGGGTGGTTGTGGCCTCGCTTCTGGTGTGCCTGGGCACCTGGTACGCCATCGAGCGGACCAAGCTGGGCGCCTATCTGCGGGCGGCGACGGAGAACCCGACGCTGGTGCAGGCTTTCGGCATCAACGTGCCGGTGATGGTGTCGCTGACCTATGGCTTCGGCGTGGCGCTGGCCGGTCTGGCCGGCGTGCTGGCGGCGCCGATTTACCAGGTATCGCCGCTGATGGGATCCAACCTGATCATCGTGGTGTTCGCGGTGGTGGTGATCGGCGGCATGGGCTCGATCCTGGGCGCCATCGTCACCGGGCTGGGGTTGGGGCTGCTGGAGGGACTGACCAAGGTCTTCTACCCGGAGGCCTCCAACATCGTGGTGTTCGTCATCATGGCGGTGGTGCTGATGCTGAAGCCGGCCGGCCTGTTCGGACGGGAGAGATAAGCCATGACCATGCAAACCCAGGCGCTGCCGCGGACGGGGATGGAGACGGGATCGCGCAAGGCGCTGTTGCTGGGCGGCGGCTTGCTGCTGGCGCTGGCGGCGCCGTTCCTGCTGTACCCGGTGTTCCTGATGAAGGTGCTGTGCTTCGCGCTGTTCGCCTGCGCCTTCAACCTGCTGATCGGCTACGCCGGACTGCTGAGCTTCGG
>NZ_RWIJ01000018.1:0-92242 GCF_019805165.1 Azospirillum sp. 412522
TCGCAGCCCTGTCGCATCGTAAGCCATCAAACTGACCTTGGGCTCTAAACCACAACGTCAATAGCCTCGTCAGACAGGACCTAACCCTCTCCCCGGGGGGGAGAGGGGATAACGTCGTAGGGGGAGAGGGGATCTCGCGGTGGGAGCGAGATCAAGCGTGCAGCAGGCCGATGTCGCTGAAGGGGATGTGGTCGAAGCCCAGGCCGTAGACCGGCGAGTTCGAGGCCAAGCTGAAATCGTCGGCACCCGGATTGACGAAGGCCGGGTTCAGGATCACCGAGCCCTTGTCGTAGCCGGCGGCCTGCCAGTTCGACAGCGTGCCCCAGGCGCCGCTCGACATCACCTGCGGCCAGGCGTCGAACTCCTTCTCGGCGGTGTTCAGGCTGCTGTAGAAGTTGTTGTGCAGGTTGCCGACATTGGCCGGGCCGTAGATGTGGACGGCCGTGCCCTCGCGCACGTCGATGACGTTGCCCGAGATGTCGTTGCTGGTCATCGTGTGGCCCTTCCAGCCGCTCCAGGCGACATCCTGCTGGAGGCCGATCTGGGCGCCGCTGTTGCCGGCGATGACGTTCTCGGTGACCGTGTTGTTCCAGCCGCCATGCAGGAAGACGCCGCCGATGTTGTCGTGGACGACGTTGCCCTTCACCGTGGCGCCGCTGGTCCAGTCGTCGAGGTAGATGCCCCAGCTCGCCACGCTGCTCGACGGGTTGGTCGCGGTGGTGCCGGAGACGTCGTTGTTGACGACGACATGGTCGGTCAGGGTCTGCTGGCGGTTGATCAGGTAGATGCCGCCGCCGTCGTTGGACTCGAGGTTGGCGTTGATCACCTTGTTGTTGGCGATGGTGACCCGGTAGGACGCGTCGCTGCCGTCCGTCTGGACCGAGCCGACGGCGATGGCCTTCTCCGGCGAGTTCTCGATCTGGTTGTGGGTGACCTTGACGTCGGAGCTGCCGTTGATCCAGATGCCGGCGTCGCCGCGGTCGGCGGCGTTCGGGTGCCGGATCAGGTTGTCGGACACGATGGTGGCGTTGGAGCCGGCCTTGACGAAGATGGACTCGGCGCCGGTGCTGTCGAACTGGTTGCCGGTGACCTTGCTGTTGGCGCTGTTCTGCACCGTGATGCCGTAGCCGCCGCCCTTGACGACGTTGTTGGCGAAGGTCAGGCCGGCGGCGTTGTCGGCGTAGACATAGTGGCCGCCCACGACGCCGTCGGCGAAGGTCAGGCCCTCGATGGTGACGTTCTTGGCGCCGCCGAGGCCGAAGGACACCGTGGCGTTGGAGCCGCCGTGGATCACCGCCTTCTCGCTGCCGTAGCCGACGAAGTGCACGCCCGAGTCCTGGCCGTCCAGCCACAGCCCGTTCTGGCGGTAGTCGCCACCGCGGATGTAGGTGGTGTCGATGTTGGGGTCGGCGCGCATCGCCTGTTGCGCCTTCTGCAGCGAGGCGAAGGGGCCGTCGGTGCCGTCGGCGTTGGGGGCGGCCAGCTTGCCCGACCAGCTGTCCTTGCCGTTGGTGGCGACGTAGAAGGCCGGACCGGTGGGGGTGGTCGGGGTTGTGGGAGTGGTCGGCGTCGTCGGGGTGGTGGTCGTGGTGCCGGCCGGGAAGTCGGAGGCCGGGGCGTTCACCACCAGCGTGCCGTTCCACCACATCCCCTTCTGGCCGGCGATCACGTCCTTGCCGTCGAGCGCGCCCTTGTCGTAGGTGACCGCGCTGTCGGTCGCGGCATATTTGTGGCCGTTGATCGAGATGCTGTTGACGGTCAGGCTGCGGTCCTGGCCGTTGATGACGGCATCGTTGTCGTACTGGATCTGCACCTTGTGCGCGACGCGGTCGGCGGCGTCGGTGGTGAAGCTGAAATCCTTGGCGGCGGTGCCGGCGGTGCCCTCGCCGATCTGCTTGCCGTCGACCAGCACCTTGAAATGGGCGTTCACGCCGCCCGCCGGGGTGCCGGAGGCGTTCACCACGATGGTGTCCTTGGCGCCTGTGCTTGCCGCGGGCGTGGCGGTGGGGAAATAGCTCTTGTCGGCGTTGACGACCAGCGTGCCGTTCCACCACAGGTTCGACTGGCCGGCGACGACGTCCTTGCCGTCGAGCGCGCCCTTGTCGTAGCTGACGATGCCGGCGGTCGGCGCGATCGTCTTGCCGCCGATCGAGATGCTGTTGACGGTCAGGCTGCGGTCCTGGCCGTTGATGACGGCGTCGTTGTCGTACTGGATCTGCACCTTGTGCGCGACGTCGGAGGTCAGCACGGGGGTGAAGACGAAATCCTTCGCCGTCGTGCCGGCGGTGCCCTCGCCCACCTTCTGGCCGTCGACCAGCAGGACGAAATGGGCGTTCACGCCGCCTGCGGCCTTGCCCAGGGCGTTCACGACGATCTTGGTAGCGGAAGTGGCCATCGGTTCGGTGTCCTCGCCTGATGTGCCCTCATGCCTTTTTGCGGCTTTCGGGCCTGATGTCCGTTTTGGGCCTGAACCCGGATGCCGGCGGAGGATGGCGGGGGGCGGCGGGATCTTTGTGTGATGTTTTCTCTTAAAAACGCCGAATCTGCGACAAATTGCGGGCAGTCGCGAAAGCCGCCGGTTTGTGCCGCCGTCGTGATTGCAGTGCAGCATTTCGGCCACAGCAACCGGTGCGAAACTTGCGGATTTCCCTTATTGATGAAGGAAGCCGTTGAACGAAAGGTGCTTTTCCCGGATTGTTTGGAATAGCCACAACTGTTTGCCGCCAGCATGAGACGCGGCGACCGCAAGGCGCCGGGCATCCCCATATGTCCGGCGACTGGAGCGGAACAAGGATTGACCGAGAGATGCACGAGTACAGCGAGCGGACGCGCCGCCCCGACGACCACCCCGGCCACCGGCCTTTGCCGCCGGGCTGTTTCCGGGTACAGCGGCCCATTCGCTTTTCCCACTGCGACCCGGCCGGCATCGTCTATTTCCCGGTCTATTTCGACATGTTCAACGGAGCGGTGGAGGACTGGTTCACCCAGGGGCTGGACATCGACTACGCGACGATGATCCTGCAACGCCGCCTGGGCCTGCCGATCGTGCATGCCGAATGCGACTTCGTGATCCCCAGCCGCATGGGCGACACGCTGACCCTGGGCGTCCTCTTGGAACGGCTGGGCCGCAGCTCGCTCAAGCTGCGCATCAACGGCGAGCATGAAGGGCAGGTCCGGCTGTCGGGCAGCCTGACGGTGGTCACCACCTCGCTGGACGATTTCGCCGCCGTGCCGATCCCCGACGACATCCGCGCCGCCATGCAGCGCTATCAGGCGGGCTGCGAGGGGTAGGGCTGGTCTGCATTTCCTCCCTCTCCCAGGACGGGAGAGGGCCTTATAAGCGCCCTGCCTTCTGACGGACCTCCATGGACGAGCTCGACCGCCGGCTGATCGACCTGTTGACGGTGAACGCGCGCACCAGCACGGCGGCGCTGGGCCGGGCGCTCGGGCTGTCGCGGTCGACCGTGCAGGACCGCATCGCCCGGCTGGAGCGGCAGGGGGTGATTTCCGGCTATACCGTGAAGCTGGGCGACCCGGCGCCGCGGCGCGGGGTGTCGGCGCTGGTGATGATCAGCGTGAGTGCCAAGCTGGCCGACCGCGCCGTCCATGCCCTGCGCAAGATGCCGGAGGTGATCCGGCTGCACAGCATCAGCGGGCAGTACGACCTGTGCGCCACCGTCGGCACCGAGACCCACGACGCGATGGACGCCGCGCTGGACGCCATCGGCCGCCTGCCCGGCGTGGAGCGGACGATGTCGTCCATCGTGCTGTCGACGAAGATGGAACGGTAGATCCGACCACAACCATCCGTCAAAGCCTGGAAGTCTCCAACGTCATCCCCGCGAAGGCGGGGATCCAGGAAACTTCGCGGATTAGCCGTTGAGCCGGCTGGATTCCCGCCTTCGCGGGAATGACGGCCGAGAGACCTTTCGCCCTCAGCATGATCAACAAATCGGAATAGAAGCCCCCCGCCCGGTAAGGACGGGGGCTTCCCTTTGTCTTTACGCCTTCCCGTCCATGTGGATGACGCGCAGGTTGTTGGTGGTGCCGGCCTGGGCGAAGGGGATGCCGGCGACGACCACCATGGTGCCGGTCTTGCCGGCCAGCTCCTCCGCCCGGCCGATGGCGATGGCGCGGTCGACCATCTCCTCGTAGGTGCGGATGTCGTCGGACAGCACGCTGTGGGCGCCCCACAGCAGGCAGAGCCGGCGCGATACCGCGGTGTCGGGGGTGATCGCCAGGATCGGCACCTCCGGCCGCTTGCGGGCGATGCGGGCCGCGGTGGTGCCGCTGGAGGTGAAGGCGACGATGGCGGAGGAATGCAGGGTGTCGGCGAGGTCGGCGGCGGCGGCGGCAACCGCGTGGGGCGGCGTGTGCTCCTCGCCCGGATGGGTCGCCTGGATCAGCGAGCGGTAGAGCTTGTGCTGCTCGGTCGAGCGGATGATGCGGTCCATCATGGCGACGGCCTCGACCGGATACTGGCCCGACGCCGATTCGGCCGACAGCATCACCGCGTCGGCGCCGTCATAGATGGCGGTCGCCACGTCCGACGCCTCGGCCCGCGTCGGGGTCGGGGCGGAGACCATCGAGTCGAGCATCTGGGTGGCGACGATCACCGGCTTCACCGCGAGGCGGCAGGCGCGCACCAGCTCCTTCTGGCGGCCGGGCACGTCCTCGTGCGGGATTTCGACGCCGAGGTCGCCGCGCGCCACCATCACCGCGTCGGACAGGCGGATGATGTCGTCGATCTTCTCCAGCGCCTGCGGCTTCTCGATCTTCGCCATGATGCCGGCGCGGTCGCCGATCAGGCCGCGGCCTTCCAGGATGTCGCCCGGCTTCTGCACGAAGGACATGGCGACCCAGTCGACGCCCAGCTCCAGCCCGAAGGCGAGGTCGGCGCGGTCCTTGGCGGTGAGCGGCGACAGGTCCAGGATGGTGCCCGGCAGGTTGACGCCCTTGCGGTTGGAGATGGTGCCGCCGACGACGACCTTGGCCTCGATCCAGTCGTCGCCCAGCTCTGTCACCTCGACGCGGACGCGGCCGTCGTCGATCAGCAGATGGTGGCCCGGCATGATGGCGGCGAAGATCTCCGGGTGCGGCAGCGGGATGGAGCGCTTGTCGCCGTCGCTGCCCTGGAGCACGAAGCGGATCGATTCGCCGGTGGCGACGGCGATCTTGCCGTCGCGGATGGTGCCGACGCGGATCTTCGGACCCTGGAGATCCTGGAGGATGCCGATGGGGCGGCCGACCTCCGCCTCCAGCTCGCGGATGGCGCGGTGGACCTTGGCGTGGTCGTCGTGGGTGCCGTGGCTGAAGTTCAGCCGGAAGGTGTCGACGCCGGCGAGGAACAGGGTTTTCAGCATCTCGGGCGAGTTGCTGGCCGGTCCGACGGTGGCGACGATCTTGGCGCGGCGATGACGGCGCATGTGGTTCCGGCCGCGGGGGCCGTCCTCTGTTGGCTGGGCCGTCCGGTGCGCCGACGGGGCGGCCACCATAGGAGGACGGCGGGGTGACTGGTCAGCAGCGGAACGGCCGGGTCATACGCCCGTCCGCCTGCCCGAACAAGGTGTCGCCATCGCGCCCGGAAAGCAAGGCGGCTCGCGGGGGAGTTTACGGGGATGCCTTCCCGTCCGGGGGATTTTGTGCGACGCCGGCCGCCTTCGCCCTCGAGGCGATGAGCTGGTCGATGTTCTCCAGGAAGACCTGCAGGATGGGCGAGGGATTGTCGGCCCGATAGCCGGCGGCGATCCCGATCACCGGCGCGTTGCCGGCGAGCGGCCGGCTGACCAGCGAGCGCGGCAGCAGCGGCTCGACATAGGCGGGCAGCAGGGTGACCCCGCCGGTGGACGCCACCAGCGAAATCCCGGTGGCGATGCCGTCCAGCGCGTGGACCGGCGCCACCACGACGCCGCGCTCGCGCAGATAGCGGTCGACGATGCCGCGCAGCACATGCGGGGTGTCGGTGTAGCCGATGAAGGACGCCGGATCGATGTCGCGCACGTCGATGGCGGCGCAGGCGGCCAGGGGATGGTCGGCCGGCAGGATGACGAGGATCGGCTCGTGCGCGATGACCTTGTAGGAGACGTCCGGCTGCGGTTCGAGCCGGCAGAAGCCGAGATCGATCTCGCCGCGCTGGATCGCCTCGCCGATGTCGGGCGAGAAGTCGCTCGATACCCGGAAGTCGATGTCCTTGAGATGGCCGCGCAGCATCCGGGTGACGTGCGACAGCCATTCGACCTCCTGGCCGGTCAGGAAACCGACCGAGAAGCTCGGCTTGGGCGGCCGGGCGGCGCGCCGGGCGGCGGCGACCGCATCGGCGGCCGACCGCAGGGCCAGCCGGGCATGGTCGAGGAAGGCGCGTCCGGCCGGCGTGAGCTCGACGCCGCGGGAGCTGCGCAGCAGAAGCTGGGCGCCGACTTCCTGCTCCAGGTCGCGCAGCTGGCGGCTCAGCGACGGCTGCGCCGTGTGGAGGCGCCGCTCGGCGGCCACCGTGAGGCTGCCCTCCTCGGCCACGGCGACGAAGTAGCGGAGGTGACGCAGTTCCATCCCGTGCAACGCCTGACAGTGTCCTCCCGCCAGGGCCATGCCTGGGAGGTATGGAGGATACATAAACGAAGTCGTTCCCAGGCGGCAAGGGGCTGGATATCAAGGGGGACCGGCACGGACCCGCTGCCGCCAGGGCATGGCGGGCCGGTGACGGCCCCACCCCTTTCCAGCCTTCCAGAACCGGCAGCAGGAGACGTGCAATGACCACCATCTCGCTCGTGACCGGCGGCAGCCGCGGCCTCGGCCGCAACACCGCCCTCAGCATCGCCCGGCGCGGCGGCGACGTGATCCTCACCTACCGCAGCAAGGCGGCGGAGGCCGACGCCGTCCTGGCGGAGATCCGGGCGCTCGGCCGGCGGGCGGCGGCCTTGCCGCTCGACACCGCCGACATCTCCGGCCTCCCCGCCTTCGCCGGGCGCGTCCGTTCCACCCTGGAGGGCTGGGGCCGCGACCGCTTCGACCATCTGGTCAACAATGCCGGCCATGGCGAGATGGCGGCCTTCGCCGAGACCAGCGAGGCGCAGTTCGACCTGCTCTTCGCCGTCCATGTGAAGGGCGTCTTCTTCCTGACCCAGGCGCTGCTGCCGCTGCTGGCCGACGGCGGCCGGATCGTCAACTTCTCCTCCGGCCTGACCCGGGTGTCCTTTCCGGGATTCTCGGCCTATGCGGCGGCCAAGGGCGCGGTCGAGATCCTGACGCTCTACCTGGCGAAGGAACTCGGCGCCCGCGGCATCACCGCCAACGCGGTCGCCCCCGGAGCCATCGAGACCGACTTCCTCGGCGGGGCGGTGCGCGACACCCCGGCCTACAACGAGGCCTTCGCGACGATGACCGCGCTGGGCCGTGTCGGGGTGCCCGACGACATCGGCCCGGCGGTGGCGAGCCTGCTCGACCCCGGCAACCGCTGGGTCACCGCCCAGCGCATCGAGGTCTCGGGCGGCCAGAACATCTGATCCGGCTGCATGGAAGGCCGAACGCCGAGAGCCTGTTTGACAACCGTTTCACTGGCAGGCCCGTCGAAGTAGCAGGCTTGCCATGGCGAGTATGTATCATGCCGCCGGAGACGTCGATCCGGGCTTCACAGTCTCGAACCGGACGTCTCCAGCGGGTCATCCATCCGAAGGTCCGCTCGACCACCCAGCGCCGCGGCACGACCTTGAACCCTGGCTCTGTGCCGGTTCACCGGACCGCCTCGATGGTGAAGTCGAGGATGGCAGCCTTGTCCGTCAGCCTCTTGCGATCATGGGCACTGCCGGCGAAGAGGTGCTTCATCCCCGGCCAACGCCTGCGCAGCGCCTCCGGAATTTTCTGGGCTCCGGCGGAGTCGGAGATGTCAGCCTTGGTCAGGTTCGTCACGTCCTGAAACGTGAGCCGCGGGCCGTCAGGCGCGCCGCATCGTCACCACCAGCACGTCGCGAAACGCCGGACGCGCCGGATCGACGGGATCGACCGGCGTCACGCCGTGGAACACCCGGGCATCGTCCACCACCGCCGATTCCAGCGGGTGGCGCAAGGTGAAGCTGCCCAGCGGCCGGCCGGCGAGATCATGGATGCTCGTCGTGCCGCTGGAGACGTTCTCGCGCCGGACCAGCATGACCAGGACCCAGTCCACGCCGTCGCGATGCATCCCTTCCGGGGTGGGGCGTCCGGTCTCGCCGGCGCGGGCTTCGACCCGGAACTGGTGGACCTCCGTGTGCCAGACCTCCGGCCTGGTGCCGTCGGGCGTGAGCGGATCGAACAGGGCGAAGCAGGTCTTCAGCACCGCCTCCAGGGCGGGATGGGTCGCGATCGCCTCGGTGATCGGCTCGAACCAGCGTTCGAGACCGCCGTTCAAGGGGTTGTAGTCCCGGCTCTGGTAATGGGGCTGGTGCGGCTTGCGCCGGACGCCCCCGGCCGACAGCGCGAAGGCGGCATGGCGCCGGCGCCGGTAGCGCCCGCCGTCCGCCATGTAGGTGTCCAGCCCCAGATCGTCCCAGCTGGCGCTGAACCCCTGCCAATCCCGCAAGCCGGCCGCGTCGAGCAGAGCCTGCATGGTGGCGGCCTCGACGAAAGAGAAGCCGTCCGCCGCCACGGCGTCGCCAAGCCCGCGAAGAGTCGTCGTCATCCCGTCCGTCCGATCCCAAAAGCGATTCCGGTCTCCGTCGGGCCGGTCTCCGTCGGGCCGGCCTCCGTCGGGTATGACAGTACGGAGGCTCCGGCCCGCATGCCACGCCCGGAAGCGCATGGCTCCTCCGACCGGCCATCATCCGGGCCGGCCGGGCTTCAAATCTGGGAGGCGATGGCCGCCTTGTCGATGATCGACCAGACGGTTTCGATGCGGTCGTCGCGAAACTCGTAAAAGACGTTCTCGGCGAAGCGGACCCTCCTGCCGTTGACCGGGATGCCGAACAGGAGACCTGTCGGCGTGCAGTCGAACTGCAGGCGGCTCGCGACGCAAGGCGGCTCGCAGACCAGCAGGTCGATGACGAAGCGGAGGTCGGGGATCGCGCGGAAATCCGCCTCGAGCATCTCGCGGTAGCCGGACAGCCCGACCCTCTCTCCGTTGTAGCGGACGTCCTCGTGGACGAACCTTCCCAGGCTCTGCCAATCCTGATGGTTCAGGCAGGAGATGTAGCCGCGATAGAGGACGGAAAGGGTGGCTTCAGGCATCGGACAGCTCCCGGTTTCGCGTGAATGCTCGCTGCGGAGGGGGCGTGGCGGGGCGGCATTCGCAAGCCAAGGCGGACGCCGGCCCGCGCCGTATATAGGGTTCATCGGGACCCGCCGGCAGAACTCCGCGCTTTCCGCAGCCAGCCGAAGGACAGGACCAGCCGCTCGCCATGCCCCTCGGTCACGCCATGGGGATGGATGTCGGGGCGGAAGTATTTGATGCGGGGCGTATCGACGATCGCCTTGTCGCACAGGAACAGGCCGCCCGCCGCCGGCTGCCGCAGGATGATGTTGACGCGGTGGTGTTCGAAGCCGTCCGGCGCCGGATCCACATGCTCGTCCAGGCCGCTGGTCGCCGGGTAGCGCAGCAGGTAGCAATCGAAGCGCAGCCGTGCCGAGCGCGCCAGCAGCATCTTGAAATAATCCTTGCCGCCATTCTCCTGGCGGCCGCGGTCCCAACGCAACCAAGCCATCGACAGGCTCCCGATCCTAAAGAAGATGCCGGCCCGGGAGACGCGGCGATGGACCCCCGGCCTCGCCTCCACGTCCGTGGCGGTCAGGACCCTGCGGTCCGGTCCCGCTCCGAACAACAATAATCCCTTTACCGGAAATTAGGTTTCCGGATCGGTTCAAGGTTCGGAGGAGGCTCACAGCTCCCCCAGCCGGTCGTGCAGGTCCTCGATGGCGCGGATGCGGGCGCGGCCGGCCTCGCCGGTCAGGGGGATCAGCTCGGCGGCGAGCGCGTGGATCACCGCCAGGGCCGCGACATGGGTGTCCAGCGCGGCGAGGCTGCGCGTCTCGCAGCGGAAGGTCAGCGGCGGCGGCGGGGCTTCCAGGACCGAATGGCTGTCGGCGATCAGGATGGTCGGGATGGCGCGCTCCCCCGCCGTGCGCAGCAGGCGGATGATGGCGGGCGGACGGCGGCGGATGCCGACGAGGACCAGCAGGTCGCCGGGGCCGAGGTCGGCCAGCGTTTCCGCCATCGTCTCGCCGGAGGCCGCCAGCTGGTGGACCTCGTTGCGGACCTGGATGAACTGCCAGCGGGCATAGCCGGCCAGGAAGGCGCTGTTGCGCGCGCCGCAGACCCAGATCCGCCGGGCGTCGGCGAGCGCCCGGGCCGCCTGCGCCAGCAGCGCCGGGTCGGTCTGGCGCGCGGTGGCGGCAAGCGCCTCGGCACTGCGCTGGAAATGGGCTTCCAGCGGGGAGAGGCCGGTGTTGGGCGGCGCCGACGCTGCGGTCGACGCTGCGGTTGACGCTGCCGGGGGGCCGCCGGGAGGCAGCAGGAACAGCGGCGACCCCCAGTCGCCGCCGCGCCGGGCGGCGAGACGAGCCTCCTCGAAACCGGCATAGCCGAGGCGGCGGACCAGCCGCGACACCGTCATCTTCGACACGCCTGCCCGGCCCGCCAGCTCGGTCGCCGAATAGCCCGACAGCTCGCCTGGACAGGCGAGGATGACATCGGCCAGCCGCCGCTCCAGGGGAGTGAGGGCGCCGTAGCGGTCGCGGATGCGCGCGGTCAGGGAGGGATCCGTGACAGGGGCGCCGGCATCGCCGCCGTCGGTCACGGGGACGGGCTGACTTGCCTGTTTCATAGGCTGATCGCCTTGCATCTTCGATATTTGCACAAAAAATGGACTGAATGGCGGCGTTCAAGCTGCGTTACAGCCGTAACGGAATTTGCTTTTTTCGGGATAAACGTAACATTTCAGCCCTTTGGCGGGAACCGGAATTCATAGGACGGAAGTGGCACGCCGTTTGAAAAGGGAGTGTCCATCGTCTTTCGGTTTGGAGATCAGGTGCCATGCGGTTCGCGAAGATTCTGGGTGCTCTCGGCCTTGCCACGGCGGTTCTGGCCGGTGGTCTCGTTTCCACCGCTCCGACATATGCAAAAGCCGACGCGCTTGAGCGCATCGCCAAGGAAAAGGTGCTGCGCGTCGCCGTTCCGCAGGACTTCCCGCCCTTCGGCTCGGTCGGCACCGACCTGAAGCCGCTCGGCTACGACATCGACACCGCCACCCTGATCGCCAAGGAGATGGGCGCCAAGGTCGAGCTGGTGCCGGTGACCAGCACCAACCGCATCCCCTACCTGACCACCGGCAAGGTCGATCTGGTGATCTCCAGCCTGGGCAAGAACGCCGAGCGCGAGAAGGTCATCGACTTCTCCACCGCCTACGCCCCCTTCTTCAACGGCGTCTTCGGCCCCGACGACATCAAGGCCGAGAAGGCGGAAGATCTGGAAGGCAAGACCGTCGGCGTCACCCGCGGCTCGGTCGAGGACATCGAGCTGTCGAAGATCGTGTCGGACAAGGTCACCGTCCGCCGCTACGAGGACAACAACGGCACCATCTCCGCCTTCCTGTCGGGGCAGGTGCAGCTGGTCGCCACCGGCAACGTGGTGGCCGCCGCCATCTTCGAGCGCAACCCGCCGCGCCAGCCGATCATGAAGTTCCTGATCAAGAACTCCCCCTGCTTCGTCGGGCTGAACAAGAACGAGGGGCCGCTGCTGGAGAAGGTCAACGCCATCATCGCCAAGGCGAAGGACGACGGCTCGCTGAACGACATCGCCAAGAAGTGGCTGCACGCGCCGCTGCCGAAGGATCTGTGACCGGCTTTTGCCCCTCCCATGGATCTCCCTCTCCCCCCGCTCTCGCGCAAACGAAGTTTGCGCTGACGCGACAGGCGGACCTTTGGTCCGCCGAAAGCGGGGAGAGGGTCGGGGTGAGGGGGAGGCATTGCGTGCCTTGCCCAAAAACCCTCGCCCGGCGCCCCCCTCACCCTAACCCTCTCCCCGGGGGGGAGAGGGGATCCCCCGGCTCCCACCGACGGACCTTCGGATGGCCTACAGTTTCGATTTCTCGTCCCTGCTGGACTACACGCCCGTGCTGGTGGACGGGGTGGCGACCACCGTCGGGCTGACCGCGGTCAGCACGGTGCTGGGGGTGGCGCTCGGCGTCGGCGGGGCGGCGGCGCGGACCTCGACGGTGAAGCCGCTGGCGGTCGTCGTCGGCGCCTATGTCGAGCTGATCCGCAACACGCCCTTCCTGGTGCAGCTGTTCTTCATCTTCTTCGGGCTGCCGTCGCTCGGCATCCGGCTGGCGGAATGGCAGGCGGCGGTGCTGGCGATGGTCGTCAATCTCGGCGCCTATTCGACCGAGATCATCCGCGCCGGCATCGAGGCGACGCCGAAGGGCCAGATCGAGGCCGGGGCCAGCCTGGGCATGACCGGGCCGCAGATCTTCCGCTATGTCGTGCTGGGGCCGGCGATGGCGAAGATCTGGCCGGCGCTGACCAGCCAGATCGTCATCGTCATGCTGGGGTCGTCGGTCTGCTCGCAGATCGCGGCGGAGGAGCTGAGCTTCGCCGCCAACTTCATCCAGTCCCGCAATTTCCGGCCCTTCGAGGTCTATTTCCTGGCGACCGCGCTGTATCTGGCGCTGGCGGTGGCCTTGCGCTGGATCTTCAGCCTGATGGGGCAGCGGATGTTCGCCAAGGGGGTGTCGCGTGCTTAACTTCACCCTGTGGGACATCCTGTCCAACCTGCTGCTGGCGGCGCGCTGGACGGTGCTGCTGTCGCTGATCGCCTTCGTCTCCGGCGGGATCGCCGGGCTCCTGCTGCTGGTCGCCCGCGTGTCGCCGGTGCCGCCGCTGCGCCTCGCGGCAAAGCTGTTCATCGAGGTGTTCCAGGGCACGCCGCTGCTGATGCAGCTGTTCATCGTCTTCTTCGCCTTGCCGCTGATCGGCATCGAGACCTCGGCCTGGACCTCGGCCGCCGTCGGGCTGACGCTGTTCACCGCCGCCTATCTCGCCGAGATCTGGCGCGGCTGCGTCGAGGCGGTGCCGAAGGGCCAGTGGGAGGCCTCGGCCAGCCTTGCCATGACGTTCCCAGAGCAGATGCGCCACGTCATCCTGCCGCAGGCGCTGCGCATCGCCGTGCCGCCGACCGTCGGATTCTCGGTGCAGGTGGTGAAGGGCACGGCGGTGACCTCCATCATCGGCTTCGTCGAGGTGACGAAGGCCGGAACCATGATCACCAACGCCACCTTCCAGCCCTTCCTGGTCTACGGGCTGGTCGGGCTGATCTATTTCGCCCTGTGCTACCCGCTGTCGCTGTCGGCCAAGGCGCTGGAAAGGAAGCTCAATGTCGCCCGTTAAGACACCTCTGGTGAAGCTCTCCGCCATCCGCAAGTCCTTCGGCCCGGTGGAGGTGCTGAAGGGCGTCGACATGGCGGTGGAGGAGGGACAGGTCGTCGCCATGATCGGCCGCAGCGGCTCGGGCAAGAGCACGCTGCTGCGCAGCATCAACGGGCTGGAGCGCATCGACGGCGGCGTGATCGAGGTGGACGGCGAATGCGTCGATCCCGGCCAGATCGACCTGCGGGCGCTGCGCCAGAAGGTCGGCATGGTGTTCCAGCAGTTCAACCTGTTCCCCCACCTGACCGCCGGCGAGAACGTCATGCTGGCGCTGAAGGTGGTGAAGAAGCAGGACAAGGCCGCCACCCGCGCCGCCGCCGAATCGGCGCTGGCCAAGGTCGGGCTGGGCCACAAGTTCGACGCCTACCCGTCGCAGCTGTCGGGCGGGCAGCAGCAGCGCGTCGCCATCGCCCGGTCGCTGGCGATGGCGCCCAAGGTCCTGCTGTGCGACGAGATCACCTCCGCCCTCGACCCCGAGCTGGTCGCCGAGGTGCTGGGGGTGGTGCGCAAGCTGGCGGAAGAGGGCATGACGCTGATCCTGGTGACGCACGAGATGCGCTTCGCCCGCGAGGTCTGCGACCGGCTGGTCTTCATGCATGGCGGCCGCATCGCCGAACAGGGACCGCCGGCCGAGCTGTTCGACCGGCCGTCCACGCCGGAGCTGGCGCAGTTCATCGGCATGGTCGAGGCGCGCTGACCGGCGCGCCCTCGCGGGGCCGGGCGGACGGACGCCGCCGGGGATCCGAAAGACAGGAACTGACTGTTCAGTGCGGGCCGGTTTTCGGGGAAACTCCATCCCGATAAGGAGGCCCCCAATGTATATCCCAGCCGCGTTCCGCGAGACCGACCTGCCCTTCATCCATGAGACGATGCGAGCCGCCGGCCTGGCCAATCTGGTCACGGCCGGGGCCGGCGGGTTGCTGTGCACCCCCCTGCCCCTGTTCCTCGCCGCCGACGAGGGCGGGATGGGCACGCTCTACGGCCATGTGGCGAAGGCGAATCCGCAGTGGAAGGAGACGCCGGCGGCGGAGGCCCTGGCGATCTTCATGGGGCCGGACGCCTACGTCACCCCATCCTGGTACGAGGGCAAGAGCCGGGACGGCAAGGCCGTTCCGACCTGGAACTATGTGGCGGTCCATGCCTACGGCCCGATCGAGTTCTTCGAGGATGCCGACCGGCTGCTCGACGTCGTCACGCGGCTGACCAACCTTCACGAGGGGACGCGCCCCCAGCCCTGGGCCGTCGGCGACGCTCCGCCCGACTTCGTCCGCGCGCAGCTGCGCGGCATCGTCGGCTTGCGGCTGCCCATCGCCCGGATCGACGCCAAGCGGAAGATGAGCCAGAACCGCAGCGCGGCGGACAGGGCGCAGGTGAAGGAAGGATTGTCCGGCAGCGACCGTGTCCAGGACCGTCAGGCCGCCGCACTCATCCCGGAATAGGGGTGCGGATCGCAGCATCCGGGCATCGCCGGTCGGCGGCACCCGGATGGTGTGACGGGGGGATGGTGCGGCGGGCTTGGCGGCAAATGACGGCCGACGCTCGGCCTACACGGTCGATATAGGACTATAATCAGTAAACAAATCCCTTAACGCAGCCGCCGGACGGCGGAAAGCTATCACGGCTATTAACTTTTTTGCGGCCGAAAAAGGCCGTTCGCGATTTTGTCTTACCTCCACAGCCTTAATCCCGTGCGCCAGGATGCTATCAATCCAGTCTCCGATGGTGTCAGTATTTCAGGCACATATCCGGCATTTCCAGCGGTTGTTTTTGAAATAATGATGCGTGAGTGGTGATTTGCTTCGGTGTGTCCGCGTCTATGTCTTTCGAGATCATCTTCGTAAATCCAGAGAATGCGAAGCAGATATTGTACAAGGAAAGAGAAGACTGTTTATATGTCCGGGAAACCTGTGACCATGATGGGATATAGTTCGCAGAGCCGATGCCAGCCGCTGAGCCGGCTTGTGATAGGCTGGGCCAAATTTGCCACAAGGTTCGAGAAAACTTAACCGGATTTGGAAAGGTTTCGTTAACCATTGGAACCCCAGCATGGCTTCAACGAAACGGACATAGGATCGAAGTCATGAGCACGACCACCTCGCCGAGCAAGATCGTCGTCAACGCCTACGGCCAGTCCCAGGATGGCGTCGCCGCGCATTTCAAGCTTCTGGTGGATGGTCAGGAGGTCGGTTCGGCCAATGCGGCCGACCCCTCGTCGAAGGCATACAGCTTCACCGCCGACCTTGCGGCGAACACGGCGCACAAGATCCAGGTCGTCTACGACAACGACACGGCGAACAGCGCCAATCGCGACCTTTATGTTCAGTCGATCGAGGTCAACGGCCACACGCTGAAGCCGACCGACGCCATCTACGAACGCTATGACGATGCCGCCCCGGCGCCGACCCAGGCCGGCCAGGAAGCCATGTGGTGGGACGGCGCGCTGACCTTCAGCACCCCCGCCAACTACTATGCCGGCACCCAGGCGGCCACTCCGGCGGCCCCCGCCGCTCCGGCCCTGGCCCCGGCCGCCGGCACCGCGCAGAACGTCATCACCGTCAACGCCGCCGGCACCGAGGCGGGTGGCGTCGGCGCCCACTTCACCGTGCTGGTCGACGGCAAGGCGATCGGCGAGGGCACGGCCACCAGCACCGACGCCAAGGATTTCAAGTTCACCGCCGACCTGACGCAGGGCGCCGCCCACTCGGTCGAGGTGAAGTACGACAATGACGGCGTCATCGACGGCGCCGACCGCAACCTGTACGTCCACAGCATCGGCGTCGACGGCAAGACCGTCGCGGCGACCGACGCCGCCATGTCGGTCCAGCGCACCGCCGACGGCGCCGACCTGGGCGCGACCAGCGACCTCTATTGGGACGCCACGCTGACCGCCAAGCTGAGCGCCGGCCACTTCGCGGCCGCGGCGACGCCGACCACTGGCTCCTCGGGCGGCTCCACTGGCGGCTCCACCGACGCCGGCAAGGGCGGGACCAGCGGCGGGACCACGGGCGGCTCGACCGGCGACAGCTCGCTGTCGCTGACGGTCGGCAACGTCACGGTGGCCGATCCGGGCATGGTGCAGAGCAGCGGCGCGATCAACGGCTTCCTGCACACCAACGGCAACCAGATCGTCGACGAGAGCGGCAACAACGTCCGCCTGACCGGTGTCAACTGGTTCGGCGGCGAGGGCTACAACTACGTGCCGTCGGGGCTGTGGGCCGACAGCTACCAGCACCACATCGACAGCATGAAGGACCTGGGCTTCAACGTCATCCGCCTGACCTGGGCCGACGACATGTTCGACAGCACCGCGGTCACCAACGGCATCGACTATTCGAAGAACCCGGACCTGAAGGGTCTGACCCGGCTGGAGGTCTATGACAAGGTCATCGACTATGCCGGCAAGAACGGCATCAAGGTGATCCTCGACCACCACCGCAACGACGGCGGCGCCGGCACCAACGAGCACGGGCTGTGGTACACCGACAAGAACCCCGAATCGAAGGTGATCGAAGACTGGAAGATGCTGGCCAAGCATTACGCCGGCAACGAGGCGGTCATCGGCGCCGACCTGCACAACGAGCCGAGCGTGTCCGCCACCTGGGGTGACGGCAACCAGGCCACCGACTGGGCCGCGGCGGCCGAGCGCATCGGCAACGCCATCCAGTCGGTCAACAAGGACTGGCTGATGCTGGTCGAGGGCACGGAGTGGAGCAGCACGCTGGCCGGCGTGAAGGACCATCCCGTCGAGTTCGACGTGCCGAACAAGCTGGTCTATTCGCCGCACGCCTACGGCCAGAGCGTCGGCCAGTTCAGCTGGCTGTCGGACCCGAGCTATCCGGACAACCTGCCGGCCCAGTACGACAGCATGTGGGGCTACATCTACAAGAACAACATCGCCCCGATCCTGGTCGGCGAGTTCGGCGGCCAGATGACCAGCGCGGCGGAGCAGACCTGGGCCAGCACCCTGGTCAAGTACATGAACGGCGACTGGAACCTGGACGGCAAGAGCGACCTGGCCGCCGGCCAGCAGGGCATGAACTGGACCTACTGGGCCTGGACCCCGGAATCGGGCGATGTCGGCGGCCTGCTGAAGGACGACTACAAGACCGTCGACAGCACCAAGATGAACATCATCAAGGCCGGCCTCGCCGCCAACTCCGGCACCTCCGGTCCGGTCCCCGGCAGCGACGAGGCGGTCTTCACCGTGCAGCTGGCGAAGGCGGTCACCACCGCCACCACCATCGAGTACGCGACCGAGGACGGCACCGCCAAGGCCGGCACCGACTACACCGCCGCCCATGGCAGCCTGACCTTCCAGCCGGGCGAGACCACCAAGACGGTCTCCGTCCACATCAACGGCACCAACACCAACGACGGCACGGAGAACTTCCTGCTGCACCTGACCCACGACAACGCCAGCCTGGGCACCGCCACCGGCTACATCACCGACCACGCGGCGTAATACGCTCTCCCGTTCAGGGGGGCTGCGATGGGGGGCCGGTCCGCGTCTTCAGGAGACGCGGGCCGGCCCCGTCGCGTTTTCAGCTTCATCGCGTTTTCAGTCGGGGCGACCGTTCCGCCCCTGGGTGCGGAAGAAGCCGTTGAGGGCGTCGAACGGCTCGGCCTCGGCCAGCGCGTCGAAACGGCCTTCGCCGGCCAGCATCCGCGCCGCCCGCAGGAAGCCGCCCCAGGCGGCGCGGCTGAGCGCGCTGCCCAGGCTGATCCGCCGTACGCCGAGGTCGGCGATCTGCCCCACCGTCAGCCCGATCGGGGCCGAGACCAGCAGGTTGATCGGCTTGGGCGCCACCGCCTCGACCGCCGCCCGGATGGTTTCGGGGGTGCGCAGGCCCGGCGCATAAAGGACGTCGGCGCCCGCCGCCGCGTAGGCCGGCAGCCGGCGCATCACCTCTTCCAACGCGGCCGGATGGTCGACCAGCACGGCTTCGCAGCGGGCGGTCAGCAGGACGCCGGTGCCGCGCAGCGCCTCGGCCGCCGCGGCGATGCGCTCGACGGCCAGATCGAAATCATACAGCGGCTTCGCCGGGTCGCCGGTGGCGTCCTCCACCGACAGGCCGGCGACGCCGGTATCGGCGCAGAGCCGTAGGTTGCGGGCCAGCCCGTCGAGGTCGTGGGCGTAGCCCGATTCGAAATCGGCGTTCACCGGCAGGGGGGTCGCCCGGACGATGTCGGTGATGTGGGACAGCATGTCGGCGCAGGGCACCGCCCAGTCGGTGTCGGGAAGCCCGCGCGAGAAGGCGAAGCCCGCCGAGGTGGTCGCCAGCGCGCGGAAGCCGAGATGCTGCAGCATCAGGGCGCTGCCGACGTCCCATGGGTTGGGGAGGACGAAGCAGCCGTCCTTGTGAAGGTCGGCGAAGGCGGCGCGGGGCTGGCGGTGGTCGGTCATCACGGGTCTTCCCTTTGGAACGACGGCGGGGGTTTGGTGCGGCGGCGCTTCGCCGGTGTCTACCCCAGACTGCCGGCGAAGCGTTCGGCGAGGCGTTCGCGGCGGAACAGATCGAGCAGGGCGTCGACGAAGACGCGGGTCTTGGCCGGCAGGTGGGCGCGGCTCGCATAGTAGAGCGAGATCGCGCCGGCGTCCGCATACCAGCGCGGCACGAGGCGCAGCAGCTCGCCCCGTTCGAGATGCGGCAGCACGTCGGGCACCGCCAGCAGGGCGACGCCCAGCCCGAGCAGCGCCGCCTCGCGCATGGCGGCCGGATCGTTGAGGACGATGCTCTCCGGCAGCGTCGCCGGCCGCTCGGCGCCCGCCACGTCGCGCATGGTCCACTGGCGCACCCGGCCGGTCTGGACGGAGCGCATGACGATCCCCTGGAAGGCGGCCAGCCCGGACGGATCGGCCGGCGTCGCCCGGCCGGCCATGTAGGCCGGCGACGCCACCGCGACGATGTGGGCCGGCGCCAGCGGGCGCGCCACCACGCCGGAAGCCAGTTCGAAGCCGCCGCCGATCGCCGCGTCGTAGCCTTCGGCGATCAGGTCCACCGGACGGTTCTCGAAATGCCATTCCGGCCGGATCAGCGGATGGCGGGCCAGGAATCCGGGCAGCAGCGGCAGGACATGGGTGACGCCGAAGGTCGGCGGCAGGCTGACCTTCAGCAGGCCGGCCGGCTGTTCCGCGTTGGTCGAGACATCGGCGATGGCGGCCTGCAGGGTGTCGAGCGTGCCGCCGATGGCCGAGAGGAAGCGCTCCCCCGCCTCGGTCAGGGTCAGCTTGCGCGTCGAGCGGTGGAACAGCCGGACCCCGACGTTGCGCTCCAGCATCGCGACGTTGCGGCTGACCGCCGCCGGGGTCAGGGCCAGACGGCGCGCCGCGGCGGAGAAGCTGCCGGTCTCGGCGCTGCGGACGAAGGATTCCAGGTTGGCGAGCGTTTCCATCCCCACATCTTAAACGGATGCTTGAAGATGATCCAAGCCATTCCCTGCTAATCATGGGGGGCCGGAAAGGCGACACTCCCGTCATCGAAACGCGACGGAGTGCTTCCCGATGAACAGACTTTCTCCCCTGGCCGGCAAGGTCGCCCTGGTAACCGGCGGTTCGCGCGGCATCGGCGCCGCCATCGTCAAGCGGCTCGCCCGGGATGGCGCGGACGTCGTGTTCAGCTACTCGCACGCCAAGGATCAAGCCGACGCGGTGGTGGCGTCCGTCGAGAGCCTCGGCCGCCGCGCGGTGGCGATCCGTGCCGACCAGGCGGTGGGCGCCGACGTCGAGCGCCTGGTGAAGCAGGCCCATGGGACGTTCGGCCGCCTGGATATCCTCGTCAACTCGGCCGGCGTCTTCGTCACCGGGATGGTCGGGGATCCGGCGGCGGACATCGCCGCGTTCGACCGCCAGATCCACATCAACGTCAAGGGAGTCGCGACGGCCGTGCGGGCCGCGGCTCCGCTGCTCGGCGACGGCGGCCGGATCGTCTCCATCGGCACGACCGGCGCCGAACGCATCGCCTTTCCCGGCGTCGCCGACTACATCGCGACCAAGGCGGCGGTGTCCGCCTACACCCGCGGCTGGTCGCGCGATCTCGGCCCGCGCGGCATCACCGTCAATCTGGTCCAGCCGGGCGCGATCAACACCGACATGAACCCGGAGACCGCGGGGCACGCCGACGCCCTGCGCGCCATGACCTCGCTCGGCCGCTACGGCCAGCCCGACGACATCGCCGCCGCGGTCGCGTTCCTGGCCGGTCCGGACGCCGGCTACATCACCGGCGCGACCCTCACCGTCGACGGCGGCCAGATCGCCTGACCCCCTCCCCTTCCCATCAGGAGCATGATCCATGACCAGCATCGGCATCATCGGCGCCGGCAACATCGGCCGCGCCATCGCGACGGCGCTCGCCGCCAAGGGCATCCCCGCCGTCATCGCCAACAGCCGCGGCCCGGAGACCCTGGCGGCGCTCGCCGCCGACCTCGGCCCGTCGATCCGGGCGGGGACGCCGGCCGAGGCGGCGGCCCGGGACATGGTGTTCGTGGCGGTGAACTGGTCGAAGCTGCCGGGCGCGCTCGCCGGCCTGCCCGACTGGGCGGGGCGCATCGTCGTCGATGCCAACAACCCCATCGAGGCGCCGCTGTTCAAGCCGGTGCCGCTCGGCGACCGGTCCTCGTCGGAGGTGGTCGCCGGGCTGGTCCCCGGCGCGCGGCTGGTGAAGGCGTTCAACCATCTCCAGCCGCCCCTGCTTTCCGGCGATCCGTCCGGCGACGGCGGCAGGCGCGTGCTGTTCTATTCCGGCGACGATGCCGACGCCAAGGCGCAGGTGGGCGCCCTGATCGACCGGCTCGGCTTCTTCGGCATCGACCTCGGTCCTCTTGCCGTCGGCAGCCGCCTGACCCAGTTCCCCGGCGGCCCGCTGCCCGCCCTCAATCTGGTGAAGCTCTGACCGGCGCCGTCGCGGCTTCCGGTCCTCCCGCAAAAGGAGACGATCCATGTCCAGCACCGACCACACGGCTTCCTCCTCCGGCGAGCCGGACTATGACGGTCTTCTGCGCGCCAACCTGGAGCGGGTCTTCAACGAGCGCGATGCCGGCAAGCGTGCCGCCGCCATCGCCGATCTCTTCGTCGCCGATCCGGTCATGTACGAGCCGGCGGCCATCGTCAGGGGACGCGCGGCGATCTCCGAGGTCGCCGGCAAGCTTCTGGAGCAGTTCGGGCCCGCGTTCCGCTTCCGGCCCGAGGGCGACGCCGTCGGGCATCACGGGCTGGGGGTGCTGCGCTGGCAGGCCGGCCCGGACGCCAGCCCAAATGGCGGCCCGGTCGCGGTGACGGGCAGCGATGCGGCCGAAATCGTCGATGGCAGGATCGCGCGGCTCTGGGTGCTGCTCGATCCGCCGAAGGCTTGAGGACAGGCCGGGGACAGCCCGCTATCGGGTGGCGGTCGTCTGCGGGTCCATCCGGTCGAGGACGAAACGGACGCGCTGCCCGACCGGCGCTCGCGGCAGCTCGACGAGTTGGTAGCCGTGGTCGGTGTAGGCCGCCACCATCGCCTCATAGGTCCGTTCGGCCTCGCCGGGCGTCTGCTTGCGTTCCCGGTCCTGCGTGAAGATCTCGGGCCATGGCGGCGCGATGAAGACGCGGCGATGGTATCGACACAGCTCCACCGCCTTCGCCAGATGCGGGGGCACCGGCAGGCCGAGCATCCGCAGATAGCCGACGATGTCCGGCAGCCCGCGGTCGAAGAAGACCGGACCGGGGTGATCCTGCGCCTGCCGGTAGGAGCGCATCTCCCAGGACAGCATCAGCTCGGCGAAGGCGATCGGGTCGCTCCATGGCAGGGCGAGTCCGCCGATGGCGGCCTGATCCTGTATGATGCCGCGCCCGGCTTCCAGGGATCGGGCATGGCCCGCCCGCTGCAGGGCATCGATCAGCGTCGTCTTGCCGGAGCCGGGGCCGCCGGTCAGAACGATGAAGCGCTCATGTGCAGCGCCTCCATGATCCATGGGGAGCCCGTCTCCGTTCATGGCTTGAAGGGGCGGGGTCAGCCGGCTTCGCCGCGCTCCGCCGACATGGCCGCGAGCTTGGCGACCGTGTTCATGTTGCGCGCCGTTCCCGTGTCCGCGGCGGGGATGCGCAGCTTGGAGCGGGCCATCCCGTCGCGGTAATGGACGTAGATCTCCCGCGCTCCGAGTTGCAGCTCCTCGCCGGCCCTCCCCGTCACGCTCTCCAGGATGCCGGGGTCAGGAGCGGTGTCGAGGAAGATGGCGACCGTCCGGTTCGGAGCCGCGTCGGGGAACGGGTTGCCGGCCAGCACCCCGGCCATCTCGGCCGCCGTCCGCACCAGCACGCCGACCGGCTTGCCGGCATAGGCCCGCAATTCCGCCTCGAGGGCCGCCTTGACCGCGGCCTCCGGCGCCGCGCTGTCGAAGACGACGTTGCCGCTGGCGATGTAGGTCCGGACGGCGGTGAAGCCTGCCCTCTCGCACAGATGCTTCAGGTCGCTCATCGGCAGCTTGCCCGTCCCGCCGACATTGACGGCGCGCAACAAGGCGATGTAGGCGGTCATGCGGCGGCTCCCGATCCCGTGGTCCCGTACGGACCCTCCTAGCGCCGGGAGACCGGCACCGCAAGTCCGCTACAGCGCGCGCTCCAGGATCGCCCTCGCCGGCGCGTATTTCTCGGCGACCATCCGCGGTCCCGCGGCGATCGCGGCGACGCGGGCGGGATCGCTGTTGTCCAGATTGTCGGCCAGCTTGACGCGGATCGCCGTGACGTTGCCGCTGGCGGCGATCCGGCCGATCCATTCCAGGTAGGTTCCGTCGGGATCCAGGTTGCGGCTGACGAGCCGGATGGCGGCGATGGCCTCCTCCTCGATGCCGGCGTCGCGGAGGTCGTCCGCGGTGGCGCCGGCATCCTCGATGGCGTCATGGAGCAGGGCGGCCTGGAGCTGGGCCTTCGTGGCGTCGGGGAACCGCTCGGCGAGGCGGCGGGCGACCCGTTCCAGATGCAGCCAATAGGGAGCGCCGGCCTTGTCGACCTGACCGTGGTGAAGGGCCCTGGCGAACTCCAGCGTCTCGCGGAACCAGACCTCGTCCTGCGCCATGGCTGCTCCCCTATGCGACTGCATCGGCGGGGGTGGGACCGCGCCCACCTTTGACCGCTCCCCTCTTTTACCCGGCCCGTCCTCAGGCGGCGAACAGGAAGTTGTCGGCGGTCAGCTGGCTTGCCTGCACATTCTGCAGCTTCACCGTGTCCGTTGCCGAAAGCACGATTGTAAGGTCGCTGCCCTCCGCGACCATCGTCAGGTCGGCCATCGAGCGCAGCTCCGTGAACTGCCCGATGGAGAGCCGGTCGCCGCCGGCACCGGCCTGGAAGTCGCCGATGACGTCCCAGCCGTCGCCATGGCCGAAGATGAAGGTGTCGGTGCCGCCGCCGCCCAGCATGTAGTCGTTGCCGCCATATCCGACGATCCACTGGTCTCCGACATCGCCGGCAAGGAAGTTGTCCTGGAATGTGCCGAGGACTTCCCTGGGGGCGTCGTCGTTGCTGATGGCGACGCCGGTGGTCTCCGACGGATTGACGCTATAGCCGTCGGACGGGTTCTTCAGCGAAACCTGGAAATGCTCCTTGGAATATTCGCCATTGTCGTCGGCCCACAAGGGCAGCCGGATGACGGCCCTGCTCTGGCCGGCCTCGAAGGTCACCGAACCGGCGAGGGCGCTCTGCCCGCCGACGAAATCACTGGCGTCCGCCCGCTGGCGCAGATCGCTGGGACCCCCGGCGAAGCCGACTGACCAGTCCACGGTCGCGCTGCCGGACAGATCGCCGGTCCGGGTGACCGGCACCTCGACCATGGTGGTGCCGCCGCCGCTGCCTTCGACGACGGTCATCGCCGTCTCGTTGAGGTAGATGGCGTTGCCCGACGGGGCGTCGTGTTCCGGCGGATCGAGCAGCAGGCCGTACCAGCCGGAATCCACGCCGGTCTTGAACTGGGACAGGCTCACCCCCTCCAGGCGGATGGAGGAGTCCGGGGCCAGCGTGATGATCGTGTCGCCGCCGTCGGCGGTGGCGCGGGCGAGGACGTCCGCGCTGGTCTTGATGTCGGAAAAAGCGGTAAGATCGAGCGTGTCCTTGTCACCGCGCATGTTGCCATAGAAGTCCGCGATGACATCCCAGCCGTCGCCCGGACGGAAGACGAAGATATCGTTTCCGCCATTGCCGACCATGTAGTCGTTGCCGCGCCCGCCGATGATGATGTCGTTGACCTGATAGTAGGTCGCGTAGTAATTGCGCCCGGATATATAGTCGCTCTCGTCGGAGCCGTTGATATAGGGAAGGCCGGCCTTCAGATTATTGATGATCACTTTCGTTTCCTCTTATATGTGCTTCGCGGGGGGCGTCATGGCCGATGCGGCGTAAGCCGCGCCCGACTACCGGAGCTTGAGGATCGACTGCGGTTGCATTCTTTTCAAAAGCGTATCGGACTTACCGTGGAGCGTATTGGGGCGCTCGGCACGTTCTGGTGGTGGTCATGCTTTTGCCGGCCGGGAATTCCGAAAGAGGCCGGAACATCCACTCTCCCCCTGCGACAGAACCCTGCGGTGTCGTCACCCCAAACGGCCGGCTCCCAATTTGCCGATGGCCGGCCACTCCAGCGCCGGATGGTCGGCAAGCCGGTCGAGCAGGCGGTCGAGCAGATCCCAGATCGCCGCGTCATGCACGCGGTGGTGGGTCAGCAGGCCGATGGGCTCGGCGGGATTGCGCCGGCCCTCGCGGCGGTCGCGCAGTTCGCGGCACAGCAGGTCGAGCAGGGCGTCGAGCGGTATGGCGGAGCGGCTGCCGCGCCAGTCGATCAGGTCGAGGTGGGTGTTGATCCAGGCGATGCCGTCACAGGGCGCAGGCGACGGGCCGAAGGCCGAGACGGCGCGGTAGCCGGAGGCCGACAGGCGGGCCGGCATGTCGGGGGCCATGCGGTTCCAGGGCGGGACGAACAGCGGCAGCAGTTGGTCGCCGAACAGGCCGCGCAGGGTGGACAGGCCGCGTTCGGCCTCGGACTGCCTGACCTCGGGCGGACGCTCGGGGCCGAACTCGCACTTTTTCCTGCCGGGGGCGGCGTGGTCGGTGTGGGACCAGCCATGGACCAGCGGGGTGACGAAGGCGTGGCCGGCGAGCACCTCGGCGAGCGAAGGTTCGGCGTCGGCCGGGATGACGGCGAGGCCGAGCGGGATATCCGCCTGCGCGCAGCGCTTCAGCAACCGGTCAAGCTGCGCGCTGGCAGCGACCGCGTCGTCGTCGCGCAGCCAGAGGGGGCAGCGGCGGCCCAGGTGGGTCCAGCGGGCCAGTTCTTCGTTTACCGCGGTCCAGATCGTCATCACGTCTTCTCCGCCAGCAGGGCTTCGACGATCTCCACGCTGCGCGCGGCACCGGCCAGCGCGGCGGAGCTGAGCGGCGGGATGCGGGCGCCGAGGACGGACCGCAAGGCCTGGGCGAGGCTGTCGGGGGTGAGGTCGGCCTCGCGCAGGGTGGCGATGCCGGGCTGGCGGGACAGGAGGACGGCGCGGATGGTCTGCTCGACCTCCTTGCCGTCCTCGAAGGGGCAGAAGACGCTGGGCACGCCGGCGGTCAGGCAGTCGAGCGCCGTGTTGTAGCCGCAGCGGCCGACCGTGGCGGCGGCGCGGCCCAGCAGGGCACGGAAGTCGGGGCGCACCGGCTCCACCACCAGCCGCTCGGGCGGGGCCATGGCGCGCAGCCGGTCGGCCAGCGCCTCGTCCCCCTTCGCCACCAGCAGGCGCCAGCGCTGCGGCAGGGCGCCGGATGCGGCGCACAGGGCGGCGCAGCGGGCGGCGGCCTCGAAGACCGGGCGGCCGACCGGGCCGCCGCCGGCGGTGACCAGGATCTCGCCCTGCCCGTCCGTTCCGTCGTCGGGGGCGGGCGGCGGCGGGACGACGAAGCCGGTGTAGCGCAGCAGCGGCCTCATCGCCGGGGTCAGCGGCCAGCTGTCCTCCAGCGGGATCAGGGCGGGGTCGGAATGGACCAGCACGCCGTCATAGAGGCGCAGGAGGCGGTCTTCGGTCTCCGCCACCCGCTTCGGCTTGGAGGGCGGGGCCAGGATGTCGCGGACCGAGGCCAGGGTCAGCGGCGGCTGCGGCAGGGCGCGGGCGCGCTCCAGCAGGGCGTCGAACTCGGCGGCCAGCGCGCGGCGGCCGAAGGGGAACAGCTCGGTGATCAGCACGTCGGGGCGGAGACTGTCGAGCAGGCCGGTCAGCATCGCCTGCCGGGCGGCGAAGAGGTTGGCATCGGCGGGGCTGCCGTCGGCGGCCAGCAGGGTGGCGAAGTCGGCGCCGTCGCTCGCCAGCGGCGGCAGCTGGTGCAGGGTGGCGTTGGCGGTCCGGAGGTGGGGGGCGGGACGGCCGCCGCTGACCAGATCGACGCTCCAGCCGCGGGCGGCGAAGGCCTCGGCCAGGGCCAGCGCGCGGCTGAGATGGCCGGTGCCGAGCAGATGGGTGACGGCGATCAGCAGCTTCATGACAGGCGCAGGCCTTCTTTGGAGCCGGTTGGGCGGAGCGTGCCTTCGGCGGCCAGCGTCATGGCATAGAGGCGGTTGCGCTTGACCGGGACCGGCGGCGGGCCGCGGAAGTCCCAGCCCCAGGCGAGCGCCAAGGCGACGCGAATCACGCCGATGTGGGTGACGACGAGGTGTGTCTCCCTCTCCCCCCCGGGGAGAGGGGATTGATGTTGCGGTGGGAGAGGGAGCAGATCCTTCAACCACCCCGTCAACCGCTCTCGGACATCGGCGGGGCTTTCGCCGTCGGGGGGGCGGAAGTCCCAGCCCCAGTGTTCGAGGTCGCGGTAGCCGCTGGCGGGGTCGGCGCGCAGGTCGATGCCGCGCAGCCCCTCCCAGGCGCCCCAGTCCATCTCGATCAGGCGGGGGTCGGTGTGGACCGGGCGGCCGGGGACGAGGAGGGTTGCGGTTTCCACGGCGCGCGACAGCGGGCTGGCGTGCAGGGTGGCGTCGCGCCAGTCCGGCGGCAGGCTCAGGCCGGCGAGGCGGTCGCGGCCTTCCGGGTCGAGCGGGATGTCGGTGCGGCCCTGGATGCGGCCCTCGCGGTTCCAGCCGGTGACGCCGTGGCGCAGGAAAGCGAGGCGGATCATGACAGCAGGCCGGTCAGCAGGCCGCGCAGGCGCTCCGCCGCCGCCGGCAGGCCGTGATGGGCCTCGACATGGGCGCGGGCGCTGTGGCCGAGCCTGCGCAAGGCCGGCGGGTCGGCCAGCAGGGCGGACAGGACGGCGGCGAAATCCTGCGGGTCCGGGCCGGTCAGGCGGCCGCCGATGCCGTTGCGGATGACGGTGCCGGTGCCGGCGTTGTCGATGGCGAGCACGGGGACTCCGTGGCCCTGCGCCTCCAGATAGACCATGCCGAAGGCCTCGTTCAAGCCGGGCCAGACCAGCAGGTCGGCGTTGCGGTAATGGCCGGCGAGATCGGCGGGAGCGCAGGCGCCGTGGAGGGTCACGCGGGGGCCGAAGGGGGCGAAGAGCGCCGCCACCTCCGTCGCCGCCGGGCCGTCGCCGACGATGTCGAGCGTCCAGGGCTGATCGGTCAGGAAATGCAGGGACTCGGCGAGCAGGCGGTAGGAGGCCAGCTTGTCGCCCGGCCGCATCATGGCGACGGTCAGCAGGCGGGGCGGCGACTGCGGGCCGCTGCGCTCGACGGCTGGAGGGAGGTCGAGGAAGGGGGGCAGCATCGCCACGCGCTGGCCGGGCGGGGCATAGGCCTCCACCGCCCGACGGTCGCGGGCGCTGACGCAGAGCACGAGGTCGGCCGCCGCGATGGCCGTTTCGGCGGCGGCGGCGAAAGCGGCCCAGGGGCCGGTCAGGCGCTTGCGGGCGCGGGTCGCCTCCACCACGACATAGGGGATGCCGAGACTGCCGGCGATGGTCGATCCGATCAGGTCGGGCGCCTTGTAGTAGACATGGTAGCTGAGCCACAGCGCCGGGCGGCGGGCCGGCTCGGCAGCGTAGAGCGACAGCAGGCGGTCGCGCTCGGCGGCGGCGGCGGCGGTCAGTTGGGCCTGCGCGGCGGGGGCGCCGGCGCCGTCATAGACGCGCAGGCCGCTCGCCACCTCCACCGGGGCGGTGGCTTCCAGCGCGCGCAGGATCAGCCGTGCCATCTGGCGGTCGCCGGAGGGGATCGGGTGATCGACCGGCTTCAACGGGGCGTAGAAGGCGATGCGCGGGAGGGCGTTTCGGGGGGCGGTCGTCACGCCGCGGCCTCTTCCAGCCGGCGGACGAGACGGTCGATGCCGGCGGTCATGCCGAACTCGGCGCGCAGCCGGCCATGGGCGGCCTCGCCCAGTGCCAAGCGCAGGGGTGGGTCGGTGACGAGCCGCTCCAGCGCGGCGGCGATGGCGGGCGGGGTGCCGTCGGTCAGCAGGCCATGGGTGCCGTCGGCGATGAATTCCGGGATGGCCGACACCGCGGTGGACAGGATGGCGAGGCGCTGGCTCGCCGCCTCCATCAGCACGTTGGGCAGGCCGTCGCGGTCGCCGTCGCCGGCCACCACGCTGGTCAGCACGAACAGGTCGGCATGGCGCAGCGCCTCGATCACGGTCGCCTGGTCCTGGGCGCCGCGCCATTCGATGCGGTCGGAGAGGCCGAGCCGTTCGGCCTGGGCGCGCAGGGCCTGCTTGAGGTCGCCGGAGCCGATATGGACCAGCCGCCAGTGCAGCCCGTCCGGCAGCGTCGCCAGCGCGTCGAGCAGCCGGTCGTAGCCCTTCTTCTCCACCAGCCGGCCGACCGACAGGATCTCCACCGCAAGGGTAGGGGTGGAGCCGTCGCGTGGCGGGGCGGCCGCCCGGTCCGGCGGGTCGGGGAAGCGCGAGAGGTCGAGGCCGTGATAGACGAGGTCGATGCGCGACGGATCGGCGGCCAGACCGCGCAGATGCGCCGCCCCGACGGCGGTGCAGGTGGCGCCGAAGCGGGCGTCGGCCAGCTTCTCGCGCTTCTCCCACTCCGGCGTCGTCCAGATGTCCTTGGCATGGGCGGAGAAGCCCCAGCCGATGCCGCGGATCGACGCCGCATAGCGCCCGACCGAGGCCGGGGTGTGCAGGAAATGGGCGTAGAGGAAGGGGACGTCGGCCGGCAGCTCCGCCGCCAGAACCAGGGCCTGCCCGAAGCGGCGGCCGCGGTTGGCGGTGCGGTCGCGCCCCAGGTCGCGCAGCCACGCCGCCGCCGTGCGCGCCAGCCCGGCGGGGTGGCGCAGGATCAGGCGGCCGAGCGCCCGCAGGACGCGGCCCGGCTCGTCGCGCAGATATTCCGGCAGGTAATGGACCGGGGCGGTGATGCGGTCGTGCAGGGCGTGGCGGCGGCTGTCGGTCGGGTGGCGCAGCGACCAGATCGCCAGATCGACGCCGCGCTGCTGGAGGGCCAGAAGCTCCTGCGCGATGAAGGTCTCCGACAGGCGGGGATAGCCCTTCACCACAACGGCGATCTTCATAGCTTTACGAGTCACCATGCACACCGGACGGCATCATGCCGTCCGTTCCCTGGGTGATTAGGGTAATCGCATATGGAATCCGGATTCCCATGAAAGGACTCCCGTCATCCCCGCGAAGGCTGGGATCCAGGAAACTTTGTGCGAAATATTTGAAACGGCTGGATTCCCGCCTTCGCGGGAATGACGTGGTTCCTTGTGTAGGATCATAGCTGCCAAATGCGATCACCGTTCCTCTCCGGTCATGCGCGCTTGCCCGCCATGGCGCGGGACAGCCGTTCCGCCGCCCGGCGGATCGGCGTGACGGGCTTGGTGCAATCGGCCGCCGGGGCCGCCCCCAGGACCTCGCGCGTCAGGTCGACGATGCGCTCCAGCCCGCCGAGCAGGCCGGGCAGCGGGCTGGCCGAGGGCGGCGGCTGGCTGGACAGGGCGCGGATGGCGTCGGCCATCGCCCGCGGGTCGGCGCCGTCGCGGTCGCAGTCCAGCGTGCGCAGCAGGCCCAGCTCCTCCGCCGCCTCGGCGCGGATGCGCTGTTCCAGCCGGGGACGGGTGCGCGGGGCCAGCACCGACGGCTTGTCGAAGGACAGGATCTCGCAGAAGGTGTTGTAGCCGCCCATCGCAACCACGCCGACGGCACCGGCATAGAGATCCTCCATGCGGGAATGGAAGTTGATGGTCTCCACCCTGCCCTTCAGCCGGCGGATGCGGGCGGCGAACTCCTGGCGGCGGGCATCCTCCAGGAAGGGACCGTAGACGATCAGGGCGCCGGGGGCGAGGCCGGGATCGCTCTCATAGGCGGAGATGGTCCAGTCGACCAGGGCCGCCCCGTCGCCGCCGCCGCCGGGCGTCACCAGCACGTAAGGGGCCGCCATCGCGGGGTCTCCGGCCTGGACGGCGCCGCCGCCCTCCGTCGGCTCGCGCCGCAGATAGCCGGTGTAGCGCAGCCGCGCCGCGATCCCGTCCGGCAGGTCGAGGCCGTCGAGCGGGCGGTAGACCTCCGGCAGGCCGTAGATCCAGAGCTGGTCGTAATAGCGCTCGATGGCGGCGACCGCCTCCTTGCGCTCCCATTCCGGCTGGAGGGCTTCCGGGGCGTCCAGCACGTCGCGCAGGCCGAGCACCACGCGGGTGTTGCCGCTCGCCCGCATCTCCTCCAGCGCCGGCAGGAATTCGCCGTGCAGGCCGGTCGGCTCCTTGTCGACGATGGCCAGCGTCGGGCGGAAGGCGCGGGCGGTGGCGCGGATGATCTCCGCCCGGATGGCGGTGGTCTCCTCGATCGGCAGGCCGAGGTTGCGGGCGGTGTAGCCGCCGTCCTGCGTCTTCACCACGCCGGGCAGGCGGACATGGTCGACCCGCTCGGGGAAGTCGAAGCGGCCGGCGACCGGCGAGCCGGTGAGGATCAGCGCCGAGGCGTCGGGAAAGGCCGAGACCAGGGCCTGGGCGATGGTCCGCGACCGCCGCAGATGGCCCAGCCCGAAGGTGTCGTGGCTGTAGAGCAGGATGCGCGGCGGCGTCCGGTCGGGATGGATGGACCGAAGGGGCGGCTGTGGCTGGTGCATGCTCGGACACTCCGCTTCAGCAATGCTTCGGAACCGAAAACCCGTCGCGGAACAGATCGCTGTGCTTGTCTTTGGAACCGGTTCGGCGCCGGCGGTTGCGGGGTCGTCCAGGCGCCGGCGGCAAGGCTCCAGCCTGGAGAGAACCCCTCACATGGATCTTGCCGCGCATCAATATGACTTCCGACCGGGTGAGGGCAACGCATCTATGCGCTGTGATATATATGAGTGCCGGCCGGGCCGCCAGCCGGCTTCCAGAGGGGAGAACGGGTCAGTCGCCATGGTAGGGATCCAGGGCGTCGCGCAGCCCGTCGCCGAAGAAGTTGAAGGACAAGACTACCAGGATCACCGGGAGCATCGGCAATGACACCCAGGGATAGGTTTCCACGGCCATAAGGTTCTGGGCGTCGTTCAGCATCACCCCCCAACTGGTCGCCGGCGGGCGCAGGCCCAGCCCCAGGAAGGACAGTGCCGTTTCGCCCAGGATCATCGCCGGGATCGACAGGGTGGCGCTGGCCAGCAGGTGGCTGGCGAAGTTGGGCAGCAGGTGGCGGCGGATGATGCGCGCCGGGCTGGCCCCCATCAGTTCCGCCGCCATGACGAAATCCTCCTCGCGGAGCGCCAGGAAGCGCGAGCGCACGGCGCGGGCCAGCGACGGCCAGTCGAGCAGCCCGAGGATGACGGAGATGCAGAGGAACACCGTCACCGGCGACCATTGCGCCGGCACCGCGGCGGACAGCGCCAGCCACAGCGGCAGTTCGGGGAGCGATTTCAGGATCTCCGACAGGCGCTGCACTCCGGCGTCGATCCAGCCGCCGAAATAGCCGGCCATGCCGCCCAGCGTGATGCCGATGGCGAAGGACACGGCGATGCCGAGCAGCCCGACGGTCAGCGACAGCTGCGCCCCGATGGCGAGGCGCGACAGCATGTCCCGCCCCAGCCGGTCGGTGCCCAGCAGGTGCAGCGAGGCGTCCGGCGGCGGGCAGACCAGCCGGACCCGCGATTCGACCAGACCCAGGAAGCGGTAGGGCGCGCCGGGGCAGAGGAACTGCAGCGGCATCGGCCGGCTGCTGTCGGTCTCGTAGCGCCAGCGATAGTCCTTCAGGTCGGGCTTGCCGGTGGTCGGGTAGACGAAGGGGCCGATGAACTGTCCGTCGTGGAACAGGTGGATGCCCTGCGGCGGGGCGTAGAGATGCTCGACGTCGCGCTCGTTGGCGCCGTAGGGCACCAGGAAATCGACGAAGGGCAGGCTGAGATAGGACAGCCCGAGGAACAGCGCACCCAGCACCGCCAGCCGGTGGCGCAGGAAGCGGCGCAGCATCAGCCGCCCGGTGGAGGCGTGCGCGTCGAAGCGGGTGGCCGGGACGTCCGCCGCCGGATCGGGATAGGGCCGGTCGTCGACGTAATGCTCCCAGCTGCCGCCGGTCTTGCCGCTCGCGCCCCCTTCCTTCATGCCCCCTTCCTTCATGACTGGGCCTTCCTTGCCTTGCCGAGGCGGATGCGCGGGTCGAGCAGGGCCAGCGCGATGTCGGAGACCAGCATGCCGACCAGCACCAGCAGCGAGATGAACATCAGGATGAAGCCGGACAGGAAGATGTCCTGCGCCCGCAGCGCCTCCAGCAGGGCCGGGCCGATGGTCGGCAGGCTCAGCACGACGGAGATCAGCACCGACCCCGACACCAGCGACGGCAGGAGCGAGCCGATGTCGGAGACGAAGGGGTTCAGCGCCATGCGCAATGGGTAGCGGGTCAGCCGGCGCAGCGGCGGCACGCCCTTGGCCTTGGCGGTGACGACATAGGGCTTGCCCAGCTCGTCCAGCAGGTTGGCGCGCAGGCGCCGCACCATGGCGGCGGTGCCGGACAGGCCGATGACGATGGTCGGGATGATCAGGTGTTCCAGCACCGAGCCGATCTTGGCCCAGCTCAAGGGCTGGTCCTCGTATTTCGCGTCGACCAGCCCGCCGATGGGCAGGCCCAGCCATTTCTGGCCGTAATAGAGCAGGATCAGCGCCAGGAGGAAGTTCGGCGTCGCCAGCCCGATATAGCCGACGGCGGCGGCCAGATAGTCGACCCAGCTGTTGGCGCGGATCGCCGCCAGCGCCCCCAGCGGGAAGGACACCAGATAGACGAACAGCACGGCGGCGAGGTTGAGGATGACGGTGAACCACAGCGTCTCCCCCACCACCTCGGACACCGGCTTGTTGAACTCGAAGGACCAGCCGAGCTCGCCCTGCAGCAGGCCGTGGAAGCCGTTCGGTCCCGGCCAGACGCCGATCCAGACCAGATATTGCTCCGGCAGCGGGCGGTCGAGCGAATATTCGTGGCGCAGGAACTCGGCCTTCGCCAGACCGGCCTCCTGTCCGGTGGCGCGCAGCTCGGCGATCTGGTTGGACAGATAGTCGCCGGGCGGCAGGTTGATGACGATGAAGATCAGCATCGACACCACGAACAGCGTCGGCACCATCACCAGCAGCCGGTGCAGGATGAAGCGCAGCATGGGCGGTCAGTCCTCCCGGCGATGGATGCCGGCCGGCTCGGGATCGGCCGGGCGGGCGTCGGCGAAATAGAACTCGTCGGGCCGGTAGACGCCGAGATAGGCGCCGGGATCCCACAGCCACAGCCCCTTGTCCGGGACGTTGAGCAGGCGGTTGGTGACGGCGATCGGCTGCGGCGTCTTCGACACCACGCCGATGGCGAAGAGCTGGTCGGCATGGATGTCGAGCAGCGCCGACCACAGGGCGCGGCGTTCGGTCTCGTCGGTGGTGTGGCGCCAGCGCCGGGCGAGGTCCATCAGCTCCTGCGGGAGCGGCATGTCGATCGGTTCGCCGGCGCTGCCGGAGGTCTGGTAATACTGGCCCCATTTCGGCCAGCTGAAATTCTCCTGGGTCATCGGCGCCAGCTCCTCCGGGATGCTGTCGGGGTCGGGCACGCCGTTGTCCCAGCCGCCCCACACCGCCATCATCGTCTGGCCGGCATAGACCCGGTTGCGCAGCACGTCGAGGTCCACCGTGCGCATCAGCAGCCGGACGCCGATGTCGCGCCAGGTCTCGGCGATGATCTGCAGCGCGTCGGAGATTTCCGGCTTCTCGCCGGCGGTCTCGACGATCACCTCCAGCGGCCGGCCGTCGGGCAGCTCGCGGTACAGCTCGCCGCGCCTGCGCTTCAGCCCGATCTCGTCGAGCAGGGCGGCCGCCCGCTTGGGGTCGTAGCCGGTCCAGATGCCGTTGCGCTCCCGTTTGAACAGCGGGCTGCTGGGCAGCACGTCGACGCCGCTCTCCTGCGCCAGACCGAAGAAGAGCGAGCGGTTGATGATCCGGCGGTCGATGCCGAGCGACAGGGCGCGGCGGAAGCGGACGTCGCGCAGCAGGCCGCGCCAGACCGGGTCGTTGTAGTTCAGGTTGGGATAGAGGGCGATCGCCGCCGCCTTGCCCTCCGGCCACAGCAGGGTTCGGTAGTTGCCCTCCCGCTCGCCCGAGACCAGCACCGGCACCTGGGAGAAGCTCAGCCCCTCGGCCTGGAGGTCGGCCTTGCCGGTGGCGACCTGGGCCGGGATCAGGCCGCCGGCCATCACCGTCACGTCCAGCCCGTCGGCGTAGGGCAGCTGCATGCCGCGGCTGTCGAAGCGGTGGTAGTAGGGGTTGCGCTGGAACAGCAGGTGGGTGCCGGTGCCCTTGGAGATCGCCATCCAGGGCTGGAGCGTCGGCTCGTCCGGGTTCTCCATCCGGAACATGTCGTCGAGCGCGTTGTGCAGGGCCGCCCAGTTGCGCACCTTATATTTGGCGATCAGCGGCGCCAGCTCCGCCTCGCTGCTGTAGCGGGCGTGGAAGCGCTTCAGGTAATGGGCTGGGCGGGCGATGAAGGGCGGCCGGGCGGCGGCCAGCGCCGGCAGGAAATAGGGGTTCGGCTCCTGCCAGCGGAAGCGGGCGGTGACGGCGTCGGGGAAGCTGACCTCCGGCGGCTTGCCGTCCACCAGCATGAAACGCGGCGGACCGGACGGCGACAGCTTTGGGTTGTTGGCGATGTCCTCCCACCAGTAGCGGATGTCGTCGCTTGTGAAGGGGGCGCCGTCGGACCAGCGGTGGCCGGCCCGCAGGGTCAGGGTGAAGTCGCGGCCGTCGACGATATACAGATCCTTCAGGATGTCGGGCACGATCTCCCGCTTGGCGGTGTAGCCGACCATCCGGGCATAGCCGTAGAGCACGGCGATGCGGCTGTTGCGCCGCTGGGTGATGAAGGTGCGGATCCAGCCGCCGGACCGGCCGAATTCGCGGCCCTTGGCCTCGAGGTCGACGATCAGCGGCTCGTCCGGCATGCGTTGGCGGACGGGGGGGATCAGGCCGTAGCGCACCTGGTCCGCCAGCATCGGCGGATCCTGCGGGTTGAAGGACTGGGCGGCGGCGGGGGTGGCTAGGAGGAGGGTGAGGAGGAGGATCTGCGCGACTACCGCGGTCCACTTTCCTCTCCCCCCCGGGGAGAGGGTCAGGGTGAGGGGGATGCGTTGCAGGAGCTTTGTGAAAGGGCCGCCGCGCGTCTCCCTCACCCTTCCCACCGCGGAGCGGTGGGCCCCTTCCCTCTCCCCGGGGGGGAGAGGGTGATAATCTCCGGTGATCGGAAAGTGCCTGCTCATGCCGCCCGCCTCACGAAATGGCCGGGGGCGGCTTCCACCAGCGGGGGCGGGGCGCCGTCGGCGGCGGGGCGGAAGGGTTCGGGCCACAGGTCCGGCTTTCCGGCGCCCAAGGCCACGGTCGCGACGTCGATCGGACGGTTGACGTCCGGTTCCGGCGAGGCGGCGATCAGCGCGCGGGTGTAGGGGTGCAGCGGGGCGGAGAACAGGATGGCGGGCGGCGCCTCCTCCATCACCCGGCCGGCGCGCATCACCGCGACGCGGTCGGCCAGCCGCGCCACCACCGCCAGATCGTGCGAGATGAACATCAGGCTGAGGCCGAGCCGCTGCTTGATCGATTCCAGCAGGTCCAACACCTGCGCCTGCACCGAGACGTCGAGCGCCGAGGTCGGCTCGTCGCAGATCAGCAGCTGCGGGTCGAGGGCGAGCGCGCGGGCGATGCCGATGCGCTGGCGCTGGCCGCCGGAGAAGGCGTGGGGATAGCGGTTGGCCCAGGCGGGGTCGAGGCCGACCTGCGCCATCAGCGCCCGCACCCGCTCGCGCCCTTCGCCGCGACCGCAGACGCCGTGGATCGCCAGCGGCTCCGCGATGATCTCGCCGACGCTCATGCGCGGGCTGAGCGAGGCGTAGGGGTCCTGGAACACCATCTGGGCCCGGCGGCGGTAGGCGGTCAGCTCCGGCCCGGCGGCGGAAAGGAGGTCGAGCGGCGGCTCCCCTGCGGCGGGGCGGAACAGCAGGCGGCCGCCGGGATCCGGCCGCTCCGCCAGCATGGCGAGCCGCGCCAGCGTCGTCTTGCCTGATCCTGACTCGCCGACGATGGCCAGCGTCTCGCCACGGCCGACCGACAGGTCGACGCCGTCGAGCGCGCGGATGCGGACATTGCCGCGCTCGTAGGTCTTGGCGACGCCGTGGAACTCCAGGATGGCGTCGCGCACGGCGCCGGGGTCCTGTCCGCAGGTCATCTCGGGGATGGAGGGGGCGGCGGCCATCAGCTTGCGGGTGTAGCCGTGCAGCGGCCGGCCCAGCACGTCGGCGCAGCAGCCCGATTCCATCACCCGCCCCGCCCGCATCACCACCACGGCGTCGGCCATGTTGGCGACCACCCCCAAGTCGTGGGTGACCAGCAGGACCGCCATGCCGGTCTCGCCCTGCAACTCCTTGATCAGCGCCAGCACCTGGGCCTGGAGGGTGACGTCGAGCGCGGTGGTCGGCTCGTCGGCGATCAGCAGCTGCGGGCGGGCGACCATCGCCATGGCGATCATCGCGCGCTGGCGCAGGCCGCCCGACAGCTGGAACGGATAGGAGCGGAAGGCGCGGACCGGATCGGGGAAGCCCACCCGCTCGAACATGGCGAGGCAGCGCTCGCGGGCGCCGGCCCGGTTGCAGGCTCCGTGCAGCCGCAGCACCTCCATCGTCTGGTCGCCGATGGTGTGGAGCGGCGACAGCGCGCTCATCGGTTCCTGGAAGATCATCGAGATGCGGCTGCCGCGGATCTCGCGCAGGCCGGCCTGCGACAGCCGCAGCAGGTCGACCGCCTCGTCGCCCCCCTTGCCCCCCTGGCCGAACAGGATCGAGCCGCCGGTGACCGACGCCCCGCGCGGCAGGATGCCGAGGATGCTGCGGCAGGTCAGCGTCTTGCCCGAGCCGGACTCGCCGACCAGCGCCACGCTCTGCCCGGCGCCGACGGAGAAGCCGACGCCGTCCACCACCGGGCGGGGCGCGTTGCGGAAGCGGATCGTCAGGCCCTCAACCTTCAGCATCGGTGCGTCTCCAGGCGAAATGCCCTCTCCCGCCCAGGGAGAGGGAGGGGACCCGCGCGAAGCGCGGGGAGGGTGAGGGGGAGGGCAAGCGTCCGGAACCGCATGGCTTCTTGGATCACCCCTCACCCTTCCCAAGCTCTGCTTGGGCCCCTTCCCTCTCCCGGGGCGGGAGAGGGATGTCACTGGCCGGCGCCGCAGGCACCGATCCCGACGGGGCTTCGCTGGTCAGGCGCTTGCCGATCTGCTGGATCACCCGCATCGGCAGGTCCGGCGCCGACGACAGCAGGCGCAGCATGGTCCCCCCGTCCAGCCGCAGCAGCCGCAGGTCGGTGCGCGCCCGGAAGCTGGAGAAACGCCGGACGCCGGCCAGGAGCTCCAGCTCGCCGATCACCTCCGGCGGCTTGATGTAGGCGATGTGCAGCGGCGGCTGGCCGTCCGGCATCAGACGCACCTGCTCCACCTCGCCGTCCGCCAGGACGAAGGCGAATTCCGACTGCTCGCCGCTGCGGTAGATGAAGTCGCCGGCCGCCACCGTGCGCCAGTCCGACGAGGCCAGCAGGCGGCGCAGGACCGTTTCCGGCAGGTCGGAGAAGATGGGGGAGCGCGACAGCAGGCGCAGGGCCGGCTCGTCGGTCCCCTCCCCGTCCCCCGGCATGGTGTCCTCGTCATGGTCGGCGCCGTTCTGGCCGCGCCGGACCAGCCGGCCCTCCTCCAGGTCGTAGAGCGCGTCGAAGGCCGGATTGTCGGAAATCCGCTCCTCCAGCACGATCAGCGTCATCGTCGGCAGCAGCTCCTTCATGGCGAGGAAGATGCGCAGCCGCTCGTCCGGGTCGTAGCTGTTGAGCGCCTGGTAGATGACGAAGATGTCGGGCTTCTTCATCAGGCCGCGGATCAGCTGCACCCGCTGGCGCACGCTGATCGGCAGCAGCGAGCCGCCGATGCCGACCTCGCCCAGCGCCACCAGGATCAGCACGAAGGCCCGCGCGTCGGTCCGCTCCAGCGCCTCGTCCACCAGGGCGCGGAGCTGGGTGATGGCGCGCGGATCCTCGGTGGTGATGCGGCCGAACAGGAGATTGTCCATCACGTTCAGGCGCGGGTGGTAGAGGTCGGGGTGGAAGATGGCGACCTTGTCGCGCAGCTCGTGCGGCATGTCGTCGATCACGCGGGCCCGGATCGCCATGATCGCCTCGCGCTCCGCCGGCGGGATGAAGTCCACGCCGTCGCGCTTGGGCACGATCATCAGGAACATGGTGGCGAACAGCAGGGTGTCCGCCTCCTGATGGCGGCGCTGCGGTCGTTCGGACCGGCGCTTCAGCCGGGTGACCGCCTCGACCAGCTCCTCGAACAGGGCGTCGTCGATGTGCGGGTAGCGCATGATCATGACGTCGCCGTCATCGCTGTCGCGGTAGACGCTGACCACCCGCAGGGCGAAGCGGCGGCCGATGCGCACGGCGGAGTCCCACAGCCCGTGCTCCTCCATCAGGCCGCGGACGGTGGGGTTGCAGACCATGCGGGCGACGGTCAGCCGCTTGCCGTCCGGCAGGCCGGCCAGCATGTTCTCGGCGATGCTGGCATAGGGGTTGAACCGGTCGCGCTCGAAGCGGGCGAGCAGCGGGTCCAGCCCGCGTTCGGTGATCGCCTCGCGCAGCCACTGGCGGGCGCGCAGCAAGGGCTGGGCGACGAAGGGATAGTCGTCGGGATCGAACACCTCGCGCAGGCCGCGCTGGTAGACGGCGTTCTCGCCGCCCGTGGCGGCCAGGCACTGCATGAACCAGGGGCGCAGGCTCGTCCAGTCGGTGGCGCCGATCATGGCGAAGTCGGTCCAGATCCCGTCCATGCTGTCGGTCGAGTTGCCCGACGCCTCGGCCTCGACGATCTCGCGGCGGCGGGCGGGAGACATGTTATCCGGATCGTCGGCCGGCGGACGGTGGCGCAGACCGTAGGTCATGTTCTGCATCATGCTGCCGGTGAACATGCGCGGTTCCGGGCTGGCATAGGCCATGCGCCGGCCCAGCAGTTCCAGCGGGATGGTGTCCAGCGTCTGTTCGCCGATGGTGATCCGGCCGGAGGTCGGCGGCGACAGGCGGACCAGCACCTCGGCCAGACGGCGCAGAGCGAGGGCGTTGGTGCCGGCGATGCCGACCAGGGCGCCCGGCGGCACCTCCAGCGACAGGCGTTGCAGCATGCGGTCGCCGTACTCGTTGGCCCAGGTCACCGCCTCCAGCCGCAGCGGAGCCTTGAGGTCGGGAGGGGTGGCGGGCGTCGCCGGGGTCCAGTCGAACAGGAAGGGCGGCGAGAACTGCTCGGCGATCTGCTCGTACTTGATCTGGGCGTCGATCATGTTCTGGTAATAGTCGAGCAGCTCCTTCCAGGGGGCCGTCAGGTCCTTGAAGGCGGAGAGCGCCGCCACCAGCGCGCCGATGGTCATGTTCCCGTGCAGCACCAGATAGCCGCCGATGGAGAACAGGAAGAAAGGCGTGATCTGGTTGATGAAGTTGTTCAGGAACTTGACGAAGTACTTCCGCTTGTAGATTTCCAGCCTGATCCAGTAGATGCTGCCGAGATATTGCGAGAACTCGGCCAGAACGTAGCGGATGGTGCCGTTGACGCGGACCTCGCGGATGTTCTCGACGCTCTCGCCGATGCGCTCGGAGAGCTGGCGGACCTTGCGCACCCGCTCCTTGCCCAGCAGCTTCACCTTCAGCTGGAGCTTGGGGATGATGTAGGCCTGCACCGGGATCAGGGCGACCGACACCAGCCCGATGGTCGGCTGCTGGATGAACAGGAACAGCAGGATGGTCAGCATCGTGCCGCCCTGGTACAGCGGCTGGGCGAAGGAGTCGCCGATGAAGCCGGCCAGCGGTTCGGTCTCCGCCGCGACGGTGGAGATCAGCTCCCCCTGGCTGACCTTGGAGAAATGCGGCAGCGGGAAGCGCAGCATGCGGTCGAGCAGCATGAAGCGCAGGCGCCGCACCTGCCGCTCGCCGACCACGCCCTTGAAGGTGTTGATCCGCATCTTGAAGGCGCCGTTGGCGAGCACCAGCGCCAGGAAGGTGAAGCACAGCACCAGCAGGTAGGTCACCGGCCCCATGGTGACGCCGAGGATCTCGCGTTCCGGCTGGGGGTCCGACAAGGCCCGGTTGATGATGATCTTCGGCAGTTCCAGCGAGGCGTAGAGCACCGGGAAGGACGCGACCGTCAACAGGGCGAGCAGGATCTGCTGGCGTCCGCTGTGCTTCCAAATGAACTGAAAAATGTTGCGGTTCATCAATCGCCTTCAGCGTCGCGGCCGTCGCCGGCCGCATCTGTCACAAGGGCGGCCGTCACCGGCCGCCTGGGTCATGTGCGGGGGATGAGGGAAGGAAGATTGGAGTGGACCGGGCCTTTTTCCATCGGTGCTTTCTTTCCTGTCTTTTTCCAGCTCTTTTCCATCGCCGCGGCTCCGCTCAGCTTTCCACCTTCCAGGCATGGTAAGCCCAGCGCTCGTCGGGCGGCAGGGGAAGCCGGGTCCAGTTGGGGCGGTCGAGCGGCCGGTCGGACAGCACGACGCCGCCGGGCAGCATCAGCGCGTCGATCAAGGGCGCCAGCCACGCCGCCTGGGCGGCGTCGTGGTTGCGGTCGGTGCTGCCGAAATCGGCATGGGCCAGCCGGGCGCAGCGGCCGAAGCGTGCCGCCGCCGCCGGCATGGTTTCCTTGAAATCGCCGACGAACAGGCGGTCCTCGTCCGGCGTCAGCTCCGCCGGCACGCGGACCCACATGTCGAAGACCAGGATGTCGCGCGGCGGGAACAGGTGGCGCAGATGGTCGAATGTGCGGCCCTTGCCCAGCCCCACCTCCAGCACGAGGCCGTCGCGGCCGGCGACGGCACGTTCCGCCCAGGCCAGCGCGTCGCGCTGCACCGTCATCCGGTCGATCATCCGGTCGAGCAGCGAACGGCTCTCCGCACCGGCACCCACATCGGCCGCCATCGGCCCCTCCCCTGCGATTCCCACGATCGGTTCAGCGATCGGTGCAATGATCGGTTCAGCGATCGGTCCTATACCGGCACGGGGGACAGTGTGAAAGGGCGCGCGCGCGCCGTCGAGACAAAACGTCGCAGGATCGGGGTTGGCTGGCGCCCCAGGGACCGCTTACGGGCGGTTCGGGTCGAAGCGCTTCGCCAGCCCCTGCCAGCAACGGTAGTAATCGTGCTGAAGCTCGGCGGTTTCCAGGGCGTGCCGCGTCGGGCGGATGACGGCGCGCGTTTCGAACATGAAAGCCATGGTGTCGGCGATCCGCTGCGGCCGGGTGGTGTCGGCGGCGGTGGCCTTGGCGAAGGTCTCCGCATCGGGGCCGTGGCCGCTCATGCAGTTGTGCAAGCTGGCGCCGCCGGGCAGGAAGCCCTCCTGCTTGGCGTCGTAGACGCCATGGATCAGGCCCATGAACTCGCTGGCGACGTTGCGGTGGAACCAGGGCGGACGGAAGGTGTCCTCCTGCACCAGCCAGCGCGGCGGGAAGATGACGAAGTCGATGCTGTCGATGCCCGGCGTGTCGCTGGGCGACTGCAGCACCAGGAAGATCGACGGGTCGGGATGGTCGAAGCCAATCGAGCCGATGGTGTTGAAGCGGCGCAGGTCGTATTTGCACGGCGCATGGTTGCCGTGCCAGGCCACCACGTCCAGCGGCGAATGGTCGATGCGGGCGCTCCACAGGGCGCCGTCGAACTTCGCCACCAGCTCGAAGTCGCCGTCGACATCCTCGTACCAGGCGTCCGGCGTCAGGAAGTCGCGCGGGTTGGCCAGCCCGTTGGAGCCGATGGGGCCGAGGTCCGGCAGGCGGAAGGGCGCGCCGAAATTCTCGCAGACATAGCCGCGCGCCGCGCCGTCCGGCAGCTCGACGCGGAAGCGGATGCCGCGGGGGATCAGCGCGATCTCCTGCGGTTCGACCTCCAGCACGCCAAGCTCCGTGAACAGGCGCAGGCGGCCCTGCTGCGGCACGATCAGCAGCTCGCCGTCGGCGTCGTAGAAGAAGCGGTCCGCCATCGACCGGTTGGTGGCGTAGAGGTGGATGCCGCAGCCGGTCTGCGCCTGCGGCCCGCCGTTGCCGCCCATGGTGACGAGGCCGGCGACGAAGTCGGTGGGGGCGTCGGGCATCGGCGGCGGGTTCCAGCGCAGCTGGGTCGGCGGGGCCGGCACCTCGTCGAAGCGGCTGGTCAGCCGGCCGGGCTCCAGCGGGCGGAAGGGTTCGTGCACCACTGCCGGGCGGATGCGGTAGAGCCAGGACCGGCGGTTGTGGGCGCGGGGAGCGGTGAAGGCGGTGCCGCTGATCTGTTCCGCATAGAGGCCGTAAGGCGGGCGCTGCGGCGAGTTGCGGCCGACGGGCAAGGCGCCGGGCAACGCCTCCGTCGCGAATTCGTTGCCGAAGCCGGACCGGTAGGTGAAGGCGGAGGACGTCATGCGGGCAGCTCCCTTTCCCGGGGGATGCGGCCGGTGCCAAGCGCCGGGCGCGACCATTTGCCGCTCATATAGTTTCTTTTGAAACTACGTGCCAGAGGAAAATGTAGGGCAATCGCATATGGCAATTATGATCTTATACAAGGGACCACGTCATTCCCGCGAAGGCGGGAATCCAGCCGTTTCAGTCGCTTTGCGCGAAAGTTTCCTGGATCCCCGCCTTCGCGGGGATGACGGAAGTCCTCATTAAATCCATATGCGATTGCGCTGGGGGAGAGGGCGAATCCCCTCCCCCTTCAGTTCATCGCGCGGTCGGGAAGGTCCAGGAGGAAGTCGCCGCCCTCGTCGTAGCCGGCGGTGCGGATCACGCCATATTGCGGGGTTTGCGGCGCCTCGCTGGTGACGTCCTGGCGGACCTCCTGGTAGAGGGCGTAGCCGCTGCTGTCCTTCGGCAGCGCCTGCACCCGCTTCTTCAGCGCCGTGGCGAAGGGGGAGTTCACCTCGCCGTCGGCGACCGGCTCGTCGCCGCCCGACGACAGGGCCATGACGGAGCGGCGCTGCCGGATCTCCGTCCCGCTGGCGAGACGGCTGGCGTCGACCTTCTGTTCCTTGGTGAAGGCGCCGGAATAGCAGCTGTCCGACACCACCATCACATGCTTGGCCGGCATCCGGCTGAGGAAGCGGCCGATGTCGTTGTTCGACACCCAGTTGCGGGCGCTGGTCGTCTCGGCGTCGGCCGGCAGCCAGTAGCCGGTCCCGGTCTCCGCCAGTTCATAGCCGTGGCCGGCGTAGTAGACCATCACCTGGTCCTGCTCGCCGACCTCGCGGCCGAGCTTGCGCAGCGCCTCGCCGATCTGCGCCTTGGTCGGGTTGCGCAGGGTCCTGGTCTCGTAGCCGAGATGGGTGTTCAGCGCCTCGGACACCGCCTTGATGTCGGCGCCGGGGGTGGATAGGGCTGGGATGGCGCCGTCGCGGTAGCTGTCCACCGCGATCATCAGGGCGATCTTGCGCGGCCTGGGCGGGGCGGCCGGATCGGGGGTGGAAGCCGCGCTGTCGATGGCGATGCGCTTCTCGGTCGTCTTGCCCGTCTCGTCCGTCATGGTCAGGGTGGCTTCGGTCGCCCCCGGCTCCACCGGGATGCTGGTGCGGAACTGGCCCTGCTCGTCGATGAAGACCCAGCGGCCGTTCACCCGCGCCTCCGCCAGGTTGGCGCTGTCGGCGACGATGCCGCGCAGGGTCATGGTGCCGCCGCGGGTGCGGCCGCCGCGCGCCTGTTGCAGGCTGGGCGGTGCCGAGGATGCCTGCGGCCGGCCGAACATGTCCGCCGCCGCCGGGTTCGCCACCAGCTGGCGCAGCGCGCCGGAGAAGGCCTGGGTCCGCTGTTCGCGCTCCACCCGCTGCACCATGGCGAGATAGGTGCGGGCGACCTGGGGCGGCAGGTTGGCCTGGGTCACCGTCGCGCGCACCTGGGCGTAGCCGCCGGGCTGGCCGGCCGCGCTGTTCTGCAGGATGCCGCCGACGCGCACCGCCACCGGATCGCTGCTGGCGGTCAGGCCGCCGATCAGGGTGGGAACGGGAACGCTGGCCAGCGCCGCGCGCTGTTCGGGCAGGGAAAGGGTGCCGGTCGCCAGCGTCGTCACCGCCTGGACCATGCCGCCGCTGCCGGCCGCCTGGATGAGGCTGCCCGCCGCCGCCTGGACCTGCGGCGAAGCAAGAAGCTGCGGTCCCGGCTGCGTCAGGGTGGCGCCGGAGGCGTAGGCCGCCGTCGCTTCCGCCGTGAAGGTGACGGAGCGCCCGGACGGCAGCACCACCGTCGCCGGAGTGGGCGGCGGCGGGGGTGGCGGAGCGGTCGGTCCGCCGGTCGAGGACGAACTGCCGCCGGGCGCCGGGGTGGTCGGCGCCGCCCCCTGCCCTGCCCCGCTTTCGGTGGTTCCGTTCTGGGACGCCGTGCCCTGTTCGAGCGTCGCCAGGAAGGTCCGCGGGATGGTTCCGCCGGCTGGGGTGCCGGCTATCGAGCCGCCGGCCGTGGGCGATGCGGTTCCGGTGGTGGCCGCCGTGGCCGTCGGGTTCGCCGCGATCTGCGCCACGGTCTGCAGCGCCGACTGTACCGAGCTGTTGCCGGTCGCCGTGGACTGGCCGGCCGTCGTGGCCGCGTCCGTACCCGAGGAGGTGGCGCCCGCCGTCTCCGTTGCTGTCGTCCCGGTTCCCGTCGTCCCGGTTTCGGTTCCCGCCGTGCCAGTGCCCGCCGTGTTGGTTCCAGGCGTGTTGGTTCCGGACGTTTCGGTGCCGGTGGTGGGGCTGGTTGTGGGGCTGGTGGTCGGTGTGCCGGTCCCGTCACCGCCTCCCGTACCTGTCCCCGGGCTGGCAGGCGTGGTCGGAATTTCCGTCACCGGAGGCGTCACGGGAGGTGGCGGCGGCGGCGGAGGAGGAGGAGGTGGTGGAGGTGGAGGTGGAGGTGGAGGAGGTGGAGGTGGCGGCGGCGGAGGCGGAGGAGGAGGAGGTGGCGGAGGCGGAGGCGGAGGTGCGCTGCTGACCTCCACGTTTCCGTTCCTGTACAGGTCGAGCGCCAGCTGGCCGGTTCCGGCGGCACCCCGCAGGGTGACGGTTCCGCCGCTGGAGGCGAGGCGGATGCTGCCGTCGGCCTCGGCATCCAGGCCGATGCCGGCGACCTCGTAGGTGACGGCCGAAGTGCCGGCCTTGCCGGTGATGTCGATCCCGCCGGCGGCCGTGATCGCCGCCGTGCCGCGGACCTTGACGCCCCAGGCTTCGTCGGCATTGGCGGCGGTGGCGTCGCCGCTCAGCAGGATCGCGTCGGCGGCGGTGGAGCTGGAATGGATGACCGGCCCCCCTTCGGAGTCGGAGGCGATCAGCAGGCCGGCATTCCAGCCGTAAGTCGAAAACGACCTGCCTTGGACGGCGATCCGGCCGTCACCGGAGTCGATGGTGGAGATCCCGGTGATCGAGACGCCGTGGCCCTGGTCTCCGTAGTCGGATCCCTCGCCACGGATGGAAATGGCGCCGCCGCCGGATTGCAGGGTGCTGGCGTCGATGGCCACGCCGGCCATGTCGCTCGAGTCGCCCTTGGCCATCTCCTGCGCCGGATCGTTGCCGCCGCCCAGGGTGATCGCGCCGCCATAGGTGGCGATGCTGCTGGCGGTCAGGTGGATGGCGCCCTTGTCGAGGCTTCTGGCGCTGTTCAGCGTCACCGGCGAACCGCCGGTCGCGACATAGCTTCCCGTCAGATACACTCCATAGCCGGCGTTCAGCGTCACCGCGCCGCTGGACCTGATGGCGGTGCCGTAGTCGAGCAGAAGATTGCCGCCGGATTCCAGGGTGATGGGGGCGCCGCCGTTGTAGATCGTCGCTCCACCCAGCACGACGTCGCGGCTGGAACTCATGCCTCCCTGGACGGTGATGGCCCCGCTGCCGCCGACCGCGATGCCGGAGGTGCCGTCCATCCGCACCGCATCGTTGCCCATGGAGTTTTCGCCGCGGCCCTCGATGCCGGTGATGGCGACGGCGCCGCTGGACGTCTGCAGCGTGCCGTCGGACAGCAGCACGCCGACATTGTCGCCGTAGTACATGCCGCTGCCGCCCGTCCCGTTCAAGGTGATCGAGCCGCTGGTCGTCATCAGGTGGCTGCCGGACAGCACGATGCCGTGGTTGCCGCTTGTGTTGTTCTCGCCCCCGGCGCCGTTGACCAGGATCGAACCGGCGGCGGTCGAGACGGTCGCGTGGATGAATTCGACGCCGGTCCGGGTTTCCCGCGGCGTGTAGCCGCCGGACAGGCCGGTGGCCGGCTTTCCTGCCGGGGCCGATCCGCCGCCGACGATGAAGGTGCCGCCGTTGGTGGAAATGGTGACCCGCGAGGTGTCGGACTGCCCCGCCACCCGCACCATGCCGTTGCCGGTTCCCGTTGCGGCGTTCAGCGTCAGGTTCAGGGCGCCGCTGTTGGAGGCGATGCTCTTGGTGACGATGATGTTGCGATGGGCCTTCAGCGTCAGCGAGGCGTCGCCGCCGGCCGACTTGGTGATGTCCTGGTCGATTGTGATGTCGCCGGCATCGGTCCCCCCGGCGTCGGTTTGCAGCGTGACGCTGGTTCCGCCGTTCAGCGAGCCCTGGATGACGTCTGCGGCGATGGTGCCCCCGGTCGCCGACACCGTGATGTTCGTCGGGTCGAGCAGCCAGAAGCCGCCCTTCCCCTGCCCTGCCCGCGCATCGACGCTTCCGCGGACCTGCAGCGACAGCTTGCCCGAGGTCTCGACGAAGCCGCCGTCGCCGCCGTTGGAGCCGCCGCGGGCGGAGACGGCGCCGTCGAACCGGGCGCCGCCGTCGGCCCAGACCACGACCTTGCCGCCCCTGCCCGTTTCGGTGGCGTCTGCGGCGACGGCCGCCCCCTGCGCCACCATGGTCTCGGCCGACGGCGGCACCGGCTTGCGCGCCGGGCGGATGTTGTAGCCGGCCAGCGTGGCCGCGGACGCCTTGCCGCCCTGCACGTCGCCGCCGATCAGCACCTCCCCGCCCCCGGCGGCACCGGAGGCGGTGACGCGCGCCGTGGCGGCCAGCGTCGTGCGGTTGCCGGACACGGTGACGGAACCGCCGGTCTGGGGGGCACCGGCCTGTCCGGGTGCCTTGCCGCTGGCGTCGAGGGTGCCGGAGACCTCCACCTCGCCACCGTCGCCCAGCAGGACGATGTCGCCGCCCTGCTGTTCCACCCGGCGGGCCTGCACGGTGCCGGACATGTTGACGACGCGGTCGACCAGCCCCTTGGCGGCGGACGCCGTCATCTGCACCCGGCCGCCGTCGGCGAAGATCCTGCCGCTGTTGCTGACCAGCGCGTCCACCGGCTTGCCATCGGCGCCGACGGGCCGCGCGTCGGTCTTCGTATCGGATTGGGCGTCCACCGCGATGTTGATCTTCTGGTCGCCGAACAGGTCGACGACGAAGCGGCGGCCGGACGCCAGCGTCACCTCGCCCATGCGGGCCTGGATGGTGCCGCGGTTGGCGACGCCGGGGGCGACCAGCGCCGCCAGCCCGGCTTCGGCCACGGTGATGGTGCCCTCGTTCTCCACCGTCGCCGTCGAGCCGGCGGGCCCTTCGAAATTGTAGCGGCCTGCCATGAAGTCGGCGTTGCGGATGTCGTGGGTGGTGGCGAGCAGCCCGCCGACGTCGATCCGGGCGTTCGGCCCGAACAGGATGCCGTTGGGGTTGACCAGCCAGACCTGGCCGTTGGCGGTCAGCCGCCCCAGGATCGCCGACGGATCGGGGCCGGTGACGCGGTTGAGGGTGATGGAACCGGCGTCGGGCTGCTGGAAGTTGGTGTGCTCGCCCTCGCGGACGCCGAAGCGTCGCCAGTCGATCACCGCCCTGGGCGTCGACTGGATGATGTCGAGGCGGCCGGGGGCGGTGGGCCGGATGACGGCGGCGCCGTCGGTGACCACGCCGCCTTCGGGATTGGCGAGGGCCGGGACGGGCAGGGCGAGGATGGCTGCGAGGATAGACAGACGCACCGAGCCGGTCAGGGCGGTGCTGTGGCGCAGCGCCTTCCGGTGACGCGCGCCATCGGGCCGAACCGTTTCACCGCCGGGCCCAGCCGCCCCCCGCCCCATTCCCTGCATGACCGTTCCAATCCCCGTTCCCGCCCCCGAAGCTTGCGGGAAGCCAATACGCTGTTCGTAACCATGGATTACGAAACATTTTAGCGACCGGGCGCGCGCGCGGAAATACCGAAAGTGGTGACGGAATGTTTCGTGGCGGCAACAGGCGGCGGCCGGCTTGCCGCAGCGGAAGCGTTACCGGTAACGCTTCCAGCCGGCAGGCGTTACCGGTAACGGGTTTTGCGGTACAGGGACGGCCTATTTCCATGGCGCAGGTGCCGCCTTTGTCCTTTCGAGCCGCCGGCCGATCCGCTAATAAGAAGGCCGTCACGCGATCAGGGGGAACAGATGGCCGATCCGACCGCCGTCGCCACGAGGAAGTCTGCGGGCAAGTCTTCAGGTAAATCGGGCGGCAGGCAAGCGGCCCAGGGCTCTGACAAGCCGGTAAACAATGCTGCCCTGTCGCTTGCGCGCTGGGTCGTCTACAGCGCGCCGAAGGGCGGCACCGGCAAGACGACCAGCTGCAAGAACACCGCCGTCGCCGCGGCCAAGGACGGCATGCGGGTGGCGACGCTGGATTTCGACCCGCAGCGCACGCTGGGGCAGTGGCATGAGCTGCGCCGTCCGCATGACGTGGCGAGCATCGACCATTACGAAGGGACGTTGGACGACATCGACGCGGCGCTCGCCCGGATCGATCCCGGCCGCTACGACGTGGTCTTCGTCGATACGCCGCCGTCGGTGGAGCTGTATCCGGAGGCGACCAAGATCCTGCTGCGCCGCGCCGATCTGGTGCTGGTGCCGACCGGGGTGGGACGCTTCGACAAGATGAGCGTCATCCCCTGGATGGAGTTCCTGCGCGACTATGGCCGCCCCGCCGCCTTCCTGCTGAACCGGGTCAAGCGCCGGTCGGTCAGCCTGCGCGAGGCCAAGCTGGAGCTGGGCCGCGTCGGCCGGCTGGTGCCGCACGAGGTGCCGGACATCGAGGACATGCACCGGGTCGACGACGTCGGCTGCTCCATCGTCGATGTCGGCGCGGTGAACGGTGCCGACGAATGCCTGGGCGCCTGGTACTTCATCCGCCACGAGCTGGGGATCTGAGCATGGCCAACGTCAAGTCCTTCATGAAGAAGGTGGCGGAGCAGGGCAAGGCCGCTCCCCCGCCGGCGGCCAAGCCGGAGGTAGCGTCTACCCCGTTGCATAATGGAGGGGCGCGCACCGGTTCGGCGGTGGCGCCGTCGAAGGCCGACCGCCGGGCGTCGGACATCAGCGACGCCATCGTGCCCTGCCACACCCGTCAGGAATTCGCGCAGGAAATCCGCTATCACTGGAACCGCAGCCGCAAGGAGTTCCTGTCGATCGGCCGGTACCTGAACCGCGCCAAGGAAATCCTGCCGCATGGCGATTTCGAGGCGATGATCGAGAGCGACATGCCGTTCTCGGTCGAGACCGCCTTCCGTTTCCGTGCGGTGGCGGAGGCGGTGGATACCGGCCGGCTGTCGCTGGACGTGCTGCCGGGGGCGGAAAGCGTCGCCTACCAGATCGTCACCATGACGCCGGACGAGCTGGAGCGGGCGAAGGCCCAGGGGCTGGTCCGTCCCGACGTGACCCGCCGCCAGCTGATCGACTTCAAGCGCTCGCTGCGTCCGCCGAAGGACGTGACGCCGAACGACCGGCGCCGCCAGCTTCTGGCCGAATATGCCCGGCTCGGCGCCCGCATGGCGGAGGTCCGCGACGAGCTGCGGCGCGACCACGGCATCGACCCGGAGCATGACGATCCCGTCCGTTCGGGCCGCGGCGCCATCACCATCGACGTGGAGGCGGAGGATATCGGGGCGGAGCCCGACGGCGACCAGCGGTAAAGCCGGCCGATCCCGGCCCTTGGTGCCAGCCTTCAGTGCCAGCCTTCAGTGGTTGTGCGACAAGTGGGAGCCGGGTCCGTCGTCGCCCCGGCGCGGTGCCGGGCCGCCGCCGCCCAGCAGATTGGTCAGGGAGCGGAAGTCCCGCTGGAAATTGCTGAAGAAGTCGCCGTCGTTGCCACGCGACACGCGTGCGGGCGAACTGGCCACGGTGTGGCTTTCCATATTGCCGGCGCTGCGGCCGGCGCTGCGGACGCGCCGTTCCGGCGCCTTCGGCTTGCGCAAGGGCGTGACCACCGGTGGGGGAGGTGCCTCCGGCAGGGACGCGGTTTCGGGCGCGCGGGCGAAGGCATCGCCGCACAACCCGCGGCCGGATGCCTGTTCCAGGCGGCCCGGGTCCAGCAGCCAGCAGTCGAAGGCGTCCGTCTGCGGCTTCGACGGAGCGGGGGAGGGCAGGGCGGCTGCGGAGTCCGGCGCCTCCGGCGCGGACAACAGCGGCTCCGCGCTGGCCGGGCTTGCGGCAGGCATGATGAGCAGGGCCGCGAGGGCCGCCATCGTCACCGTTCCGCTGCACCTCGCCGTCCGGCCCTCGCCCGGCATTCCGCATCCTCTTGTTCGTCGCGACTGCGCCTCTTAACAGATAAACGCAACAGGGCGCCTGTTCGTCCGCGCGAAATGGTGGGAGTGCCCGGAAGATGCGGTACTCCTTCGGATCAGGCACTTTCGGCGGTACACTGCCCATTGGCGTGCGGCCCGGGCTGCGGCCCAGGCTGCGTCGTTGTCGCAGGGGTGGGCTGGCGCTCTTGTCAGGCCGCCGGGTTGGTGGGAGAGTCCGCCCCCTCCTTCACCAGCAGACACGGACGGCGGCGCCGGCGGACATGGCCGATTTCAACTGGAACGACCTGCGCTTCTTCCTGGCGGTGGCCCGGGCCGGCACGCTGACCACGGCGGCCCAGCGCCTGCGCGCCGACCACACCACGGTCAGCCGCCGCATCACCGCGCTGGAGGAGGCGCTGCGCGTCACCCTGTTCGAGCGGCGGCCCAGCGGCTTCACCCTGACGCCGCAGGGCGAGCGGCTGAAGCAGACGGCCGAGGTGATGGAGAGCGCCGCCTTCCTCGCCCAGGGCATGGTGGCGGACGGCGATCTGGCGCTGGCCGGCGCGGTGCGGATCGGGGCGCCGGACGGCTTCGGCAGCTGTTTCCTGGCGCCGCGCATCGGGACGCTCTGCGAACGCCATCCTGAGCTGGAGGTGCAGCTGGTCGCCATGCCGCGCGTCTTCAGCCTGTCCAAGCGCGAGGCCGACATCGCCATCAGCCTGTCCTGTCCGCAGGAAGGGCGGCTCTACGCGCGCAAGCTGACCGACTACCGGCTGGGGCTGTACGGCACCGCCGCCTATCTGGACAGCCGGCCGCCGATTTGCAGCCGGGCCGACCTGCGCGGCCACTCCTTCATCGGCTATATCGACGACCTGATCTTCGCCCCGGAACTGGACTATGTCGAGGCGATGGGGGAGGTGGCGCCGCGCATCAAGAGCAGCAGCCTGGTCGCCCAGCTGAAGGCGACGCTGGCCGGCGCCGGCCTGTGCATGCTGCCGGCCTTCATCGCCCAGGGCGAGCCGGGGCTGGTGCCGGTATTGCCGGAGGAGGTGACGATCACCCGGTCCTTCTGGCTGATCGTGCACGAGGATCTGCGCTCGCTTGCGCGGATTTCGATGACCGCGGACTACATCGCCGATCTGGTCCGGCGGGAGCAGGCGCTGTTCCTGCCCCCGCCGGCCTCCTGATCTTACCCTTCGCCGCGCAGCATGCGGATGATGCCGGAGAAGTCGGTCCCGCCTTCGCCTTGCGCGTTCATCATGGCGTAGAGCTGCGCCGCCGCGGCGCCCAGCGGGGTGGGGGCGCCGGCCGTCTGGGCGGCTTCCTGGGCCAGCTTCAGGTCCTTCAGCATCAGCGCGGCGGCAAAGCCGGGCTGGTAGTCGCGGTTTGCCGGGCTGGCGGGGACCGGGCCGGGGACCGGGCAGTAGCTGGTCAGCGACCAGCACTGGCCCGACGAGGTCGACGACACGTCGAACAGCGCCTGATGCGACAGGCCGAGCTTTTCCGCCAGCACGAAGGCCTCGCAGACGCCGATCATCGAAATGCCGAGGATCATGTTGTTGCAGATCTTCGCCGCCTGGCCGGCGCCGGCGCCGCCGCAATGGACGATCTTCTTGCCCATCGCTTCCAGGATCGGGCGGGCGCGTTCGAAGGCGTCGGCCTCGCCGCCGGCCATGAAGGTCAGGGTGCCGGCCGCGGCACCGCCGACGCCGCCCGACACCGGCGCGTCGAGCGAGGCGGCGCCCTTGGCGGCAGCCAGCGCATGGGCCTTGCGGGCGGATTCGACGTCGATGGTCGAGCAGTCGATCAGCAGGGTGCCCGGCCGTGCCACCGCGACGATGCCGGTGTCGCCGTCATAGACGCCCAGCACATGTTTGCCGCCCGGCAGCATGGTGACGACCACCTCGGCCGCCGCGGCGATGGCGGCGGGGCTGGCGCCGATGGTGACGCCGGCCGCCTCGGCCGCCTCGATGGCGGCGGGCACGAGGTCGTAGCCAACCACCTGATGCCCCGCTTTCACGAGGTTCGCGGCCATCGGGCCGCCCATGTTGCCCAATCCGATGAAACCGATCACCGCCATCGTCGCGTCTCCCGTTGGTTTGGTTTTTATGGTGCTTCCCCCTCTCCCCCCCGGGGAGAGGGGATTAGAGGTCGTCTTTGGTCAGGCCATCCGCCCGATCTCGCTGCGCGAGACGATCAGGCGCATGATCTCGTTGGTGCCTTCCAGGATCTGGTGGACCCTGAGGTCGCGGACGATCTTCTCCACGCCGTAGTCGGCCAGATAGCCGTAGCCGCCGAACAGCTGGAGCGCGTTGTTCGCCACCTCGAAGCCGGTGTCGGTGGCGAAGCGCTTCGCCATCGCGCAGAGGCGGGTGGCGTCCTTGCTCTTCGCGTCCAGCGCCGAGGCGGCGCGGTGGACGAAGGTGCGGGCGGCCTCAAGCTCGGTCGCCATGTCGGCGATGCGGAACTGGAGCGCCTGAAAGCGGTCGAGCGTCTGGCCGAAGGCCTTGCGCTCGCTCATGTAGGTCAGCGCCTTGTCGAGCGCCGCCTGGGCGCCGCCGATGGAGCAGGCGGCGATGTTGATGCGGCCGCCGTCCAGCCCCTTCATGGCGAACTTGAAGCCCATTCCTTCCTGGCCCAGCAGGGCCGAGGCGGGGATGCGGGCGTCCTCCAGGATGACGGCACGGGTCGGCTGGGCGTTCCAGCCCATCTTGTGCTCGTTGGCGCCGAAGGACAGGCCGGGGGTGTCCTTCGGGACGAGGAAGGCGCTGATGCCGCCAGGACCGTCCTCGCCGGTGCGGGCCATGACGAGATAGAGGTCGGAGCTGCCGGCGCCGGAAATGAACTGCTTGGCGCCGTTCAGGACGTAAGAGTCGCCGTCGCGCACCGCCTTCGTCCGCAAGGCTGCGGCGTCGGACCCGGCATTGGCCTCGGTCAGGCAGTAGCTGGCGAGCCATTCCATGGTGCAGAGCTTCGGCAGCCAGCGGACCTTCTGCTCGTCGCTGCCGAAATTGTCCACCATCCCCGCCACCATGTTGTGGATGGAGATGTAGGACGCGATGGTCGGGCAGCCCTGGCTCAGCGCCTCGAAGATCACCACGGCGTCGAAGCGGCTGAGCGCCGAGCCGCCATGGTCCTCCGACACGTAGATGCCGCCCATGCCGAGCTCGCCGGCGGCGCGCAGCGTGTCGATGGGGAAATGCTTCTTCTGGTCCCACTCGACGGCGTTGGGCGCCAGCTCGTCGCGGGCGAAGGACAGCGCCATGTCGCGGATGGCGACCTGGTCTTCGGTCAGTTCAAAGGACATGCGTCACCTCGTGCAACCCCCTTCCCGCCGGAGGCGGGAAGGGGAATGTTACGCCCAATCACTCCATGGTCGGAATGACGAAGCTGGCGCCTTCCTTGACGCCCGAGGGCCAGCGGGAGGTGACGGTCTTGGTCTTGGTGTAGAAGCGCACCGAATCCGGGCCGTGCTGGTTCAGGTCGCCGAAGCCCGAACGCTTCCAGCCGCCGAAGGTGTAGTAGGCGAGCGGAACCGGGATCGGCACGTTGATGCCGACCATGCCGACATCGACGCGGCTGGCGAAGTCGCGGGCGGCGTCGCCGTCGCGGGTGAAGATGGCGACGCCGTTGCCGTACTCGTGGTCGTTCGGCAGGGCCAGAGCCTCTTCATAGCTGTCGGCGCGGACGACGGAGAGGACCGGGCCGAAGATCTCCTCCTTGTAGATGCGCATGTCCGGCTTCACCTCGTCGAACAGGCAGCCGCCCATGTAGAAGCCATTCTCGTAGCCCTGCATGCTGAACTCGCGGCCATCGACCGCCAGCTTGGCGCCTTCCTTGACGCCGAGATCGACGTAGGACTTCACCCGCTCCAGATGTTCGCGGGTCACCAGCGGACCGAAATCGGCGCTGCTGTCGGTCGACGGACCGACCTTCAGGCCTTCCACCCGCGGGATCAGGCGGTCCATGAGGGCGTCGGCGGTCTTCTTGCCGACCGGCACGACGACCGAGATCGCCATGCAGCGCTCGCCCGCAGCACCATAGCCGGCGCCGATCAGGGCGTCGGTCGCCTGGTCGAGGTCGGCGTCCGGCATCACCAGCGCGTGGTTCTTGGCGCCGCCGAAGCACTGCACCCGCTTACCGTTGGCGCAGCCGCGGTTGTAGATGTATTCGGCGATCGGGGTGGAGCCGACGAAGCCCACCGCCTTGATGTCGCGGTCGTCGAGGATGGCGTCCACCGCCACCTTGTCGCCGTGGACGACGTTGAGGATGCCCGCCGGCAAGCCAGCCTCCAGCATCAGCTCGGCCAGCTTGACCGGCACGCCCGGCGTGCGCTCCGACGGCTTCAGGATGAAGGCGTTGCCGCAGGCGATGGCCGGGGCGAACTTCCACATCGGGATCATCGCCGGGAAGTTGAACGGCGTGATGCCGGCGACGACGCCGAGCGGCTGGCGCATCGAATAGATGTCGATGCCGGGGCCGGCGCCGTCGGTGAACTCGCCCTTCAGCAGGTGCGGGATGCCGCAGGCGAACTCCACCACCTCCAGGCCGCGCTGGATGTCGCCCTTGGCGTCAACGATGGTCTTGCCATGCTCCAGCGACAGCAGAAGCGCCAGCTCGTCGTAATCGCGCTGGACGAGGTCGAGGAAGCGCATCAGGACGCGGGCGCGGCGCTGCGGGTTGGTGGCGGCCCAGCCGCGCTGCGCCTCCCTGGCGTTCTCCACCGCGGCGCGCATCTCCTCCACGCTGGCCAGCGGCACGCGGGCGCGCACCTCACCGGTCATCGGGGAATAGACGTCGGCGAAGCGGCCGGAGGTGCCGGAAACCAGCTTGCCGCCGATCAGGTGCTGAAGTTCGGTGGTCATCCTATCGTCCTCCCATCGGATTGTTTGTCACCATGTGGACCGGAGCGGCCCCGTGGATCGACCCGAAACTTTGCGCAACGGTTGTGCAGGAATGCCGGGGTCAGCCCGTCCTGCCCCCGCTCATGGCCGCGGCAACGAGGGTGTGTGCCTCGCCCGCCTCCTTCAGCCCGGCCTCGCGGCGCTCGCTGTAGCGGCTGGTCAGATAGCCGCTGCGGTCGCGCACCAGCAGGGTGAACTTGACCAGCTCCTCCATCACGTCCACCACGCGGTCGTAATAGGGCGAGGGCTTCATCCTCCCGGCCTCGTCGAACTCCTGATGGGCTTTGGCGACGGAGGACTGGTTAGGGATGGTCACCATCCGCATCCAGCGTCCCAGCACCCGCATTGCGTTGACCGCGTTGAAGGATTGCGAGCCGCCGGAAACCTGCATCACCGCCAGCGTCCGCCCCTGCGTCGGCCGGACGCCCCCGCTTTCCAAGGGCAGCCAGTCGATCTGGCATTTCAGGATGCCGGTGATGGTGCCGTGCCGTTCCGGGCTGACCCACACCTGACCTTCCGACCATTGCGACAGGGCGCGCAGTTCCGCCACCTTGGGATGGTCGGCCGGCACGCTGTCGGGCAGCGGCAGGCCGTGGGGGTCGAAGATGCGCGTCTCGGCACCCATGCGGCGGAGCAGCCGGGCGGACTCCTCGGCCAGGAAGCGGCTGTAGGACCGCTCCCGCAGCGAGCCGTAGAGCAGCAGGATGCGCGGCGGATGGGGCGACGGCCGCCCCGGCGCCAGCCTGTCGGGGTCAGGCACCTCGAAATAAGGCTCGTCCAGGCTCGGGAAGGAGTCCGCTGCCGTCGTCTCGATGTCATGCATTTGTGCGTCCCTCGTACCAGGGCTTGGTCGCCTTGACGATCTTCACCACCGACAGCATCACCGGCACCTCGACCAGAACGCCGACCACGGTGGCGAGCGCCGCCCCGGAGCCCAGCCCGAACAGGCTGATGGCGGCGGCGACCGCCAGCTCGAAGAAGTTGGAGGCGCCGATCAGCGCCGCCGGCGCCGCCACGCACCATGCCACGCTCAAGCGCCGCGACAGCCAGTAGGCGAGCCCGGCGTTGACATAGACCTGGATCAGGATCGGCACCGCCAGCAGAAGGATGACCAGCGGCTGCGCCAGGATCTGCTCGCCCTGGAAGCCGAACAGCAGCACCAGCGTGGTCAGCAGCGCCAGCAGCGACACCGGCTGGATGAGGTGCAGGGTACGTTTCAGCGCCGGCTCGCCGCCCGTCGCCAGCAGGCTGCGGCGCCAGAGCTGGGCGCCGGCCACCGGGACGACGATGTAGAGCAGCACCGACAGCAGCAGCGTGCCCCACGGCACGGCGATCGACGCGACGCCCAGCAGCAGCCCGACCAGCGGCGCGAAGGCGAAGACCATGATGATGTCGTTCAACGCCACCTGGCTCAGCGTGTAGTGCGGTTCGCCGTCGCACAGGTTGGACCAGACGAAGACCATGGCGGTGCAGGGCGCCGCCGCCAGCAGGATCAGCCCGGCGATGTAGGAGGAAATCTGGTCCTGCGGCAGCAGCGGGGCGAACAGGTTGCCGATGAACAGCGTGCCGAGCAGCGCCATCGAGAAGGGCTTGACTGCCCAGTTGACGAACAGCGTCACGCCGACGCCGCGCCAATGTTCCCTGACCCGCCCCAGCGCGCCGAGGTCGATCTTCAGCAGCATCGGCACGATCATCAGCCAGATCAGCACCGCCACCGGGAGATTGACCTTGGCGGCTTCCGCCGCGGCGATGCTCTGGAAGGCCCCCGGAACCAGATGGCCGAGCGCGATGCCGGCGACGATGCACAGCGCGACCCAGACGCTGAGGTAGCGCTCGAACAGGCCCATGGCGGGGCGGGCCGCCGGGGCGGCGTGGATGCCGGCGGTCATGACGGCCGTCCGTCGGGGAACTTGCCGATGCGCTGTCCGGCGACATCGAGGACCGCCTCGCCATCCTCCTTGGCGAAGGCGCCGCGCTGGGCGTCGGGGAGGATGTCGAGCACCGCCTCGGACGGGCGGCACAGCCGCACGCCGAGCGGCGTCACCACGATCGGCCGGTTGATCAGGATCGGGTGCGCCATCATGGCGTCGAGCAGCCGGTCGTCGTTCAGCGACGGATCGCCGAGCCCGAGGTCGGCATAGGGCGTGCCGTTCTCGCGCAGGACGGCGCGCACCGGCACGCCCATCCGGCGGATCAGGCCGGCCAGTTCGTCGCGGCTCGGCGGCGTCTTCAGATACTCGATCACCGTCGGCTCGACGCCGCTGTTGCGGATCAGCGCCAGCGTGTTGCGCGAGGTGCCGCAAGCCGGGTTGTGGTAGATGGTGACCGGCGTCATCGCGCCGCCGGCGCGGGGGGACGGGCCGGTATCGAAACGGTTGGTCATCGCTGGGTCGCCTTTCCGGGCCGCGAAGGTCCGCGGCGGCTGGGGTCGGGTCTCAGGCGTCGCGGTCGCATCCGGCGGGACCGCAGGGGACGGCCTGGATCAGGTCGGTGGAGCAGAGTTCGGGACGGCCCTGGCAGCAATCCTCCATCAGGAAGGCGATCAGCCGGCGGGTGCCCTCATAGTCGGACGCGTAGAAGATCTGCCGCTGCACCCGCCAGGAACGGAGCAGGCCGGCGCGCTCCAGCGTCGCCAGATGATGGGACAGGGTGGAGGCGGGAACCCCCACCCGTCGGGCGAGTTCGCCGGCCGTCAGCCCGTTCGGCCCCATCGTGATCAGCAGGCGGAAAACGGCCAGACGGGTTTCCTGGGCGAGAGCGGCGAAGGCATCGGCGGCGGCATTCATTTCCATGATTCGACGATAATCGAAATATGAACCCATGGCAAGGGGCGGTCCCGTGGAAGGCCATGGCGCCGCGCAGGGCCGCTTGGGGGAATACCGAACGTGTGGGAAGACTTGAGGCGCCACGGCGCTTATAGTGCGCCCTCGCTTCCGGTCCGGACAATCCGGTCCGGGACGGGGGGATTGCCGCAGGAACGGCGAAGCGGAATGGACATGACCAGCCACGATGACGTCTTCGACACGCCGGAGACACGGCAGCCGACCATTTTGTCGGTATACAACCAGAAGGGCGGCGTCGGCAAAACGACCACGTCGGTGAACCTCGCGCTCGCGCTGGCGGCGCTGGGCAAGAGCGTCGTGCTGATCGACTTCGACCCGCAGAGCAGCGCCACCAGCAACTTCCTGCTGCGCGACAAGGCGAAGGTCGGCATCAACGACCTGCTGCGCAAGGAGACCTTCGTCGAGGACGCCATCACCCCGACCGCCTTCGACGGGCTGTCGATGATCGTCGGCGCCCGCAAGCTCTATTCGCTGGAACATGCGCTGGACAGCCGCGGCGGCTCGCAGCGGGGACTGCGCAAGGCGCTGCACTTCTCGCGCAACCCGCCGGACTATGTCGTCATCGATTGCCCGCCGGCGCTGGGCCATCTGGCGGCCGGCGCGCTGGCGGCGTCGGACCGGCTGATCGTGCCGGTGTTCCCGGGGCGCTATGCGCTGGACGGGCTGCGGCGCACCCTGCAGGTGGTGGAGCATATCCAGAACGGGCTGAACCCCAGCCTGGCGCTGGCCGGCATCCTGATGCTGTCGATCACCAACGACGAGGTCGGGCGCGAATCGCTGAACCAGCTGCGCAGCGAGTTCCCGGAGCAGATGTTCCGCACCGCCTTCCCCTATGACGTCGACGTGGTGAAGGCGACCTACCGCCGCATGCCGGCGGCGATCTTCACGCCGGAGGGGCGGACCACCAGCCGCTTCGCGGCGCTGGCCTGGGAGATCGTCCATGGCCGCGGCAGCGCGCCCGACGACGCCCAGCTGAAGCCGGCGCTGGAGCGCATCCGTGCCTGGCACGAGGCGACCGACACCTCCTACAGCGCGCGGCGGGCGTCCTCCATCGACGAGGGGGACGAGCCGTCGGGCGGCGGCAGCGCCGGCGGGCGGCAGGCGGAGCGGGCCGGATCGCGCTCCGGCGGCGGCGGGATGGGCGGCGGCCTCATCGGGCTGGTGGTCGGGCTGGTCGCCGGCTTCGCGCTGGGGGCCGCCGTGGGGCAGCCGATCCTGGGCAGGCTGCTGGCCGGTCTGGGGGGGTGAGCCGTTTTTCGTTCCGGGACTGAAACCATCCCGGTCGGCTTGGGTCCGGACGACCGCATCCGCCCGTCGGACGGGAAATTCGCGCTTGTGGCACCTGCGCGACGGTATCCGCAGCCATGCGGCAATGGTGGGGCGTTTGGCGGCCGGGCGGGTTGGTTGAGGGCCGGGCGCGACATAAGTCTCCCGGATCCGCGGCGGGGGAGGATACCTCGTCCCCTGCCGCCCCCGACAAGATCGAGACGGGAATCCGCATGTCCGCTCTGTTCACGCCCTTCACGCTGAAGGACGTCACCCTGCGCAACCGCATCGCGGTTCCGCCGATGTGCCAGTACAGCGCCGTCGACGGCGTCGTCAACGACTGGCATCTCGTCCATTATCCCGGCCTCGCCCGCGGCGGCGCCGGTCTGGTGATCGTCGAGGCGACGGCGGTGTCGCCGGAAGGCCGCATCACGCCGGGCTGCACCGGCCTGTGGAACGACACCCAGGCCGAGGGGATGGCGCGCATCGCCGCCGCCATCGCCGCGGCGGGCGCCGTTCCCGGCATCCAGATCGGCCATGCCGGCCGCAAGGCCAGCGCCAACCGCCCTTGGGAGGGCGACGACCACATCGCCGGGGACGACCCGCGCGGCTGGGAGACCCTCTCGCCGTCGGCCGTGCCGTTCGGCGGCTATCTGTCGAAAATGCCGAAGGCGATGACGCTGGACGACATCGCCCGCGTCCGCGCCGATTTCGTGGCCGCCGCCGTGCGCGCCCGCGACGCCGGCTTCAAGTGGCTGGAGCTGCATTTCGCCCACGGCTATCTTGGCCAGAGCTTTTTCTCGGTCCATGCCAACAAACGCACCGACCAGTATGGCGGCGACCTTGCCGGGCGCAGCCGCTTCCTGCTGGAGACGCTGGCGGCGGTGCGCGAGGTCTGGCCGGAAAACCTGCCGCTGACCGCGCGTTTCGGCGTGATCGAGTATGACGGGCGCGACGAACAGACGCTGGCCGAGTCGATCGAGCTGGCCCGCAACTTCCGGGCCGGCGGGCTCGACCTGCTCAACGTCAGCGTCGGCTTCTCCACCCCCGACGCCAATGTCCCCTGGGGAACGCCGTTCCTGGCGCCGATCGCCGGGCGAGTGCGGCGCGAGGCGGAGCTGCCGGTGGCGGCGGCCTGGGGGATCGACGCGCCGAAGGTCGCCAACCGCACCGTCGCCGACGGGCAACTCGATCTGGTGATGATCGGCCGTGCCCATCTGGCCGACCCGCATTACCCCTACCGCGCCGCCAAGGAGCTGGGCGAGGACAAGCCGTCCTGGGTGCTGCCGGCGCCCTACGCCCACTGGCTGGAGCGTTACCGCGCCACCGACGCCGCCAAGGCGGACTGACGGCGGCTTCGAAGCGCGATTCCGGTTCGAGCCACCTGCGGACCGGGATCGCAGGGAGGACGGGAGGCCGGCATGGCGGCTTGCGTCAACGCCGCTTCACCCACTCCCGCATTTCGGGGTCGGCCGCATAGACCTTGTCGATCCGGTCCTTCATCTGGGCGAGGCTGACCGGCTTCACCAGATACCCGTTGACCTGGTGTTCCAGTGCGGTGCGGACCGTCTCCGCCTGGTTGTCGGCGGTCAGCATGATGAAGGGGGTCCGGTCCACCCCCTTCACCTTGATGTTGCGCATGCCCTGCAGGACCTGCAACCCGTTCATCGGCTTCATGTGGACGTCGCAGAAGACGATGTCGGGACGGGTGCGGACGATCTCCATCAGGCCGTCCTTGCCGTTCGCCGCCTCCCCGATCGACCGCACGCCGATCTGGATCAGGATCTGGCGCAGCAGGCCGCGCGTGTAGACCTCGTCCTCGATCAGCAGGATCGAAAGCTTGTCGTAGGGCGTGTCGCTCATCGGTCAACTCCGTGGGCCGGGACGGCGAAGGCTGTATCCGCCGCGTCGGCCAGTTCATCCAGGGTCATGGCGAGAAGACTGTGCAACAGCGCGGCGGTGTCGCCGTCGCCGTCGTCCAGGGCATCCTGAAGGTCGCCGGCCAGCTGGCCGAGCCGCGTCGCGCCGACGGAATGGGCGCCTCCCTTCAACGCATGCACCGTCTCCCGCGCGCCGGGCAGGTCGCCGGCGGCCAGCGCGGCGCCCGCCTCGTCGATCATCCCGCGGGCGCCGCCGATGAAGCCCCGGACCAGCGCTTCGGCCTGCTCCGCCGCTCCGGCGAAGATGTCCCCCAGGTAGGCGAGGTTGAGCACCTGCGGATCCACCTGCGGATTTGCCAGAGGATTGGTGAGCGGATTGGCGAGCGGGTTGGCGGCCTTCGGTGCCGCGGTTTCGGGTGGCGCCGCGCGCCGCCGCAGATCCCTGGCCTGCGGAAGAAAGCGCTCCAGCAGATCGAACAGCCGGCGGCTGTCCACCGGCTTGGTCAGGTAGGCGTCCATGCCGGCGTCGAGGCAGCGCTGCTCGGTGCCCGGCAGGGCGTCGGCGGTCAGCGCGACGATGGGGAGCCGGACGCCCTCCGCCTCGCCGCTGCGGATGGCGGAGGTCAGGGCGAAGCCGTCCATCTCCGGCATGTGGAAGTCGGTCAGCAGCAGCCCGTAGCGGCCGGCGGCATGGAGCTTCAACGCCTCCACGCCGTTGCTGGCGATCTCGAAGGCGTAGCCGCCCTGCGACAGCATGCGGCGGATGACCGCCTGGTTGGTCGCGTTGTCCTCCGCCACCAGGATCAGGGCGCCCGCCTCGCGCGCCTCCTCCAGCGTCGGAGGCTGCCAGCCGGAGGTCGCGCCGTCCGCCGCGCTGTCGCGCCTTTCCAGGCTGGCCCGGCCCAGGGCCGCCGCGATGACGTGCCACAGGCGCTCGCGGCGCAGGGGACGGGTCAGGGTGCAGAACAGGCCGGCGCGGTGCGCCTCGGCCAAGCGCGACGCCAGTGTGCGGCCGGCGACGAGCACGACCGCCGGATCGGGGCCGCCGGTCCCGGCCGCCGCATTCCCCGTCACTTCCGCGAGGTCCGGGGCATCGTCCCCCGCCGCGGCGCGCCAGAGGATCACCGCCCGCCGTCCGTCCTCCGCCTCCACGCCGGGCGCGTCGGGCGCGTCGGGCATGGCGGTCAGCCGGTCGCGCCAGCGGACGTCCTCCATCCCGGCGGCGGCCAGCATGGCCGCCAGGGCGTGGCGTTCCGGGCCGTCGCCGAAGCCGACCGCCACCAGCCGGGCGTCGCCGATGGCGATGGAGGGCGCCGGCGCCCTCCGGTCCGCGACCGTCAGCGGCACCTCGAACCAGAAGGTCGAGCCTTGGCCATGGACCGACTCCACGCCGATGCTCCCGCCCATCAGCGTGCACAGATGCCGGCAGATCGCCAGCCCCAGCCCGGTTCCGCCATATTGGCGTGAGGTCGAGCTGTCGGCCTGCTGGAAGGGGCGGAACAGCGTGTCGCGCTGGGCCGGGGTCAGGCCGATGCCGTCGTCGCGCACCGCGAAGCGCAGCAGGCTGACGTCCGGGGCGGGTCCGGGCGCGGGCACGGGGGCGACCGTCACGACGATGCCGCCGTGTTCGGTGAACTTGATGGCGTTGCCGATCAGGTTGAGCAGCACCTGCCGGAGGCGGACCGGGTCGCCGACCAGCCGGGACGGGACGGCCGGGTCGATGTCGACGACCAGCTCCAGCCCCTTTTCCTCCGCCCGGCCCGCGAGGATTTCCGCCGCTCCCTCGACCACCTCGACGAGGCTCAGCTCGATCGCCTCCAGCTCCATCCGTCCGGCCTCGATCTTCGAGAAGTCGAGGATGTCGTTGATGATGGTCAGCAGCGAGGCGGAGGAGGCGCGGACGATGTCGAGCATGCCGCGCTGGTCGCCGGTCAGCTCGGTCTGGTCCATCATCTCCGCCATGGCGACGACGCCGTTCATCGGCGTGCGGATCTCGTGGCTCATCATGGCGAGGAAGGAGGATTTCGCCCGAGTCGCCTCTTCCGCCCGGTCGCGCGCGTCGCGCAGTTCCTCGGCGAGGTCATGCAGCCGCTGCTGGTCGTCGCGCAGCTGGCGGGCGTTGTCGCGGAACCGGGCCAGCGCGGCGGCGAGCGCGCCGATCTCGTCCCGCTTGCCGAGCGACGGGATGTCGCGGTCCAGCCGGCCGCCGGCCACGGCCGACATGGCGTCGGTCATGGTGACGAGCGGCCCGACCACCCGGTTGCGCAGGGTGTAGTAGGCCAGCAGGAACACCACCAGCGCGGCGGCCATCAGGACGGCCAGACGCACCCGCTGCCCCTCCACCTGCTCCAGCGCGTCGGCGTAGATGCTTTCGCCGTAGCGGTCCTGCAGCGTGGTGAGTTCCTGGATGGCGACCAGCAGCGGGTTGACCGACGGGTACATGTCGCGGGCGATGAAGGCGGTCAGCCCGGCGATGTCCTGGGCGCCCAGAATGTCGATCAGCTCGTCCAGCGCCGTGTTCGCCTCGTCCATGTGGTCCTGGGCGGTCCGGACGATCTCGCGCTCGGTCTGGGTCTTCACATGGGCGATGTAGCGCTCCCATGCCGGTCCGGCGGCGTCCTTGGCCCGCCGCACCGCCGCTTCCCCCTGGTCCCAGGGCATGTCGCCGACCCGCACGCGCACCGCCGAGACGATGGCCGCGGTGGTGTAGGCGTCGGACACCGTCTTCAGGTCCAGCGAGGGGATCAGCGCCCCGTGGTGGATGCGTTCGACCTGTTCCCGCGACAGGCCGGACACCGACATGGTGCCGAGCGCGAGGGTCAGGATCAGCACGGCGATGATCGCGAAGATCAGATGGAAGCGCGTCCGGATGGTCATGGTTCGGCCTTTTCGCCCGTCATCGCGTCTCAGCAGGTTTCTCCAGATCGGGCCACAGGCCCGGCCTGGAGAAACCTGCGGACTCTATGGTTTTGCAGGTTTCCCGAGCCCGCCCATCTGTGGGCGGAGTTCGGAAAAACCTGCTTGGCAGGGTCCCGGCTCTCAGCGCAGCGGCAGGGCGATGAGCAGGCCGCCCTTCGTCCACAGCTCGTTCAGGCCGCGCTCCAGCTTCAGCGGCGTCTTCGGCCCGACCGTCGCCTCGAACACGTCGCCGTAGTTGCCGACCTGGGCGATGATCCGGAAGGCCCAGGAATCGTCCAGCCCCAGGGGGGCGCCGAAGCCCGGCACCATGCCGACCAGGCGCAGGACGCGGCTGGATCCGCTCCGGCGCATCTCCTCGACGTTGCGTCGCGAGACCCCCAGCTCCTCGGCCTCGATCATCGCGGCGAGCGTCCAGCGCATCGCCTCCAGCCACGCGTCGTCGCCCTTGCGGACCAGCGGACCGAGCGGTTCCTTGGAGATGCGCTGGCGCACCACCAGATGCTCGTCGGGGTTGGGCATCTCCATCACACGCAGCGCGGCGAGCGCGGCGGAGTCCGAGGTCATCACGTCGCATTCGCCCGACCGGTAGCTGGCGATCATCTCGCCCAGCGGCCCCTTGGGGATCGGCCGGTAGGCGATGTTGAGGGTGCGGAAATGTTCGGCGAGGTTGGTTTCCGACGTCGTGCCGCGCTGGAAGCAGATGGAAAGCCCGGCCATCTGCCGGACCGTGCGGACGTTCAGCGCGCGGCGGACCAGGAAGCCCTGCCCGTCGTAGTAGCTGATCCCGACCGGCTGGAAGCCGCCGCCGGCCAGCCGGCTCAGGGTGATCGTCGTGCTGCGGCTCAGCAGGTCGATGTCGCCGCCGGCCAGCCGCCGCAGCCCCTCCGCGGTGGTGGCGGGAACGAACACCACCTTGTCGGCATCGCCCAGCACGGCGGCGGCGGCGGCCCGGCAGAACTCGACGTCGAAGCCCCGCCATTGCCCGTCGGGACCCGGCATCGAGAATCCGGCGACGCCTGTGCTCACGCCGCAGCGGATGGCTCCGCGCTCCCGGACCGCGGCCATGGTCGACGGGACCGGCGAGGCCTGCGGGGCGGCTTCCTGGCTCAAGGCCGGCGCGGTCGGTGCGGAGAGAAGAGCCAGCGCGACCAGGGCGGTCCCAAGCGCGGTCCGCAGACGAAACGGTTTCAGGAACATGTCGGTTCGCGGGTCCCTGCTTGGCTCATTCGGGCTTGGCTCATTCGGCGGTCTCATCGGATCCCGTGCCGGGACCGACCCAAGGACACAACCCTCCTTCCGGTTAAGGCGGCGTTTACGCGGCGACGATCAATCATCGGTGCCACGGGTGCCACGCGTGCCGATCGCTCGGGCGGCGGCCGGGCGCAGGCAGGAAAACGGCCCGCGGTATCCCCGCGGGCCGTTTCCAGTCAGTCGGTCAGCCAGTCAGGCAATCAGCCGGCTTCGGCCGCGGAGGAGGCGCTCCACAGGTTGATGCCGGCGTCGGCGACGGCGTGGGTGTCGATCTCCGCCAGTTCCTCTTGCGTGAAGGACAGGCTGTTCAGCGCATCCAGCGAGTTGTCCAACTGCTCGACGTTCCGCGCGCCGATCAGGGCGGAGGTCACGCGCGGGTCGCGCAGGACCCAGGCGATGGCCATCTGCGCCAGCGTCTGGCCGCGCCGCCGGGCGATGGCGTCGAGCGCGCGGACGCGTTCCAGGTTCTCCGGCGACAGGAAGTTGGCCCGCAGCGTCCCGCCCTTGGCGGCGCGGGCGTCGGCGGGCTGGCCGCCGAGATACTTGTTGGTCAGCATGCCCTGGGCCAGCGGCGAGAAGGCGATGCAGCCCATGCCGAGGTCGTCCAGCGTGTCGAGCAGCCCGCCATCGCCCTTGCCTTCCACCCAGCGGTTCAGCATCGAGTAGGAGGGCTGGTGGATCAGGCAGGGGGTGCCGAGCTGGCGCAGGATCCCGGCCGCCCGCCGCGTCATCTCCGGCGAGTAGGAGGAGATGCCGACATAGAGCGCCTTGCCCTGGCGGACGATGTGGTCCAGCGCCCCCATCGTCTCCTCCAGCGGGGTGCGGGGATCGACGCGGTGCGAATAGAAAATGTCGACGTAGTCGAGGCCCATCCGGGTCAGGCTCTGGTCCAGGCTGGAGACCAGATACTTGCGCGAGCCCCAGTTGCCGTAGGGGCCGGGCCACATCTCGTAGCCGGCCTTGGTCGAGATCACCATCTGGTCGCGGTAGGGACGGAAATCGGTGGCGAGGATGCGGCCGAAATTCTCCTCGGCCGAGCCCGGCGGCGGGCCGTAGTTGTTGGCGAGGTCGAAATGGGTGACGCCGCGGTCAAAGGCCCGGCGCAGCACGGCGCGCCCGGTGGCGAACACGTCGGTGCCGCCGAAATTCTGCCACAGCCCCAGCGAAATGGCCGGCAGGTCGAGCCCGCTGCGGCCGGTGCGGCGGTAGCTCATGCCCTCGTAACGCCGGTCGGCGGCAAGGTAGGGCGGTTGCATGGCGTTCTCTCCCGGTGTGATTCTAAGTGATATATCAGCATAGGGCGGCGGCCGGGCCGGGCGCAATGGGCCGGCCGGTCATATCACTCCCGATCTGCCGAAGCGGACGGTGACGCGCAGACCTGCTTGACGCAGCCGCGCAGCCAGCGGTGGGCCGGGTCGGCGTCCAGACGCGGGTGCCACAGCAGCGAGACGGTGACCTCCGGGGCGGGGAAGGGCAGGGCGAAGCTGTGGAGACCGGCGCGCAGGCCGGCGCTGTGCCGTTCGGGGACGCTGACGATCAGGTCGGTGCCGCGCACCAGCGCGAGAGCGGCGGCGAAGCCGCCGACCGTCGCCACCACCCGGCGCTTCAGCCCCAGCCGGTCCAGCGCCTCGTCCACCAGCCCGCGGTCGTCGCCGCGCCGCGACACCAGCAGATGCCGGCCGGCGGCGTAGCGGGCGGGAGTGATCCCGCCGCCGGTCAGGGGATGGCCGGGGCGGACGACACCGATGAAGCGGTCATGGAACAGCGCCTGGACCCGCAGTTCCGGCCCGCTGTCGCCGGCGACCACCCCGGTTTCCAGATCGACCGATCCGTCGCGCAGGGGGCCGCTGTCCTTGTCGAGCTTGGCCAGGAAGCGGATGCGGACGCCGGGAGCCTCCGCGGCGACGAGGGTGAGCAGGGCGGCGCCGTAGCTTTCGACGAAGCCGTCGCTGGTCCGCAGGGTGAAGGTCCGGGCCAGTTGGCTGAGGTCGAGGTTTTCCGCCGGGCGCAGCGCCGCCTCGGCCTCCTGCACCAGCAACCGCACCCGGTCGCGCAGGACGAGTGCGCGCGGTGTGGGGACTAGGCCGCGTCCGGCCCTGACCAGCAGCGGATCGCCGGTCGCCTCGCGCAGCCGCGCCAGCGCCCGGCTCATCGCCGACGGGCTGAGCCGCAGCCGCCGCGCGGCACCGGCGACGCTGCCCTCCGCCAGCAGGGCGTCCAGGGTGACGAGCATGTTGAGGTCGGGAGCGGTCATGCGGCGGATCGTACCACGATCTGTCCCCACCGGTGTCCTCGGGACATGGCGTCCGATGCACGAATACAGTGCGACCGCTGCGCGTTCCGCCCTGTCCGCCCGCGCTCTAGCCTTGGCGCCTGTCTTGAGGAAGGAGAGGTGTCATGAGGCAAGCGGTTGCTCAGGGAGATGGAGCCGAGGCGGCGGACGGGGCGGTCCGGTGGGGGCTGGCCGGGCTGGCGCTGGCGATGCTGCTGTCGTCGCTCGGCATCAGCATCGCCAATGTCGGGCTGCCGGCGCTGGCGCGGGCTTTCGACGTGCCGTTCCGGGAGGTCCAGTGGGTGGTGCTGGCCTATCTGCTGTCGATCACCACGCTGATCGTCGGCGTCGGGCGGCTGGGCGACATCGTCGGGCGGCGGCGCCTGCTGCTGGCCGGGATCGCGCTGTTCACGGCGGCGTCGGCCGTGGCCGCCGCGGCGTCCGGCCTGTGGATGCTGGTCGCGGCCCGGGCGGTCCAGGGGCTGGGGGCGGCGGCGATGATGGCGCTCGCCACCGCCTTCGTCGGCGACGCCGTTCCCAAGGCGCGGATCGGCCGGGCCATGGGGCTGATGGGAACGACGTCGGCGATCGGCACCGCGCTCGGCCCGTCGCTGGGCGGCGGCCTGATCGCGGCGTTCGGCTGGCCGGCGATCTTCCTCGTCACCGTGCCGCCGGGGGTGGTGGCCTTCCTGCTGGTGCGGCGCCACCTGCCGGCCGACCGGGTCGAAGCGGATCGTGTGCCGGCGCAGGGAAGCTTCGACATCCCCGGCATGCTGATCCTCGCCCTGACGCTGGGGGCCTATGCGCTGGCGATGACCGGCGGGCGCGGCGGCTTCGGCTGGACGGACATGGCGCTGCTGCTGGCGGCGGCGGGCGGGGTCGGGCTGTTCCTGGCGGTGGAGGCGCGGACGGCGTCGCCGCTGCTGCGGATCGACACGCTGCGCGACCGGGCGCTGCGCGGCCGGCTGCTGATGAACATGCTGGTGGCGACCGTGCTGATGGCGACGCTGGTGGTGGGGCCGTTCCACCTCGCCCGCGCCCTGGGGCTGGAGACGGCGGCGGTCGGGATCGTCCTGTCGGCCGGACCGCTGGTGTCGGCGCTGACCGGCGTGCCGGCGGGCCGGTTCGTCGACCGGTTCGGCGCGCCGCGCATGACGATCCTGGGGCTGAGCGCGACGACGGGCGGATGCGGACTGCTGGCGCTGCTGCCGGCAACGCTGGGCGTGGCCGGCTATGTCGGGCCGCTCGTCGTCGTCACCGCCGGCTATGCGCTGTTCCAGGCCGCCAACAACACGGCGGTGATGGCGGATGTGGAGAAGGACCGGCGCGGCGTGGTGTCGGGGGTGCTCAACCTCTCGCGCAATCTGGGGCTGATCACCGGCGCCTCGGTGATGGGGACGATGTTCACGCTGGGGGTGGGGGCGGAGGTCGCCGCCGCGGCGCCTGACGCCGTCGCAGCGGGAACCCGGACGACCTTCGCCGTGGCCGCCGGGCTGATCGCCGTGGCGCTCGTCCTCGCAGTCGGGATGGCCCGGCGGCGGTGACCGTGATGCGGCGGTGAGTGGGACAATGTGACCGTGACAATTCACGCCGACAGCCGTGGCTTGTCACGCAGACCATCCGAAGGCACGAACCATCCCGAGGCGGACCGGTGGAACCCTTCATTTCCCAAGGGTTTTCCCGGTCCCCCGCGGCGTGCTTTCGTACCTGTGGCCGAAAAGATACATCCGACATCGGAAATGTAATGGTGACAATGTTCCATTTGACCCCGCCGATTTCGTCTCCATAATCCTGATTGTCTCGATTGTTCGAGCGATGTGCGCCAGATTATGGAGGATCCGATGCGCCAGACCGATGTGACCCGCAGTTCCGGCCCGTTCACGGCAGCCCAGGGCGCCGTTCCGGCCGTCGACCGCGTCACCCGTGTCGCCCGTCGCCCCCTCTGGCGGCTGCTCGACCTGTTGTTTTCCGCGATGGAACGGCGCAAACAACGTCATGCATTGATGGGGCTCGACGACTATCTGCTGAAGGACATCGGAATCAGCCGGTCCGAGGCGGAGCAGGAGGTGTCGAAGCCGTTCTGGCGGGGATGAGACGATGGCCGACGAATCCATTCAGCACCGTTCCACTCAAATCCAGTACGCGGTCGAACCGGAGCTGAGCGCGGATGCGTTCATCGACGTTCTGGAACGCTCCGGGCTGGCGGAACGCCGGCCCGTGGGCGACCGGCCGCGGGTGGAGGCGATGCTGCGCAACGCCGGCCTGATCGTCACCGCGCGGGAGGAGGGTCGGCTGGTCGGCGTCGCCCGGTCGATCACCGACTTCGTCTATTGCTGCTACCTGTCCGACCTCGCCGTCGACCGCGCCCTGCAGGGGCGCGGCATCGGCAAGGAGCTGATGCGCCGCACCCGCGACGCCATGGGGCCGGGCACCATGTGCCTGCTGCTGTCCGCGCCCGGCGCCATCACCTTCTACGAGACGGCCGGTCTGACGCGGCACAACCACGCCTTCCTGTTCACCGATCTGGAATAAGACTCCGGAACAAGACACCGGGGTAGGGAGCATCGCCGCCATGCCCGACACGATCTCCAGCACCGTGGCCGATACGACCGGCCTCGCCATCTCCTACGCCGACGTGGCCGGGGCGGCGGAGCGGATCGCCGGCGTCGCCCACCGCACGCCGGTGCTGACCAGCCGCACCGCCGACGCGCTGACCGGCGGCGAGCTGCTGTTCAAGTGCGAGAATCTCCAGCGTACCGGCGCCTTCAAGATCCGCGGCGCCTACAACGCGGTGTCGCGCTTCACGCCCGTCCAGCGCGCGCTCGGCGTCGTCGCCTATTCGTCGGGCAACCATGCCCAGGCGCTGGCGCTGGCGGCGTCGATGCTGAAGGTGAAATCCACCATCGTCATGCCGGAGGACGCCCCGGCGGCCAAGCTGGCGGCGACGCGCGGCTATGGCGCCGACGTGGTTCTGTACGACCGCTATGCCGAGCCGCCGGACGCCGCCGTCGCCCGCGTGCTGGAGGAGCGGGGCGGCGTCCTGATCCCGCCCTTCGACCATCCGCATGTGATGGCCGGACAGGGCACCGTCGCCAAGGAGCTGATCGAGGAGGCGGGGCAGACCGGCGGGCCGCTCGACCTCTTGGTGGTGCCGACCGGCGGCGGCGGGCTGCTGTCCGGCTGCGTGGTCGCCGCGAAGACGCTGAACCCCGGCTGCCGCGTCGTCGGGGTCGAGCCGGAAGCCGGCAACGATGCCCAGCAGAGCCTGCGCAGCGGCGCCATCGTCCGCATCGACGCCCCGAAGACCATCGCCGACGGCGCCCAGAGCCGCGCGGTCGGCCAGTTGACCTTCCCGGTGCTGCAGCGGCTGGTCGACGACATCGTGACCGTCACCGACGGCGAGCTGGTCGAGGCCATGCGCCTCTTCGCCAGCCGGATGAAGATGCTGGTCGAGCCGACCGGCTGCCTCGCCGCCGCCGCGGTGCTGTCCGGCAAGTTCGACGTCCGCGGCAAGCGCGTCGGCATCGTCGTCACCGGCGGCAACGTCGACCTCGCCCGCTTCGCCACGCTGGTTCAGGCGGGCTGAGTTTCCTCTTCTTCCCGGGGACCAAGTTCCCCCAAGACGTAAGGGATCCCTATCCATGACCGGGAAAGCCATGCGCCTGCCCATCTATCAGGTCGACGCCTTCACCGACCGCGTGTTCGCCGGCAACCCGGCGGCGGTCGTGCCGCTGGAGTCCTGGCTGCCCGACGCGCAGCTCCAGGCCATCGCGGCGGAGAACAACCTGGCGGAGACCGCCTTCTTCATCCGCAGCGGCGAGGGCTATGAGCTGCGCTGGTTCACCCCGGCGGTCGAGGTCGAACTGTGCGGCCATGCCACGCTGGCGTCCGCCTTCGTCATCTCCACCATCCTGGAGCCGGGCCGCGCGCATATGGATTTCGCCACCCGGCAGGCCGGCACGCTGACCGTCACCCGCGACGGCGACCGCTATACGCTGGACTTCCCCAACCGCCCGCCCAAGCCGGCGGAGAGTCCCGACCCCAAGCTGCTGGCCGCGCTGGGCGGACCGGCGCCGGTCGCGGTGCTGAGCGGGCGGGACTATCTGGTGGTCTACGACTCGGCCGAGGCGGTGCGGGCGCTGGCGCCGGACATGGCGCTGCTGTCGAAGCTCGACCTGTGGGCCGTCTGCGTCACCGCGCCGGGAGAGGATGGGGTCGATTTCGTGTCGCGCCTGTTCGCTCCGGCGCAGGGCATCCCGGAGGATCCGGTCACCGGTTCCACCCACTGCATGCTGACCCCCTATTGGGCGGAGCGGCTGGGCAAGACCGTGCTGAGGGCGCGTCAGGTCTCGGCCCGCGGCGGCGACCTGCTGTGCGAGCTGGCCGGCGACCGGGTGAGGATCGGCGGGCAGGCGGTGCTGTATCTCGAAGGCTCGATCCTGGTGTGAGGCTGCAATGACCGTTCAGTTCGAGCGCGTGGCGCCGATTCTCCCGGTTCGCGACGTGCGCGCCGCACTCGCCCATTACCGGAGCCTCGGCTTCACGGTGACCGCCTATGACGAGGCGGCGGCGGATCCGATCTACGGCTTTCTCGACCGGGATGGGGTGGGCCTGCATCTGGCGCTGGTTCCGGACCTCGATCCGGAGCGCTCGGCCGTCGCCTGCTACCTCTATGTCGGAGACGCCGACGCGCTGCACGCGGCGTGGCAGGCCGCGAAGGCCGGCGGCCGCCTGACCGAGGTCGCCGACACGCCCTATGGCCTGCGCGAGTTCGCCCACATCGATCCGGACGGCAACCTGCTGCGGGTCGGGTCGCCGATGACGAAGCCCATGACGACCGGGAGAGACGCCGATGGCTGAGGACATGGTCCTCCTGTTCTCCTACGGCACCCTGCAGCAGGAGAATGTGCAGCTGGCCTCCTTCGGCCGGCGGCTCGCCGGACGGGCGGACGCCATGCCGGGCTATCGCCGCGACATGCTGGAGATCACCGATCCGGAGGTGATCCGCACCAGCGGCAAGCGCTTCCATCCCGTGGTCAGCGAAAGCGGCGACCCGGCCGACGAGGTCGCCGGCATGCTGTTCGAGATCTCCCCGGAAGAACTGGCCGCCGCCGATTCCTACGAGGTCGCGGATTACAGGCGGGTCATGGTCCGGCTGAAATCCGGGGCCGACGCCTGGGTCTACGTCAAGGCGTGAGGGTCCGTCGGGCAGGGTGATCGCATATGAAATCTGCATTCCCTTAAGAGGGCTTCCGTCATCCCCGCGAAGGCGGTGATCCAGGAAACTGTCGTGCAAAGCGGCTGAACCGGCTGGATTCCCGCCTCCGCGGGAATGACGTCTTTCCTTGTATTGGGACCATGGCTGCCATATGCGATCACCCCGGCCCGTCAGGCTGGCCCGTCAGGATCGGCGGGGCCTGATGAAGGTTTGTTCGATCACCTCTGTGCCCCATTGGCTGCCCGGCGACTCTGCGGCAAGGGCGAAGCCGGCGGCTTCATAGAGGCGCCGGGCGGCGTCCAGACCGCGGAATGTCCAGAGCCGGGTTTCGGTGAAGCCGCTGCGGTCGGCGAAGGCCACCGCCTCGTCGAGCAGCCGCCGGCCCAGCCCGCCGCCGCGCCGCCCGTCCTCGACGATGAACCAGCGCAGATGGGCGATGCCGGGGGCGGTGCCGGGAGCGGACGCGTCGCCGGACAGGTCTTCGCCGTCGATGGCAATGGTGCCGACGATGCGGTCTCCGTCCAGCGCCGCCCAGACGGCGCTGCGGGGGCGGTCGAGCCGCGGCAGGAAATCCGCCAGCCCGGCGGCGACCTTGCTTTCGAAGACGGCGCCGAAGCCATGGGCGCGGGCATAGAATTGCGCATGCATCTCCACGGCCCGGCCGAGCAGTCCGGGCCTGTAGCCGCGTTCGATGCGGACAGCCTGGGGAGTCCCTGCCTGCGGTCCACCGGCCGTTGCGGCCCGGCGGGCATGCAGGGCATCGGCGTAGAGCCGCAGGCCCTCCACGACCATCGCATGGTCGGCGGCGGGCAGGCAGGCGAGGGCGCCGCCGACCTGATCGTGGGCGAAGGAGTCGATGGCGGCGAGGGTCCGCCGCCCCTGCGCGGTCAGGGTGAGCCGCTTCGCCCGCCCGTCCGTATCGCTGCTCCCCGCCGCCAGTTCCCCGGCATCGATGAGCTTGCGCAGCATCCGGCTGACGCTGGATTTCTCCAGGTTCAGCCGGTCGCACAGGTCGGTCGCGGTCAGGCCGCCCCGGTCGCCGATCTCGATCAGCGCATGCACGGCCGACGGCGGCAGCTCCGTTCCGGCCAGGGTCGCCTTCATGAAGCCGAGTTCGCGCACGATCCGGCGCGATGCGTCGCGAATCGGCAGGACGGCATCCCTGGCGGTAAGGGGGGCGGCATGGGCAGGCTGGGCAGGCACAGGCATGACGGCTCCGAACATGGTTGTATCATACAACTATGTTCGGGCGGGAGGCGTCTGTAAAGACGGGAGGGCGGTGTCACATGATCTTTTCGAAGCGGAACATCTCGCCGCCGCCGGGCAGGCCGGACGGGCCGGGCCAATGCGGGTCCGGGTGACGGGCACCGAAGAACTCGACGATCCGGAAGCCACACTTGTTGACGTAGAAGTGGATGTTGCGCTTCTCGAAATAGGGCGTGTGCGTCTGCCAGACCTGTGTCCGGGGATAGCGCCGCTCGATCGCCGTCCAGGCCTTGAAGCCCAGCCCCCGGCCATGCTGCGCCGGGGACAGGAAGAAGAGGTCCAGCGAATTGCGCTGCGTCGCCTCGTCGATCACGACGACGGCGCCGCCGACCCGTTCGTCCCCGCACAGGATATGCAGAAGCTCGGTGCCCGGCGCGCCCATCGACTCGTCGAGATCGCTGCCGCGTGGGATCGAATCGTCGGGAAGGCACCCGAACGCCTCGATGACGGCGACCGCGAAGGCGGCCTCCATATCGGCCTTGAAGGCCGGCAGATCGCGCGCCTCGACGGCCGCGAGCATGACCTGAATATCCTGCATTCCCGATCTCTCGAGCCGTTCGCGGTGCCGCCCCGCCTTACGCCTCGCTCTCCATCTTCTGCTCCACCGCGGCGGTCTTGATCGCCTTCTGCAGCTTCTCGAACGCGCGGACCTCGATCTGGCGGACGCGCTCGCGGCTGATGCCGTATTTCTGCGACAGATCCTCCAGCGTCGTCGGCGCCTCGCGCAGGCGGCGTTCGGTCAGGATGTCGCGTTCACGGTCGTTCAGCGCGGTCATGGCGTTCGCCAGCAGCTTGCGGCGCTTGCCCAGCTCCTCGCGGTCGGCCAGCGTGATTTCCTGGCTGGCGGTCTCGTCGACCAGGAAATCCTGCCATTCGCCCTCGCTCTCCGCCCGCAGGGGGGCGTTCAGCGAATGGTCGGGGCTGGCGAGGCGCCGGTTCATGTTGACGACGTCCTGTTCCGGCACGTCCAGCTTGGTGGCGATGGCCTGGACCTGCTCGGGCGACAGGTCGCCCTCCTCGATCGCCTGCATCTGGCCCTTCAGCCGGCGCAGGTTGAAGAACAGCTTCTTCTGGGCGGCGGTGGTGCCCATCTTCACCAGCGACCAGCTGTGCAGGATGTATTCCTGGATCGCGGCGCGAATCCACCACATGGCGTAGGTCGCCAGCCGGAATCCGCGGTCGGGGTCGAAGCGCTTCACCGCCTGCATCATGCCGACATTGCCTTCGGAGATCAGCTCCGACAGCGGCAGGCCGTAGCCGCGGTAGCCCATGGCGATCTTGGCCACCAGCCGCAGATGGCTGGTGACGAGCTGGTGGGCGGCGCCGGAATCCTCATGCTGCTGCCAGCTCTTGGCGAGCATGTATTCCCGCTCCGGCTCCAGCATCGGGAACTTGCGGATCTCCTGGAGATAGCGGGACAGATTGCTTTCTGACCCGATCGCCGGAAGGTTGGATGCCGTCGCCATGGTAAAACCCCTCTCCTGACAGCCGGCGTTCCCATCCGAAGGATTTCAGGGGCCGCCGCCGTTCTTCAGCGCGGGTTCCATAGGCCCCTCGCAATGAGCGGGCGAAGGAACCTCGCCATTGACGGTGAGTCTAACCAAGAAACACTTCCCGGTGTACCGTTTTAAAACGACTCCAGGGTGACAATTAGTTCATGAATGTCCGCCGGAATTGAGGAGTGGAATGCCACAATTTCGCCATTAACCGGGTGCCGGAAGGTCAGGGCTGCGGCATGCAGCGCCTGGCGCGGAAACCCGACAAGGCTGGACCGCGCCGGCTCATGCAGCAGCGAGGCGAATTTGCCGCCCGGCCGTCCCGACCGCCCGCGGCCATAGAGCGGGTCGCCGACCAGCGGGTGGCCGATGTGGGTCAGGTGGACGCGGATCTGGTGGGTGCGCCCGGTCTCCAGCACGCATTCGACCAGCGAGGCGGCCATGCCGAAGCTCTTCAGCACGCGGTACTTGGTGGCGGCCGGCTTCCCGCCCCCGGTCACCACCGCCATCTTCTTGCGGTCGGCGCTGCTGCGGCCGATGTTGCCCTCGATCCGGCCCTGCGTCGGGTTCGGCACCCCCCAGACCAGCGCCAGATAGGTGCGGCTGAGCGTGCGGTCGGCGAACTGGTCGGAAAGGCCGTGGTGGGCGCGGTCGTTCTTGGCGACCACCATCAGGCCGCTGGTGTCCTTGTCCAGCCGGTGGACGATGCCCGGCCGCCGCACCCCGCCGATGCCGGACAGGCTGTCGCCGCAATGGGCCAGCAGGGCGTTGACCAGCGTGCCGTCGGGATTGCCGGCGGCGGGATGCACGACGAGTCCGGCCGGCTTGTCGACCACCAGCACGTCGGCATCCTCGTAGACCACGTCGAGCGGGATGTCCTGCGCCACCGGTTCGGCGGCCTCCGCCCCCGGCACCTGCAGCTCGAAGGTCTGGCCGGGTTTGACCCTCAGGGACGCGTCCGTTATCGTCCGGCCGTCGGCCCGCACGCAGCCCTGTTCCAGCAGGGCCTGCACGCGCGACCGCGACAGGTCCGGCAGGCCCGCCGCCAACGCCTTGTCCAGCCGCTGGCCCGCCGCCTCGTCGGGGATGGTGTAGGCGAGGGCGTAGGCAAGGGCGCCGGCCGGCGAACCGGCGTCGTCGTCCGCATCGAGGAAATCGTCGGACAGGTCATCGGGTGTATGGTCATCTGGCGTGTTGGCGGCCATCGGCTTTGCGTATCGCGTCCTGTTTCAATCGTCCGGGAGTGGACCCCAAACCGTGCAGATCCTCAAGGTACTCGTCGTCATCATGGGCGTTCTGATCCTCGCCGGCTTCACCTTTCTCGGGGTGGAGCTGTACAAGCGGATGTCGGATCCCAACCGCGCCTCGCTGACCGCCGCCGCCCCGGCACCCGTTCCGGCCGAGCGCCCCGCCGAGGTGACGCTGGACGTGCCGGCCGGCGCCCGCATCGGCGAGATGCTGGTGGCCGGCAACCGCGTGCTGTTCAAGGTGACCCTGCCGCAGGGGCCGGACCGCCTCTATCTGATCGACCCGCGCAACGGCGCCGTCACCGCGACGGTCACGGCCGGCAAGTGACCTTCCTTCCCTATCCGGACACAGATGATGCATGATTTCCGCAGCGACAACGTCGCCGGTGCCGCCCCGCAGGTGATGACGGCGCTGGCCGCCGCGGCCTCCGGCACCGCATCGCCCTACGGCAACGATCCCTGGACCGCGCGGGTGACCGAGCGGCTGTGCGCGATCTTCGAGACCGAGGTCGCGGTCTTCCCCGTCGCCACCGGCACGGCGGCCAATTCGCTGGCGCTGTCGGCGCTGGTGCCGCCCTATGGCGCCGTGCTGTGCCATGACGAGGCGCACATCACCATCGACGAATGCGGCGCGCCGGAATTCTTCACCGGCGGCGCCAAGCTGGTCCCGCTGGCCGGCGAACATGGCAAGCTGACGCCCGACACGGTGTCACGCTACATCGCCAAGGCCGGCGTCGGCGTCGTCCACCGCGTCCAGCCCGCCGCCCTCAGCCTGACCCAGGCAACGGAGGCCGGCACCGTCTATACCCCGGCGGAGGTCGAGGCCCTGGTCGAGGCCGCCCATGCCAACGGCATGGCCGTGCATATGGACGGCGCCCGCTTCGCCAACGCCATCGCCCGGCTGGGCTGCAAGCCGGCCGACGTGACGTGGCGGGCGGGCGTCGACGTGCTGACGCTGGGCGGCACCAAGGGCGGCTGCCTCGCCGCCGAGGCGGTGGTGTTCTTCAACCCGGCGATGGCCGAGGATTTCGGCTTCGGCCGCAAGCGCGGCGGCCATCTGGTGTCGAAGATGCGCTTCCTGTCGGCGCAGCTCGACGCTTGGCTGGACGACGGGCTGTGGCTGCGGCTGGCCGCCCACGCCAACGCCATGGCCGACCGGCTGGCCGCCGGGCTGACCCTGCTGCCCGGCGTCGAGCTGGCCCACCCGGTGGAGGCCAACGAACTGTTCGTCCGCCTGCCGGCGCCTTACGCCGAGGCTTTGGAGGCGGCCGGTTACGGCTTCTACCGCTGGGATGACGGCACCGCGCGCTTCGTCACGGCCTTCGACACGCCGGCGGCGGCGGTGGACGGATTGCTGGGTATTTTGCGCAGCCTGCAAGAAAAGGCTTGATCGGCGGGGCCGGCTTGGTTAGAAACCCGCCCACGCCGATGACGTCCCCATCGTCTAGAGGCCTAGGACACCGCCCTCTCACGGCGGTAACAGGGGTTCGACTCCCCTTGGGGACGCCAACCTTCCAGGGTTGGGTCGAGCGGCAGGTGGCAGCCTCCACCGCCGCGGCAATCATCGGAACCAGACGTCCCCATCGTCTAGAGGCCTAGGACACCGCCCTCTCACGGCGGTAACAGGGGTTCGACTCCCCTTGGGGACGCCATCCACGCGCTGGATGCGGCTTTTTGAGCGTGTTTCGCAGGTCCAACGTCCCCGTCGTCTAGAGGCCTAGGACACCGCCCTTTCACGGCGGCGACACGGGTTCGACTCCCGTCGGGGACGCCACTTTCCAAATGCTCTGTTTTACTTCGGTTTGTCATGGCCTCGCAAATTTGCGGGGCTTTTTGTTTTTGGTGCTTTGACCGGAAACCCGAATCCCCGCCGTTGCGGGGATGACGGTCAAGAGTGCTGCGGGTTACCCCAGCACCCCCGTCCGATACAGCGTCACCTTGATCCCCCCGTTCGACACCGACACCTCGTCCTCGCCGAACGGCAGCTCCGTCGCCTTCGCCAGGGCGGCTTCGTTGGTGATGATCGCCACGCGCCAGCCGGCGAACCGCGTCTTCAGCGTATGGCCCATGGCGTGGTAGAGCGGGATCAGGGACTTGCCCTCGCCGATGCGGGCGCCATAGGGCGGGTTGACGATGACGAGGCCGGGGGGACCGTCGGGCGGGGTCAGGTCGCTGATGGCGTGGTGGCTGAACTCGGTCCAGGCCGAGACGCCGGCGCGCTCGGCGTTGGCGCGGCTCATCGTGATGGCGCCGGCGTCGCGGTCGCTGCCGTAAAAGCGGACGGCGGGAGGCGTGGATGTGCCGCTGCCGCGCAGGCTCCGCCAGAGGGCGGGGTCGAAGTTGGCGAGCTGTTCGAAGGCGAAGGAACGGGAGCGGCCGGGCTTCAGGCCGGCGGCGATCTCGGCCGCCTCGATGACGAAGGTGCCGGAGCCGCACATCGGATCCACCACCGGCACCGGCTCCCGCCCGTCATAGCCGCACTGGCGCAGGAACAGGGCCGCCAGCGTCTCGCGCATCGGCGCCTTGTTGACCGCCTCCTTGTGGCCGCGCTTGTGCAGCGACTCGCCGGAGCTGTCGACGCTGATGGTGCAGAGGTCGTCGTCGATGCGCGCCTTGATCTGGACGGCGCGGGTGTCCTCCTCGCCTGGGTCCTCAGCAGCACCCTTGGCAGTCTTGCCCGTGGGCTTTGACGCGCCCTTGACGATGGGGGCGCCGAGTTCCTCGGCGATGGCGCGCTCGATGCGCTGGGCGGCGGCGCCGGCATGGTAGATGCGGGACGCCTTGCAGGAGGCCTCGACCCGCACCGGCACGTCGGCGCGCAGGATCTCGGCCCAGGGCACACGGCGGGCGCGCTTGTCCAGCTGCGCCAGATGCAGGGCGCGGAAGCTGGCGATGCGCGCCAGCACGCGGGTGGCGCCGCGCAGCTCCAGATTGGCGCGCCAGACCTCCGGCCAGCCGCCGGTGACCGTCACCCCGCCCTTCACCATGGTGGGATTGGTGAAGCCGCGGTCGCGGGCTTCCGCGCACAGCACGGCTTCCAGGCCGGGGGCGGCCACCAGGAAAATCTCGAAGGGCTGGGCGGGGCTGGTCGGGTCGGTCGTCATGCGCCTACATAGCCCGAAGGGCCGGGTTCCATCGACAGGATTCTCGCGGAACGGCCCGGCTGTTGACGCCGGAGTGCCGGTCCCTATGATCGGATTGGAACACGAACAATCAAGCCGGCTTGCGATTCCGAACATGGGAATGGGCCGGACAGCAGGGGAGACCGCGCGTCATGACCACCACCGAGACCGCAACCGAAATCGCCAACTGGCCCGCCGACCTGCTGGCGCAGGAGTTCCGCGGCAAGCGGGTGCTGGTCACCGGCAGCAGCCGCGGCATCGGCGCCGCGGTGGCGGCGGCCTTCGCCCAGCTCGGCGCCCGCGTCGCCATCCATGGCCGGGAGCAGGCGGCGGTGGAAGCCGTGGCGGCCGGGATGGGGGCCAGAGTTGGGGGTGGCGTGGTGGCGCTGGCCGGCGACTTCGCCGACAAGGGGCAGGTGCGCGCGGTGGTGGAGCAGGCGGTGGAGCGGCTCGGTGGGCTGGACGTGCTGGTCAACAATGCCGGCACCATGCTGGGCCGGATGGCCCTGGCCGACATCGACGACGGGTTCCTGCAACAGCAGTTCGACCTGAACGCCGCCTCGGCGGTCGTCGCCAGCCGCACCGCCCTGCCGGCGCTGATCGCATCGCAGGGCGCCATCGTCAACACCGGATCGATCTCCGGCCGCACCGGGGGCAGCGCCGGCTCGTCGCTCTACAGCGCCGCCAAGGCCTTCCAGGCCAGCCTCGCCCGCTCGCTGGCGACGGAGCTGGCGCCGCACGGCATCCGCGTCAACGCGGTGTCGCCCGGCACCATCGACACCGACTTCCACCAGCGCTACTCGACCCCGGACAAACTGTCGCAGACGGCGGCGCGCATCCCGCTGAAGCGGCTGGGCACGGCGGAGGATTGCGTCGGCGCCTACCTGTTCCTCGCCTCCAACCGGCTGGCCGGTTACGTCACCGGACAGACGATCGAGGTCAATGGCGGGCAGTTCTATAACTAAGGACTTAAGTTTCGCAGATGCGAAGGTCAAGCTTTGGCGAAATGCGAAGCAATCTCAATGATCTTCGCAAAATGCGAAGGACGAATATATCCTTGCATTGGGAATAGATCGATTTCGCAGGATAAAAAAACAACTCGGCGTTAAGGGTCCCTTGGCATTGTTCTTGTAGGCTGCCTCGCTGACAACCGGTCGCATGAAAGGCCGGGCCACCGCCAGCAGTCGGGTCAGAAGACGAGGTTCCCAGTCATGAACGACAATCGCCAAACCCAGCCGATCCCGGCTCGGCCGGCCAAGGCCGGCCCCTTCGCCAATCTGCGCACGGCGACCAAGATCTACACCGGCTTCGGGGTGACGCTGGCGCTGCTGGTCGGGCTGGGGGCGGTGTCATGGAGCGGCCTGCGGTCGAGCGACGACGCGCTCCGCCGCTATGCGGGGCAGTCGCATGTCGCCATGGCGGTGGCGGAGGCCGACACCCACATGGCCGACGCCCTGGGGGCGGCGGAGAGGTTCGTGTCCAGCGGGTCGGCCGCGGTGGCGGACCGCTTCCGCGGCGACGTCGACAAGTTCCGCCAGAAGCTGGAGTCCGCCACCGCGCGGATGACCAGCGGGCCCGACCTTCAGGCGGCTCAGGAGATCGCCACCCTGCAACAGACGCTGACCGGCGGCTTCGACCGGCTGGTCGCCGCGCGGACGGAGCGCGATTCGATCGTCGCGTCGGTGGTGAACACGCTGGGCGCCGACATCCGCCGCACGCTGAGCGAGACCGTCAAGGCGGAGAAGGGCGGCGGCGACCTGGACCGCACGGTGCGGGCCGCCGACGTCAGCGAACAGTTCCTGCTGGTCCGCGTGCTGGTCGCCCGCTTCGTGGCGGAGACCAAGGCCGAGGATCTGGTCCGCATCCGCAAGGATCTGGCCGACATGACGGCGAAGGCCGGCACGTTGCGCGACGGCATGGCCGACGGCCCGGTCAGGGCCAAGCTGTCGGACGCGGTCGCCAAGCTTCCCGCCTACGGCGCCGGGATCGACCGCATCGCGGTGCTGAGCGAACAGCTCCAGTCGCTGAACAGCGAGACGCTGGGCAGGGCCGGCAAGGAGATCGGCGACAAGATCGGGCTGATCCGCTCGCATTCCGCCGAATTCCTGTCGCAGCTGGAGGTCACCGCCGCCGCCGAGGTGGCTTCGGCGGAGGGCCGCGGCAGCCTGGTGACGGTCGTCGCGGTTCTGCTCGGCCTGCTGCTGGCCTGGGCGATCTCGCGGGCGATCACCCGGCCGCTCGGCACCATCACGCGGGAGATGGGGCGGCTGGCGGAGGGCGACCTGACGGTGACCGTCACCCACGACGACCGCCGCGACGAGATCGGCGCGCTGGCCCGCGCGCTCCAGATCTTCAAGACGAATGCGGTTGAGATGGAGCGGATGCGCAGGGCGCAGGAGGAGAGCGAGCGGCAGGCCGCCGCACAGCGCCGCCAGACGATGATGCAGATGGCCGACACCTTCGAGAGCACGGTGAAGGGCATCGTCGATACCGTCGCCAGCGCCGCCACCGGCATGCGCGACGCCGCCACCGCGCTGACCGCCACCGCCCAGGAGGCGAGCGAGCGCTCGCTGCTGGTGGCGTCGGCCTCCGAGCAGGCCTCGGCCAACGTGCAGACCGTCGCCACCGCGACGGAGGAGCTGTCGGCCTCCATCTCTGAGATCGGGCAGCAGGTGGAGAACTCCACCCGCATCGCCACCCAGGCGGTGGCCGACGCCGACGGCGCCGACCGCACCATGCGCGACCTCGTCTCCGCCGCCGAGCAGATCGGCGCGGTGGTGGAGCTGATCAGCGGCATCGCCGCCCAGACCAACCTGCTGGCGCTCAACGCGACCATCGAGGCGGCCCGCGCCGGCGAGGCCGGCAAGGGCTTCGCCGTGGTGGCGAGCGAGGTGAAGGCGCTGGCCAGCCAGACCGCGCGCGCCACCGACGAGATCCAGGCCAAGGTCCAGGAAATCCAGCAGACCACCGGCGGCGCGCAGAGGGCGATCGGCAGCATCGGCAAGACCATCGGCCACATGAGCGAGATCACCACCGCCATCGCCGCCGCCATTGAGGAGCAGGCCGCCGCCACCCGCGAGATCGCCTCCAGCGTCACCCAGGCGGCCCAGGGCACCGAGGAGGTGTCGAGCAACATCGCCGGCGTCAGCACCGCCGTCCACGAGACCGGCGACGCCGCCGGCCGCGTCCACGGCACGTCGCAGGACCTGGCCACCGAGGCCGAGCGCCTGCGGCGCGAGGTCGGGACCTTCATCGCGACGGTGCGGGCGGCGTAGGGTTCAAGGGTTCAAGGGTGCAGGGAGAGGGTTAGGGTGAGGAGGATAGGTGGCGAGGAGTCTCGGGATAGCCACGCGATGCATCCCCCTCACCCCGACCCTCTCCCCGGGGGGGAGAGGGGGAATGTCGGCCGTTCTCCGCGGGGAGGAAGACCGGCACGACGGCTTCGACCTGCCCGGCGACCCGGGTGCGGTGGATGGGGATGCCGTAGAGGCGGGCGAGGTTGGCTTCGCTCATGACGGCGTCCGCCGGACCCTGGAGATGCTCCTCCACCCCCATCATCAGCAGCGCCTCGTCGGCGACGCACAGCGCATGCTGGGGCAGGTGGGTGCTGAACAGGATGGCGTGCCGACCGTCGCGGCGCAGCCGCTCGATGACCTTCAGCAGCAGCGCCTGGTTGGCGAGGTCGAGCGCCGAGGCCGGCTCGTCGAGGATCAGCAGGTCGGCCCCCGTCACCAGGGCGCGCGCCAGCATGACGATCTGCCGCTCGCCGCCCGACAGGCGGCTGAACGGACGCTCGGCGAAGCGCAGGCCGTCGACCTGGGCCAATGCCTCCTCCGCCGCGCGGTAGTCGGCGCGGTTGGGCGCGCCGAACAGGCCGATCCGCCGCGCCCGCCCCATCACCACCACGTCGAGGCAGCGGTAGGGCACCGTGTCGCCGATCGACTGCGAGACGTAGCCGATGGCGGCCGGGGCGCGGCGGCGACCCTCGGCCAGCGGCAGCAGCCCGGCCAGCGCGCGGATCAGCGTGGTCTTGCCGCGGCCGTTGGGGCCGAGCACGGCGAGGCAGCGGCCGGCTGCGAGGTCGAGGCCGAGATGGCGGAAGATCCACCGCTCGCCGCGCCGCACCCCGGCATCCTCAAGCCCGATCATTCGCCCATCTCCTGCTTCTGCCGGCGCCGCAGCAGCAGCGCGAAGATCGGGGCGCCGACGATGGCGGTCAGCACGCCGAGCGGGATTTCCGCCGTGGTCGCCGTGCGGGCGATGGTGTCGATCAGCAGCAGGTAGGCCCCGCCCATCAGCGCCGAGGCCGGGATCAGGATGCGGTGGTCGGAGCCGACCAGCAGCCGGGCGAAATGGGGAACCACCAGCCCGACCCAGCCGATCACGCCGGAGAAGGCCACCACCGTCGCCTCGACCAGCGCCACCGCGGCGAAGATCAGCCAGCGGTCGCGCTCCACCCGGACGCCCAGCATGCGGGCGTCGTCCTCGCCCAGCGACAGCAGGTTGATGCGGAAGCGCATCGCCCAGATCGCCAGCAGCCCGGCCAGGATCACCGGCACCGCCAGCAGGGCTTGGCGCCAGCCGGAGGCGGCGAAGCTGCCCATCAGCCAGAAGACGATGGCCGGCAGCGAGCTGTCGGGGTCGGCGACGAACTGCGCCATCGACACCAGCGCGCTGAACAGCGCCGACACCACGACGCCGGTCAGCACCACGGTGACGACGCCGCTGCGCCCGTCGATGCGGGCGAGCAGGCCGACCAGCAGCAGGGCGGCGCAGCCGGCGACGAAGGACAGCCCGACCAGCGCGGCTCCCGACAGGCCGAGCAGGATCGCCACCGCCCCGCCGAGCGAGGCGCCCGACGACACGCCGAGGATGTGCGGCGACACCAGCGGATTGCGGAAGACGCCCTGTAGGGCGGCGCCGCACAGCGCCAGACCGGCGCCGCAGGCCGCCGCCATCAGCACGCGCGGCAGGCGGACGAGCAGGACGATGCGTTCCTGGAGCGAACTCCAGTCGGCCTCCAGGCCGCCCGGCAGCAGTTGCGCCGCGACGATGCGCAGCGCCGTGACCGGCGGGATGGAGAGGCGGCCGGCGCACAGCGCCACCAGCATCATCGCCAGCAGCCCAACCGCCATCGCCGCCAGCAGCCAGGGCCGGCCGGGCAGGAAGGCGGCAGGGCTGGAGACGGCGTCAGGGGCCGACGATGCGGTCATAGTTCAGCGTCCCCTTGTTGACGTCGGCCAGCAGCAGCCGGTCGATCTCGGCGTCGGTCGGCTCGGAGCCATAGACCAGCCCGATGCCGCGCCGCACCTCGGCCCGCATCTCGTAGCCGTTGGCGTCTGGGTGGAACAGCTTGGCCAGCCACAGCCAGAACAGAGGGTTCTCGGCGTTCGGCGGCTCCCAGCGGAAGGCGCCGACCGGCACCTTGTAGACCCGCCCCGCCTTCGCCGCGGCGGTGCCGGACAGCAGCGGGTCGCTGCGGATGTCGGCCGGCTGCAAATCGCGGTCGGCGCTGTTCAGCAGGATCACCTCCGGGTCCCAGATCATGATCTGCTCGGCGGTGACGGTGATCGAGCCGCTGCGCCCGGCGGCGAGGTTGCGGCCGCCGGCCGCGGCGATGGCGAAATCGGTCGGCGTCCCCTTCCCCGTCACCACCAGATGGCCGGCGAGCCTGGAGAGGAACAGCACCGTCGGCGCCTTGCCGGCGGCGTCTCCGTCCGGGCGGCGGATGCGGGCCAGCACCTCGTCCCGCCAGCCGATCAGGGCCTCGGCCCGTTCGGGGTGCCCGGTCAGGCCGGCCATCAGCCGGATGTTGCGGCGGGTGGTCTCCTCGTCGCCATAGACGACCAGCGCGGTCTTCAGCCCGGCCTCGGCCAGCGGCGAGACGATTTGCGGCCCCAGTTCGCCCCGTTGCAGCACGAGGTCGGGCTCCAGGGCGGCGATGGCCTCGACATTCGGCATGAAGGCCGACTTGCCGGCGCTGAGCAGCGAGGCGGGAAGCCGGTTCAGCCGGGGAAACAGCCGGCCGAGCAGGCCGCCCTTCGCCACCTCGCCCACCGTCTGGTGCATGCCGACCAGCCGGTCGGCCGAGCGGTCGGCGGCGACCACCGTCGGAGCCGACGGGGCGGGAAGCGCCACGATCCGCTCCGCCGGCTTCGGCAGGACGATTTCGTTGCCGGCGAGGTCGGTGGTGCGGATCTCCGCCGCCCTACTCTCCGCCGCTCTGGCCGGGCCGGGCGACAGGGCCAGCAGCAGAGCGGCGGCGGCCAGGGCGGAGGGCGGGATCAGGCGCATCAGAAGCTGACCCGGGTCTGGAACACCGCCTGCAGCGGTTCGCCGATGGCGACGCCGAGGTTGTTGACCGCCGAGGTGTAGTAGGTCTTGTCGAAGATGTTCTTGACGTTGACCTGGAAGCTGACCGGCGTGCCGTGGACATCGGTGTCGTAGGCGGCGAAGGCGTCGGCGACGACGTAGGAGGGCAGGTAGAAGCTGTTGGCGGCATCGCCGGCGCGCTTGCCGGCATAGCGGGCGCCGCCGCCGATCCGCAGCGCATTGCTGCCCAGCACCGGGCCGAGGTCATGGGTGACGAACAGCGAGGCGGTGCTGCGGGCGACGTTGGCCAGCCGGTTGCCCTGGTAGAGCGGATCCTTGGTCACCTGGGCGTCGAGCAGGCTGTAGCTGCCGATGACGCTCCAGCCCGGCGCCACCTCGCCGGCGACGTCCAGCTCGAAGCCGCGCGAGCGCACGGAGCCGGCGGTGCGGTTGACGGTGAGGCCGTTGACCACCTCGGAATAGAGCACGTTGCGCTTGCGCAGGTCGAACAAGGCTGCGGTGGCGGTCAGGCCGCGGGCGAGCTCGACCTTGGCGCCGACCTCGTAGGCGTCGCCCTCCTCCGGCGGCAGGGCGCCGAGATAGCTGGAGATCGAGGAGTTCGGGCGGAAGCTCTGGCTCCAGCTGGCATAGACCGACGCGTCGGGCGTGACCTTGTAGACGACGCCGGCGCGGGGCACGAGCTTGCCGTCCTGCACGTCGGTGTTGGCGCGGAAGGGCCGGCCGCGGCCGGCATACTGGTCGTAATACTGGTAGCGCAGGCCGCCCAGCACGATCCAGCGGTCGCCCAGCTCGATCGAATCCTGGGCATAGACCGAAGAGGTCTCCAGCCGTTCGGTCTGGTCGCTGTCGGTCGCCACCACGTTGCGGCTGATCGGGAGACGGCCGTAGACCGGCCGGTAGATATTGAAGGTATTGGAAGTCGGGCCGCGGATCAGGTCGGTGCGCAACGTGTCGCTGTAGTCGTAGGAGGCGCCGAACAGCAGCTGGTGGCGCAGGCCGGCGAAAGTCACCTTGCCGTTGAGGTCGGCGCGGACCGCATGGACGTCGACGTTGGAATCCTGGGTGGCGTCGGCGCGCCGGGTCAGCACGCCGGTGCGGGCGTTGTAGGCGGTGACGCGCGCCTGGTCGTCCTTGTACCAGTTGTGGCTGTAGGCGTAGTTGGCGCTGACGGACCAGTCGGAATCGATCTTGTGGCTGATGCCGATGCGGGCGAGATGGGTGAAGCCGCTGGTCACGTTGTAGGGTTCGTCGAAGCGTTCCCGCCTCGACACCGGCACCGCCTTGCCGGTCGCGGTGTCGAAGATGGTGCCGCGGTCGAACGGCACCTGATAGCGGGTGTATTCGTAGCCGAGCGTGACCGTGGTGTCCTCGCCGTACCAGGCGAGGGACGGGGCGACGGTCTTCTGCCGGACGCGGCCGAAATTGCGCCAATAGGCGGTGTCCTGGATGTCGCCGACGAAGCGGTAGGCGAGGTTGGAGCCGGCGCCCAGCGGCCCGGTGACGTCGAGCTGCCCGCCGCCGCCGCCGAAGCTGCTGCCCCAGGCCTGGGCCTCGCCGCGCTGGGTCAGTTCAGGGGTCTTGCTGACGACGTTCACCAGCCCGCCGGGATCGAGGATGCCGTAGAGCATCGAGGCCGGACCCTTGAGGACCTCGACGCGGTCGGCCCCGGCGGTGAAGCTGCGCGGCATCGCCGTCCGCAGGCCGTCGCGCATGGTCGAGCCGTCGCGGTTGTCGCCGAAGCCGCGTTTCATGAAGGCGTCCTGGGTGCCGCCCAGCGTGTTGCCCTGGGTGACGCCGCTGACGTTCGCCAGCGCCTCGTCGAGGGTGCGCGCGGCCTGGTCCTTGAGGACGGGGGCTGCCACCACGCTGACCGCCTGCGGCACGTCGAGCAGCGGCGTGTCGGTTCCGGTGGCGAGCGACGTGCGCTTGGGCTGGTAGCCGTCGGTCGCGGCTCCCTTGCCGATCAAGGTGATCGGGGCGAGTTCCAGGGCCGCTCCGCTCGTTCCGGGAGGATTGTCTTCGGCCTGGGCCGTCGTGGCGCTCGTGGAGGCAATGGCTGCGCAAGCAATGCACGCGATTAGTTTCAAGGACTCCACGCGACGACCTTCCCCCGGCTTTGTCGATCCGATGGAAACCGGGGAGCGCGGCCCGGCGAACTGGCGGCGGGGACGCTCCACGATTTCCTTCGGATGCGAATAAACCAAAATGGGTAGTCGATGCAAATAATTATCAATAGCGTTGTTTGAGGGTCCAGCGAAGTGTTGAAGGCTCGCCAAGGACCTGATTATGCGGTCAGCCCAGCGTCTGGCGGACCCACGCGACCAGCGCCGGCAAGGGCATGGCGCCGGCGGTGCGGGCGATCTCGCGGCCGTGACGGACCAGGACCAGCGACGGGATGCTGCGGATGCCGAAGCGGCCGGCGAGGTCGGGAGAGGCCTCCGTGTCGATCTTGGCGAGGCGGACCCGGGGTTCGAGCTGGGCCGCGGCCTGGGCGAAGACGGGAGCCATCGCGCGGCAGGGGCCGCACCAGTCGGCCCAGAAGTCGATCAGCAGCGGCAGGTCGCCCTTCTCGGCATGGGCGGCGAAGCGGCGGGCGTCGAGCGCCACCGGCTTGCCTTCGAACAGCGCCTTGCCGCAGCGGCCGCATTTGCCGCCGCCGAGCCGGGCCGGCGGTACGCGGTTCAGCGTGTCGCAATGCGGGCAGGCGACATGCAGGCTGTCGGTGCCTGTGGATGACGGGCCGGCTGTGGAAGAATTGGCGGTGGGCGGCATGGCGAGGATCCTTTTCCCGGTCCCTGGCAGCGGTTCCACCGTCGATGTATGGGCGCGCAGGCCCCCGCTCAAGAAGGGCGGGACTACTCCCGCCGGTCCATCAGGCCTTCCAGCTTTGCGAAATCCACATATTGCGCCGGCCGGTCCTTCAACAGGTCCGGGGCCGCCTGGGCGTTCTCCCGGGCGCATTCGGCGACGTAGCGGGCCAAGAGGTCGCGCATGACCTCGGCCAAGGGCGTCTGCCGCTGGCGTGCGTAATTCTTGGCGACATCTTTGACTCTGCGGTCAACGCGCAAAGAGATCGTCGCCTTCTTTGGATGAAATGGATCTCCGATCATGACGATCCCCCACCGATCCTGCCAATCTACATGAATTGGCCTCGTCATTTGGATATGCCGGATCGGCGGTGGACACAAGGATCCATGGGCGGACCGGCGATAAAACTTGGGGATGATAAGTTGTGAATTTGTGTGGATAAAATTTCCGCCGGTTTTCTTCTCCACAGAATCTGTGGATAGATGTGTGCGCAATTCCCGAACAGAATCATCCGCACCCTTCCGGCCGGCCTGTCCGGTCTGTGGATGAGTGGGTTTGCCTATTTTTTGGGCGCCTCGGGCGGGCCGCCGGTCCCCCATCCGCCGACCAGCCGCAGCCGTCCGGCGGGCGAGAGGTCGGGCAGGACGGACAGCACGGTCTGCTCCGTCAGTTCGGCGATCTGGCGGCGCTTGGCGCGGGCGGCGGTGATGGCGTCGCGCAGGGAATCGAAATCCACCGGCTCGGCCTGGAGCAGGCTGCGGACCTGCTGTCCCTCCTCGCGATACTCCTGGCTCAGCGCGTCGTAGCGCGGGCGCAGCGGTTCGAAAATAGCGCGCAGGCGGGCGGCATCGGCATCGGACAGGTCGGCGGCCACATGCTCGACGAAGCGGTCGGGCATCGGCCGGTAGGGCGGGGGCGCCGGCTTGCCGGTGGCGCCGACCAGCATGGCGGCCAGGAACAGGTTCAGCGCCAGCGACATCAGCGCCAGCCGGCGTATGGTCAATCGCTGCCGGAGGCGGGGCAGGAGAGACTGCCGGGGGCGACCGGGGGCAATGAGGCCGCTCATCGGGACTCTCCGTCGAACAGGGTGACGACCTCGTCGTTCAGCAGGGCCAGTTCCTGGCCGCGGGGTGCGGTGCCGGCGGGGGTGTCGAGATGGCCGGCGAACCAGCCCCCGGTCACCCAGCCCAACGCCAGCAGGGCGACGCAGAAGCCGGCCACCGCCCGCCGTGGCATCCGGCCGAGCAGGAGCATGACCACGCTCTCCTGCGGCTTTTGCCGTGCGGCGGCGCCGACGGCCGACAGCAGGCGGTCGACACGGTTGTCCTCCACCGCCAGGGCGGGGCCGGCCAGCAGCCGGTCGAAGGACTGCGCGTGCTCCAGGGCGCTGCGCAAAGCGGGGGAGCGGGCGAGGGCGGCCTCGGCCGCGGCGCGCAGTTCCGGCGGCCAGCGTTCCGGGGAGGCGCCGTAATCGTCCAGATGGCGGAGGAAGTCTTCGTCGGTCATGGCATCCTCCCTCACGCGATGTCGGCGGTGGCGAGCGCGGTCTTCAGCGTGGCCCGGGCGCGGGCCAGCAACGAGGCGAAGGCGCTTTCGCTCATGGTCAGGACCTCGGCGGCCTGCCGCAGGCTGAGGCCTTCCTGGTGGAACAGCACGACGGCGGCGCGCTGGCGGTCGGGCAAGGCGGCCAGCGCCCGGTTGACCCGCTCCGCCGTCTGGCGCTCGGCGATGCGGGCGAGGGCGTCGGGCCGCTCGTCGGGCGGATCGCCGGCCTCCTCCAGCGGCGACCAGCCGGGGCGGCGGCCGCGGTCGATGGCGAGGTTCATGACGATGCGGTAGAGCCAGGTGGTGAAGGCGGCCCGCGCCCCGTCCCAGCGGCCGGCATGCTGCCAGACCCGCAGGAAGGCCTCCTGCGCGATCTCGTCGGCGTCGGACGGGTTGCCGGTCATCCGCTGGGCCAGCGCCACCGCGCGGCGCATGTGGCGGGCGGCCAGACGGTCGAAGGCGGCGGCGTCGCCGCCGGCCACGCGGCCCATCAGTTCGTCGTCGCTGTCGCTCGCCTCGATCACCGGGGCTCCGCTCCTGCCGTGGGCCAGAACTATGCCGAAGAGGGTGGTGAGGCGCCAGGGGCGTGATCTCTCCCTCTCCCCCCCGGGGAGAGGGGCGGGGTGAGGGGG
>NZ_RWIJ01000018.1:92252-129279 GCF_019805165.1 Azospirillum sp. 412522
ATGCACAGGGTGGATTTTCGGGTAAGGGCCGCCGCGCGACCCCCTCACCCTAACCCTCTCCCCGGGGGGGAGAGGGGATCTTGCGGGGGCAATGAAGACGTTGATTGTCAAGAGCACCGCCATCCTCCGCCCCCTTATTCCGCGGGCGCGGCGATGGCGTGGCGGCGGTTGCGCCGCAGGGCCAGCCGTTCCAGCGTCAGATAGACCACCGGCGTCGTGTAGAGCGTCAGCATCTGGCTGACCAGCAGGCCGCCGATGATGGCGATGCCGAGCGGGCGGCGGATCTCGCCGCCGGTGCCATAGTCGAAGGCCAGGGGCACGGCGCCGAGCAGCGCCGCCATCGTCGTCATCATGATCGGGCGGAAGCGGACCAGACCGGCCTCGCGGATCGCCTCCAGCGGCGACAGGCCGCGCGTCCGCTCCGCCTCCAGGGCGAAGTCGATCATCATGATGGCGTTCTTCTTGACGATGCCGATCAGCAGGATGATGCCGATCAGGGCCACGATCGACAGCTCGTAGCCGGTCAGGATCAGCGCGATCAGCGCCCCCAGACCGGCCGACGGCAGGGTCGACAGGATGGTCAGCGGGTGGATCAGGCTTTCGTAGAGGACGCCCAGCACGATGTAGATGGTGATCAGCGCCGCCAGGATCAGCAAAGGCTGGCTGGAGGAGGATTGCTGGAAGGCGCGCGCGTCGCCCTGGAAGCCGGCGCGGATGCTGGCCGGCATGCCGATGTCCTCGGCCGCGCGCTGGATCAGCTCGGTCGCCTGGGACAGCGAGACGCCGGGGGCGAGGTCGAAGGTCAGGTTGGCGACCGGGAAGCCGCTCTGGTGCTGGATGCTGGCGGCCTGGTTGCCGATGACGACGCGCGACACCGCCGACAAGGGCACCATGCCGCCGCTGCCGCTCACATAGATGCGCTTGAGGTCGTCGGGGCCGAGCGCTTCGGACGGCTCGACCTCCAGCACCACCTTGTGCTGGTTCTGCGCCAGATACATGGTCGAGACCTGCCGCTGGCCGAAGGCGTCGTACAGCGTCGATTCCAAAGCGCTGAGCGACACGCCGAGGCGGGTGGCGGCGTCGCGGTCGACGATGACGTTGGCCTGGATGCCGCCGTTCTGGCGGTCGTTGGCGACGTCGACCAGCTCCGGCAGGGTGCGCATCTTGTCGACCAGCTTGGGCGCCCACTCGTTCAGCGCGCCGATGTCGGCGTCCTGCAGGCTGTAGCGGTACTGGCTGCGGCCCTGGAAGCCGCCGACGCGGATGTCCTGAACCGGCGTCAGGTAGAGCTGCACCCCCGGCACCCGGCCGGCGCGCTGGCGCAGCCGCTGGGTGACGGTGGCGAGGTCGTCGCGCTCCGCCATCGGCTTTAGCCCGATGAAGATCTGGCCGGAATAGGTGCCGCCCGGACCGCCGCCGCCGATGGTGCCGCCGACGCTGTCCACCGCCGGGTCGCCGGCCACCGCGTCCTGAAGCGCGCGCTGGCGCGTCACCATGGCGCGGAAGGAGATGTCCGGCGGCGGGTCGCTGAAGCCGATCAGCAGGCCGGTGTCCTGCTGCGGCACGAAGCCCTTCGGCACCTGCCCGTAGAGCCAGACGCTGACGCCGATGATGGCGGCGGTCGCCACCAGCATGGTGCGGCGGTGGGCGAGCACCCAGTCCAGCCCGCCGGCGTAGAGGCCGAACAGCCGGTCGCCGATCCAGGCGAGCGCGCGGGCGAGCCGTCCTGGGGGGCCGCGTTCCGCCTCCGGCTGCAGCAGATGGGCGCACATCATCGGGGTCAGGGTCAGCGACACCACCGCCGAGACGGCGATGGCGACCGACAGCACCACGGCGAACTCGCGGAACAGCCGGCCCTGGATGCCGCCCATGAACAGGATGGGGATGAAGACGGCGACCAGCGACAGGCTGATCGACACCACGGTGAAGGCGACCTGACGGGCGCCCTTCACCGCCGCCTCGAAGGGCTTGGCGCCCTTCTCGATGTGGCGGACGATGTTCTCGATGACGACGATGGCGTCGTCCACCACGAAGCCGACCGAGATGGTCAGCGCCATCAGCGAGAAATTGTCCAGGCTGTAGCCGACGATCCACATCACGCCGCAGGTGCCGGCCAGCGACAGCGGCACCGAGGCCGCCGGGATGACGGTGGCCCACAGCCGGCGCAGGAACAGCGCCATCACCATCACCACCAGCGCCACCGTGACCGCCAGCGTCTTCTGCACGTCGTCGATGGAGGCGCGGATGGTCGGCGTGCGGTCGGTGCGCACCGACAGGCTGACCCCCGGCGGCATCCAGCCGCGCAAGGTCGGCAGCTCCGCCCGGATGAGGTCGACCGTGTCGACCACGTTGGAGCCGGGCTGCTTCTGGATGTTGATCAGGATGGCGCGGTGGCCGTCCTGCCAGGCGGCGGTGCGGCTGTTCTCCGGCGCCTCGATCACGTCGGCGACGTCGCCGAGCCGGATGGTGGCGCCGTTCTTCTCGGTCACGATCAGCTTGCGGTAGGCGTCGGCGCCGAACAGCTGGTCGCTGGCGCCTATCGACCAGGATTCGTGGGTGCCGTCGAAGCTGCCCTTGGCGCCGTTGGCATTGGCCTGGGAGATGACGGTGCGGATCGAGTCCAGGCTGACGCCCATGTTGGCCGCGGCGGCGGCGTTCACCCGGACGCGGATGGCCGTCTTCTCCGCCCCGTTGATCGAGACCTGGGCCACCCCCTCGATCTGGCTCAGCCGCTGGCCGATGATGCTGTCGGCCAGATTGTAGAGGTCCGCCGGGGCCAGCGTGGTGGAGGTCATCGCCAGCGTCATCACCGGCGCGTCGGCCGGGTTGATCCGCCGCATCCGGGGCGGGCTCGGCAAATCGGCCGGCAGGTCACCGCCAGCGGCGTTGATGGCGGCCTGCACGTCGCGCGACGCCGCCTCGACATTGCGGTTCAGGTCGAACTGCACGACGACGGTGGTGCTGCCGAGCTTGCTGTTCGAGGTCATCTCCGACACGCCGGCGATGCGGGAGAGGCGGCGTTCCAGCGGGGTGGCGACGGAGGCGGCCATGGTCTCCGGGCTGGCGCCGGGCAGGGACGCGGTGACGATGATGGTGGGGAATTCGACCTGAGGCAGCGGCGCCACCGGCAGGAAGCGGTAGGCGACCGCGCCCAGGATCATCAGCCCGACCATCAGCAGCGACGTGCCGACCGGCCGCCGGATGAACAGGGCGGAGAGCGAGGCGGCGGAGGCCAGGGGATTGAGGTTGAGGGAGGCCATGGCCGGCTACTCCGCCGCCGCCCGGCCGGGAGAGCGGTCGTTGCCCGGTTCGGCCGCCTCTTTCCGCCGCCACGGCCGCAGCCAGCGGCCCAGCCGGTTGCCGAGACGGTCCATGTAGAGATAGACCACCGGCGTGGTGTAGAGCGTCAGAACCTGGCTGAGCAGCAGGCCGCCGACGATGGCGATGCCCATCGGCCGGCGCAGCTCCGACCCGGTGCCGTTCTCCAGCGCCAGCGGCAGGGCGCCGAGCAGGGCCGCCATGGTGGTCATCATGATCGGGCGGAAGCGCAGAAGCGACGCCTCGTAGATCGAGCGCTCCGGCGCCATGCCCTGGTTGCGCTCCGCCTCCAGGGCGAAGTCGATCATCATGATGGCGTTCTTCTTGACGATGCCGATCAGCAGCACGATGCCGACGAGCGCGATCAGCGACAAATCGTGGCCGGTCGCCATCAGCGCCAGCAGCGCGCCGATGCCGGCGGACGGCAGGGTCGACAGGATGGTGATGGGGTGGATCGTGCTCTCGTACAGCACGCCCAGCACGATGTAGACGGCGACCACCGCCGCCAGGATCAGCCAGGGCTGGGTGTCGAGCGAGGACCGGAACTCGGCGGCGGTGCCGGCGAAGCGGGCGGTCGCGGTGCCGGGCATGCCGATGCTGTCGCGCGCCTGCTGGATCGCCGCCACCGCAGCGCCCAGCGAGACGCCGTGCGCCACGTTGAAGGACAGGGTGACCGAGGGGAACTGGCCCTGGTGGGTGATGACCAGCGGCGCGGTCTTGCGCTCCACCGACACGATGGCGCTCAAAGGCACGACAATTCCACCGCTGGCCTTCACATAGATCTTGGACAGGGACGCCGGGTCCATCTGGAAGGACGGCTCGACCTCCAGGATCACGCGGTACTGATTGGTCTGGGTGTAGATGGTCGAGACCTGACGCTGGCCGAAGGCGTCGTACAGCGTGTCGTCGATGGCCTGGGGCAGCACATGCAGGCGGCTGGCGGCGTCGCGGTCGATGGTGAGGTAGACCTGCAAGCCGTCCGGCTGCTGGTCGCTCGCCACGTCGGTCAGCTCCGGCCTTGCCCGCAAGGCTTCCAGCAGGCGCGGGGTCCAGTTCTCCAGCTCGCGCGGGTCGGCGTCCTGCAGGACATACTGGTACTGGGTGCGGCTGACGCGGCTGTCGATCTGCACGTCCTGCACCGCCTGCATGAACAGCGAGACGCCCTTCAGGTCGCCGGTGGCGGCGCGCAGCCGGGCGATGATCTCCTCCGCCGAGGCGCTGCGCTGGTCGCGCGGCTTCAGCGCGATGGTCAGGTTGCCGGTGTTGGTGGTGGCGTTCACCGTGCCGGTGCCGACGAAGCTCGCCACGCCCGCCACGTCGGGGTCGCGGCGCACGATGTCGGCGACCTCGCGCTGGCGCTCCGCCATCGCCTTGACCGAGATGGAGGGGGCGGCGTCGGTGACGCCGATGATGACGCCGGTGTCCTGCTGCGGCAGGAAGCCCTTGGGCACCACGTCGTAGAGGTAGAGGGTGGCGGCCAGCGTCGCGATGGTGACCATCAGCGTCGCCGGCTGGTGACGCAGAACGAAGCGCAGCGAGGCGGCATAGCCGTTCAGCAGCGCGTCGAAGCCGCGCTCGGTCCAGCGGAACAGGCCGTTGGGTTTGGTCTCCGTTTCGGGCTTCAGCAGGCGGGCGCACATCATCGGCGTCAGCGTCAGCGAGATCACCGCCGACACCAGCACGGCGATGGACAGGGTGATGGCGAATTCGCGGAACAGCCGGCCGACCACCCCGCCCATGAACAGCAGCGGGATGAACACCGCGATCAGCGACAGGGTCAGCGACACGACGGTGAAGCCGATCTGGCGCGCTCCCTTCAGCGCCGCCGGCAGCGGTTTCTCGCCCTCCTCGATGTAGCGGACGATGTTCTCGATCATCACGATGGCGTCGTCGACGACGAAGCCGGACGCGATGGTCAGCGCCATCAGCGACAGATTGTCCAGGCTGAAGCCGCACAGCGCCATGATGCCGAAGGTGCCGATCAGCGACAGCGGCAGCGCCGCCGCCGGGATCACCGTCGCCCAGGCCTTGCGCAGGAACAGGAAGATCACCAGCACCACCAGCCCGGCGGTCAGCACCAGCGTCTTCTGCACATCGACCACCGAGGCGCGGATGGTCTCCGTCCGGTCGGTCAGCACCGCCATGTGGATCTGCGGCGGCAGGCTGGCCTGGAGCGACGGCAGCAGCTTGTGGATGCGGTCCACGGTGTCGATGATGTTGGCGCCGGGCTGGCGCAGCACGTTCAGCAGAACCGCCGGCCTGCCGTCGTGCCAGGCGGCGAGCCGGGTGTTCTCCACCGAATCGACCACGGTGCCGATGTCGGTCAGCCGCACCGGGCCGCCGTTCTTGTAGGCGACGATGATCGGGCGGTAGGCGGCGGCATTCTCGATCTGGTCGTTGACGCCGATCGACCAGGACTGGCGCGGCCCGTCGAAGCTGCCCTTCGGCGCGTTGACGTTGGCCTGGGTGATGGTGGTCCGCACATCCTCCAGCGTCAGGCCGAGGCCGGCGACGGCGGCGGGGTTGACCTGGACGCGGACGGCGGGGCGCAAGCCCCCCTCGATCCCGACATAGCCGACGCCGTCCACCTGGGACAGTTTCTGCGCCAGCAGCGTGTCGGCGGCGTCGCTGACGGTCTCCAGCCGCAAGCTGTCCGAACTCAGGGCCAGCACCATGACCGGCGTGTCGGCCGGATTGACCTTGTCGTAGACCGGCGGATTGGGCAGCCCCTTGGGCAGCGTGCCCGACGCGGCGCTGATTGCCGACTGCACGTCCTGCGAGGCGGCGTCGATGTCGCGGGTCAGGTCGAACTGCAGGGTGATGACCGACAGCCCGAAGGAGCTGGTCGAGACCATCGAGGAGATGCCGGCGATCTGTCCGAGCTGGCGTTCCAGCGGCGCGGTGACCGAGGAGGCCATCACGTCGGGGGCGGCGCCCGGAAGCTGGGTGGTGACGCGCACCGTCGGGAAATCGACCGTCGGCAGCGAGGAGATCGGCAGGGTGCTGTAGCCCAGCAGGCCCAGCAGCACCACCGCCAGCATCAAGAGGCCGGTGGCGACCGGCCGCAGGATGAAGGGGGCGGAGATGTTCATGAGGGCTGCCGTCCCTCACGCGGGGCGGTTGGGGTAGGGGCGGGAGCGTTGCCGTTTCCGTTGTTCTCGCGCTGCTGCTGGCGCTCGCGCCGCCGTTCCTCGCGTGCTGACGGGTCGTGTGGCCGGTTGGCAGGGCCCGCCTCGGAAGCGGGGGCGGCGGCGGCGCCACCGTTAGGCGCCGCGGAGGCGATGGGTTCGACGATGCGGATCTTGGAGCCGGGCTGCAAACGGTACTGGCCGTCCACCACCACCCGCTCGCCGGGGGTCAGGCCCTCGTCGATGATCGCCTTGGTCTCCTCCTGGCGGGCGACCTTGATCGGGCGCTGCTCCACCGTCAGGTCGTCCTTGATGACGTACGCGTAGGGGCCCTGCGGCCCGCGCTGCACCACGGTCGAGGGCACGGTGGTGGCGCCGCGGCGGATGGTGGAGAGCAGGCGGACATTGACGAACTGGCCGGGCCACAGTTTCTGCGGGTCGTTGGGCATCTCGGCCTTCAGGCGGATGGTGCCGGTGCCGGTGTCGATCAAATTGTCCACCACCGACAGCGACCCGGTGTCGAGCACGCGGCGGCCTTCGCGGTCCTGCGCCTCCACCTTCACCGGACCTTGCGCCTGGGCGGCGAGCACCGCCTGCAACTGCTTCTCCGGCAGGGTGAAGAGGACGGCGATGGGCTGGATCTGCGTGATGGTGGCGATGCCGTTCTGGTCGCTGGCCCGCACCACGTTGCCTTGGTCGACGTTGCGCAGCCCGATGCGGCCGCTGAGCGGGGCGGTGACGGTTGTGTAGTTCAGCTGGACCTGCACCGCCTCGATCGCCGCCTCGTCGGCGCGGATCTGCGCCTCGTACTGGGCGACCAGCGCGCGCTGGGTGTCGACGGTCTGCCGCGAGGCGAACTCCTTCAGGTTCATGTTGCGGTCGAGGTCGCGCCGGGCGTTGGCGAGCTGCGCCTCGTCCTGCGCCTTCTTGGCGACCGCCTGGGCAAGCTGGGCCTGGAGCGGGCGGGAATCGATGGTCGCCAGCAGGTCGCCGGCCTTGACAAGCTGGCCCTCCTGAAGCGAGACGCGCTGAAGCTCGCCGTCGACGCGGGCGCGCACGGTGACCGTGTTGAAGGCCTGGACCGTGCCGATGCCGTCGAACCAGATCGGCACGTCCTCGCGCGCCACGGTGCCGGCCTGAACCGCCACCACGCTGTTGCGCGCGCCGCCGGGGCCGCCGGGAGGAGCGCCGCGCGGACCGGGGGGCTGGCCCGGCTGGCCCGATTGGGTCGCTGCCGGAGGCGCCAGCTTCTGCTGGACCGCGTACCCGATGCCGCCGACCAGTCCGGCAAGAACAACGCCGGTGACCACCGGCTTCCAACGAATCGTCATGACCTGTTCCGACGCTTGCCCCGACGCTCGACCGGACGGCGCGTTCGGCCGCTCCGGTCTTTCTGTCCGTCCCTGATACGGGGCGGCGGGGCGGATTCGTCGGCGTGGCGAAGATTTTTTCAGAGGTACCTGCTGCCCTCTCCCGTCCCGCGAGAGGGAGTTGCATACGATTGTCGCTTCGCATACTCGAATAGGCATTGCGCTTAAGAATCATTTGCATTAAGACGGCGCCTAAATGCGAATGATTCTTATTCGTGCCAAGGGGCGATCACGTGAAGAGACGAGTGGACGGCGGTCGGATGTCGCGAGGGGCGGCGTTCGGCGCCATGGTGCTGGGTGGCCTGATGGTGCCGGCGGTGGCGCAAACTGCCGGGGGGCAAAGCGCCGTTGGACCCGATGGTGCCGCCTTGCAGATGCCGGCGGTGACGGTGACCGGGCAGGGGGAAACGGCGCTGACGCCGGTGACCGGCTATGTCGCCAACCGGCAGGCGACCGGCACCAAGACCGACACCCCGCTGATCGAGACGCCGCAGTCGATCTCCGTCATCCCGGCCGACCAGATCCGCGACCAGAACGCGCAGACGCTGAATCAGGTGGTGCGCTACACCGCCGGCGTCACGGCGGAGACGCGCGGCGCGGTGGCGACCCGTTACGACCAGCTGAAGATCCGCGGCTTCGACGCCGACACCTATCTGAACGGGCTGAAGCTCCAGTCGCTCTATTACACCTCCTCGCAGATCGACCCCTATCTGCTGGAGCGGGCGGAGGTGCTGAAGGGCCCGACCTCCGTGCTGTACGGGCAGGCGCCGGCCGGCGGCCTGATCAATCAAGTCAGCAAGCGCCCGACGGCGACCGCGCTGAACGAGGTCGGGATCGAATACGGCACCGACAACCACTGGCGCGGCACCGCCGACTTCTCCGGCCCGATCGACAAGGACGGCAAGTTCCTCTACCGGCTGACCGCCGTCGGCCTGAGCGAGGACGGCCAGATCCGGATGACGGAGAACGAGCGCATCGCCGTCGCGCCGTCCTTCACTTGGCGGCCGGACGCCGAGACCAGCCTGACCCTGCTGGGCTTCTACCAGCACGACCCGAAGGGCAACTCCTATGGCGGCATCCCGCCGCAGGGCACGGTGCTGCCCAACCCGCTGGGCAAGATCCCGGTCGATTTCTATGACGGCGACCCGAATTACGAGAAGTTCGACCGCCGTCAGGCCTCGGTCGGCTACGCCTTCGACAAGAAGCTGGGCGACGTCTGGACCATGCGGCTGAACGGGCGCTGGCTGAACGCCAAGATCGCCTACGACAGCCTGTACGCCAACGGCCTCGACGCCGACAACCGCACCCTCTTCCGCGGCGTCGCCACCTCCCGGGAGGAGATGAACGCCTACGCCTTCGACAACCAGATCGAGGGGCGCTTCTCCACCGGTCCGGTCGGCCACACGCTGCTGGCCGGCATCGACCACCAGCGGCTGGACGGCCATTACACCGCCGGCTGGGGGATGGCGCCGTCGCTGGACGTGTTCAACCCGGTCTACGGCATCGCCGTCACCCCGCCGTCGGTCAGCCGCACCGACATCGACGGCCGCCAGACCGGCATCTATCTGCAGGACCAGATGAAGCTGGGCGGCTTCGTCCTGACGGTCGCGGGGCGCCGCGACTGGGCGAAGACCACCTCGACCACCGCCTTCGGCGGCAGCACCCAGTCCGACCAGGCCTGGACCGGCCGCGCCGGCCTGACCTACGTCTTCGAGAACGGCATCGCGCCTTACGTCAGCTATGCCGAATCCTTCACGCCCAGCAGCGGCGTCGATTTCGCCGGCACGCCCTTCAAGCCGGAGGAGGGGACCCAGTACGAGGTCGGCGTGAAGTACCAGCCGCCGGGCCTGAACAGCCTGTTCACCGCGGCGCTGTTCGACCTGACCCGCAGCAACCTGCTGACCAGCGACCCCGCCCATCCCGGCTTCTCCGTCCAGACCGGCGAGGCGCGGTCGCGCGGCGTCGAGCTGGAGGCCAAGGCCAGCGTCACCAAGGAGCTGGAGCTGATCGGCACCTACACCTACCTCGACACGAAATACACCAAGGACAACAGCGGGCTGGAGGGCAAGCGCCTGGCCGCCGTGCCGCGCCATCAGGCGGCGGCCTGGGCGATGTATCACATGCCGGAGGGCACCCCGCTGACCGGCCTCGGCGTCGGCGCCGGCCTGCGCTACACCGGCAGCACCGTGAACACGGCCAATACCTTCAAGGTGCCGTCCTTCACCCTGGTCGATGCCACCGTGTCCTACGACCTCGGCGCGCTGTCCTCGAAGCTCCAGGGGGCCGAGGTCACCGTCAACGGCAAGAACCTGTTCGACAAGGAGTATGTCGCCTCCTGCTACTACGGCGACTGGTGCGCCTACGGCTATCGGCGGACGGTGACCGCCGGCCTGCGCTACCGCTGGTAAATCCCGTGCCGTCCCTTCCCCATTGGCAAAGGAAGCCGTCATGACGCCTGCGAGCCTGCGGGGCTGGCGCCTCGTCCACCGCTGGACCAGCCTGATCTGCTCGGCGAACCTGCTGATCCTCTGCGTGACCGGGCTGATCCTGGTGTTCCACCACGAGATCCAGCATCTGATGGGGGAGGAGCTCGACAGCAGCTACACGGAGGGGCAGGCCCGCCTGCCGCTCCAGTCGCTGGTCGACATCGCGCAGAAGGCCGACCCGGCGCTGGTGCCGAAGATGCTGTCCTTCGATGCGGAGGACAAGGCGGTCAACTACATCTATCTGGGCAAGCCGGAGGAGAGCGGCTTCGACCTGGGGCGCTGGGTGGTGCTGAACGGCTTCACCGGGGCCAACCAGATGCTGAAGCAGCCGGAGGAGACGCTGGTCGGCTTCCTCTTGAAGCTGCATGTCGACCTGTTCACCGGCTTCGCCGGCCAGATGTTCGTCGGGGTGATGGGCCTTCTGTTCGTGGTCAGCACGGTCAGCGGGCTGGTCGTCTACGGCCCCTTCATGAAGAAGCTGGCCTTCGGCATCCTGCGCTTCGGCCGGGGGACCCGCATCGGCAACATCGACCTGCACAACCTGTTCGGCGTCGCGACGCTGGTCTGGGCCTTCGTCGTCGGGCTGACCGGCGCCATCCTGTCCTTCTCGCCGCTGATCACCGGCTATTGGCAGAAGACCGAGCTGGCGGCGATGACCGCGCGGCATCCGGAGCCGATGACCGGAAGCATGGTGTCGATCGACCGGGTGGCGGCGGCCGGGCTGGCGGCCTTTCCCGGCAAGGATCTGGCCTTCATCGCCTATCCCGGCAACGAATATGCCGGCAGCCGCCATTTCAGCGTGATCGTGCGCGGCCACACCGAGCTGACCCAGCGGCTGCTCAGCGTCGCGCTGGTCGATGCCGAGACCGGCGTGGTCGCCGAGGCGGCCGGCACGCCCTGGTACATGACGGTGCTGATGCTGTCGGGGCCGTTCCATTTCGGCGATTACGGCGGACTGCCGCTGCAGATCATCTGGGCGCTGTTCACCATCGTCACCGGAGCGGTGACGGTGACCGGCTTCGTCGTCTGGCTGAAACGGCCGCGGTCGCGGTCGGCGGCGGACAGGAATGCATCCGGCGCCAAGCTGGGGAGCAAGGCATGAGCGGGGCGGGCATGAGTGGAGTCTGGCGCATTCCGGCCGCGCTGGCCGTGCTTTCCATCTTCGGGCTCGCCGCCGCCATCCTGGGCGACGGGGTCTGGGACTGGCTGTGCTGGGCCACGCTGTCGGTGCCGCTGGCCGTCTGCGCGGTCAAGCTGTGGCGGCAGTGGCCCGGCCGGCCGGCGGTGTGAGGGAAATACGAAAGGAAGTTCTATCACCTGTCAGTTTTTCTTGACGGTACGCCGGCGCACCTGTAAGTAAATTCTTACTGGTGGGTGGCGGAGCGGACATGACCTGTGGCGGCGACCAATTGCTCGAGACGTTGTCGGCGCTGGCAAACCCGCACCGGCTGCGGATCGTGGCGACGCTGAGCACCATGGGTCGGACCTATGTCAGTCAACTGGCGCGCGAGATCGGCATCAGCCGCCCGCTTCTGCACCTTCATCTGCGGAAGCTGGAGGAGGCGGGCCTCGTCACCAGCCGGCTCGAGGTCTCTCCCGATGGAAAGGCGCTCAATTTCTTCGAAGTCGCCCCGTTCGCGATCGAGCTGACGCCGGCGGCGATTGCCGAAGCCGCGCACTCCCTGACCGCAACCAGCAGAAATTCCGACTCCTGAAGGAGCGCCCGATGACCGGCAGAGAATCCTATTTCCTTCTCGTCACCATCCTCGTCCTGCTGACGATCCTCCTGATCTTCGCGATGAAGTATTTTTCGTCGGCTCGCCGGGGCCGGGCGCAGAGCGCCGGCGACGCCGCATACCGCGACCTTGCCGAAAGGACGCTCAAGGCGCAGGAGGATCTGGCGGCGGCCCTGGCTTCGATCAGGGGCAGCGTCGCGCAGATCGAGGGCCGGCTCGCCAGCGTGGAGAAAGTCCTGAAGGACGTCGGATGATGGAGCGGCGGACGATGGAGCGGCGGACGATGGCGCCGCAGCAGGTTATGGAGGATCGCGGGCAGATGCTGCGGATGCGGACGGCCTGCCTCGTCGAAGGCGGCACGCTGATCCTCCTGCTCTTCGTCGCCGTGCCGCTGAAGCACCTCGCCGGGTTCCCCGACGCGGTGAAGGCGATGGGGCCGGTCCACGGCCTCGCCTTCCTGACCTATCTGTGGATGCTGGTCCGGATGGTGTCGGCCGGCGGCTGGTCGCGGGGCGAGACGATCAAGCTCTTCGTCGCCGCCATGGTGCCCTTCGGCGCCTTCTTCAGCGCGCGCACCCTGACCCGGCGGGCGGCGTCCGCTGCCACCCTGTGAGGCGCGGTCATGATCTATCTCTGGCTGAAGGCGTTCCACATCGTCTCGGTGACGGTCTGGATCGGCGGGATGTTCGTCGCGGCCATCGCCGTCGCCGCCCTGTCCGCCTCGAAGAGCCTGCCCGGCGCGCCGGGGCGGGGCGACCTCATTGGGGCGGTGCGCCGTTGGGACCGCTGGGCGACCTCGCCGGCGATGCTGCTTGCCTGGCTCTTCGGACTGGCGGTGGCGACCCAGGGCGGCTGGTTCGGCGCGCGCTGGCTGATGATGAAGCTGGTGTTCGTCGTTGCCCTGTCCGGCCTGCACGGGATGCTGTCGGGCACGCTCCGCAAACTCGCCCGGACCGATGCGCCGCCGTCGCCGGCATCGGGCCATGCCCTGCCGGCAATCGTCGGCGCGACCGTCGTGATCGTGCTTCTCGTGGTCGTGAAGCCGCTCTGAAAGGCTGTCCCGTATCAGGCCCGTATCAGGATGGCCGCCGGTCCGGCTCGGACATGCGCTTCATCATGGCGATGAAGCCGGACGGCGCGTCGTCTCCCAGGCAAAGCTCCAGCATCCGGTGCGCGTCCACGGCTTCCAAAGCGGCACGGGCGAACATCGGCTCCTCATAGGCGGCAAGCGCCGCCTCGACGTCGCCGGGATGCCGGACCAGGGCGTCCGCCAGTTCGGCGCCTTCCAGCATCGCGAGGTTCGCGCCTTCGCCGGACGGCGGCATGAGGTGCGCCGCATCTCCCAGCAGCGTCACGCCGGGAACCCGTTGCCAGCGGTGTCCGATGGGAAGGGTGTGGATCGGGCGTGGAACCAGCGGCGTGTCGCTGTCGGTGACGAGGGCGGTCAACTCCGGCGCCCAACCTGCGAACTCCGCCGCGACGAGGCCCTTCGCCGCCGGATCGCCGAAGTCGATCCCGGTGAACCACTCCGCCGGCCGCTTCAGCTCCACATAGACATGCAGCAGGTCTCCGGCCTCCCGATGGGCGAAGATGGCTCTTCCCGGCGCCAGGGCGAACATCGCTCCGGCGCCGACCGCCGCCGCGGCCCGGGGATGCCGGTTGTCCGCGTCGTGCAGGTACGTCTCGATGAAGGTCGCCCCGGCATAGCGGGGCGTGGCGTCGGACAGCAGCGGCCGCACCCTGGACCATGCGCCGTCCGCCCCGACGAGAAGGTCGGCTACCGTGGAGCTTCCATCCGCGAACACGACCTCGTGCCGCCCGTCGCCGAGGCGCGAGGCCCCGGCGAGCTTCCTGCCCCATCGCACCGTGCCCGCCGGCAGGGAGTCGAGGAGCAGCCGCCGCAGATCGCCGCGCAGGACTTCGGGGCGCCTGTGCCGCCCGTCGTCGGGCTCGTCGATGAGCATTGTGCCGTCCCGGTCGAGCACGCGCGTCGCTTCGCCGCCCTCGTGGATGATCGACCGGAACCCCTCGGTGAGGCCGGCGGCTTCGAGAGCGCGCTGGCCGTTGTGGTCATGGATGTCGAGCTGGCCGCCCTGGGTCCGGCTTCCGGCTCCGGGCTCCGCCTCATAGACGACCGAGGGGATGCCATGGACATGAAGGACGCGGGCCAGCGTCAGTCCGCCCAATCCCGCCCCGATGATGACGACGGCCTGCTCCATTGCGCTCTCTCCCTGGTCTGGAACGGCGTTCCATGACAATTCATTGGAACATTGTTCCAGACATGTCAAGATGCGATATGGAGCCAAGAAGCAAAGGTCCCGAGCGGCGCGGCGACGCGCTGTCCAGGGAGCGGATCGTCGCGTCCGCCATCGAGATTCTCGATAGGGAGGGGGAGCGCGCCCTGACCTTCCGCGCGCTGTCGAACCGGCTGTCGACCGGAAGCGGGGCGATCTACTGGCATGTCCCGGACAAGGACGCGCTGCTCTCCGCGGCGACCGAGACCGTGCTGTCCCGGGCGATGGCCGGGATGGCCGCCGGGGCCGATCCGGCGGACGCCCTGCGCGCCATCGCGCTGGGGGTCTTCGACGCCATCGAGGCGCATCCGTGGGTGGGCACCCAGCTCGCCCGGGAGCCGTGGCAGCCGGCGATGGTGGAGGTCTTCGAGCGCAGCGCCGCGCAGTTCGACCTGCTGGGCGTTGCGCGCGGCTCCCTCTTCCACTGCGTGTCGGCGTTCGTCCAGTATCTCCTGGGAACCGCCGCGCAGACCGCCGCCGCTGCGCGCCACAAGTTCCGCGCGTCCGACCGGCCGTCCGTCCTTGCCGCCATCGTCGAAGGCTGGACCCGGCGCGACCCCGCGGAATACCCCTTCGTCCACCTGCTGGCGGAGCAGGTGCGGACGCATGACGAGCGGGAGGCGTTCCTCGCCGGCCTCGACCTGATCCTGGCCGGGGCCAAACCCGCGCGGTAGAGCCGCCGCTCAGTCGAGCCGGTCGCCCAGCTTCATCCGCATCAGCGCCAGTTCCGGGGCGTTGCGGGCCTCCATCTTCTCCAGCACGCGGGCGCGGTGGGTCTCCACCGTGCGGATGCCGATGGCGAGGCGGTGGGCGATCGTCTTGTTGGGCAGGCCCTGGGCGACCATCTCCATCACCTCCAGCTCGCGCGGGCTGAGCAGGGCGAGGCGGCGGCGGATCTCGCCGGTCTCGCCATCGGCGCGGCGGGCGGCGAGGTCGCGTTCGAACGCCTCCTGCACCCGTTCGATCAGCAGATCCTCGTCGAACGGCTTCTGGAGAAAATCCACCGCGCCGGCGCGGAAGGCCCGCACCGCGGCGGTGACGTCGCCATGGCCGGTGATGACGATCACCGGCAGGGTCAGGCCGCGCCGGATCATCTCCTGCTGCAAATCCAGCCCGTCCATGCCCGGCATGCGGATGTCGAGGATGGCGCAGCCGGGCTGGTCGGGCGACGCCGTCTCCAGGAACTCGGCGGCCGACGCGCAGCAGCGGACCGCCAGCCCGGCCAGTTCCAGATGAAGCGCCAGGGCGTCGCGCACGGCCTCGTCGTCGTCCACCACGAAGGCGGTGGGGACCGGCATGGGCGTTGGGGCGGGCGTTGGGGCGGGCATCCCGGTCGTCATGCGGACTCTCCGTCTTCGCCCGCCGCATGGACGGGGATGGTGAACTGGAACACGGTTCCCCCGCCTGTTCCACCGCGTGCGGTCAGGGTGCCGCCATGGCTTTCGACGATGGTGCGGACGATGGACAGCCCAAGCCCCATGCCGGTCGGCTTGGTGGTGACGAAGGGGGCGAACAGGTTGCGTTCCACCACCTCGGCCAGGCCGGGGCCGGTGTCGCGCACGCCGATGGCGACGAAGCCGGGCTGGGCGGCGGCGGCGAAGATCACGATGCGGCGCCGGGCCGGATGCGGCTGGGCATCGCCCATCGCTTCCGCCGCGTTGCGGACCAGGTTGAGGATCGCCTGCTGCAACTGCACGGCGTCGCCGGCGATGGCCGGCAGGGCGGGGTCGACCTCGGCCGCGATCTCCACCGCATGGCGGCTGGCGAGCGGCCCGGCCAGGGTCAGGCAGTCGGCGACCAGCGTGGCGACCGGCAGCGGGTTGCGGTCACGGGCCCCCTTGCGCACGAAGTCGCGCAGGCTGCGGATGACGCGGTCGGCCCGCTCCGCCTGGGTGACGGTCTTGTCGAGGATCTCGGTCAGGCGGGGGGAGGCGCCTTCGAGCCGCGCCACCTTGCGGGCGGCGCGGGCGTAGCCCATGGTCGCCGCCAGCGGCTGGTTCAGCTCGTGGGCCAGCGCCGCCGCCATCTCGCCCGCCTCGATCAGGCGGGAGGCGTGGGCGAGGTCGGACTGCCGCACCCGCAGCCGGTCCTCCACCCGGCGGCGTTCGCTGACCACGGCGCCCAGCAGCAGGATGGTGACGGCCAGCGTCAGCATCAGCAGCTGGAAATGCGCCATGCGCGCGGTGTCGACGCCGGTCGCCTGGATGGCGGCGATCAGCCCGGCCTGGGTGGCGGCCGAGGCGAGCACCGCGCCGCCCAGCCCATGCCGCACGGCGATCCCCATCGCCGGCAGGAACAGCAGGTAGAAATTCTCGTACTGCGAGGAGGCGAGCGGGCCGAAGTCGAGCCACAGGGTGACGCCGATCAGCGCCCCCTGGGCCAGGATCTCCGCCGCGCTGCGCCAGGACCAGCGCAGCGCCGGGATGCGCCGGCCGATCAGCACCATCGGCGTCAGGACGGCGATGCCGATGACCTCGCCCGTCCAGTAGCGCAGCAGCACCTCCGGAAAGCGCGCCCACGCGAACAGCCCGGCCGCGGTGTGGATGGCGATGAAGCAGAGGCCGATGCCCAGCACCGCCGCGGCGCTGCCGCCCAGCAGCAGGACGATGTCGCGCAGCCGCGGCAGCGCCGGATCGATCACGCGGCGCAGCAGCCGGCCCGCCACCCCATAGCCCAGGGCGACGACAGCGTTCGCCAGAAGCGGCGTCCACTGCAAGACCGGGATGTCGCGCACCACGAAGTCTGCGGCGGTCAGCCCCAGCCAGACCAGCGGCGCGGCGCGGACGCCGAGCAGCACGGACAGACCCATCATCAGCCCGGCCGGCGGATTCCACGGCGTGATGTTGATCGACGAATCCGCATGGATGAAGCTGATCCAATCCAGGAAGATATGGACGGCCAGATAGGCCGGAATGAACATCCATCGGTGGCGGACAGTCTGTGGCATGGCGCGATGGTAACGCCAGCCGGCTCTGGCTGCATCAGGTGAAATCATCCGCCCCGTATTACTACGGACAATCTGCAAGGCTCCGCGCGGCCCTTTCGGGTCCGTATTTCCCGGCATGGACAGACTGCGGCCGGCTTCCGATCATTGAGGGGATGCCTGCGGAGCGATTTCCGGCAGGCGACCGGCCACACCGGCCCTGCAGACCGGAGACCTCACGATATCGGGACCGTCACGATGACAGGCGTCACGAGGGCAAGGCTCAAGCGCATTCTGCTGGCAACCGACCTGGAGCCGAAGTCGGACCGCGCCCTGGAGCGCGCCGTCCAGCTTGCCCACCGGTTCGACGCGGAGCTGACGGCGCTGCATGTCGTCGACGGCAGCGGCGGCCCCTACGGCTGCCTGCCGCTGCACCATGTCGAGACCGAACTCCAGCGCCACGTCCTGGCGGCGCCCGGCGGAGCCGGCATCCGGTCCCAGGCGGTCGCGGTGCGCGGCGAGGCGGTCGAACACCGGGTCGCCGGCTATGCCGGGCTGTGGCGGCCCGACCTTCTGGTGGTGGGCCTGCACCAGCGCGACCGGGTGGCCGACCTGTTCCTGGCCTCCACCATCGAGCGCATCGCCATCGCCGACGGAACGCCGATGCTGATCGTGCGCGACAAGCCGCTGCGGCCCTATCGGCGGGCGCTGGTGCCGGTCGATTTCTCCGAACGGTCGGGGCCGTCGGTGGACGGCGCGCGGATGCTGATGGCGGACGGGTGCCTCCACCTGCTGCATGTCGCGGACCTGCGGGAAACGTCGGCACTGGACAAGGCGAAGGTCGAGCACGATTTCCGGGAAGCGCTCGGCTTCGAGGGCGCCGGGTCGCCGGAGGGGCTGCCGGACGGGCCGGCCGTGGAGACGATCCTGCTCACCGGCTCTCCGGGGCGGCGGATCGTCGAGCTGGCGCGGGAGGGGCGGTACGATCTGGTCGCCATGGGATCCGCCCGGCGCGGCGGCGTTTCCCGCGCCCTTCTGGGCAGCACGGCGTCCGAGGTGATCGAGGCGCTGCCCTGCGACGTTCTGATCGGCGGCACGGGCACGGGAACCGGCTCCGGCCGGACCCCGGCGCCCGCATCGACCCCCAGGCCCTGATCGGGGCCGCAATGGAGAACCGTATGGCCATCACCGAGCTTTTTTCCGCGGACGACGTCATCCTCGATGCCGCTCCCGGCAGCAAGGCGGCGCTGCTCGACCAGCTGGCGGCGGAAGCCGCCGACCGCAGCGGCCGGCCGGCGCCGGAAATCCTGGAGGCCTTGCAGGCGCGGGAGAAGATCGGCTCCACCGCGCTCGGCCGCGGCGTGGCGCTTCCCCACACGGAGCTTGCCGCCCTCGAAACCCCCCTCGTCCTGTTCGCCCGGCTCCAGCGCGCCGTCGATTTCGACGCGCGCGACGACGAGCCGGTCGACCTCGTCTTCCTGGCGCTGTGGCCGGCGTCCAACCGCAAGGGGCTGCTGGCCGCCATGGCGGAGATCTGCGGGGCGCTGCGCGATCCGCAGTCGCTGCGCCGGCTGCGCGGCGCGAAGACGCCCGACGACGCGGCCCAGATCGTCCTCCAGGCCGTCGCCCAGGATGAGGATGACCGGGACTGCAACGACGCAACTCCAGGCTTCTGAAGCCGTCCAGCGCCGCCGCTCCAGCCTGTCGCCAGTCTGCCGTAGGATTACATGCCCGACGCACTCCCGCTCCTGATCGCCCTCCTCCTGCCGTTCGCCGGCGCGGTCGCCGCCGGGCTGCTGCCCACCCATGCGCGCAACGCGGCGGCATGGCTGGCCGGCGGGGTGGCGCTGGTCGGCCTGGCGATGGTGTGGGCCGCCTATCCGACGGTTTCGGCGGGCGGCGTGCTCCGCCTTTCGGCGGCCTGGATGCCGTCGCTGGGGCTGGAGTTCTCGCTGCGGATGGACGGCTTCGCCTGGCTGTTCGCCGGGTTGGTGTTCGGGGTGGGCGTGCTGGTGGTGGTCTATGCCCGCTACTACATGGCGGCCGAGGATCCGGTGCCGCGCTTCTTCGCCTTCCTGCTCGCCTTCATGGGGTCGATGGCGGGGGTGGTGCTGTCGGGCAACCTGGTCCAGCTCGCCTTCTTCTGGGAACTGACCAGCCTCTTCTCCTTCCTGCTGATCGGCTACTGGCACCACACCGCCGCGGCGCGCGACGGCGCGCGCATGGCGCTGACGGTCACGGCGACCGGCGGCCTCTGCCTGTTCGCCGGCGTGCTGATCCTCGGCCACATCGTCGGCAGCTACGATCTGGACGCCGTGCTGGCGGCCGGCGACGTCGTCCGCGCCCATCCGCTCTACCTGCCGGCGCTGGTGCTGATCCTGCTGGGCGCCCTGACCAAGAGCGCGCAGTTCCCCTTCCATTTCTGGCTGCCGCACGCGATGGCGGCGCCGACCCCGGTGTCGGCCTACCTGCATTCGGCGACGCTGGTGAAGGCGGGCATCTTCCTGATGGCCCGGCTGTGGCCGGTGCTGGCGGGGACCGAGGCGTGGTTCTGGATCGTCGGCTCGGCCGGCCTCGCCACCCTGCTGCTCGGCGCCTACATCGCCATCTTCCAGCATGACCTGAAGGGGCTGCTGGCCTATTCGACGATCAGCCATCTCGGCCTGATCACCCTGCTGCTCGGCCTGAACAGCGAGCTGGCGATGGTGGCGGCGATCTTCCATGTCATCAACCACGCGACCTTCAAGGCCTCGCTGTTCATGGCCGCCGGCATCATCGACCACGAGACCGGGACGCGCGACATCCGGCGCCTGTCGGGCCTGAACCGCTTCATGCCCTTCACCGCCCGCCTCGCCTTGATCGCCGCCGGCGCCATGGCCGGCGTGCCGCTGCTGAACGGCTTCCTGTCGAAGGAGATGTTCTTCGCCGAGGCGCTCTCCGCCAAGGATCCGCTGCCGGTCTTCTTCGACGTGCTGCCGGTCGCGGCGATGGTGGCGAGCGCCTTCAGCGTCGCCTATTCGCTGCGCTTCATCCACGGCACCTTCTTCGGGCCGGACCCGGTCGACCTGCCGCACAAGCCGCACGAGCCGCCGGCCTGGATGCGCTTCCCGGTCGAGGTGCTGGTGCTGGCCTGCATCGTCATCGGCATCCTGCCGGCCGCCACCGTCGGCCCCTATCTCGACATGGCCGCCCGCGCCGCCCTGGGCGCGGCGACGCCGGAGTACAGCCTCGCGGTCTGGCACGGCTTCAACCTGCCGCTGGTGATGAGCATGGCCGCCTTCGCCGCCGGGCTGATCCTCTACCGGCTGCTGCAGAGCCATCTCGCCAAGGGGATCGAGGGGCCGCCGCTGATCCGCAGCCTGGAAGGCCGGCGGATGTTCGAGCGGACGATGGTCTTCCTGTCCTGGCGCCTCGCCCGCACCGCCGAGGGTGTGCTCGGCACCCGCCGCCTCCAGCCGCAGCTCCGTCTGGTGGTGACCGCCGCGGTGCTGGCCGCCGGCTGGACGGTGTGGTCGCGCGGGGTGGGGCCGGGCAACCTGGCGCCGTCCGGCATCGACCCGGTGCTGGCGCTGATCTGGCTGCTGGGCGCCGCCTGCGCGCTGGGCGCCGCCTGGCAGGCGAAGTTCCACCGGCTGGCGGCGCTGATCCTGCTCGGCGGCACCGGGCTGGTCGTCTGCGTCACCTTCGTCTGGTTCTCCGCCCCCGACTTGGCTTTGACCCAGCTTCTGGTCGAGGTGGTCACCACCATCCTGCTGCTGCTGGGCCTGCGCTGGCTTCCCAAGCGGATGGACAGCCCCGGCAGCCGCGGGTCGGAGGCGGTCACGCTGACCCGACGCCTGCGCGACCTCGGCATCGCCGCCGCCGCCGGGGCCGGCATGGCCGGGCTGGCCTTCGGGGTGATGACCCGCTTCCCGCCGGAGCTGCTGGCCCGCCATTTCCTGGAGCTGGCCTACAGCGAGGGCGGCGGCACCAACGTCGTCAACGTCATCCTGGTCGATTTCCGCGGCTTCGACACCATGGGCGAGATCGCCGTGCTGGGGGTGGTGGCGATGACCGCCTACGCGCTGCTGCGCCGCTTCCGCCCGGCGGCGGACAGCGTGGACGTGCCCGAACAGCAGCGCGACCAGAGCGCCTTCGACGCCTCCCGGCCCGACCGCAAGGACGGCGACACCGTGGCCGACTGGCTGTTCATCCCGTCGCTGATCGCCCGTCTTTTGTTCCCGGTGATCCTGCTGGTGGCGCTGTTCCTGCTGCTGCGCGGCCACGACCTGCCGGGCGGCGGCTTCGCGGCCGGGCTGACCGTCGCCATCGCCATGATCCTGCAATACATGTTCGGCGGCACCCAATGGGTCGAAACGCGGCTGCGCGTGCTGCCGATGCGCTGGATGGGCATCGGCCTGCTGCTGGCCGCCGGCACCGGGCTCGGCGCCTGGGCCGCTGGCCGGCCGTTCCTGACCAGCCATTTCGCCTATTCGCAGATCCCGGTGCTGGGCAAGATCCCGGTGGCGAGCGCGCTGCTGTTCGACATCGGCGTCTTCGCCCTGGTGGTCGGCGCCACCATCCTGGTCCTGATCGCGCTGGCCCGCCAGTCGCTGCGCGGCCACCGCGCCGCCGCCCCCCGCCCGCCGGAGGCTCCGGCGGTGCCCGGACCGGTGCCGCCCCCCCTGGGAAAGACTGCCGTGGGACAGATTGCCGTGGGAGACGACTGATGGAACTGATCCTTTCGCTCGGCATCGGCGTGCTGACCGGCTCCGGCGTGTGGCTGCTGCTGCGGCCCCGCACCTTCCAGGTGATCGTCGGCCTGTCGCTGCTGTCCTATGCCGTCAACCTGTTCATCTTCTCCACCGGCGGCCTGCGCACCGGGGCGCCGCCGATCCTGGAGGACGGCCGGGCCGGCACGCTCGCCATGCATGCCGACCCGGTGCCGCAGGCGCTGGTGCTGACCGCCATCGTCATCGGCTTCGCCACCACCGCCCTGTTCCTCGTCGTGCTGCTCGCCGCCCGCGGCCTGACCGGGACCGACCATGTCGACGGAAAGGAGAGCGGCCGGTGAGCGGCTGGATGGACCATCTGACGATCGCCCCCATCGTCCTGCCCCTGCTGGCGGGGGCGGTGATGATGCTGATCGACGAGCGGCAGCGCACGCTGAAGGCGGTGATCGGCATGGCCTCGGCGCTGGGGCTGCTGGGGCTGGCCGTCCTGGCGCTGGCTGTTGCAGATTCGGGCGCCGACGCGGGGGCCGCCGGTGTCCGGGTCTACCGGCTCGGCAACTGGCCGGCGAATTTCGGCATCGTGCTGGTGCTGGACCGCTTCGCCGCCCTGATGCTGGTGCTGACCGGCATCCTGGGCGTCGCCGCCCTGATGTTCTCGCTGCCGCGCTGGCAGAAGGCGGGGGCGCATTTCCACCCGCTGTTCCAGTTCCAGCTGATGGGGCTGAACGGCGCCTTCCTGACCGGCGACCTGTTCAACCTGTTCGTCTTCTTCGAGATCATGCTGGCGGCCTCCTACGGCCTTGCCCTGCATGGCTCCGGGCTGGCGCGGGTGCGGGCGGGGCTGCACTATGTCGCGATCAACCTGTCGGCGTCGCTGCTGTTCCTGATCGGCGTCAGCATGATCTACGGCGTTTCCGGCACCCTCAACATGGCCGATCTCGCCGGCCGGGTCGCCGGGCTGGCCGCCGAGGACCGCGGGCTGCTGGAGGCCGGGGCGGCGATCCTCGGCCTCGCCTTCCTGATCAAGGCGGGGATGTGGCCGCTGGGCTTCTGGCTGCCCAACACCTATTCCACCCTGAACCCGGCTTCGGCCGCCATCGTCTCAGTCCTCAGCAAGGTCGGCATCTATGCCGTGCTGCGGCTGTGGCTGCTGGTGTTCGGCGACGGGGCGGGGGCGTCGGGCGGCTTCGGCGGCACGGTTCTGCTGGTCGGCGGGCTGCTGACCGTCGGCTTCGGCTCGATCGCCGTGCTGGCGACCCAGAACATGGCGCGGCTCGCCGGGGCCATCGTGCTGGTGTCGTCCGGCACCCTGCTGGCCGCCATCGGCGCCGGCCAGATGCCGGTGACCGGCGGGGCGCTGTTCTACCTGACCAGCTCCGTCCTGGCGGTCGCCGGCTTCTTCCTGGTGATCGAGCTGGTGGAGCGCGGCCGCGGCGTCGGCGCCGACGTGCTGGCGGTGACCCGCGAAGCCTTCGGCGAGGGCGATGACGAGGATGCCGAGGATGGCGGGAGTGGGGGCGGGGCCGGCGTCGCCATCCCGGCAACCATGGCGCTCCTTGGCATCGGCTTCCTGTCCAGCGCGCTGCTGCTGGCCGGCCTGCCGCCGCTGTCGGGATTCCTTGCCAAGTTCGCCATCCTGTCGCCGCTGCTGGCCGCCGGGCCGGAGGTCGCCGCCACTACCTGGATCCTGCTGGCGGCGCTGGTGCTGTCGGGGCTGGCGACGGTGGTGGCGATGACGCGGGTGGGCATCGACGCCTTCTGGGCCTCGCCCGCCGCCGAGGTGCCGCGGGTGCGGGTGGCGGAGATCGCCCCCGTCCTGCTGCTGCTCTCGCTCAATCTGGCGCTCACGATCCAGGCCGGGCCGGCGATGCGCTACATGGAGGACACCGCGCGGTCGCTGCACGCGCCGCAGGATTACAACGGGGCGGTGCTGTCGGGAGTCCAGACGCCGGCTCCGGCGGCGGCTCCAGTGGCGGCCAAAGCGGCCGGAGGTGGGCGATGAGAGGGCTGATGAGGCGGTTGCTGCCCTATCCGCTGATGACGGCGACGCTCCTGGCGGTCTGGCTGCTGCTGAACGAGAGCGTGGCGCCCGGCACGGTCATCCTGGGCGGCGTGCTGTCGCTGGCGGCCGCGGCGACGCTGGGGGTCCTCGACCTGCCGGGCGGACGCTTCCGCCGTCCGGCGGTCGCCCTGTCGCTGCTGGGGCTGGTGCTGGTCGACATCCTGCGCTCGAACTGGGCGGTCGCCAAGATCATCCTGCGGCCGGACGGCGGCGGTCGGGTGTCGGGCTTCCTGCGCATTCCGCTCGACCTCAGGGCGCCCTACGGGCTGGCGACGCTGGCCTGCATCGTCACCGCCACCCCCGGCACGGTGTGGGTCGCCTACGACCGGCGCCGGAACACCATCCTCCTGCACATCCTCGACCTCGTGGACGAGCAGGAATGGATCGACACCATCAAGGGCCGGTACGAGACGCGGCTGATGGAGCTGTTCGAATGATGCTGAAGCTGCTGATGGGCACCATCTTCCTGACCCAGATCCTGCTGGTCGCCGCCATGGCCTTCGCGACCTTCCGGGTGCTGCGCGGACCGCGGGCGCAGGACCGGGTGCTGGGGCTGGACACCCTCTACGTCACGGCCACCATGCTGCTGCTGACCTTCGGCATCCGCACCGGCAGCATCCTCTATTTCGAGGCGGCCTTGATCATCGCCCTGCTCGGCTTCGTGTCGACGGCGGCGCTGGCCAAGTTCCTGATGCGCGGCGAGGTGATCGAATGAACAACCATCTGGCCGATCTTCCCGCCTGGGCCGCGGCCATCGCCGCCCTGCTGCTGCTGGCCGGCGCCGGGCTGACGCTGATCGGGACCGTCGGGCTGCTGCGCTTCGGCAGCTTCTACCAGCGGGTCCATGCCCCGACGCTCGGCTCGACGCTGGGGATCGGCTGCATCCTGCTGGCCTCGATGCTGGTCTTCTCGGTCCTGGAATCGCGGGCGATTCTGCACGAACTGCTGATCACCGCCCTGATGGTGGTCACCACCCCGATCACCCTGATGCTGCTGGCCCGCGCCGCCCTCTACCGCGACCGCAGCGAAGGCAGCGACGAGGTGCCGCCGCCGCCCTCCAGCCCCGACGCGCGCCCCCCGGAACCGGCGGAGTAGACCGTCAGCCGCCCTCAGGCGGGCGCCAGCAGGCCGCCGGCCAGGACGCGGAACGCCTCGACCGCCTTGGCCAGGACCTCCTGCGGCCGGTCGCTGGCCGCGACCCACAGCGCGGCGTTCAGCGCCGCCCCGTTCAGCAGCCGGGCGGCCGCTTCGGCATCCACCGGCTTGACGGTGCCTTGCGCGATCAACGCCGTCACGGTTTCCAGGGTGGCCTGAAGGCAGCTGTTCTGGCTGGGCCATTGCGACGGATCGCCGAGGAACGCCGGACCGTCCAGCAGAACGATGCGCTGCACCTCGGGGTCCAGCGCCATCTCGATGTAGGCGACGCCCTCGGCCAGCAGCCCGTCCCAGTCGTTTGCGGCCCGGGCGCCGACCGCCCGCGCCCGCGCGGCCATCTCCGCGTCGATCTGGTCGACGACCGCCTGGAGCAGCCCCCGCTTGTCGCCGAAATTGTGGTAGAGCGCGCCGCGCGTCAGCCCGGCCTCCGCCGTCAGATCATCCATCGAGGCGGCTGCATAGCCTTTTTCCGAGAAGGCCTTGCGCGCGGACCTGATCAGCTTGGCGCGGGTCTCCTCCATCATCTCGGAACGTCGTTTCCCGGCCACGGTCCTCTCCTCTCTCTGGGCATACGCTCCGTATGTGAGTTGACATACGGAGCGTATGTGTGTGATGGTAATCACATACGGGGCGTATATCAACTCGCGCCCCGACTGTGAAGCCGGAAGCGGGACGGCCCGCCGCGGCTCACGACCGATCCCCCGTCTGCAAAAAGGGAAGACAGCCATGGCCCAACGCGAAGCCATCGTTCCGGCAAGCCGCCACGCGCTTTACGAGAAGCACCGCTATTCGGCGGCGATCCGCTCCGGCGATCTTCTGTTCGTCTCCGGGCAGGTCGGCAGCCGCGCCGACGGATCGCCTGAACCCGACTTCGAAAAACAGGTGCGGCAGGCATTCGACAACCTCGCGACCGTGCTCAAGGCCGCCGGCTGCACCTTCGAGGACGTCATCGACGTCACCACCTTCCATACCGACCCGGCCGCCCAGTTCGAGACGATCATGGCGGTGCGCGACACGGTGGTCGGCGGGCCGCCCTATCCGAACTGGACCGCGGTGGGGGTGACCTGGCTGGCGGGCTTCGACTTCGAGATCAAGGTCATCGCCCGCATTCCCGAAGCCGCCTGAACGGTTCCCGGCCCCGGTCGCCCGATGTCCGCTTCCGGGCGGTCAGCCCCCGGAAGCGGACCGTTCCGCATCCGCCGCGTCGAAGGCCTGACGGGAGCGCTCGATCGCCTGCCAGTTCTCCCGGATCCAGCCGGTAAAGCCTTCGAGCGCGGGCAGCATCGTCCTGCCCATCGCCGTCAGCTCATATTCGACCCGTGGCGGCACCTCGGCGAAACAGCGGCGCAGCACCAGACCGTCCCGCTCGAGGTTCCGCAGGGTCAGCGTCAGCATCCGCTGCGAGATGTCGGGAATGCCGGTCCTGATCTCGGAAAAGCGCAGCGGCCGGACGGGGTCCAGCGCAAGGATGCTCATCACCAGGATCGTCCACTTGTCGCCCAGCCTCGCCAGGACGCTGTTCGGCGCGCATGGGGTGAGGACCGGCCCTCGCCTGGTTTCCGTGTAGGGGCGGCCGTGGATCATCTTTTCCAAGGGTTACCTCCCTGTGACCGACAGACAGAAATGTGCCGTCTTGTGCGTTTTTCATAGCAGTGTCACTTCGTAACCATCAATGGTTACGAAGAGGAACCTTCCATGTCGATGGAAAAGACGGTGCTGGTGTTCGGCGCGACGGGCCAGCAGGGCGGGGCTGTCGCCCGCGCGCTGCGGAGCAGGGGATGGCTGGTCCGGGCGCTCGTCCGCGATCCCGCTGCCGAGAAGGCCAGGGCCCTCGAAGCCGCCGGAATCGACCTGCATCGCGGCGACTTTTCCGACAGCGCGTCCGTCGCGGCGGCGATGTCCGGCGTTCATGGGGTCTTCAGCGTGCAGCCCAGTTCCGGACAGGGGCCCGTGCATGGCATCTCCGACGAACAGGAACTCCGCTACGGCAAGGCCGTCGCCGACCTTTCGCTGGCCCACGGCGTCCGGCATCTCGTCTACACCTCCGTCGGCGCCGCCGGAAAGGGGCACACCGGCCTCGGCCATTTCGACATGAAGACGGAGATCGAGGATCATATCCGGAGCCTCGGCATCCGCAGCACCATCCTGCGGCCGGCGGCCTTCATGGAGATGCTGTTGCTGCCGGGCATGGGCCTCGACCGGGGGACCTATGCGTTCTTCATGCGCCCCGGTCAGACGATGCAGTGCATTGCGGTCGACGACATCGGGAAGGTCGCCGAGACGGTCTTTTCCGATCCCGAGCGCTTCGGCGGCCGCACCATCGAGATCGCCGGGGACGAGATGACCGGGAACGGATTGCAGGACCTCTTCAGCCGGGCCGCAGGCAGGACGATCACCTATCACCGGTTCCCCGACGGCCTGCTCGAACAGGACAGGCTGCTCGGCCGCCTCGCCGAACTCGTCGACGACGGGCGATGCGCCGGCGCCGCCGACATCCAGGCTCTCCGCCAGGAGTTCGGAGGCCTGCTGAGCCTGGAGCAATGGCTTTCGGGCCCTGGCCGGCCGCTTTTCGAGGCCGCTTTGGAAGCGCCGGGAGGGACCGTGGCGCTGCGTTAGGCCGGGTTGCGCGAGATCGGCTCCGCGTTCCGTCGCGGGGCCGGGGCTTCGCTCGCCACCACGCTTGCCCCTTTGACCCGCGGGTGGCCATTGTACACAGTGTTGCTGCGTCAAGGCGAAAGGGTGGCAAGCGGTGCCGCCGCGGTCGGTCAGCCAAAGAAATGGACCACGTCTCTCCATGCAGGGACACAAGGCCCTGAGAACGGAACCCGGTCCAAGTTGTTGGCGTGAAAATGATTGAAGATTTGCCACAAGACCCGCCGGAAAATCCATTGTCGCGCCTGTATGCCCGGAGCCTCGTCTTGAGCAGGGCTTCCAGGCAGGTGCAGGAGAAGACCGCCGCCATAAGGTTGATGGCGGATGCGGCGCGTGCAAATGCGGAGCGGATGCATGCGAATGCCGAGGACGCATGCCGGAGAGCGGAGGCGCTGCTGCGAAGCCACAGGATGATCAGGCAGGCCGCGCGCCGTCCGCCGGAAATCCGCGATGATGAGTGGGGAGACCCCCGTCGGAACGGCGAGATCGGATCGCCAAGGATGGAGCCATGGGACGAAACCGGGGGACGAAACCGGGGGACGGGCGAGGTGGCTGCGCGTCCCGGTCGCGAAACACCGTACTGACAGCCGATCCCGGGGTTTGGCCGAAGATGCCGTAGCTGGCGGAAGTCCCAGGGTAAAGGCCATAGGAAGCAGCACAAGATGCGCAGTTGGGTATAGGTCTGCCATCTATAAGTATAGTTGAATCCCGCTTCCCCGGATGTCAGGTTTAAGCGGAGAGAGCGCGCTCTACCACCTTTTGCTGTCCCCACCTGTACGGATCGGCGAGCAGCAACGCTTCCACGGACGTCGCGCAGCCGATGGCGACGACAAGCGATCCCGCAAGCTCGACTTCGCCCGACATCGGGTTTCCCGTCCGCGACCATCAACCCCAGGGGCATTCGACCATGACGCAGAAAGTCGCCGACCTGATCACGGACATCCTGCAGGCGACGGGCGTGCGCCGCATCTACGGCGTCGTCGGCGACAGCCTGAACGGACTGACCGACTCGCTCCGCCGCAAGGGCGGCATCGACTGGGTCCATGTGCGCCACGAGGAGGTCGCGGCCTTCGCCGCCGGAGCGGAGGCCGCCCTGACCGGCGAACTGGCGGTCTGCGCCGGTTCCTGCGGACCGGGCAATCTCCACCTCATCAACGGACTCTACGATTGCCACCGGACGCGCGTGCCGGTGCTGGCCATCGCCGCGCAGATCCCGTCGGCCGAGATCGGCCGCGGCTATTTCCAGGAAACCAAGCCGGAGGAACTTTTCCGGGGTTGCAGCGATTTCTGTGAAACCGTCTCGCACCCCTCGCAGCTTCCGGGGGTGCTGGAGGCTGCCGTCCGCAGCGCGCTCGGGCGGCGCAGCGTCTCCGTCATCGTCATTCCCGGCGACATCGCGCTGGAGGAGTTCGAGTCGCCCTTCTCGGCGCCGGCCGCGCTCGCCATCCGCCGCCCGGTCACGGTGCCCGCCGCCGAGGACATCGACGCGCTGGCCGACCTGCTGAATGCCGGCAGCCGCGTCACGCTGTTCTGCGGTCGCGGCTGCCAGGGCGCGCACGAGCCGCTGATCAGGCTGGCGGAGACGCTGAAGGCGCCGATCGTCCATGCGCTGGGCGGCAAGGAGCATGTCGAGTGGGACAACCCCTTCGACGTCGGCCTGACCGGCATGCTGGGCTTCTCCTCGGGCTACCGGGCGATGATGGAGTGCGACACGCTGCTGATGCTCGGCACGGATTTCCCGTACCGGCAGTTCTATCCGACCGACGCCAAAATCGCGCAGGTCGACCTGCGCGCCGAGACCCTCGGCCGCCGCACGACGCTCGACCTCGCGGTGGTCGGCGACGTCAAGGCGACGATCGAGGCGCTGCTGCCGCGCCTGACGATCAAGACGGACGATACCCACCTCGCCGGCAGCCTCGCCAACTACCGGTCGGCGCGCGAGGGGCTCGACGAGCTCGCCACCGGCAAGCCGGGCCGCAAGCCGATCCATCCGCAATATCTCACCCGGCTGCTCAGCGAGTGTGCCTCGGACGATGCGGTGTTCACCTTCGACGTCGGCACGCCGACCGTGTGGGCGGCGCGCTATCTGCGGATGAACGGCCGGCGCCGCATGATCGGCTCGCTGGCGCACGGCTCGATGGCCAACGCGATGCCGCAGGCGATCGGCGCCCAGGCGGCCTTCCCCGGACGGCAGGTGATCAGCCTGTCGGGCGACGGCGGCTTCTCGATGCTGATGGGCGACTTCCTGACGCTCAACCAGCAGAAGCTCCCGGTCAAGGTGGTGGTCTACAACAACGGCTCGCTCGGCTTCGTCGCGCTGGAGATGAAGGGGGCCGGATTCCTGGAGACCGGCACCGACCTGCAGAACCCCGACTTCGCCGCCATGGCGCGGGCGACCGGCGTCCATGCGGTCCGCGTCGAGGATCCGGGCGAGCTCGACTCCGCGATCCAGGACGTGCTCGCCCATCCGGGGCCGGCGCTGCTCGACGTCGTCGTGGCGCCGCAGGAACTGGCGCTGCCGCCGACCATCGGGCCGGCGCAGGTGAAGGGTTTCGGCCTGTGGGCCTTGCAGGCGGTGATGAACGGCCGGGGCGACGAGCTGATCGACCTCGCCCGCACCAACCTGCTGCGCTGAAGGGGGGCCGCCGCCGGGCCGGTCAGCTGACCAGCCCGGCGGCCAGATTGACGCCCAGCGCCAGCACCGCGGTGTTGAACAGGAAGGACAGGGCGCCGTGCATCAGCACCAGGCGGCGCATGCCGGCGCCGCGGGTGGTGACGTCGGACACCTGGGCGGTCATGCCGACGGTGAAGCTGAAATAGAGGAATTCCAGATAGTCCGGCGCGTCGTTGCCGGGAAAGTCGAGGCAGCGGTCCGGCGCGGCCCTGCCGTCCAGCCAGTAGTCATGGGCGTAGTGCTGGGCGAAGAAGACGTGCAGGAAGGTCCAGGACAGCAGGACCGTCACCCCCGACAGGATCGCCGCCATGCCTTCGTGAGGCGATCCCTTGGCCGACACCAGCTCCGCCCCGATGGCGACGAGCGCGGCGAGGGAGGCGAGCACCGCCCCGGCCAGCACGCCCCATTTCCCGGGATCGAGCAGCTTGGCCCGGCGGCGCATCGAGGCGATGGTGGCCCGGCTCATCAGGACGCTGGCCAGCAGGATGTAGGCGGCGACGCCGCAATCCCAGCCGACCAGCAGCGCGGTGGTCGGCCGCAGCCAGGGGGCGGTGCCGGCCCCGGCCAGCAGGGCGATCGCCAGCGCCCCGCTGAGCGACGGGCGGTTGCGCAGGTGGGTCAGGCTGCGGCGCATCTCGTTTCCAATGTCGGCGTGCGAGGAACCGCACGCCGGTTCAGTTGGAGGCGGGATAGAGCGGAAGCAAGGTCTGCTGGCGGCGCTGATAGCGTACCAATTCCAGCGCGGTCAGCGGCTGCGCCCCCGCCGTCCGGCAGGCGTCGGCCACTTCGAACATCAGCGCCTGCTGGTGGAACAGGGTGGCGTAGGCGTCGCCCAGCCTGAACTCCGGGTCCCACATGTGGATGGCCTCGGCTCCGGCGCCGTTCACCTCGATGATGCGGAAATCCTCGCCTACCGCCAGCCGCTCCACCGAGTCGAAGCGCACGTCGAAGCGGCCGAAATGGAAGCCCGGCATCTGGTCGGCGATCTCGTCGAAACGCGCGGTCAGCGTCGCCGTGACATGGCCGCAGGCGTCCTTGTAGAGGCCGCCGACCCGGCTGCTGCCGACCAGCGACAGCCGCACCGTGCGGCCCGCCGCCGGCACCTCGTCCAGCCGGTCGGCCAGCGCCTCGTGGTGCAGGTCGGCCTTCCAGGAGGCGCGCGGATCGGCGGCGATCAGGGCGCGCAGGGTGGAGCGGCCGTCGCCCACCACATGGGGGTAATAGCGGAAGGTCATCGAGAAGATGCGCCCGTGCCGTTCCCCCGGCTTGCGGACATAGAAGATGCCGGCCTCGCCCACATAGTCCACATGCTCCTGCAGGATCACCCGGACGTCGGCCGGGAAGCCGCGGAGGTAGGCGCAGAGGTCGGCGGCGTCGCGCACCAGCCGGACGCCGATGCCGCGCCAGCCGATGTCGGGCTTGGCGACCAGCGGGAAGGACAGCCCGGCGCCCGACGCCAGCGACTCCAGCAGGGCCGGGGTCAGCGACGGGCGGTTGACCAGTGCGACGGATTTCGCCGCCCACTTGCGCGCCTCCGGCCCGATCAGGTCCATGCAGGCGATCTTCGACTCGCCCAGCAGCCCGCCCGCCTCGATCGACGGGTTGGCGGCGGTCGGCAGGGTCAGGCTGCGGTAGCGGACGCCGAGCGCGAACCACTGGGCGACCAGCGGGATGTAGAACAGCAGCGGCGGGATGCGTTCCGCCCAGCCGATGGTGGGCGCGCCGGCCGGCACCACCGGCAGGCCGGGCAGGGCGATGGCGCGCGGGGTCGGGTTGCGGCGCAGGGCGTCGCGCAAGGGCTTGGGCAGCAGCGGCTCCAGCGCCGCCCGGATGCGGCCGAACAGGGCGCGGACGATGGACTGGGCGCGCTTGGTGCGCAGGACCATCAGCAGGGCGGCGCAGCCGATGCCGATCACCTGGACCTGCACCGCCGCCGCCTCCAGCGACGAGGTCATGAGCGTCAGCAGCAGCCCGACATGCACGCCGGCGGTCGCCAGCGTGATGGCGACGAAGCGCAGGAACGGCACCCGCATCACGCCGCAGGCGAAATAGGTCGGGAACAAGACGCCCGGCACCAGCCGGCAAGTCACCAATGTCGGCAGCAGGTTGCCCTGCAAGGCCTTGCGGCAGCGTTCAAGCATTGGTCCTTCGGTCCGCCGCCGGATCCAACTGATCCGCAGGGACAATAGTCCAAGGACATAAATGAACAGATCGCCGATAACAATCCCACACAGAAGCGTGATGGCGGTCACGCCGATGCTGACGGTACCGACGCTGACGAGGCTCGCTCCGACCGCAATCGCAACGTCTTCGTGCAGAAGCGTAAGCAAAGCAAGGCCCAGCAACAGGGGAAAACCGGCGAAGGCGGTTATTGGTTGCAATGCAGCAAACACGGGCGGGGTGTCCGTTGGGTAGGGGGCGGCTAGTGTGCCGTCGGCAAAATTGCATAGGAAATGGTAAGCTTCACGTTAAAACTTTTATGGAACCGTGCGACATAGCGACTGTTTCTTTTGAGCCATATAAAAACGTTATGGGTATGATAGAAAATATGTGTTTGCAGGTATGGCGCAGCCACGGCAGAGTGCGTTTCAATCGATGACCGGCCGATCGACAATAAGTGGCCGAACCGCCACATGACCAGGAGACGCAACCGTGCAGAGCATCCAGTGGGACGACGCCTTCCTCCTTGAAGACCAGCTGACCGAGGATGAGAAGCTGGTGCGCGACAGCGCCCGCGCCTACTGCCAGGACCGGCTGCAGCCCCGCGTCATCTCCGCCTTCCGCGAGGAGCGGTTCGACCGCGAGATCATGACCGAGATGGGCGAGCTGGGCCTGCTCGGGCCGACCATCCCGGAGGAGTATGGCGGGCCGGGCGTCAGCAGCGTCGCCTACGGTCTGGTCGCCCGCGAGGTCGAGCGGGTGGACAGCGGCTACCGTTCCGCCATGTCGGTGCAGTCCTCGCTGGTCATGCACCCGATCTTCTCCTACGGCAGCGAGGAGCAGAAGAAGAAGTGGCTGCCGCGTCTGGCCACCGGCGAACTGGTCGGCTGCTTCGGCCTGACCGAGCCGGACCACGGCTCCGACCCCAACGGCATGAAGACCCGCGCCACCAAGGTCGACGGCGGCTATCTGCTGTCGGGTTCCAAGATGTGGATCACCAACTCGCCCATCGCCGACCTCGCCGTCGTCTGGGCGAAGTCGGACGCCCATGACAACAAGATCAAGGGCTTCGTGGTGGAGCGCGGGACCAAGGGCTTCTCCACCCCGAAAATCGAGGGCAAGCTGTCGCTGCGCGCGTCGGTCACCGGCGAGATCGTCCTGGACGAGGCCTTCGTGCCGGAGGAGAACCTGCTGCCCAACGCGTCGGGCCTCGGCGGTCCGTTCGGCTGCCTGAACAAGGCGCGCTACGGCATCGCCTGGGGCGTGATGGGCGCGGCGGAGTTCTGCTGGCACGCCGCCCGCCAGTACACGATGGACCGCAAGCAGTTCGGCCGCCCGCTGGCCCAGACCCAGCTGGTGCAGAAGAAGCTGGCCGACATGATGACGGAGATCACGCTGGGCCTTCAGGCCGCCTTGCGGGTCGGCCGCATGATGGACGAGGGCAGCTGGTCGCCGGAGGCGGTGTCGCTGATCAAGCGCAACAACTGCGGCAAGGCACTGGACATCGCCCGCGTCGCCCGCGACATGCATGGCGGCAACGGCATCTCCGAGGAGTTCCAGGTCATCCGCCACATGGTGAACCTGGAGACGGTGAACACCTACGAAGGAACCCACGACGTCCACGCCTTGATCCTGGGCCGGGCGCAGACGGGCCTGCAAGCCTTCTCGTAACGACGGTCCGGCAGAAAGCGATCCCCTCTCCCGCCCCGGGAGAGGGAGGGACCCGCCGCGATGCGGCGGGAGGGTGAGGGGTGCTCCGAGGATCGGTGTGGTTGCGGATCGCTCGGAGCGATCCTGTCCTTTCCCGACCGGCAACGCCGGGTCTTCCCTCCTTCTCCCGGGGCGGGAGAGGGCGCTTTCAAGCCGCCTTCGCCTCCCCATTCGCCTGCTGGCGCACCTCCGTCAGGAAGCGCTCGACCTCGGATGCCAGCGCGCGGGCCTGGCCGGACAGGCCGCGCGCTGCGTCCTGGACGCCGAGGGCGGTGCTGCCGGCGCTCTCCGCCGTGTGGGCGAGGGCGGCGATGGTCGCCGACACGTCCTGGGTGCCGAGCGCGGCCATCTCCACCGCCCGCGCGATCTCCTGGGTGGCGGAATTCTGTTCCTGCACCGACTGGGTGATGGTGCCGGAAATGCCGTCGATCTCGGTGATGGTCGCACCGATGGCGCCGATGGCGTCGGCGGCCTCGCGGGTCACCGACTGCATGGCGTTGACCTGGGCGGCGATCTCGTCGGTGGCCTTGGCGGTCTGGTCGGCCAGCCCCTTCACCTCGGTCGCCACCACGGCGAAGCCCTTGCCGGCTTCTCCCGCCCGCGCCGCCTCGATGGTGGCGTTCAGCGCCAGCAGGTTGGTCTGCTTGGCGATGGCGTGGATCAGCCCGATCACCTGACCGATGCGCTCGGCATTGGCGATCAGCCCCTGGACGGTGGCGTTGGTGCGGTCGGTGTGGGACACCGCCTCGCCGGCGATGCGGGCGGAATGGCCGACCTGCTCGGAAATGCCGCCGATGGAGCTGGCGAGTTCGGTCGCGGCGGCGGCGGCGGAACGGACGTTGGACTGGATGTCGTCGGATTCGCGGGCGACGTTGCGGGTCTGGCTGGTCGCCTCGCCCACCACCGCGGCCATGCGGTCGGCGCTGTCGGCCATGCCGGCGGCCGAGTCGGCGATGCCTTCCACCAATCGCTTCACCGTGCCCTGGAAGCGGTCGGCGAGGTCGAGCAGGGCCGCGCGCTTGGCCTGTTCCGCCTTTGCGTCGGCTTCGGCCTGGGCCGCGTGCATGCGCTCGATGGCGCGGGCGTTGTCGCGGAAGACGGTGACCGAGCCGGCCATGGCGCCGATCTCGTCGGAGCGGGCGTTGCCGGGCACCTCGACGGCGGTGTCGCCGCCGGCGAGCTTCGCCATCGCCGCCGCCATGGCGCGCAGCGGACGGATGACGATGCGGCCGAGCAGGACGTTCAGCAGGGCGATCTGCACGACCAGGGCGATCAGGCAGATGGCGATCTGGTTGCGCATCTGGGCGGCAATGGCGTCGACCTGCTGGTCCAGGCTCCAGGCGATCTGGAGGGCGCCGACCAGCCGGTTGCTCTTGCCGGTCACCACCGGCACCGTCACCACGATGTGGCCGTTGGCGGAGCGGGTCTGGGCCCCCTTGCCGCCCAGCACCGCCTCGACCAGATCCTGGTCGGCCTTCAGGTCGTATTTGGCGAAGCGCGGGTTGGAGAAGTCGGCCAGGGTGGATGATGCCGAGGCGGCGCGCAGCGAGGCGAGCTGGACCTCGTGGCTGTCGGCCAGCGGCATGAACTCCGTCTCGATGGAGGCGCCGTCGCCGGCGACGAAGCTGGTCTTGGTGGCGTTGGCCAGCATGTCCGTCTTGACGCGGGCGTCGTGCGTGGCGAGCCGCACCGCGTCGTCATACTGCATCTTGGCCTGCAACCCCATGATGACGATGAAGCCGCCGACGATGGCCGCGACGAAGGCCGCCGTCACTTTCCGCCCGACGCTCCAGAACCGCCGCGGCCGGGATCCGGCCGCCTTGTCCACTGCCATGCTCTTGTCCCTTCCCGTGCGGATGCCCTGCTGCATCGCCGGCCCCGAAGGCACGACGATCCAGTCGCCGGCAAGGCCGGCGTTCGCTGGTCAAAGCGTCAACGAATTGCAAAATTTAAATGGTATTGTAACAGGGCATCATGGTCCGTACCATGATCTTCTTCTCTGACTTTCGGATAGTTGCCGATCGTAACGGCAATCCAAAAGTCTTGTCCGTGCGCGATCAAAGTAAAGGCGCCGCTGTCGCTTTGACGGGGCGGCGCCTCTTCATGCCGGGAATGTTGCCATTCCGGCTTCAGTTCTTCTGGTGTTAGCGATTTTTCCTGATGCTGCCCGGTTCTTTACGGGGGGCTGGACAGCATTGGGACGAAATCGTCTCAGCCGCGGGCCGGATTACGCTCTCGCCAAGCGAAGGGACCGGCGGTCTCGTAGAGCCATGGATACTGGTTGACCATGCGGCGTGCGATGGCGATGCGGTAGGCGGTGAAGGTGATCAGGCCGATCACCACGGTGTGGACGACGAAGCCCCACAAGGACAGCAGCTGGCCGCCGAACAGGCCCCAGGCCAGGAAGCGGTCGCCCGCCCCCAGCAGCAGCGAGTAGGCCACCACGCTCCCCACCGGCTTCCAGCCCTCCGCCAGCGTCTGGCCGGTCAGCACGCCGCAGCCGCCGAACACCAGCACCGTCAGGAACACGAACACCGGAAGCGATGACCCCAGGATCGTCTCCATCTCAGTGCCCCCCTTCCAGATAGGCCGACCGCACCTCCGGGTCGGCCAGCAGCTGCGCCCCGGTCCCCGTCATCGTGATCTT
>NZ_RWIJ01000019.1 GCF_019805165.1 Azospirillum sp. 412522
ATCCCCATCAGGAAACCAGCACCCCAAGGCCGCAACGGCTACCAACTGCCGCCGCCTGCGCATCCCTTCTCACAACACGGTATAAACTTGTCAAAGAGCCCGCCCGATGCAGAAACCGCTGCTCCGCCGAACCTTTGCGGTTCGACTGTCAAGCGCCGGTTTGTCGGGCTTCCCGTTCGCGTGTCGGTCGCTGCCGTGTCGGCGGCGCCGGCGTCGTTCGCGTCGGGAGGCGCTTTATAGGCGACCCCTCCCGAACCGCGCAAGAACTTTTTTCACTCCAAGGACGAATTTCTGACGAGCCTCTGTCAGAAGGCTGCCGACGGGATCTCGTCGTCATGCCAGGTGCGGCCGTCGCGCTCGATCAGGGCGATGGATTGCGACGGCCCCCAGGTGCCGGCGATGTAGGGCTTCGGCATCTCGTGCCGTGCCATCCAGCCATCGATGATCGGCTCAGCCCACTGCCATGCCGCCTCGACCTCGTCACGGCGCATGAACAGGGTGGAGTTTCCGCGCACAACGTCCATCAGCAGCCGTTCGTAGGCATCCGGGAACCGGCCGCCGAAGGTCTGGGCGAAGCTGAGGTTGAGAGCGGCCGGCCGCAGGCGCATGCCACCCGGCCCCGGCTCCTTGGTCATCAGATGCAGCCGGATGCTTTCGTCGGGCTGGAGCCGGACGATCAGGCGGTTTGCCTGCAACTCGCCCGCCCCTTGCGGGAAGATCGAATGGCGGATCGGCCGGAATTGGATGACGATCTCCGACATCTTGGCCGGCAGCCGTTTGCCGCTGCGCAGGTAGAAGGGCACGCCGGCCCAGCGCCAGTTGTCGATCTCCAGCTTCAGCGCGACGAAGGTCTCGGTCCCGCTGCCGGGTGGAATGCCGGGTTCGTCGAGATAGCCGGGCACCGCGCCACCGGCGACCGCGCCGGCACGGTACTGGCCGCGGACGGTGCAGCCGCCGACCTCGTCCGCCCCGATGGCTTTGAGCGAGCGCAGGACCTTCAACTTCTCGTCGCGCACAGATTCCTGGGCGAGCGAGATCGGACACTCCATGCCGACCAGGCAAACGAGTTGCAGCAGGTGGTTCTGCACCATGTCGCGCAGGGCGCCGGACTGGTCGTAGTAACCGCCGCGCTCCTCGACGCCGACCGTCTCGGCGACGGTGATCTGCACATGGTCGATATGGTCGGCGTTCCAAAGCGGCTCGAACAGGGAGTTGCCGAAACGCAGAGCCAGCAGGTTCTGCACCGTCTCCTTCCCGAGGTAATGGTCGATGCGGTAGATCTGCGGTTCGGTAAAGACGGCGCCGACCCGGTCGTTGATGTCCTGTGCCGAGGCAAGGTCGCGGCCGATCGGCTTTTCCAGCACGACGCGCGATTCCGCCGTGGCGAGTCCGAAGGCGCGGAGCTGGTCGCTGACCGGGCCGAACAGGCTGGGAGACGTCGCGAGATAGAAGATGCGGACAGCGTCGCTGCTCCGCGCCGGCGGGTTGTTCAGACGGCCGGCCAGTTCGTCCCAGCCATTGTCGGAGGTGGCATCGACCGGAACATAATCCAGCCGCTCCAGGAAGCGGGCGACCACGGCAGTGTCGCGTTCGTCCGCGGGAACGTGCTCGCGGATCGCCTCCTCCGCCTTGGCGCGGTAATCGGACGGGGCGAGCGGGCTGCGCGAGACGCCGATGATGCGGCTGCCGTCGGCAACCTGCCCCGCCTTGTCGCGCAGATAGAGCGCCGGCAGCAGTTTGCGCAGCGCCAGATCACCGGTGCCGCCAAACACCGTATAGTCGAAGGGAGGCAGTGCGGGGGCTGCACCAGTGGAGCGTGGGGACATCTTCGGACCTCTCGACGTCGATGGCACGGTGGCTTGGGCAGCCCGTGCGTCATGGTGCCATAGGGATGGGCCGGTCACAATGCGGGCCGGCGTGGCCCTGCGCCGGCCCGGTTTCCAGGATTTGCTTCCGCCGGCTCAGCCCAGCAGGTTGAGGACGGAGGCACCGCTCTCCGCCGGACCGGCGTTGTTGCGGAACAGGGAGAACAGATCCCGTCCGCAGCCATGGGAGGCGTCCTCGCTCGGCGGCGGCGGGGCGCCGCGGCTCTCCCACTCGGCGGCCTCGACCAGGGCGCTCAACGTCCCGGCCTCCGCATCCAGCCGCAGGATGTCGCCGTCGCGCACGCGGCCGAGCGGACCGCCGCCCTTCACCTCCGGCGTGACGTGAATGGCGGCCGGCACCTTGCCGGAGGCACCGGACATGCGGCCGTCGGTCACCAGAGCGACCTTGAAGCCCTTGTCCTGCAGCACGCCCAGCGGCGGCGTCAGCTTGTGCAGCTCCGGCATCCCATTGGCTCCGGGACCCTGGTAGCGGACGACGACGATCACGTCGCGGTCGAGCTCACCGGCCCGGAAAGCAATCTGCACGGCCTCCTGGCTGTCGAAGACGCGGGCCGGGGCCTCGACCAGACGATGCTCCGGCTTGACCGCCGAGATCTTGATGACGCCGCGGCCGAGATTGCCGGTCAGCACGCGCAGGCCTCCCTCGGCCGCGAAGGGGGCCGCGGTGGTGGCGACGACCGTCGGGTCGCCGCTCTGGCCGGTGGCTGCGCGGGTCCAGGTCAGGGCGCCGCCCTCGTCCAGCTCCGGCATGCTTCGGTAGGGTTCCAGGCCGCCCTCGCCATGGATGGTGGCGATGTCGGTGTGGACGAGGCCGGCATCGATCAGCTGGCCGATGACGAAGGGCATGCCGCCGGCCTGATGGAAGCGGTTCACGTCGGCGCTGCCGTTGGGATAGACGCGGGCCAGCAGGGGGACAACCGCCGACAGCTCCGAGAAATCCTCCCAGTTCAGCTCGATGCCGGCGGCGGCGGCGATGGCCGGGATGTGCAGGGTGTGGTTGGTCGAGCCGCCGGTGGCGAGCAGCCCGACGATGCCGTTGACCAGCGCCCGCTCGTCGACGATGCGGCCGATGGGGGTGCCGGCGCCGGGCACGGTCATCGCCACCACCCGGCGGGCCGCGGCGTCGGTCAGGGCATCGCGCAGCGGCGTGTTGGGGTTGACGAAGCTGGCGCCCGGCAGGTGCAGGCCCATGATCTCCATCAGCATCTGGTTCGTGTTGGCGGTGCCGTAGAAGGTGCAGGTGCCTGGCGCGTGGTAGGACTGGGACTCGGCCTCCAGCAGTTCCTCCCGCCCGACCTTGCCCTGGGCGTAGAGCTGGCGCGCCTTGGCCTTGTCGGCATTCGACAGGCCGGACGGCATCGGGCCGGCTGGCACGAAGATCGTCGGCAGATGGCCGAAGGCGAGCGAGCCGATCACCAGGCCGGGCACGATCTTGTCGCAGATGCCCAGGCACAGCACGCCGTCGAACGTGGCATGGGACAATGCGACGCCGGTCGCCAGAGCGATGACGTCGCGGCTGAACAGCGACAGCTCCATCCCCTCATAGCCCTGGGTGACGCCGTCGCACATGGCGGGCACGCCGCCGGCCACCTGGGCCACGCCGCCCGCCGCGCGCACCGACTCGCGGATCATCGCGGGATAGCGCTCGTAGGGCTGATGGGCCGAAAGCATGTCGTTGTAGGCGGTGACGATGCCGATCGACGGCTGCGTCTCGCCGCGCAGAGCCGCCTTGTCGTTCGCGCCGCAGGCCGCGAAGGCGTGGGCGAGGTTGGCGCAGCCGAGGCGATGGCGGCGCGGCTTTCCACCGGCGCTTTCCAGCCGCGCCAGATAGGCGGCACGGCGGTCGCGACTGCGCTCGGCGATGCGCTCCGTAACGCGGGCGACGACAGAATTCAGAGAGGCGGGCTTGCTCATGATCGCGTCTCGACCGTTTGTGGGAGGCGATGATTTCCAAAACGGACCATACGCCGGAGAGGATGGGCTGTGAAGAAATTTTTTTTCATAAAGAGGCCGATCCCGTTGGATCTCTCGCCATCCACGGCGAATTTCTTCATAGTGACGGAGGCTCCCTCCGCAATGTCCGTCCAATGCTCTTCGCCTGTCCGGTTTCCCAACGGGCCGGCTTCTCCAGGGAAGTAACTTTACGCCATGGCATCCCCGGTCAACAGCGCAGCCCTTCCCCCTACACCATTGGATATATTGGAAGGGATCCGTCGCCTGCGCGGCGGGCTGAAGCGGTCGGAAGGGCGGATCGCCGATCTGGTGCTGGCCGACCCGCGTCGGGTGCTGGACCTGAACGTCACTTCGCTGGCGCAGGCCGCCGAGGTGAGCGAGGCGACGGTCGTGCGATTCTGCCGCAGCGTCGGCTGCGCAGGCTTTCCCGACTTCAAGCTGCGCCTCGCCGAATCCCAAGCGCGCGATGCGATGCGTGACGAGGTTCGCGGCGGCACACCCTATGTCAGCCAGGATGTGGCACCGGACGACGATGTCGGCACGCTCGCGCGAAAAATTTTTTCATCGAGCGCCGCCGCATTGACCGCTGCCTCCTCCACCCTGGACGGGCGGGCACTGGAGCGGGCCATCGCCCTGCTGGCGGACGCGCCACGGGTGCTGTGCGTCGGCACCGGCGGGTCGAGCGCGCTGGCCCAGGACGCAGCCCACAAGCTGCTGCGCTTCGGCGCCGACGCGCAGCCCTGCGCCGATCCGGTGCTGGCGCGCATGCTGCTGGTCAACATGGCGGCCGGCGGGGTGCTGCTGGCCTTGTCCAACACCGGGCGCAGCGGGGCGATCAACGAGCTGGCAGCGGCGGCACGGGCGCAGGGCACGGCGGTGGTGGCGATCACCGCGCCACGATCGCCGCTAGCCGCGATGGCGAGCGTGGTCATCGCCAGCCAGCCGGTGGAGGACACCGAGATGTATACGCCGATGGCCTCGCGGCTGGTGCACCTGACGCTGATCGACGTGCTTTCGACCGGCGTGGCGTTGCGGCTGGGCGATCCGGCGGTGCGGCAACTGGCCAGGGTGAAATCGGCGATCAATGCCGGGCGACTGCCGCCGCTCAGCTGAGCCGCTCAACAGACGGGCCGGCGCCTCGCCACTTGCCGCTTGCGTCATGCGACCATCGGCCAAGACGGCGCCGCGTAACCGTGGCCGCAGCGGCGGGCCTTGTACCATCGTCGAATAATTACGCAGACGAACGATTGCTATTCTCCACCGCAATCCGGTTCCGCAACCGTCCTGCGTGCCCGCAAAAGCGGAGCCCTCGGCACGGAGGCAGGCGGGGGCTGAAAGACGGATGCAGGAAGAGGACGCACCGATGACGCAGAGGCCCACCATGCCGTCGATCCGCCACCACCGCCTTACCGTGCCGCGAGCCATGATCCTGATCGGGCTGTCGGCAGCGGCGCTGAGCGGCCCGGCATTCGCCCACGGCGACGTCGTCCCGCAGCCGGTCGACACCGCGGGGCTGGAAAAGCTGGGCGACACCTGGCGGGACAGCAACCCCTTCCGCGGCAACCCGCGCGCCATCGAGATCGGCGCATCGGCCTTCAACCAGAACTGCGCCCGCTGCCACGGGCTGGGTGCGGTGTCCGGCGGCATCGCCCCCGACCTGCGCTACCTGGAAAAGGGCGACGCCGGCGACGAGTGGTTCAAGGAGCGCGTCACCAACGGCTCGATCCGCAACGGCGTGACCTACATGCCGAAATTCGGCGACGCCCTGGGGCAGGAGGCGCTGTGGTCGATCCGCTCCTGGCTGGAAACCGTGCACGAGGACTGACGGCGCCCGCCGCTCCAAGAGAGTACTCCGGATGGCGGTGCGACATGTTCGCGCACAAAACAATTGGCGTCATTCGCGTTGTTGCACCTCCCCATTTCGGTCTGACACAATGGAGATGGGAATTTTTCCCGAACCCCGTTCCATCCGCCCTCATTTGCCGCTGTGCAGGGAACCGCAGGCCATGACCCGGATCCTGATTGCCGATGATCACCCGATGGTGCGCGACGCGTTGCGCAGCGCGGTGCTCTACTCCTGCCAAGCCACCGACGTGATGGAGGCGGATCGGCTCGACAGCGTCATGCAGGCGCTGGAGGAAAGGGGCGACCTCGACCTCGTGCTGCTGGACGTCAACATGCCCGGCATGAACGGGCTCGGCGGACTGCGCATGCTGCGCCAGCGCTTCCCGGCGACGCCGGTCGTCGTCGTCTCCGCCCATGAGGAACGCCGGTGGGTGCGCGAGGCAATGGAGAGCGGGGCCGCCGGCTTCATTCCCAAATCGACCCCGCGCGACGCCATCGCCGCGGCTCTGCGTCAGGTTCTCAACGGCGAGCTTTATGTTCCGCCCCAGTCCGGGGAGGAGGCTACGGCCGACGACGCCGAAGATGCCGAGACCATGGAGATTGCGCGCCGCATCGCCACGCTGACGGCGCAGCAGCTGCGGGTTCTCGAGTTGCTGGGCACCGGCAAGCTGAACAAGGAGATCGCCTTCGACCTCAGCATCACCGAGACGACGGTCAAGGCCCATGTCTCCGCGATCCTGCAGAAGCTGAAGGTCTACAGCCGAACCCAGGCGGTGGTGATCGCCAACCGCGTGTTGGCCGACCGGCGGTGAGGAGCCCGTGCGGCTGGTGACATTCCGGGGTGCATCGGGGAGGGGGCGCCATTTCCCGAAACTGACCACTCTCCTTCTCCTCGCCCTCACCACTCCGGCCTTCGCCTCCGGCGTGCCGCAGCCGGAGGGCTATCGCCTGTCCGACTACCGGTCCCCCACGCCGGACGGCGTCGCCGGGGCCAACACGGTCGATACGCCGGGCGTGCAGTCCCTGCTGTCGCAAGCCCACCCGATCCCGATCTTCGTCCAGCGCCTGGAGCGCAGCACCCTGCCCGGCGGCCCCTGGCTGCAATCGAAACCCTACCGGCAGATCCCCGGCAGCGTCTGGCTGCCCAATGTCGGGATGGGGGCGCCCGACACCGTGACGCTGGGCTGGTTCGAATCCCAGTTGAACCGGCTGACCGGCGGCGACAGGACCCGCGATCTTCTGTTCTACTGCCTGTCCGATTGCTGGCTGTCATGGAACGCGGCCAAGCGGGCGGTGTTGCTTGGCTATGCCCGGGTCCATTGGTACCCGACGGGCATCGACGGCTGGATGGAGGCCGGTCTGCCGACGGAGGAGGCACATCCGCTGCCGCCTCCCGCCGCGCCAGCGCCCTGACATCGGGGGGCCGGCGTCGAAAGAGGTGCCGGATTACACCATGGTAGCATGGCGGTCCGCCGCCCCGGACCGCTACTCTTCATCTTGCCAACCATCATGGCCCACAACAGTCAGCAAGCAGGAGTATCACGCGATGAAGACCTGGCGCAAACCGAAGACCACCGAGATCGCCGTCGGCACCGAGATCAACGCCTACGCCTGCGCCGGCCTGTAAACCGGACGAAGGGGAGCCGGGGAAGCAAGGCGTGACATCCTTTCCCCGGCCTTTCCCATTCGCCAGTCTCGTCAAAGATCGCGTCCAAGACGGTGGCCATGAAGATTCTCGTACTCGGTTCGGCGGCCGGCGGGGGTTACCCGCAATGGAACTGCGCCTGCGAGGGATGCCGCCGTGCCCGTTCCGGCGACCCGGCGGCGAAGCCGCGCACCCAGTCGTCGCTGGCGGTGACCGCCGACGGCGAACGCTGGCTGCTGTTGAACGCCTCGCCCGACCTTGGCGCTCAGCTGCTCGCCAGCCCGCAGCTTCACCCGCAGGGCAGCCTGCGCGGCAACCCGATCGGCGCGGCGCTGTTGACCAATGCCGACATCGACCATGTCGCCGGCCTGCTGACCCTGCGCGAATCCCATCCCTTCGCCGTCTACGCCACACCGCGCGTTCATGGCGTGCTGGCCGCAAACAGCGTCTTCAACGTCCTCAACCCGGACTTGGTCGCCCGCCGACCGATGGCGCTGGGCCAGCCCTTCCAGCCCGCCGGGGCTGACGGCCGCCCGCTGGGGCTGGAGGTCGAGGCGTTTGCGGTACCGGGCAAGGTGGCGCTCTATCTGGAGGACGCATCGGCGGGCCCCGGCTTCGGCTCCGTCGCCGAGGATACGGTGGCTCTGCGCATCCGCCCGGCGGATGGCTCCGGCGACGGCTTCTTCTACATCCCCGGCTGCGCCGGCATGCCCGGCTGGCTGGCCGACCGGCTGCACGGCGCGCCGCTGGTGCTGTTCGACGGCACCACCTGGACCGACGACGAGATGATCCGCAGCGGCACCGGCATCAAGACCGCGGCGCGGATGGGCCATATGCCGATGTCGGGGCCGACGGGCAGCATGGCCGCCTTCGCGCCGCTGAACGTCGCCCGCAAGGTCTACATCCATATCAACAACACCAACCCCGCCCTGCTGGAGGATTCGCCCCAACGGGCGGAGGCCGAGGCGGCCGGCTGGCGCATCGCCCATGACGGGCTGGAGCTGACCCTATGACTGAGCCGATGTCCCGCGAGGAGTTCCGCGCCGCCCTCTACGCCATCGGCGAGCGGCAGTATCACGACCTCCACCCGTTCCATCAGCTTCTGCACGGCGGCAAGCTCCGGAAGGGGCAGATCCAGGCCTGGGCGCTGAACCGCTTCTATTATCAGGTGTCGATCCCCCGCAAGGATCTGACCATCATGTCGCGGATGGACGACCCGGCGCTGCGCCGCGCCTGGTTGCAGCGGGTGCTGGACCATGACGGGCTGACCCAGGCCGGCGAGCCGGACGAGACCAAGGTCGGCGGCATCGAACGCTGGCTGCGGCTGACCGACGGGCTCGGGCTGGACCGCGATTACGTGAAGTCGCTGGAGGGCATCCTGCCCGCCACCCGCTTCGCGGTGGACGCCTACGTCAACTTCGTCCGCGACCATTCGCTGCTGGAGGCGGTGGCATCCTCGCTGACCGAGCTGTTCGCGCCGTCGATCCACCGCGAGCGCATCGCCGGTTTCGAGCAGAACTACGCCTTCGCCAACGACAGCACGCTGTCCTACTTCCGCAAGCGCCTGGACGAGGCGCCGCGCGACGTGGAGTTCGGCCTCGACTATGTGCTGACCAACGCCCACACGGCGGACCAGCAGCGGCAATGCCTGCGCGCCCTGCGCTTCAAGACGGAACTGCTGTGGGCGCAGCTCGACGCCCTGCACCATGCCTATGTCACGCCCAACCTGATCCCGCCCGGCGCCTTCGTGCCGGAGGACATGGAACCGACACGGTACAGCCGGTGAACGCCGTCGCCCCCCACGTCGCAGAGACCGACCGGCTGCGGCTGGCCCCCGGCGTCATGCTGCGCAACGACCGCCGCCGCGACCAATGGATGCTGATGGGGCCGGAACGGCTTCTAGTGCTCGACGAGATGGCGCTGGCGGTGGTGCGCGCCTGCGTCGGGCCGGACGCCGCCGACGTGGCGGCCGGCATCGACCGGCTGACGGTGGAGTATGATGCCCCGCGCACGGAGGTCGCCGCCGACGTGCTGGAGATGCTGACCGACCTGCGCAACAAGGGCTACGTCGTCACATGAAGTGCATCCCCAGGAGGCGCGTCCCCAGGAGGAACGTTCAATGAGCTGCGCCCTGCCCGCCTTCGCCGCCGCGAGCCAAACCGACCCGGCCCCGCCCTTCGCCGTGCTGATGGAGCTGACGCACCGCTGCCCGCTGCGCTGTCCCTATTGCTCCAACCCGGTGGCGCTCGACACCGCCAGCGCGGAATTGGACACCGCCACCTGGAAGCGCGTTCTGGACGAGGCGGCCGACGTCGGTGCCCTGCAAGTCCATTTCTCCGGCGGCGAACCCTGCGTCCGCAAGGATCTGGAGGATCTGGTCGCCCACGCGACGGAGATCGGGCTTTACAGCAACCTCATCACCTCGGCCGTGCTTCTCGACCAGCCCCGGTTGGAACGGCTGCAGCGGGCCGGGCTTCAGCATGTGCAGATCAGCCTTCAGGATGCCGAAGCCGGCGGGGCTGACCGGGTCGGCGGCTTCAAGGGCGGTCATGCGAAGAAGCTGGAGGTGGCGCGGGCGGTGGTGGCGCAGGGGCTGGCCCTGACCATCAACGCGGTGCTGCATCGCCACAACATCGACCGGGTGAACGACGTCATCGATCTGGCGATGGATCTCGGCGCGGGGCGGATCGAGATCGCCAACGTGCAGTATTACGGCTGGGCGCTCGCCAACCGCGCGGCGCTGATGCCGTCGCGCGAGCAGTTGCTGGCGATGGACGCCGCGGTGCGTGCCCGGTTGCCCGAGCTGGCCGGGCGGATCGTCGTGGACTATGTCGTGCCCGACTATTATGCCCGCCGGCCGAAGAGCTGCATGGGCGGCTGGGCACGGCGCTTCATGAACGTCACCCCGCGCGGCCGTGTCCTGCCCTGCCATGCGGCGGAGACCATCCCGGGGCTGGCGTTCGAGACGGTGCACGACCGCAGCCTGTCCGACATCTGGCGCGACGGCCCGGCCTTCACCCGCTACCGCGGCACCGACTGGATGCCGGATCCCTGCCGCTCCTGCGACCATAAGGAGGAGGATTGGGGCGGCTGCCGCTGTCAGGCGCTGGCGCTGGCGGGCAGTGCCGATGCGACCGACCCGGTGTGCGAGCTCTCGCCCGCCCATGCGGACGTCGCCATGCTGCGCGACCGCGACGCCGCGGCGCTGGGGACGGAGTGGACGTATCGGGGGCTTTGAGGAGGCGAGTTCGATCGCCCCCTCCCCACCTCTCTCCCATCACTTGTCGTGCCCCGACCCACCCTTCTTGCCTCCGCCGTCCTGTTTGTTGACGGTGGCCCAGGCACGCTTTTCCGCTTCGTCATGGGAAACGCCGCGCTTCTCGTAGCCCTCCTCGATATGCTCGGCCTTGCGCTTCTGCTTGTCGGTGTATTTGTCCTTGTCGCCCTGGGACATCGCGTCCTCCTATCGCCGTTTCCCGATCAACAGCATCGGAAATGGGAAGTTCCTCACGGGAATAGGCTGAAACTCATATCCGGGACAGGACAGACGGAAAGCGCGGCTTGCCGTAAGCGGAACCGTCACCCATCCTCTCCCCCAATGCTTCAAGGGGGAGGTTCAGGGGTGTTCACGATCTTCAACAAGGGCCGCGCCATGATGGGTGCGGCAGCGCTTGCGGCAAGCCTGCTCGCCGGCGCGGCACAGGCGGCGGACGCGGTCCGCGTCGGCTCCAAGCTGGATGCCGAAAGCGGATTGCTCGGCACCATGATTCTCCAGGTGCTGCAGGCGGGCGGCATCCCGACGGAGAACAAGATCCAGCTGGGTCCGACCAAGATCGTGCGCGGCGCGCTGCTGTCCGGCGAGATCGACATCTATCCCGAATATACCGGCAACGGCGCCTTCTTCTTCAACGTCGACAGCGACCCGGTCTGGAAGAATGCCGGCGGGGGCTATGACAAGGTCCGGCAGCTCGACCAGGAGAAGAACAACATCGTCTGGCTGAAGCCGGCCCCCGCCAACAACACCTGGGCGCTGGCCGTCCGCCGCGACGTGGCCGACGCCAACAAGCTGAAGACGATGGAGGATTTCGCCAAATGGGTCTCCGGCGGCGGCAAGGCGAAGGTCGCGGCCTCCGCCGAGTTCGTGGAAAGCCCGGCCGCCCTGCCCTCCTTCCAGCAGACCTATGGATTCGCGCTGAAACCCGACCAGATGCTGATCCTGGCAGGCGGCGACACCGCCGCCACCATCCGCGCGGCGGCGGAGCAGACCTCCGGCGTCAACACCGCCATGGTCTACGGCACCGACGGCGCCATCGCCGCGCTGGACCTCGTCGTGCTGGCCGACACCAAGGGCGCGCAGATGGTCTATGAGCCGGCGCCGACCGTCCGCGCATCGGTGCTGACCGCCAATCCGAAGATCGCCGACCTGCTGAACCCGGTCTTCGCCAGCCTGGACGCCGACACGCTGCGCGGGCTGAACGCCAGGATCTCGGTGGACGGGCAGGACCAGAAGCAGGTCGCGACCGACTGGCTGAAGTCCAAGGGCTTTCTGAAGTAAGCTGGCGACGTGACCGATCGCCTGCCCCTGCACAACCGCGTCGCCCTGCTGATGGCGCTCGCCGTGGCCGTTGCTGCCCTCGCGCTGCCGTTCCTCGGCTTCGCGCCCAACCGGCTGCTGTCCGGACGGCCGGTTCCCCTGTGGCCGGCGCTGCAGGGGCTGGACGGGGTGGCGGTCCTGCTTCCGGGGCTGGTCCTGCTGACGGCGCCGTTCCTGCGCCCGACACGCGCCGGCCTCGGCCTGACCATCGCGGCGGGCGGGCTCTTCACCACCGGGCTGGTCTGGCTGGCCGGCGCCCAGGCGGCGTCGCTGGCGCAGGGGGCGTCCGCCGCGGCGCGGACCTCCTTCGCCTCCGGCTTCTGGGTGATGGCGGCGGCAGGGCTGCTGACGGCGATCGACGCGGCCCGGCGGCTGGGACTGGGTGCCGTCGGCCGGCTGGCGGTCGGCGGAGCGGTCGCCGGGCTGGTGGCTCTGCAACTGGCCTCCGGTCATCTCGACGCGCTGTCGATCCTCAAGGAATATGCCAACCGGCGCGAGGTTTTCGCCGACGCCGTGCTGCGCCACGCCACGCTGGTGGTGGCGGCACTGATACCGACGCTGCTGGTCGGAATTCCGCTCGGCGTCGCCGCCCACCGCGTGCAGGCCGTCGGGCGCGCGGTGTTCCCGGTGCTGAACGTCGTGCAGACGGTGCCGTCCATCGCCCTGTTCGGGTTGCTGATGGCACCGCTGGCAGCGCTGGGCGCCCTGCTGCCGGGATCGGGGATCAGCGGGGTCGGGCCGTTGCCGGCGGTGATCGCGCTGACGCTCTACTCGCTGCTGCCCATCGTCCGCAACACCGCGGTCGGGCTGGACGGCGTGCCGTCCCCGGTGCGGGAGGCGGCAAGGGGCATGGGGCTGACGCCGCGCCAGGTCTTCCTGCGCGTCGATCTGCCGCTGGCCCTGCCGGTCTTCCTGTCGGGGCTGCGCATCACCGTGGTCCAGGCGGTCGGTCTGGCAGCGGTGGCGGCGCTGATCGGCGCCGGCGGGCTCGGCGCCATCATGTTCCAGGGGCTTTTCGCCAACGCCCTGGACCTTGTGCTGCTGGGGGCCGTTCCCGTCATCCTGCTGGCGGTGGCAGCCGACGCCCTGCTGTCCATCGGCATCGCCGCCGCCACCCACCGCATCGGCGTTCTGCCGGGAAGGAGTGCGCCATGATCGAATTCGAGCGCGTGACCAAGCGCTTCGGCTCCTGGACGGCGGTGGATTCCGTGTCCTTCACCGTGGCGGAGGGGGAGTTCCGCGTGTTGATCGGCCCGTCCGGCTCCGGCAAATCGACAGTGCTGCGGATGATCAACCGCCTGATCCCCGCCGACGAGGGCGCCATCCGCATCGACGGCGAGGACATCGCGTCGCTGAAGCCGGAGGAGCTTCGCCGCCGCATGGGATACGTCATCCAGTCGGTCGGGCTGTTCCCGCACTGGACGGTGGAGCGCAACATCGCCACCGTCCCCGGCCTGCTCGGCTGGCCCAAGGCGCGCATCCGCGACCGGGTGACGGAACTGCTGGAACTGCTGAACCTCGATCCCCGCCGGTACCGCGGCGCCTACCCGCACCAGCTGTCCGGCGGCCAGCAGCAGCGCGTCGGCGTCGCCCGCGCCCTGGCGGCGGAACCACGCGTCCTGCTGATGGACGAGCCGTTCAGCGCGCTCGACCCGATCACCCGCGCCAGCCTGCAGACGGAGTTGTCGGCCATTCACCGCCGCACCGGCACCACCATCGTCTTCGTCACCCACGACATGGATGAGGCGTTGCGGCTGGGCGACAGCATCGCGGTGATGGACCATGGCCGGTTGGTGCAGTGCGCCACGCCGCTGGAAATCCTGACCCACCCGGCCAGCCCGCTGGTCCGCGACCTCGTCGGGCGCGAGGAATGGGGGCTGAAGCGGTTGGCGGTGGAGACGGTCGGCGACCGCGCCCGCCGGCAGGAAAGCGTGACCGGCGAACCGCTGGCCGCCGAGACCCCGCTGCACCGCGCCCTGTCGGAAATGGTCGCCCGCGGCACCGAACGGTTGCCGGTGGTGGATGGTGACGGCCGGCCCGCCGGCGTCCTGCACCTGTCCGACCTCGTCCGCCCGGCCTCCGGAGGCGCTGCCTCCAGCGGCCCTGCCGCCAGCGGAACGGCATGACCGGCGCCGGCATGGCTCCGCGGGAGTTGCTGACCGACCGGCTGATGCTGGGGCTGGTGGCGCTGGTGGCGCTGGTGCTGGGCATGCCGTCGCTGAAGCCGCTGTTCGCCACGCTCTTCCCCCGCCTCGACCGCCCGCTCTACGAGGCGGAGAGCTTCGTCAGCCTGACGCTGGACCATATGGCGCTGGTCGGCCTTTCCAGCCTTGCCGCGATCCTGCTGGGCGGCGGGGCCGGCATCGCCGTCACGCGCCCCTGGGGCCGGGAGTTCCGCGGCCTGCTGGAGACCGTCGCCACCATGGGCCAGACCTTCCCGCCGGTGGCGGTGCTGGCCCTGGCCGTCCCGGTCATGGGGTTCGGCGCGGAACCGGCGCTGATCGCGCTGACGCTCTACGCCCTGCTGCCGGTGGTGGAGAACACCGTCGCCGGGTTGGACGGCGTTCCGGCCGCGGTGCTGGATTCCGCGCGCGGGCTGGGCATGGGACCGGCGGCGGTGCTGTTCCGGGTCGAGCTGCCGCTGGCGGCCCCGGTGATCCTGGCCGGCATACGCACCGCCGTCATCATCAATGTCGGCACCGCCGCCATCGCTTCCACCGTCGGCGCAAAGACCCTTGGGCTGCCCATCATCGTCGGGCTGAACGGGTCCAACCAGGCCTACGTCATCCAAGGCGCCCTGATCGTCGCCGCTCTCGCCGTGGTGATCGATGCCGGGTTCGACCGGCTGGCCGGATGGCTGACCCGCTGGTCGCAGCGCTGACAGCCTGCCGGCACCCGGACCATGTTTGCGAATGACTTGCATTCGCACCGCGAACGCCTTACCCTCCGCTCATCCCCTCACGCGGAGTCCGTCATGTCCAGCATGCAATCCCACCGCCGCTCCCTGTCCGGCCGCGAACGCTTCCAGGACCTGCGCGGCGCCGAGGCGCTGGTCGTCTCCGTGCTGCGACTGTGGGCCGAGCCGCTGCGCGAACCGGACCGCCGGCATCCGCACTGGCAGGACGGCATGACCGAGGCCGGGCTGTCGAACGATGCGGCGGTGGCGTTCGACACGCTGATGCGCATCGTGCTGGCGGCCACCACCCGCCCGCTCGACCTGCACCGCCCGCCCTGTCCGGCCCTGGGCACCGACGAGGCGCTGCTGCTCGACATGCTGCGGCTGGCGCAGCAGGGTCAACATGGCGAGGCCGGCTTGCTGATGAACGACTGGCTGCCGCTGACGGGCGTGCGCATGGCGATGGCGCCGCTCTGTGTCCTGGCCTCCGCCCTCGCACGCGCCGGTCTGGCTCTGCCGGACCCGGCGGCGGAGTCGCGCCTGCCGGGCCGGCCGGCCGGCGTCCATATGGACCGGCCGCGCCCGACCGCCGACCGCGGCGCCACCCTTCTGCACTGACGGCAGCCGTCACCCTAGCGCCGCATCCCGGCGGCGATGCGGTCGGCCAGCACGCCGACCGCCTGACTCATCGTGCGAACCTGTGCATCGGGGCCGGCACCGGCAGCCGGCACCTCCACCGTCTCGCGCGTCGGACCGCTCTTGCGCCCGCCGGAGCCACCGGCGGGCGACAGGGTCCATTGCGCGTCGAGAACGACGCGACCGGTGGCGTCGGCATCGAAGCGCAGCACGGTGACGGCCAGAACCGCCGTCCCCTCCCCGGCACTCCCGGCCACCGGCAGGATTGTCGCGCCCGGCAGACGCGCCGCGAGGTCGCCGGCCAGGGTGGAGCGTAGCCCGTCCGCCAGCGGCTCGGCCCAGCGGTCGAACTCCAGCGTCTCCACCCGGTTGCCGTCGATGCGGCGGACGATCTGTGGCCGGTCGATCAGCATCGGCAGGTCGAGCGAGCCCAAAGCCAGGGTCCGGGGCGCGGCCCCTGCCGGCTGTGCAGCCCCGGCGGGCGGAACAACCGCAAGCGTGTAGAGCCGGCTGTCCGGCGTCGACTGACAGGCCGCCAACACGAGAAGCGGCATCGCCAGCGCGGCAGTCCGCAGTCCGCGCACCCATTTCATCCCCAGTCCTCCCCGTTTCATTCCCTCTTGCCCCGAAGCAATGCCTCCGGGTGGCGTTCCAGATAATCGGCCAGCACGCGGAACGACCGTGCGGCGTCGTTCAGCTGCCGCATCACGCCGGGCAGGTCGGCCTGCCCGCCCCCGCCGCCCAGCAGCCCGCTGGCGCTGTTCAGCGTGCCCTCCGCCGCGGCCGCCACGCCGCGCAGGCTCTTCACCAGCTGCGGCAGTTGCCGGTCGGCATTGCGCATCAGCGCATCGGCGCTGCCCAGCGCCTTGGCGAGCGCCGCCAGCGACCGCGCGAGATCGGGGGAGCCTGCAAGCCCGCTGACCGACTGCAAGGTCCCGCGCACGTCGGCGATCAACGCGTCGAGCGGCAGCGCCGCGACCTTGTCCATCACCACGCCGGCGGACCGGGTGAGGGAATCGAGGTCGCTGGAGTCGACGGTCGGCAGCTCCGACCGCTCGGTTCCCGGCGCGGTCGGCGGCGAACCGGGTTCGAAGTCGAAGGACACCAGCTTCTGCCCGGTCAGCAGGTTGCCCGACGCCAGCCGGCCCCGCAGCCCCTTGGCCACCTGGGTGGCGATCAGCTTGCGCACCGCCGCCTCGTCCATCGGCCTGCCGTCGATCACGGCATAGGTCCGCGCGACCAGGTCGGGTTCGACGTCGATGTCGACGGGAATGTGCAGCTCCTGCCTGGACTCGTCGAACTCCAGCCGCACCGCGGCGACATGGCCGACGGTCAGGCCGCGCATCAGAACCGGCGCGCCGGCCTGCAGCCCCTGCACCGAACCGGGGAACTCCAGCCGGTACCGCACGCGCAGCCGGTCGCGCGCCGCGGCTGCGGTCGCCTGGTCCTCGTAGAGCGTGAAGCTGGCCCAGTCCAGCGCCTGCGGTCCGGCCTCGGGATCGGGCGGGGTTTCCAGCACGACGCCGCCCAGCGCCAGCGTCTTCAGCGATTCGGTCTGGAACTTGATGCCGTCGGCACCGGCGGTGAACTGGATGCCCGACGACCGCCAGAACCGGCTTCCCTCATGCACCAGCCCCTCATAGGGCGCGCGGATGAAGATCGACACCCTGACCGTCCGGTCCTGCGGCGACAGGTTGTAGCCCATCACCTCGCCCACCTGCACCCCACGGAAATAGACGGGAGAGCCCTGGGCCAGCGACCCAAGCTGTTCGGCTTTCAGGTTGAAACTGCGGCCCGGCACGTCGGCGCGAACCGCCGGCGGTTCGTCCAGCGCGTCGAACTCCCGCCGGTCGTCGCCGCCACCGGGTTCCATCTCGACATAGGTGCCGGACACCACCGTGCTGAGTCCCGATATCCCGCCCAGCCCGAGGCGCGGCGCCACCACCCAGAAGCGGGTGCCGTCCTTGAGATGCCGGGCGGCGGTGCGGTCCATGCGGGCGGTGGCGATCACCTTCGACAGGTCATCGGACAGGCGGACCGATTCGATCACGCCCAGATCGACGTTCTTGTGCTTGATGCGGGTCCGCCCGGCCTCCAGCCCGTCGCCGGACTGGAAGGTGATGACGATCTGCGGCCCGCGCTCATCCAGCCAGCGCCAGCCGAGCCAGCCGGCGATCAGCGCCGCCACCAGCGGCAGCAGCCACAGCAGGGACAGCCTGCGTCGCGTCGACACCGCCACCTCCGGCGCCACCTCCGGCGCCACCTCCGGCGGATGCTCGGGCGGGGCCGGGAGCGGAGCCGGAGGGGAATCGGGCGGCGGCGACTGGCCGGCGTCAGTCATGACGCACCCCGTCCGCCCGGTCCCACATCACGCGCGGATCGAAGACATGGCTTGCCAGCATGGTCAGGATAACGACGGCGGCAAAGGCGATCGCGCCGTTATCGGCGCGGACGGAGGCGACCGCGCCGAACTGAACCAGCGCCGTGAGGATTGCGATCATGAACACGTCCACATTGGACCAGCGCCCGATGGCATCGATGAAACGGTACAGGCGCGTCCGCCCCTGCAGCCGAGCGGCCGATCCGCGCCAGGCGCTGACGACGAACCATGCCAGGCCGCCCAGCTTCAGGAGCGGCACGGCGATGCTGGCGACGAAGACCAGCAGGGCCAGCGGCCACATGCCGGACCCGGCCAGCTCCCCCACCCCGCCCAGGATCGTGCTGGGATCGCCCTGGCCGAAATTGACGACGGTCATCACCGGCAGCAGGTTGGCCGGCACATAGAGGATGGCGCTGGTGGCGACCAGCGCCGTTGTCCGCCCCAGGCTGTCCGGTTCCCGCACATGCAGGGGACTGCCACAGCGGGTGCAGCGGCTCGGCGCCCGCTCATGCTCATCGTCATGAATGCGCTGGCAGACCGAACAGGCGATCCAGCGCCGTGGAGGAGGCGCCGGATCGGGCGCCACCCGATCGATGGCCGACCACAGCGCCCGGCGGTCGAGGCCCTGATCCATCGCGGTCATCGCCAACACATAGCCGCCGAGCGCCAGCCCGCCGGTCAGCAGTTCCGCATTGGCGAAGCCGTAGAGCTTGGAATAGCCGACCAGCAGGCCGAGCAGGAAGACATCGAGCATCGCCCAGGGGCGCAGGGATTCGGTCAAGGCGAACAGCCGGGCGGTCGCCCGTGGCTTTTCCGGCGGGAGCCCGGCGCGCAGGCGAAGCAGCACGGCGATCACGCCTGCGACGCGGACCAGCGGCGCGCCCAGCACCAGCAGCCCGACCAGCAGCGACAGCGGCCACATCCCCTGGTCGGCCAGAGCCTCGATCCCGGTTGTGACCAGGCCGGCGCGGTCATTGCCCTGGATGTGCACCGCCATCAGCGGATTTGCGGCGATCAACCCCAGCATCAGCAGCGCGGTCAGCGCCATCGGCAGGGCATGGCCGGGTCCGCCCGCCACATGCCGGTACAATACCGCGCCGCATCGCGTGCAGACGGCCCGGCCATGGCGGGGCAATTCACGGACGCGATGAAGCCGCCCGCAATCCGGACAGCCGACCAGATCGTCCCGTACCGTCGCCCGATGCCCGCTCAACCCGATCTTGCCCTGCCCTGTCGACATGCACGCGCCCGAAAGATTTAACGCAAATCCCGCACTCCAATTGGCTTTTTCGCACGGCTGCGCAAGCCCCGGCGAACGAGGTAGGCGATTTTCCATCGCACCGCAGCAAAGTTGGCCGCCGGTCCGGGAATTCCCGATTGACCGAAGGTTTATGTACATACATTATCATCCAAACGTCACATCGCGGCTTCGGAGATCGGGGTGCAGGGGTTGACACGGCAAGGCCTGACCGGACAGCACCGCGGTGGCGGACCCGCCTCCACACCGGCCGGTCAGGACCAGGACGACCGGGAACTCGCCGGGCTCGCGCTCGATGGCCGCGGACCGCTGTTCGACCAGATCAAGCGCGCCGTCGCCGGCCAAATCCTGCGCGGGCGCTGGCTTGCCGGCCAACGCCTCCCGAACGAGGCTGAACTGTCGAGCCTCTACGGCGTCTCCCGCCAGACCGTGCACAAGGCCATCGCCCTGCTGGCACGGGAGGGTTTCCTGGTCCGCCGCCGCCGTGCCGGCACCTTCGTCGCCACCGGCCGCCGCGACCGCTTCGCCCTGCCCATCGAGGACATCGGCGACGTCGTGGCGCGGGAGGGCCGTGTCTACGAGTTCCGCATCCGCGACCGCAAGGTTTTCCGCAACGGCGAAGGCATCCGCTGGCCCGACCTTAGCGACGGGACACCGATCCTGACGCTGGAATGCCTGCATTTCAGCGACGGCACGCCGATCCAGCACGAACGCCGCCTCGTCAACCTGGAGGTCGTGCCGGAGGTGATTGACGAATCCTTCGATATCGTGGCACCCAGCCGGTGGCTGGTTGACCGGGTTCCCTGGTCCTCGGCCGACCACACGGTGCGTGCGGTCAACGCCACGGCGGAGATGGCGGCGCTTCTGGGGGTCGAAGCCGGGGCGGCCTGCCTGTCGATCCGGCGGCAGACCATGCATCTCAGCCGGCCGGTGACGCTGGTGCATTTCCTGTCGGTCGGCGACCGGTTCAGCCTCAGCGGGTCGTCGATCACCGACAGCGCGACCGAGTTGAATTTGTAAACACAAAAGGACCGGCGGCAGCCGCCGGCCACAACAGGGGTCTTTCACGATGGAGAGCAAAGCGATGGTTCGGACGATGTTCAAGACGGCGCTGCTCGGCGCCACCCTGCTGGTCGCCGGGGCCGCCGCCGGCACGGCGATGGCCGACACGCTGGCCGACGTGAAGAAGGCGGGCGTCCTGACCGTCGCCACCGAGATGCAGTTCCCGCCCTTCGACTTCCTTGAGAGCAACGAATACAAGGGCGTCGACCGCGACCTGATCGACGAGGTGGCGAAGGAGCTTGGCGTCAAGGCCAAGTACATGGACCTGCCCTGGACCAGCGTGCTGCCCGGCCTGGAAGCCAAGAAGTTCGATCTGGTCATCGCCCCGGTCACCATCACGAAGGAGCGCACGAAGCGCTACGCCTTCACCGTTCCGATTTCGGAGGCGACCGCCGCCCTGATGAAGCGCGCCGACGACAAGTCCATCAACAAGCCGGAAGACATCGCCGGCAAGAAGGTCGGCGGCGGCAAGGGCACCTCGCAGCTGGCCCAGGTGAAGGAATTCGGCCAGACCCTGCCGACCCCGCCGGACGTGCGCGAGTATGTCGACAGCAACCAGTCCTATGCGGATCTCGCCGCCGGCCGCGTCGACGCCTCGGTCAACTCGCTGCCGAACCTGAACTTCGCCGCTGCCCAGCGCAAGGACACCTTCGCCGTCGTCCTGCCGCCCTTCGGCAAGCCCTCCTACTTCTCCTGGGTCGGCCGCCTGGACGCGAACGACAAGAGCCTGATCGAAGCGGTCAACGCCGCCCTGGTGAAGATCCAGAAGGACGGCCGCATGGGCACCATCCAGAAGAAGTGGTTCGGCGTCTCGCAGGAGCTGCCGACCACCGTTCCGGAACCGCAGCTGTAAGGGGGGACGCCCCCGGACATCCCCTCTCCCCCAGGGAGAGGGGATAGGTCGCGGCCCCGCCGTAATCGAAGGCCCACCCGATGAAGTTCAGCGTCATCATCGACGCCCTTCCCTATCTGCTGGGGGCGGCCGTCACGACCATCTGGGTCTCGCTGCTCGGCGTTCTGCTGGGGCAGGTGATCGGCGTCGCCGTCTGCGTGGCGCGCCAGTCCGGCGGCCGGGCGGCCGACATGGCCGGCGGCGTCTATGTCAGTTTCTTCCGCGGCGTGCCGCTGCTGATCCAGCTCCTGCTGATCTACTACATGCTGCCGCTGATCGGCATCGACGTGCCGCCGCTGGTCGCCTCCATCGCCGCCCTGGGCCTCGCATCCGGGGCCTACGTGTCGGAGATCTACCGCGGCGCCCTGAACGCCGTCCCGCATGGCCAGTCGGAGGCGGCGCTGGCGCTGGGCTTTCCCGGCCGGTCGATCTGGGCGCGCATCCTGCTGCCGCAGGCCTTCCGCATCTCCGTCCCCGCCCTGGTCAACGAACTGATCCTGCTGCTGAAAGCGTCCTCGCTGATCTCGGTCGTCGGGGTGGCGGAGCTGACGCGGACCAGCCAGACCATTTCGGCCAGCAACTACCGCCCGCTGGAGATCTATCTGGCGGCCGGGCTCATCTATCTGGCGATCAACGGCGCGCTGGCCCTGTTCGGCACGCTGGTCGAACGCCGCCTGCAACAGGCCTGACCCGATGTTGGACCTCGCCCTTCTCGTCCAGTACGGCCCGGCGCTGCTGCGCGGCTTCGGCGTCACCATCCTGTGCTGGGGCGCCGGCTGCCTGATCGGAATGGTGCTGGGCTTCGTCCTGATGCTGCTGCGGCAGCTGCCGGTGAAGCCGCTGCGCTGGATCATCCGCGCCTACATCGAGGTGATCCGCGGCACCCCCTTCCTGATCCAGCTGTTCCTGCTCTACAGCGGCGGCCCGTCCATCGGCCTGCGGCTGGAGGCGACCACCGCCGGGATCCTCGGCCTCGGCCTCTACGGCAGCGCGTACTTCGCCGAGATCTTCCGCGCCGGCTATCAGGCCGTGCCGAAGGGACAGGTGGAGGCGGCGCTCAGCCTCGGCATGTCGTATGGCTCCATCCTGCGCCGGGTGATCGTGCCGGCGATGCTGGTGTCGACCATCCCGGCCATCGTCAACATGATGGCGATCCTGACCAAGGAAACGGTGGTGCTGTCGATCATCACCGTTCCGGAACTGATGTACGAGATGCAGACGATGGCGGCGGAGACCTTCGCCACCTTCGAGACCATCCTGGGGATGGCGCTGTTCTACTGGCTGCTGGTGGAGGTGGTGTCGCGCCTGGGCCGCCGGCTGGAGGCGCGCGTCACCCGTTTCCTGACCCATGCCTCGCCGCAGGGGTCTTCGACCGAGACCGCAACCGCGAGGGCGTGATGACCGCCGTTTCCCAAACCGCCACTCCGCCGCGCTCCTCGGCCGCCGGCGACGCCGTGCCCATGGTCTCGATCCGCGGAGTCGGCAAGAGCTTCGGCACCAACGAGGTGCTGCGCGACATCGACCTGACCGTCAACAGGTCGGAGGTCGTCTGCCTGATCGGCCCCAGCGGCTCGGGCAAGAGCACGCTTCTGCGCTGCATCAACTTCCTGGAGGTCTACGACCGCGGCGAGATCCGCATCGAAGGCAAGCTGGTCGGCTACACCGAGGATGCGCCGCGCCGCCGGCTGTCGAACCGCGACCTGCGGGATCTGCGCCGCAACGTCGGCATGGTGTTCCAGCAGTTCAACCTGTGGCCCCACATGACGGCGCTGGAGAATGTGGCCGAGGCGCTGGTGCAGGTCCGCGGCATGGACAAGGCCGCGGCGGCCGCCCATGCCCGCCGGATGCTGGACCGGGTGGGTCTGGCCGCCAAGGCCGACAGCTACCCGGCCCGCCTGTCCGGCGGACAGCAGCAGCGCGTCGCCATCGCCCGCGTCATCGCGATGGAACCGCATCTGATGCTGTTCGACGAGCCGACCTCGGCGCTCGACCCCGAACTGGTGGGCGAGGTGTTGCAGGTCATGCGCGATCTGGCGGCCGACGGGATGACCATGGTGGTGGTGACCCACGAGATGGGCTTCGCCGCCAACGTCGCCGACAAGGTCGCCTTCCTCGACCGCGGCCGCATCGCCGCCTTCGGCACCCCGCGCGAGGTCTTCCACGGCTCCATGGAACCGCGGGTGCAGCAGTTCCTGCAGACCTATCACGAGCGGAACAGTTTCTGAGCGATGGTTCAGCCGATGTGGGAGCAAGTGCCGCAACGAAAACGCTCCCCTCTGGCACCCCGCCGGCAAACCGGCTAAGAACCTTTCGCACGCGCAACAGAACCGCAACGCGAAAGTTTCGGCCCCGTCGATGATCGAACTCCGGTCCGTCACCCACGCCTATGGCGACCGTCCCGTCCTGCACGACCTGTCGCTGCGGTTGGCGGAGCGGCGCATCGCCATTCTCGGCGGCAACGGGTCGGGCAAGAGCACGCTGGCACGGCTGCTGAACGGCTTGATCGTTCCGACCTCCGGCACCGTCGCCGTCGATAGCCTGGACACCCGAACCGATGGCCGCGCGGTGCGCCAGCGGGTCGGCTTCGTCTTCCAGAATCCCGACACCCAGATCGTCTACCCGACGGTGGAGGAGGACCTCGCCTTCGGGCTGAAGGCACGCAAGCTGCCGAAGGACGAGATCGCCCGTCGCGTCGCCGGGGCGCTGGAACGTTACGGCCTCGACCGCTACCGCCACCAGCCGGCCCACCAGATGAGCGGCGGCGAGAAGCAACTGCTCGCCATCGCCGGGGTGCTGGTGCTGGATCCCGCCTACGTGATCTTCGACGAGCCGACCACCCTGCTCGACCTGCGCAACCGCCGCAAGGTGATCGAGCTGCTGCGCGGGCTGCCGCAGACGGTGATCGTCGTCACCCACGACCTCGACATGGTGAAGGATTTCGACCGGGCGCTGGTGCTGGAGGATGGCCGGATCGTCGCCGACGGCCCACCGGCGGAAACCGTGCCGGCCTACATCGAGCGACTCGGCTGATGCTGGGGCTCTACCTGCATCGGGAGTCGGTCATCCACCGCCTGCCGGCGGGGGTGAAACTGGGCGGGCTGCTGCTGGTGACGATGGTGGTGTTGGCCCTGCCCGGCGCCTGGGGAGCGCTGGCCGCCGGGTTCATCGGCGCCGCGGCCCTCGTCACGGCGAGACTGCCGGCCGGGCGAGTGCTGGCGGAGCTGCGGACGCCGGTCGTCATGCTGACCCTGCTGTTCGGCTTCCAGTCCCTGCTGGCCGGCGGCGGGTGGGAGGAGACGGCCGTCGCCATCGCCCGCTTCGCCGCGCTGATCCTGCTGGCGACGCTGGTCACGCTGACCACCCGCGTCATGGACATGGTCGATCTGTTCGAGTGGCTGTTCGGCCTGCTGCGCCCGGTCGGCGTCAACCCGGCAAAGATGGCGCTGATGCTGGCCCTGACCATCCGCTTCATCCCGCTGCTGGGCGATCAGGTGCGCGAGGTGCGGATGGCCCAGCGCGCCCGGGGCGTGGAGCGCAACATAGCCGCCCTGTTCGTTCCGCTGCTGGTCAAGATCCTCACCATGGCCGATGATCTGACCGCCGCGCTGGAGGCACGCGGCTACGACCCGGCAGATTCCGGAACCAAAGAGACCGGGACCAAAAACAGCACCCAACGATAACGACACCAGCCGAAGGAAACGTCCGCCATGCTGTCCACCCGCGACCTCGTCCTCTGCGCCCTGTTCGCCGCCCTGCTGGGCGGGCTCGGCATGGCGCCGCCGATTCCCCTCGGTTTCCTGCCGGTGCCGATCACCGCGCAGACGCTGGGCGTCATGCTGGCCGGCACCATCCTGGGGGCGCGGCGCGGCGGCATCGCCGCCCTGCTGTTCGTGCTGCTGGTCGCGGCGGGGCTGCCGCTGCTGGCCGGCGGACGCGGCGGCATCGGTGCGCTGATGGGGCCGACCGGCGGATTCGTGCTGGCCTGGCCGGTCGCCGCCTTCATCACCGGCTGGCTGGCGGAGCGGTTCGCCACCACCGCCAACCCGATCCGCCTGTTCGCGGTCAGCGTCCTCGGCGGCATCCTGGTCGTCTACGCCGGCGGCATTCCCTGGCTGTGGCTGGTCGCCGGCCTGCCGATCGACAAGGCGGTCTTCGGCTCGCTGGCCTTCGTCCCGGGCGACCTGATCAAGGCCGGCATTGCCGCCGTCGCGGCTTCGGGCGTCCGCCGTGCCGGGATCCTGCCGATCCATGCCTGAAAGACCGGCACCTGACCGACCACCCCTGATCGGCGACCTCATGGGGGCGGACAACCTCGCCCGCCCTTTCGCAATGGCCGCCGGTCGGGCGCCCGGCCATCCGGCGCTGGTCTTCGGCGCCGAGGCGATATCCTACGGCGCCTTGCTGGAGCAGGTGCGGCGGGCGGGGGCCGGCGTGTCCGTCCTGCGTCGGGATGACGTGCCGCCCCGAGTGGCGCTCAGCCTCGGCAACCGGCCGGAACTGCTGGCCCTGTTCTTCGGCATCGTCGCCGCGGGCGGCATCGTCGGACTGCTCGATCCGAAATGGAGCGCCGCGCAGACGGCTTCCGCCCTGGACACCCTCCGTCCCGACCTGCATCTGACGACGCGGACCGCCGCCGCCTGGATCACGGGACAGCCGCCGGACTGGAGCATCCCCCCGGTCGATCCGAAGACCCCCTTCCTGGTCGGCTTCACCTCCGGCACCACCGGGCGGCCGAAGGCCTTCATCCGCAACCAGGGCTCCTGGCTGGCGACGCTGGAGGCAAGCCGCGTCGAGTTCGGCATCGGTCCCGACGACGTCGTGCTGGTGCCGGGACCGCTGGTCCATGGCTTGGGCCTTTACGGCGCGGTGGAAGGGCTTTCGGCAGGCGCCACCATCCGGGTGCAGCCGAAGTTCGACGGACCCGACGCGGCGGCACAGTTGGCGGAGTGCAGGGTCACCACGCTTGTCGTGGTGCCGACGATGCTGGTCGGCATCCTCGATGCGGCGGAACGCGAAGGCCGCCGCTTTCCGGACCTGCGCCGGGTGGTCTGCTCCGGCGCCAAGCTGGCGCCCGCAGTGCATGACCGGCTGGCGGCGCTCTGTCCTGACGCCGCCATACTGGAGTATTACGGGGCGTCGGAGCTGAGCTTCGTCAGCCTGCGTTCCTCCCGCGAAGGCGCTCCCACCGACAGCGTCGGCCGCCCCTTCCAGGGGGTGGAGCTGAGCCTGCGTGACGATGACGGCAACCCGGTGGAGCGCGGCCGGCCCGGAACGGTCTGGGTACGCAGCGGCATGCTGAGCGACGGCTATCTCGGCACCGCCGACGGCGCCGGCTATCGCCAGCGGGACGGCTGGGGAACGGTCGGCGACTATGGCTGGATCGACGGCGAGGGTTGGCTGCGGCTGGTCGGCCGGGCCGGCGACATGGTCATCACCGGCGGCCTGAACGTCTATCCGGCGGAGGTCGAGGCGACCCTGCGCGCCCATCCCGCGGTGGCCGAGGCGGTGGTGTTCGGCCTGCCCGATCCCTATTGGGGAGACGCCCTGTCCGCCGTCGTCTGGTGGCGTGGGACCGGGCGCGCGTCGCTGGCCGATCTGCGGAGTTGGTGCCAGGAGCGGCTGGAGGCCTACAAGGCGCCGCGAAAGCTCTTCGCGGCGGCCGAAATGCCCCTGACCGGCAGCGGCAAGATCGCCCGCGCCGATGTCCGCGAGCGGGCGATAACCGGGGGGCTGGAGGTGGTGGGGTGAGCGACCGCCCGATCATCGTCGCCGCCCGGCGCACGCCCGTCGGCCGCATCGGCGGTACCCTGCGCGAGCTCGCCGTCGAGGACCTCGCCGCTCCCGTCATCCGCGCCGTGCTCGCCGACGCCGGGATCGACGCGGCAGAGGTGGACGAGGTTCTGCTGGGCAACGCGGTCGGTCCCGGCGGCAATGTCGCGCGGCTGTCGGCGCTCGCCGCCGGCCTGCCGGTATCGGTACCCGGCGTCACGGTGGACCGTCAGTGCGGGTCGGGACTGGAGGCAGTCAACCTCGCCGCCCGGCTGGTGCAGTCCGGGGCCTGCGAAATCGTCCTGGCCGGCGGGGTTGAGAGTACCAGCACCGCCCCCTGGCGCGTCGCCAAGCCGTCCAGCCTCTACCGCAGCCCGACCTTCTACGACCGGGCCCGCTTCGCTCCCGACGAGATCGGCGACCCGTCGATGATCGAGGCGGCGGAAAACGTCGCCGCCGCCTATGGCATCGACCGCGCCCGCCAGGACCGCTACGCCCTGGACAGCCACCGCAAGGCAGTGGCCTCTCAGGCCACCGGCCGGTTCACCCGCGAGATCGTGCCTCTCACGCTGCGAGACGGCCGGATCGTCGACCGCGACGAGTGCCCGCGCCCCGACACCAGCCTCGACCGGCTGGCGGCGCTGCGTCCGATCCTGCGGCCCGAGGGCACGGTGACCGCCGGCAACGCCTGCCCGGTCAACGACGGGGCCGCCATCGTCGCCATGGTGTCGGAACGGAAGTACCGGGCGCTCGGCCTGGCCCGCGGGCTGGCCGTGGTCGACAGCGTGGCGGCGGGCGTCGATCCCAAGCTTCTCGGCACCGGCCCGATCCCGGCCGTCACCAAGCTGCTGGCCCGCAACCCCGGCCTGTCCATCGCCGGCATCGACCTCGTCGAGTTCAACGAGGCCTTCGCCGCCCAGGTGCTGGCCAGCCTCGACGCCCTCGGCATCGACCCGTCGCGCGTGTCGGTCGGCGGCGGCGCGCTGGCGCTCGGCCATCCCTACGGCGCATCCGGCGCCGTTCTGGTGACGCGCCTGTTCACCGAGCTTCTGTTCCCGGCGGCGGGCAGCCTGCCCCGCCGGGGCCTCGCCACGCTCGGCATCGGCGGCGGGCTGGGGATCGCCACACTTCTGGAGCCTGTTTGAATGACCAGCGCCCCCACGGCCGGAGATGGTTTCCGGTCGGCCTTCCGTCACCGCGCCTTCGCCCTGTTCTGGAGCGCGCGGGTCTGTTCGATGCTGGCGATCCAGATGCAGGTGGTGGCGGTCGGCTGGCAGGTCTACGCCATGACCGGCGACCCGCTCGACCTCGGGCTGGTCGGGCTGTTCCAGTTCCTGCCGACTTTGGCTCTGGTGCTGGTCGCGGGCCATGTGGTCGACAACAACGACCGCAAGACGGTGCTGTTCGGCGCCCTGTCGATCGAGATGATCGCCGTCGCCGCCCTGTTCCTGCTGACCATGGCGGGAGCGCTGTCGCCCCATGCGATCTTCGCCGTCGTGGCGCTGATCGGCCTCGCCAAATCCTTCGAGGGTCCGGCCAACCAGGCGATCCTGTCGGCGACCGTGCCGGTGGAGGATCTGCCCAACGCGGTCGCCTGGCAGTCGTCGGGCGTCCAGGTGGCGCAGATCTCCGGCCCGGCGCTGGGCGGCCTGCTCTACATCGCCGGTCCGGCAGCGGTCTACGGCGTCAGCACGGCGATGCTGCTGCTGTCGGTCCTGCTGATCGCCGCCTGCCGGCCGCGCCCGGTGACGATGACCAGGCGCGCGATGAGCCTGTCGAGCATGCTGGCCGGCGCCGCCTTCATCCGCAGCCGGCCGGAAATCCTGGGCGCCATCTCGCTCGACCTGTTCGCGGTGCTGCTCGGCGGGGCGACTGCACTGCTGCCGATCTATGCCCGCGACGTGCTGCATGTCGGGCCTTGGGGACTTGGCCTGCTGCGCTCGGCCCCGGCGCTGGGGGCGCTCGCCATGGCGATGGTCATCACCCGCTGGGGGGTGAAGCGCCATGCCGGGCGCTGGATGCTGGTGGCGGTGGCGGGTTTCGGCGTCGCAACCATCGCCTTCGGCCTGTCGGCCGATCCGGTGCTGTCCTTCATCGCCCTGCTGGCGGTCGGCGCCACCGATCAGGTCAGCATGTTCGTCCGCCAGACTCTGGTCCAGCTGTCGACCCCCGACGAGATGCGCGGCCGGGTCGGCGCCGTCACCTCGCTGTTCATCGGCGCCTCCAACCAGCTCGGCGAGTTCGAGTCCGGCAGCGTCGCGGCGCTGGTCGGCGCGGTGCCGGCGGTGGTGCTGGGCGGCGTCGGCGCGGTCGGCCTCGCGGGCCTGTGGGCGGTGCTGTTCCCGGCGCTGCGGCGGGTGGACCGGCTGCTGGGGCGGTAGCCCGCTCCGCCCAGCCCGGCCTCGTTCCCCTTACAGATACCGGATCGCCACCTTGTCCGCCGCCTGCTTGGCCCGCGCCCGCGCGTCGTCGGTATCGGTGCCGGTGGCAAGCGCCACGCCCATGCGGCGGTTCTTGCGGGTGGTCGGCTTGCCGAACAGGCGGACGTCGACCTCCTGCTCCGTCGATCCAAGAGCCAGCGCATCGGCCAGCCCCTCGATGCGGAAGCTCTCCGCCTCGCGGTCGGCCAGGATGACGGCGGAGGCGGATGGCGCGCGGCAGGCGATGTTCGGGATCGGCAGGCCCAGGATGGCGCGGGCGTGCAGTTCGAACTCCGACAGGTTCTGCGACAGCAGGGTGACCATGCCGGTGTCGTGCGGGCGCGGCGACAGTTCGGAGAAGACCACCTCGTCGGCGGTCACGAAGAACTCGACGCCGAAGATGCCGTAGCCGCCGAGATTGTCGACGACGCGCGCCGCCATCGCCTTGGCGTCGTCCAGCATCGCCTGCGGCATGACGACCGGCTGCCAGGATTCCTGATAGTCGCCGCGCTCCTGCCGGTGGCCGATCGGCTCGCAATAGAGGATGCCGTCGCGGGTACGGACGGTCAGCAGCGTGATCTCGTACTCGAAGGGGACGAACTCCTCGACGATCACCTTGCGGCGGTCGCCGCGCATGTTCGCCACTGCATAATCCCAGGCGGCCTCCAGCCCGGCGGCATCCTGCACCGTGCTCTGTCCCTTGCCCGACGACGACATCACCGGCTTCACGACACAGGGGAAGCCGGTGTGCCCGGCCCCGGCGCGGACCTCCTCCAGGCTCTCGGCATAGCGGTAGCGCGAGGTGCGCAGGCCGAGTTCGGTCGCGGCGACCTCGCGGATGCGGTCGCGGTTCATCGTCATGGTCGCGGCGCGGGCCGAGGGCACGACCGTCGTGCCGGCATCCTCGAACTCGTGCAGCACCTCGGTGCGGATCGCCTCCACCTCCGGCACGATATAGTCGGGGCGGTGCTTGGCGATGGCGGCGCGCAGGGCGTCGGCATCCAGCATGGAGAACACCTCCGCCTGATCGGCGACCTGCATCGCCGGGGCGTTGGCGTAGCTGTCGCAGGCGATGACCTCGCAGCCCAGCCGCTTGGCGGCGATGACGAATTCCTTGCCCAGTTCCCCGGAACCGAGCAACAGGATCCTGGCGGTGAACATCCACGCACTCCCCATTTTGGCGACAGCAGGCCGACCATAGGGCTTCCCGCCGGCCGGGCCAAGCCCCGCCGTCGGCATTGCTCGGGCATCCGCCAAGCGGAAGTGGGGCAGGACAAATATTTCTAAAAAGAAATTATAATGGTAACGGATGAAAAACTCCGCTCATGTGTTCATGCGTAAATGAAAGCCAATTCTGGGAGGCGGCGATGGAAACGGCGGCACGGCGCGGATTTTTCGGCGGCAGGACGGTCATGGCCGCTTGCCTCGCGGCCTCCCTGGCCCTGCCGGGCTGCGCCGGAAACGGCAACGACGACATGGCGGGCGCCCTGCTGATCGGTGCCGCGGTGGTCGGGCTGGGCGTCCTGGCCGCCACCGCCGGCGACGACGACGACGGTGACCGCAACCGGCACCAGCGCCATCGTGGCGGCTACGAAAGCAGCGGCTACTACGGCAACGGCTACAACAGCGGCTATCGCAGCGGCCGGGGCCGCGGCGGCTACAGCCCCTATGCCGGCAATGGTCAGTGCGACGATTCCCGGTACCGCACCTCCAACGGCGGGCACGCCGAATCCGGCACCGACGAGTGGGATTGCCGCCGCTTCGGCGACGGCCGCAAGTAGACGCCGGCCTTCTTGACGCCCGGCATCCGACCGCTCGTCAGCGCCGCCGCCCCTCCAGGTTCTTGCGGGCGATGGCGGCGATGATCAGCAGGAAGGCCAGCAGACGCAGCAGGTAGACCCAGCCCTGCTCATCCCGTTCCAGCCCGCCCAGCGCCAGCACGACCTGGTTCAGCGCCAGCAGCGTGAAGGCCAGCGCGAAGCTGGCGAACAGCGCATCGCGCGTCCGCTTCCAGAAGCCGAGGAAGAACAGCCCGGCGACCGCATAGAGAGCGGCGAGGACCCCGGTGAAGAAGCTGTAGGTGGTCGGCTCCATCATTCGGCATCCCAGATGAAGCCGTACAGCAGCACGCCGACGCCGGCCATCGCGGAGAACTGGCGCAGCGGCAGCAGGTCGACCTGGGTCGGCAGGACGACGATGTCGATGAACAGCAGCAGGTTGTTCACGGCGAGCCCGACGAAGCACAGCGTGCTCCACAGCAGAAGCCTGCTGCGCGACCGCAGCCAGCTGCGCAGCAGCAGCACCATGCACAGCAGGCTGGCGGCAAAGCACAGCAGATAGACCGCCGACTTCACGACGTCCATGTCAGTGCCCCCCGTTCCCACTCTCCCCCCGAAGAGGGCCGTACGCATTCCTGACTGTGAGAAAGTCGGTCATGTCGTTCACTGGATTCAATCGTTGAGACGGAAGCGGAAGGAATCGGCGAAGATCTGGACCTTGTTGCCGGGCGCGGCGAAGATCTCCCGGATGATGGCGGACGGGCGGGTGGCGTAGGCCTGCTCGATCTCCTCCACCCATCGGTCGAGGATCGGTGCGGCCGGCTGGTAGCGGTGGCGGCCATCGGCCAGCGCCACCAGCAGACCGGCGCCGAGGAAGCCGGCCAGCGCCTCCTGCACCACCACATCGCTGCCGCGCAGCTCGCTCACCAACTCGCCGTTCGACCAGTCGCGCCCGGCATTCCGGCGCAGCAGAAGAAGAAGCTCCAACGCCCAGACAGACCGGATCGAACTTCGCAACAGGGTAAGCGCATCGTCGGACAAAGCCATGAACCAGAACCTGACCTGAATATGAACAACCGGCGGCGTGGGCAACGCCGCCATCCACCCCCCTCGTCAGCCCCGGGCGGCCTCCGCCGGGGCGAGAGGGGCCTGCAAATCCAGCGCACGCCGCAGGGCACGGGCCAGATCGCCGTCGCGATACGGCTTGGGCAGGGTCTCCGCCCGGCTCAGCACTGTCCCCAGCACGGCGCCGGGATCGGTGGTGCCGCCGATGTCGGCGGATGCGCCGGCCTCCCGTTCCGGCGCAGTCGTTCCGTTGGCATAGCCCGACGCGAACAGCACGCGCAGCGCGGGATGGCGGCGCAATCCCTCCAGCGCCAGCTCACGTCCGTTGAGGCCGCCGGGCATGACGATGTCGGTGAACAGAAGATCGACCGGCTGGCGGTCCAGCAGGGTCAGCGCCGCTTCCGCCCCGTCGGCTTCCAGCACGCGGTAGCCCAGCGCAGCCACCGCCTGTACGGCGACCGAACGCACGTCGGCGTCGTCGTCGACCACCAGCACGGTCTCGCCACGGCCGGCGAGCGCCTCGTCGTCGCCGTCGTCGTCGGCCGCCGGGCCATGGACGGCGTCCATCACCGCCCGCGGCAGGTAGAGGCGGAAGGTGGTTCCACTGCCGGGTGTGCTGTCGATGCCGATCAGCCCGCCCGACTGCTTGACGAAGCCGTGGATCATGGCGAGGCCGAGGCCGGTGCCCTTCCCCGCCTCCTTCGTCGTGAAGAAGGGTTCGAAGGCGCGCTCCAGCACGTCCGGCGGCATGCCGCACCCGCTGTCCGACACCGACAGCAGGATATAGTCGCCGGCCGGCACCGACATGCCGTGTCCGGCCTGCGGCTCCTCGAAGCGGGCGTTGGCCGTGCGGATGCGCAGGGTTCCGCCGCCGGGCATGGCGTCGCGGGCGTTGATGACCAGGTTCAGCAGCGCCGATTCCGCCTGGGAGCGGTCGACCGACGCAATCCACAGCGGTCCGGCACCGTCCGGCGGCGGCTCGATGGCGATGGTGACGCCGCCGCCCAGCGTGCGCTCCATCAGTTCGCCCATGCCGGAGACCAGAACCCCGAGATCCACAGGCTCCGGGTGAAGCTGCTGGCGGCGCGCGAAGGTCAGCAGCCGCCGCGTCATGTCGGAACAGCGCAGCGCCGCCTGCAGGGCCATCTCCGCCCGCCGCGCCGCCTTGGGATCGTCGGCGAGACTGGGGACCAGCCGCTCCAGGCTGCCAATCACCACCATCAGCATGTTGTTGAAGTCGTGGGCGATGCCGCCGGTCAACTGGCCGACCATCTCCATCTTCTGCGCGTGGGCGAGCTGCCGCTGGGCCTGACGCGTTTCGGTCACGTCCATGATGGTGCCGAACAGCTCGGTCGGCACGCCGTCCTCGTCGCGCACCACCACGGACTGGTCCAGCAGATGACGCTCGCTGCCGTCCGGACCGCGCCAGCGATATTCCACCGTGGTGAGGCCGGTGTCGTGGATCGATGCCAGCTGGCGCAGCACGCGGCCGCGGTCGTCCGGGTGCAGCCCGGATTCCCAGAAATGGGGATCCTCGGTGAAACGGGTGGCGGGACAGCCCAGCACCGTCTGCGTCGTATCCGACAGGAAGCGGAACGGAATGCCCGGCGTCAGGTCCGCGGTATAGAGCACGATGGGAAGCTGGCCCAGGATCAGCGCCTGCCTCTCCTCCGACCGGCGCAGGGCCTGTTCGGCCTGCCGCATCTCGCGCCGCACCCGCTCGTTCTCGTCCAGCAGCCGCTGCTTGGCCTCGACCTCGCGCTTGACCTCCTCCGTCTTGCGGTAGAGGTCGACGAAGACCGACACCTTGCATTTCAGGATCTGCGGATCGACCGGCTTGAACATGTAATCGACGGCGCCGGTGGTGTAGCCGCGGAAGATGTGGGTCTCGTCCTTGTTGATGGCGGTCAGGAAGATGATCGGGATGTGGCGCGACTTCTCGCGCAGGCGGATCAGCTCCGCCGTCTCGTAGCCGTCCATGCCCGGCATGTGCACGTCGAGCAGGATCAGGGCGAAGTCCTGGCGCAGCAGATGCTTCAGCGCCTCCTCGCCGGAGCGGGCGAGCACGAGCTGCGCCCCCAGATCCTCCAGCGTCTCGCGCACGGCGAACAGGTTCCGCGGGTCGTCATCCACGATCAGGATCGCGACGTCCGCCTTGCCGGTCTGCGGATGTGAATCGATGGTCATGGTCCCGCTTTCCCATCCCGCAGGAGCGGCGGCCGGCGGCGGCGTCATAATGGCCGAGCCGGCCAGAGGGGTGGCCGAGGGGACGGCCGGACCGGCAGGCGCCGCCTCCACCGCCGTTACCGGCGGAAGAACCGTCTGTCCGGCGGCATCCCCACCGGCCGGTTGGAAACTGGTGGTGCCGAGCAGACGAGACCGCCGGACCGCCGGCACAGGGGAGGCGGTCAGCGGGAGGACCGGCGCGCGCCGCACCGCCCGCACCGGACGCAGCTTGCGCCGGGTCATGCCTGCACCCCACCACGCGGTTGCAGACGATTGCCTTTGGCGGTCCAGATGCGCAACAGCGACAGCAGATGGTCGATGTCCACCGGCTTGGCGATGTAGTCGGTCGCCCCGGCCTCGATGCATTTGTCGCGGTCGCCCTTCATCGCCTTGGCGGTGACGGCGATCATCGGCAGGCTGCGGAACTCGTCGATGCTGCGGATCGTGCGCATCGTCTCATAGCCGTCCATCTCCGGCATCATGATGTCGACCAGCACGACATCGACCGCCGGGTCGGCGCGCAGCCGCTCGATCCCCTCCCGGCCGCTTTCGGCATGCAGGACCTCGATCTTGTGGGCCTCCATGACGCTGGCGAGCGAGAAGATGTTGCGGATGTCGTCGTCGATCACCAGCACCCGCTTGCCGGCCAGCGACGGGTCGTGCTGGCGCAGGTCGAGGATGCTGCGCCGCTTCTCGTCGGGCAGCCGGTCGACGGCCCGGTGCAGGAACAGCGCGGTTTCGTCGAGCAGCCCGGCCGGCGAGCGGGCGCTCTTCAGCACCACCGTCTCGGCCAGCCGGCGCAGCCGCGCCTCGTCCTCCGCCTGGATGTCGGCGGCGACATAGATCACCACCGGCATCCAGGCGAGCGTATCGCGGGTGCGCAGCCATTCGACCAGCTCGAAATCGACCGCGACCGGGCCGGACAGGGTCGGGCTCGACAGGTCCAGAACCATGCAGTCGAAGCGCTCGGCGGTCAGCGCCGCCATCGCCGCCTCGATCGAGGTGACGGTGTGGGTCTCCACGTCGCCGTTGCCGATCAGGGCGGCGACGGCGCCCGGCTGCGGGCTGTCCTTCTCCACCACCAGCAGCTTGCGGTGGTCGCGCTCCTTGAAGCTCTTCACCCGGTTCAGGGCGTCGAAGATCGCCTCGCGCTCCACCGGCTTTTCCGAATAGTCGAAGGCGCCCATCGACAGGCCGCGCCGCCGCTCGTCCTTGGCGGAGATGACGTGGACCGGGATGTGCCGGGTCTGCGGATCGCGCTTCAGCAGGTCGAGCAGCGCCCAGCCGTCCATGTCCGGCAGGCCGATGTCGAGCAGGACGGCGTCCGGCCGGTATTTGCGCGCCAGCGGCAGCGCCGCCGCCCCGCCGCTGGACAGGATGGTGCGGAAGCCCTTCTCCCGCGCCAGATCGAGCAGGATCGAGGCGAAGGTGTTGTCATCCTCGACGATCAGCACCACCGGCTCGCCGGGGCGCAGGCGCTCGCGGTCGTCGCCGGCCGGTTGCAGGTCCAGCAGGGCCAGACCCTCCTGCGGGCCGGAGGCCACGACCGGGCGGGTCGCCGTCTCCGTCCGCTTGGGCAGAAGCCCGGCGGGCGGCAGGGAGGCGCTGGCCGCGGCGATGGTGGCCGTGCCCAGGGATGCGAGGGGATCGGTGACGATGTCGTAGCTGCGGGGAACGAACAGGGTGAAGGCGCTGCCTTTGCCCGGCGTGCTGCTCACCCGGATTTCGCCGCCCAGCAGGCGGGCGATCTCACGGCTGATCGACAGGCCGAGGCCGGTGCCGCCGTATTTCCGGCTGGTGGTGCCGTCGGCCTGCTGGAACGCCTCGAAGATGATCCGCTGCTTGTCCTCGGGGATGCCGATGCCAGTGTCGATGACGGTGAAGGCCAGCACCGACGACGCCGTGTCCAGCGTCGGGTGCGCCGCACTCCATCCCTCCGTCGCCGGGGCGACGCGGAAGGTGATGCCGCCGGTGTCGGTGAACTTGAAGGCGTTGGACAGCAGGTTGTTCAGCACCTGGGCCAGCCGTTTCTCGTCGGTCTGGACGCTGGCGGGCAGCGCGGCGTCCATCTCGATGGTGAAGTCCAGCTTCTTCTCCTGCGCCAGCTGAGAGAAGGTGCGTTCCACATGGTTGCGCAGGTCGCCCAGCACGACCTCGCCGATCTCCAGCGTCACGGTGCCGGACTCGATCTTCGACAGATCGAGGATGTCGTTGATCAGGCCGAGCAGGTCGGAGCCGGCGGAATGGATGGTGCGGGCGAACTCCACCTGACGGTCGGACAGGTTGGTGTCGGGGTTGTCGGCCAGCAGCTTGGACAGGATCAGCAGGCTGTTCAGCGGCGTGCGCAGCTCGTGGCTCATGTTGGCCAGGAACTGCGACTTGTATTTGGAGGTCAGGGAAAGCTGTTCCGCCTTCTCCTCCAGCGCCGCCTTGGCGAGCACGACCTCGCGGTTCTTGCGCTCCACCTCGATGTTCTGCTTCTCCAGCTGTTCGGCCTTCTCCTCCAGCGCCTCGTTGGTGGTGGTCAGCTTCTCCTGCTGGGCCTTCAGCAGCTCTTCCGACTTGCGCAGCGAGGCGGCCTGCTGTTCCAGCCGCTCGTTGGTGGTCTTCAGCTCCTCCTGCTGGCTTTGCAGCTCGGTGGTCAGGCGCTGCGACTGCTTCAGCAGGCCTTCGGTGCGCATGTTGGCGGCGATCGTGTTGAGCACGATGCCGATGCTCTCGGTCAATTGCTCCAGGAAGCTCTGGTGCGTCTCGCTGAAGCGGCCGAAGCTCGCCAGCTCGATCACCGCCTTCACGTCGTCCTCGAACAGCACCGGCAGGACGATGATGTTCAGCGGCGGTGCCTCGCCCAGGCCGGAACTGATGGAGACGTAGTCGCGCGGCACGTTGGTCAGCAGGATGCGCTTCTTCTCGTAGGCGCACTGCCCGACCAGACCTTCCTTCAAATGGAAGCGGTTGGACAGGTTCTTGCGCTCCTTCAGCGCGTAGGAGGCGACCAGCTCCAGCAGCGGCTCGTCGCGGTCGCGGGTGGCGACGTAGAAGACGCCGTGCTGGGCGTTCACCAGCGGCGCGATCTCCGACAGGATCATGTTGGAGACGGTGACCAGATCGCGTTCGCCCTGCAGCATGCGGGTGAATTTGGCGAGGTTGGTCTTCAGCCAGTCCTGCTCCGCGTTCTTCAGCGTGGTGTCGCGAAGATTGCGGATCATCTCGTTGATGTTGTCCTTCAGCGCCGCGACCTCGCCCATCGCCTCGACGGTGATGGAGCGGGTCAGGTCGCCCTTGGTCACCGCGGTGGCGACCTCGGCGATGGCGCGCACCTGGGTGGTCAGGTTGGCTGCCAGCTGGTTCACGTTCTCCGTCAAATCCTTCCACAACCCGGCGGCGCCTGGCACACGGGCCTGGCCGCCCAGCTTGCCTTCGATGCCCACCTCGCGGGCCACATTGGTGACCTGATCGGCGAAGGTCGCCAGCGTGTCGATCATGCCGTTGATGGTGTTGGCCAGCGCCGCGATCTCGCCCTTGGCGTCCACCGCCAGCTTGCGCTTCAGGTCGCCGTCGGCGACCGCGGTGACGACGCTGGCGATGCCGCGCACCTGACCGGTCAGGTTGGCCGCCATCATGTTCACGTTGTCGGTCAGGTCCTTCCAGGTGCCGCCGACGCCCTCCACCTTCGCCTGACCGCCCAGCTTGCCTTCGGAGCCCACTTCGCGCGCCACGCGCGTCACTTCCGAGGCGAAGCTGTTCAACTGGTCCACCATCGTGTTGATGGTCGATTTCAGCTCGAAGATTTCGCCCTTCACGTCGACGGTGATCTTCTTCGACAGGTCGCCCTTCGCGACCGCCGTCGTCACCTCCGCGATGTTGCGGACCTGACCGGTCAGGTTCGCCGCCATCATGTTCACGTTGTCGGTCAGGTCCTTCCAGGTGCCGGCGACGCCCTTCACCTGGGCCTGACCGCCCAGCTTGCCCTCGATGCCGACCTCGCGCGCCACACGGGCGACTTCGGAGGCGAAGCTGTTCAGCTGGTCCACCATCGTGTTGATGGTGGATTTCAGCTCCAGGATCTCGCCCTTCACGTCGACGGTGATCTTCTTCGACAAATCGCCGTTGGCGACCGCGGTCGTGACTTCGGCGATGTTGCGCACCTGCCCCGTGAGGTTGGTCGCCATCGCGTTCACATTGTCGGTCAAATCCTTCCAGGTGCCGGCGACGCCCTTCACCTGGGCCTGACCGCCCAGTTTTCCTTCCGAACCCACTTCGCGCGCCACGCGCGTCACTTCCGAAGCGAAGCTGTTCAGCTGGTCCACCATCGTGTTGATGGTGGATTTCAGCTCCAGGATCTCGCCCTTCACGTCGACAGTGATCTTCTTGGACAGGTCGCCGTTGGCGACCGCCGTCGTCACCTCCGCGATGTTGCGGACCTGCCCCGTGAGGTTGGTCGCCATCGCGTTCACGCTGTCGGTCAGATCCTTCCAGGTGCCGCCGACACCCCGGACCTGCGCCTGACCACCCAGCTTGCCTTCCGAACCCACTTCGCGCGCCACGCGCGTCACTTCCGAAGCGAAGCTGTTCAGCTGGTCCACCATCGTGTTGATGGTGTTCTTCAGCTCCAGGATCTCGCCTTTCACCGGCACGGTGATCTTCTTCGACAAATCGCCGTTGGCGACCGCCGTCGTCACATCGGCGATGTTGCGCACCTGACCGGTCAGGTTGGCCGCCATCAGATTCACGCTGTCGGTCAGATCCTTCCAGGTGCCGCCGACGCCCTCGACCTTCGCCTGACCGCCCAGCTTGCCTTCGGAGCCCACCTCGCGCGCCACGCGCGTCACTTCCGAGGCGAAGCTGTTCAGCTGGTCCACCATCGTGTTGATGGTCGATTTCAGCTCCAGGATCTCGCCCTTCACATCGACGGTGATCTTCTTCGACAGGTCGCCCGTCGCGACGGCGGTGGTCACGTCGGCGATGTTGCGGACCTGACCGGTCAGGTTCGCCGCCATCATGTTCACGCTGTCGGTCAGGTCCTTCCAGGTGCCGCCGACGCCCTCCACCTTCGCCTGACCGCCCAGCTTGCCTTCGGAACCCACCTCGCGCGCCACGCGCGTCACCTCCGAGGCGAAGCTGTTCAGCTGGTCCACCATCGTGTTGATGGTCGATTTCAGCTCCAGGATCTCGCCCTTCACGTCGACGGTGATCTTCTTCGACAGGTCGCCCTTCGCGACCGCCGTCGTCACCTCGGCGATGTTACGAACCTGACCGGTCAGGTTTTCCGCCATCATGTTCACATTGTCGGTCAGGTCCTTCCAAGTGCCGCCGACGCCCTCGACCTTCGCCTGACCGCCCAGCTTTCCTTCGGAGCCCACCTCGCGTGCCACGCGCGTCACTTCCGAGGCGAAGCTGTTCAACTGGTCCACCATCGTGTTGATGGTCGATTTCAGCTCCAGGATCTCGCCCTTCACGTCGACGGTGATCTTCTTCGACAGGTCGCCCTTCGCGACCGCCGTCGTCACCTCCGCGATGTTGCGGACCTGACCGGTCAGGTTGGCCGCCATCACGTTGACGTTCTCGGTCAGGTCCTTCCAGCTTCCGGCGACGCCCTTCACCTGGGCCTGACCGCCCAGCTTGCCCTCGATCCCCACCTCGCGCGCCACACGCGTCAGTTCGGTGGTGACGGTGACGAGCTGCTCCATCATGGTGTTGACGTTGCGGGCGGTGCGCAGGAACTCGCCCTGCAGCGGCCGGCCCTCGATCTCCAGCGCCATGGTCTTGGACAGGTCGCCCTTGGCGACGGCGCCGATGACGCGGGCGATTTCCGTCGTCGGCTGGATCATATCGCCGACCAGTGTGTTGATGCTGTCGACGCAGGTTTCCCACCCGCCCGACGCATTGTTCAGCTTGGCGCGCTGGCTGATGCGGCCTTCCTTGCCGATGGCGACGCTGAGCCGGCTGACCTCGGTGGTCAGGTTCTGGTTCAGTTCGACGACGTCGTTGAAGGCGGCGGCGATCTCGCCGTCCATGCCCGTCAGGTCGAGCGGCAGCCGCACCGAGAAATCGCCCTTGCGCAGTTGCCGCAAGGCCATCAGCAGAACCTTCGGATCCAACGCTTCCGCCGTCTCGACCATCGCCGTCATGCCGTTCCCCAATCCGCGCGCCGTGCCCACCATGGACCGCGCTCAGCCCATCCGAAGGACCGCTTCCCTGCGCGGTCGACGAAGATGCAAGCCACCACAACCGGATATCCGAACGTCCGCACCAGCACTGTGCGCACCCCATAACCATCCGGAGCGTGACTGCGCAGTCCTACAGCCCCGCACGATGAAGTAAAGGCGATTCCGGTCAATTTGGCCTTTCGTAGGAACCCCGACTTCCGGCGTAAGGTCTATGCCTATGACTTAGGGCAAGGCGTTCATTTTCTTAAGCTTGGCGGGGTTTGTCACGGTCTCCATTCAACAGAACCACCATCTGGCGAAGCCACGATCCCGGAACGATTCGCCGGCCGGTATCGTTATGGATCCAGCCCCGGCGGGACTTTCAGGCACCGGCCGACACCCGCGGGGCAAGAGGACCCGACCACCATTACAGCCCGGGGCTTGGCCATGAACTTTTGGACATTTACGATGCAGGCTTCGATGTGCTGCATGCTCTCTTGGATGCGTGCCTGCCACCAAGGTGCGGCCTTGGCCCATTCCTTCGCCGGGATGCCTGGATCGCCGCTGCTCAGCCCGCCGCGACCGCCGGCCGACGTGCTGCCCTTTCCGGCGGCGCGCGCGGCGCGCGGCGGCGGGTTCGGCGGACCGGGCGTGGTGATTCCGCTCGGCCGGCGCTGAGGCTCCCCGTTCAGGCGCCGACTCAAACACCCGCTCACGCGCCTGCTCACGCAAACGTGTAGACCCTGTGATTTGCCGATGGCCTGCTGCAGACTTATGGTTAGTGGCAGGAATGGTCCGTTCGGGAGAGGGTCGATGCTGTTCAAGTTCCCCACCGCGTCGCAGGCGCGCGAGGATGAGGTGACGCCGCGGGAGCTGTTCCTGTCGCGCCGCAGCCTGATGGTCGGTGGCGCCGCCGCGCTGGCGTTGGGCAGCCTGCCGGTATGGAGCCGCAACGCGCTGGCCGCCGCCTTCGAGGCGCAGACCACGATCAAGCCGGCCGATCCGAAGTTCGATCCGACGACGCCGATGAAGTCGGCCACGACCTACAACAACTTCTATGAGTTCGGCACCGGCAAGAGCGATCCGGCCGAGAATGCCGGCACGCTGAAGACCCGGCCCTGGGAAATCGCCATCGGCGGCGAGGTCGGCAAGCCGATGACCATCGGCATCGAGGATCTGCTGAAATTCCCGATGGAGGAGCGCGTCTACCGCCTGCGCTGCGTCGAAGGCTGGTCGATGGTGATCCCCTGGGTCGGCTTCCCGCTGGCCGAGTTGCTGAAGCGGGTCGAGCCGACCGCCAACGCCAAATATGTCGCCTTCCAAACCCTGAACGATCCGAAGCAGATGCCGGGCCTGCGCTCCTGGGTGCTGGATTGGCCCTATACCGAGGGGCTGCGGCTGGACGAGGCGATGCATCCCCTGGCCCTGTTGGCCGTCGGCATGTATGGCGAGGTGCTGCCGAACCAGAATGGCGCGCCGATCCGGCTGGTGGTTCCCTGGAAGTACGGCTTCAAGTCGATCAAGTCGATCGTCAAGATCACGCTGGTGAAGGACCAGCCGGCGACCGCCTGGAACAAGTCGCAGCCGCGTGAGTACGGCTTCTACTCCAACGTCAATCCGGAGGTCGACCACCCGCGCTGGAGCCAGGCGACGGAGCGGCGGGTCGGCGAATTCTCCCGCCGCAAGACCCTGCCCTTCAATGGCTATGGCGAGGAGGTCGCGTCGCTCTATGCCGGGATGGATCTGAAGGCGAATTACTGACCATGGCCGACCGTATTGCTGCCGCTGCCGGCGTCGATCTGCGTGGCGCCGCCAACGCCGCGCTCACGTCGCGCTGGGCCAAGCCCGCCGTCTTCACCCTCGCCCTGGTCCCGCTGGTCTGGACCGTCTGGCTCGCCTACACCGGCGAGCTGGGGGCGGAGCCGGTGCTGGAAAGCGTCAAGGCCAGCGGGCTGTGGGCCTTGCGCTTCCTGCTGATCGCGCTGGCGCTGACTCCGCTGCGGATGCTGACGGGGGTGGCGGGGCTGGCGCGGTTCCGGCGGATGCTGGGGCTGTTCGCCTTCTTCTACGCCCTGGTCCACCTGTCCACCTACGTCGGGCTGGACCAGTTCTTCGATTGGCCGGCGATCTGGAAGGAGATCGTCAAGCGCCCCTACATCACCGTCGGCATGGGCGCCTTCCTGATCCTGACGGCGCTGGCCGCCACCTCGACCGACGGAATGGTGAAACGGCTGGGCGGCAAGCGCTGGCGCGCCCTGCACCGGTGCGTGTTCGTCGCCGGGCTGGCCGGCTGCCTGCACTTCATCATGCTGGTGAAGGGCTGGCAGACGGCGCCGTTGGTCTATGCGCTGATCTGCATCGGGCTGCTGGCCTTCCGCCGCTGGCCGATCCGGTTGGGAAACCGGAAGGACGCGCGGCGGCAGGCCGGAACGGCTCCGGTCAGAACACGGCCCGCAGCAGCCCCACGGTCCGGCGAAGCGCCTGCACCGCACTTTCCGGATGGAAGCTCCCCCGCTCGTCGCAGTTGAAGCCATGGCCGGCCGGATAGACATGCACCGGCACCCACGGATAGCGCGCCCGCACGCCCTCGGCGACCGACAGCGGAATGCCGTGGTCCTGCTCGCCGAAATGCAGCAGGGTCGGCACGCGCGGAGCGCTGTCCAGCGTCTTGCCGATCTCCCCGCCGTAATAGCCAATGGCCGCGCGGACCGGCAGCGTCGCCGCCGAGGCCCAGGCGAGGCTGCCGCCCCAGCAATAGCCGACGATGGCCGCAGCCCCGTCGCCACCCAGATGTGCCAGAGCCGCCGCGATGTCCTGCAAGGCATCGGCGGTCGACACCGCCCCCTTCAGCGCGATGCCCCGCTGGATGCCGGCATCGTCATAGGGCAGTTCTACCCCGCGTTCGGCCCGGTCGAACAGGTCCGGCGCCACGGTGGTGAAGCCCTGCTGGGCGAAGCCGTCGCAGACGCTGCGGATGTGATGATTGATGCCGAAGATCTCCGGCGCGACGATCAGGCGACCGATCTCCTCGCCCTTGGCCGGCGCCCGATAGGCACGCATGCGGTGGCCGTCCGCCGCCGTCAGCTCGATCCAACCGGCCGTCATGCCCGCGGTAGCGTCACTCATGTCCCGAACCCTCATCATGCAAGACCGTCCAGGCGGTCATTGCCGATGATCATAGGGGGTTGAGGCGTCAGGGCAACTGGCGACGGGACAACGCACCGCTGCAATGGTCATATCCGCCCGTCGCTGCCCCGCCGGCGGTTGGACTGACGCCGCTAATTCTCTCCCCTGCCTTGCGGAGCTTCATGCCGCGCGGATGCCGGCCAGGAAGGTCTCGATCTCCCGCCGCAGATCGGACGCCTGACGGGTCAGGCCGGTGGAGGCATCGAGAACCTGCGATGCCGCCCGGCCGGTCTGCGCGGCGGCCTCATGCACCTGGGCGATGTTGCCGCTGACTTCGCCGGTGCCTTGCGCGGCCTGCTGGACATTGCGGGAAATCTCCGCCGTGGTGGCGCTCTGCTCCTCGATGGCGGCGGCGATGGTGGCCGCGATCTCGTTCATCATGCCGATGGTGCCGCCGATCCCCTCGATGGCGCCGACTGTGCCCTGAGTCGCGCTTTGGACACTGTCGATCTGGGCGGAAATATCCTCCGTCGCCTTGGCGGTCTGGTTCGCCAGCTGCTTGACCTCGCTCGCCACGACGGCGAAGCCCTTTCCCGCCTCGCCGGCGCGGGCCGCCTCGATGGTGGCGTTCAACGCCAACAGGTTCGTCTGGCTGGCGATGTCCTGGATCAGCCTGACCACCTCGCCGATGCGCGCGACCTCCCCGGCCAGATTGCGGACGGAGCCGGTGGTGCCCTGCGCCTCACGCACCGCCTGGGCGGCGACGTTGTTCGAGCGGGAGACCTGTTCGCTGATCTCGCGGATCGAGGCCGTCATTTCCTCCGTCGCGGAGGCCACCGTCTGGACGTTCATCGACGTCTGCTCGGCCGCCGCGGTGGAGGCGGAGGCCTGCCGGTTCGTCTCCTCCGCCAGCGCGGCCATCGAGCCGGCGGTGTCGCTCAACTGGGCGGAGGCACCGGACACGCTGGTCAGGATGGCCGATACGGTACGGTCGAAATCCCGCACCATCCGCTCGACGACGGCCGTTCGCTTTTCGCGGGCGGCGCGCTGGGCTTCCTGTTCGGCTTCCAGGCGCACGCGCTCCACGGCACTTTCCTTCAGAACCTGGATCGCGCGCGCGACCGCACCGATCTCGTCCTTGGTAATGGAGTAAGCGATATCGACGCCGAGGTCGCCGTCGGCCAGCCGGACGACCGTGGAGGTCAGGGACTCCAGACGCCGCGTCACCTGGACCGACAGCAGAACCAGCACGATGGCGAAGGTGATGCAGACCGCGGCCAGGGCCACGCCGGCGAGGATCAGCTGGGTCCAGGCGTCGGCGATGCTTTCCCCGGTCAGGTCATGCGCGACGGCAATGGCGGAATCCCGCATCACCAGGATGTTGTTCAGCATCGGCGTCACCCAGGGACGCCAGTCGGCCAGGGACACCGGTGGCGCGGCGCCTTTCCGCGCGGCGTCGATCACGCTTTGAAAGCGTTGCTCCCCCTCCGTCATCATGGTGGAGCGCACATGCTCCAGCGCTTTGGTCAGTTCCGGCGGATTGCCGAGGTTCAGCACCGCCTGCTGCATCGTCTGCCACAGGAGAGCGACCTTGCCGGTTATTTCCGTCGCGGCCTGCAATCGGTCTGGCCCGAAGGGCATGCCGGCGACGAACAGCCCGACGGAGGCGGACCGGGCGCCGCCGATGTCTCGCATATCCTGCGACAGACGCGCCAGATTGACGTGTCCGAACAGGTCCGGGCTGTCCACGATGGTGGAGCGGTAGGTGTCGTCGATCGCCTTGCCCACGCTCTGGTTGGCGGCGGCGAGGGCATCCACGGTGACCGCGGTGATGGTGGCCGGACGGGCGACCTTCGCCTGCTCCGCCGCCTGCCGGGCCGCGGTGCGGGCGGCCTTCAACTGGCTGGTCGCATTGAGGACGGGACCGGCGGACAGGCCGGCAGCCTCGATCTGCACCCGCGCCTTCTCCAGGGCAGCGTCGGTGGCGGCGACCGCGTCGTCCAGCGGCTTTGCCGTCGCGGCGTCCAGCGGCTTGTCGCTGTCGAACGCGACCGCCCAGCGCCCGCGCTCGCTCGCCAGCGCCGGGCCGATCTGCAGCGTTGCCTCGAAGGCGTAGAGGGATCGTTCCGTCCGGTGCCGCTGCTGCAGGGTCCCGACCGCGTTCCATGCGAGAACGACCGCCATGCAGATTGGAAAGGCGGCGATCAGGACATTGGCGCACAGAATTTTCGTGCGAATATTCATGCGACTTCCCCCCAAAACGGCCCACAGAAGCGGCTGCAACCGATAGCCGCCTCGAGTCTAGCGCCAGGCCGGCCATAGGTCACATTAGGGGGCCTCCTGACCCGAGCGGACCGTCCGACAGGTCAGGATCCAGCGCTCTCGTCAGCGCTCTCGCGCCAGCACCCCATGGATCTGCGCCACCACCGCGGCGCCCTCCCCCACGGCGGCGGCGACACGCTTGGTGGAGCCGGCGCGGACGTCGCCGACCGCGAAGATGCCGGGCCGGCTGGTCTCCAGCGGCAGGCGGGAGGCGCCGTCTCCGGCCTCGGCTCCGGTCAGCACGAACCCCTTGCGGTCGAGCGCCACGCAATCGTTCAGCCATTCGGTGTGCGGGTCGGCGCCGATGAACAGGAACAGGTGGCCGACCGGCAGGCGGCGTTCCGCGTTCGTCCCACGGTCCCGCAACGTCACGGCGGACAGGGTACCGGCCCGGTCCCCCTCCATCGCCGCCACTTCCGTGCCGGTGTGGAGCACCACGTTGGGCAGCGCCATGATGCGGTCGATCAGATAGCGCGACATCGACAGCTCCAGCCCGCCGCCGCGCACGATCAGGTGAAGCGTCTCGACATGGGGGGCCAGGAAGACGACCGCCTGACCGGCGGAATTGCCGCCGCCGACCAGGGCGACGGTCTGGCCGGCACACAGCTTCGCCTCAATGGGAGAGGCCCAGTAGGACGCCCCCGCCCCCTCGAACCGCTCGACCTCGGCGATGTCCGGCCGGCGGTACCGCGCGCCCGACGCCACCACCACCGTCCGTGCCTGGACGACCGAGCCGCCGTCACGCCCGCCCTCGCACAGGATGCGGAACGGGCCGCCGCCCGGACCACCGGTGCCGCAGTCGATCTCTCCGACCTCGACCGGGATCGCGATGTCGGCGCCGAACTTCTGCGCCTGGTTGAAGGCGCGGCCGGCCAGCGCCTGTCCGGAAATGCCGGTCGGGAAGCCCAGATAATTCTCGATGCGGGCCGACGCCCCCGCCTGCCCGCCGATGGCCCGGCTGTCGAGGACGAGGACCGACAGCCCTTCCGACGCGGCATAGACGGCGGTCGCCAGTCCGGCCGGCCCGGCGCCGACCACGGCCACGTCGTACAGCTTCCCGGACTCCAGTCCCGCCGTCATGCCCAGCGCGAAGCCGGCCTGCGCATTGGTCGGGCGGCGAAGCGTCGTGCCGTCGGGGCAGATCATCAGCGGCAGGTCATCCTCCCTCACCGCCGCTCGCTCCACCAGGGCACGGGCCTCGGCATCCCGGTCGGGATCCAGCACGGAACAGGGATGCCCGTTGCGCAGCAGAAATCCCTGGAGCCGGACCACGTCCGGCGCGTCCGCCCGACCGACCAGCACCGATCCGGCATCTCCGGCCTCCAGAAGTCCGACCCGCCGCAGGATCAGCGCCCGCATCACCGTCTCGCCGATCTCCGCCGAACCGATCAGCAGGGCGCGCAGATGGGCGGCATCGCAGGGAAAGGCCTCGCATCCGTCGGGGCCGGCGGTCCCCGCCGCCAGCGAAGGACGGTCGCCGAGCTGGCTGAGTTCGCCGGTGAACTGGCCCGGCCCGACCGGCGCGATCGCCGTTTGGTGCCCCAGGCCGTTGCCGCGGCTGGTCTCGATGGCTCCATCCAGCACGAACCAGGCCGGAGGGTGGCGGTCGCCGACCGCGTATACCCGCTCTCCCGGTGCGAAGCGCCGCGCTTCGGAACCGGCGAAGCGCCGGACGGTCTCCATCTGACCGGCAGTGAGGGTCGGGAACATCTGCCGCCTGCGTGCGTCGATCACGGTCATGGGAACCTCGATGGATGGAGGCGGACCGACGCCCAATCGCCGGCCGGCCGCATGCCCCGGATCCTACAGGCGGCGGCCGCGCCCGGCCTATCATACAAGGGTCTTGCATGGGACCGCCGAAGGCTCGGGCCGGGCACCCCATTCACGAACATGGATTTTCCAGTCTTCCCCGAAGGAGCCGCGCAATATCTACATTCAATAATAGCTAAATTTGCATTATATTCCCTTGTTATAGAGTATTCTTTCCTGTAGCCTGACGGGAGCCGCAAAACTACCGGCCGGAAAGCGCCGGGGGGCGGCGGACCAACCCAACCTCCCATTCAAGAAACACCGGGCATCAACCGATGAAATGGCTGAAATCGCTTCTCGTCGCCGGCCTCGTTCAGGTCGCCGCCGTGTCCGCCGTCACCTCCGCCGCCTGGGCCCAGAGCGATCTCGACCGCATCAAGGCCGACGGCGTGCTGAAGATCGGCACCGAAGGGACCTACGCCCCCTTCACCTATCATGACGCCTCCGGCGCGCTCGTCGGCTTCGATGTGGAGATCGGGCGCGAGATCGCCAAGCGCATAGGGGCGAAGGCGGAGTTCCTGGAGGGCAAGTGGGACGGGCTGATCGCCGGCCTGGACGCCCGTCGCTACGACGCCGTCATCAATCAGGTCGGCATCACCGAGGCGCGCAAGGCGAAGTACGACTTCTCCGACCCCTACATCACCAGCCGCGCCGTGCTGATCGTGAAGGGCGACAACAGCGCGATCAAGAGCTTCGCCGACCTCAAGGGCAGGAAGTCGGCCCAGTCGCTGACCAGCAACTTCGGCAAGCTGGCCGAGGCGTCGGGTGCGCAGCTGGTCGGCACCGATGGCTTCGACCAGTCGATCCAGCTGGTCCTGAACGGCCGGGCCGATGCGACGGTCAACGACAGCCTGTCCTTCCTGGACTTCAAGAAGCACAAGCCCGACGCCAACGTGAAGATCGCCGCGACCCAGGACAACGCCGACCAGTCCGGCATCATCGTCCGCAAGGGCGAGGCCAGGCTGGTCGCCGCCATCAACGAGGCGCTGGCCGCCATGAAGGCCGACGGCACCTATACGACGATCTCGCAGAAGTATTTCGGCGCCGACGTTTCCAAGTAAGCGTCCCGCTTTATATCCAGGGCTTCCACGATGCCCCCTGCCCTCTCCGGGCCGGGGGCATTGTCGTTCCATCTTCACGAGAGGCACCTTCCCCGTGCTGCACTGGCTTACCCTGATGGCGGACTCGCTTCCGTCGCTGCTGTGGGCGGCGCTGGTCTTCACCGTTCCGCTGACGCTGGCTTCCTTCGCGCTGGGCCTGATCGTCGGGCTGGTCGCGGCGGTGGTCCGGCTGTTCGGGCCGGCACCGCTGGCCGCCGTCGTCCGCTTCTATGTCTGGATCATCCGCGGCACGCCGCTGCTGGTGCAGCTCTTCCTGATCTTCTACGGCCTGCCCAGCGCCGGCATCGTGCTGGACGCCTTCCCGGCGGCGCTGATCGGCTTCACGCTGAATGTCGGCGCCTACACCTCCGAGATCATCCGCGCCGTCATCGGCTCGGTGCCGAAGGGCCAGTGGGAAGCGGCCTATTCCATCGGCATGAGCTGGTCGCAGGCGATGCGGCGCACCATCCTGCCGCAGGCCGCCCGCGTCGCCGTGCCGCCGCTGTCCAACAGCTTCATCTCGCTGGTGAAGGACACCTCGCTCGCCGCCGCCATCACGGTGCCGGAGCTGTTCCAGGCCGCCCAGCGCATCGTCGCCACGAGCTACGAGCCGCTGATCCTCTATGTCGAGGCGGCGCTGATCTATCTGGTTCTCAGTTCCGTGCTGTCGGCGATGCAGGTCCGCCTGGAAAAGCGGCTCAACCAGTATGGCGGTTTCCTGGAGGCCAAATCGTGATCCGGCTGTCGAACATCGAAAAGCGCTTCGGCGACCTGACCGTGCTGAAAGGCGTGTCGGTCACCGTGGCCGAAGGGCGCGTCACCGCCCTGATCGGCCCGTCCGGCGGCGGCAAGAGCACGCTGCTGCGCTGCATCAACCTGCTGGAAATCCCGACATCGGGCACCGTCCGCATCGGCGAGGAGGAGCTGTCCTTCCAGCCCGGCGGCAAGCCAGGCTGGAAGGACATCCAGCGGCTGCGCGGCCAGACCGGCATGGTGTTCCAGAACTTCCAGCTCTTCCCCCACCGCACCGCGGTCGAGAATGTGATGGAAGGGCTGGTGACGGTGCAGAAATGGCCGGCGGAGAAGGCGCGCGACCGCGCCATGGCCCTGCTGCGCAAGGTCGGCATGGACCACAAGGCCGATGCCTGGCCGGCGACCCTGTCGGGCGGGCAGCAGCAGCGCGTCGCCATCGCCCGCGCGCTGGCGCCGTCACCGCGCGTCCTGCTGTGCGACGAGCCGACCTCAGCCCTTGATCCCGAACTGTCGGGCGAGGTGGTGGAGGTGCTGGGCACGCTGGCCGCCGAGGGCACCACCATGGTTATGGCCACCCACGACCTGCGCCTCGCGTCCCGCATCGCCCACGAGGTGGTGTTCCTCGACGGTGGCCAAATCGTGGAGTCCGGCCCGTCGCAAACGCTGTTCACCCACCCGACCCGCGAACGCACCCAGCGCTTCATCGCCACCCTGACCCAGCAGGGGCAGCGGGGCGAGGGAGCCTAGCACCCGTCGGACCATCGTCCGGAGCTGGCGGCAGGCAGCATTCGACAATGGAATGCCGCCCCGCCGGCTTCGTCGGGCGGTTCCGGCAAGCACATGAATCGACACACACCGCACAACGCGGACTTCCATTCAGAGAAGCAGCAACATCCGCTGGTCCATGGGGGTGCCACTTACTGAATCAACACGGCCTTATGCGTATTATACCCAAAGATACTTGGGGTTTGATCGCAGTATTATAACAGATTTTACCTCTTATTCGTCAAATCCGTGGAAAATGCCTCACTATTGCCCCAGCCGTCTTGACCATCTTGGCGCCGCATCAAAACCGCTAAGGATACGGACCAATGGCCACGACCTCCGGGAACTCGACCATCACGGTGAGCGCGAAGGGCACCCTCGACGCGCATTTCAACCTGCTGGTCGACGGCAAGAAGATCGGTGAGGGCACCACGGATGCCACGGCCAAGGACTTCGTCTTCAAGACGGACATCGTCGAGGGCCAGGGCCACAAGGTGCAGGTCCAGTACGACAATGACGGAATTTTCCACGGGACCGACCGCAACCTGATCGTCAACGAGATCACGATCAACGGCAAGTCGGTCCTGCCGACCGACGACCATGCCTCCTACGACAAGGGCGCCCTGGACGGCCGCGACGTCGCCGACGGTCAGGCCGGGCTGTGGTGGAACGGCACGCTGGTCGTCGATGCCGACAAGAGCTATTTCCCCGCCTCTGGAGCGACGCCCCCCACCATCCCGCCGGTGAGCGAAGTGCCGCCGAGTGAGCCGGCGCCCTCCACGCCCACGCCGTCCGTGCCGAAGCCGACCGACCCCGGCTTCTACGTCGCCACCAACGGCAACGACAGCTGGTCGGGCAAGCTGGCCGCCCCCAACGCCGACGGCACCGACGGTCCCTTCGCATCGCTGCAAAAGGCGCAAGCCGCGATGCGCGCCGACCCCAACATCGACACCACCTACATCCGCGGCGGCGACTACCACCAGAACGGGCTGTGGCTGGACGGCCAGGACTCGGGCGTGACCTTCGCCAGCTACGGCAGCGAGAAGGCGGTGATCCACGGCGGCTCCAACGCCACGGTGTCCTTCGGCCTCGGCGGCGCCAAGAACGTCACCATCGAGGGCCTGACCTTCGCCGACGGCGTCGTGGGCGGCCACTATGTCTTCGCCGACAACGCCTCCGGCCTGACCTTCGCCAACAATGCGGTGAAGGGTGGCGGCTACGGCATCACGGTGCAGAACAGCGCCAACAGCAAGGTCGTCGGCAACCAGTTCGACGGCACCGGTGCCGAGGCCATCTTCGTCAAGGCCGGCTCCAACGCCACGGTGGTGTCCGACAACCACATCACGCACCCGAACGCCGCCGACCGCGGCGATGCCGGCATCTGGATCAACGGCAGCTCCGACGTCCAGGTGACGCACAATCTGGTCGAGGATTCGCCGGAGAAGGCCATCGCCGTCGGCTCGGTCCAGACCGACGGCAGCGACGCCACCCACCGGGTGACCATCGCCAACAACAAGGTGGTCGACGCCAACCTCGAGTCCAACGACGGCGGCGGCATCTACCTGATCAACCGCCAGCAGGACCTGACCGACCATGTCGTCGTCAACAACGAGGTGACCGGCACCACCGCCACCAACCCGTCGGGCGACGTCGCGAGCTGGGGCATCTACCTCGACGACTGGACCAGCGGCGCCACGGTGAAGGGCAACCTCGTCCACGGCAACATCGGCGGCGTCTTCCTGCATGGCGGCTGGGACAACACGGTCACCGAGAACGTCATCGCCGACAACAGCGGCGCCCAGATCGGCCTTCAGCAGCCGGTCGCCTGGAGCGGCTGGCAGGGCCACCAGATGAGCGGCAACGACATCTCGGGCAACGTCGTCGACGTCCGCGACGGCACCGCCGTCCACATCTACGGCCCGGCGAATGTCGGCAGCTTCCACAACAACTTCTACAGCAACCTGGATGCGTCCAAGGACATGTTCGACGTCTGGCCGCAGGTATTGGCCGGCGGCGGCAAGGGCGATCTGGCCGAGTGGAAGGCCGCCGGCTATGACAACGGTTCGGTCCAACTGGACCCCGGCTTCGTCAATCCGGGTGCGCACGACTTCAGCCTGGCGTCGAACTCGCCGGTCTACGGGATGGGCTTCGACCACATCCCCACCCACGACATCGGCCTGCTGGGCTGAGCGGCCTCGCCGGCCAGACCATCCTGTCCCGACTGCGGGCCGCCCGGCGGCGGGCGGCCCGCACGGTCTTCCGTCACAGCAGGCCGCCCTCCCGCAGCCTGCCGTCCAACTCCTCATTGTAGCGCCTCAATGCGTGCTGTTCGGTGAGCTGCCCGATCACCCGCATCCGCTCGGTGCCGTCCACCACCGCCAGCACGTCGCTTTCCGCCGTGGCGAAGGCCTTCATCGCCTCGCGGACATTGACGTTGGGCAGCAGCGTTTCTGTCTTCAGGCGGATCAGGTCGGCGAGCTCGACCGTCTCCGCCGTCTCGCGGTGGGCGTCGGACACGAAGACGATCCCGGCATAGCGGTCGGCATGGTCGACCACGATCACCCTCTGCGCCGCGCCCAGCGGGAAATTGCGGCGGAACTGGGCGAGCGTCTGGTCGGCGCGCACGGTGCGGAGGTCCTTGCGCATCATCCGCCCGACCGTCAGCTCGCGGATCCAGCCGACGTCGGCGGCGCTGCGGATCGACTCGCCGCGCAGGTGGAAGCGCCAGGTGGCGAAGGAATAACCGAAGACGCGCCGGACGGTGAGCGACGACACCACCGCGGCGGCCAGCACCGCGATGGTCAACGGCAGGCTGCCGGTGACCTCCAGCGCCAGGAAGGCCATGGTCAGCGGCGCGCCGAGCACGGCGGTCGCCATGGCGCACATGCCGACGATGCCGATCACCACCGCGGGAATCGCCAGCCCGACCGCCAGCATCCAGCCGATGGCGACCAGCTTGCCGAGCATCGCCCCCAGGAACAGCGAGGCGAAGAACAGCCCGCCGCGGAAGCCGGACCCGATGGAGATCGCCGACGCCAGCGCCTTCAGCCCGATCAGCGCCAGCAGGACCGGAGCGGTGTAATAAGCGTCGAAGCCGACATGCAGCGCCCCATGGCCGGAGGACAGCACCGCCGGCGTGGCGAGGGCGAGCAACCCGATGCAGCAGCCGCCGACGGCCGGGCGCGACCACACCGGGATGCGGCTCCGGTTGAAGAGCGCCTCCACCAACCCGACCGTCCGCATCATGGCGATGCCCAGCAGGGCGCACAGCACGCCCATCAGGCAAACCAGCGCATAGTCGGCCGCCCCCAGGCTGCCGGCGAAGCCGACCTGGAGCGACGGCTGGGGCAGGATCAGCCGCATGACGCCGACCCCGGTCATCGCGGCGACGCCGACCGGAGCCAGGGTGGAGATCGAATAGCTGGCGACGACCAGTTCGAAGGCGTAGAAGGCGCCGGTCAGCGGCGCGTCGAAGGCCGCCGCGATCGCCGCCGCGGTGCCGCAGCCGACCAGCGTGCGCAGGTCGGCGCGCCGGACATGGAAGATGCGTCCGAGCTTGGAAGCCACCATCGCCCCGGCCTGGGCATATCCGGCCTCCATGCCGACCGAGGCGCCGAAGCCGTTGGACAGCATGGTCTGCAGGACCAGCAGAAGGCTTCCATGGATTGGAATGCGGCCGCCATGCAGCGCATTGGCCTCCACGGGATCGATGATGGGAACGCGGGGAAGCCGGCCGAGCAGCCAGCCGAGCGCCGCCATCAGGACGCCCCCGGCGACCGGAACCAGCCCCGCCCGCCAGGGATCGACGGCGGCGGCCCCGCTGACGTCGTACCCCTCAACCGCGAACAGGACGTGATGGAAGGACCGCACCGCCGCGACGATGGCGGCGACGAGGCCGCCGGCGACGATGCCGATCCCGGCCGCCAGCACCACCAGCCAGATCTCGTCGCCCCGCACGAAGGAGCGCAGCCAGGCCGGGGCCCTGATGCCCGGGCCTTGCTCCGGGCCGGACAGCCTGGCTCTCAGCGATTGGAACATGCGTCTCCGTGCCGCTTCCCGCGACGGGGGTTTTGCGGGTTCGGGAAAATCCCGCCGTCAGCCGAGCATCGCCCGGGCATACAGATCCGCGACGTGCGCGGTGACCGGGCCGGGCTTGCCGTCGCCGATCCGGCGGCCGTCGATCCCCACCACCGGCGTGATGCCGCCCAGCGTGCCGGTGACGAAGGCTTCGTCGGCACCATAGACTTCCGCCAGGGTGAAGTCGTGCTCGCGCACCATGCCGCCATCCTTGCGGTAGAGGTCGATCGCCTTGCCGCGGGTGATGCCCTTGAAGTTGTAGCGGCCGGTGGAGGTCCAGAGCTCCCCCTTGCGGACGATGAAGAAGTTGGTGGAGTTGCAGCTCGCCACGAAGCCGTGGGGATCGAGCATCAGCGCCTCGTCGGCCCCGGCGTTGATCGCCTGGATCAGCGCCTGGATGAAGTTGAGGCGGCTGTGCGAATTGAGGCGCAGGTCGAAGACGTCGGGGCCGCTGCAGCGGATGGTCGAGGTCAGCAGCGTCAGCCCGTTGGCCTTCGATTCCGGCTTCGGCGTCTTGTATTCGGCGATGATGACGATGGTCGCCTGCCCGAGCGCGAAGCGCGGATCCTGGTTCGGCGTCTTCTTGCGGCCGCGGGTGACCATCAGGCGGATATGGGCGCCGTCGGTCATGCCGTTGCGGTCCAGCGTCGCCTGGATCGCCGCGACCAGCTCCTGCCGAGTCATGCCGATGTCGAGCTGGATGGCGTTGGCGCCCTCATACAGCCGGTCCATATGGTCGTCGAGCGCGAGGATGCGGCCCTTGACCAGCCGGAGCCCTTCCCACACCCCGTCGCCCAGCACGAAGCCGGCGTCGAAGACCGAGACCTTCGCCTCGTCGCGCTTGAAGAACTCACCGTTCACATAGATCAGGACCCCGTCGTTGCGGGTGTCGTCGACATAGCCCTGCGAACTCGTCTTGCTCGCCGCGTTGATCGTTACCATCACATTCAACCTTTCCTGGCGACGGCCGGCCCTGTCGGCCGGCGATGCGCCGCGTATTCCCGGATGCCCTAAAGGAAGATCGGCCCGAACGGACGATCAGAAGGAAAACTCGGTGAAGCGGTCCAGGAAGGCGCGCGTGCGCTCCTGCCTGGGATGCTTCAGCACCTCGTCCGGCGTCCCGACCTCGTGGAAGACGCCGTCGGCGAGGAAGATCACCTTGGTGGCGAAATGGTAGGCGAAGCCCAGCTCGTGGGTGACCAGCAGCATGGTCCGCCCCTCCTCCGCCAGCTGGCGGATGACCCGCAGCACCTCGCCGACCAGCTCGGGGTCGAGCGACGAGGTCGGCTCGTCGAACAGCAGGATTTCCGGTTCCATGGCAAGGGCGCGGGCGATCGCCACCCGCTGCTGCTGGCCGCCGGACAGCCGCCCCGGATAGACATCGGCCTTGTCGCCCAGCCCGACCTTGTCCAGCTCGCGCAAGGCCCGCTCGCGCGCCTCCGCCTTCTTCATCCGCTTGACCGTGACCAGCCCTTCCATGGCGTTCTCCAGCACGGTCATGTGCGGGAACAGGTTGAACTGCTGGAACACCATGCCGACGCGCTCGCGGACCTGGCACAGCTCGCTCTCGGGATAGCGCACCGCGTCGGGCTTGCCGGCGGACACGCGGCCGAGCGGCGTGCCGTCGAGCGCGATCCGGCCGGAGGTCGGCATCTCCATGAAGTTGAGGCAGCGCAGGAAGGTGCTCTTCCCCGACCCGCTGCCGCCGATGATGGCGACGCGCTCGCCAGCCGCCACGGAGAAGTCGATCCCCCGCAGCACATGCAGCGCCCCGAACCATTTGTGGAGGCCGGAGACCTGAAGGATCGTCGCCGGCGGGGACGCGGCCGACGGGATCGACACCGGCATTATGGGATCTGGCATGGAAGCTGTCTCCGGTTGCATGGCCCTCATCCCTTGCCGGCCATGCGGCGTTCGAGGGTCATCGACAGGAAGGTGGCCGGATAGATCAGGACGAAATAGACGACCGCCACCGTGGTGAGGATTTCGAAGGGCCGGTAATAGGTCGAGCTCAGCAGCCGGCCCTGGTACATCAGCTCGTGCACCGACAGGACCGAGGCGAGCGACGACATCTTCGCCACCTCCACCGCACGGTTGGTGAAGGCCGGCAGCATCAGCTTGAAGACCTGCGGCAGGATGATCCGGCGCAGCACGTCGGCGTGCCGCATGCCCAGCGCCTTCGCCCCCTCCCACTGGCCGCGGGCGATCGACTGGATACCGCCGCGGAAGATCTCCGCCCCATAGGCCGAGGTGTTCAGCGCCAGCCCGAGCAGGGCAGCGGCGAAGGGCGAGAGCTGCACCCCGATGAGGATCGGAAAGGCGTAGTAGAACCAGATCAGCTGGATCAGCACCGGCGTGTCGCGGAACAGCTCGATATAGACGAGGCTGCCGCCGCGCAGCAGGCGGCTGCGCGACAGTCGGGCGAGCGCCAGCAGGAAGCCGGCGGCCAGCCCGATGCCGAGGCTGGGCAGCCACAGCTCCAGGGTGACGAGGAAGCCGCGCATCAGGATCGGGAAGGTCTCGACCACCAGCGCGACGTCGAAGCTGTAGTCCATGTCTCCGTCTCCTCAGCGGTAGGCGATCAGCCGCGCCTCGGCGAGCCGGGCCAGCGTGCTGCAGGAGACCAGCAGCACGAGATAGAGCAGGGCCACGCTGGTGTAGACCTCCAGCGGCCGGAAGGTTTCGCTGTTCACCATCATCGCCTGATAGAGAAGCTCGCCATAGGCCAGCGTGGAGGCGAGCGCCGTGGTCTTGATCAGCTCGAAGGAGCGCTCGACGAAGGGGGCGACCATGCGCGTCGCCGCCTGGGGCAGCACGATGCGCCGCATCAGCTGGACGTGGCTCATGCCCAGCGCCCGCGCGCCCTCCCACTGCCCGCGCTCGATCGACTGGATGCCGCCGCGGAACACCTCGGCATAGAAGGCGCCCGACTGGGTGGACAGGGCGAGGACGGCGGCGACGAGCGGATCGAGGCTGATGTTGAGCACCACCGGCAGGGCGTAGAAGAACCAGAAGAAATGCACGATCGGCGGCGTGTTCCGGTAGAACTCGACGAAGACCGCCGCCGGCAGGCGCAGGTACCGGCGCGGCGACAGCCGCAGCAGCGCCAGGACCAGCCCGACCAGGACGCCGAGGAGGATGGCGATCGCGGCGATCTTGACCGTGTTGACCAAGCCGTCGAGCAGCATCGGCCAGCGCGTCAGGATCGGCGAAAAGTCCCATTGGTAGCTCATGCGGCGTCCTTGTCGATGGCCCCGTCGATGTCTTCTTGCGGCGACGGAGGAAGCGACCCCCGGCCGTCATTCCCGCGAAAGCGGGAATCCAGCCGTCTCAGCCGCTTGGCTGCGGAGTTTTCTGGATCCCCGCCTTCGCGGGGATGACGTTGGAAAGGGATCGCCCACGACCTTGCGGTCCAGCGGGCGTTCAGTGCCAGGCTTCCTTAATGAGGCCCGGGATCTTCGACGCGTCGACGTTCTTCGACTTCAGGTAGGCGGCGAACACCTGGTCGGGGACGCCCTCGGCGTAGAGGGTCTTGAGCTGCCCGTCGAGCCAGTCGCGGAAGGCCGGGTTCTCCTCCTTGCGCAGGCCGACGCTGGTCGCCACCGGCTCCACCGGTTCCGGCAGGATGACCTTGCCCAGGCGCAGACGGGTCTGCTGGACGACCAGCGCCGGGTGGAACTGGACGGCGACGTCGATGCGCTTGGCCGCGAAGGCGGCGATGGTCTCGTCGTTGTTGGAGAAGCGGTTGATGGCCGCCTGCTTCACCATCGCTGTGACGTTCTTGTCGAGCGAGGTGCCGAGCGTCACGCCGATGCGCAGCCCCGGCTTGTCGATGTCCGCCCAGGCCTTGATGGGGGAGTCGGCGGCGACCAGCGCGCCCATGGCGTAGTAGAACAGCGGGGATTCGGGGAAGTCGATGGCCTTGCGGCGCTCCTCGGTCGGGTCGAGGACGAACATCAGGTCGATCTGGTCGGCCTGGAGCGCGCCCACCGCGTTGGCCCAGGTCGTCTCCACCGGGACCAGGGTGGCGCCGAGGCTGGCGGCCAGCCGCTGCCCCATCGCCACGCCGACGCCGGTCCAGGTCTCGGTCATCGGATCCTTGAAGAACCACGGCTCGGCCGAAGTCACGCCGATGCGCAGGCGCTTGCTCTCCTTGACCTTGTCCAGGGTGGACGGCGAGGCGGCCAGCGCCGGCAGTGCCGACAGGCCGAAAGCGGCGCCGGCGGCAAGGCCGAGCAGGGTCCTGCGGTCCAGCTTCTCCCGGTTGATGGTCATCCTAAGCCTCCTCTGTCTTTGCAGCTTTGTGTTGTCTTTCGCATTCGCAGGTCCGGACCGGTCGCAGGTCCGGACCGTGGACTCTCACCCCGCGCCGGGGCCTTCCCGGCCGCGCAGGAACTCCTCGGTCTGGCGGCCGCCACGGGCCATGTGGTCGGTGATCTCCGCCTTCAGCGCGTCGAAATCGTCGGAGAGCGCCATCTCCACATAGCGGTCGTGGCCGTCGCGGCGCGGGCCGCGGATGCCGTGCGCGCGGTGGTGCGCCGCCCAATAGAGCTGCAGGCGCCCGCGGATGCTGTCCCAGGTCCGGATCAGCAGCTTGTGCCCGGTCGCCTCATAGACGAAGCCGTGCAGTTGCAGCTCGGCGACGATGCTGGCCGCATCGTCCTGGGCGTCGATGCAGGCGGTGAGCGCGTCGTGACGGGCGACCAGCCCGCGGCGGAATGCCTCGTCGCGCCGCTCCCAGATATGCTCGAAGGCGAAGACCTCCAGGGTGACGCGCATCGAGTAGATCTCCCGCACGTCGTCGACGGACAGGTCGACGACATGGGTGCCGGTATAGGGCACGGCGACCAGCAGCCCCTCGTCGATCAGCTGCCGCATGGCCTCGCGCAACGGGCCGCGGCTGACCCCGAACTGTTCGGCGAGCGCGGTCTCGATGACCTGGGCGCCCGGCTGGATGTCACCGTTCAGGATCGCGGCGCGCAGTCCGTCCGCAATGTGGACGCGGAAGGTCGATTTCGGTACGCGCGCCAGGACCGATCCCGCAGCCCTGTTCTTCGCTCCGTCGGCCATACGTCCTCGCCGTCAATAATCGATTGTTGACAATCTGCGCTCCACAAACGGGCGTGTCAACGCATGATGTTTAGGTCTCGAAGCAGTCGGCTCGAAAATTGCCGCCCCGACCCGTGCCCTGAAGAGCGGGAGGACCACCGCCCCATGGCCCGGGATTCACACGCATGAAGAATGCACGCCATGCGATAAATAACCACAGGATGTTGACCGGCCGGGCATCCTCTCCTAACGTTAGATATGGGCGCCGCCATTAAGATGCAATGAAGAGGAGTTCCGGCACTTTGGGTCGAGCCGCGAACCACATCGCTGGTCTCATAGCCTTCGGCGCGGCGTCATGGTCGGGAATGGTTTCGGCGCAGATGACGCCGACGCCACGCTATATCCAAGCGGGACCGACGACAGCCGTGTCACCGCCGGGACCTGAAATACGGCTGACCCTGCCCGAAGCGGTCTATCTGGGGCTGCGCCGTACCCCCGTCATCCGCAGCGCCTATCTGCAACGGGTCCTCGACACCTACAACCTGTCCGTCGCCGAATCCGCCTTCTCGCCCAAGGGCGGCCTCGTCGCCACCATCGATACCGACCGCACCGGCACGAGCCGGAACGGGGTCGGCCAGCTGTCTCCGAGCGTGCATCTGCTCACCCCGCTGGGCACGGCGATCGAGTTCGGCTGGAACGTCCGGCAGGCAGGCAGGCGCCAGCGCGACAACGGTCTGTTGATCGGGGATTCGTCGCTGACCCTGTCGGTGATTCAACCTTTGCTGAAGGGGGCGGGCTACGAGGTCAACATGGCCCCCCTCCGCGAAGCGCGGCTGCAGGAGCGGTACAACCGGCTTCGCCTGAAGACGACGGTCGCCGATGCGATCACCGGCATCGCCCGTGCCTATCATCAGTTCATTCAGGCACGGCAGCAGATCGTCCTGGCCAAGGGCGCCTTGCAGCGCGCGCGGGACCTCGATGGCGCCAACCGGGCGTTGATCGCGGCCGGACGCATGGCGGAGATCGAGCTGGTGCAGGCGCAGGCGACGACGGCGACCCAGGAACTGGCGGTGCTCCAGGCGGAAAACGCCTTCGACGCGGCGCGGCTCGCCCTGCTCAGCCTGCTGGCGATCGACCCGGAGACGCGGATCGTCCCGGCCGACACGCTGACCGCCAGCCCGGTGCGGGTCGATCTGAAAACGGTGACGGCGCTCGCCTTCGACAACCGCCCCGACTATTTGTCCCAGCTCATCGCCATCGAAAGCGCCCGTCTCGGACTGGCCGTCGCCACCAACCAGCAGGCGTGGGACCTGTCGCTGGGGATCGGCGTCACCACGCCCGGCGGTGGCCGCACCGGCTGGCGCGCCACCGAAAGCCTGCCGACCACCAAGACCGATCTGCGGGCCGGATTGCAACTGACCATTCCCATCAACGATCCGGCGATCAGGCAGCAGGAGGTCCGGGCCACGGTCGGATTGCGGCAGAGCGAGGTGCAGCTCGAACAGTTGCGCACCGAGGTCGATCGGCAGGTGCGGAACGGCGTACGGACCGTCGATACCGCGTGGCGCCAATACAGGTTGAGCCGGCAGGTGCGCGAGCTGTCGGAGCGGACGCTGGCAAGCGAGATGGTCAAGCTGCGGGCCGGCCGGTCGAACAACTTCCAGGTCGTCTCATACCAGGACCAGCTGAGAGGAGCGGAAAATGGCGAGTTGACCGCGCTGGTCGCCTATCTCGACGCGCTGATCACCCTCGACCAGCTGCTGGGCACCACCCTCGACACCTGGAGCGTCCAATTGAACGACGCCCCGCCATGATCCCGGCGATACCCCCGGTGCGCCTTCTCTTGGCCGTCGTCGCGGCGTTCCTCCCGGCCTTCGCGGGCGGCTGCGCCGGACCCTATGCCCTGCCCGAGCCAATGGCCGCCCCGACCATGGCGTTTCCGTCGCAAGCCTCGCCGCCCCTGCCTGCCTACGCCATGCCGCTGGACGACGCGCCGGTGTTGATGAGGCTGGACGGCGACGGGAGCGGCCTGCCGCCATGACGGGCAATGGGCCGCCCATGACGCTTCTCGAACTGTCCGGAATCCACAAGGCCCTCGGCCACGGCTCCGGCCGGGTGCCGGTGCTGCGCGACGTCTCCTTCGCCATCGGGCCGGGGGAGGTCTGCGCCATCACCGGGGCCTCGGGATCGGGCAAATCCACCCTGCTCACCCTGATCGGCCTACTCGACCGGCCGGATTCCGGGCGCCTGCTGTTCGAAGGGGAGAACGTGGCGCGCGCCACCGCCGACCGGCAGGCCAGCCTGCGCGGCCGGCGTATCGGCTTCGTCTTTCAATCCTTCCATCTTCTGTCGCGGCTGACGGCGCTGGACAACGTCGCGCTGCCGTTCCTCTATCGCGGGCTGTCGCCGCGCGCCTGCCGGGGCCGGGCGGAGGCGATGCTGCACCGGGTGGGCCTGGCCGACCGCATCGGCCACCGCCCGGACGAGCTGTCGGGCGGCCAGCGCCAGCGGGTGGCCATCGCCCGCGCCCTGGTCGGCCGGCCGGCCCTGCTGCTGGCCGACGAGCCGACCGGCAACCTCGACAGCGCCGCGGCCCGGCACATCCTCGACCTGTTCTTCGAGCTGAACGCCGAAACCGGCGTCGCCGTCATCCTGGTCACGCACGACCCCGGCATCGCCGCCCGCTGCCCGCGCCGCCTGACCATCGAGGACGGCCGGCTGACAGCCGACGGGCGGCAAGCGCCGTGACGCCCCCCGCCCGTCCACCTGCCGATGGGGCCGCCAATGGGATCGCCGATGGGCCGGGCGGCGGCCTTCTGCGCGATCTGGCCGCCGACGCCTTCCGCAACCTGTGCGCGGTGCGCCAGCGGTCGCTGCTGGCGTTGCTGGGCATCGTCATCGGCACGGCGGCAGTGATCGCCCTGATCAACATCGGCGACAACGCCAGGCACCACGCGCTGAGCCAGTTCCAGGCCATGGGGACCGACCTGCTGACGGTGCGCCGGGAATTCTCGGCCCTCGGCCAGCCCCCAGCCTTCACCCTTGACGACGTGGCGGCGCTGGCCGCCCTGCCCGAGATCGCCGCCGCCGCTCCCCTGGCGGTGGGGGGGCTGGAGATCGGCAGGGGCCAGGGTCGGGGCCAGGGTCGGGGCCGAGTCTCCCTCGGCATCGCCGGAGTGACCGCCGACTTTTTCCGGCTGACCCGGCTGACCGCCGCCGACGGCCGGATCTGGTCGCCGGGCGAGGCCCGGCAAACCTGGGTCGTGCTGGGCTCCGGCGCCGCCCGGCAGCTGGCGATCGACGGCGCCCCCCCGGCGGTGGGCCAGTGGATCCGGTTGGGCGGCTACAACTACACGGTCAGCGGCATTCTCGGGCCGACGGTCGCCAATCCCCTGCTGCCCATCGATACCGATAACGCCGTCTTCGTCCCGCTGGAAGGCATGCGGCGGGTGGTCGCCGGCGGCGAGATCGCCAGCATCGTGCTGCGCAAGCCGGCGGAGGTGGACGACCGGGCCGCCGGAGCCGCCGTCGCCGCCTTTTTCGCCGCCCCGCCCCGGCCGCGCCCGGTGGCGGTCCAGACCGCCCGTCAGATGATCGCCGCCATGGGCGAACAGATGGAGGTCTACGCCCTGCTGCTGGCCGCCGTCGGCGGGATCTCCCTGGTCGTCGGCGGCGTCGGGGTGATGAACGTCATGCTGACGAGCGTGGTGGAGCGGCGTCGGGAGATCGGGCTGCGGCTGGCGCTGGGCGCGCGGCCGCGCGACATCCGCGCCATGTTCCTGACCGAGGCGACGGCCCTGTCGGTCGTCGGCGGCGGTCTGGGCGCCCTTCTGGGGCTGGCGGCGGCGGCGGCCTATGCCCGGTCCGCTGGTTGGGATTTCATCCTGTCCGCCGCCGGGCCGCCGCTGGGGATCGGCATGTCCTTTGCCGTCGGCCTGTTCTTCGGCCTCTATCCGGCGATCCGCGCGTCGCGCCTCGACCCGATCGTCGCCCTGCGCGCCGAATGACGCGGACGGCCCGCAACCCGCGCAGAGGGTTGCAAGGCATCCGGCACCGCGAGATCGGCGACATCAGGTCGGCGGCGGATTCCGATTTCATTTCTCGATAATACCACCTATAAGATTATTAAAGCGGTTATTATACTCGCATAAGAAGTTAGAAAACTAATTATTCTCCATAAAATAAGATTGGTAACTAATTTTATCTCTTTTCATTGCCCGTTGACCGAAACGGTCGGCGGGCCAGGCATGACCACGGGAAGGCGGCCCGTGGCGGGCGCCGGAAACCTGCCATCCCTGGAGGGGGGCGTGGTTTCCGGATGTCTCCATCACCCCGCCGAACATCGTCCGGATCGCGGCATCGACCGACGCCGCGACACTCAACCTTGGGGGAAAACATGAACGGCAAAATTCTGGCGCTCCTGGGCGCATCCATCCTCGCCACCCTGTCCGGCACCGCGTCGGCCCAGAGTGCCCTTACGGCAACGGCAAAAAATACGACTCCGTCACCTGCGACCTTTTCTTCGCCTTCGGGCTGTCAGGGGACGAACACGTTCAGCACGCTGGGAGCCAGCGGCGGCACTCAGACGTCCAGCATTCTCAGCCCCTTCCCGACCTCGAACGGTTGTTCGATCCGCTACACCCGCACCGACAATTCCCGTTACTGCAACTGGGTGCTGTCGCGAACCCGCAGTTCGCTGACCGGCCCGTGGAACTACCCCACCGTCAGCACAACCAAGAGCTCGACCGGCGTGACCTGCACCAGCACCATCACTTCGGTCAACGCCAATGGCGATTGGACGGTCAGCCTGACCATCGCGCCATAGTTCGAGTGCCCTACCCAATTTAAGAAGTTGTTGATTGGGTAGGTACTAAATTAGTCGGGCGGTTGGCGGCCGATGGTAATCGCCAACCGTCAGGCAAATCGTCGGATCCACACGTTATCGTCCCGGTTCGCCAGCATAGGAGCCGCAAATGACCCCGATCAGCACCGCCCAATCTCCCATTGCAACCAGTGCCGCCGTTGCTGGACGGGGCAGCGCGCAGAATACCAAGACCGATGCCCAGCCAACCGTCACGGCAACGAACCGGGGCACCGCCATCGCGGCCGCCACCGTGGTGAGCCTGTCCATGACCGCCACGGCGGCGACCACGACTGCCTCTGCTGCTAAGGATCCCTCGACGGGCAAAAAGGATTTCGCCACCGTCGCCAAGGACGCACGGGCCAGCTTGGACGCGGCGTTCGAAAAGATGGGCAGAACAGCCGACAACCGTACCACGGATGCTGAATGGAAGACTGCTGTCGCGGGTCTCGATCGGCGCTCACTCTATGCCATCGCCAGCAATCAAGGCGGTCAGTTCAATGAGCTAGAGCAGGGCCTTGCCAAGACAACCATGAGCAAACAGGTGGATACGGCAATGGGGCTGGACAACCCGGTTGCCGCGGCCAACCAGACCTCGGCAATGTCCAAAGCGGAAATACAGTTCCTTGACGGGGTCAGCGACGAGGAGAAGACCAGCTTCGACTGGGCAAAGCGACGGGCGAGCGCTCAATTCGGTTATGAGGTTTTCTCGACGCGGGAGGGGCAGGAACCGGAGAACCTCGACAGCGAAAATCCGATCGTCAAGCTGATCAAGGGCGGCCTCGACCGGCTGAAGCAAACGGGCGATTCTTCCCAACAACTGGAGGACACGCCTCAGTACAAGCAGGCGGTGCAACTGTCCGAACAGTTGAAGGCGGCGAACGCCTCAAGTTCCTCGGGCACGGGCGGCCACAAGGTCGATATCACCGCCTGATCCGGCTTTTCCAGATGCGGAGCGCGGGATGAACACATATTCGATCCGCCGGCCGACGGCCGACGGCGGCGCATGACCCTTCTGGCGGATACGCTCGACACGCCGACGGCGGTGATCGCCCTCGACCCGGCGGGCACGGTCGCGGGGCTGAATCCGGCGGCAGCCGCCTTGTTGGGCGTCACCGGGGATCCGCCGCCCGGCTGCGATCTGCCGGCGTTCGGGCAATGGATCGGCGATCCGGCCTTCTGCACGGCGCTCGGCAGGCTGGCCAGTCGATCCGGCGAGTCCGTGACGGCCGCACCGCTGCGGATGAAGCACAGTGCCGGCCTCGTCGCCGCGACCCTGCTTCCCTCCGGTTCGGCAGGGCGCGGGCCGGACGGCCCGACGGTGCTGATCCTGTTGACCCCATGCCTGCCCCGCCCCGCCCTCGCGGCGCCCCCGGTTGGACGGGTGGCCGCTGCTCTGGCGGCCGCCGCCTTGGGAGCCGCCCTGGGAGGCGCCGTGGCGGGCTGGGCGATGACGACGCTTCCCGGCTCCATTGCGACGGCCACCGCGCCGCCTCTGCCGGCCGTCCCCATTCGGACCGCCCCGCCGATGCCGCGCCTGTCGGTGGTCGGGGTCATCGAACCGTCGCGCACCGTCAACGTCATCGCCCCGTTCGCTGGCACGGTGAAGGAGAAGCGCTTCGAATACGGCGCGCGCGTCGAGCGGGAGGACCGTCTGCTGGTTCTCGACACGCTCGAACTCGAAATGCGGATGCGCGACGCGGACGGGGCCTTGCTGAAAGCCGGACAGCGGCTGGAGGAGTTGAAGGATTGGGCCAACGGCGCCGACGTCTCCCGGGCACGGCGGCAGGCGGCGGCGGCCGGGCGCGAGGCGGACCAGGCGCAGCAGCGCCTGCGGGACGCCAAGCCGCTGATCGACCAGGGGATCATTCCCCGGCAGGAATATGAGGATCTGCGCCGTCAGGCGACCGCCCAGGCGGCCAATCTGGCGGCGGCACGGGAGGATCTGGCGGTCGTCGCGAAGAAGGGCGACCGGGACGCCAGGCTGGTGGCGGAACTGGAATTCGCCAACGCCAGGGCCAAGGCCGGAGAGTTGAAGGCTCTGTTCGACCGCGCGACCGTGACGGCGCCGGTGTCCGGGCTGGTGCTGAAGCCGCCCGCCGCCGCGTCGTCCGGGCTGTCGGCAGCCACCGCCATCGAGGCCGGAGGCGCCTTGGCCGCCAACCAGATCCTGTTCGTCCTGGCCGACCTGGAGCGGCTGTCGGTGACGGCGCGGCTGGATGAAATGGACATCGGCCGCGTCCATGTCGGGCAGTCCGTCGAGGTTTCCGCGGACGCTCTTGGCGAAGGGGTCCTGCCGGGACGCGTCGGCTGGGTGGCGCCGCAGGCGACGGCCTCGGAGACCGGCTCTCCGACCGCCAGCTTCGCCATCCGCGTCGATCTTCCGCCCCTGACGGAGCAGCAGAGGCGCAACGTCCGCGTCGGCATGTCGGCGACCGTGTCCATCGCCGCCGCGTCCCCCATGGAGGCAAGTGCCCTGCCGTGAGCATGGCCGGATGTGCCGCCGCCTCTTTCCGATCCGCTCGTCCTCAATAGGGCCGGTCGCCCAGCACGGTGGCGCGGTGCATGACGCGCCGGTGCGGCAGATAGTCGTTCACCGCGTAATGCTGGGTCGAGCGGTTGTCCCACAGCACCAGATCGTCCGGCTTCCAGCGCCAGCGCACCGTGAATTCCGGCCGGCTGATGTGGTCGTACAGGAACTCCAGGATCGCGGCGCTCTCACGGTCGCTGAGTCCGACGATGCGGGCGGTGAAGTTCTCGTTCACGAACAGGGCCCTGGCCCCGCTGACCGGATGGGTGCGGATGACGGGATGAACCACGGGCGGGTGCTTCTCGCGCGCCGCCTTCCAGCGGGCATGGGTTTCGGGGTCGCCGTTGTGGCGCCATTCCGGGAAGGAGCGGGTGAAGTCGTGCAGGGCCTTCAGCGGCTCCAGCAGGCGGCGGATCGGTTCGGACAGGCCGTTGTAGGCGGCGATGTTGCTGGCCCATACCGTGTCGCCGCCGATGGGCGGGATCAGCTTGCCGGACAGGGCGACGATCGCCGGCGGCGTTTCGATGCAGGTGACGTCGGTGTGCCAGACATCGTTGTCGCTCGGGTTGTGCGGCCCGGTGTCCAGCACCATAATCTCCGGCTGCTCCGGAACCTTCGGGTAGATCGGGTGGATGTGCAGCGTACCGAAGCGGGCGGCGAAGTCGCGCTGCGCCTGCGGGGTCAGAGGCTGGTCTTCGAAGAACAGCACCTGATGGGTGACCAGCGCCCGCTCGAGCGCCGCCGCCTCGGCATCGCTCAAGGGACGGGCGAGGTCGAGCCCCTCGACCCGCGCGCCGATGGCGGGGCTGACGGGGGTGACGGTCAGGGTGGGCAGGGCGATATCTGGTACGGCGATGTCTGGCATGGCGATTCCCCAATGCTCTCGTGTGTCGTTTTGCTCAGGCGCCGGGAAAGGCGGACGGACGCGGCACGATGCGCGAACGCCGGTTCACGGAGTTCAGGACTTGCCTTTCCACGGCACCAGCCACGCTTCGAGCAGGCGCATTCCGTAGGAAAAGGCGAAGGCGAAGACGGCGATGATGCCGATGCCGACGAAGACCACGTCGGTGGCGAGGAAATGCGAGGCGGACATGATCATGAAGCCGATGCCGCGGGTGGCGGCGATCAGTTCGGCCGCGACCAGCGTGCTCCAGCCGACGCCGATGCCGATGCGCAGGCCGGTCAGGATCTCCGGCAGGGCGCTGGGCAGGACGATGGTGCGGAACAGTTGCCAGCGCCCGGCGCCCAGCGCCAGCGCGGCATTGACCCGTTCGATGGGCAGGGACCGCAAGCCGGCCTGGGCCGACAGGCACACCGGCGCGAACATCGCCAGCGTCAGCAGGACGATCTTCGACACCTCGCCGATGCCGAGCCAGATGATCATCAGCGGCAGATAGGCCAGCGGCGGCAGCGGCCAGTAGAACTCGATGGGGGTGTCGAAGACGCCCTTGGCCCAGCGATTCAATCCCATCGCCAGACCCAGCGGGATCCCGAGCGAGGCGGCGAAGACGGCCGCGGCGAAGATGCGGAACAGGCTGGCCGACACATGCTCCCACAGGGTGGCGCCGGCATAGCCGTCCTCGACGACCGCGAGGACCTGGGTCGCCACCTCCTGCGGGCTGGGCAGGAACAGCGGCGGCACCAGCCGGTAGTGCGACACCAGGAACCAGGCCGCCAGCAGGACCGCCGCGGTGGCGAGGCTGATCGGACCGGTGCGGGCACCGTCGAGGCCGAAGGGGTGGAGCCGGACGATCCTGGGCCGGTCCGCCGCCGGATCGGCGGCGCGGTCGCCGGGGCGGGCGAGGTCGGTCATTGCAGAACCCTCCGGCGGGAATCCGCCTCCTGTTGCGGGCGATGCACCAGATTGCGGATCTCGTCGTAGAGTTCGGCGAATTCCGGGGCCGACAGGATGGCGCGCACGTCGCGCTCGGCGGCGAAGCGGCGGACGAAGTCCAGGTCGAAACGGGCGACGATCCGGCCGGGGCGCGGCGACATCACCACCACGTTGGTCCCGAGGAACAGCGCCTCCTCGATGGAATGGGTGATGAAGAAGATGCGCTTGCCGGTGCGCGCCCAGACGTCGATCAGCAACTCCTGCATCTGCTCGCGGGTCAGGCTGTCGAGCGCGCCGAACGGCTCGTCCATCAGCAGGATCTTCGGGTCGGTCGCCAGGGCGCGGGCGATGCCGACACGCTGGCGCATGCCGCCCGACAGCTCGTGCGGGGCGGCATCGGCGAAGCCTTCCAGCCCGACCAGCCCCAGCAGCTCGTCTGCCCGCTCGCGCCGCTCCCTTGCGGAAACTCCGGCGTAGCGCAGCCCGAGCGCCACATTGTCGGCGACGCTGCTCCAGGGCAGCAGCGTGTCCTTCTGGAACACGACGCCGCGGTCGGCGCCGGGGCTGCCGACGGGCCGACCGTCCAGGGTGATGGATCCCTCCGACAGCGGCAGGAAGCCGGCGATGGCGTTCAGCAGCGTCGATTTCCCGCAGCCCGATGCCCCCAGCGCCACGACGATGCTGTTGGCGTCGATGTCGAGCGACGCGCGGTCCAGCGCATGGACCACCCGGCCGTCGCGGGCGGAGAAGAAGACGCTGGCGTTGCGGACCTGGAGCATGGGCGCTCTCCCGTCAACTGTGGAGCGGAAGGCCGGCGGATCAGCGGACGGCCTTGACGTAATCCGCGGTGACGAAGCCGCCGTAGCTGGGAAGCACGGTGGTGATCTTCTTCTGCTCCTTCAGGAATTCGGCGGTATCCTTCAGGATTTTGGCGGCTCCGCTCCCCTCGCCGCCGGCAAGCCAGGCGATGGAGGCCTGCACCTCGGCCGGAACCAGCGACAGGTTGGTCAGGGCCGACGCCTGGTCCGACGGCGTGCCGCCCAGCAGCTTCGCCAGCGTCTTCGCGTTCTCGGAGTCGGGCCCCCAGGCCGCCTTGTCGTTGCGGAAGGAGGCGCTGTAGCGCTCGACGGTTCCGGCGAAGCTCTTCAGGAAGGCAGGGTTGTCCTTGGCGAAGGCCGCGGTCGCCACCCAGGCGCTGAAGGTCGGGGCGCCGCGGTCGGCCACGTCGCGGGACGTGAGCAGCACCTTGCCGGTCTTCTTCAGCTCGGTCAGGGCGGGATCCCAGACGAAGGCGCCATCCAAATCGCCACGGTTCCAGGCGGCGACGATGTCGGGCTGCGGGATGGCGAAGACCTGGGCGTCACGCTCGGTCAGCGTCTCCTGCTTCAGGACGGCGAGCAATTGGTAATGATCGGTGGAGACCGGCGCCGCGGCCAGCTTCTTTCCCTTCAGGTCGGCCGGCTTCCCGATGCCGGAGCCGTTGCGCACCACCAGCGCCTCGTCGGTGCCGGAAATGGTCGCGAGGTGGAAGGCCTTGACGTCCAGCCCGCGGCTGACCGCCGCGGCGAAGGGGCTGGAGCCGACATAACCGACCTGTACGTCGCCCGATGCGATGGCGGCGAAGATCTCGGCACCCGAATTGAACTTGCGGAAGTCGATCTCGGTGCCGGTCGCCTTGGCGAAATCGCCATTGGCGATGGCGACCGAAGAGGGCAGCGCGTCGGTCTGATAGCCGACCACGACCTTGCCGGAAGCGGCTTCGGCGGCGACGGGAGCGACGAGCGCCAAGCCTCCAGCCAGAGTGTAGAAAAACGTCGAACGTCGCGAAAGGACAGGCCCGGACATGATGTCGTCTCCAGAAGGCATGGATCGGAATTGGCGGGATCGGGGAGAGATTGAGAAAGGGCCGCCATCGGGGCGTGGCCCCGCTGCCGGGCGGCGGCGTCAGATGCGGGAGAGCATAAGGTTGGCGCGATCGAGCAACGGACGGAACGGCATGCCTTGTGTCTCCTCGTTCGGATCGCACTCGGCGGTCCGCAATCAACTCATGGGCAGAGCATAATCACTGTTTTTTCCTACTGTAAAGATAGTGTTTTGAAATCATAATATACATTATTTTTATGTTAAAAATATCGCCGACCTGCCGATGATCGGCGGACGCCTGCCGACCCGCTACCCTCTCACAGCATCCGCGGCAGCGTCACCCGGACCCGCAAGCCGCCGCTGGCGCGGTTGCTCAGCTCGATGCGGCCCTGGTGGGCTTCGACGATCGATTTCACGATGGACAGGCCGAGCCCACTGCCGCCGGTCTTGCGGTTGCGAGACCCCTCCAGCCGGACGAAGGGCTTGAAGACGTTGGCGATCTCCGTTTCCGGGATGCCCGGCCCCTCGTCGCAGACATCGACCACGATCTCGGCGGCGTCGGCGTCGACGGAAACGGTGGCGCGCTCGCCGTACTTGATGGCGTTGTCGATCAGGTTGGCGAAGGCGCGGCGCAGGCTGGACGGGCGGCCGGCGAGGCGGAGCTGGCGCGGCTGGTCGAAACGGTCGCTGCGCTCCACCCCGCCGCCGAAGATGGTGCGGACGGCGGCGAACTGCAGCGGCGGCGGCTCGTGATAGGTCACCGGGGCGCCGGTGTCGGCATAGTCGTCGCACAGGCTCTGCAGCAGGCTGGCGAAGGCCACCACCTCCACCTCCTCGCACAGCACGTCGTCGCCGAGGAACTCCAGCGTCGCGGTGACCATCGCCGCCATCTCGTCGATGTCGGCCATCATCTTGGCGCGCAGCGCATCGTCGTCGACATATTCGGCGCGCAGCCGCAGCCGCGTCGCCGGGGTGCGCAGATCGTGGCTGATCGCCGCCAGCAGATGGGTGCGCCCCTCCATCAGGTCGCGCAGCGCGTTGCGCGCCTGGTTGAAGGCACGGGCCAGCGACGCGACCTCCTCCGGCCCATCCTCCGACAGGGGGCGGGGGTGCAGGCGGTCGTGCGGGCGGGTCGCCTGCTCCGCCAGCGATTCCAGCGGACGGACCAGCCGGCCGGGCAGCCAGAGCAGCAGCCCCAGCGCCAGACCGAAAGCCGCCAGACCGGCCAGCACCATCTCGAACGGCGTGGTCCGCGGCCGCCAGAAGCGCGGGCTGGCGAACTCCAGCCAGCCGCCGCCGGCAAGCTGGACATAGACGCGGGCGTCACGAAGCTGTGCCGCCGTGTCCTCCGCCACCAGGGACAGCGATTCCGCCAGGGTCTGGGCACGGGCGGAGTGGAGCGACGACAGGGCGCGCGGGGCGGCGACGAACACCGGGCGTATCGCGTCGGCCACGCCGTCCAGAACCCAGCCGGAGGGAACGGTCGGGGTACCGGGCCCCTGCCAGGACACCGACAGGTCGGGCAGCCCGGCGAGCGCCAGCGCCGGCCCGGCGGCGATCCCGTCCAGCACGGCGCGGTCCGCCGCCTCCACCGCCGCGGCCATCGCCGGACCCAGCCGGTGGGCGGTCAGCAGCTCCCGCGCTCGGTCGTCGACCAGCCGCATGCCGACCAGCGCGCCGCCATGGGTCAGCGCCAGCAGCGCCACCATCGCCAGCAGGATACGGTATCGCAGCCGGCCCGGCACCAGACGGCCGGCGAGACGGTCAAGCGCCACGGCCGCTCCCGGAAGGGGCCGACTCGCCCTGGTCCACCACCGTCGCGGTGAACTGGTAGCCGATGCCGCGCACCGTCTTGATCAGCCCCGAGCCGCCCGGCCCCTCCTCCAGCTTGCGGCGCAGGCGGCTGATCTGGATGTCGATGCTGCGGTCGAAGGGGATGGAGGTGTCGCCGCGATGCTTCTCCAGCAGCTCGGTCCGCTCCACCACCTGGGGAGCACGCTCCAGCAGCGTGCCGAGCAGGGCGTATTCGCCCTGGCTGAGATGCACCACCACCCGGTCGGGCGTGCGCAGCTCCCGCCGGCCCTGGTCGAGCGACCAGTTGGCGAAGCCCAGCACCCGCGGCCGTTCGCGCACCGGCTCCGGCCCGCCGCAGCGGCGCAGGATGGCGCGGATACGGGCCAGCAGTTCGCGCGCGCTGAAGGGCTTCACCAGGTAATCGTCGGCGCCGACCTCCAGCCCGACGATGCGGTCGACCTCGCTGCCCATGGCGGTCAGCATGATGACCGGGGTCTCCGACCTGGCGCGCAGCGAGCGGCACAGGCTGGTCCCGTCCTCCCCCGGCAGCATGACGTCCAGCACGATGAGGTCGACCGGCCATTGCGCCAGAACCCGCGCCATCTCGCGCCCGTCCCCGGCGGTGGAGACGCGGAAGCCGCTCTTGACCAGGAAATCATGCAGCATGTCCCTGATCTCGGGATCGTCGTCCACGACCAGCAGATGGCGCGCGCGCTCCATGGCGTCCCTTCCCCCTGCCCTCCCGGGCTTTCTTCTTTCTTGGACCCAAGCTTCTTTCTTGGACCCAAGTGTAGCCTCTCCCGCCGGTCCGGGTACAGTGCGCCGCCAGGATCCGTTTGTAACGGTTGCGTAACAGCGGCAGGACCGTGAAAAGGCGTTGTTACCAAATAGTCCGGGCGCCGGATTGCACGCGGGATAGAGTTCTCCAGCGGCCGGACGGCGGGCAGCCGGGGCCGGCGGAAAGACGAACGAAGCAAGGGAACAGGGGGAAATGTCCAAGATGCCGTCTCTGCGCAAATCGATCCTCAGCATGACCGCGATCGCCACCGTGATGGGCGGCGCCCTGCTGACCGCACCCGCCAGGGCCGAGCCGACGGTCGAGGTGCTGCATTACTGGACCTCCGGCGGCGAATCGAAGGCCGCTGGCGCGCTGCGCCAGGATTTCGAGGCGGCGGGCGGCAAGTGGATCGACGCGCCGGTGGCGGGCGGCGGCGGCGACGCGGCCAGCACCGTCCTGCGCTCCCGCGTGCTGGCCGGCGACCCGCCGAACGCCGTGCAGCTGAAGGGTCCGAACATCAAGGACTGGGCGGCGCAGGGCAAGCTGGCGACGCTGGACGAGGTCGCCAAGGCTGAGAACTGGGACGCCATCCTGCCGCCGCAGATCCGCGATGTGGTGACCTACAAGGGCCATTACTACGCGGTTCCGGTGAACATCCACCGCGTCAACTGGATGTGGGTGAACCCGCAGGTCATGCAGAAGGCCGGCGTCGCCATCCCGAAGACCTGGGACGAGTTCAACGCCGCCGCCGACAAGCTGAAGGCCGCCGGCATCATCCCGCTGGCCCATGGCGGCCAGCCCTGGCAGGAAGGCGCCCTGTTCGAGGACGTCACCCTCGGCCTCGGCGGTCCCGACTTCTACCGCAAGGCGCTGGTCGAGCTGGACCCCAAGGCGCTGACCAGCGACACGATGGTCAAGGTGTTCGACCAGATGCGCAAGCTGCGCGGCTATGTCGACGACGGCTTCCCCGGCCGCGAATGGAACCTCGCCGCCGGCCTGCTGATGAACGGGCAGGCCGCCATGCAGATCATGGGCGACTGGGAGAAGGGCGAGCTGACCGCCGCCGGCAAGGTGCCGGGCAAGGACTTCGTGTGCGCCCATGTGCCGGGCCAGTTCGGCTACATCGTCAATTCCGACAGCTTCGTCATGTTCAGCTCGGCCAACGCCGACCGCGCCGCCGGCCAGAAGCTGCTGGCCAAGCTGATCCTGGGCAAGAAGTTCCAGGAGACCTTCAACGTGCTGAAGGGCTCGATTCCCGCCCGCCAGGACATGGCGCGCGACAGCTTCGACGAATGCGCCGTGAAGTCGATGGACGACCTGAAGACCGCCATCGACACCAACAGCGCCGTGCCCTCGATGGCCCATGAGATGGCGGTCCCCGGTGCCGTCCGCGGCGCCTTCCTCGACGTCGTGACCGCCCATTTCAACTCCACCATGACCTCGCAGGAGGCGGTGAAGCGTCTGGCCGAAGCCGTCGACCTGGCGAAGTAGGCTCCGGTTTCCCTCGCCTGTCGTCTCTCCTTCCCTGGTGTTGCGCGTGACCTTCGAAAGCCTCCCTCCCTTTTGGGAAGGGGGCTTTCTTTTTTTGCCGCCTCAAGGGGTGACCGCCATCTTCGGCACGCCGCCGCATCGGCCGTTCAGGCTGCGGCGGGGCCGTCGTCAAGCCGCGCCGGCCCCCGGCAACAGGGGAAACGCAGGGTGGCCTTCACCCCATGCTCCGGCTGCGCCCGGATGTCGAGGTTGCCGCGCAGCTGCGAGGCGAGCTGCTGCATGATCTGGCCGCCCAGCCCTGTCCCCTGCGGTCGTTCCGCCAGGATGCCCACTCCGTCGTCGCAGACGCGCAGCACGCACTCCATCTCCTCCTTGCGGAAACTCAGGTCGATGCGGCCCGGCCGATCGTCGGGGAAGGCGTATTTCAATGCGTTGGTGATCAACTCGTTGGCGATGGTACCGACCGCCACGGCGACGCCCATGTCCAGATCGACGTCCTCCACCTCCGCACCGACCGCCACCGGCCGCTCCCCGACGAGGCCGAGCCGGATGTCCTCCACCAGACTTTCCAGGAAGTCCCTGGAGCTGACGATGTTGACGCCTTCCACCCGGCGCAGGCGGACATAGACGCGGGCCAGGACGCCGATCCGCTCGATGGCGCCGCCGACGATGTCCTGCCCGATCTCCGACTTCCCCGCAGCCAGCATCAGTTGGGCGCAGATCTGCTGCAGGTCGTTGCGGATCCGGTGATGGATCTCGTGCAGCATCAAATCCTTTTCCGCGTTGGCGGCGGACAGCTGGTCCGACGACAGCCGCAGCTGCTCGTTCGCCCGGCGCAGGGCGTGGGCGCCGCCGGCGATGCCGAAGCCAAGGCCCATATAGATGAGGAAGGCCAGCCGGTCGCCCGGTTCGGCGACCCACAGCATCCCTGCCGGCTTCATGAAGAACCAAGCCGAAAACAGCCCCGACAGCGCCACCGCCAGATACCCCGATCGGCGATCGAAAAGGAGTCCGATGACGAAAATGGTCGGGATGAAGAGAAGAAATGGATATTTGAAAAGCAAAGAGTCGAGCGCATAGCGCACCAGCGCCGTCAGACCGACCAGCAGCAGCGTAATTCCATACCGTGCCCAGGCGGCACGCGGCAGGCCGGACGACAGCCGGCGCAAAACATTGTCCATTCCCTGCGCTCTGTTCCGAACGATCCCATGGAACTCTAACAGTCAGGATCCGGATTCGGAATACGCCGATATGCGCACAATAATGTGACGAATTTCGTCGATGCCCCTTCCGTGCGTGGCGGCTTCACGGTCTTTCGATGGGGCCGGCCTTGGCCGACAGCCCGGCACCCCCACCTAGAAGGCCAGCCTGCCGGCCAGTCAGCTGGCCCAACCCGTCACCGGAGGATCGCGATGCGCAGCACCCTGACCCTGTCGGCCGCCGTCCTGCTTGCCACCGGCCTCGGCGCCGCCACTCCCACCCTGGCGCAATCGCAGCCGGGCACACAGCCGAGCAATGCCCAGGCGGTGAGGACCATCCGGACCAGCGCCGGGCCGGTGACTGTCAGCCGTGTCGCCGAAGGCCTCGAACGGCCCTGGGGCATCGATTTCCTGCCGGACGGCCGGGCGCTGGTGACGGAGAAGCCGGGGCGGCTGCGCATCCTGGCGCGCGACGGCTCCCTCTCCTCCCCGCTGGCCGGCACGCCGAAAATCTTCAACCAGGGCCAGGGCGGGCTGATGGACGTGGCGGTCGATCCCGATTTCGCCCGCAACCGGACCGTTTATCTTGCCTATGCCGAGCCGGGCGACGGCAGCGGCACCGCCGGCACGGCGCTGGGGCGCGGCACGCTGGGCGACCGCGGCATCGAGGATTTCAAGGTCATCTTCCGCCAGTCGCCCAAGGTGGACGGCGGCAACCATTTCGGCACCCGCATCGCCTTCGCTCCCGACGGCCATATCTTCCTGACGCTGGGCGAACGCTACAAGTTCGATCCGGCGCAGACGCGCGACAACACGCTGGGCAAGGTGGTCCGGCTGAACCGCGACGGCTCGCTGCCGAAGGACAATCCCTTCGCCAGCGAGGGCGGGACGGCCGGCGCCATCTGGTCCTACGGCCACCGCAACATCGAGGCGGCGGCCATCGACCCGCGCAACGGTTCGCTGTGGATCGCCGAGATGGGACCGATGGGCGGCGACGAGCTGAACCGGCCGGAGCCCGGCAGGAACTACGGCTGGCCGCTGGTCAGCTGGGGCAAGCATTACGACGGCCGCGACATTCCCGACCCGCCGACCCGCAAGGAGTTCACCGACGCGGTGATCCATTGGACCCCGGTGATCTCGCCCTCCGGCATGCTGTTCTACAGCGGCGGGCTGTTCCGCGACTGGCAGGGCAGCGCCCTGATCGGCGGCCTGAGCGCCAAGGGGCTGGTGCGGGTCGCCATCGACGGGACCGGCGCGAAGGAGGTGGAGCGCATTCCGCTCGACGCCCGCATCCGCGATGTGGCACAGGGTCCGGACGACGCCCTCTATGTCATCACCGACGCCGCCGACGGCGCGGTCCTGCGGCTGGCGCCGGCGAGATAGCCGGTGAAAGTTCGGGTTCCCAAAGGATAAGGACAGATGCGGATCCGCGATTACCGACCGTCGGACGCCCCGGTTCTGGCGGATCTCTACGCCCGCTCCGTCCGCGGCATCGGCCCGCGCTTCTACACGCCGGAGCAGGTGGCGGCCTGGGCCGCCCAGGCGCCGACGGTGGAGCGGGTGCGGGAGGCCTATGGCGACGGCCGCGTCGCCCTGGTCGCGGTGGACGCCGCCGACCGGCCGGTCGCCTTCAGCGATGTGGAGACCGACGGCCACATCAACTTCCTCTATTGCGCGCCGGAGGCGGCCGGCCGCGGCGTCATGTCGGCGCTGGTCGACGTGCTGGAAGCCCGCGCCCGGGCACTCAACCATCCCCGCCTGCATGTGGAGGCGAGCGAGGCCGCCCGCCCCTTCTTCCTGCGCCGCGGCTTCACCCTGCTCGGCAGGCAGGACCTGCGGATCGGCGATGTGCCGATCCACAACTATGCGATGGAGAAGTGGCTGAAGCCGCCCAAGACGGGGACCGCGCCGGCCCAATCGTGAGCTCCTCCATCGGCGGTACCGACGAAATTTTTCCGCCGACCGTGGCCGCGGCGGGAAAATCGATGGAACAGAACCCCAAGTCGTTTCGTTTATTGGGTAGCAACGAAGAGCACGGCTCTTGAAACCTGTCCATCTGAACATGGAGGAGACGCATGCCTATCCTGCTTTGGCTTCTGGGCGTTCCGGGAATCATCGTGATCCTGCTTTGGATGACCGGCATCATCGGCTTCTGAACGCTCCCCACCGATCCATCCCGCCCCACCCAAGGCCTCCGCCGGCACCGCCGCGGAGGCCTTCGGCTTTTCCGCCTCCCACCCCGGGCGGCTTCCAGCAGGATCTCGGCCTGCGGGTGGCACCGTGCATCGTCATCGGAATCATGCCCGGCCATTCCTCGGGAATCACCCTGTCAATCCAGTGTTATTTCTTGCGATACGCCATCATGTAGTTTAACTACATTGATATGATTTGAATCTATACGATGATTGTCGGCGAGAGCGGTCCACCTCTCCGTGAGGAGGCTCCCTCCTATGCCTCGCCTGATCTGATCCAGATCAATTCTTGCGATAAGTGGTATGACCACTCTTGCGTGGCAATCCGGCGAAATGTAGGTTTCCTACATACCGCATGGAACCGAGAGACTCGGGAGTTCCGGGCCGGGAGACCGGCCGCATGGCGACACCCGACGGGAGACGCCCGATCATGGTCACGACCGTTAAAACCCTTTCCGACCTGAACGCCCTGATCGCCCGGGTGAAGGCGGCGCAGGCGCGCTTCGCCGACTACCCGCAGGAGAAGGTCGACCTCATCTTCCGCAGCGCGGCGCTGGCCGCCGCCAACGCCCGCATCCCGCTCGCCAAGATGGCGGTGGCGGAGACCGGCATGGGCGTAATGGAGGACAAGGTCATCAAGAACCATTTCGCCGCCGAGTACATCTACAACAAGTACAAGGACGACAGGACCTGCGGCGTCCTGTCGGAAGACGACGACGCCGGCATCCTCACCATCGCCGAGCCGGTCGGACTGATCTGCGGCATCGTCCCCACCACCAACCCGACCTCGACCGCCATCTTCAAGGCGCTGATCGCGCTGAAGACCCGCAACGGGCTGGTCCTCTCCCCCCACCCCCGCGCCCGCAAATCGACCTGCGAGGCCGCCCGTCTGGTGCTCGCCGCCGCGGTCGAGGCCGGCGCGCCCGACGACATCATCGGCTGGATCGACGAGCCCTCGCTGGAGCTGTCGAACGCCGTCATGCACCATCCCGACATCAACCTGATCCTCGCCACCGGCGGGCCGGGCATGGTCAAGGCCGCCTACTCGTCGGGCAAGCCCGCCATCGGCGTCGGGGCCGGCAACACGCCGGCGGTCATCGACGAGTTCGCCGACATCAAGCGCGCCGTCGCCTCCATCCTGATGTCCAAAACCTTCGACAACGGCGTGGTCTGCGCGTCCGAACAGTCGGCGGTGGTGGTCGATGCCGTCTATGACGCCGTGCGCGACCGCTTCGCCCATCATGGCGGCTACATCCTGTCGCCGCGCGAGGCCGACGCCGTGCGCAAGGTGCTGCTGACCGACGGCCATCTGAACGCCGACATCGTCGGCCAGCCGGCCCACGCCATCGCCGCCATGGCCGGGCTGACCGTCCCGCCCGCCACCAAGGTGCTGATCGCCGAGGTCGCCGACATCGCCGAGTCCGAACCCTTCGCCCACGAGAAGCTGTCGCCGACCCTGGCGCTCTACCGCGCCAAGGACTTTTGGGAAGCCTGCGACAAGGCGGCCGCCCTGGTGGCGCTGGGCGGCATCGGCCACACCTCGGCCCTCTACACCGACCAGGACCAGCAGGGCGAACGCATCCGCCATTTCGGCGACAGGATGAAGACCGCCCGCATCCTGATCAACACGCCGTCCTCGCATGGCGGCATCGGCGACCTCTACAACTTCCGCCTCGCGCCCTCGCTGACGCTGGGCTGCGGCTCCTGGGGCGGCAACTCGATCTCGGAGAATGTCGGGCCGCAGCACCTGATCAACAAGAAGACGGTGGCCAAGAGGGCCGAGAACATGCTGTGGCACAAGCTGCCCAAGTCGATCTACTTCCGCCGCGGCTGCCTGCCCTTCGCGCTGGAGGAGCTGCGCGGCAGGAAGCGCTGCCTGATCGTCACCGACCGCTTCCTGTTCGAGAACGGCCATGTCAACGACAGCGTCCGCGTGCTGAAGTCGCTGGGGCTGGAGGTCGAGACCTTCTTCGAGGTCAGCGCCGACCCGACGCTGGCGGTGGTCCGCAAGGGCGTGGCGCTCGCCAACGCCTTCCAGCCCGACGTGATCCTGGCGCTGGGCGGCGGCTCGCCGATGGACGCGGCCAAGATCATCTGGGTGATGTACGAGGCGCCCGAAGTGGCGTTCGAGGATCTGGCGCTGCGCTTCATGGACATCCGCAAGCGCATCTACACCTTCCCGAAACTGGGGGTGAAGGCGCAGCTGGTGGCGGTGCCGACCACGTCGGGCACCGGGTCGGAGGTGACGCCCTTCGCGGTGGTGACCGACGAGCGCACCGGGACCAAATACCCGATCGCCGACTATGAACTGACGCCGACTCTGGCGATCATCGACGCAAACCTCGTCATGGACATGCCCAAAGGCCTGACGGCGGCGGGCGGCATCGACGCGGTGACCCATGCGCTGGAGGCCTACGTCTCGGTGGTGGCGAACGAATATTCGGACGGCCAGGCCCTGCAGGCGCTGAAGCTGCTGAAGGAGCATCTGCCGTCGGCCTACCGCAACGGAGCGCAGGATCCGAAGGCGCGGGAACTGGTGCACAACGCCGCGACGCTGGCCGGCATCGCCTTCGCCAACGCCTTCCTCGGCGTCTGCCATTCGATGGCGCACAAGCTGGGGGCGGAGTTCCACATTCCGCACGGCATCGCCAACGCGCTGCTGATCGCCAACGTGATCCGCTACAACGCGGCCGACATCCCGACCAAGCAGACGGCGTTCAGCCAGTACGACCGTCCGAAGGGTGTGGCGCGCTACGCGCAGATCGCCCGGCATCTGGAGCTGGGCGGCAGCCGCGACCATGAGCGGGTGGAGAAGCTGATCGGCTGGGTCGAGGAGATGAAGCGGGCGCTGGAGATCCCGGCGTCGATCCAGGCGGCGGGGGTGCCGGAGGCGGCGTTCCTCGCCAAGGTGGATGCGTTGGCCGAGGCCGCCTTCGACGACCAGTGCACCGGCGCCAACCCGCGCTACCCGCTGGTCGCCGAGATCAGGCAGCTCCTGCTCGACAGCTATTACGGCCGCGCCTATGTCGAGCCGTCGACCCTGAATACGGCGCCGGATGCCGCGCCGGTCGGGACCAAGCCCTCCGCCAAATCTTCGGACAAGTCGGCCGCCCGCAAGGATGCGGCGCTCGCCAAGTAACGAAACCCGTCACGTCAAGGACGTCAGACCATGAGCAAAGCGATCATGTGGGTCGAAACCGATGCCCGCGGCTTCGAGACCGAATGCCTGTTCAACGAGGACAACCGCAGCTACGAGGTTCTGGTCTGCGCCAGGGGCCTGGGTGTCGACCGGTCGGAAAGCTTCCCGGTGGTCGAGGATCCGGGGCTGGGCATGAGCCCCGCCGACCTGCACCGCTCGATCCGGCTGGCCGACCGGCTGGTGTCGGAGATGGACCGGTCGCTGGGCGACTATTGAGCGATGCCATCGCACCGAACCCTGGCCCGCCGAACCGCCCGCAGCGTCCCCCCGCTGCGGGCGGTTCCGTCTTTTCTCAATGCTTCACCCGCCGCAGGATCAGGGCCAGCGGCACCGCCGAGGCGGAGATCAGCATAAGCGCGAAGAACACGTCGATGTAGGCCCAGTAGGCGGTCTGCATCTGCACCTGCTGTCCGATGAAGGCCATGGCCCGTTCCCGCGCAGCCGCCTCCCCGCCGACCGCGGAGAAATAGCTCGTCGCCTGCTCCATCGTGCGTTGATAGGCCGGGCTGGAGGGCACGACATGCTCGACCAGCCGGCTGTGGTGGAACTGCTCGCGGAAGGCCAGCACATTCTGGGCGATCGATACGCCGATTGACCCGCCCACATTGCGCGCGACGTTGATGAGGGCGGAGGCCTGATCGGTCTTCTCACGCGGGATGCCGTCATAGGAGGCCGTGGTGATCGGGATGAAGATCAGCGGCAGCCCGATGCCGATATAGATGCGCGACCAGGCGAAGAACCAAAAGGTGGAGTCCGGGTTCAGCCGCGTCAGGTCCCACATCGCCAGCGCCACGATGGTGGCGCCGGTGGCGATCAGGTATTTCGGCTGAATGCGCCCGGCCAGCCTTCCGACGACCAGCATCATCACCATGGTCACCATGCCGCCGGGCGACAGGGCCAAGCCGGCCCAGGTGGCGGTGAAGCCGTAATATTGCTGCAGCAGCTCCGGCAGGAACTGGGTCGTCGCGATCAGGATCGCGCCGGTCGCCAGCATCACCAGGAAGCAGGAGCCGAACTGCCGCGTCGCCACCATCCGCAGGTCGAGGATCGGGTTCGCCCGCGTCATCTCCCACGGGATCATCAGGCAGAAGGACGCGATGCAGATGATCGTGAAGGTGATGATGAAGCCGGACGCGAACCAGTCGTCGGTCTGGCCGCGGTCCAGCACCACCTCCAGCGAGCCGAGGAAGGTCGCCACCAGCAGGAAGCCGACCACATCCATGCGGACGCCCCGGCGTTTCAGCTTTTGACGTTCCTCGATGGCGGATTTCGGTTCCTGCACCAGAAAGCTGACCAGCGAGAAGGCGATCAGCCCGACCGGCCCGTTGATCAGGAAGCACCAGTGCCAGGACAGATTGTCCGACAGCCAGCCGCCCAGCGTCGGCCCGACCACCGGCGCCACCACCACGGCGATGCCGAAGATGGCGAAGGCCTGTCCGCGCTTGGCCGGCGGGAAGCTGTCGGCCAGGATCGACTGCGAGATCGGCACCATGCCGCCGCCGGCGAAGCCCTGCAACACCCGGAACAGCAGAAGCGATTCGAGATTCCAGGCGAAGCCGCAGGCCAGCGAGCTGGCGGTGAACAGCCCGAGGCAGGCCAGATAGAAGCGCTTGCGGCCATAGCGCTTGGCGATGAAGCTGCTGGCCGTCAGCACGATGGCGTTCGCCACCAGATACGAGGTGACGACCCACGACGCCTCGTCGGCGCTGACCGCCAGCGTGCCGGAGATGTAGCGCAGCGCCACGTTGGCGATGGTGGTGTCGAGAACCTCCATGAAGGTGGCGATGGACACCACCACGGCGATCACCCAGGGATTGCGGCCGCCGGCGGCGCTCTGCGACGCATCGAAGCCGCCAGCGCCCTCCCCCGCCGTGCCGGCGTCGGCGCTCATCGCACCGTCACCCGAGGCACCACCGACATGCCGGGACCGATGGAGACGCCGTCCGGCCATTGGTCGACGACGATCTTCACGGGGATGCGCTGCACCACCTTCACGTAATTGCCGGTCGCATTCTCCGCCGGCAGCAGGGAGAAGGCGGTGCCGGAGCCGGGCTGCACGCTGTCGATATGGCCGGCGACCTTGCGGCCGGGATAGGCGTCGATCTTGATGTCCACCGGCTGGCCCGGCCGCATGTCGGTGATCTGGGTCTCCTTGAAGTTGGCGGTCACCCAGATGTCGTCGGGCACGAAGATGGCGAGGCTCTGGCCGGCCTGGACGAACTGGCCGACCGCCCCGCTCAGCTGCACCACGCGGCCCGGCTGTGCCGCGGTGACGGTGGTGTAGGACAGGTTCAGTTGGGCCTGGGCCAGCTGGGCCTTCGCCCGCGCCAGATCGGCGACCGCGCTGGTCCGCTGGGCCTGGAGCGCCCCGACCTGCCGTTCGGCGGCGATCACCGCGGCGTTGGCGCTGGTCAGCTTGCCCTGCTGTTCCTGGAGGTTGGCGGTGGACTGCTGCGCCTGCTGCACCGTTCCGGCACCGCGGGTCTGCAGGTCGCGATAGCGCGCCGCATCCTCCTTGGCGAAGCCGACGGCGGCCTCGGCCTGCGACACCTCGGCCCTGGCCTGATCGATCTGGGCGCGCTGCGCGTCGATCTGGGCGTCATAGCCGGTGATCGCCGCCGTGGCGGAGTCGATCTGGGCCTGGGCCTGTTCCAGCGCGGTCTGATAGTCGCGCGTGTCGATGCGGAACAGCAGGTCGCCGGCATTCACATGCCGGTTGTCGCTGACCGCCACCTCCGTCACATAGCCGGCCACCTTCGGCGCCACCGGGAACTGGCGGGTGTCGATGAAGGCATCGTCGGTCGATTCATAGGGATGGATGTTGCGCTGCCAGTAGATATAGCCGGCCACCGCCAGCAGGGCGACCACCACGAGCCCGGCGAGGATCGCCAGCGGATGGCGCCGGATGAAGCCGGGCTTCTTCCTGCCGGCTCCCGCGTCCGGCTGTGCGCGTTCGCTGCGGCCGGCCTGGGAGCCGGCATCCTGATCCGTAAGATCGACGACGTCCCTGCGCTGCTGGTCGTCCGGCATGGTGTGACGCTCCTGACCGAAATGCCGGGCGATCGGCGAAGGCCCGGTCGTTGTCGCGCGGGAGCGGCTCCGCTCCCCAGCGCGAAACACCCCAAACCGCGTTGCGTTGCACCAGCGCGGCAGAAAGCTGACGAAAGCGTCCGCAGAACAGCCATGCCAAGGCTGGATGACGGTCCCTACGGCCCAGGGGGGCACCCAGGCAGGAGCAACAGCCACCCGGAAAAACAATCAAGACCTCTAATATAACTGCGCATGTAAAAATAATATGCAAACCCTCAAATCCAATTTCGGCGCCATGCGTAAAAAGAAAGCGTCCACACTCAAGTCACGGAAAACATGCTCTTAACGAATCGATTATATTGTTCTCTCCCGGCAGCAATATTTCGTCACCGAACCGCCATTCCCCGGCCGACCTCGGAGTTCAGACCATGACGCTCGTGAACGAGACAATCGCAAGCGGGCTTCCCCCCAAATGTGCTCCCGAGACCGTTCGCCGCGGCCCGGTTCCGGTCGACGACGAGGCGGCAAGGCTGGAGGCGCTGCGGCGCACCGGATTGCTCGACAGCGACCCGGAACCCGCCTTCGACGATCTGGTGTCCTGGGCCTGCGACCATTTCCGCGTGCCCATCGCGCTGGTGTCGCTGCTTGACGCCGACCGCCAATGGTTCAAGGCGCGCCACGGCCTGACGGTGCGGGAAACCCCGCGCGATGTCGCCTTCTGCCGCTTCACCATCCGCCAGAGCCTGCCGATGGTGGTGGAGGACGCGAGCCGCGACCCGCGTTTCCAGGAAAACCCGCTGGTGCTCGGCGAGCCGCACATCCGCTTCTATGCCGGCGCGCCGATCATCAACCGGAACGGGCTGGCGCTGGGGTCCGTCTGCCTGATCGACAGGACGCCGCGCAGCTTCGGCACGGTCGACCGCATGGTGCTGGCCCAGCTCACCGTGACCGCATTGGCGATCATCGGGCGGCGGCAAGAATAGGGACTGGCGGTTGTTTCCATGCTGCGATGCACCATTCTCATTGGCTCTTTGACGGAATTGACGGCAGGATCGGTGCCGGAATTGCTTGAAGACGACAGCGCCCGGAACAGGATGAAGACCCCCATTACGCCAGCCAAGGCGACGCCAGCGAAGGCCCTGCCGCCGGTTCCGGTCCGCGAGGAGGACCGGCTCGCGGCGCTTCAGCGGTACGAGCTGCTCGACACTCCGGCGGAGCCGGCCTTCGACCAGATCACCCGTCTGGCCGCCAAGCTGCTGAAGGTTCCCGTTGCGCTGATCTCGCTGGTCGACCACGACCGCCAGTGGTTCAAGTCGCGCGTCGGGCTGCCGGTTCAGGAGACGCCGCGCGAATACGCCTTCTGCGCCCATGCCCTGGACACCGACGGCCTGTTCGTGGTCGGCGACGCCCGGCAGGACGAACGCTTCGCCGACAATCCGCTGGTGACCGGCGATCCCAACATCCGCTTCTATGCCGGCGCGCCGTTGCGCACATCCGACGGGCTGGCGCTCGGCACCATCTGCGTGATCGATGACCAGCCGCGCCACGCCCTGACGCCAGAGGAGGAGGAGGCGCTGCGCGACCTGTCGGCGATGACGATGGCGCATATCGAGGCGCGGCGCGCCGTCGGCTATCTGCATCCCGTCACCTCGCTGTCGAACCGATTCCGCCTGCTGGCCGACCTCGACGCCGGGTCGGCGGATCCGGCTGCCGCATCGGGGACGACGGTGGTGATCGATGCGGCGGCGTCCCAGCAATTCGCCGAACTGACCCGGGTGCTGGGACAGGTCTGCGCCGACGCGTTCGAGATCGATTGCGCCCGCCGCATCCTCTCCTGTCTGCCGGAACGCACGCGGCTCTACCATGTGTCGCCGGCCCGATTCGCCTTCAACCTGCCCCGCCAGCCCGGCGGCGAGGCGGTGGAGGACGAGCTTGCCGCGACGCTCGACCGCGTCAGCGCGGCGATCCGCAGCCCGTTCCAGTATCAGGGCGTGCCGATCGCGACCTCCACCGGGATCGGCTTCGTCCAACGGCCCGACATTCCGGCGGGAAGCGTCGAACTGCTGCGCGCGGCCACCAGCGCCGCCCACCAGTCGCTGGAGGAGCAGAAGCCCTGGTGCGCCTATGACGAGAAGCAGGACCGCGCCGCCCACCGCGCCTTCCTGCTGCTGCGCAGCCTGACCGAGGCGATGGGCGGGCAGGACCAGCTGCACGTCGCCTATCAGCCCAAGGTCGATCTGCGCACCGACCGCTGCATCGGGGCGGAGGCGCTGCTGCGCTGGACCCATCCGGAACTGGGGCCGGTCTCGCCGGCCGAGTTCGTGCCGCTGGCCGAACGGACGGCGCTGGTGCGCCCCCTGACCGAATGGGTGATCGGGGCGGTGCTGCGGCAGGTGGCGCAGTGGCACCAGCGCGGGATCGCCTTGCCGGTGTCGATCAACATCTCGATGCTCGATCTGGGGACCGGCGATTTCGCCGACCGGGTGGAGTCCCTGCTCGACCGCCATGGGGTGCGGGCGGACTGGATCGATTTCGAGGTGACCGAAAGCGCCCTGATGACCGACCGGGCGGAGGTCGACCGCCAGCTTCACCGGCTGCGCCGCCTCGGCATCGCCGTCGAGATCGACGATTTCGGCACCGGGCAGAGCGCGCTGTCCTATCTGAAGGACATCCCGGCGACGGCGGTGAAGATCGACCAGCGCTTCATCCGCTCCATCGCGGCGGAGCGCAGCGACCAGATCATGGTCCGCTCGACCATCGAGCTTGCCCACGACCTCGGCTACCTCGTCATCGCCGAGGGGGTGGAAACGCAGGAGGCCTATGACTGGCTGCGCCTGCACGGCTGCGACATCGGCCAGGGCTATCTGATTTCCCGGCCCCTGGCGCCGGCGGCCTTCGAGGATTGGCTGGCGACGGGCGCCTTCCGTCCCGCCGCCATGCCGGTCTGACTTACTTCGCCGCGAGGCAGGCGGCGATGGAGGCGCGCTCGACCTCCGCATAGAGGTCGAACGGGTTCAGCACCGGAGCGCCGAGATCGGCCTCGAAGCGCTGCTGGTTCGGGCTGGCGGTGAAGTCCTGCCGCGCCTCGTCGCCCGCGTGATCGCCCAGGTTGGACTGGAAGATGCCGGCGGCGCTGACCGGCAGGAAATCCTCGTAGACCACCGGATCGAAGCGGACGAGGCCGCTCCCGATCAGCGTTTCCAGATCGGTGCCCGGCGCCGGGGGATTGCGGCGCCCGGCTTCGGTCGGGGAATAGACGAAATAGCCCAGACCCTGGCGGCGGATCCCATCCCAGCTGTCGGGGAAGGGAGCGAAGACCTCTTGCAAGGCGGCCATATACTGCGCGGCGTTGGAACCGTCGGCCGCCGGGGCGACGAGACGGCGGGAGTCCTGCAGCAGCCTATCGTAGAGCGCCCGCCCCTTCGGCGTCAGGGCGATGCCACGCTGCTCGATCTCGCCGAAGCGGGCGGTGTGGACGCCCGAACACCAGCCCTCCCCATCGCCGTCACGGAAATCGACCGGCTCGCTCAGCGCCTTGAAGGAGGTCTGGCGCAGCAGGATCGGACAGCGGCGGGTTGGCGGGCCTTCCACCACGGCCTTGGGCGCAATGCCCTTCTCCGGCATCAGCCGCTGGACCGCGTCGATATCCAATGTGCGCGGCGTCAGGTGGTTGATGTGCGGCCCCTTGAAGGAGACCACGTCGGCGATCAGCCGGTGGGCGTCGTGCAGGCGGTTGTAGAGAGCGAGCGGCACGTTGGCCCGGCTGTGCCAGCGGAAGGTTTCCAGCGCCTCCGCGACGAAGCGCCCGGCATCCTCCTCGTTCAGCCCGCCGTCGGCCTCGGCCTTTTCGATCAGGGCGAGGCAGCCGGCGGTGAAGATGCTGCGCGCGGCCAGCACCTGCTCCGCCTCCCGCCGCAAGGCGGCGTCGGCGATCAGGTCGAGCCGCAGCAGCGAGGTGAAGACGCGGAAGGGATTGCGGCTCAGCGCCTCGTCCGTCACCGGACGGAAGGCGGTGGAATGGACGGGGACGCCGGCCTCCGACAGGTCGTAATAGCCGACCGGCTCCATGCCCATCACCGCGAACAGCCGGCGCATGGTCGACAGCTCCGCAGCGGTGCCGAGGCGGATGGCGCCGTGACGCTCCTCGGTGATGCGGGCAAGGCCGCCGGCAGCCTCCAGTCGGTGGCGTTCGGCGGGATCGGCGGCCAGCACCGCCCGGTTCACGTCCTCGACGAGTTCGACGAGCGTCTGATAGGCCGGCACCTCCGTCCGATACATCTCCGACATGGCGGTGGAGAACAGGGTGCGGATCGCATCGGGGCTGGTAATCGTCTGGACGCTCATTCCTAATCTCGCTCGCGTTGGCTCGCCGGACCTGCGCGGTCCCTCTCAAACTCCAGCTATAGCAACGATGCGCGGCGATGGATTGCGATTGTTTTTCCCGACTTCATGAGGAAAGCTCATGATCCACCGGAGTGCGGCAGTCCGCCGTCTCCGCCAGGATCCAATCGCGGAAGGCGGCGAGCGGCGGGTAGCCCGTCCGCTCCGCCGGCCAGACGACGTAATAGGCGTTCTCGCTCTCCATCGGCAGGTCGAGCGCCGGCACCAGCTGTCCCGACCGCAGTTCCTCCTCGATCAGGAACAGCGGCAGCAGGGCGACGCCCAGCCCGGCGATGGCCGCCTGGGACACCGTGGCGAACTGGTCGAACAGCATGCCGTGCACGCCGTCGGCGGGCGTTCCATGCAGGGTCAGCCAGCGCTCCCACGCATCGGGGCGGCTGGTCAGATGCAGCAGCGGGGCGAGGCGCAGCTCGGCCGGCTGCCGGAAATCGAAGCGGTCGCGCAAGCCTCGGGCGCAGGCCGGGATGACGGTCTCCCGGCGCAGCAGGGCCATCTCGCCGCCCGGCCACTCCGGCCGGCCGAAATGGATCGCCGCGTCGACCGGGTCCAGCCGGAAATCGAAGGGCGCCATCCGCGTCACCAGATTGATGGTGATGCCGGGATTGCCGGCCAGGAATTTCGGCAAACGCGGCGCCAGCCAGCGCGTGCCGAAGGTCGGCAGGATGGCGATGCTGAGGGTGCCGCCGAAGGGATTGGCGCGCAGGTTCAGCGACGCGGCGCTGATCCGGCGCAGGGCATCGCGCACCTCGCGCACATAATACTCGCCGCCCGCGGTCAGGCGGATGGTCTGGCGTTCGCGATGGAACAGCTCGACCTCCAGCAATTCCTCCAGTGCCTTGATCTGGCGGCTGACCGCGCTCTGGGTCAGCGACAGCTCCCTGGCCGCCGCGGTGATGCTGCCGGTGCGCGCCGCCGCCTCGAAGGCGGACAGGAGGGCCAGGGAGGGAAGGAAACGGCGCGGACTCTGCATCTCATTCTCGGATGGAATGACCGGTTGAGCAAACATCACTTGGCCGAAGGGGGCAGGCAAGTCAATCTTCCCAGCCATCCGGCGGCATGGCGGCTCGCCTCGCCCATGGACGCGGTGGGGGTGGTGTTTCCCACCGGGAATGATGGGCGTACTAAAGCAAGCGCAACAAACGCAAAAAGGACCATTGGGGATGCTGAACGATCCGCGGTCGCACGGGCTTTGGGAACGCAGCGCGCCGGCGGCACCGCCGACCGAGGCGCTGGCCGGCGCGGTCCGGGCCGACGTGGTGATCGTCGGCGCCGGCTATACCGGCCTGTCGACCGCCCTGCATCTGGCCGAAAGCGGCGTCGACGCCGTGGTGGTGGAGGGGGTGGAGATCGGCTTCGGCGGCGCCGGGCGCAATGTCGGGCTGGTCAATGCCGGCATGTGGGTGATGCCGGACCAGCTGGTCAGCACGCTGGGGCCGGTCTATGGCGAGCGGCTGATCGAGCTGCTGGGCAACGCGCCGCGGGCCGTCTTCGACCTGATCACCAGACATGGCATCGCCTGCGAGGACGAGCGCAACGGCACGCTCCATTGCGGCGTCGGGCCGGCGGGCCTGCGCGAGCTGGAGCAGCGCGCGGCGATCTGGCAGAAGCGCGGCGCGCCCGTCCGCTTGCTCGACGCGAAGGAAACGGCGGAGAAGGTCGGCACCAGTGCCTACACCGGCTCGCTGCTGGATCTGCGCGCCGGCACCATCCAGCCGCTGGCCTATGCCCGGGGTCTGGCAACGGCGGCCATCGCTGCGGGTGCCCGCATCTTCACCGGCAGCCCCGTGGAGTCGGCGAGCCAGACCGGCGGCAAATGGGAGGTGAAGACGCCGGGCGGATCGGTCGCCGCCGACTGGGTGGTGGTCGCCACCGACGCCTACAGCATCGGTCCCTGGGTGCGGCTGCGCACCGAACAGGTCCATTTGCCCTATTTCAATCTGGCGACGGAACCGCTGTCCGACGCCATGCAAAAGGCCATCCTGCCGGAACGCCAGGGGGTGTGGGACACCAAGTCGGTGCTGAGTTCCTACCGGTTCGACCGGCAGGGCCGGCTGGTGTTCGGCAGCGTCGGCGCGCTGCGCGGGACCGGGACCGCGGTGCACCGCGCCTGGGCGCAACGCTCGCTCGCCGCCCTGTTCCCGCAGCTCGGCCCGGTGCGGTTCGAAGCGGAATGGTACGGCCAGATCGGCATGACCAAGGACAACCTGCCCCGCTTCCACCGGCTGGACCGCAACGTCATCGGCTTCAGCGGCTACAACGGCCGCGGCATCGCCCCCGGCACCGTGCTCGGCCGCTGCCTGGCCGAGCACATCACCGGCAAGCTGCCGGAGGCGGAGATGCCGCTTCCCGACACGGCGCCGGAGACGGTGTCGGGCCGGGCGGTGCGGGAGGCCGCCTATGAATACGGGGCGCAGGCGACCCATCTGGTGGGGGCGAGGCTGCCGGGGAAGATTTGATCGCGCGTCTCCCCCAGCCCTGTATTCAGGTCCCCGACATCCGGGTCAGAGGCCCCAGGCGCCGCTCTCCGCCGGATCGACGACCTGGATGTTGTTCTCCACCGCCTTCACGCCGGGAACGCGCTCCGCCGCGACGCGCAGGGCGTCGCGCTGGGACCCGCTGCTGACGAAACCCCAGAGCTGGACGACGCCATTGCGGACGACGATGGCGTCATGCGACCGCGACTCCCACGACAGCTCCTTGACCGCAGCGGTCACCCGGTCCTTCAGGGCGCGGTCGTCGGGGGCGGCGGCCGGGGTTTCCGGCGAAACGCTGGCCAGGGCGCGCAGCAGGTTGGCGCGGCTGATGATGCCGACCAGAGCGCCGTTGCGGACCACCGGCACGCGCTTGATCCGCCGCGTCTCCATCACCCGCACGACCTCCTCGGGCGAGGCGTTCTCATCGACCGTGGTGACATGGCTGGTCATCACGTCGGCGACCTTGCAGGCGTGGGACTTGACGAAGTCCTCCGCCGGCAGGGTGCCGCCGGACAGCAGGCCCAGCCACCAGGAGCGATGGCGTTCGGTCCCCAGCTCCACCCGGCGCAGCAGGTCGCCTTCGCTGATGATCCCCACCACCTTGCCGGCGGCATCGACCACCGGCATGCCGCTGATGTTGTTCGCCAGCATCGTCCGGGCGGCATCGGCGACGGTTTCGTCCGGGCCGATGGTGATGACCCGCGGCGTCATCAGATCGATAGCCTTCATCGTTTCTCTCCCCTTGCGGTCGTTGGCCTCAATGTCGTTTGACCAAGAGAACCTAAGAGGTCGAAAGTCGAGGACAATTGATCTGGAGCAATTTGGCGAAAGGCTTTCCGCATGATGAAAAATACCGGACGTGCACCTACAATTTCAGCGGATCAGCGGGATGCACTGGCATCTTTCTTCGGAGACGGAGAAGCCAAAACCTCTGCGGAACTTCTTCGTGATTATCGCCAATCATGAAATTTTTGTCATCTCCGTCAGGAGGAGACTCAATGGAGCGCTACAAAGACGGCCATGATCGGATCGCCTTCGCCCACTGCGGGTTGACGCCGCTTCATTCGCCCACTTCCGCCACCTGGGTGGTCGTCCGCTCCTCGGGCGGTGTCGGATACCGGTAGAAGGAATGGCCGCCGATCGAGGTGGTCAGCAGCCGCTCCTCCGCCCAATCCGGCTTCTGGCGACGGAGCGCCGCCTGCGCCGGCGGGCTGTAGAACAGCGAGGCGCGCGCGGTCGGATCGGGCAGATCGTCGTCGTTCAGGTTCCAGGCCAGCCCGCGCGCGACGCGCAACGCGTCCTGGTCGGCGGCAAGACGGGGCTTCGGCCAGGACGGCATGCCGCCCGCCCGGATCACCGTCGCCTGACGGCGGATGTCCGCCAGGATACGCCGCGCCTCGATCCGCGGGTCGGCCGCCGCCGGCTTCGCCTGCTCGGCGGCCTTCCGGTTCGGCTTGGCTCCGGGCTTCGCCACTTTCGCCTTTTGCCGGTTCTTCGGTTCGACGGGTTCCGCCGCGAAGGGTTCGAACTGGCCGGTGGCGACGACGACGCGGCAGGGCAGAGACGGCTGGTCCGCCGAGGCGGCCCGGTTGGCGACCACCCACATCACGGCGGCCATGGCGTCCGCCCCCTCCCCGCGCGCCTCGGCCCAGCCGGCCAGCGCGAGACAGCGGCGCTCCCGCTCGGCCTGCCATGGGGTCAGCATGTAGACCGAGCTGCCGATCATCACCGGCTGCCGGGCGCCGCCCCGCTTCGGCACGCCTCCCTTCCCGTCGCCGACGAACAGCGCGCATCCCGTGTCGCCCGGCCGGCAGACCGCATCGCTGGCGTCGACGACCTGTGCCCCGGCGGCGGCGGGCAGCACGGCGGTCGCGAGCATCACGGCAGGAAGGAGGTTGCGCATCCCAGTCTCTCCGGCTCGGGAAGGGGGACTTCCTTCGACAGGAGGGCGGACGGCAAGTTCCCTCTCTCGTCCAGATCCCGGAGAGCTTAAGCCCGAGGGCGGAGGGTGTACGCCGTTCGGGGTCCCAAAGGTGTTTCGGCCCGCCCGGTGAATGGAGAGCGTATCGGAAAGAGCGGCGGTCTCAGCCGTCCTGCCGGCCGGCCCCCTGGTTACTCTGCGGCTGGTCACTCTGCGGCTTGCCGCCGTCGCCGGTCCAGTCGTCGGTCAGATACTCCTGGGAGCGGCTGATCTCTTCGACCTCCGTGCGGGACGGCGGTTTCGGCACCTGGTCCTGACCGGACTGGCGGTCTTCGGACAATCGGCCATCCGTCTGGCCGTTCGCAGAGTCGGGGGTGCGGGGCATGGGCGGCTCCTTGTCAGCCGGGGAACAGTCCCAGCAAACAGGGGCGGGCCGTCAACGTCACGCTCCCGAAAGGCTCCCGGAAAGGCGATGCGCTCAGTGGGCGGCGTCGGCGACGGCGACCGGCATCGTCCGGACCATTTCCAGGGCGACGGCGGCGGTGGCTTCGTCGGCGGCCAGGATGGCGTTCGGGTTCATGTGGGAGACCGCGGCCACGGCGGCGAACAGGACGACGCAGACGATGGTGCGGACGATGGCGAACTTGGCGGCGAAAATGGCGGATTCGGCGTCATAGCTGGACATGGCAGTCTTCCTTCAAGGTCGGTTTGAAATTCCGGCGGCCGGTGTCGCGGCCTGTTGAGGAAGATATTGACACGATCTCGCATGCGCGAAAGCGAAGACATCGCATCGCTGTTCTTGCCATTTCGCATTGCAGCATAGCGCTACGAAAGACACCACAAGAGTGATCTCTTAATGCGTCTTTACGTTTCGCAGCGCTCTAACGAGGGATATGGGGCTTTCGCAGCGCTATTACTGCTCGCTGCCTGGCCCCATTTAAAACATGTGGTGCGGCTTCGTCAAACGACAATGGCTGGAAGGGCCGGCTCAGCGCCCCGGCGACAGCCGCTCCGCGCTGGCCTTCAGCGTGTCGATCATCACCTGCTGCGCCTCTTCGGTGGTGTCGGCGGGGACGACGAAGCAGATGGTGGCGATGCAGCGGCCGGCCGGATCGCGGACCGGGGCGGCGAGGCAGGTGGTGAAGCGGTCGACCAGGGCGGTGGTGCGGACATAGCCCTGGGTGCGGGCGCGGTGCATGTCCTCCAGGAACTCGTCCTCGGCGATGTGGCGGCCGTCGGGCAGAATGAAATCCTCCGCCGGGATGAAGCGCCGGATCTCCGCGGCATCCATGTGGTCGACCAGCAGCCGGCCCGACGCCGTCCAGGGGATCGGCACCTTGATGCCGATCTCGGAGCTGATGCGGAACATGCGGCGGCCGGGTTCATTCAGCACGACCAGATACTTGTCGCCCTCCAGCGTGCAGAACTGCGCCGTCTCCCCCACCAGCTCGGCGATGTGGGCGACCTCCACCCGGGCCTTGCGGATCAGGTCGACGCTGTCGAGATAGTCGCTGCCGTAATAATGCATCGCCGGCCCGAAATAGACAGTGCCGTCGCCGTCGCGCAGTTCCAGCCAGCGCGCCTCGACCAGCGTGTTGACCAGTTCGTACATGGTGGAGCGCGGGGTGCCGGTGTCGCGGGCGATGTCAGCGATGCGCGTCGGCGCGCGCCGGTCGTGCAGATGCTCCATCAGCGCGATGACGCGGTCGATGCCGCGGGCGCGGCCCGTCGATTTTTCCTCCGGCTGCTTCTCCGCCACCGGCTTTTCCGCCACGCCGCCGCTCTTCATCAACCCGCACTCCCTGTCGTCCCGCCACCGATTAGCACGCGGATTTTCGGCTTGCCAGCGCTGTTTGTCCGATATACCGTTCGCTTGTCTGGAATACAAGACCGACGTCCGATATTTCGGACAAACGGTCCGGGAGGCAGAAAATGACTGGGATCACGCGACGTCTTTTCAACACGGCCCTCGGTTCGGCAGTCGCCGTCGGCGGGCTTTCCACCGGCCTCTCCGCCGGCATTCTGGGAACCTGGACGACCCCGGCGCAGGCGCAGGGCGCCGCCTCGGTCGTCACGGTCGCCACCATCGGCGAGCCGCCGACGCTGGACCCGGTCGGCACCACGTCCGACCTCGTCAGCATCATCACCCAGCACATGTTCGAGACGCTGTTCACCTTCGACGGCGACTGGAAGCTGGCCCCGCTGGTGGCGTCGGCCCTGCCGCAGGTGTCGGCGGACGGCAAGACCTACACGATCCCGCTGCGCAGCGGCGTCACCTTCCATGACGGCAGCACCGTCACGGCCGACGACGTGGTCGCCTCGCTGGATCACTGGACCAAGGCCTCGCCGCGCGGCAAGACCGTCGCCCCGCTGGTCGAGAGCATCGCCGCCAAAGGCGCCGATGCCGTCGTCATCGCGCTGAAGGAGCCGTTCGCGCCGCTGACCTCGCTGCTGGCGATGAACAACGGCGCCGCCGCCATCGTGCCGAAATCGGTGATCGACGGGCCGGGCGCGCTGAAGTCGCTGGTCGGCACCGGCCCCTACAAGCTGCTGGAGCACAAGCCCGACCAGTATATCCGGCTGGTCCGCCATGACGGCTACGCCTCGCCCGCCGGCACGCCCAGCGGCTATGCCGGCAGCCGCAAGGCCAACATCGGTGAGGTCCGCTTCGTCCCGGTGCCGAACGCCGCCACCCGGGTGTCGGGCGTGCTCGCCGGCCAGTACCAGTTCGCCGACAGCCTGCCGGCGGAAACCCTGCCGCGCATCAAGGAGGCCTCCGGCGTCAAGCCGGTGATCGTCAAGCCCTTCGGCTTCCCGCTGATGATCATGAACACCAAGACCGGCGTCATGGCGAACCAGAAGGTGCGCCAGGCGGTCCTGGCGGCGCTGGAGCCGAACGACATGCTGCTGGCGGGCCTCGGCGATCCCGAATTCGTCCAGGCGGAGGGGTCGATCTACGCCCAGGGCACGCCCTTCTACGACGAGGCCAGCGCCAAACCCTACAGCGACCATGCGGCCGGCAAGGCGGCGGATCTGTTGAAGGCCGCCGGCTACAAGGGCGAGCCGATCCGCATCATGACCTCGGTGCAGTACGAGTTCCTGTACAAGATGAGCATGGTGGCGCAGGCCCAGCTCGAACTCGCCGGCTTCAAGGTCGACCTCCAGGTGCTGGACTGGGCGACTCTGCTGCAGCGCCGCGGCGACGACAAGGGCTGGGACGCCTTCTTCACCTACCACACCTTCGTGCCGGAACCGTCGCTGATCACGGTGCTGAACCCGAGCTATCCCGGCTGGTGGGACAGCCCGGCCAAGCGCGAGGCGCTCGCCGCCTTCAACCGCGAGATGGACCCGGCGGCCCGCAAGGCGAAGTGGGTGGCGTTGCAGACGCTGTTCTACAGCGAGGTGCCGAGCGTCAAGGTCGGCGAGTTCTACAACCTCGCCGCCAGCAGCGACAAGCTGACCGGCTACACCCCGACGCCCTGGCCGTTCTTCTGGAACACCGAACTGAAGGGCTGAGGGGCGATTAGGTAATTCCCTCTCCCGCCTCTCGCACAAACGAAGTTTGTGCTGACGGCGTCAGGCGGATCGAAGATCCGCTGAGAGCCCCGGGAGAGGGAAGGGGCCCAAGCGGAGCTTGGGAAGGGTGAGGGGTGGCGCAAGGAACCATGCGCTTCCGGTTTCTTGGATCACCCCTCACCCTCCCCACGCCTTCGGCGTGGGTCCCCTCCCTCTCCCGGGACGGGAGAGGGGAATTCTGTGCTTCTCCTCGGTCCGGGACCGCAACCATGCTCGTCTACGTCGTCCGCCGGTTCGCCGGCATGATGATCGTCATGCTGCTCGTCGCCATGGTGGTCTTCCTGATCGCCCGCGTCGTGCCGGGCGATCCCGCCGCCGTCATGCTGGGGTCCGCCGCCACGCCGGAGGACATCGCGGCGCTGCGCGGCCGGCTGGGGCTCGACGAGCCGCTGCTGACGCAGTTCCTGCTCTATCTCGGGCAGATCGTCCGCTTCGACCTCGGCTCATCCATCTTCCTCAACCGGCCGGTGTCGCAGGCGCTGGCCGAACGGTCGGAGCTGACCGCCCTGCTGACGATGATGTCGGTGGGGATCGCCATGCTGATCGGCGTGCCGATCGGCATCCTGTCGGCGGCCAAGCGCGGCGGGCTGATCGACCAGACCTCCGTCGGGCTCGCCATGCTGGCGGCCAGCGTGCCCAGCTTCTGGATCGGGCTGACGCTGATCAAGTATCTGGCGGTCGATCATGCCTGGTTCCCGGTCGCCGGCTACGGCCCGCCCGACGCCGACCTGATGGAGCGGATGCGCCATCTGGTGCTGCCGGCCATCGCGCTCGGCATCCCGAACTCGGCGCTGATCCTGCGCTTCACCCGCACCAGCATGCTGGACGTGATGAGCCATGACTATGTCCGCACCGCGCGGGCCAAGGGCCTGCCGCCGCTGGTCGTCGTGCTGAAGCATGCGCTGCGCAACGCGATGATCCCGATCCTGACGGTGATCGGCCTGACCACCGCGGTGATGATCGCCGGCGCCATCGTGACGGAGACCGTGTTCGGCCTGCCCGGCGTCGGCAACCTGATCGTCTCGGCCGTGCTGCGCCGCGACTATCCGGTGATCCAGGGCGCCCTGCTGGTGGTGTCCGCCATCTATGTGCTGATCAACCTGACGGTCGACCTGCTCTATGCCGTGGTCGATCCGCGGGTCCGTTATTGAGAGGGAGGGTTTCCATGGCAAGCGTCCCCGCCGGTCACGGCGCCGTTCCCCTTCCCTCCGCATCCGGGCCGCAGCGCAGCCGGTCGCCGCTCGCCCTGCTGATGCGCCAGCTGTTCCGCCGCCGTCTGGTGGTGCTGTCCTTCCTCATCATGCTGGCGATCCTGGCGGTGGCGCTGCTGGCGCCCTGGATCACCCCCTTCAACCCGACGAAGATGGACATCCTCGGCCGGCTGAAGCCGCCGACCGCCGCCCACTGGTTCGGCACCGACGAGTACGGCCGCGACGTGCTGTCCCGCGTGATGCTGGGCGCCCGGCTGTCGCTGCTGGTCGGCCTGCTGGTCGTGGTGGTGGCGACGGTGCTCGGCACGCTGCTGGGGCTGGCCGCCGGCTATGTCCGGCCGCTCGACGGCGTGCTGATGCGGCTGACCGACGCGCTGATGGCCTTCCCCGACATCCTGCTCGCCATCGCCTTCATGGCGGCGCTGGGGCCGTCGCTCTACAACGTCGTGCTGGCGCTCGGCATCGTCTACACCCCGCGCGTCGCCCGCGTGGTGCGCGCCGCCTGCCTGGTGGTGCGCGAGATGCCCTATATCGAGGCGGCGACGGCGCTCGGCGCCTCGACCCCGCGCATCGTCTTCCTGCACATCCTGCCCAACCTGATCTCGCCGATCCTGGTGCAGGCGACCTTCATCTTCGCCTACGCCATCCTGACGGAGGCGGCGCTGTCCTTCCTCGGCGTCGGCGTGCCGCCGACCACGCCGACCTGGGGCAACATGATCGCCGGCGCCCAGCAGTATTTCCAGCAGGCAGACTGGCTGATCCTGTTCCCCGGCTGCGCCATCGTCCTGACCGTGCTGTCGCTCCAGGTCGTCGGCGATGGCCTGCGCGACGCGCTCGACCCCCGGCTCCAGAAGGCCAAGTAAAATGAGCGAGCAACCGATCCTGATCCGCGGCGCCCGCGTCATCGACGGCACCGGCGCTCCCTGGTTCCCCGCCGACGTGCTGGTGGAGCGCGGGCGCATCGCCGCCATCGGCCCGATGCTGGACGCGCCGGACGCCGCGCCGCTGGAGGCGCAGGGCCGCTTCCTCGCCCCCGGCTTCATCGACGCCCATTGCCACGACGATTTGATCCAGCTGCGCCAGCCCGGCCGGCCGGAGAAGGTGGCGCAGGGCGTCAGCACCGTGGTGGTCGGCAACTGCTCCTTCGGCCTCTACCCGCAAAGCCCCGACAGCGGCGCCCCCTTGCGCGAGCATTTCGGCAACCTGCTGGGCACGGTGTCCGATCAGGAAACCTTCGCCGACTTCGCCGGCTACCGCGCGGCGCTCGACGGGCGCGGCACCGCGATCAACCTCGTCTCGCTGGTCGGCCACGCGGCGCTCCGCCTCGCCGTCATGGGCTGGCAGAACCGCGCCGCCACCGCGCCGGAGCGCGAGGCGATGGCAGCCCTGCTGGCGGACCAGCTTCGCCAGGGCGCGCACGGCCTGTCGCTCGGTCTCGTCTATCCGCCCAGCGCCTGGGCCGACCGCGCCGAGCTGGTGCGGCTGGCCGAGGTGGTGGCGGAGCATGGCGCCCTGCTGACCGCCCATGTCCGCTCCTACGAGGGCGGGCTGATCGCCTCGGTGGACGAGTTCCTCGACCTGCTGAAGGCCGGCGGGGCGAGCGGCCTGCTCTCCCACCTGCAAGCCGCCGGGCGGCCCTATTGGGGCAGCCTGCCGCGGGCGGTGGAGCGGCTGGAGATCGCGCGGCATGGCGGCACCGACGTCAGCTTCGACATGTACCCCTACCCGGCCGGCTCCAGCACCATCCTGCAACTGCTGCCGCCCTCGGCGCTGACCGGCGGCGTGGAAGCCCTGCTGGCGCGGATGGCCGATGCCGACGGGCTGGCGGCGCTGCGCCGCGCGGTGGAGGGCGGCGAGGCGCCGGGTGACGCCGGCTGGGAATCGAAGATCCGCCTGATCGGCTGGGAGAATGTCCGCATCGGCGGCGTCGGCGAACCGGACCTGCGCCCGCTGGAAGGGCTGTCGCTGACCGAGATCGCCGAGGCGGCGAAGGAGCAGCCCTTCGACACGCTGGTCCGGCTGATCCGCGCCGACCGCGGCCGGACCAACATCGTCATGTTCCAGCTGGACGAGGCCGATCTGGAAACCGCGCTGTCGCACCCGCTGCACATGCTGGGCTCCGACGGGCTGCCGCGCGAGACCGGCAAGCCGCACCCCCGCGCCTTCGGCAGCTTCCCGCGCTATCTCGCCCGCGCCATCACCGGTGCAGGCGGGCTGGGGCTGGAGGATGCCGTGCGCCACATGACCGCCGTTCCGGCGCAGCGCTTCGGCCTGTCCGACCGCGGGCTGGTCCGGCCGGGCATGGTCGCCGACCTGACCCTGTTCAGCGCCGACGTCGCCGACCGCGCGACCTTCCAGGACCCGACGCAGCCGCCGCACGGCATCACCGACCTGCTCGTCGCCGGACAGTTCGTCCTGCGCGACGGCGGCCACACCGGCGCCCGTCCGGGCAAGGCCCTGGCCCGCGCCTGATCCTTCAAGACATTGCCGTTTCAAAACCTGTGAGGACCCGATGACCAACCGCAAGCCGATCTTCGCCGAAAAGGGTGCGAAGCCCGCCGGCCAGTACAGCCACGCCATCGTCGCGAACGGCTTCGTCTATGTGTCGGGCCAGGGGCCGCACCATCCGGAGACCGGCGCGCTGCCCGAGGATTTCGCCGGCGAAGTGCGCCAGACCCTGCGCAACCTGGAGATCATCCTGAAGGCCGCCGGCACCGACCTCGCCCATGTGGTGAAGGTCAACAGCTACCTCAGCGACCTCGGCCGCTTCCAGGAATACAACGCCCTCTATTCGGAATTCTTCCCGACCGAACCGCCGGCCCGCACCACCATCGGCTGCCAGCTGAACAACATCCAGGTCGAGATCGACTGCATCGCCGTCCTGCCGTCAGTGTAACATCTTGAGTACATGGCCGATCCCGCGGCTTCACCGCCGGGGTCGGCCCCTTCCCTCTTGTCGCCTTTGGAGCGGTCCCATGCGCGTCGACGAACTCGACACCCCCGTCCCCGTCATCGACCTCGACCGGGTCGAGCATAACCTGACCAAGATGCAGGAATACTGCGACCGGCACGGGTTGGCGCTGCGTCCGCACATCAAGACCCACAAGCTTCCCCAATTCGCGCTGCGCCAGATCGAGCTGGGCGCCGTCGGCATCACCTGCCAGAAGATCAGCGAGGCGATGGTGATGGCCGAGGCCGGCTGCGCCGACATCCTGCTGACCTATCCGATCGTCGGCGCCGCCAAGGTGGCGCCGCTGGCCGAGCTGGCCGGCAAGACCAAGCTGACGGTGGCGCTGGACAACGCTGTCGCCCTCGACACCGTGGCCGCCGCCGCCGCGCAGGCCGGCGTCGAGATCGGCATCCTGGTGGAGTTCGACAGCGGCGACGGCCGCTGCGGCGTGCAGACCCCGGACGAGGTGCTGACGCTGGCCCGCCGCGCCGCCGGCAACGGGCTGACCCGCTTCCGCGGCCTGATGACCTACCCGCGCGGCCCCCGCACCGTGCCCTTCGTCACCGAGACCCGTGCCCTGCTGGACGGCGCCGGCATCGCGGTGGAGACGGTGTCGGTCGGCGGCACCCCCGGCTGCTGGGACACCCACGAGCTTCCCGGCGTGACCGAGCTGCGCGTCGGCACCTACATCTACCATGACCGTGCCACCGTCGGCGCCGGGGTGGCGACGCTGGACGAATGTGCCGTGCATGTCCACGCCACCGTGGTCAGCCGCCCCACATCCGACCGCGCCGTTCTGGATTGCGGCAGCAAGACGCTGTCGAGCGACCGTGTCGCCCCGTCGGTCGGCGAAGGCTACGGCCTGCTCCTCGACTACCCGGACGCGGTGATCGTCCGCGTCAACGAGGAGCATGCGGTGGTCGATTTGAGCAAGAGCGGGGCGAAGCCGGAGATCGGCGACCGCGTCCGCATCCTGCCCAACCATGTCTGCGTGGTGACCAACCTGCACGACCGCATGGCGATCACTCGCAACGGCGAGGTCGTCGGCGACTGGCCGGTGCCGGCGCGCGGCTGCACCCGCTGACCTACCCCGCAGGTTCGTATTCTACTCCCTCTCCCGTCCCGGGAGAGGGAAGGGGCCCATGCGGAGCATGGGAAGGGTGAGGGGTTGGGCACGAAGCCATGCGCTTCGGGGCCATGTGGTTCCGGTTTCTCGGATCACCCCTCACCCTCCCCGCCTTCGGCGGGTCCCCTCCTTCTCCCGGAGCGGGAGAGGGCGATCATCGCAAACCGCTGCCCCTTTACCGGGATCCCGTCATGGACGCTGACATCACGCTCGACATCCGCAACCTGCAAACCCACTTCACCGCCGATCCCGGCGTGTCGAAGGCGGTGGACGGCGTCTCCTTCACCGTGCGCCGCAACGAGACGCTGGCGGTCGTCGGCGAATCCGGCAGCGGCAAGTCGGTGACCAGCCTGTCGGCGATGCGGCTGATCCCGACGCCGCCGGGCATCATCGCCGGCGGCGAGATCCTGTTCCGCGGCCGCGACGGCCAGGTGCACGACCTCGCCCGTATCAGCGAGCGGGCGATGCGCAACATCCGCGGCAACGAGATCGGCATGATCTTCCAGGAGCCGATGACCTCGCTGAACCCCGTCTACACCGTCGGCGACCAGATCGGCGAGGCGCTGCGCTACCACCAGGGCCTCGACCGCCGGGCGGCGCGGGCCGAGGCGCTCGCCATGCTGAAGAAGGTCGGCATCCCGGCGGCGGAGCGGCGGCTGGACGAGTATCCGCACCAGATGTCGGGCGGCATGCGCCAGCGCGTGATGATCGCCATGGCGCTGGCCTGCCGCCCCACCCTGCTGATCGCCGACGAGCCGACCACCGCGCTGGACGTGACCATCCAGGCGCAGATCCTCGACCTGATGCGGCGGCTCCAGGAGGAGACCGGCACGTCCATCCTGTTCATCACCCACAATCTGGGCGTGGTGGCGGAGGTGGCGCACCGGGTGGTGGTGATGTATGCCGGCCGCATCGTCGAGGAGGGCGATGTCCGCTCGCTGCTGAAATCGCCCAAGCATCCCTACACCCGCGGGCTGCTGGCCTGCATGCCGCATCTGGGCCAGCGCCGCGGCGACGGCGGCCGGCTCTACGCCATCCCCGGCAGCGTGCCGAGCCCGGTGAACCGCCCGGCCGGCTGCACCTTCGCCCCGCGCTGCGCGCTGGCCGAACCCGCCTGCCTCGCCGCCGAGCCGGTGCTGGAGCCGGTCGGCCCCGGCCATTCCGCCCGCTGCCGCCGCTGGAGAGACGTGCAATGAGTGCCGTGACTGCTACCGAACAGCCCCTGCTGAGCGTCCGCAATCTGGAGAAGCGCTTCCCGGTGCGTGGCGGGCTGCTGCAACGGCCGGTCGGCTGGGTGAAGGCGGTGGACGATCTGTCCTTCGACCTGAACCGCGGCGAGGTGCTGGGGCTGGTCGGCGAATCCGGCTCCGGCAAGACCACCGCCGGCCGCAGCATCCTGCGGCTGATCGAGCCGACCGCCGGCTCCATCCGCTTCGCCGGGCAGGAGATCACCGGTCTGGCGACGGCGGAGATGCGGGCGCAGCGCCGCCGCATGCAGATCGTCTTCCAGGACCCCTATGCCAGCCTCGACCCGCGCCAGCGCGTGCGCGACGTGATCGGCGAGGCGCTGGTGATCCACGACATCGGCACCCGCGCCGACCGCCGCGACCGGATCGCCGCCCTGCTGGAGAAGGTCGGGTTGAGCGCCGACGCCATGGACCGCTTCCCGCACGAATTCTCCGGCGGCCAGCGCCAGCGCATCGGCATCGCCCGCGCGCTGGCGGTGGAGCCCGACTTCATCGTGGCGGACGAGCCGGTGTCGGCGCTCGACGTCTCGGTCCAGGCCCAGGTCGTCAACCTGCTGGGCGATCTGCAGCGCGAGCTGGGGCTGGCGGTGCTGTTCATCGCCCATGATCTGGCGGTGGTGCGCTACATCAGCGACCGGGTGGCGGTGATGTATCTCGGCCGCCTGATGGAGATCGCCCCGAGCGATTCCCTCTACGAGCGTCCGCGCCACCCCTACACCATGGCCCTGCTGTCGGCCGCCCCCGACCCGGATCCCGACGCGCCGAAGTCCCGCATGCTGCTGGACGGCGACGTGCCGAGCCCGATGAACCCGCCGTCGGGCTGCGTCTTCCGCACCCGCTGCCCCTTCGCCCTGCCCGCCTGCGCGGAGCCGGAAGCCCGGACGCTGCGCGAAGTGGCGCCGGGCCATTCGGTGGCGTGCATCCGGGACGATGTGGCTCCGGGGATGGCGACCGGGGCCTGAGTGGGATTGAGGGCTTCGATCCCGGTCATCGAAGCCCTCGCGCCCGGACGGTCAGACGCTCAAGCCCTCAGACCTGCGCCAGCCCGCCGTCGACGAAGACTTCGCCGCCGGTCATGAAGCTGCTGTCGGCGGAGGCCAGGAACGCCGCCACCGCGCCGGTTTCCGAAGGGTCGCCGATGCGGCCGATGGGCGTGGTGCTGCCGAGCGCGTCCATCGCCTCCTCGCCCACGACCTCCAGCGCCAGCTCCGTCCTGGTCGGCCCCGGCGACAGCACGTTGACGCGGATGCCGGTCCCACGCAGGTCCAGCGCCCAACTGCGCGCCAGATTGCGGATCGCCGCCTTGGTCGCGCTGTAGATGCTGAATTGCGGCGTTCCCATCACCCCCGTGCTTGACCCGGTCAGGATGATCGAGGACCCCGCCTTCATCAGCGGCAGGGCCTTCTGCACCGTGAAGATCAGCCCCTTCACATTGACGTCGAAGATCTGGTCGTAATGCTCGGGCGTGATCTGCCCGAGCGGCGCGAACGACCCCGTCCCGGCATTGGCGAACAGGATGTCGAGCCCGCCCCGTTCGGCCTTCACCGTGTCGTACAGCCGGTCGAGGTCGGACAGGTCGGTGACCGATCCCCTGACCGCCCGCGCCGAAGCCCCCAGCCGCGCCACCGCGGTGTCGAGCGCCTCCTGCCTGCGGCCGAAGAGGTAGACGAACGCCCCTTCGTCGACGAAGCGCTGGGCGGCGCCCAGGCCGATGCCGCTGCCACCGCCGGTCACCACCGCGGTCTTGCCCTGTAGCCTGCTCATGATGTGCTCCCTGATTGAGATTGCACTGAGCTGGCAAGCCACCCACCTATGGACAAGTATGCACCTTTTTGTAAGTGCCCAAGAAAATGGCGGCTCGGAAAATGACGGCCTCGAAAACCAAGACTGATTCTTCGGTCCCCTCCCCGCCGCCGCAGACGGTGCCGCCGGAGGGGACCTGCACCCCGACCCTGCCCGGCTTCACCTGCGGCCTCGACGCGACGCTGCGGATCATCGCCGCCAAGTGGAAGCCGCTGATCCTGTATTTCCTGGCCCAGGGCGGCCCCTACCGCTATGGCGAACTCCGGCGGGCGATCCGCGACGTCAGCGACAAGATGCTGATCCAGCAGCTCAAGGAACTGGAAAGCGACGGGCTGGTGAAGCGGACCGACTACAAGGAGATCCCCCCGCGGGTGGACTACAGCCTGACCCCGCTGGGCCACAGCTTGGCCGAGGCGCTGGTGCCACTCTGCTCCTGGGGCACGGAGCACATGGAGGAGGTCAGCCGGGTCTTTGCCAAGCGGGAGGGCTGGGGCGCGAAGGGGCGGTGAACTGACGGTTCCGGTTCGGTGCGGAGAGGGAGTGGGAAAACGGGAGGCATTGCTTGCTTCCGCCGTGTTGCCTTGGTCGCGCGCCAACGGTAGTGCGCCACATCAGCGACCGGGTGGCGGTAATGTATCTCGGCCGCCTGATGGAGAGCGCGCCGGGCGACGGGTTCTACGAGCGCCCGCGCTACCCCCACACCATGGCCCTGCTGTCGGCCGCCCCCGACCCGGACCCCGACGCGCCGAAGTCCCGCATGCTGCTGGACGGCGACGTGCCGAGCCCGATGAACCCGCCGTCCGGCTGCGTCTTCCGGGCGGCCCCTTCGCCCTGCCGACTTGCGCGGAGTCGGCGGCAAGGCAGTTGCGGGAGGCAGCGCCAGGGTATTCGGTGGCGGGTATTCGGGATGATGTGGGGGTGGGGTGAAGGGTGGCGGCTCGACGATGCAGAGCTAGGGTCCGGACCCATAAAGAGCCTTTCCGCCAGGGAGCCGTTGTGATTCAACGCCCTGGAAAGGGGCTGTGCGATGAGCGACTGTCAGTTCTGGTTGACGGTGGAGCAGTTCGGACGGCTTGAGCCGCACCTTCCGCACGATACCCGCGGCAAGCCACGCGTGGATGATCGTCGTGTGATCAGCGGAATCGTCCATGTGCTGAAGTCGGGTGGGCGCTGGGTGGATGCTCCACCGGTCTACGGCCCCCACAAGACGCTCTACAACCGCTTCGTCCGCTGGGCGGCCAAGGGCGTGTGGGAAGACATCTTCCATGCGTTGGCAGCGGCAGGTGGCCCACCGGCCCAGGTGATGATCGACTCCACGGCGGTCCGCGCCCATCGTTCGGCGAGCGGCGGGAAAGGGGGGAGCGCGCTCAGGCCATCGGACGATCCCGTGGCGGACGAACCACCAAAATCCACGCCCTGAGCGATCGACGCGGTCGGCCGCTCGCCTTCCTGTTGACCGGCGGTCAGGTTGCCGACTGTACCGCCGCCGACCGTCTGCTCGACCGGATGCCCGCCACCGATCTCCTGCACGGCGACAAGGGCTACGACAGTGCCGCTGTTCGCCGGAAGATCGAAGAAGCGGGAGCCGCGCCCAACATCCCGCCACGCGCCAACAAGCGCTGGAAAAACTGCTTCTCTCCCTACCTCTACCGGAACCGCAACGTCATCGAGCGCATGTTCGGACGCCTCAAGGACTTCAGGCGCATCGCCACCCGTTACGACCGCTCCGCAACCAACTTCATGGCCGCCGTCCACATCGTGGCGACCGTCGCATACTGGTTATGAGTCCGGACCCTAAACTGGGGAGCCAAGATTCCTTAAAATTTGTAGACACTGTGCCCAGTTGCGTATGGAAGCAGGGGCTCCTTCCAAATTTTCCTTTTCACGAACATAATCGGGGAAATCTTCAATCCAGCATTGCCAAATAGCTTAATAATGTTCTAAATATGGGAGCTATGATCAAGCGACTGCCGCGATATGCTGAGATTGAGCTACAGCGCCTGTGTGCCAAAGCAGGCGCGCTATGCCATGCAGTTGATGAAGACGAAAGCGGTTGGGACCGCCTAATTGAGTTCCCCGAAAAGGTTTTTCTAGGGCCCGCAGATATGCGACCGCCACGTGCAGTTGCTTATGCGCAGGTGAAGTCGGTCGAAAATGGCGCCCCCGTATGTCGCGTTAAGCTATCAAACGCGCTACGCGCAGCCCAATCGCCTCAGCCGTGGTTCATAGTGCTGGTAACAGGAGAAACACATAACCAGCCATCCAAAGTATTTGCAGTGCATGTTTGGGATGATCTTATTTGCCGTACCTTAGAGGCAGTACGACGTGCTCATAATGATAGGCGATCACTACATAAGTGCTCGCTTACAATCAGGTTTCGGTCAGAAGATGAAGTGGGCGAACGTCTTGTTCAGTGGATGCAAGAGGCAATCGATGCTGTACAACCAGCTTATGAATCGTCTAAACGTTTCATTAATACAACAGCAGGTTACGAGGATGGTTATGGCACTGGCTTACTAACAGTTGAGGGCGAAGATGAAGAAGAAATACTGAATAATTTCCTTGGGCTTGGCACTGGCCTTCGCGTCAATAATTTTACCTTCACACCCAGCAGATTTGGAATTCCTTTATCCTCACCAGAAATCGACATATCGGAAGGTGTCGTTTATATTGAACCTCATCCAAAAGGTGATATTGAGATTCGTTTACGCAGCACTGCAAGCGCCCGGACAATTGTTCAACAAGGACACGCCTATGGAATTGGTTTGCCCGGAATTCCCGACCATCAAAAGAGAATTCGCTTTTCAGCCGGATTTGTGGAGGTGCTTTGCGCTCTTGACGGGCATGCCGAGTTCACCGCTCATCTGAATAGTCGTGAAAAGCATAAACTCACAACTCTCGAAGATTATGCCGCACTAAACGAGTGGCTTAAAGCAGGACCGGTTAATCTGCAAGTATGGACAAATGGCAAACGCGTTATTGCCAGCACATTGAATAATAGAACTGATAATACTGGCATTGACTGGCCGAACTTCTCCTCCGCACTTAGACTTTTACGCCTGATAGCAGGTAATCAAGATCCGGAAATTAGTCTTCATGATCTTTGCCTTGCGTCGGGATTAGGCACATTCTCCAATGTTGCCGATTCAAGATCTTTGCGGCTTGAATTCGATCCTCTTGCCTTTATGCCTACCAGACCTGCGACGGCGATCTTATTCTGGCTTTGCTTTGATATCGGAGAGTATTCATTTTACGCAATGGCAGATTGGCCGGTGATAGAGGATGTTATGATCAATAATAAAAAGCGACGCGTAACAGCTTCTAAAGGCCAAATCGTTGAATCTTACGTCTTGCGAAATCCTTCAGAGGAAGAACGAGGCATGATGGAACGTGACTATAGATACTATTGCGATAATATTGCAAAAGGTGGCGTTCCATTGGAAATGGGGAACTTATATGAATTTATCCTCTCCTGTCAAAGAAACAATATCACAGAAAATGAATAATCTGGTTCAAGAATGACTTTTGGCTGAACGATCGCACTCCAAGATCATTGCATGATATGGTCTTTAATCGCTTTTCTTTAAAACTTAGCCGCAGTGCATCTACCCTCACCCCCGCCGAGCCGCCTCAATCGCCGCCACGTCGATCTTCGTCATCCCCATCATCGCCTCGAACGCCCGCTTGGCCTCCTCCCCACCGGCCTCCAGCGCATCCGTCAGCACGCGGGGCGTGATCTGCCAGGAAATGCCCCAGCGGTCCTTGCACCAGCCGCAGGCGCTCTCCTGGCCGCCGTTACCGACGATGGCGGTCCAATAGCGGTCGGTCTCTTCCTGGTCGTCGGTGGCGATCTGGAACGAGAAGGCTTCGCTGTGCTTGAAGGTCGGGCCGCCGTTCAGGCCGAGGCAGGGGAGGCCGGCGACGGTGAACTCGACCGTCAGCACGTCGCCCGCCTTGCCGGACGGGTAGTCGGCGGGGGCGTGGTGGACGGCGGTCACCGCGCTGTCGGGGAAGGTCGCGGCATAGAAGCGGGCGGCGGCTTCGGCGTCCTTGTCGTACCAAAGGCAGATCGTGGTCTTGGCGACGGCCATGGCTTGTCCTTTCGCGCTGAAACCGGTTCCGGTCCGGGGCTCTGTCCTGCCGGGCAAGATTTTACCACCACACGTGCCACAATGGCGATAGGCCCGGCTTCGAAGGCAGGGCAATCCCATATGAAATCTACATTCCCATAAGAAAACTTCCGTCATCCCCGCGAAAGCGGGGATCCAGGAAACTCTCGTGCAAAGTGGCTGAGACGGCTGGATTCCCGCCTTCGCGGGAATGACGCCTTTCCTTGTATAGGACCATAATTGCCATATGCGATAGGCCCGGCTTCGAAGGGCGCCGTTCTTGACCGCCCTCCGCCCAGGGCCTAGGATTCCGCCGTCTGAAACAGGTCAGGTTCGGGACGGTTGGCCCGGCCCCCGCCGAGCGGGTCCTTCCGTTGTCCAAGGGAACAGTCCGGGGCAACGGCCCAAGACTATCAGGGCGCATGCAGGGTGCGGGCGCCGATAGCAGGGACGTGGACATGAAAGCGGACATGAAACCGAGAATTTCCGTTCTGACGCTGGGCGTCGCCGATCTCGACCGCGCGCTCGCCTTCTATCGCGACGGCCTCGGCCTGCCCACCGACGGCATCGTCGGCCGCGAGTTCGAGCATGGCGCGGTCGCCTTCTTCGACCTGTCCGGCGGGCTGAAGCTGGCGATCTGGGCACAGGACGACATCTGCCACGACACCGGCCTGCCCAAGACTCCCGTCAGTTCCACCGCCGTCACCATCGGGCACAATGTCATGCTGAGGAGCGAGGTGGACGATCTGATGGAGGCGGCGGGACGGGTCGGCGCCGAGATCGTCAAGGCGCCGCAGGACACCTTCTATGGCGGCTATGCCGGATATTTCCGCGATCCGGACGGGCATCTGTGGGAGGTCGTCTGGAACCCCCACCTGCTCCCGGCCGAGGACTGACCGGAGGCCGGGGCCGGTCCGGCGGGCCGGGAAATGCTCCGGTCCGCCGGCCGGTGCGGCTCAATAGGGCTTCACCACCACCAGCGTCACGATGGCGATGGCCCCGGCGATCACCGCCAGCGGAGAGAAGCGCAGCAGCGGCGAGACCGTCCGGACGCCCGACCCAGGCGCCGCCTCGCCCAGCCGGCGCAGCCCGGCGGCAAGCTTGCCGTGCAGGGCGGACAGGGCGGTGACGATGATCACCTTCGCCACCAGCCAGGGCTCGAAGCCCCAGCCGCCGACCACCACCAGCGTGATGCCCAGGATCCAGGCGAGCCCCATCGCCGGGGAAGTCACGCGGCGGTCCCAGCGGGCGGCGGCGCGCAACAGGCGGGCCGGTCCCGGTTCGGCGGCGGTCGCCGGGTCCAGCGCGCTGATCAGGATGGCGGCGACCGACAGTCCCGCGATCCACACCGTCACCGCCGTGACATGCAGCCCGATGATCCAGATGTAATCCACCGTCGCTCCTTCGCCAACGCAGCCCGGCCACCGGGCCATGGCCGGGCTGGGATTGTAGCAGGATCGCGGCATCGGTGAACGCCGCGGCAGCAGTGCATAATATGAAAATTATCCTACCGCAATCCCAGCCTCACGATCAGAATGGAGGCCGCGCGCCACCACTCCCGACACCGTCCCATGCCCCCAATTCCCCTGCCCCCGTCTCCTGCCCCCGTCTCCTGCCGATCCCATAGCCGCCGGGCCGGCCCGCCACCGGCTCCGCACGGGAAAGGCGTGGCGGTGGACGGATGGAACAGTGAACACACCCCGGAAAACCGTTCCACAGCGTTTCAAACGTTCCATTCGCCCCATCGCCAAGGCCGGCGGGGTCGGAGGCTCAGCCGATCCGGTACCCCTCGCGGTGGATCGCCGTCATCGGCAGCCCCTCCGGGCCGATGGCGCCGCGGTACATGCCGGAGCAGTTGAAGGGCAGCGCCATGCGGCCATCGCGGTCGATGGCGATCAGGCCGCCGGAACCGCCGATCACCCCCAGTTCCGCCACCACGTCGCCGGCGGCGCGCTCCAGGCTCTGGCCGGCCCAGCGCATGCGGGCATCGATCTCGTGGGCGGCGCAGCGGCGGATGAAATGCTCGCCGTGGCCGGTGGCGGAGACGGCGCAGGTGATGTTGTCGGCAAAGGTGCCGGCGCCGATCACCGGGCTGTCGCCAACCCGGCCCTTGGCCTTGGCGGTCATGCCGCCGGTGGAGGTGGCGGCGGCGAGGTTGCCGTCGCGGTCGCGGGCGACGGCGCCCACGGTGCCGTGGCGGCGCTGCTCGTCGCCGTCATCCGCAGCACCGGAGCGGCGGCGCTCCAGCTCGGCCTGGAGGGCGTCCCAGCGCGGCTGGGTGAAGAAATAGGGCGCCTCCTCCATCGCCAGACCCTGGCGGCGGCAGAGGTCGAGCGCGCCCTCGCCGATCAGCAGGACATGCTCGCTGTGCTCCATCACCGCGCGGGCGGCCAGGATGGGGTTGCGCGGGCCGAACAGGCCGGCCACCGCACCGGCGGCGCGGTCGCGGCCGTCCATGATGGCGGCATCCATCTCCTGCACGCCCTCGGCGGTGAAGACGGCGCCGCGGCCGGCGTTGAACAGCGGCTCGTCCTCCAGCGCCATCACGGCGGCGGTGACGGCATCGAGCGCGCTGCCGCCGTCGGCCAGCACCGCGTGCCCGGCGGCCAGCGCCCGGCGCAGGCCGGCATGGTAGCCCTCGGTCAGCACCGGGGTCAGGGCGCTGCGCTTGATGGTGCCGGCGCCGCCATGGATGGCCAGCGCGAAGGGCTGCGGTTCGGTGAAGGTCATGGGTTGCGGCTCTCAGCGCAGGGTGGCCGACATGGCCGACAGGGTGTTGATCCAGCCGAGGACGGCGGCCATGCTGGCGGCCGGCAGGCGGATGGTGACGGGGTCGAGGCGGTCCGACACGGGGATCAGGGCGGCCAGATCGGCCAGCGCCGGGCTGTTCATCTCGATCTCCAGCCGGTAGGGCGCGCCAGCGGCCTGCGGCGGCACGCGGAAGGGCGGAATGCTGGACGCCCGGCGGACGGCGCGGGCCGACGCCTCTCGGAGGCGGTCGCGGGCGACCGACGGCGCCACGGAGCGGGCGGCGCGTTGGCCGAGCGCCTGCTTGACCACCACCCGCTCGGTCTCCGGGAACAGCGGCGCCATCTCGGCGGCGAAGCGGTCGTCGCCGCTCAGCAGGATCACCGGCACGCCGATCTCGCCCGCATAGGCGCCGTAATTTCCGGCCTCCCCCAGCTCCAGCCCGTTCACCCGCACCCGGCCGAAGGCGAAGCTGTTGGTGGTGTGGGCGAGGATGCCGTATTGGCGGGCCGAGGTATGGAAGCCGACGCACATCACGCCCGCCGTGTCCGGCTCCAGCCCGGCGAACATGCCGATCGGCTTGGGACGGCCCAGGATCAGCTCGGCGGCCGGATGCAGCTCGTCCGGCAGAAGGTTGACCATCGGGCCGTGGCTGTCGTTCACCAGGATTTCGCTCGCCCCGGCTTCGAGCGCGCCTTCGATGGCGGCGTTGACCTCGGCGGTCATCAGGCGGCGGGCGCGCTCGTATTCGGGGTTGCCCTGCGTCACCTGCTGCTGGGAGACGACGCCGGCCACCCCTTCGATGTCGGCGGAGATGTAGATCTTCACTCTGTGCTCCCGGCAATCGGCATATCGGAGATCAGCAAGTCTGACAGGCAGGGCCGGGTGGCGCCGTCGCGGCCGACCACCGGTGTGGCGGCGGCCAGCGCGTCGAGGACGGCCTCCTGCGTCGCGTCGGCCATCGCCTCGAACAGCCTGTCGATGCGGTGTTCGTTCAACATGCGCAGGGCCAAGATGTCGGCCCGCTCGTCATGGTCGATGCGGTTGGCGGTGGTGAAGCCGAGCGCGATGTCGCCGCTGCCATGGCCCCAGAAGGACCCCACCCGCGCCAGCCCGACCCCGGCGCGGCGGATCACCCGGCGCAGCTGGCGGTGGTCGAGCGGCACGTCGGTGGCGGCGATGACGATGACGGAGCCCTTCTCCGGCGCATCGTCCTTCACTGGCACGGCGACGCGGCGGCCGTCGGGCAGGCGCAACTCGCCCGGCCGGCCGAAATTCGCCAGGACCAGCACGCCCAGGTGATGGCGCTTGCCGTCCAGCTTGAGGCGGCGCGAGGAGGTGCCGACGCCGCCCTTGAAGCCGAAGCAGGACATGCCGCGCCCGGCCCCGACCGATCCGACCGCGACCTCCGCGCCGTCCGGCTCAGCGAGGGCGGCGGCCAGCGCGGCGGCGGCATGGGCCTCGGTCACCGCCAGGGCCTGGATGTCGTTCAGCGGGCCGTCGTTGCACTCCATCACCAGCGGATTGACCGTGGCGGTGGTGCGGCCGATGTCGGGGTTGGCGGCGACGGCGTGGCGGACCAGCGCGGTGGACGCGGTCCCGACCGACAGGGTGTTGGTCAGCAGGATCGGGGTTTCCAGCGCCCCCAGCTCCTCCACCTGCATCAGCCCGACGCTCTTGCCGAAGCCGTTCAGCACCTCGGCGGCGGCAAGCGGCTTGTCGCGGTAGAGGTTGCCGGTATGGGGCAGGATGGCGGTGACGCCGGTCTGGACGGCGCCCTCCTCCAGCGTGACATGGCCGACGCGCACTCCGGCCACGTCGGTGATGGCGTTGCGCGGCCCCGGCGTCAGCCGGCCGCAGGCGAGCCCGAAGGCCCGCGCGCGCTTTTCCGGCTCAGCGGAGTTTCGGGTCGAGGGCATCGCGCAGTCCGTCGCCGAGCAGGTTGAAGGCCAGCACCGTCAGGAAGATGGCGAGGCCGGGATAGAAGGTGACGTGGCTGGCGACGCCGATGTAGCTGCGCCCGTCGGCCAGCATGGCGCCCCATTCCGGGCTGGGCGGCTGGGCGCCGAGGCCGATGAAGCTGAGGCTGGCCGCCGTCAGGATCGAGGTGCCGATGCGCATGGAGACATAGACGATCACGCTGGGCAGCGTGCCGGGCAGGATGTGGCGGACCATCAGCAGCCGGTCGCGCACGCCGATGGCGCGGGCGGCGTCGACATAGACGGCGCGCTTCAGCGACAGCGTGCTGCCGCGCACCAGACGGGCGAAGACCGGCACGCTGAAGATCGCCACCGCATAGATGACGTTCTCGATGCCCGGCCCCAGGACGGCGACGATGCCGATGGCGAGCAGGATGCCGGGGAAGGCCAGCAGCACGTCGCAGACGCGCATGATCAGGCTGTCGATCCAGCCGCCGCGGAAGCCGGCGATCAGCCCCAGCGCCACGCCGGCCACACCGCCAAGCAGGACCGACAGCAGCCCGACCGACAGCGAGATGCGGGCACCCCACAGGATGCGGCTCAGGATGTCGCGGCCATAGGCGTCGGTGCCGGCCCAATGGTCGGCCGAGGGGCCTTCGAGGATGCGGTCGTAATCGAAGGCCGCCGGGTCGAAGGGGGCGATCCAAGGGGCGGCTGCCGCCGCCAGCACCAGCGCCAGCAGACAGAGGCCGGCCGCCATGGCGGTGCGGTTGCGCCGGAACTTGCGCCAGAACTCGCGCAGCGGCGAACGGACGGCTTCGTGAGTGGCGGCGGCCACGCCGGTTGCGTCTGTCGTGGTCATGAGTAGCGAATCTCGGGATTGGCGAGGGCGTACAGCACGTCGACCAGCAGGTTGATGATGATGAACTCCAGCGAGAACAGCAGGATCTCGGCCTGGATGACGGTGTAGTCGCGGTAATTGACGCTATCCACCAGCAGCCGGCCCAGCCCCGGCCAGGAGAACACCGTCTCCACCACGATCGAGCCGCCGAGCAGGAAGCCGAACTGCAGGCCGACCATGGTGATGATCGGGATCAGCGCGTTGCGCAGCGTGTGCTTCCACACCACCAGCCGCGCCGGCACGCCTTTGGCCCGGGCGGTGCGGACGTAATCCTCGCGCGCGATCTCGATGAAGGCGGAGCGGGTGAAGCGCGCCATCACCGCGGCGACGCCGAGGCCCAAGGTCAGCGACGGCATGACGTAATGCTGCCACGTCCCGTAGCCGCTGGTCGGCAGCCAGCCGAGCTTGACCGAGAACAGGTCGATCATCAGCAGGCCGAGCCAGAAGGAGGGGAAGGCGATGCCCGAAACCGCGACCACCATGCCGACATGGTCCTGCCAGCGCCCGCGCTTGGTGGCGGACGCCACGCCGATCAGCAGGCCCGCCAGCGTCGCCCAAACCATGGCGACGACGGTGAGGTAGAAGGTGGGCATGAAGCGTTCGCCGATCTCCTGCGACACCGGCCGCTTGGACTTCATCGACCGCCCGAACTCGCCCTGCACCGCATTGCCGAGGAAGCGGCCGTACTGCACCCACAGCGGCTGGTCGAGGCCGAGATCCTGGCGCACCAGTTCGACGTCCTGCTGGGTGGCGTCCGGGCCGGCGACCAGCCGCGCCGGATCGCCCGGCAGCAGATGGACGAAGCCGAAGACGAAGACGGAGATCACCAGCAGAACCGGCAGGATGCCGGCAAGACGGCCGACGAGATATTTCAGCATGGGGCAGAGGTCCTGGTGGAGGGCCTGGGTGGGCAAATAAGAAGTCCCCTCTCCCGCCCCGGGAGAGGGAAGGGGCCCGTCGCATAGCGGCGGGAAGGGGTGAGGCACAAAGCCGTGCGGTTCGGGAACCTTGCCCTACCCCTCACCCTCCCCACGCCTACGGCGCGGGTCCCCTCCCTCTCCCGGGACGGGAGAGGGCGTTTAGCAGTTACTGCAGATCAGCCTCTTCCATCTGCAGGCCGCCGTCGGCGACGTAGTAGAAGCCGGTCAGCTTCTTCGACTTGCCGGCCAGCAGGTTCTCGACGCCGAGGAAGATCCAGGGCGCGTCCTTCCAGATCTGCTCCTGGGCGACGCGGTAGGCCTCGGCGCGCTTGGCGTTGTCGGCGGTGGCGATGCCGGCCTCGATGGCGGCGTCGACCGTGTCGTTCTTGTAGTAGGCGACGTTGTAGAACTTCGGCGGGAAGCCCTTGCCCCACAGCAGCGGACGCAGGCCCCAGTCGGCGTCGCCGGTGGAGGCCGACCAGCCGCTGTAGTTCATCTGGACGGTCGCATCCTCCGGCTTCTCGACGCTCCAGATGCGGGCGGTCTCGACGCCGGATTCGAGCGGCGTGACGGTCAGCTTGACGCCGATCTGCGACAGCTGCTGCTGCACGAACTGCATGCCGCGGATGAAGTTGGTGCTGTTGCGGCCGAACATCTCGGCCTCGAAGCCGTTCGGATAGCCCGCTTCGGCCAGCAGCGCCTTCGCCTTGGCGAGGTCATAGGTGTACTGGTTGGGCTGGGTGACGTGGAAGCCCAGCTTGGACGGGATCACAGAATCCAGCGGGCCGGCATAGCCGCGATAGACCACCTTGGCGTAGGCGTTCTTGTCGATGGCGTAGTTCAGCGCCTGACGGACGCGCGGGTCGTTGAACGGCTTCTTCATAGTGTTGAGCGCCACATAGCGGGCGACGATCGACGGCGCGTCGATCAGCTCCAGCTGGCTGTTGGCCTCGACCATCTTCACCATCTCGGACGGCAGCGGATAGATGAACTGCGCCTCGTTGGTCTGGAGCATGGCGATGCGGCTGCCGTTCTCCGGCACGCTCTTCAGCGTGACATGGTCGATCTTCGGCAGGCCCGGCTTCCAGTACTTGTCGTTCTTCTCGACCTTCAGCGTGTCCGCTTCCCAGCTGACGAACTTGTAGGGGCCGGTGCCGACCGGATGGCGGCCGATCTCCTTGCCGTAGGTCTCCAGCGCCTTCGGGCTGTGGATCATCGCGCCCGGGTGGGCGAGGTTGTTGTTCAGCGCGCCGAAGGGCTGCGACAGCTTCAGCGTGATGGTGTAGTCGTCGACCACCACCGTCTCGGCCAGCATCGCCAGCAGGCTCTGGCGCTTCAGGCGGTTGGCCGGGTTGGCGAGGCGGTCGAAGTTGGTCTTCACCGCCTGGGCGTTGAAGGGCGTGCCGTCATGGAAAGTGACGTTCTTGCGCAGGCGGTAGGTGTATTCGGTGGCGGCGTCGTTGACGGTGAAGCTCTCGGCCAGCAGCGGGACCAGCTTCATGTCCTTGTCGAAGCCGAACAGGCCCTGCAGCATGGTGCGGCTGGCCGACTGCGACAGGGTGTCGTTGATGTCGGCCGGGTCCAGCGTGGTGATGTTGTCGGGGAGACCGACGACCAGATCCTTGGCGGCGAAGGCCGGACCGGCCAGCGCGGTGCCGGCGAGCAGGCCGGCGAGCAGGGGAAGGGCGAAGCGGTTCACGTGTAGACTCCCTGTTTTTTGGTTCAGAAATCGCCGCCCACGGCGTGGCGGGCGACGAAATGGTCGTCGCCGACCGGCACCAACGGCTGCACCAGCGGCTCGTCGCCGATGGCGCGGATGGGACTCGGGATCTCGCCGGTCAGCAGCCGCAGGTCGCGGGTGCGGCGGCTGGGATCGGCGACCGGCACCGCCGCCATCAGGCGGCGGGTGTAGGGATGCTGCGGATTCTCGAACACGGCGCGGCGCGGGCCGAGTTCGACGATCTGGCCGAGATACATCACCGCGACGCGGTGGCTGACCCGCTCCACCACCGCCATGTCGTGGCTGATGAACAGGTAGGACAGGCCGCGCTTGGCCTGGAGTTCCATCAGCAGATTGACGATCTGCGCCTGGATCGACACGTCGAGCGCCGCCACCGCCTCGTCGGCGATAATCAGCTTGGGGTCGCAGGCGATGGCGCGGGCGATGCAGATGCGCTGGCGCTGGCCGCCGGAGAACTCGTGCGGGTAACGGCGCGCATGCTCCGGCTTGAGACCGACCTGGGTCAGCAGCTCCGCCACCCGCTCCTCGATGGCGCGGCGGCGCGACAGGCCCGGCTTGGCGGCCGGCGCATAGTCGTGGACCAGCATCGGCTCGGCGACGCTGAAGCCGACGGTCATGCGCGGGTTCAGCGAGGCGAAGGGATCCTGGAAGATGTACTGGATCTTCTCCTTCAGCTTCGCCTGGCCGTTGGAATCCAAGGTCGCGGTTTCGACGCCGTCGAAGCGGATGCTGCCGGAGCTGGCGGATTGCAGCCCCATGATGGTGCGGCCGGTGGTCGACTTGCCGCAGCCGGATTCGCCGACCAGCGCCAGCGTCTCGCCCGGACGGACGGCGAAGCTGACCTTCTCCACCGCATGCACACGCGCCTTCAGCGATCCGAAGATGCCCTTGCGCACGTCGAAGCGGGTGGTGAGGTCGCGCACCTCCAGAAGCGGGGCGTCGGCGGCGCGCACGGTGTCCTGCACCGGCGGCGGAGCCGGAGGAGCGGCCTCTGTCTTGGCGTCATCCACCACCAGCAGCGGGAAGCGCACCGGCAAATCCTGGCCGCGCAGCGCGCCCAGCTTCGGCACCGCCGACAGCAGCGCCTTGGTGTAGGGGTGCTGCGGCGCCTGGAAGATGCGCTCGACCGTGCCCTCCTCCACCTTGCGGCCGCGCCACATCACAACGACGCGGTCGGCTACCTCCGCCACCACGCCCATGTCGTGGGTGATGAAGATGACGCCCATCCCCATCTCGTCCTGCAACAGGCGGATCAGCCGCAGGATCTGCGCCTGGATGGTGACGTCGAGCGCCGTGGTCGGCTCGTCGGCGATCAGCAGCGACGGCTTGCACGACAGCGCCATGGCGATCATCACGCGCTGGCGCATGCCGCCGGAGAGCTGGTGCGGGTGGCGGTCGAGCAGCCGGGCCGGTTCGGGAATCCGCACCTTCTCCAGCATGCGCAGGGCCTCATCCCGCGCAGCCTTGCGGTCGAGACCCTGGTGCAGCATCACCGCCTCGGCGATCTGGTCGCCGATGGTGAAGACCGGGTTCAGCGACGTCATCGGCTCCTGGAAGACCATGGCGATGTCGTTGCCGCGCATGTCGGTCAGCGCCTCGGCCGGCGGGCCGGCGAGGTCGCGTTCGCGCCCGTCGCGGCCCTTGAAGCGGATGCGCCCGCCGACGATGCGGCCGCCGGCATAATCGACCAGCCGCATCAGCGACAGCGAGGTCACCGACTTGCCGCTGCCGGACTCACCGACGATGGCGACCGTCTCGCCCGGCGCCACGGTGAAGCTGACGTCGTCGACCACCCGCAACGGACCGTGTTCGCCGTCGAAGGCGACGCTCAGCCCCTCCACCGACAACAGGGCCGGCGCGGTGTCGACGGCTTTCGCGGCAGCGGCGGCACCGCTCATCGCCCGAGCCTTTCGGCGAAAAGCGCGAACAGGCGGCGCCACACCATGCCCGGCGCACCGCTGCCGACCGGCTTGCCGTTCAGGCTGGTGACGGGCGTGATCTCCTTGGTGGTGCTGGCGATCCAGATCTCGTCGGCGGTCTCAAGCTCCGCCGCCGGGATGTCGCGCTCAACCAGTTGCAGGCCGGCCTCGGCCGCCAGCCGCAGGATGACCGTGCGGGTGATGCCCTGGAGAATGCGGTTGTCGTTGAGCGGGGTGGCGACGACGCCGTCCTTGACCACGAAGATGTTGGTGGCGGCCCCCTCGGTCACCAGACCGTCGCGCAGTTGCAGCGCATCGACCACCCCGGCGTCGGTCGCCGCCTGCTGCGCCAGCACGCTGCCCAGCAGCGCCACCGTCTTCAGGTCGCAGCGGCCCCAGCGGATGTCGGAAATGGTGATGGCGGCGACGCCCTGGTCGCGCCAGGCCGCGGGCGGACGCTTCAGCGGGCTCGCCATGCCGAAGACCGACGGGGTGACGCCGGCCGGGAAGGCGTGGCCGCGGTTGGCGGCGGCGCCGCGGGTGACCTGGAGATAGACGGTCAGGTCGCCGTCGATGCCGGATTCGGCGGCCAGCCGCTCCATGATGCCCATCCAGTCGCCGGCGGACAGGGCGCAGTCGATGCGCAGCTCCGACATCCCACGCTGCAGGCGGGCGATATGGGCCTCCGGCTCGAACAGGCGGCCGTTGTAGGCGGCGGTCACCTCATAGAGGCCGTCGGCGAACAGGAAACCGCGGTCCAGCGGCGACACGTGGACCTCGTCCAGCGGCAGGTAACGCCCGTTCCAATAGGAGATCGTCATCGCTTTCCAACTTCTCTGGCGCGTGGGTGGAGAGGTTCCGGTCACCCGGTTCCGGGTCAATCAGGTTGCCGATTGGATTTCGGCACGATGTGGAGGTAGGGGAGGATGCGTTCGGCGACGTCGGCGGCCTGTCCGACGCTGTCGGGACCGGACCGCGACAGCGCCGTGCCGAGCGCCACGATCAACGCCATCAGCCCGGTGGGGGAGCTGTGGCGCACGCCATGGTCGCAGCCGGCCAGCAGGGTGACGTCGGCCAGCGGCACGATCGGGCTGTCCGGCGCGTCGGTCAGCGCGATGGCCTTCGCCCCGCGCTCCCGGCACAGCTGCAGATGCTCGATGGTCCGGCGCGAATAGCGCGGCGAAGTGATGGCGATCACCAGATCGCCCGGCCGCATCGTCATCAGCCGGCGGATGTTGCGCTCGGTGCCGGCGAACTCGACGGCCTCGCGGACATGGTCGACATAGGGCTCCAGCACGTCGGCCAGGAAAAGAGCGAGATAGGCGGCATCCCCCAGCCCCAGCGCCACGACGCGGCCGGCCTCGCGGATCAGGCGGATCGCCGCCTCGCACTGCTCGGGCTGGAGCAGGTCCATGGTGCGGGTGATGTTGCCGGCGTCGTTCGCCAACGATTCCCGCATGATCTCGGCGTTCGAGGTATCGCGCTGCACCGCGACGCGCAGCTTCTCCACCGGGGCGAAGGTGGATTCGAAGGCGCGCAGCAGATCCTCACGGAATTCCGGATAGCCGTCATAGCCGAGGAAGCGGGCATAGCGGTTGACCGACGCCACCGACACTTCGGCCGCCGCCGCCAGTTCGCCGATCTTCAAGGTCGCGGTGCGGAAGGGATAGGCCAGCGCCCAGGCGCCGACCTTGGCGAGCGCCGCCGGAAGCTGCTGCTGGCAGTTCTGCATCCGGATCAGCAGCGATCCCGTCTGGATGGGCAGCTCCATTCCCCAAAACCCCTCGACAGCGTCAGCGCAGCCCTTATGAGCACAGAGTTACAGGAATAGCATATTTCTGTAAATCCATTTTCACATATAGGCGTATGACGCCCCCTTCATAATGCGAGGGCAAACGACAGGCGGGCTCTCTCCGGAGAGCAAACCCGTTTCTTCAGAACTCCCTACGGTCATCCTTATCGTTTGTTAACGATGTTTGCCGCAATCATCGGGCATCATCGGACTCAGCGCATCATGAAGGGTAGCAATGGCTCAGAAGGTTCGTGAGGACTACCGGACCCTCACCGGCCCGGAAAAGGCCGCCATCATGATGCTCGCACTCGGCGAGGAACACTCGTCCAAGCTGTTCGCCATGATGGACGACGAGGAGATCAAGGAGCTGTCCCAGGTGATGGCCAACCTGGGCACCGTGTCGGCCAACCTGATCGAGCGCCTGTTCGTCGAGTTCGCCGAGCAGATGTCGTCGAGCGGCACCGTCGTCGGCTCCTTCGATTCGACCGAGCGCCTCCTGCTGAAGACCCTGCCGAAGGACAAGGTCGACCAGATCATGGAGGACATCCGCGGTCCGGCCGGCCGGACGATGTGGGACAAGCTGACCAACGTCAACGAGTCGGTGCTGTCCAACTACCTGAAGAACGAGTATCCGCAGACCGTCGCGGTGGTGCTGTCCAAGATCCGCTCCGACCACGCCGGCCGCGTGCTGGCCCAGCTTCCGGAAAGCTTCGCGATGGAAGTCATCATGCGCATGCTGCGCATGGAGGCGGTGCAGAAGGAGGTTCTGGACGACGTGGAGCGCACGCTGCGCACCGAGTTCATGACCNTGTCCCAGGTGATGGCCAACCTGGGCACCGTGTCGGCCAACCTGATCGAGCGCCTGTTCGTCGAGTTCGCCGAGCAGATGTCGGCCACCGGCTCCCTCGTCGGCTCCTTCGATTCGACCGAGCGCCTCCTGCTGAAGACCCTGCCCAGGGACAAGGTCGACCAGATCATGGAGGAAATCCGTGGTCCCGCCGGCCGGACGATGTGGGACAAGCTGGCGAACGTCAACGAGTCGGTGCTGTCCAACTACCTGAAGAACGAGTACCCGCAGACCGTCGCCGTCGTCCTCTCCAAGATCCGTCCCGAACATGCCGGCCGGGTGCTGACCCAGCTTCCGGAGAGCTTCGCGATGGAGGTCGTCATGCGCATGCTGCGCATGGAGGCGGTGCAGAAGGAGGTTCTGGACGACGTGGAGCGCACGCTGCGCACCGAGTTCATGACCAACCTCGCCCGCACCAGCCGGCGCGACAGCCACGAGATGCTGGCGGAGATCTTCAACGGGCTGGACCGCACCACCGAGCACCGCTTCATGGCGGCGCTGGAGGAGCGCAACCGCGACAGCGCCGAGCGCATCAAGTCGCTGATGTTCACCTTCGAGGATCTGTCGAAGCTCGACCCCTCGGGCGTCCAGACGATGCTGCGCACGGTGGACAAGCAGAAGCTCGGCACCGCGCTGAAGGGCGCGTCGGAGACGCTGAAGGACATGTTCTTCTCCAACATGTCCGAGCGCGCCGCCAAGATCCTGCGCGAGGACATGGCGGCGATGGGCCCGGTCCGCGTCCGCGACGTCGACGAGGCGCAGATGTACATGGTGCAGCTGGCCAAGGATCTGGCCGCCCGCGGCGAGCTGGTCCTGGCCGAGGGCAGCGGCGAGAACGAGCTGATCTACTGACCGGAATGCCCAGCTGATCAGAATGACTTGCCGCCTGTTGATCCAGTGACGGAGGTGCCGCATGGAAGCGACGACCGGCGGAAAGGACGACTGGGTGGCGGTGCGCCGCGATGCGGAGACCGGCATCGAGACCATCCGCGCCCACTTCCGCGGCCATGCCTATGACCTGCACGACCATGACGAGCTGCTGGTCGGCATCACCGAACAGGGGGTGCAGGCCTTCCGCTGCCGGCGGAGGCTGCATACCAGCGTGCCCGGCCGTGTCATCCTGATCGAACCGGGCGAGGCCCATGACGGCCACAGCCCGGGGGAGGACGGCTTCACCTATGCCATGCTCTACCTGCCGGTGCCGCTGCTGGCCGCCCGCGGCGATGCGCTGCGCAGCCTGATGCCGCGCGGGTCCGGCGCACCGCTGGGTTTCCGCGACACGCTGGCCGACGATCCCGGCCTTGCCGCGACGATCCGATCCGCCTTCCTGGCGCTGCATCACGGCGAGGGGCGGCTGGCCCGCGACCTGTCGGTGGACCGGCTGGCGGCGAGGCTGGCCGGCCATCTGGAGCCGCCGGAGGAGCGCCGGCCGTTGCGTCCCGACCGCGCCGCCGCCGTGGCGCGCGAGCTGCTGCATGCCCGGATGGCCGAGGATGTCGGGCTGGACGCGCTGTCCGCCGCGGCAGGGGTCGACCGCTTCCGGCTGAACCGCGCCTTCCGCGCCGCCTTCGGCCTGTCGCCGCACGCCTATCTGGTCCGGCTGCGGCTGCGCACCGCCCGGCGCCGGCTGGCCGGGGGCGAGGCGCCGGCCCTGGTCGCGGCGGAGGTCGGATTCGCCGACCAGAGCCATCTCGGCCGCTGGTTCCGCCGCGCCTACGGCCTGACGCCGGCCGCCTACCGCGATCTGTGCACGAACGTTCCAGACTGAGGCGCGATCATCCGGCATCTGGATGGGCAAAGGAGACAAGCCATGCCCGACAGCCTGATGCCCGACAGCCCCGCCGGCGAAACCGCCTCCCCCGAGGCTCCCGTCCGCTTCGACACCAAGGTCGCGCTGGTCGTCCGCACCGACCTGGCCATGTGGCAGAAGCTGAACGTCGCCGCCTTCCTCGCCACCGGCATCGCCGCCGCGGCGCCGGACGCGCTGGGCGAACCGTACGTGGACGGTGCCGGCCGCCGCTACGGCCGCATGCTGGGCCAGCCGATGATGATCTTCGCCGCCGACGGCGACCAACTGCGCGCCGTCCGCGGTGCCGCGCTGGAGCGGGGCCTGACGCTGGTGCCCTATGTCGCGGCGATGTTCACCACCGGCCACGACGCCGCCAACCGCGCGGTCTTCCGGGCCGAGGATCCGGACGCCCCCGATCTGGTCGGGCTGGCCCTGCGCGGGCCGAAGAAGGCGGTCGACAAGACGGTGAAGGGGCTCACCCTGCACGGGTGAGGACCACCCCGCCCGTCACAGCTCCTGCGGCATGGTGATCGTCACGGTCGTGCCGGTCCCCGGCGCGCTGTCGAAGGCGATGCGGCCGCCGAGCGGGCCGGTCACCGTGTTGAAGACCACCGCCAGCCCCAGCCCCTTGTGGCCGCGGCCGCGGGCGGTGGTGAAGAAGGCGTCGGTCAGGGTCGGCAGGTTCCCGGCCGGAATGCCGGCGCCGCGGTCGCGGACGGTCAGGCTCCAGGCCGGGACCGCGTCCAGCGTCGCCGGCTCCACCGTCACCTCGACCTCGCCGGGACCGCCGCCATAACCATGGGCGGCGGCGTTGGCGAACAGGTGGTGCAGAACCCGCTCCAGATGCGGGGCATAGCCGATCCACGGGCAGGCGGTCCCCGGAGCGACCCGGATGACCAGCGGCAGGTCGGGATGCTGGACGGCGAACAGGCTGGCCACGTCCTCCGCCATGCGGCGCAGGTCCAGCGCCTCCAGCGGCTCGGCGGTCTGGCAGGCGGCGATGGCGGAAAAGGCCTCCACCAGCTCCACCGCGCGGGACAGGTTGGCGCCGAGCAGGGCGGCCGGTTCCCGCAGATCCTCGGTGGCGAGCGGGCCGCTGCCGGGGCGGGCCAAATCCTGGAGGTGGCTGGCGGCGGTGACGCAGACGCCGAGCGGCGTGTTCAGCTCGTGCGCCAGCCCGGTCACCGCCTGGGTGATGGCGCGCTGGCGGGCCAGCGCCGATTCGGCGATGCGGGCGCGGCGTTCCAGATCCTCGCGCACCACCCGTTCCGACACCTCGCGGATCATGCGGCTGAGTTCGCGCAGCAGCTTCGCCAGCAGGTCCGGCGAGGGGGAGATCAGCGCCAGGAACAGCTCGCGCTCCAGCTCGAACACCGTCACCGGCGAGGCGGCGATGACGGAGGCCGAGCGGGATCCGCCGTCGATCAGCGCCATCTCGCCGAAACAGTCGCCGGCCCGGCGGAAGCCGACCTCCACCTGCGCGCCGAAGGGGTCGTCGCGCACCACCCGCACCGTGCCGTCCAGCAGGACGTAGAGCGAGCTGGCGCCGTCGCCCTCGCGCATCAGCATCGTGCCGGCCGGGGCGTCGAACACCCGCCCGCGCGAGGCCACGGCCGCGCGCTCCTCCGGCGAGAAGGCCTCGAACAGCACGATGCCGTCGAGGATCCCGCCGGGCGTGGTGGTGCCGGTGGCTGCGCTGGTCATGGCGGACGGTTGCTCCGATTGGGCTTGTCCCGGCAGCATAGACCAAACGGCCGGGGAACCGCGAGACGTTACCCCATGCTTTCGCGAACCGGAAACCCGCTTTCGCGCGACAGGCGGTCCAGCAGGGCGCGCGATCCGGCCTCGCACAGGTCGAGCACCCGTTCGAACCCGTCGGGGCCGCCGTAATAGGGGTCGGGCACCTCCTGCCCCGCCAATGCGGCCGCATCGTCCAGGAACAGGCGCAGCGCCGCGGTGGCGCCGGGCGGGGCGATGCGGCGCAACTGGGCCAGATGGCCGTGGTCCATCGCCAGGATATGGTCGAAGCGGGTGAAGTCCGCCGCCGCCACCTTGCGGGCGCGCAAGGCCGACAGGTCGACGCCGCGGGCCAGCGCCGCGCGCACCGTGCGCGGGTCGGGCGGCTCGCCGACGTGATAGCTGTGGGTGCCGGCGGAGTCGGCGGCCACCCGGCCGCCGAAACCGGCGCGGTCGGCCAGTTGGCGGAACATCCCTTCCGCGGTGGGCGAGCGGCAGATGTTGCCCGTGCAGACGAACAGGACCTTGAGCACCCCTGGCATCCCTCTTCCTCGTTTCCTGCGGCTTTACTTCCGGGCGTGACGAGCGTACGCCGCAGCAGTTTTCCACATGACCGGTTTCCGAACCGCTAAGGGGGATCCCATGCCCGCTCCCGCGCTGACCAACCGCCTGCGTCCGACCGACCAGATCGTCATCCTGACCGGGGCCGGGATTTCCAAGGAGTCGGGGCTGGACACCTTCCGCTGCGCCGGCGGCATCTGGAGCCAGGTCGATCTGGAGGATGTGGCGACGCCGGAAGGCTTCGCCCGCGACCCCGGCCTCGTCCACCGCTTCTACAACGACCGCCGCCGCGGCCTCGCCGACCCGGCGGTGCAGCCGAACGCCGCGCACCGGGCGCTGGCCGAGCTGGAGCGGCGCTGGAAAGGCAGGATCCTGCTGGTGACGCAGAACATCGACGACCTGCACGAGCGCGGCGGGTCCGTTGCGCCGCTGCACATGCATGGCGAGCTGCTGAAGGCCTTCTGCCTGCATTGCCGCACGGTGGTGGAGGCGCGGGGCGACCTGTCGGTGCACGACCATTGCCTGACCTGCGGGCGCAAGGGCGGCATGCGGCCGGACGTGGTGTGGTTCGGCGAGATGCCCTACCGGATGGAGCGCATCCAGCGGGCGCTGGAGGAATGCGACCTGTTCGTCTCCATCGGCACCTCCGGCCATGTCTATCCCGCCGCCGGATTCGTGGCGGAGGCGCGGTCGGCCGGCGCCTATACGGTCGAGCTGAACCTGGAACCGTCGGAGGGCGCCTCCCATTTCCACAGCTCGATCCACGGCCCGGCGACCCAGGTGGTGCCGGCCTTCGTCCAGGATTTGCTGACGCTTGTCTGATGACCTCATAGACGGCGGTTCGGGCCTCGACCGCCTGTTCGCGAAGGCGCGCGCCTGCACGCTGTGCCAGGACGTGCTGCCCCATGGCTGCCGGCCGGTGCTGCGCGGCAGTCCGACCGCCCGGCTGCTGATCGTCGGGCAGGCGCCGGGGGCGCGGGTGCACGCCAGCGGCATTCCCTGGGACGACGCGTCGGGCGACCGGCTGCGCAAATGGCTGGCGATGGACCGGCCCGCCTTCTACGACGAATCCCGCATCGCCGTGGTGCCGATGGGGCTGTGCTATCCCGGAACCATGCCGAAGGGCGGCGACTACCCGCCGCGGCCCGAATGCGCGCCCCTGTGGCACCCGCCGGTCCTGGAGGCGCTGTCGGGCGTGCGGCTGACCCTGCTGATCGGGCAGTACGCCCAGGCGCGCTACCTGGGCGACCGCCGCAAGGCGACGATGACGGAAACGGTGGCGAACTGGCGGGAGTACGGTCCGGCCTTCCTGCCGCTGCCGCACCCGAGCTGGCGAAACACCGCCTGGCTGAACCGGAACCCCTGGTTCGGGGAGGAGCTGGTGCCGGCCCTGCGCCGCCGGGTGACCGACGCGCTGGAGGGCTGACGGCGCCCTGCCCTGCCGTTCCCCGCCCTACTCCATGGTCTCGATCCGCTCCATGTCCTCGTCGGAGAAGCCGAAATGGTGGCCGATCTCGTGGATCAGGACATGGCGGACGATGGCCGGCAGCTCCTCCCCCGTCTCGCACCAGTAATCGAGGATCGGGCGGCGGTAGAGGAAGATCATGTCCGGCCCGCCGCGCACATCGGCGACGCTTTGCCGCGTCAGATCCACCCCGCGATAGAGGCCCAGCAGGTCGAAGGGGCTTTCCAGCTCCATCTCCCGCTCGGTATCCTCGTCGGGGAAATCCTCGACATGGATGACGAGGTTCCCGACCGGGGCGAGCAGCTCCGCCGGGATGGTGTCGAGCGCCTCTTCGGCCATGCGCTCCAGGTCTTCGACCGTGGGCGGAACCGTATGGGGACCTGAAGGTTTCCGTATCATGCCGCAGAAGGTAGCGAACCGCCGCCCGTTCGCCAAGAAGCTGCGGGCGGCAAAAGAGTGACTAGAGGAAAGGGAGGTCATCATGTCCGATCGCCTTGTCGGCGCGAACCGCCAGACGGCGCTGAAGGAACTGCACGGCTGGGCCGAGGTGCTGGAACGAGACGCCATCCGCAAGACCTACCATTTCGCCGATTTCCCGGCCGCCTGGGGCTTCATGAACCAGGTCGCCCTGCTGGCCGAGAAGAGCGGCCACCATCCCGAATGGTTCAACGATCTGGGCCGGGTCGAGGTGATCCTCTACACCCGCAGCGCCGACGCGGTGACCCAGGCCGACGTCGACTTCGCCCACCGGCTGGACCAGATGGCGCCGCTGCACGACCGCTGAGGATGATGGCCGGGGGACCGGCGCCGAGGGACCAAACGTCCGTCCCCGGCGTTACCCTTGTCCCCCCGGCACGCGGCCGGCGGGACACCACCCGTGCAGTGCGGAGCCGCCGACGATGCCGAAACCCCTGACCCTGTCCATCCCCCACTCGCTCGGCCGGGCGGAGGCCAAGCGCCGGCTGGTCGACGGCATGGGCGAGGCGCGGGCACGCCTCAGCGCCCTGTCCGCCAGCATCGACGAAAGCTGGACCGAAGACCGCCTGAACTTCCGCGTCGTGGCGCTGGCCCAGACGGTCGCCGGCCACATCGACGTGCTGGACGACAGGGTCGAGATGGAGGTGCAGCTGCCCTGGGCGCTGGCCCTGCTGGCCGACAAGATCAAGAACAAGGTCTCGCGCCAGGGTACGCTGATGCTGGAGAAGAAGTAAGGGTCTGGCCGAGCTTTGCAGCACCGTAAGCCGGCCCCCCCTTTCATCGACCGTCATCCCCGCAGAGGCGGGGATCCAGTATTTCCTGAACAAGACCAATGGGTAAGCCTGGATCCCCGCCTCCGCGGGGATGACGCGCAAAAAGGTGCCGGCCCATTGGAAACTGGGCAAAGTCCTGCAAATCGGCGCCCCTATCCTTACCTCCCCTACCCCTCCGACGGTTCCTCCACCTTGCGGCGGGCGAGCGGGTGGTGCTCGTGCATGACCTTCTTCAGCCGTTCCGTCACCACATGGGTGTAGATCTGCGTCGTTGCGATGTCGGCATGGCCCAGCATCTTCTGGACCGAGCGCAGGTCGGCGCCATGGTCGAGCAGATGGGTGGCGAAGGCGTGGCGCAGCACGTGGGGGCTGACCTTCTCCGGGTCGATGCCGGCGTCGATGGCCAGCTGTTTCAGCAGCTGGGCGAAGCGCTGGCGCGTCAGGTGCCCTTCGGCGGAGATGCGTGACGGGAACAGGAAGGGACTGTGCCCGGCCTCACCGCCCGTCCCTGACCCCGCCCCTGCCCCGCCCGCCGGCGGGATGAAGTGACCGCGCAGCGGGATGTAGCCGGCCAGCGCCGCCAGCGCCGGGTCGGACAGCGGCACCATCCGTTCCTTGCCGCCCTTGCCGCGCACCAGCAGGCCGCGGCCGTCGCGCATGATCGCGGTCATCGGCAGGCCGACCAGCTCCGACACGCGCAGGCCGGTGGCGTAGAGCACCTCCAGCAATGCCACCAGCCGCAAGCCTTCCGGCCCGCCGCGCGCCTCGGCGGTGGACAGCATGGCGCCGACCTCCGCCTCCGTCAGGATCTTGGGCAGCGGGCGGCCCTGCTTGGGGCTGTCGAGCGGCGAGGCGGGGTCGTCGGCACGGCGGCCTTCGGACAGCAGGAAACGGTAGAACTGCCGCATCGCCGACAGCCGCCGCGCCACGGTGCGGGGGGCGCCGTCCTTGCTCTGCACGGCCAGATAGGCGCGCAGATCCTCCGTTCCCGCCGCTTCCAGCGCCACGCCGCGCTGGGCCAGCCAGCGGCCGAGGTCGGCGAGGTCGCGCTCGTAGGCCAGCCGCGTGTTCACCGCCGCCCCGCGCTCCGCCGTCAGCATGTCGAGGAAGGCGTCCAGATGCGGGGAGATGGCGAGCGGGCGCGGCTTGCACGGCCGGCCGCGCCGTCCGGCGCCGGTCTTGTTGCCGGTGGTCTTATTGCCAGTCATGGGGTCGGCGTCATGGTTGCGGTGGACTCCACGGGGCAGGAGGTCATTCGGCGGTAAGGGAAACGGGGATGGACGCGGCGGGTCCGGCAAGGGCGGCCATCGCTTCGCGGACCAGCGCCCGGGCGTCCGGTTCCAGCCCGACCGCCTTCAGGTTGGCTGCCACGCGGGCGGTGACGACCGGCGGCAGGGTGGCCGGTCCCGCCTCCCCCAGCAGCAGCAGGGCGACGGCCACCGTCTCGCCGATGCGCCCGCCGGCCGCGGCG
>NZ_RWIJ01000001.1 GCF_019805165.1 Azospirillum sp. 412522
CGGCGACGCCGCGTCCGGCCAGCGCGCGGAAGTCGGCGACCGGCTCCGCCGCCATGCCGGCGGCGGCGGCACGGGCGCGCAAGGCATGGGCCAAGGGGTGCTCGCTGCCGGCCTGGAGGGCGGCGGCGAGGCGCAGCAGGGTCACGCCATCGACGCCGCCGGCCGAGACCGGGACCGGGATCAGGTCGGTGACCTGCGGCCTGCCCTCGGTCAGCGTGCCGGTCTTGTCGAAGGCGACGGCGGTCAGGGCATGGGCGCGCTCCAGCGCCTCGGCGTCCTTGATGAGGATGCCGTGGCGGGCGGCGACGCCGGTGCCGACCATGATGGCGGTCGGCGTCGCCAGACCGAGCGCGCAGGGACAGGCGATGACGAGGACCGACACCGCGGTGACGATGGCCGCCTCCAGGTCGCCGCCGACGATCCACCAGCCGGCGAGCGTCAGCGCCGCCACCGCCAGCACCGCCGGGACGAACACCGCGCTGACCCGGTCGACCAGGCGCTGGATCGGCGCCTTCGACGCCTGGGCGCCCTCCACCATGCGGACGATCTGCGCCAGCATGGTCTCGGTGCCGACCGCCGTGGTCTCGACCACCAGCAGGCCGTCGCCGTTGATCGAACCGCCGGTGACGCGGTCGCCGGGCTGCTTGTCGACCGGCAGGCTCTCGCCGGTCAGCATCGATTCGTCGACGCCGCCGCTCCCCTCCACCACCCGGCCGTCGACCGGCACCCGCTCGCCGGGGCGGACCACGACATGGTCGCCGACACGGACACGCTCCACCGGCACCTCGGTCTCGACGCCGTCGCGGCGCAGCCGGGCGGTGGCCGGGCGCAGATCCATCAGCGCGCGGATCGCCGCCGCGGTCTGCCCCTTGGCCCGCGCCTCCAGCCATTTGCCGAACAGCACGAAGGTGATCAGCACCGAGGAGGCTTCGAAATAGAGATGCGGCTGGTGCCCAGAGTGGGCGGTCAGCATCAGGTAGAGGCTGAGGCCCCAGGCCGCCGAGGTGCCGAGCGCCACCAGCAGGTCCATGTTGCCGGCCCCCGCCCGCAGCGCGTTCCAGCCGGCGCGGTAGAAGCGCGCGCCGAGCCAGAACTGCACGACGCTGGCCAGCGCCAGTTGGGCCCAGCCCGGCAGCATCCAGTCGGCGCCGGACAGGTCGCCGGCCATGCCGGCCAGCAGCGGCAGCGACAGCGCGGCGGCGATCAGCACATGGTGGAGCTCGCGCCGGCTGCGGTCGGCCCGCGCCTCCTCCTCCGCCTGCCCGCCGCCCTGGGCGAGGGGGGCGGCGGCGTAGCCGGCCCTCTCCACCGCCGCGACCAGATCGGCGGTGTCCAGACTGCCGGCGAAGGCGACGACATGGGCGCGCTCGGTCGCCAGATTGACCGCCGCCGATTCGACTCCAGCCAGCCGGTTCAGCGCCTTCTCCACCCGGCCGGAGCAGGAGGCGCAGGTCATGCCGGTGACCGACAGGTCGAACTCCCGCCGCTCGGCGTGGAAGCCGGCGGCCTCGACCGCGTCCGCCGCGGCCTTCGCGTCGGGAGGGCCGGCGAAGCTCAGCCGCGCCCGCTCCGTCGCCAGATTGACCGAGACGGCGGTGACGCCCGGCACCCGGCCCAAAGCCTTCTCCACCCGGCGGACGCAGGAGGCGCAGGTCATGCCCGACACGCCGAGGTCGAGATCGGCGGTCGTCGCGGGACTGCTGTCATGCTGGGTCGTGGTCATGCCGGTTCTCCTTCGATTCCGCTCGGCATGGACGGATATGGGGCTTCCAGCAATTGGAAGGTCAAGGGGCGGATCGCCGCAGAGCCGCAACTTCCTGAACAGAAGGCCCCTAAACAGAAAATCGCTGAACAAATGGCCGGACGGGGCGTTCGTGTCCTGACGCCGCGCAACCTGCCCGAAGGGACCGCCCCTTGACCCGCCTGACCATCGCCGAGGCGCAGAGCCGCGTTTCGCATATGCTGACCCATGACGTGGTCGAGGATCTGCGCGCCGTGGAGTATGAGACGCCGCCGCTGGCCGACGCTCCCTCCGCCACGCCTCTGACCGACCTGCGGCGGACCGACGTCACCTTCAGCCACGCCCCCGGCTCGCCCGACTGCCTCTATCGCATCGGCGCCTTCGGCGATTCGCTGCTGATGCGGCTGCAACTGAATGTCCGGCGCTTCGTCGCGATCTATCAGGTGCCGGTGACGGATCCGATCGACAGCAACACCATCGCCCCGCATTTCGAGCGCTGGGCCATCGGCGCCGGCCACGCCGGCTGGACCATCGGCTGGCGCGACGGCGTCGACCCCTGGAAGCAGGACGTCCGGGTGGTGGAGACCTATTGCTACGCCATGCTGCCGGAAGACTTCCTGGACGAGCCGCTGACCCAGCTCTATTGGCGCACCGACCTGTTGCAGATGACCCGCGCCTTCATGCTGGAGGCGCGGCGGATGGGCATCCGGCTGTCGGCGCCCGACACGGTGTAACGGAGGTTTCGGGAACGGAGGTTTTGCTTGGCGCGGCAGGGGCGGCCGTGCTCAATCGGTGTGCACACGATCCTCCGCAGAGTCCGCCCAAGAGTCCGCCCATGCCGCCGCTTCCCATTCCCATGCCGACCGACCTGTCCGCCCTGCTGACGGTGATGGATTTCATCGGCGTCTTCGTCTTCGGCCTCAGCGGCGGCACGCTGGCGGTGCGCAAGCGGCTGGATCTGTTCGGGGTGATGGTTCTGTCGCTGGCGGCGGCCCTGGCGGGCGGCGTGGTCCGCGATGTGCTGATCGGCGCGCTGCCGCCGGCCAGCCTGCAGGACGACCGCTATCTGATGGTGGCGCTCGCCGCCGGGCTGACCGCCTTCCTGTTCCACAAGCCGATCAACCGGCTGGGCAAGCCGGTGATGGTGCTGGACGCCGCCGGGCTGGCGCTGTTCACCGTCGCCGGCTGCGGCAAGGCGCTGTCCTATGGGTTGAGCCCGTTGCCGGCCGCCCTGCTGGGAGCGCTGACCGCCTGCGGCGGCGGAGCGGTGCGCGACCTGCTGGTGGCCGAGGTGCCGCGGGTGCTGCGCGAGGAGATCTACGCCATGGCCTCCTTGCTGGGGGCCGCGGTGGTGATCGCCGGCCAGCGGCTGGACCTGCCGCCGGTGCCGGTCGCGGTGGTCGGCGCGCTGGCGGTGTTCGTGCTGCGCGTGGTGAGCGTGCTGCGCAACTGGAGCGCGCCGCGGGCGCCGGGGAGTTGAAAAAACGCCCTCCCCCGGGACGGGAGAGGGCGCGTCTGGGACGCTTACATCAAGCCCGCTTGCCCCAGCCCGGCATCGGGAAGACCGGGTCGGCTTCGGCCGAGGCCTTCGGCAGGACCACGGTCGGGCGCAGCTTGTGGTTCTGGATGCAGGCGGAGATCAGGTTGGTGTTCTGGCCCTTGTCGTCGAAGGTGATCGCCGGGCCGACCATCAGCTTGTCCGACAGGTTGGTCTGGCGCAGCGCCGCCAGCATCGCCGAAGCCTCCGCCGTGCCGGCGCGCTTGAAGGCGTCGGCGGCGATCAGGATCGCCTCGAAGGTGAAGGCGACGTTGAAGGCGTAGCCCTCGAACCGGTCGTTGGGGAACTGCTTCCTGAAGGCCGCCTCGACCCGCTTGGTCATCGCCGCCTTGGGATCATACCAGGGCAGGTTGGTGATGGCGAAGTCGGCGTATTTGCCCAGCACCTTGTAGAACTGCTCGTCATAGAGGCCGGGCGAGCCGGGCGAGACGATGCCCTTCGGCTCCCAGCGCTGCTTCACCATCTCGCGCACCATCATGATGGCGTCGTTGGCGCGGGTGGTGACGATGGCAAGCTCGGCGCCGGTGCCCTTGGCCTTCGCCACCTCGACCGCCAGATCCTGCGCCTTCGGGTCGTAGGAGATCGACTCCACGATCTGGAACGGCATGTCGAGCTTGGGGAACAGCGCGTCGATGGCGGCCTTGTTCGCCATGCCGAACGTGTCGTTGGCATGCAGGAAGACGGCCGTCTTCGGCGTGGTGCCGGTGGCGGCGAACAGGTCCTTCATCAGCGACATCCCGTTCGTCACCAGCATGGTGGAAGTCGGGAAGTTGCGGAAGACGGTCTTGTAGCCCTGCTCCGTCAGCTTGTCGGCGGCGGCGATGTTCATCACCAGCGGCACGCCGCGCTGCTCGCAGACCTGGGCGGCGGCGGCCGTCTGGCCGCTGTCGAAGGCGCCGACGATGACGTGGGCGCCGTCGTTGATCAGCTTTTCCGTGCGCGAGCGGGCGACGTCCGCGTTCGATTCGGTGTCGGCCGACAGCACCTCCACCTTGTAGCCGAGCTCGGACAGCACCGCCGGGGCGATGTCGGCGCCGCGCTGGCAGGCCTGCCCGGCCTGGGCCAGCAGGCCGGAGCGCGGCAGCAGCACGCCGACCTTCAGCGTGGTGTCCTGGGCGAAGACCGGCGCGCGGCCGAAGCCGGCCAGCACGCCGCCGGCGATGGCCGCCTGCCCCAGCGTGCGGCGGGAAAGGGCGAGTCCTCCGGTGGAACGGTTCTTATGATCGTTGGTCATGGTGCTGCGGGGGCCTTCTGGCTGGTCGCACTGCGGTTCGTGTCGACCGAAGATTCCACCGCGCGCCCCCTCCCTGTCAAAGCGGAATCGTCGAACTCCTTCAAGGCGCAACGGAATGGCCGTCATGCCCGGCAGCGGCGCCGTCGGAGAGTGTGCGGCGCAAACGCGGTGCGACGGCGGGATCCCCTTGAAGGGAGAGCGGTCCGGACACAGGTGAGGGGACGGGTTGCGACGGAATTGAGAACGATCTCGTGTTGAGCTTGGCGCGGAAGCTGTGGGCGGAGGCCACCTCGGGCGCTCCCTCGGCCGGGCGGGCGGGACCGGCGTCGGTGCCGCGCGGCATGCGCGTCTATGCGGTCGGCGACATCCACGGCAGGCTCGACCTGCTCGACCAGATGCTGGGCCAGATCGCCCGCGATGCCGACCAGGCGCCGAGCCTGCTGAAATACCTCGTCTTCCTCGGCGATTACGTCGACCGCGGCCCGGACTCGCGGCTGGTGATCGAACGGCTCGCCTGCGGGCTGCCGCCGGCCATCGGCGCGGTGTTCCTGCGCGGCAACCACGAGGACACGATGCTGGGCTTCCTGTCGGACCTGCGCGTCGCCCCCGGCTGGCTGACCTATGGCGGCGACGCGACCCTGGAGAGCTACGGCGTCCCCGCCCCCGGTCCCGACGCGCCGGTCGAACACCTGCAACAGGCGCAGATGATGCTGAACGGCGTGCTCCCTCCCCATCACCGCGCCTTCCTGGCGGGCTTGCGCAACCATCTGACCATCGGCGACTACCACTTCGTCCATGCCGGCGTCCGCCCCGGCGTGCCCCTCGACCAGCAGGACGACAAGGACCGGCTGTGGATCCGCGAGGCCTTCCTGGCGTCGCGCGCCGACCACGGCAAGGTGGTGGTGCACGGCCACACCATCGCCCCGGAACCGGAACTGCTGCCCAACCGCATCGGCATCGACACCGGCGCCTACGCCACCAACCGCCTGACCGCCCTGGTGCTGGAAGGGACGGACCGGCGGTTCCTGTGCACGGTGTGAGGGGATCGTCCGGCTGAAGCCGGGAAAGCCGGTTCCGGGGCAAGCACTAAAAAGCACATCTGTACCGATGGAAGCGTCCAGCCAACGGTTCACGGCGCATAATGACGGCCTTCACGACGCGGGCGTGCCTGCGCATCCCGCAAGCGGTACGCCCACGCCTCACCTCAGGGAGGGGCACATGGATCGTCAAGCCGTATACCAGGAGATCACCGACGTCTTCGGGCTGGTTCCATCCTTCTTCAAGGAATTGCCCGATACCACCGTCGAAGCCGAATGGCGCCTGTTCAAAGCCGTTCAGGTCGATGACGGGCCGATCCCGCAGAAATATCGCGAACTGATCGGCCTGGGGATCGCCGCCATCACGAAGTGCCGTTACTGCGTCTTTTACCATACCGCGCTCGCCAGGCTGTTCGGCGCGACCGCGGACGAGATCGAGGCCGCGGTCCATTACGCGAAATCCAGCGCGGGCTGGAGCGCCTATCTGAACGGCATGCAGGTGGATTACGACAGCTTCACACGGGAGGTCGATCAGGCCTGCGACCATGTGCGGAGCCAGATGTCGCAACAGCAGCGCGCCGCCTGAGCGCGGCGCCTGACAGGGCACCAGTCCAGAACGAAGAAGGGCTTCCGGATTTCTCCGGAAGCCCTTGTCTTTTTGGTCGGAGAGAGAGGATTCGAACCTCCGGCCCCTGCCTCCCGAAAGCAGTGCTCTACCAGGCTGAGCTACTCTCCGGTCCTGTCGCCGGCGGCCTGTCACTGTGGAGTGCGCCGTCCGTCGGTGGAGGGGGTGTATAAACGGTTCCGGCAGCCTGCGCAATGCAAAGTCACAGCCCGACGGGCGCATTTTTGCCATGACGCTGGAACATGGAGGCGCTGGAGAAACAGGCCTGAAACGACGAAGGGCTTCCGGATTTCTCCGGAAGCCCTTGTCTTTTTGGTCGGAGAGAGAGGATTCGAACCTCCGGCCCCTGCCTCCCGAAAGCAGTGCTCTACCAGGCTGAGCTACTCTCCGGTCCTGTCGCCGGCGGCCTGTCACTGTGGAGTGCGCCGTCCGCCGGTGGAGGGGGTGTATAAACGGTCCGGGTCGGGGGCGCAACGCAAAAAACGCGTCGTCTCCAAAAAGATCCGGGCCGCCGGACCGCCCCCTCCCGTGCGGTCAGAAATCGCGATCGATCACGAAATCAATGACTTCCAGCAGGGCCTGCTTGACCGGCCCGTCGGCGAACAGCCCCAGGCTGTCGCGGGCGATCGAGCCGTAATGGCGCGCCCGCTCCACCGTGTCCTTCAGGGCGTTGTGGCGGGCCATCAGCGACTGGGCGCGCTCCAGGTCGCCGTCCTTCTGGTCCAGCTCCTCCATCACCCGGCGCCAGAAGGCGCGTTCCTCGTCGTTGCCGCGGCGGAAGGCCAGCACGACCGGCAGGGTGATCTTGCCCTCGCGGAAATCGTCGCCGACCGTCTTGCCCAGCTTCGCCTGCAGGGCCGAGTAGTCCAGCACGTCGTCGACCAGCTGGAAGGCGATGCCGAGATTCATGCCGTAGTCGTAGAGCGCCATCTCCTCCGCCTGGGGACGGTCGGCGACGACGGCGCCGACGCGGCAGGCGGCGGCGAACAGCTCGGCGGTCTTGCCCTTGATGACTTCGAGATAGGCCTGCTCGCTGGTCTCGGTGTCGTTGGTGGTGCGCAGCTGCAGCACCTCGCCCTCGGCGATGATGGCGGACGCGCCGGACAGGATGCGCAGCACGTCGAGCGACTGCACCTCCACCATCATCTCGAAGGCGCGGGAGAACAGGAAGTCGCCGACCAGCACGCTGGCCTTGTTGCCGAACACCGCGTTGGCCGAGGCCATGCCGCGGCGCAGGTCGCTTTCGTCGACCACGTCGTCGTGCAGCAGGGTGGCGCTGTGGATGAACTCCACCACCGCGGCCAGCAGCCGGTGATGCTCGCCCTGGTAGCCGCACAGGTTGGCGGCGGCCAGCGTCAGCACCGGGCGCAGGCGCTTGCCGCCGGCGGCGATCAGGTAGCCGGCGAGCTGGGGAATCATCTCGACCTGCGACTGCATGCGGTCGAGGATGATCTGGTTGACGGCGCTGAGGTCCTCGGCCACCAAAGCGGTCAGGTCGTCGAGCGGGGTAGACTTGCGCCGTTTCGGCTCGAAGTTGGTCACGACCGCCAAGGTCGACTCCACGGATGATTGACGCCAGAATTTGCGCTAGGGAGCATAACGGCCTAGGCTCTTCGGTCAAGTCCGCAGGGGGCCGTTCTTTCGAGACACCATGACCGAACTGCTGCGCACCACCGATCCCGTCCGGCTGTCCTGGCTGGTCGCCCTGCTGGCCGACGCCGGAATCGAGGCGATCGTGCTGGACAGCCACACCAGCATCCTGGAGGGATCCATCGGCGCCATCCCCCGGCGGCTGATGGTCGATACCGACGACGCCGCGCAGGCCGTCCGCATCCTGCGCGAGGCCGGCGAAGCGTGAGCGACCTTATCGTTCCGGTTCCGGAACCAGGCAATGAAGCGGCGGTGGATTACCTGCTGAACGGCCGGGTGAGGCTGCTCCAGCCCGAAGGCGGCTATCGCGCCGCCATCGACCCGGTCTTCCTCGCCGCCATCACCGCCGCCACTGCCGGCGAGCGGGTGCTGGATGTCGGCACCGGCACCGGGGCTGCGGCACTGTGCCTCGCCGTCCGGGTGCCGGGCGTTGCGGTGGTGGGGCTGGAACAGCGGGCCGACGCCTGCGCCTTCGCCCGCTGCAATGCCGCGCTCAGCGGCGTCGCGGAGCGGGTGGCCGTGGTGGAGGGCGACCTGCTGGCCCCGCCGGACGCGCTGGGCGGCGCCGGATTCGACCGGGTGATGATGAATCCGCCCTACCTGAAGGCGGGCGCCGCCAGCGTGCCGCCCGACGACTGGAAGGCGGCGGCGAATGTGGAGGGCGCGGCGGGGCTGGCCGACTGGGTGCGCTTCGCCGGCCGCATGCTGAAGCCGCGCGGAACGCTGACCATGGTCCACCGCGCCGACCGGATCGACGACGTCCTGCAGGCGCTGCGCGGCCGGTTCGGCAGCCTCGTCCTGGTGCCGCTGTGGCCGAAGCCGGGGGTGGAGGCCAGGCGGCTGCTGCTGGTCGCGCGCAAGGGCGGCAAGGCGCCGGCCCGCCTGACCGCCGGCCTGACCGTGCACAGGGCCGAGGGCGGTTACAGCCCGGCGGCGGAGCGGGTTCTGCGCGAGGCGGAAGCGTTGGTCTTCTAGCTTTTTTTAGCGGGGGCGGAGCCTTTCAATCGGGAGACTTCAATCCCATCTCTGCCGGCATGAGCCTGAAATCCCTCCTCGCCAAACTTCCCTTCGGCCCCTGGCGCAAGGCCGGGCCGCTGGTGTCCGTCGTCCGCCTGACCGGGGTCATCGGCCAGGGCGGTCCCCTGCGCTCCGGCCTGACGCTGGCCGGCGTCGCCCCGCTGCTGGAACGCGCCTTCGCGCCCAAGGACCAGAAGGCGGTGGCGCTGATCGTCAACTCGCCCGGCGGGTCGCCGGTGCAGTCGGCGCTGATCGCCAAGCGCATCCGCGATCTCGCCGAGGAAAAGAAGGTCCCGGTCTTCGCCTTCTGCGAGGATGCGGCGGCGTCGGGCGGCTATTGGCTGGCCTGCGCGGCGGACGAGATCTGGGCCGACGAAAGCTCGATCGTCGGGTCCATCGGCGTGGTGTCGTCGGGCTTCGGCCTGCATGGGCTGATCGAACGTCACGGCATCGAGCGGCGGCTCTACACCGCCGGCGACAAGAAGGTGCTGCTCGACCCCTTCTCGCCGGAACGGGAGGATGGCGTCGCCCACCTGAAGGCGCTCCAGGCCGACGTGCACGAGGCGTTCAAGGCCATGGTGCGCAGCAGGCGCGGCAGCCGTCTGGTCGGGCCGGAGGAGGAGCTGTTCTCCGGCGCCTTCTGGGCCGGGCGGAGGGCGCTGGCCCTCGGGTTGATCGACGGGCTGGGCGACATCCGCTCCGTCCTGCGCGGGCGGTTCGGCGAGAAGGTTCGGCTGCGCGTGGTGCAGCAGGAGCGCGGCATGCTGCGGCGGCTGGGGCTGCGGGCAGGACATGACGACACCCCGGCCATGGAGGCCGGGGCGCCGGAGGCTTTCGCCGAGGCCCTGGTCGCGGCCGCCCGCGCGTCGCTGGACGATTGGGCGGCCCGGGCAAGGCTGGGGCTTTGAGGCCGGGCTTGCGTCAGCGCTCGGCGGTGGCGGGCGCCGCCTGCAGGCCGTAGTCGTCGGCCTGGATGAAGGCCGCACGCAAGGGTTTCAGCACGAACAGCGCCAGCACCGCGGCCACCAGATTGAAGCTGGCGGCGATGTAGAACACGGCGTGCCACCCGAAATGGCTGGCGATGATGCTGCTGAGCGGCACCAGCAGCGCCGCCGTGCCCTTGGCGGTGTAGAGCATGCCGGCGTTGGTCGCCGCGAACTTCGAGCCGAAGGTGTCGCCGGCGGTGGCCGGGAACAGGCTGTAGATCTCGCCGAAGACGCAGAAGAACATCGCGGTGAAGATGACGAACATCACCGGGTTGCGGCCGAGCTGCGTCACCAGGACGATGGCGAGCGCCGCGATGCCGAAGGCGATGAACATGGTGTTCTCGCGGCCGATGCGGTCGGACACCCAGCCGAAGAAGGGCCGGCCGGCGCCGTCGAGGATGCGGTCGATGGAGATCGCCAGCGTCAGCGCCGGCAGGACAAGGCCGAACATGTTGATCGGCGAATCGGCGACGTGGAAGTCGTGGGCGATCGGCGCGATCTGGGCCGCGGCCATCAGGCCGCCGGAGGCCACCATCACGAACATGACGTAGAGCAGCCAGAAGACCGGCGTGCGGATGACGCGGGACGGCGGATGGTCGACCTTGGTCTGGGCGAGGCCGGTCTTGCGCGCCGCCGCCTGCGACTTCGGCGCCTTGCGCAGGAAGAAGGACAGCACGAAGATCACCACGCCCTGGCCGATGCCGAAGACCAGGAAGGCCTGCTCGTAACCTTGGGCGGCGATCATGTTGGCGATCGGGATGACCGTGGCGCCGGCCCCGGCGCCGAAGCCGGCGGCGGTGACGCCCGCCGCCAGACCGCGCTGCTGCGGGAACCATTTCAGCGCGTTGCCGACGCAGGTGCCGTAGACGCAGCCGGCGCCGATGCCGGAGATCACTGCCGCGGTGTAGAGCATCGGCAGCGACGTGGCCTGGCTGTCGATCACCCAGGAGCCGCCGACCAGCAGGCTGCCGACCAGCACCACCACCTGGGGACCGTAGCGGTCGACGAACCAGCCCTCGACCGGGACCAGCCAGGTTTCGGTGAAGACGAAGATGGAAAAGGCGATCTGGATGGCCGCACGACCCCAGCCATGCTTGGCATCGATGGGATCGACGAACAGCGTCCAGCCATATTGCAGGTTCGCGATCATCGCCATGCACAGCAGGCCGACGCTGAGCTGGAACCATTTGTTGTTCAGAAGACCGCGGTCTTCGGTCGTCTCTGTGGTCATGCCCCAAAGTCCCGTTGAGCGTGGGGGCGCTTCAGTCCGCGAAACGCGGCTGGCCATCGTGGCGGGCCATCCGCATCGCACCGCATCCTGCGCCGTTCGGTGATGACTGTGCGCCTCAACAATCCGTATTCCAAATACCGGATACGGAATGCGTTATTCTTTTCCACATCGTGGAATGCGTTGAAAAGTCTCGCTTTTTTGGGAGTGCTGGCATGCACGCACTGCTTGCCTCACGAACAAAGCTGTCAAGGCTGAGCCATGCGGCGCACACATATTTGAAATACTGTATCTGGTATACATAATATCTTGCTGCACCGCAGTCCTGGGCGCATCATCCTCCCATGTCCAACGGTGCCGGCGAGCGGCGCCGCAGCCAGGGAAAATCCATGATGTCCATCCTGAACCGCCTGTTCGCCGGCCCCGCCACCCTGGCGCCCGCCGGCCTCGCCCCCGCCGGGATCGATTTTTTCGGAGCCTTCGCCAACATCGCAGTGCCGGACCTGCTCGCCGGCTTCCGCACTCGCCATGGCGGCGGCAAGCGCAAGCCGGAATCGCCGGACGTCGCCCTGTCCTGGGCCGAGTTCGGGCGCGGATTCTGAGCGGCGCCTTTTGAAAGCGGCCGGCATCGGGCCGCAGGGTCTGGCGACCGTGTCAGGCGGCGGAGTTCTGGGTCAGCAGAGTGGTGAGCCAGCGGAAGTTGGAGCCGTCGCCGTTCTGGATGGCGCTTTCGACCACCTGCATCGCGGTCGCCGGATCCTGCGGGTCGGGCACCGCTGCGGCGGGATCGGCGGGCGTGTCGCCCTGGCCGTCCTCCTGCGCGAAGAGGGTGACGGCACCGACGCCGAGCCGCACGGACGGCTGGGCATTCGCCACCACTCCCGTGCCGTCGGTGCCGGAGGCATCCGCCTCCCCCACCCCGTTCAAGGTTTCCAGCATCGCCGCGAACTGGCCGGCCAGCGCACCCGCCTGCCGGGACGCAGGCGTCCCTTTGCGCTCCAGGACGTCTTCCGCCCTGATGCGCATGGCTTGCGTGGCTTCGCTGTTGGCCATCATCGACATGGGACGATCCCTGCGGTTTGTGGCGAACCGCAGGGACACACGCAAAAATCACGCCATAGACACAACCGGCGGAACGCAAGCCTTCCGGTAGCGGCTGCGACGATTTGACCGGCAAAAATTACCCAGCCGCCCGGCAGAAGTTTCCCAGCGGCCGGCAAGCCTTGCCGATCCGGCAGCCGGTCGGGCGCGGCCGGTCAGTCGCGGAAATTCTGGTACTGCAACGGCTGCTCGATGCCCATCCGCTTGACCAGGGCGATGGCGTCCTGGAGGTCGTCGCGCTTCTTGCCCGTCACCCGCAGCTCGTCGCCCTGGATCGAGACCTGGACCTTCATCTTGCTGTCCTTGATCCCTTTGACGATGGTCTTCGCCAGATCCTGCGCAATGCCCTGCTTGATCGTCACGGTATGGCGCAGCGCGTCGCCCGCCGCCCGCTGCGGCTGGGCAGTGAAGTCGAGCGCCGCGGCGTCGAGCTTGCGCCGGGTCACATAGACGCGCAGCAGCTCCTGCATCTGCGCCAGCTTCGGCGCGTCGTCGGCCAGCAGGACGATCTCGTTCTCGGTCCGCTCGACGGTGCATTTCGAGCCCTTGAAGTCGAACCGGGTTTCGATCTCGCGGCGGACGCCGGCGAGGGCGTTGTCGATCTCGTGGACGTCCGTCTCGGACACGATGTCGAACGACGGCATGGCGGCACTCTCCCTGAAAGGACGGCTGAGGAACGAATCGGGCCCACCGTAAAGAAGACGGCCGCCGCACTCAACAGCCGCCTTCCCGGATGACCGCCGTTCCGCTCAGTTCATCTCTTCGGCGTAATGGCAGGCCACCAGCCGTTCGTCCACGGTGCGCAGCGGCGGAACCTCCGCGGCGCAGCGGTCGGTGGCGAAGGGGCAGCGCTTGTGGAAGGCGCAGCCCGGCGGCGGGTTCAGCGGCGACGGCAGCTCGCCCTTCGGCACCACCCGGTCGGCCCGCAGATCCGCGTTCACCCGCGGCGTCGCCGCCAGCAGGATGCGGGTGTAGGGGTGGCGCGGCCGGGTGAACACCACGTCCTTGGCGCCATGCTCCACCGGCTTGCCGAGATACATCACCATCAGCGAATCGGCGATGTGGCGCACCACGCTGAGATCGTGGGAGATGAACAGGTAGGCGAGGTTCAGCTCCTCCTGCAGATCCATCATCAGGTTCAGCACCTGCGCCTGGATCGACACGTCGAGCGCCGACACCGGCTCGTCCGCCACCACCACGCGCGGGTTCAGCATCAGGGCGCGGGCGATGGCGATGCGCTGGCGCTGGCCGCCGGAGAACATGTGCGGATAGCGGTCGACCTGATCGGGGCGCAGGCCGACCTTGCCCATCATCGCCACCGCGCGCTCGCGCCGCTCGTGCTTGTCCATGGCGGTGTTGATGACCAGCGGCTCGGTCAGGATCGATCCCACCGTCTTGCGCGGGTTCAGCGAACCGTAGGGGTTCTGGAAGACCATCTGCACCGTGCGGCGCAGTTCCTTCATCTCCGCCGCGCTGCGCCCGACGACGTCGCGGCCGTCATAATGCAGTTCGCCGGAGGTCGGCGGCTCGATCATGGTGACGGAGCGGGCCAGCGTCGACTTGCCGCAGCCCGATTCGCCGACCACCGCCAAGGTCTTGCCGGCCTGGAGGCGGAAGGAGACGCCGTCCAGCGCCTTCACCGTCGCCATCGGCTTGAAGGCGCCGCGCTTGACGGCATAGTGCTTGCGCAGGTTGCGGGCTTCCAGCACGACCGACTGGCCGGCCACAGCCTCGAAGATATGGGGATCGGTATTGGACTCGGTCTGGGTGCTCATCACAGCGCCTCCCCGGCGGCGAGATGGCCGTCCGGCAGCGGGTAGAAACAGCGCGCCCGCCCGTCGTCCACGTCGAACAGCGCCGGGCGTTCGGCACGGCAGCGGACGTCGGCGAAGCGGCAGCGCGGGCTGAACAGGCAGCCGGCCGGCCGGTCGGCGATGCCCGGCACCATGCCCGGAATCGTCGGCAGCCGGCGCTTGCCCAGCGCCCGTTCCGGCAGCGCGTCGAGCAGGGCGCCGGTGTAGGGGTGGCGCGGCCGCTCGAACAGCGAATGGACCGGGCGCGTCTCCGCCACCTGGCCAGCATACATGACGACGACGCGCTGCGCCGTCTCCGCCACCACGCCCATGTCGTGGGTGATCAGGATCAGCGCCATGCCGCGCTCGCGCTGCAACTGGACCAGCAGGTCGAGGATCTGCTTCTGGATGGTGACGTCCAGCGCCGTCGTCGGCTCGTCCGCCACCAGCAGGCGCGGGTTGCAGGCGATGGCGATGGCGATCATCACGCGCTGGTTCATGCCGCCCGACAGCTGGTGCGGGAAGGCGGACAGCCGGGTTTCCGGCGCCGGAATGCCGACCTGCTCCAGCAGCGCGATGGCGCGGTTGCGCAGCGCCTTGCCGGACAGCCCCTCATGCACCCGCAGCGTCTCCATGATCTGGAAACCGACGGTGAAGCACGGGTTCAGGCTGGTCATCGGCTCCTGGAAGACCATCGCCACGTCCTTGCCGGTGATCTTCCGGCGCTGGGCGGCGGGCATGGTCAGCAGGTCGCGGCCGGCGAACATCATCCGGTCGGCGACCACCCGGCCGTTGGAGCCGAGCAGCCCCATCACGGCCAGCGAGGTGACGGACTTGCCGGAACCGGATTCGCCGACGATGCCGACGACCTCGCCCTCGTCCACGGTCAGGTCGATGCCGTCCACCGCGCGGAAGGTGCCGGCGCGGGTGGTGAACTCGACCGACAGGTTCTTGATGTCGAGAAGAGGCATGGGGTCAACGCTTCAGCTTGGGGTCGAGCGCGTCGCGGAGACCGTCGCCCAACAGATTGAAGGCCAGCACCGTCACCAGGATGGCGATGCCGGGCCAGGTCACGACCCAGGGGGCGCGCTGGAGGAACTGCAGCGAGGAGGCCAGCATGGTGCCCCATTCCGGCGTCGGCGGCTGCGCGCCGAGGCCGAGGAAGCCCAGCGCCGCGGCGTCCAGGATGGCGGTGGAGAAGCCCAGCGTCGCCTGCACGATCAGCGGGGCGACGCAGTTGGGCAGCACCACAATCAGCATCAGGCGCAGCGGCCCCGCCCCGGCGACGCGCGAGGCGACGACATAGTCCTTGTTCACCTCCGCCAGCACGGCGGCGCGGGTCAGGCGGGCATAGTGCGGGATCACCACCACCGACACCGCCAGCATGGCGTTCACCAGCCCCGGCCCGAGGATGGCGGCCACCACCACCGCCAGCAGCAGCGACGGCAGCGCCAGCAGGATGTCCATGGCGCGCATGATCAGCACGTCGGCCATGCCGCCGAAGAAGCCGGCGACGAGGCCCAGCCCCAGCCCGACGGCCAGCGACAGGGTGACGACGATCAGGCCGATCATCATCGACAGCCGCGCGCCGTACATCAGGCGGGACAGCATGTCGCGGCCGATGTCGTCGGTGCCCAGGATGTAGCTCCAGCTCCCGCCCTCCTGCCAGACCGGCGGGGTCAGGATGGCGTCGCGGTACTGGATGTCAGGATCGTGCGGGGCGACGATTCCGGCGAAGATGGCGATCAGCGCGATCAGCGCGATCACCACCAGACCGCCCAGCGCGCCCTTGTTCTGCTTGAAATGGTACCAGAACTCGGTCAGCGGGTGCGGCGGGCGCGACACGGCGACGGCGGGTTCTGCGTTGGTCGAGGTTTCAGCGGACATGGATTGGCCTCACCGCGCGTGACGGATGCGGGGGTTGAGGACGCCGTAGAGCACGTCCACCAGCAGATTGACCAGGATCACCGAGGTGGCGATCAGCAGGACGCCGCCCTGGAGGGCCGGATAGTCGCGGCGGTTGATCGATTCGATCAGCCATTTGCCGACGCCCGGCCAGGAGAAGATGGTCTCGGTCAGGATGGCGCCGCCCAGCAGCGTGCCGACCTGCAGACCGATGACGGTCACCACCGGGATCAGCGCGTTGCGCAGCGCATGCATGCCGATGACCCGGCCGTCGGCCAGACCCTTGGCGCGGGCGGTGCGGATGTAGTCCTCGCCCAGCACCTCCAGCATCGCCGAGCGGGTCATGCGCGCCACCACCGCCAGCGGCACGGTGCCCAGCACGATGGTCGGCAGCACCAGATGGCCGAGAGCGGAGCGGAACGCGTCGTAATCGCCGGCCTTCAGCGTGTCGATCAGCATGAAGCCGGTGTCAGGCTCCACGTAATAGACCAGGTCCAGACGACCGGAGACCGGGGTCCAGCCCAGCCCGACCGAGAAGAACAGGATCAGCAGCAGGCCCCACCAGAAGATCGGCATCGAATAGCCGGTCAGGCTGGCGCCCATCACGCCGTGGTCGAACAGCGACCCGCGCTTCACCGCCGCCAGGATGCCGGCCGGCAGCCCGACCAGCGTCGCGAACAGCATGGCGCACAGCGCCAGTTCGAGCGTCGCCGGGAACAGGGTGAGGAATTCGCTCAAGACCGAATTGTGGGTGATCAGCGACAGGCCGAAGTCACCGTGCAGCACGTTGCCGACATAATCGAGGAACTGGTGCCACAGCGGCCGGTCCAGGCCCATCTCGTGGCGCAGCTCGGCCAGCCGTTCAGGCGCGATGCCTCTCTCGCCCGTGCGCACCTCGATGGGGTCGCCGGGAACCAGCCGGATCAGGATGAAGGTCAGAAAGGTGATGCCGAGGAATGTCGGAATCACCAAGCTCACCCGCGTCAGGATGAAGCGAAGCATCGACGGGTACTCGTTTTTAAAACTGTGGTGAAAACTGGAACGGAGCGCTGGCCCGGCAGAAAAACCGCTTGGCAACGCTCCGTTCCGTCATGGGCACCTGCCCCAACTCCGACCCTCCCCCGCCTTCGCGGAGAAGGGCATGTCACTCACTTCCAGGAGAGGGCATGGCAAACCCATACCCCACCTTATCAACACTGCATACGCGCCCGCACTTTCGGTGAAGGCGCGTTCCGGTCACTTCAGGTCGACGCCTTCGAAGCGATGGATGCCGAACGGGTCCATCTTGTAGCCGACGACGTTCTTGGCGAGGCCCATGTAAACCACCGAGTGGGCGATGGTGTACCAGGGGGCCTCTTCCTTGAAGATGACCTGCGACTGTTCGTACAGCTTGGTGCGCGCGGCGATGTCGGTGGTGCGCTTGGCCTGGACGACGAGGTCGTCGAACTCCTTGTTGCACCACTTCGACAGGTTGTTGCCGCCCGGACGCGCCGCCTCGCAACCCAGCAGGGTGTAGAGGAAGTTGTCCGGATCGCCGTTGTCGCCGGTCCAGCCGAGCATGCCCATCTGGTGCTCGCCCTGCTGCATCCGCTTGCGGTACTCGCCCCACTCGTACTGGACGATCTTCGCCTTGATGCCGACCTTGGCGAGATCGGCCTGCATCATCTCGGCGATGCGCTTGGCGTTGGGGTTGTAGGGCCGCTGCACCGGCATCGCCCACAAATCGGTCTCGAAGCCGTTGGGATAGCCGGCATCGGCCAGCAGCTTCTTCGCCCGCTCGACGTCGTAGGGATAATCCTCGATCGCGTCGTTGTACGACCACATGGTCGGCGGGATCGGGTTCTTGGCCGGGACGCCGGCGGACTGGTAGACCGCCGAGACCATCGACTTCTTGTCCATCGCCATGCTGACGGCACGGCGGACGCGGACGTCGTCGAACGGCTTCTTCGTCACGTTGAAGGAGACGTAACCGACGTTCAGGCCTTCCTGCTCCTGGACGACGATCGAGGTGTCCTTCTTCATGCCGTCGATGTCGGCCGGATTCGGGTACGGCATCACCTGGCATTCGTTGGCCTTCAGCTTGGCCAGACGAACCGCCGCATCGGGCGTGATCGCGAAGACGAGGTTGTCGAGCGGCTGCTTGCCGCCCCAATACTGCTCGAACGCCTTGTAGCGGACGACGGCGTCCTTCTGGTAGGCGACGAACTGGAACGGGCCGGTGCCGACCGGAACCTGGTCCAGCTTCTCGGGCGTGCCCTTCTTCAGCAGCATCGCGCCGTATTCGGCCGACATGATCGGCGCGAACGGCATGGCGAGGTTGGCCAGGAACGGCGCCTCGACCGCGTTCAGCGTGAACTTGACCGTCAGGTCGTCGACCTTCTCGATCGACTTCAACAGCTTGGGCATCGCCATGTCGTTGAAGTAGTCGTAGGCGCCGCCCGACACCTTGTGGAAGGGATGATCCGGCTTCCACTGGCGCTCGAACGAGAAGATCACGTCGTCGGCGTTGGCGTCGCGCGTCGGCTTGAAATCGCCGACGCTGTGCCACTTGGCACCGGCCCGCAGCTTGAAGGTGTAGACCAGGCCATCGTCGGAGATTGTCCAGGACTCGGCCAGGCCGGGAACGACCTTGGTGCCGCCATGCTCGAACTGGACGAGGTTGTTGTAGACCGGGAGGGCAACGTCGAAGCTGGTGCCGGTCGTGTTCAACATCGGGTTGAAGTTTTCAGGGCTACCCTCGGAGCAATAAACAAGGGTCTTCGCCGCCTGGGCCGGCGCCGACAGCGCCAGCGCCGCGGCCATACCAAGCCCGGCACCCAGCAGGATGCGCTTCATTCGTCTTGCCTCCCAATTCCGGTTGGAGCGTACGGAAATTTGCCAGAACGCCTTTGGAAATAGCGCCGACATTTGGCGCGTGCGAACGGCACCTGTCAACGCCAACATGCATACGTGGCTATACCGTGGCGCAGGGCACAATTCGTGGCGCCGATACGTCCGTATGGATACATTTTCGCCCCCGAAAACGAAACAGTTGCAAAGCCAACCATCCGGTTGACCGAATCGACAGGTCCCTGCCCTTCCGACTCAGGCTATCCGGGTGGGCCGTTCCGGGAATGCGCGCGGCCGGCGGAGGCGGGCGGGGGGACGGACGGCTGCCATGCGCACCCGCCGTGAAGGGCGTCGCCGGAGCCCATGCTAGGCTTGGTTGCACCTGTCATGGAACCCCTTTTCGATGCCCTCCTCGTTCCTGCCGCCCGTCCTGCGGTCCGGCCCGCTGGCCGCCTACGGCCTCTATATCATCGGCTCCGCGTTGCTGGCCTCCAATCCGGTGGTCGGACGGGCGGCGGCGCATGTCGTCCCGCCGATCGGGCTGGCTTTCTGGCGCTGGCTGATCGCCTTCCTGATCGTGCTGCCCTTCGCCCTGCCGGGGCTGCTGAGCCATCGCCATCGGCTGAAGGCGCAATGGCGGCGCTATCTGCTGCTGGGCGTGCTGGGCCAGGGCATTTCGGGGGCCATCGTCTATTACGGGCTGGAGCGGACCAGCGCCACCAACGCCAGCCTGATCTACGCCACCAGCCCGGCGATGATCCTGGCGTTGGCCGCGGTCTGGCTGGGCGACGCCATCCGGCCGCGGCAGATCCTCGGCATCCTGCTGGCGATGGCCGGCGTGCTGGCGATCCTGACCCGCGGCGATCCGGAGGCCCTGCTGCACCTGTCCTTCAACGGCGGCGACCTGCTGGTGCTGACCGGGGCGGTGTCCTGGTCGGTCTACACCATCCTGCTGCGGCAATCGGGCACACCCCTGCCGGTGGTCACCGCCTTCGCCGCCAACGCGCTGGCCGGGGTGCTGGTGCTGGCGCCCTTCTATGCCTGGGAGACGGTGGCGGTGCGGCCGGTTCCGTTCACGGCCTCCACCATCCTGTCGATCGTCGCGGTGGCGCTCTTCGCCTCGGTCCTGGCGCTGCTCGCCTATCAGAAGACCATCGAGATGATGGGGGCCACGCGCGCCTCCACCGCGCTGTACGTGTCGCCGCTGTGGGCGGCGCTCGCCTCCTGGCTCCTGCTGGCCGAACCGTTGCAGGGCTTCCACCTGTTGGGCGTCCTGCTGGTGCTGCCCGGCGTGACGCTGGCCACCCTGCCCGCCCGCAAGCCGGCGGCCGAACGGGTAAGCGAAGCAGCTTGATCGGTACGGCTTGATCGCCACCTGCCGCCCGCCCATCTTGGCCGGACGCGCTCCATTCCCGTCCGGTCCATGCCCCACTCCGCCCCCACCCCGCTGCTGCTCTGCGCCGACGACTACGGACTGGCGCCCGGAGTCAACGCCGCCATCCGCGACCTGATCGCCCGGGGACGGCTGACCGCGACCTCGGTCATGAGCCTCTGCCCGCACTGGCGCGGCGGTGCGGATGCGCTGCGCGCGCTGAAGGGCAAGGCCGACGTCGGGCTGCATTTCACCCTGACCGACCAGCCGCCGCTGGGGGCCATGCCAACGCTGGCACCCGACGGGCGGCTGCCGCCGCTGGGGCGGCTGATGGGCTGGGCCTATCGCGGGAAACTGAACGGACCGGCGGCACGGACCGAGATCCGCGACGAACTGTCGCGCCAGATCGCCGCCTTCACCGACGCCTGGGGCGGTCCGCCCGACTATATCGACGGCCACCAGCACATCCACCAGCTGCCCGGCGTGCGGGACGCGGTGACGGAGGCGCTGGCAACATTGCCCGGCGCCTATGTCCGCCTGTGCGGGGAGCCGGTGGCCGCCGTGCTGCGCCGGGGCGTGGCGGTGCCGAAGACCCTGCTGATCGGCGGGCTCGGCGGCGGGCTGAAGCGCAGGGTGCGGGACCGCGGCATCCCGTCCAACGATCGCTTCGCCGGGGTCTACGACTTCGCCGGCCGCCGTCCCTTCGCCGAACTGATGCCGCGCTTCCTGGACGGGATGGGCGACGGGATGGGCGGCGGCATCGGCGGCCGCGCCCTGGTGATGGTCCACCCCGGCCTGCCCGACGAGGAGCTGCGCCGCGCCGACACGCTGGTCGAACCGCGGCGCGCCGAATACGACTATCTGCGCGGACCGGAGTTCGCCGCCCTGCTGGAGACTCGCAACATCCGCCTGACCCGCTTCGCCGGCTTCCCCCGGTAAGGAAGAACGCCCTATTCGGCCTCGTCCGGCTGCCAAGCGCGGCGGCGCAGCTTGAAGCGCTGGACCTTGCCGGTCTCCGTCCGCGGCAGCGCGTCGAGGAACTCCACCGAGCGCGGGTATTTGTAGGGCGCGATGTGGTCCTTGACGAAGCTCTGCAGCTCCTCCGCCAGACGCTCGTCGGGACGGACGTCGTCGCGCAGCACGACGAAGGCCTTGGGGATGGTGCCGCGCACCGGGTCGGGGGCGGCGATCACCGCGCATTCCTGCACCGCCTCGTGGCTCAGCAGGATGTTCTCGACCTCCAGGCCGGAGATCTTGTAGCCGGCCGAGACGATCAGGTCGTCGGTGCGGGCGTGGTACCAGAAGAAGCCGTCCTCATCGACGTGGAAGGCGTCGCCGGTCAGGTTCCAGCCCTGCTGGACATAGCTTTCCTGCCGCGGGTCGTCGAGATAGAGGCAGCCGGTCGCCCCGCGCACCGCCAGCCGGCCGACCTGGCCGGGGGGCAGCCGGCGGAACTGGTCGTCGACCACCATCGCCTCGTAGCCCGGCACCGGCTTGCCGGTGGAGCCGGGCCGGACATCGCCCGGCACGGCATGCAGCACGGCGTTCAGCAGCTCGGTGGTGCCCAGGCTGTCGAGGATCTCCAACCCGGTGGCGTCGCGCCAGCCCGCGAAGGTCTGCTCGGGCAGCGGCTCGCCGGCCGAGACGCAGAGCCGCAGGGAGGACAGCCCCTTCGCCAGCGCCGGATCTTCGGCCATCCGGCCGATCATGCCGCGATAGACGGTCGGCACGGTGAACATCACCGTCGCCTTGTGGCGGGTGACGGCCTCCAGCAGCCGGTCGGCGGTGCCGCGCTCCAGCAGGATGACCGAGGCGCCGATGCGCAGCGGGAACAGCAGCAGCCCGCCCAGCCCATAGGCGAAGGCCAGCGTCGGCGAGCCGCAGAACACGTCGTCGGCCGTCGTCCCCAGCACCGAGCGCGGCGACAGGTCGGAAATCGCCAGCAGATGGCGGTGCAGATGGGCCGCCGCCTTCGGCGTGCCGGTGGTGCCGGAGGTGAAGGCGATCAGCGCGACATCGTCCTGCGCCGTGTCGGCCGCCTCGAAGCCGGCCGGCTTGGTGGCGATGCGGTGTTCCAGCTCGCCGTCGCGGAAGCCGACGATGCGCAGCGACGGCAACGCCGCCTCTTCCAGATCGTCGAGGAAATGGGTGTCGCACAGCGCCATGTCGATGGCGGCGCGCTTCAGCACGTCGGCCAGTTCCGGCGCGCGCAGCAGCGGCATGGTCGGCACCAGGACGCCACCGGCCTTGATCACCGCCAGCCAGCAGGCGGCCAGCATCGGCGTGTTGGGGCCGCGCAGCAGGACGCGGTTGCCGGTGACCAGCCCGTAATCCTCGGTCAGGACGCGGGCGATGCGGTCGACCGTGTCGCGCATCCGGCCATAGCTCCACACCTCGCCGTCGCCGCCGATCAGGCAGGGGCGCCCGTCCCAGCCGCGCTCGCGCCAGCCGTCGATCAGGGCGGAGACCGCGTTGAGCCGCCGGGGGTATTGGAGTTCGGGGCGTTCGAGAATCAGGTCGGGGCGCTGGTCCGGTGCCGGCAGCCGGTCGCGGGTGAAACTGTCCAGATGCCCGGATGGCGTCATGCGCGCTGCTGCCTCCCCCCGCTGAAGAACGGGAGGAACGGGGCCGACGTAATCGGTGGGCGGACCCGGCCGCCACACGCGCGGTTCAGACACGGCCATGCCGTCGGCCGGCGCGAATGCGCATCCCTTCATGGGCAATGCTCCATCTCCCCCCGCAGAGGACGCATGAACACGCCTCCGTCTTGTCTTTTATGGTCCGACTATAGTGCCAGGGGACATAACTGAGCCATGCAACGAACGAATGGTGGGTGCACCATCAATCGCTATTCCTGCCGGGACAAGTGCCTGAAAACGCCCGTTTTTCGTTGGTAAGACGCATGATTCGGAACGAAAGTACGGGTCGGCGTACCGATCTTCAGCCGTTCTGCAGGTAGAGGTCGATCTCGCCCTGCTCCATCACATGGGCGGTGCCGTGGATGATGCCGTTGGCGACCTGGATGATGCGGTGGATCATCGCGACGGAGGTCTGGCAATCCATCCGCAGCTTGTCGGGGTCGCCGCTGTCGATGTCGCCGCCAATCCGCTCCAGCGTGTGGGCGATCACCTGATGGGCCTGGGCGATGGTGTCCTCGAAGGGGCGGAGGAACTTGGACGGGACGTGGCCGTAGGCCTCGATCGCCAGCTCCTTGTCGGAGAAGCCGCTGTCGCGGAAATGCTCGGCATAGCTCTTGGGCTGCCAGATGCGGCATTCCTCCAGCATGTCCGGCATGTCCGGGATCATCTCGATCAGCATCACGATTTCGTTGAAGTGATTGAGATAGTCGGTCGCCAGCAGGGTCTTCTCGGAAATGTTCGTGCCGCGCACACGCTCCCGCCACCGGGCGAAGTCCGCCAGCTCATCCGGCGGAATGCCGTCCATCAGGGACCGATCCAACTCTTGGTCTTCCATGCACAAACCCGGACCCGATGCGGCAACCCACGCGATACCCCGGCCGGCACCATCCCGCCGGCCTGTCCACGGGGATGGAACGGCTCCAGATGCCGCCCCTTCAACCGTGTGCCGATGTCCTTAACGTTGGATTAAACGCGTTGCAAGCACCGGCTTGTGAAAGTCCCCGATTGACTGAATGAAACCGGCGATTCGGCCATTATCCTGACAGATAAAAATCCGCCGCCGGCGCCAGCCGCATGATGTCGCGGCGGCGCCCGGCGGCGATGAGGATAGGCGGTTCAGGGAGGAATCACACCATGCCAAGTCCAACACGGCCCCCCGCCAGTTGGTTCCCGAGGAGGCCGGTCGGTTTTGCTGCCCCGCAAGGCCGGAAAAGAAAAACGCGCCGGCCGTGGGGGGATGGCCGGCGCGTATCGAGGATCGGGAACACTCGCCTCGCCCTCGCACGGCAATCGCCGGAGGGCAAAGACAGAGTAGGCTTGTAAGTCTTTCAGAACGGTTAACCATACACCTCCGGCATCCCTTATGCGGTGGAGGTCATAGGCAGCCTGCCCGGTTGCCGGTGCTCTGCGCTGCCATGTTTCATATTATTCATACTGAGTAATCCTTTGCAGGTATCTCGAATAAATCTTTCGGGTTCACTCCCGTTAGGCCGTGGGCTGCGCCATATGAACTCCACCGCTGCGGGCCGGGATGCGTCAGTCTGCAGATCGAGGCAGCGTCGATGGCATCGCGACCTCCGGCGGGACCGCCCGCCCGGTTTGGAAGCCCGGAACTGCCTCCGGCGGATTTGCCGCCGGACGGGCAGACCGGGAAGAGGCGGCCCGGGAGGACTCGGGAGGGATTGAGTTGCACCGGCCGTACCCGGGTTTCCGGGACGGCCCATGGGTTGGACGCCAGGAACACGCGCCGCAGAAAGGCACGGGGAGAGAGATGGAGCAGTACACCGGTCACTTCATGCAGCACTTGCCCTACCTGCGCCGCTATGCCCGCGCACTGACCGGGACGAACGGCCGGGGGGACGCCTTGGTGACCCGCACCCTGGAATGGTATCTGGAGGCGGACGAGGCGGAAACCGGCCGGGGCGGCGACCTGTCCCGCGGCATCTTCTATCGCCACCTGAACGAGTTGCAGGACGAGGAGGGCTCGCCTCCCGCGGTCGCGCCCTACCATCCGGTCGAATCGGCGCTGATGACGCTGGACGAGACCGACCGCCGGCTCTACCTCCTGGTCAATCTGGAGGATCTGCCGGTCGGCGACGCCGCCGCCGTCCTGGGCATCGCCCCGGAGGACGCGGTGGAGCGGCTGACCCACGCCCGCGAGCGCGTCCGCGCCCGGCTGACCGCCACCATCCTGATCGTCGAGGACGATGCCATCATCGCCTACGATCTGGCGGAGACGGTGCGCGGCATGGGCCACATCGTCTGCGGCAACGCGGCGACGATGGACGAGGCGCTGTCTCTGGCGGCCGAGCACCGGCCGACGCTGGCCCTGATGGACATCAGGCTGGCCGACGGCGACAACGGGCTTGAGGTGGCGCGCGAACTGCGGGCCCGCCGGTTCCTGCCGGTGATCTTCGTCACCGCCTTCCCGGACGATCTGGCGAAGCACGGGCTGGAGCATCTGGGTCCGGTGATCCCGAAGCCCTTCACCCGCGACCAGATCGAACAGGCGATCACCCGCGCGGTGTTCATGCCGCAGCCGGAGGATGCCCGCGAGACGGCGCAGCCCCACTGAGGGACGCGCCGCCCGGCGGCGGGCGGCGCGTCAGCGGAAGACCACCGTCTTGTTGCCGTTCAGCAGCACACGATGCTCCACGTGGTAGCGGACGGCACGGGCCAGAACGATGTTCTCGATGTCACGCCCGATGGCCACCAGGTCGTCGGGCGTCATCGTGTGGTCGACGCGCTCGGCCTCCTGCTCGATGATCGGGCCTTCGTCGAGGTTGGAGGTGACGTAGTGCGCCGTGGCGCCGATCAGCTTCACGCCGCGGGCATGGGCCTGGTGGTAGGGCTTGGCGCCCTTGAAGCTGGGCAGGAAGCTGTGGTGGATGTTGATGACCCGTCCGGCCATCCGCTCGCACAGCGCGCCCGACAGCACCTGCATGTAGCGGGCGAGCACAACGAGGTCGACCTTCTCCTCCTCCACGATCTCAAGCAGGCGGGCCTCCTGCTGCGCCTTGTTGTCGGAGCCGACCGGCAGATGGTGGAACGGGATGTTGTGCCAGGCCGCCAGCTGGTAGAAATCGCGGTGGTTGGAGACGATGGCCGGGATTTCGATCGGCAGGTAGCCGGTGCGGTAGCGGTACAGCAGGTCGTTCAGGCAGTGGCCGAACTTCGACACCATGATCAGCACGCGCGGGCGGCGCCGGGCGTCGTGGATCTTCCAGGTCATGCCGAAGCGGTCCGCCACCTGGGCGGCGAAATCGGCCTCCAGCTGCGCCTTTCCCGCCCCGCCGGGGTTGCCGTTGAAGCTGACGCGCATGAAGAACAGGCCGGAGATGCGGTCGCCGAACTGCGCGCTGTCGATGATGTTGCAGCTCCGTTCCGCCAGGAAGCCTGACACGGCAAAGACGATGCCGACGGTGTCGGGGCAGGAAACGGTGAGGATATAGTCGGAGCCGGTCTCAGACATCGCGCGTCCACCTTGGCGTACAGCAAGAAAAGGGGGCTGCTTCCCTAGCACGAACGCCGCGATGTTGCACCCGCTTCATGAGCGGATGCGCACATGGCTGTACCCCGGGCTGCACCCCGGGCTGCACCGATGGCTGTACCTTCGGACGGGATTTCCCCCTGTTGAGGCCCGCTCCGGCCGCTCTGGCGTCGGATCGCCGTCGGTGCGACAATCGGCGACGGCCGTCACGGCCGGCGAAGCAGGGCGGGGGCATCCATGGCATCCGGCGGCAAGATCATCGGCGAATATACCAAAGGCAAGGTCGACAAGCTGATGACGGCGGACGCCGCCGACACCAGCCGCAGCCAGCGCATCCGCCATTTCCTGGAGAACATGGACGCGGCGATCCTGGAGGCCAACTGCGAGGTGATCGGGCGCGAGCTGCCCAACCTGAACCGCGAGTCCTTCCTGCGCATGGCGGTGCGGGTGGCGGAACTGCGCGCCGACTATATCCGCGCCGGCCTGAAGATGTCCGAATCCCGCCATCCGGATGCCACCGCCGTCACCGAGCTCGCCCGCCTGCGCGCCGCCTACGAAGGGATGCTGGCCGTCTACGAGGCCGCCGAACGGGTGATCGAGCGGGGATACGCCAAGCTGGGGTAGCCCCCCGCGCTGCATCCCTTGAGCGGCCTCCCCCGGCCGTCATCCCCGCGAAGGCGGAGAGCCATGGCCGTTCGCCGACAAGCCATCGAAACGGCTGGATTCCCGCTTTCGCGGGAATGACGGCCGAGAACGGTTCATGCCGTGATCCAACAGCGCAGATCGACCCGTCTTTCCGGCCACCGGCCGAATCCACAAACAAAAACCCCCTTCCCCGCGGTCCTGCGGAGAAGGGGCGCGACCGATCGCTCACACGATCCGGTCACAAATCCAGTGGCGACCTTCCATAGCGACGCCCGGCGGCCAAAGCGGTGGCCGAGGTCACACGTCGTTGAAATGCTCCAACTCACGACGCAGGCTGGTGGCCTCCTGCCGCAGGCCGACGATGCGGCGGGCGTCAGGACTCGGCTGCTGCTCCTCGCGTTCGAGCTTGTCCTCGATCTCGCGCTGCTCTTGCCGGATGATGTTGAACAAGGCTTTCCTCAACATCGACACCTCCCGAGCTGATCGCTAAAATTTTAGCGCTTTTTCAATCCGTCATCAAGCAACCAATCACGTTTGTCGAATCCTCGGCTTTTCAAGTCTGCTCCGATGACCGGATGCTCACAAATATTCAGAAACGGTAATCTGCCCGGTCTTGACAATACTTTTTCGTAGCCGCATTGGTTAATGATTCAGGTTAGATGAACGGACGGCGCGGCTCGACGCCACAGCCTCCCAACCTTTGCAGCACGGTATTTTTAACGATGGATCGACGACAGCTGCTTGGGCTCGGGCTGAGCAAGCTTTGGTTAACCGCCTTCGGCGCGGCCGGTCTGGCGCTGGCCGGACCGGCGGGTCCGGGCAGTGCCCTGGCGGCGGAACGGGTGGTGGAACGCCGGCCGGGCCGCAAGCCGGCCGGCGGCACGCCGCCGCGGTCGCGGCTGGTGATGCTCGACCCCGGCCATGGCGGCAACGATCCCGGCGCCATCGGCACCCGCGGCACCTTCGAGAAGGAGGTGACGCTGGACATCGCCCAGGACGTCGCCCGCATCCTGGCCGACCGCCATGGCGTCGCCGTGAAGCTGACGCGCCGCGATGACCGCTTCCTGGCGCTGGACGACCGGGTGGCGCTGACCCGCGACGCCGGAGCCGACCTGTTCGTGTCGATCCACGCCGACAGCGCCCCCAACAGCGACGCCCGCGGCCTGTCCGCCTACATTCTGTCGGAGAAGGCCTCGGACTCCTTCGCCTCCCGCCTCGCCCAGCAGGAGAACCGGGCCGACCGCTTCGGCAGGCCGGGATCGGTCGGCGGCGGCCGGATCGTCAAGGACATCCTGATGGACCTGACGGCGCGCCACACCCGCCATGCCTCGCTGGCCGCGCGCCAGATTCTGGTGGAGGGGGCGGGGAAGGAGCTGCGCCTGCTCGACAACCCGATGCGCGCCGCCAACTTCGCGGTGCTGAAGGCGCCGGACGTGCCGTCGGTGCTGGTGGAGACCGGTTTCCTGTCCAATCCCAGGGACGAGGAAATCCTGCGCGACGCGACCGCCCGGCGGGTGGTTTCCCGCGTGCTGGCCCGTGAAATCGCCGGCGTGCTCTCCAGCCCAGCTTTCGCCTGATTTCGCCTGGAAACTGTGGGAAGCGCCGCGACGACGCTTCCTTCGCAGTCGCAGCGACTGCAACATCCGTGCATCACCTGGGGACAAAGTGACGATGACTGGTGAAATCTTCGAATTTCCCCATTGCAAAGACCGTTCCGCCGTGACTTTTTCCGGCCGCGCGCCGCATCCGCCCGGCGCTGGCCGTGCAGGCGAAGGGAGGCACGCTGTGACGGGTTCGAGCCGCCTTTTGACAGTCTTCGCAGTCGCCTGCGCCGCCGGTGTCTCGCTGGCCGGCTGCGGGCCGCTGGTGCTGGGCGCCGCGGGCGGAACCGCCGTGGTGGCGACGCAGGAGCGCGGCTTCGGCGGCTTCGTCAGCGACACCGAAATCCGCGCCCGCATCAATTCCTTGTGGCTGCAGCATTCCATCGACCTGACCAACCGGATCGGCCTGACCGTCGACCAGGGCCGCGTCCTGCTGACCGGCCGCGCCGCCGACGCGCAGATGCGGCTCGACGCGGTGCGGCTCGCCTGGCAGGCGCAGGGCGTCAAGGAAGTCATCAACGAAATCCAGATCGACAACGGGTCCAGCATCGTGGACACCGCGCGCGACACCTGGATCTCGACCCAGATCCGCAGCCGCATCACCTTCGATGCGGATATTCATAGCCAGAACTACAGCATCGATACCGTCGACGGCGTTGTCTATCTGATGGGTGTCGCCAGTTCACAGGAAGAGCTGGACCGCGCGACCCAGCATGCCCGTTCGGTTCCCAACGTCCAGCGCGTCGTCAGCTACGTCCGCCTGCTCCCGAACCCAAACCTCCAGGGTTGAACCCCGACCGCCATGGCCTCCGCCCTATCCCGCGTCCTCGCCGTCCTCCGCACCGCCGCCGTCGCCGCAGCCCTCTGGCTGCCGGCGGCGACCGCGGCCGGTCCCGTTCTGGCGCAGGAGGCGGCGGTGCAGGATGGGGCGGCGCAGGATGGGGCTGTCCAGGCCATGACGGTCGCGCAGGACCAGGACGGCGGCGGGGCGGACAACCCGGCCGCCGGCACGCCGGGTCCGGCCAACCGGCTGTTCGTCCAGGCCCTGCAGCTGATCCGGCAGGCCGACAACACCTATGACGTCGCCGAGGAGGGCCGCCTGCTGAAGGAGGCGGACAAGCTGTTCAACGACATCGTGACGAAATATCCCGACAGCCCGCTGGCGGTGCAGCTCGTCACCAACCAGTTCGTCGGCGATTTCGACTTCTACGAATTCCGTTCGCGCATCCGCGCGCTGGTCTGCAACGACGCGCTGAACAGCCTGTGCTTCCTCCACCGCATCGGCGAGATGCTGCCGCCGGTGGAGACGCCGATCACCGCGGCGCGCTGGGACTGGCTGTCCCTGGCCGTCGCCTACCAGCAGCTTGGCGACACCGGCCGCGCCAAGGAGATCATGGCGCCCTTCGTCAGCGCGGTGCGCCGCGGCGGGGTCGCCGACAGCTCCGGCCAGGACCTGTTCGTCGCCCGCGCCCTGTCGCTGATGGGGCAGTCGCCGCTGGCGCTCGACATCACCCGGCAGATCAACGACTGCTCGACCCGCATCTACAACCTCGCCGACATCGCCAAGGCGGCGGCGTGGCGCGGCGACAGCGGCCTGACCAACGCGCTGGCCGACGAGGCCAAGAGCTACGCCTCCAGCCACAACTGCGCCTGGGAGCTGGGACTGGTCGCCCAGACCCTGCTGCGCGCCGGCAAGGAGGCGCAGGCCCGCACCCTGTTCCTCAACACGGTCGAGACGCAGTTCTCGAAGTTCAAGGAAACCCGCGGCGACTGCTGCCCGCCGGAACTGGCGGTGGCGGCGGCCGACATCGGCGAGCCGAAGCTGGCGCTGGGCCTGCTCAGCACGGTGCAGGACGAGAATCCCTGGACGATCCCGGCGGTGCTGGGACGGCTGGCCAAGCGCGGCGAGGCGGGCATGGCCGTCGCCTATGCCGAGCAGGTGGCGGACATCGACACCCGCGGCGAAGCCTATGCCGAGCTGATCGAGGCGGCGATGAAGCGCGGCGAGCCGGCCGTCGCCAACGACCTGATGAACCGCCTGAACAAGCTGGTGGACGAGGCCGCCGGCCGCCGGCCCGGCCTGCTGGCGCAGCGGGCCAAGGCGGAAAAAGCCTTCTACAACGACGACCGCTGGCGCCGCACCTTCCAGCTTTCGATCAACGCGGCCGAGAAGGCCAGCAACTTCGTCCGCCGCGACATCGGCGCCCCGCTGCTGGCCGCGCTGGTGAGGATCGAAACCGGGTTGCCGATGCTGGATTGAGGGAAGAGCGTTCGCCCGACCCCGGTTCATCTACAACCACCATCCTCAGCCGTCATCCCCGCGAAGGCGGGGATCCAGACTACCAATCCACGCACTTTTAGACGCTGGATTCCCGCCTTCGCGGGAATGACGTTCGACGATGTCGTCGTGACCGTCCCGGATGAAGCCGGATCACCCCACCGCCAGCACAAGCTTGCCGACATGCTGGTTGCTTTCCATCAGCCGGTGGGCGTCGGCGGCGTTCGCGAGCGGGAAGACCTCGTGGACGACGGGCTTGACCTTGCCCGCGGCGATCAACGGCCAGACGCGGGCCTTCAACTGTTCGGCCACCGCCTGCTTATAGGCGACGGGGCGGGCGCGGAGGGTCGAGCCGGTCAGCACCAGACGCTTGGTCATCACCGGGAAGAAGTTCACGTTGGCCGTGGCGCCGCGGACGAAGCCGATGCAGACATAGCGGCCCTCGACCGCCAGCGCGTCGATGCTGCGGGCGACGTAATCGCCGCCGACGATGTCCAGCACCACGTTGACGCCGGCGCCGCCGGTCGTCTCCTTGACCACCGCGACGAAATCCTCCTCGGCATAGTCGATGGCGCGTTCGGCGCCCAGCCGGACGCAGGCGGCACATTTCTCCGCCCCGCGGGCGGTGGCGAAGACCCGCGCACCGAAGGCGGCGCCCAACTGGATCGCCGTGGTACCGATGCCCGATGTGCCGCCATGGACCAGCAGGGCCTCGCCGGGCTGGAGCGCGCCGCGCTCGAACACGTTCGACCAGACGGTGAAGAAAGTTTCCGGCAGGGCCGCCGCCTCGGCCATCGACAGGCCGTCGGGCACCGGCAGGCATTGCGCCGCCGGCACGACGCAGAATTCGGCATAGCCGCCGCCGGCCAGCAGGGCGCAGACGGGGTCGCCGACCTGCCAGCCATCCACCCCTTCGCCCAGCGCGTCAACGGTGCCGGCGACCTCCAGGCCGGGGATGTCGGTGATGCCCGGCGGCGGATTGTACTTGCCGAGCCGCTGGAGCACGTCGGGCCGGTTGACGCCGGCCGCCTGGACGGCGATGCGGATCTCGCCCGCCGCCGGATCGGGAACCGGGCGGCGCGCCGGGACCAGCACCTCCGGCTTGCCGGGCTGGCTCACCTCGATCGCCGTCATGCTTCTGGATTCTGCCATTCGGAACACTCCCCTGCCCTGTTCTGGTGAAAAGTCTGGGGGCACTGTGTCGCCGGGGCGGACGGCCAGTCCACGCGGCGCTGGATCCGATTTCGTCCTGTGGAAAAGACAAAAAAATGGCCGTGCTGCACACAGCACGGCCAGTCTCCGAGAGAAGCGCGAACATGCAAAACAACACATCCGCCCGATGAGAAAGGAACGCCTTTCCCGAGACAGACAATCGCACGGCCAATGGTGGATTTCTCGAGAAAAACACCGGTTTTCCATTCCGTGGAAACGGCCGGTTTCTCAAGAAAAAGGGCCGCGTTCCGTGTGGAACGCGGCCCCGAGTGCGCCAGGGAGGAATGCCAACGTGCACCACCTGCCGTCAGCTCTTGGCGTTCTTTTGCCTTGGGCGTCTGTTTGTCCGTGCAAAGGAAAGGTCAGTTGGGAACCGGCACGCGGCCGCCCAGCTCCTGCGTCACCGCGGCGGCGGCGCGCTTGACCATCTCGCCCAGGGCGCGCAGCCGCGCGTCCTCGATGCGCCGGCTGGAGCCGGACAGCGACAGGGCGCCCATCACACGGGAATTCTCGTCGAAGATCGGGGCGGCGACACAGCGCAGGCCGGACACCCGCTCCTCCTGGTCCAGGGCGTAGCCGCGGGTGCGGACCAGCGTCAGGTCGCGGTACAGTGCCGGCAGCGACGACAGGGTGCTGCGGGTGAACTGGCGCATGCCGCGCTGGGTGACGATGGTCTGGACCTTGGTCTCCGGCATGCCGGCCAGCAGGGCCTTGCCGACAGCGGAGCAATGCAGCAGCGTGCGGTCGGCCTGTGGCACGGCGACCTGGGCGGCGCGCGGACCGCCGACCCGGGCGAGATAGAGCGCCTCGCCATTCTCCTCGACCGCGAGGTTCACGATCTCGCTGCTCTCCTCCATCAGGCGGCGCATGCGGGGACGGGCGACGTCGACCAGATTGCGGGTCTTCAGGAAATTGGCGCCGGTCATGTAGGCCTGGACGCCGACCACCCAGCCGCGCGCGCTCTGGTCGAAGCGGACGTAGCGCTCGTACTGCAGCGTCGTCAGCAGGCGGTGGGTGGTGGAGGGCGACAGGTTCGCAGCCTCCGACAGCTCGGTCAGCGTCATCGGACCGTCGTTGGAGCCGAGGATGGTCAGGATGTTCAGCGCCCGGCACAGCGACTGCACCACCTGCCCGCGCTCGGCCTTGGCATCGGCCTTGCCGTTGTCGTTCTTCACCCGCGGCGTCTCGATGATCGCGGTCTTGATGATGGCCGCGGCGCCCTCGCTGGGGTCGTCATGGATGACGCGGCGGGCCAGGATGCTGTTTTGGGCTTGCGCTTTCATGTCCCATCTCCCTCGGGGTCCGGCGCGTTGGTTGCGCCTGTCTGTTGCGGCTGATGGCGTGAACGGCAGAAGCTTCGCTGGAACCGCGGGACCGTCGCGGACGGCGGTCCCGCGGGGGAACGGTTACCCTTTGAAAATCGACTGCATGGTGGAGCCGAGGCTGGCGGGGCTGTCGGCGACGGCGATGCCGACCGACTTCATGAAGTCGATCTTGAAGTCGGCGGTGTCGTTGCCGCCGGAGATCACCGCGCCGGCATGACCCATGCGGCGGCCCGGAGGGGCCGTGCGGCCGGCGATGAAGCCGACGACCGGCTTCTTGGTGCCCGACGCCTTGATGAACTCGGCGCCGCGGACCTCGGCGTCGCCGCCGATCTCGCCGATCATGATGATGCCCTCGGTCTCCGGGTCCTTCACGAACAGCTCCAGGCTGTCGACGAAGTTGGTGCCGTTGACCGGGTCGCCGCCGATGCCGATGCAGGTGGTCTGCCCCAGGCCGGCCGCCGTGGTCTGCGCCACCGCCTCATAGGTCAGCGTGCCCGAGCGCGAGACGATGCCGATCTTGCCGCGCTTGTGGATGTGGCCCGGCATGATGCCGATCTTGCACTCGTCCGGCGTGATGATGCCGGGGCAGTTCGGGCCGATCAGGCGGGTGGCGGAACCGGCCAGCGCGCGCTTGACGCGGACCATGTCCAGCACCGGGATGCCCTCGGTGATGCAGACCACCAGCGGGATCTCGGCGTCGATCGCTTCCAGGATCGCGTCGGCCGCGAAGGGCGGCGGCACGTAGATCACGGAGGCGTTGGCGCCGGTCTTCTCCACCGCCTCGGCGACGGTGTCGAAGATCGGCAGGTCGAGGTGCTTGGCGCCGCCCTTACCGGGCGTGACGCCGCCGACCATCTTGGTGCCGTAGGCGATGGCCTGCTCGGAGTGGAAGGTGCCCTGGGCTCCGGTGAAGCCCTGGCAGATCACCTTCGTGTTCTTGTCGACGAGAACAGCCATTTCACGCGGCCTCCTTCACGGCCTTGACCACCTTTTCGGCGGCATCGGCGAGGTTGTCGGCCGAGAGGATCGGCAGGCCGGATTCGGCCAGGATCTTCTTGCCCAGATCGACGTTGGTGCCTTCCAGGCGGACCACCAGCGGAACGTGCAGGTGCACTTCGCGGGCCGCGGCGACGACGCCCTCGGCGATCACGTCGCAGCGCATGATGCCGCCGAAGATGTTGACCAGGATGCCTTCGACGTTGCTGTCGGACAGGATCAGCTTGAAGGCCGCGGTGACGCGCTCCTTCGTGGCGCCGCCGCCGACGTCGAGGAAGTTGGCCGGCTCGCCGCCATAGAGCTTGATGATGTCCATCGTCGCCATGGCGAGGCCGGCGCCGTTGACCATGCAGCCGATGTTGCCGTCGAGCTTGACGTAGTTGAGGCTGTGCTTGGCGGCCTCGATCTCCGACGGATCCTCTTCGGCCTCGTCGCGCAGCTCTTCGACGTCCTTGTGGCGGAAGAGCGCGTTGTCGTCGAAGTTCATCTTGGCGTCGAGCGCCAGGATGTCGCCGGCGCCGGTGACGATCAGCGGGTTGATCTCGACGATGGCGCAGTCCAGATCGACGAAGGCCTTGTAGGCGGCCTGGATGAACTTGGCGGCGGCGCCGACCTGCTTGCCTTCCAGGCCCAGCGCGAAGGCGACCTTGCGGGTATGGTAGCCCTGGATGCCGGTGGCCGGGTCGACCGCGACCTTGATGATCTTCTCGGGCGTGTTGTGGGCGACCTCTTCGATCTCCATGCCGCCTTCGGTCGAGGCCATGATCGTCACGCGGCCGGTGGCGCGGTCGATCAGCATGCCGAGATACAGCTCGCGCTTGATGTCGGCGCCTTCCTCGATATAGAGGCGCTTGACCTCGCGGCCTTCCGGACCGGTCTGCTTGGTCACGAGGACGCTGTTCAGCATCTCGCCGGCGTTCTTGCCGACTTCCTCGATCGACTTGACGACGCGGACGCCGCCCTTGCCCTCGGGGTTGTTCTTGAAGCGGCCGGCGCCGCGGCCGCCGGCGTGGATCTGGGACTTCACCACCCAGACCGGACCGCCGAGCTCGCGGGCGACCGTCTCGGCCTCCTGCGGGGTGTAGGCGACGCCGCCGCGGGGAACCGCGACGCCGTACTTCTTCAGCAGGCTTTTCGCCTGATACTCATGGATGTTCATCGGGCGTCCATCTGTTTTTTGTTTCGGCTGACGAGAACGGGTCGACTGAAAGACGAGACGGGCGCACCACCGGCGCCGCCCCGGCCCGATCAAAGGGATCGGGAGACGGGACGACGCCGGAGACCGCGCGGTTCGTTCTTTACGAAGCGGACTTCTCGGCGTCCAGCTTCTTGACGACGTCGACCAGCGTCTTCACCGCGTCGACGGAGTTCTGGAACATCGCCTTCTCTTCGTCGTTCAGCTCGATCTCGATGATCTTCTCGACGCCGCCGGCACCGATGATCGTCGGGACGCCGACGTAGAGGTCGTCCTGGCCGTACTGGCCGCTCAGGTGGGCGGCGACCGGCAGGACGCGCTTCTGGTCCTTCAGGTAGGACTCGGCCATCTGGATGGCGGAGGCGGCCGGGGCGTAGAAGGCCGAGCCGGTCTTCAGCAGCTTGACGATCTCGGCACCGCCGTCACGGGTGCGCTGAACGATGGCGTCCAGCTTCTCCTGCGTGGTCCAGCCCATCTTGACCAGATCGGGCAGCGGGATGCCGGCGACGGTGGAGTAGCGCACCAGCGGGACCATCGTGTCGCCGTGGCCGCCCAGCACGAAGGCGGTGACGTCCTCGACCGAGACGTTGAACTCTTCGGCCAGGAAGTAGCGGAAGCGGGCCGAGTCGAGCACGCCGGCCATGCCGACCACGCGCTCCGGCGGCAGGCCGGAGGCCTGCTGCAGCACCCACACCATCACGTCGAGCGGGTTGGTGATGACGATGACGAAGGCGTTCGGGGCGTACTTGCCGATGGCCTCGCCGACGGTCTTGCAGACGCCGCTGTTGATGCCGATCAGGTCGTCGCGGCTCATGCCCGGCTTGCGCGGGATGCCGGCGGTGACGATCACGACGTCGGCACCCTCGATGACCGAGTAGTCGTTGCCGCCGGTCAGGCTGGCGTTGAAGCCCTCGACCGGGGAGGTTTCGGCCAGATCCAGCGCCTTGCCGGCCGGCATGCCTTCGGCGATGTCGAACAGGACGACGTCGCCCAGTTCCTTCTGAGCGGCGAGCAGAGCCAGCGTGCCGCCGATCTGGCCGGCACCGACGAGCGCAATCTTCTTGCGAGCCATGGAGCGTTCCCTAAAACGTTTGAGCGTCCCCCATTCAGCGGGAGACTAGAACCGTTGGTCATTCTAACGTCTTAGGGATCCAGCGCCCCGAGATTTCGGAAGGGTAGGTAGCGCGTTTTGTCGCGGAGGGCAAGCATGACCGCAAGCGGAGCATTGCAGCGTTGCGTCGCACCCCCGATGATCCTTTCCAAACGCCGGAGCGTTCGGCTTTATACGTATGGTTCGCGTCCGGTCCTTACCTTGTTCGAAAATGGTCGAAGGAGAGCGCAGATGGCCAAGCTCGTGGCCCGTTTCATTCCCGGTCTGACCATGTCGCTGGCGCTTGCCGCCGGCCTTTCGGCCGCTGGTTCCGCCCAGGCCCAGACGGTCGGCGACTATACCGCCGCCATGGCCGCCGCCCCGATCACCGACGCGGTGGCGGCCCCCAGCGTCGCCTATTGCCAGACGCTGACCAACTACGTCTACACCTCGATCCCCGACAACCAGCGGGCCAGCTGGGTGCTGCCGCTGGTGACGCTGGACGGGACCCAGTCGGCGGAACTGACCGCCAAGCGCGAGGCCTGCCTGAAGGTGCGCCAGCAGGCGCTGATCGCCTTCGACGCCGGCACCGGCGAGCAGATCGTCACTCCCGCCGAGGCGATGGAAGGCCCGACCGACCGCGGCCCCTATTACAAGGAACCCTCGCCCGACGCTCCGGTCCCGCACACCGGCCGCGCCACGCCGCGCCAGCCGATGCCGCGCGGGGGCGTGCAGTAAGGATGGTCGCCGGGGGGCGCCTTGCCCCCCAATGGCCGTCTCAAGGCCCGATGCCGTAGCGTTCCAGGTGGCGGGCCATCTCGGCGGGGGACAGCGGGAAGCCGCTGCCCTGCCGGGCGTTCAGCATGGCGCGCGGGTGGATGCCCGCCGCCCGCGCCTGGATCTGCATGGCGCAGCGCATCGACAGGCCGGCGCGCCAGACCAGCGCGGTGACCGCCTGCGGGTCGTGGGCGTCGAGGATCAGCTCCACCACCTCCGGCGCCACGCGGGCGCGGAGCGTCAGCGCCGCCCGCACGAATCCGGTCTCGTTCCACGACATCGCATCGCCGAGCGCGGTCTCGTCCAGCCGGCCCTGCCGATGCAGGCGGACGGCGCGGCGTTCCGGCGGCTCGGCCTGGTCGGGGGCTTCGACCCAGTCGATGCGGCGGCGCGTGGTGGCGGCGATCTCCGCCACCGTGGCGTCGTCGAGGTCGGCGCGGCGGCGCAGCGCCTCGACCACCGCCAGATCGACGAAATCGGCCAGCCGCAGGGCCAGCCGGCGCGGCAGGGCGGGACGGCGGGCCAGCTTCTCCCGCCAGTCGGGATGGTTGGCCGACTGCTCCACCAGCCGGTCGAGGGTCGGTTCGGCGATCACCGCCCCGCTGTTGTCGAGCAGGATGCCGGTCGCCTCGGCATGGCCGCTGCCGGCGATGGCGTCGGACAGGGCGGCGCCGATGCTGTGGCGCCGGGCGATGGCCGACAGCGCCCAGCCGGCGGGCGCGGCGGCGACGATGTCCAGCAGATCCTCGTCGCCCAGCGCGGCGCAGCAGCGCAGCACCGGCTCCGCCACCGTCCGTTCGACGTCCCGCGCCAGCGCCGCCACCACCGACGGCGGGGCGCAGGCGATGTCCTTGATCGCCGTCGCCAGCGCCTCGCGCACGCGGACGATGTGGTCGCGGGCCAACTGCTCCAGGGCGCGGACGGCGACGGTGCTGACGGTGTCGGCTCCGCCCGGCGGCAGGTCGGGCAGCAGCCGGCACAGCTTGCGGGCCAGGGTCGAGCGCACATCGGCATCGCCCATGCCGGCCAGCCGCGATTCGACCAGCGCATCGCCGACCTGACGGGCGACGGTGCGCCCGGGAGGCGGGGGCGGTGCAAGGGGGGATGCCGGGGGAGACGCCGGAAGCGGTTCCGGTACCGGCGACTCGGCGAACAGATAGTCCATCAGCTCGGGCGCGACGCCGCAGTCCGTCTCCGGCGGGAGATGGGGGGAAGGGCGGGAAGGGGAGCGCCGGGCTGTCACCGGACCTGAAGCCTTGTGGTTGTGCCGCGGCCGGGCCGGAGCGGCAGTTGTGGAATCATGCCGTCCATCGAAAGGCTTCCCTGGTTAACGGCGTCCTAATTCGGCGGCAGTCCGGCTTGTGACATCCGGCTTGTGACATCCGGCTTGTGACATCCGGCTTGTGACATCCGGCCTTGAGGACCGGTCCCGGCCGGTCGCGGTCAGCGCCGCTTGGCCGCCGGGGTGCTGCCCAGCATGCTGCGCTGCGCCAGCATCGGGCGCGGCATCTGCCGGCCGCCCAGAACGCGGACCGGCACTGACTGTTCCTGACGGTGCTTGTCGAACTGGTCGAAGATGCGCAGCAGCGCCTCCGCCGTGCCTTCGCCGTACTGGATGTCGGTGCGGGCACGGCCCAGTTCGGTGCGCAGCCCTTCGCGGAGCCGGCCGAACAGCGCGTCGAACAACGCCTGGAAATGCTCCTCGGCGAAGACGAAATGCCGGTCGCGCAGCTGGTCGGTCATCCGCCGGATGAAGGTCTGCCGCTGCTGGTGGAACTGGCGGAAGCGCAGCATCACCCGGATGAAGGGCGTGTCGGCCAGCACCGCCAGCGTTTCCTCCCGGGCCAGCCGGTGCCAGACCTCGGTGTCCCGGTCGGTCCCCAGCCGGTTGAACAGGGCGATGGCGCTGGCGTTCATCGCCTCCCATTCCTTCTCGTAGAACAGGGCGGTCAGGGTCGATTGCAGGCCGGGGACGATCACCTGGGGAAAGCTGGCGCCGGTGATCGGGTCCATGCTGTCGGGCAGGCTGGCGCGCAGGGCCGACACCATCAGGCGGGTGACGAAGTCGCGCCGGCGTCCGCCCGACTCGATCTGCGGAGGCTCCTCTCCCGCCGTGCCGCAACCGCCCCAGGAGGACGCGGTGGAGGATTTGGCAGAGCAGGATTTGGCGGCGCAGGTTTGGCAGATCGAGGCGAACAGCGGCAGCACCGCCGGCCAGTGCGCCATCATCAGGCCCATGGCGCGGGTGAACTCGTCGCGCGACAGGGCGCCCTTGGCGGTGAATTGCGGTTCCAGCGCCTCCTGAAAGGTGCTGACCAGAGCCTGCGCCGTGCGATGGTGCCGTTCGAACGGCGGCGGATCGGTGGTCGTCCTTTCGGCGGTCATCCCTCGCCCTCCTTCCCGATGCATCCCAGCCGGCCCGCCCCATGGGCCGGCCGCGATTACCGAAGCAATTTATCAGGTATTTTATTGATCTTGGCTGTGACGGCCGTCACAGTGAGCGGACGGCGGCGCCGGGAAGGCAAAAAAAGGGCCGCGACCCATGCGGGCGCGGCCTTTAGTCTAGGGAGGAAACGCACTGCAAAATGCAGTAACGAGGCGGAGTTTAAGCCTCCGGCCCTGTTAGCGGTACCACGGTTTTCGAATTGGTGCGGTGCGATGACCGCATAACGCGGTATGGAATAACGTTTGGTCTGCCCAACGGATGTGCTGAAAGGCAGATTTCTGCCTTTTCCACGGGCATTGGCTTGGTCGTGGGTCAGACGAACGATCGAATGCGAAAATTACCGCGCATTTGAGTGTTCGCAAACGAAAAAGGGGGCGTCCACCGACGCCCCCCGATTTTCCGGTATGCCGGGGCCGTCAGGCCGCCAGCTTCTCGCGGATCAGCGCCCTGGTCTCCTCGATGCCGTAGAGCTGGATGAAGGAGCCCATGCGCGGGCCGGTGGTCTGGCCCAGCAGCACCTCGTAGAGGGCCTGGAACCAAGCCCGCAGTTCGGTGAAGCCGTGGGCCTTGCCAACCTCGAACACCTCGTTCTGGATGACGTCGGCGCGGGCGTCGGCCGGCAGGCTGTCGAGCTTGGCCAGCAGGTCCTGCAACGCCGCGCGCTCGGCATCGGTCGGCGCGCGGAACCGCTTGGTCGGCTTCACCTGATCCTGGTAGTAGCGCACGGAGTAGCCGACCATGCTGTCGAGGAACGGGCTGTTCTCCGGCGTGGCCTCGGGCGCGTAGCGGCGGATGAAGCCCCACATGGCGTCCTTGGTCTCGGCATTCGCCGCACCCGCCAGATTGAGCAGCAGGTTGAAGGACACGTCGGAGCGCACGGCGGGCGGCTTGCCGTTGTGGATGTGCCAGGCCGGGTTCTCCAGCTTCTTCGCCGGCTCCTCGCCATGGACCTTGTCGACGAAGGTCAGATACTCGTCGACGGCGCGCGGGATGACGTCGAAGTAGAGCCGCTTGGCCGACTTCGGCTTCTGGAACATGTAGAGGGCGAGGCTCTCCTGCGGGGCGTAGGCCAGCCATTCCTCCATGGTCAGGCCGTTGCCCTTCGACTTGGAGATCTTCTGGCCCTTGTCGTCGAGGAAGAGTTCATAGTTGAAGCCCTCCGGCGGGGTGCCGCCGAGGATTTTGCAGATCTTGCCGGCCAGCTCGGCCGACGGGATCAGGTCCTTGCCGTACATCTCGTAATCGACGCCGAGGCCGAACCAGCGCATGCCCCAGTCGGGCTTCCATTGCAGCTTCACATGGCCGCCGGTGACCGGCAGTTCCACCTTCTTGCCGTCCTCGTCCTCGAAGACGATGGTGCCGGCATCGACGTTGCGCTCCAGCATCGGCACCTGGAGGACCCGGCCGGTGGAGGGGGAGACCGGCAGGAAGGGGCTGTAGGTCGCCTGACGCTCGGCGCCGAGGGTGGGCAGCATCACCGCCATCACCTCGTCGTAATGGCGCAGGATGCCGAGCAGCGCCTCGTCGAAGCGGCCGGACTTGTACCAGTCGGTGGAGGACTGGAACTCGTACTCGAAGCCGAAGCTGTCGAGGAAGGCGCGCAGCCGGGCGTTGTTGTGGGCGCCGAAGCTGTCATGGGTGCCGAAGGGGTCGGGCACCTGGGTCAGCGGCTTGCCGAGGTTGGCCGCCACCATCTCCTTGTTGGGGATGTTGTCGGGGACCTTGCGCAGCCCGTCCATGTCGTCCGAGAAGCAGAACAGCTTGGTCGGAATGTCGCTCATGGTCTGGAAGGCGTGGCGCACCATGCTGGTGCGCGCCACCTCGCCGAAGGTGCCGAGATGCGGCAGGCCCGACGGACCGTAACCGGTCTCGAACAGGACATAGCCTTTGGCGGGCGGCGCTTTCGCGAAGCGCGCGACCAGTTTGCGCGCCTCCTCGAACGGCCATGCCTTCGCCTGCAACGCCAGATCCCGTTCGCCGGTCATCGTCGGACCCTTTCGACACCAGATAGATAAAGTATGGGAATGAGGGCAAAGACCCTAGGGCCGGCCGGGCGTGGCGTCAACCGCGGGTATCTCCGGCTTGGATGTCCGACGTGGCTGTCCGGCGTGGCTGTCTGGTGGGGGATGTCTTTGGCGCTACTTGCGGCACCCTTTCGCCCGGTCCATCCTGCGCGCCCCGCAGGATCGGCCTTGCGGGCGTTGGCGGGGTTTTCCTATCGGGGTTTTTGGGCGATGAGCTGGCTCTATCTGGTGGTGGCGATCCTGTTCGAGGTCGTCGGCACCTCGGCGATGAAGATGTCGGAGGGGATGACGCGGCTCGGCCCGGCGGCGGTCGTGGTGGTATGCTACGGCATCGCCTTCCTGCTGCTGTCGAAGGCGCTGCGCACCATGGAGGTCGGCATCGCCTACGCCATCTGGTCGGCGACGGGCACGGCGGCCATCGCCGCCATCGGCGTCTTCGTGTTCGGGGAATCGCTGACGGCGATGAAGGTGGTCGGCATCCTCCTGATCGTCGCCGGGGTGATCAGCCTGCACATGGCGAGCGGGCCGGCGTGACCGCAACTGGACGGCCTTGGGGCCGGACCTGGACAAACGGGAGGAAGAGACATCATGACCGTTCCGACTGGTACCGTTTTCGATCCGCGGCTCGACCTTGAACTGAAGCGCGAGGTTGCGGTTCCGCCGGCGCTGCTCTGGCGCGCCTGGACCGAGCCGGACCTGCTGATGAAGTGGTTCACGCCGGCCCCCTGGCGGACCACCGCCTGCGAGATCGACCTGAAGCCCGGCGGGCTGTTCCGCACGGTGATGGAGGGGCCGAACGGCGAGCGGAACGACAACATCGGCTGCTACCTCGCGGTGGAGCCGGAGAAGCTTCTGGTCTTCACCTCCGCCCTCGGGCCGGGCTACCGCCCCACCGGCAACAGCTTCCTCACCGCGTCCGTCAGCTTCGAACCGACGGCCGCGGGCACCCTCTACACCGCCGTCGCCCTGCACAAGGACGAGGCGGCGAGGACTCAGCACGAGGAGATGGGCTTCCATCAGGGATGGAGCGCCGCGCTCGACCAGATGGTGGCGCTGGCGAAGACGATGTAAGGGGGCTTGGCCTTACTACACCCCCACCTTGAACGGGTTCCCCTGCCGGGCGGCGCGCTCCACCGCCTCGGCGGGGCCGGGGCGGCCGAGATAATAGCCCTGGGCGACGTCGCAGCGCAGGGCGCGCAGGGTCTCCAGCGTCTCGGAATCCTCCACGCCCTCGGCCACGGCGGTCAGGTTCAGGCTGTGGGCCATCTGGATGACGGCGGCGGTGATCTTGGCGCTGTCGGGATTGCGGGTGAGGTCGGCGACGAAGCCGCGGTCGATCTTCAGCTTGTCCACCGCCAGACGGCCGATGTAGGACAGGTTCGAATAGCCGGTGCCGAAATCGTCGATCGACACCTGCACCCCCATCGCCTTCAGCCGGCGCAGGTTCTCCATCACCAGTTCGGTGTTCTGGATCAGCATCGATTCGGTCAGCTCCAGCTCCAGCAGCAGCGGGTCGAGCCCGCTGTCGGCCAGCGCCCGCGTCACCGTGGGGACGAGGTCGCCGCGCTGAAGCTGCAGGGCCGACAGATTGACCGCCACCGACAGCGACAGCCCCCGGGCATGCCACTGCGCCGCCTGCCGGCAGGCCTCCGTCAGGACCCAGGCGCCGATCGGCACGATCAGGCCGCTGTCCTCGGCGATCGGGATGAAGGCGCCGGGCGGGACCATGCCCTTTTCGGGGTGGTTCCAGCGCAGCAGCGCCTCGGCGCCCGTCACCGCGCCGGTCTCCAGGCTGATCTGCGGCTGGTAGTGGATCAGGAACTCCCCGCGCTCCAGCGCGCGGCGCAGGCCGCTGCGGGTGGAGAGGTGGGCCACCGCCTCGGCGTTCATCGCCTCGGCATAGAAGCGGTGGGTATCGCGGCCGGCCGCCTTGGCATGGTGCAGGGCGGTGTCGGCGTTCTTCAGCAGGGTGGCGAAGTCGTTGCCGTCGGCGGGGGCCAGCGCCACGCCGGAGGACAGGGTGACGGTCAGCTCCTGCCCGCCGACCTGGAAGGGCTCGGCCATCGCCTCGTGCAGGGAGGCGACGGTCTCCACCACCGCGTCGATGTCGGGCCGGCCGGACAGCAGCAGGATGAACTCGTCGCCGCCGCCGCGGCTGACCGTGTCGGTGTCGCGCACCGCCGCCTTCAGCCGCTCCGCCACCGCGCGCAGCAGGGCGTCGCCGACGGCGTGGCCGAGACTGTCGTTCACCGTCTTGAAGCGGTCGAGGCCGCAGGCGACCAGCGCCACCAGCCGGCCGTGACGCTCCGCCCGCGCCAGCGCCTGATCGGTGCGGTCCTGCAGCAGGACCCGGTTGGGCAGCAGGGTCAGCGCGTCGTGGCGCGCCAGATACTCCATGCGCTCCTGCGCCGCCTTGCGTTCGGTGATGTCGCGGATGAGAACCATCACCCGGCGGTCGCTGTCGCCGATGACGGCGCGCCGCATGCTGACCTCTCCCCAGAACAGGGTGCCGTCCAGCCGCCGGGCATGCCATTCGAGCAGCTGCGGTTCGCCGTCCGCCGCCTTGCGCCGCCAAGCCGCCGCCGCCGCCGCCGTGTAGGACGGCTCGCCGGAACTGAGCATCTCGACGTCGATGCCCGACAGCGGCATGTCGCCCACCCGGTACATCTCCCGCATCCGGCGGTTCACCTCCAGGATCGCGCCGCTGTCCAGATCATGGATGACGATGGCGTCGTTGACGTTGTCGAAGATGGTGCGGACGCGCTCCTCGCTGGCGGTCAGGGCGGCGACGGCGGCGCGCAGGTTCTCCGTCTTGCTTTCCACCTGCCGGCGCAGCAGCAGCACCCAGACCAGGGCGCCGATGCCGAGCACGGCCAGACCGGCCAGCAGCTTGACCAGCAGGTCCATCGTCTGCGGGCTGACCATGCCGGTGAGGCGGCGGCCGACCCAGCGTTCCTCGACCGCCCTGCGCTCCTCCGGGGTGATGCGGGCGAAGCCGTCGGCGATCAGGCGGTACAGTGCCGCCTCGCCCTTGCGGACCGCCCAGTGGAGTTCGCCGGTGTAGAGCGGCTCGGTGTAGCGGAAGCGGCCCTGCACCCCGCGCTTGGTCATGTAGTAGCGGGCGGACGGGTCGTCCATGCAGAAGACCCGGGTTTCCTGGTGCGAGGCGGCGTCGACCATCGCCTCGAAGCCGGGATAGCGCTGGAAGGCGGTGATGCCGTGGTCGGTCAGCCACTCGATGCAGAAATCGCCGTCCTTCACCCCGACCGTGAAGGCGCGCAGCGATTCCACCCCGGTGATGCCGCTGAGGTCGGCGCTGAACCAGATCGGCACGTCGACGCGGGCGTAGGGCTTGGAGAAATCGTAGAGCAGGTCGCGGGCGCTGTTGCGGAAGATGGTCTCGATGACGTCGGCGTCGCCCTTGTCCATGGCCTGCCGGGCGAGGCCCCAGTCCAGCGGCATCATCCGCACCGGGATGCCGGTCTTCTGCGACCATAGCGCCCACAGGTCCTTCACGATGCCGACATGGCCGCCGTCCGGGGTGTGGAAGCTGTAGGGCGGGTAGTTGTTGTCCAGGGTCACCCGGATTTCGGCCGGCCGCGGACCGGGGTCCGGAACCCCTGCAACCGGAGCGGGAGCGTTGATCGCCACCGCCGGAGCGCCGGTCAGAAGGCACAGCAGCAGGACCGCCAGCATCCGCGTAACGGTGAGCCATGCGGTCGAACGCCGGTGGCGGCTCATGACGGCGTCCCGGTGGGGACGGGCGACGGACAGCGCTTGGCGGACATGGACATGGCCCTTGCCGAGGTCATGGACAGCGCAGGCGTGTGAGGCCATCGCCCTCCCACCGCCATCGCCAGCTTACCGGAAAGGGTAACTCGTTCGATGGCGAACGGCAACGAGGGGTTCTTTCGACTCTGTGACAAGCTCCCGCAGTAATGGAAAGCGGCTTGCCGGCGGCACGGAAGGATCAGGGGATCCGGTCGGCGGAAGGGGGCCGGCCGACGCCCCCGCCGCCTGTCCGCTCGCTTGTCTGGCCGTCTGTTTGGGCGCGGGGCTGAGCGCGCAGGGCGTCGCGGATTTCCTCCAGCAGCTGCTCCTGCCGCGGCGGGGTCTTGGGCGTTTCCTTGTGCAGGATGTGCAGCCGGTTGACCTGCCGGACGATCATGAACAGCGCGCCCGACACGATCAGGAAGTTGATGCAGGCGTTGATGAAGCGGCCGTAGTTGACGGTGGCCGCGCCCGCCGCCTCGGCGGCCTGGAGCGAGTCGTAGCGGCCGCCGGACAGGCTGAAGAAATAGTTGGAGAAATCGATGCCGCCCATGACCCAGCCGATCGGCGGCATCAGGATGTCCTTGACCAGGGAATTGACGATTCCCGTAAAGGCCGCACCGATGATGATGCCGACCGCCAGCTCCACGACATTGCCGCGGCTGATGAATTTCTTGAACTCTTCGAGCATGGCGTCCCGCTTCTCCGTAGTGATGACGAGGAAACGGGACGGGGGCGGGTTGGTTTCATGAAGGGTGGGGCGCCGGCGGGCCCCGCCAAACAACCCTTACGCCATGCGCCCGTGGCAGTGCTTGAACTTCTTGCCCGACCCGCAGGGGCAGGCGGCGTTGCGCGGGGTGTTCTCCATCACGTCCGCCGGCAGCGGCTGGTCTTCCGGCGTGCCGGCCAGCGACGGGGCGCGGACCATGCCGTCGGGCAAGGCTTCGCCGTCGCCGGCACCCATGGCCGCCATCGCCAGCGCCGGGTCCATGCGGCCCTCGTGCATCTCCTGCATCTGGCGGGCGAACAGCTCCTCCTGCGACGGCGCCATGCGGATTTCGACATGCATCAGGATGGTGGTGACCTGCTCGCGCAGTGCCATCAGCATGGTGTCGAACAGCTCGAAGGCCTCGCGCTTGTATTCGTTCAGCGGATCCTTCTGGGCATAGGCGCGCAGGTTGATGCCCTGGCGGAGATGGTCGAGCTGGAGGAGATGGTCCTTCCATTCCTGGTCCAGGATCTGGAGCAGGATGCTCTTCTCCACATGCCGCATCGTCTCGGCGCCGTAGGCCTCCTCCTTGTCCGCATATTTGCGGTCGGCGGCCTCGCGAACGCGCTCCTCGATCTCCGGCTCGGCGATGCCCTCTTCCTTGGCCCAGTCGTGGACCGGCAGGTCCATGCCCAGCACGCGGTTGACCGCCTCGTGCAGGCCGTCGATGTCCCACTGCTCGGAGTAGCTGTTGGCCGGAATGGCGGTCGACACCATGTTGGCGATGATCTGGTGGCGCATCTCGCGGATTTCCTCCGCGATGTCCTCGCTCTCCATCACCTCGTGGCGCTGCTCGTAGACGACCTTGCGCTGGTCGTTCATGACGTTGTCGAATTTCAGCAGGTTCTTGCGGACCTCGAAATGGTGCGCCTCGACCTTCTGCTGCGCCTTTTCCAGAGCCTTGTTGATCCAGGGATGGATGATCGCCTCGCCCTCCTTCAGGCCGAGACGCTGGAGCATGCTGTCCATCCGCTCCGACCCGAAGATGCGCATCAGGTCGTCTTCCAGCGACAGGAAGAACTTCGAGGTTCCGGGGTCGCCCTGGCGGCCGGAACGGCCGCGCAGCTGGTTGTCGATGCGGCGGCTCTCGTGCCGCTCGGTGCCGATGACGTAGAGGCCGCCGGCCTCCTTCACCTTCTCGCGCGCCTCGGCGATCTCGGCTTCGATCTGCGCGATGCGGGCGTCGCGCTCCGGGCCTTCCGGAATGTCGGCCAGCTCGACCTCGATCCGCATCTGGAGATTGCCGCCGAGCTGGATGTCGGTGCCGCGGCCGGCCATGTTGGTGGCGACCGTCACCGCGCCGGCGCGGCCGGCCTGGGCCACGATGTAGGCTTCCTGCTCGTGGTGGCGGGCGTTCAGGACGTTGTGCGGGATGCCGCGCTTGTTCAGCAGCTCCGACAGCAGTTCAGACTTCTCGATCGAGGTGGTGCCGACCAGGACCGGCTGGCCGCGCTTGCGCGCGTCCTCGATCAGGTCGGTCATCGCGTGGTATTTCTCGGTCGCGGTGCGATAGACCTCGTCGTCATGGTCGATGCGCTTGACCGGGACGTTGGTCGGCATGTCGACCACTTCCAGCCCGTAGATCTCGCCGAACTCCGCCGCTTCGGTCAGCGCGGTGCCGGTCATGCCGGCCAGCTTCGGGTAGATGCGGAAGTAGTTCTGGAAGGTGATGGAAGCCAGCGTCTGGTTCTCGCGCTGGATCGTCACCTTCTCCTTGGCCTCCAGCGCCTGGTGCAGGCCTTCGGAGAAGCGGCGGCCGTCCATCATGCGGCCGGTGAACTCGTCGATGATGACGACCTTGTCGTCCTTGACGATGTAGTCCTTGTCGCGCTGGAACAGCATGTGGGCGCGCAGCGCCTGCTGCGAATGGTGCACCAGAGCCACGTTCTGGATGTCGTAGAGACCGCCCGACTTCAGCAGCCCGGCCTCGGCCAGCAGCTGCTCCATATGCTCCTGGCCGGCTTCGGTGAAGCTGACCGAGCGGTGCTTCTCGTCCTTCTCGTAATCCTCAGGAACCAGCATCGGGATCAGCCGGTCGACCTGGACATACATCTCGGACGAGTCGGTGGAGGGGCCGGAGATGATCAGCGGCGTGCGCGCCTCGTCGATCAGGATCGAATCGACCTCGTCGACGATGGCGTAGTTGAAGGGCCGCTGGACCAGCTCCTCCAGCCGGAACTTCATGTTGTCGCGCAGATAGTCGAAGCCGAACTCGTTGTTGGTGCCGTAGGTGATGTCGGCGGCATAGGCGGCGCGGCGCTCGTCGTCGTCCAGGCCGTGGACGATGCAGCCGGTGGTCAGGCCGAGGAAGCCGTAGACCCGCGCCATCCAGCCGCTGTCGCGCGAGGCGAGGTAGTCGTTCACGGTGACGACGTGGACGCCCTTGCCTTCCAGCGCGTTGAGGTAGACGGCCAGCGTGGCGACCAGCGTCTTGCCTTCGCCGGTGCGCATCTCGGCGATCTTGCCGCTGTGCAGCACCATGCCGCCCATCAGCTGCACGTCGAAATGGCGCTGGCCCAGCACGCGCCTGGCCGCCTCGCGCACGGTGGCGAAGGCGTCGGGCAGGATGTCGTCCAGCGTCTCGCCCTTGGCCAGCCGCTCGCGCAGCCAGTCGGTGCGACCCTTCAGCTGGTCGTCCGACAGCGCGGCGACCGACGGCTCCAGCGCGTTGATCTGGGCGACGGTCTTGTGCAGCGCCTTGACCGCGCGCGTGTTGGCGGTGCCGAAAATCTTGCGGGCGAGAGCGCCGAACATGAAAACCTCGGGAGTAAAGCGGAATGTGGGCCAGCCTATCGACGGGTCTCACATAGGACTATGGCAAGGCGCTGTCAACGAGACCGGGCCGGCGGGGGGCCCGTTGCGGCATTTGCGCAGGGACCCGAGTGAGGGGCGCCATGACCGTTTGATGAATTCGCGTCCAGAATGCGCCGCGGCGGTTGGCTGCCGCCGGTCGGGGCTGGTATCCCCTGCGCAGGTGCACAGCTATAGGGTTGTTGGCACGGGGGGCCTTGCCCCGCGCGGCTCAGCCATGCTTAATCCCCTGCGGAATCGGGCGCGGAGCGGCGGATGGCTCCGATGCCGCAGACCATGCGAAACGGGCGCCGGCCCATCGGCCGCCCATGTGTTGCGAAGCATCCGCCGGAAGGAAACAGACACACCATGGTTCAACGAGTGTTCCGCACCGCGCTCCTGTCGGTTGCCGCCTGCGGCATCGCGCTGGCCGCCCATGCCCAGACGCCGGCCCCCGCCACCCCGGCGCCGGCCGCTCCGGCCGCCGCCGCTCCGGCCACTCCCCCGGCCGCTCCGGCCGATCCGGTGGTCGCCCGAGTCAACGGCGAGGAACTGCACAAGTCGGACGTCACCCGCATGGTCTCGCAGCTGCCGCCCCAGGTGCAGCAGATGCCGATCGAGATGATCTATCCGGCGGTGATCGACCAGCTGGTCAGCGGCAAGCTGGTCTCGTCGGCCGGCTACAAGGCCGGTCTGGCCGATTCGGCCGAGGTGAAGGACGAGATCAAGCGCGCCGAGGAGCGCGCGGTGCAGCGCGCCTACATCCAGAAGGAAATCAAGGCCCGCGTCACGCCCGAGGCGCTGAACAAGGCCTATCAGGATTACCTGAAGGAGAACCCGGCGCAGGAGGAGGTCAAGGCCGCCCACATCCTGGTCGAGAAGGAAGACGAGGCCAAGGCCATCATCGCCCAGCTGAAGAAGGGCGGCGATTTCGCCAAGCTGGCCAAGGAGAAGTCCAAGGACGCCGCCGCGGCGGCCCAGGGCGGCGACCTCGGCTACTTCACCAAGGACGCGATGGTCGAGCCCTTCGCCAACGCCGCCTTCGCCATGAAGCCGGGCGAGATCAGCAAGGAGCCGGTCAAGACCCAGTTCGGCTATCACATCATCAAGGTCGAGGACAAGCGGACCCAGCCGCAGCCGACGCTTGAGGAAGTGAAGCCGCAGCTGGAGCAGACCCTGTCGAAGGACCTCGTCACCGCGCTGGTCGAAGAGCTTCGCGGCAAGGCGAAGATCGAGACCTTCCAGCTCGACGGCTCGCCGATGCCGAAGGAAGAGCCGGCCGCCGCTCCGGCCCCGGCCACCCCGGCCGCTCCGGCGGAACCGGCGAAGAAGTAAGACGGAGGCGGACGGCCGCCTTCTCCCCTGCGAAACGGGGAGGGGCGGCCGTCCGCATCTTCTGCCCCTTTACGCCACCACCACTCCCCCACCACGGGAATCCTCTCCATGGCCACGACCCTCTCCCCCTTGGCTCCCGCCAGCTTCCCGACGTTGCCGCCCATCGCGGGCGTGCGCATCGCCACGGCGAACAGCGGCATCCGATACAAGGGCCGCGACGATCTGCTGCTGGCCGTCCTGGATCCCGGCACCAGCGTGGCGGGCGTGCTGACCCGGTCGCTGACCTGCTCGGCCCCGGTGATCTGGTGCCGCGACAGCCTGCCCAAGGGGTCGGCGCGCGCCGTGGTGGTGAATGCCGGCAACGCCAACGCCTTCACCGGCAAGGCGGGCGACGCCACCGTGCAGGCGACCGTCAGCGCCGCCGCCGATCTGGCGGGCTGCGCCCCGGACGAGGTCTATATCGCCTCGACCGGCGTGATCGGCATCCCGCTGGCCGCCGACGCCATCGGCAAGTGCCTGGCGCCGATGGCGCCGAACCTCAAAGCTGATTCGGCCGCGTGGGAGAAGGCCGCCCGCGCCATCATGACCACCGACACCTTCCCGAAGGGGTCGGTGCGCACCGCCAAGATCGGCGGGACGACGGTGACCATCGCCGGCTTCGCCAAGGGTTCCGGCATGATCGCGCCGGACATGGCGACGATGCTGGGCTTCGTCTTCACCGACGCCGCCATCGCCGCCACCGCGCTGCAGGACATGCTGTCGGAATTCACCGAGCGCACCTTCAACGCCGTCACGGTCGACGGCGACACCTCGACCAGCGATACGCTGCTGCTGTTCGCCACCGGCAAGGCGGGCAACGCCCCGGTGTCGAGCGCCGATGCCGCCGAACTGGCGGAATTCCGCACGGCGCTGGAGGATCTGCTGCTCGATCTGGCGCTTCAGGTGGTGCGTGACGGCGAAGGCGCGACCAAGTTCATCGCCATCACCGTGCGCGGCGCTGACAGCGACGCCGCCGCCAAGCGGATTGGCATGACGGTGGCGAACTCGCCGCTGGTCAAGACCGCCATCGCCGGCGAGGACGCCAACTGGGGCCGCATCGTCGCCGCCATCGGCCGCGCCGGCGAGCGCGCCGACCGCGACCTGATCAGGATCACCGTCGGCGGCACCCTGATCTGCGCCGAAGGGATGGAGGTCCCGGGGTACGACGAGACGCCGGTCACCGCCCACATGAAGGGCAAGGAGGTCGACATCGACATCGACCTCGGCCTGGGCAAGGGGACGGCGAAGGTGTGGACCTGCGACCTGACCCACGGCTACATCGACATCAACGGCAGCTATCGGAGCTGACGCTTTGGCGGAGCCGACGGTTTGACAGGCGGCGGAGCGGAGCCCTGGCCCGACAGCGTGGCGACGCCGCGGCTGCTGCTCCGCGCCTTCCGGCATGAGGATGTGCCGGATTTCGTGCCGCTGATCGGCGATTGGGAGGTTGCGCGCTGGCTTGCCCGCGTTCCGCATCCCTACACGGTTGCCGACGGGCATGACTGGGTGGAGCTGGCGGCGCGCGACCGTGCCGATCGCGCCGCTCTCGCCTTTCTGGCGGTGCGGACCGCCGACGGCGTGCCTGTCGGCAGCGTCGGGTTGCAGCTGGACCATGACCGGCCTGATAGTGCCGAGATCGGCTATTGGGTCGGCACCCCGCACCACCGCGCCGGCTATGGGCTGGAGATGGTGACCGCGATGCTGGGGGCCGGTTTCGGTCCGCTCGGCCTGTCGCGGGTCTGGGCCGCCACCGACCCCGACAACCTGCCGTCCCAGGCCTTGCTCCGCAAAGCCGGTTTGCGGCAGCGGGGTGAGCGCCGGCAAGACTTCCCCGCCCGCGGGCGAAGCATGACGGCGCCCTGTTTCGAAATCACCGCCGCCGAGTGGCCGGCCCGCCGAGAGGGTTCCGCATGACCGCCTGTTTCGATCCCAGCTCCACCCCCGCACCCGGCTCGCTGCCGGTGCTGCTGGTCGTCGCGGTGGCGCTCGTCGATGCCGACGGGCGCGTGCTGCTGGCCCAGCGCCCGCCCGGCAAGTCGCTGGCGGGCCTGTGGGAATTCCCCGGCGGCAAGGTCGATGCCGGGGAGACGCCGGAAGCGGCGCTGGTGCGCGAGCTGAAGGAGGAGCTGGGCATCGACACGGCGGCGAGCTGTCTCGCCCCCTTCACCTTCGCGTCCCACAGCTACGAGCGCTTCCATCTGCTGATGCCGCTCTATGTCTGCCGGGTGTGGGAGGGCGACGTGATGCCGCGGGAGGGGCAGAAGCTCGCCTGGGTCTATCCGAACCGGATGGGCGACTACCCGATGCCGCCGGCCGATGTGCCGCTGGTGGCGATGCTGCGGGACCTGCTGTAAGGCGTGACACCGCGCGTTGAAAATTGGCCTGCGCGGTTGTATATTTTTCGGAGGTGGCCGGCGGGTGCTGCTACACCCGCCGGCACGCTCCCAGTGCTTGGCGCCGGGTCAGGCGGATTTCGATCCGCCATCTCCGCCACTGGAGCACCAGGAAGAACGGCATCTTCTTCATGCCACCTTCCTCCTTTTGAAACGGCGGATGGCCTATTCCATCCGCCGTTTTCAGTTTACACGCAGGCGATGAGAGGGAGCTATGGTTTCACACCAATGCGTGGTGTTGGTGGAAGTGCGCCGGTGAAGGTCCGACCTTTGTTCCCGGCCGCGTCCCTTTGCGGCTTTGCCCCACGGGCGATCTGTGCCACATGATGGGTTGTTGAGACGACAAGCCGGATCTCCGGCCCCACTTTCCTGAACCGCATCGGCGTGGATTCGTTGTTTTCCTACAGCAACCGGGGGGCGTCGGACGATGCCTCCGGTCAACAGCCGGCCACGGCGCTCGACGCGCTGCGGACGGTGTTCGGCTACGACTCCTTCCGCGGCCAGCAGGCCGACATCATCGACCACGTGGTGCGCGGCGGCGACGCGCTGGTGCTGATGCCGACCGGCGGCGGCAAGTCGCTGTGCTACCAGATCCCGGCGCTGGTGCGCGACGGGGTGACGGTGGTGGTGTCGCCGCTGATCGCCCTGATGCGCGACCAGGTGACGGCGCTGCGGGAACTGGGCGTGCGCGCCGCCTTCCTCAACTCCTCCCTCGGGCCGGCGGAGGCGCGGGAGGTCGAGCGGGCGATGGTGCAGGGCGAGATCGACCTCGTCTATGTCGCACCCGAACGGCTGGTGACGCCGCGCTTCCTCGACCTGCTCGACCGTACCCGGCTGGCTCTGTTCGCGCTGGACGAGGCGCATTGCGTGTCGCAGTGGGGCCATGACTTCCGGCCCGAATATCTGCAGCTGTCGATCCTGCACGAACGCCACCCGACGGTGCCGCGCATCGCGCTGACCGCGACCGCCGACGTGCAGACCCGCGCCGAGATCAAGGACAAGCTGGGGCTGACCGACGCCCGCGTCTTCCTGTCCAGCTTCGACCGGCCCAACATCACCTACCGCGTGGTGCCGAAGAAGAGCGAGCGCCAGCAGATGCTGGCTTTCCTGCGCGACAACCATCCGGAAGACGCCGGCATCGTCTATTGCATGTCGCGCAACAAGGTGGAGGAGGTCGCGGCCTGGCTGAACCAACAGGGCCGCGAGGCTCTGCCCTACCATGCCGGGCTGCCCGCCGAGACGCGCGAGGCCAACCAGGACCGCTTCATCAAGAGCGAGGGTCTGGTGATGGTGGCCACGGTGGCCTTCGGCATGGGCATCGACAAGCCCAACGTCCGCTTCGTCTGCCACCTCGACCCGCCCAAGAGCCTGGAGGCCTATTACCAGGAGACCGGCCGTGCCGGCCGCGACGGCCTGCCCGCCAACGCCTGGATGGCCTATGGCATGGCCGACGTGGTGATGCTGCGGCAGATGCTGGAGCAGTCGGAGGCCGGCGACAGCCACCGTCGGGTCGAGCGCGGCAAGCTGGAGGCCCTGCTGGGCTTCTGCGAGACGTCGGACTGCCGCCGTCAGGTGCTGCTGAACTATTTCAACGAGACGCTGCCCGAGCCCTGCGGCAACTGCGACACCTGCCTGGACCCGGTCGAGACCTGGGACGGCACCGTCGCGGCGCAGAAGGCGCTGTCGGCGGTCTACCGCACCGGCCAGCGCTATGGCGCCGGCCATTTGATCGACGTACTGGTTGGCAACGCCACCGAGAAGGTGGTGCAGCAGCAGCATGACCGGCTGAAGACCTTCGGCGTCGGCAAGGATCTGACCAAGGTCGAATGGCAGTCGGTCTATCGCCAGCTGGTGGCGACCGGCCTCCTGACCGTCGATCTGGAGGGCTATGGCGGCTTCCGTCTGACCGATGCCGGCGTCGCCGTCATCAAGGGCGAGCGGGTGGTGAAGCTGCGCAAGGATCCGGTGCTGGAGCGCCGCCGCGGCGTCCACGACGCGCTGCGCCGCCACACCGCGCGGGGCGGGTCCGTGAGTGGCGGATTGAGCGGTGAGGGCGTGTCGCGCGCTGGAGCCCGCGGTGCGCTGTCGGCGGCGGACGATGCGTTGTGGCATGCGCTGAAGGACTGCCGTACGGCGCTCGCCAAGGCCCAGGCCGTGCCGCCCTATGTGATCTTCCACGACAGCACGCTGTTGGAAATGGTGGCCCAACGCCCGCGCGATCATGCCACCTTCGCCCATTTGCCGGGGGTGGGCGGCCGTAAGCTGGAACGCTACGCCGACGCCTTCCTGGAGGTGATCCGGCAACACGGATGAGGCTTTCGGGTGCATGGCAGGGGTGAATCGGGCGGTCGATTTTTCCGAAATTCACCGCTTGCATCCCGTGAAGCACCTCGCTATGTTCCGCGCCACAACGACGCCGCAGTAGCTCAGGGGTAGAGCAACTGATTCGTAATCAGTAGGTCCGGGGTTCAAATCCCTGTTGCGGCACCAGTTTCTTCAAGGGTTCGGCAAGCAGTTGCCGGGCCCTTGATCGTTTTAGGGGGATGCGTTGTTGACCGTTGCGGCGCTGGTCAATCAAGTGCTTGGCGATTGCCGCAAACAACTCGGGCGCCGCATCCCCCGATACGGCGCCCGCCACTCATCCGACAATACCCTGCGGCCTCACTCCACCGCGTAGGGCGGCTTCGTGAACCCCGCCGGCGACAGGGTGAAGATCTCCGCCCCGTCCGCCGTCACGCCGATGGAATGCTCGAACTGGGCGGACAGCGACTTGTCCTTGGTCACGGCGGTCCAGCCGTCGCCCAGGATCTTCACGTCCGGACGGCCGGTGTTGATCATCGGCTCGATGGTGAAGATCATGCCTTCCCGCAGGACGAGCCCCTCGCCCGGCTTGCCGTAATGCAGGACCGACGGCGGCTCGTGGAAGACGCGGCCGACGCCGTGGCCGCAGAAATCGCGGACCACCGAGAAGCGGTGGGATTCGGCGAAGCTCTGGATGGCGTGGCCGATGTCGCCCAGCGTGGCGCCCGGCTTCACCGCGGCTATGCCGATCATCAGCGCGTCATAGGTGACGTCGACCAGCTTGCGCGCCTTCACCCCGACGTCGCCGCACAGATACATGCGGCTGCTGTCGCCGTACCAGCCGTCGACGATCGGCGTGACGTCGATGTTCAGGATGTCGCCGTCGACCAGCCGCTTGTCGCCGGGAATGCCGTGGCAGACGACATGGTTGACCGAGATGCAGTTGGCGCGCGGGAAGCCGCGATAGCCCAGCGGGGCGGGGATGCCGCCATGGTCCCGGATGAACTGCTCCAGCAGGCGGTCAAGTTCGCCCGTGGTGACGCCCGGCTGCACATAGGGGACGATGTAGTCCAGAGCCAGCGCGGCCAGCCGGCCGGCCTTGCGCATGCCTTCGAATCCTTCCGGACCATGAAGGCGGACGCGGTTGGAGTCGACGTGATCCTGTTCCAAGACGAAAGCCCCTATGCCAGGTAACCAAAAGCCCGATGCTGACGCCTGCCGAAACCCTAAAGCCGGATCGGCAGCGGCCGGTCCAATTCAATCGATTCGGGCGTGATCGCGCAAGACCAACACAGTGCCTCGACCCCCGAATCCAGCGCGCGGCGTAGGCCGGCATGATAAGCCGGATCGAGATCGGCCGCCGTGCGGAAATGGGAACAATCGCCGCGCTGGACAAGGTAGAGCATGACCGCGCGGCAGCCCTGCGCCACCATCGCCGTCATCTCCTCCAGATGCTTGGCGCCGCGGGCGGTGACGCAGTCGGGGAATTCGGCGGCGTCACCATATGGGCCTTCGGGGCGGCGCAGATGGACGTTCTTGACCTCGACATAGGCGGGATGCCGGGCTCCGGGCTTCTCCGGGTCGTCCTCCAGCAGCACGTCGATGCGGCTGTTGCGGCCGTATTTCACCTCGCGTCGCAGACGATCGTAGCCGGCCAGTTCCGGGATGGTGCCGGCGGATATCGCGGCGGCGACCAGCGCGTTCGGATGGCCGGTGTTGACGCCGACCAGCCCTTCGCCCCAGGGGGCGGCGGCCTCCACCAGCTCCAGCGTGTAGGCCAGCTTGCGGTTGGGGTTGGCGGAGCGCGACAGCCAGACGGCGGATCCGGGGATGTCCAGCCCGATCATGCTGCCGGAATTGGGGACATGCGCCGCCACCTCCGTCCCATCCAGCAGGACGTCGGCAAGGAACCGCTTATAGCGGCGGATCAGGCGGCCTTGAAGAAGGGGGGTGGGAAAGCGCATCTTGGCGGCGACGCTACCCTTGGCCTTCCCGCTCGACAAGAGCGTTCCATGGAGACCCGCCCCGCCATGACGCCCGAGACCGTTGCGAATCCGACCGCAGCAACCCCGACCGGGACCAACCCGACCGCCGCCGTGCTGGTGATCGGCAACGAGATCCTGTCGGGTCGCACCAAGGACGCCAATCTCGGCCACATCGCCGAGAAGCTGACGGAGATCGGCGTGCGTCTGCGCGAGGCCCGTGTGGTGCCGGACGTGGAGGAGGAGATCGTCGCCGCGGTCAACGCTTTGCGTGCCCGCTATAGCTACGTCTTCACCACCGGCGGCATCGGCCCGACCCATGACGACATCACCGCCGCCTGCGTCGCCAAGGCCTTCGGCGTGGCGCTGGAGCGCAATCCGGAGGCGGTCGCCCGGCTGGAGCGCCATTACGCCGCCGGCCAGCTGAACGAGGCGCGGCTGCGCATGGCCAACGTCCCGGCCGGCGGTACCCTGATCGACAACCCGATCAGCCAGGCTCCGGGCTTCCAGATCGGCAACGTCTTCGTGATGGCCGGCGTGCCCAACATCATGCAGGCGATGCTGGACGGCATCCTGCCGCGACTGGCCGGCGGGCCGGCGCTGCATGCCCGCACGGTGGCCTGCGAACTGGCGGAGGGGGTGATCGCCGCCGACCTGTCGGCGCTGCAGGACCGCCATCCGGCCTTGGAGATCGGCAGCTATCCCTACTTCCGGAGCGGCTTCTTCGGCGTCAGCCTGGTCCTGCGCGGCACCGACGAGGCGGAGCTGACGGCCGCGACCGACGAACTGGCGGACATCGTCCGCCGCCTGGGCGGCACGCCCACCGTCACGGTTGGCACCAAAGGGTAGTGGGGCATGACCTGCGGCTATGTCGGCGGATCGATTGTCCCGGACCGGTCCGGTCCTACATCAACGTCTTGTCATCCGCATCAGGACCGTCGCGGGAGTCCCGCCATGAAGAGCTTCGAGAAATCAGCGCTGCTGTTCCTTCTCCGCCATCTGTTCGCCGGCATCGTCGGCGCCGTGGTGCTGGCGACCGGCCTGTTGTGGTTCGACGTCGCCAAGCTGGCGACGCTGATCGGCAGCAGCGAATACGGCATCACCGCCACGGTGATGCTCTATGCCGGCCTGATGCTGACCTTCGGCAGCGTGTCGATGGGCATCGGCATCATGACGATGAACGAGGACACCCGCCCGTAACGATGCGGCTGCAACGACGGGGCGGCAACGACCGGGCCGTGAGGCGCGCCCTCGCGATCAGTTGCCGAACGGCCCGAAGCGGTCGTAGGCCCAGACGAGGGCGACGATCAGCGCCAGCCACAGCGCCGCGTTGCGCAGCACGACTCCGCGATTCCGGCGAAGAGCCGCCGGGACCACCAGAATCGCGACCATCAGCAGAGCCACCAGCGACATCCAATCCATCTCGCTCACGCCGCATCCTTCCTTCCTCCGGCCATTTCGCCGGCCCTGTCCTCCAGTTGCGCTTCCATCGATATGGGAATGCCTGCGGTTTCGCGAAGGCCCCTTGACCCGCAGCCCCGCGATTGTCTAAGTCATGACCACGGAACGGTGCGTTGCATATCCAAGTATGCAATCTGCGCGCGCAGCGTAGGAACCGGTCCGTGGACATGAGCTTTGCCGTTACGATCCGGTCGTGGGGACTGGATTGCAATGGCAGAGTCCGGGGCGCGGGCGTGGCGAAACCGGTAGACGCAAGGGACTTAAAATCCCTCGCCGCAAGGTATGCGGGTTCGAGTCCCGCCGCCCGCACCATATTGGAAATGCTTGAGAAATTTCGACTTGGTTCAAGGCTGGGATTTAGCGGCGAAGCGCTCGGCAATTACATAACAATCACGCGGATCATTTTCGTACTGCTTGGCGAAGCTCGACATCATCGCCGCCATGTGGGGTCCGGACGGGACGATCAGCGAACCGGGGGCGCCGATTGTCGAGGTGCCGGCGCTGCTGGACGAGATCGCTCGAGGCGCGCCGGGGTTCCAGCCGACAACCCATCTTGGGATAGTTGATCAGCCAAGGATTGCCGCAGTCCAGCCTCTTCACTATCCTCTGTCGAACCAAGCCCCATGTGGGCGTCCAACCTCCTGGCGCCCGCCCGTCATGCCGACCATGCCCATCGACCGTCCGAGCGCCAACCCCGACGCCGCGGCGCTGGAGCGGCGGTTGCGGGCCGCACCCGACGACGTTCCGGTGACGCAGGAGCTTGCCGGGCTCCTGTTCCGAACGGGCCGCACGGCGGAGGCCGAGTTCCACGCCCGCAATGCGGTCCGGCTGGCACCGGAGAGTCCGCGCTCCCACCTGCTGATGGCGTTGGTGCTGGCCGATACCCGCCGGCCGCAGGCCGCCGAGTTTCATTACCGCCGTGCGCTGGCCCTGTCGCCGCCGGACGCCGCGACCGTGGCGAATCTCGCCTGGAGCCTGACGCAGCAGGGCCGACTGGACGAAGCCCGGCGGACCTACCGGCTGGCCGCCGCCTTGCACCCGTCCATCGCCCTGACATGGCACGGCTGGGCACAGACCGAGGATGCGGCCCGCGATCTTCCCGTCGCGCAACGCTTCGTGGAGCGCGCCCGGCGTCTCGATCCCGGCCTTCGCGGCGCCGACACCTTCGCGGCGGCCCTGCTGGCCCGGCGCGGCGCCCCGGAGCAGGCGCTGGCGGTGCTCGACACCGCTGCGGCCCGGCACGGCGCCGACCCCGACGCGCTGCTGGAAAAGGGACGCGTTCTCGACCGGATGGGCCGCCACGACGAGGCCTTCGCCGCTTTCGCCGCCGGCAAGGCTCTGCTCCGGCAGGCCGGGCGCCGCTACGGCGAGGAACCGGCGGTCGACCTGATCGCGCGCCTCGCCACCTTCTTCGTCGCGCCGCGCCTGCGCCTGATGCCGCGACCGCCCACGCCCACAGCCGGGGCCGCCGCCGGCACGCAGCCGGTTTTCATCGCGGGCGCCCCGCGCTCCGGCACCACGCTGGTCGAGCAGATCCTGTCCTGCCATCCCGCCGTCGCCGCAGGGGACGAACTGCCGTCCCTCGGGGCGGTGGTCCAGGCCTTGCCGCAGATTTTGGGCAGCCCGCTGGCCTATCCCGAAGCGCTGTCGGAGCTGTGGATGGGCGACCAGCGCGACGGGCTGGAGCAGCTGCGCGACGCCTATCTGCGCCATGCCCGCAAGCTGGTCCCGGTCAAGCCCGGCCACACGCTGTTCACCGACAAGATGCCCTTCAACGAGACGCATCTCGGCCTGATCGCGCTGATGTTTCCCGCCGCCCCGGTCGTCCATGTGCTGCGCCATCCGCTGGACGTGGTGCTGTCGATGATGGGGACCAACCTGACCCATGGCTTCCATTGCGCCAACGATCCGGAGACGGCGGCCCGCCACGTCCTGCGGGTGTTCGATCTGGTGGAGCATTACCGGCGCGAGATGCCATTGCGCTACCTGCCGCTGCGCTACGAGGATCTGGTACGCGAGCCGGAGCCGGCGGTGCGGCGCTTGCTGGGATTCCTCGGGCTCGACTTCGACCGGCGCTGCCTGCGCTTCGAGGAGAACCGGCGCTATGCCCGCACGCCCAGCCACGCCCAGGTCGCGGAGAAGCTCCACGGCCGATCCGTCGATCGTTACCGCGCCTATATGCCCCATCTGAAGCCGGCGATCCCGATCCTGGAGCCGGTCATCCACGGGCTGGGCTACAGCCTGTAGCCGCCGCCGTGCCGTTCGCGCCATCCCACAGCGACCTGTGCGAAATCCGCCGCCGCGAGGGCCGGCTGGACGAGGCCGCCGCCCATGGCCGCCGTGCCGTCGCGCTTGATCCCGGCGACGCGGCGGGCTGGTACAATCTGGGTGTCGCGCTCTACGACCGGCTGGAGACCGAGGCGTCGATCACCTGCGAGCGGCGGGCCGTCCGGCTTCGCCCGGATTGGCCGGATCCGCATTTCGAGTTGGCCGAGGGGCTGCTGCTCTCCGGACGGCTGGAGGAGGGCTGGCGGGAGTATGAATGGCGCTGGCGCCTTCCCGGCGTGCCGCCACCGCTTCCGCCGCCGATTCAAAAGCGATGCGGGCAGGCCGGCGTGAGGCCCTGGGACGGGCGCCCCATGCCCGGCGGCACCCTTCTGCTGGTCGCCGATCAGGGCTTTGGCGACAGCATACAGTTCGCGCGATACCTGCCGATGGCGACGGCGTTCTGTTCACGTCTGGCGGTCGCCTGCAGCCCGGACATGCTGCCGGTGATCCGCTCCATTCCCGGCGGGCAGCGGGCCTTCACCGCCTGGGAGGAGGCGCCGCCGTTCGACGCCTGGGCGGCGCTGTCCAGCCTGCCGGGGCTGTTCGGCACGGCGCTGGGGACGATTCCGGCCGCGGTTCCCTATCTGCGGGCCGAGCCGGCGCGGGTGGAGCGCTGGAAGGGGCGTCTGGACGGGCTGCTGCCCCGCGGCTACCGCCGCGTCGGGCTGGTCTGGGCCGGGCGCCCGACCCACGGGAACGACCGCAACCGCTCAATGTCGCTGGCGCGGCTGTCGCCGCTCCTGGCGCTGGAGAGGACGGTCCTGGTGTCGCTCCAGAAGGGGGCGGCGCAGGCCGAGGCTGCCCGCGTCTATGGCACGGCGCCGCTGGTCAATCTGGGGCCGGAGCTGGGGAGCTTTGCGGACACCATGGCGGTGCTGGCGCAGCTCGACCATGTGGTCTGCGTGGATACGGCGGTTGCCCATCTTGCCGGGGCGATGGGACGTCCGACAGCGGTCCTGTTGCCGCACGCGCCGGACTGGCGCTGGTTGCTGGGCCGCGGCGGCACGCCCTGGTATCCCACCGTCACCCTGCACCGGCAGCCGGCGCCCGGACGCTGGGACGAGGCCGTCCACGGCGCCGTGGTTGCGGTGACCGGCAACCCGCCCAGGACTTCAGGGCTCAGGGCTTCAGGGCGGCCAGCCCGTCGGTGACCCCCTTGGTCGAGATCGGAAAAGCAACGCTCTGCGCGCCGCCATAGGGACGGACCGTGATCTGCGCCCCCTTGGACCGGCGCAGCGCGGTCAGGGTCGCGTCGTCCATCTGGGCGTTGGCGAGGCAGCCGTCCTGAAGGCACTGCTGGTAGGTGAGGGGCATCGGCTTGCCGTCGTCGATGGTCAGCGCCGCCCCGGCGCGCAGATCGACGCCCAGCGGCAGGATCACGACCATCACGCCCTTGCCGCCCGGCGCGAAATAGCCGACCGACACCTTGAGGACGCGGGTCGCCTGCTTCGACTCCTTGTTCTCCACCACGCGGGTCTGCGACAGGAAGCAACGCGGTTTCCCGTCGGCCGGCGTCTCGCATTCGGTCTGCCAGTCGCCGAAGGTCCTGCCCGGCTCCACGGCCCCGGCGGGCGCCACGCCCGCGAGGAGGGGAAGCGCGCCCAGCATGCCTATGAAGACGATTCCGCGCACCGCCGTCAGGTCCTTCACAGCTTCCATTTCAGGCTGGCGGTGGCCGACAGGCTGTTCTCACGGGTGCGGATCGCGTCCTGGACGTCGATGGTTGCGCTCATCCGGTCGGTCAGGGCCACACCCAGCCCGGCGCCGACCACAAGGGCGTCGCGGCCCGGCTTGCTGGCGTCGGCGGCGAAGGCCGCACCGCCCAGCCGGTTGGTGGTGGTGGCCGTCGCGTCCGCGAAGTCATGGTGCCACGCCAGGGCGGCGTTCGGCGACAGGCGCCAGCCGCCGATCGTGATGCCGGTGCCGGCACGCACGCCGACCGCGCTGCGCAGGCTGCTCCAGCCCGCCGCCTCGACGTCCAGCGCCATGGCGCCGCCAGATTCGCGGAACGCCTCGCGGGTGATGCGGTCGAACCGCAGGCCGGCCCGCGGCTCGATCCAGACGCTGTCCGACCCGGCGAAACCCATGCGGTGTCCGGCGGCGATCTCGACGGAAAAATCATGGCCGTCCGCCGTTGCGCCGGCGCTTTGCGCCAGCCCGCCGAAGGCGATGGCGCGCGACGCATCGTAGCGGGCGTAACCGTAGCCGATGGCGCCTTCCACAAAGGGGCTGTCCGCCGAACCGCGCAGGTTCCAGGAGCCGTAGAGCGTCGCCTGATAGCTGTCCACGTCGGCCTTGCCCAGCCCGTCGCGGGACGTGACGCGGTTGCGCAGGTAGCCGAGCGCCGCGCCGCCGGTCATGCCGTTCTCGTAGCTGCGGTCCATGCCCAGCAGGAAGCCGCCGATCCGCTCGGTGGTGCCGGCGGCGTTGCCGTCCGAACCGGTCCGGCCGTAGGCCGCCAGGGGCTGTCCCCAGACGCCGCCGGAGCCCTGAGTCCCGGTGGTCTCGCCGACGGCGACCGTGCCGTTGCTGCCACCGGCCAGCCGGACGCCCGCCGTCGCCTCGCCGCTGCGCAGCGCCGACAGGCGGCTCTCCACCGCGCCGCCGAACAGGCGGCGGCTGGTTCGGTCGGCGGCCAAGGTGTCTGCGTGCAGCTTGCCGGAGAGCTGGTCGAGCGCCCCGGCGATGCCGCTTCCCGACAGGCCATAGAGGCCGCCGAACAGCGGGGCGGCGGCGCCGTTCAGGGCGCCGTCCAGCCGAGCCCCGGCGGCGGGGCGCAGCGCGTCGACCGCCGCACCGGCGGCCCGCTGGTTGGACGTGCCGCCGCGGACCGCGTAGCTGGTCGGGGTGACAACCAGCCGGACTGCGGTGGCGTCGTACAGCGTGTCGAAGCGGGTGCCGGCCTCCAGCCCCGCCGCCGGCTGCGTCACGGCGGCGAAACTGCCGGAAACGCCGCCATCCGCCTGGACGATGGTGAAGCTCTGCCCCAGCGTCGCGGTGTAGCTGTTGCTGGCGTCGCCGCTGATGCCGCGCAGCACGGGGGTCAGCGTGCCGGCCGCGGTGAAGGACGCCCCCTGTACCCGGATCTGGTCGTGCCGTCCGGCGCCGAAGCCGGCGGTCGGGCCGTCGATTTCGGCGTGCAGCACGCTGGTGCCGGTCAGCGTCACGGCCGACTGGAAGGTCAGCACGCCGGGCGAGTTGCCTGGAGACAGGGTGCCGGACAGCGTCGCCGGGCCACGGACCGTGCCGCCGCCGCTGAAAGTCGAACCGGCGCTGGTGGTGAGGGAGCCGGCGACCACGCCGTTGACGGAGACCGCCCCGCCGTCCCCCACGGTGACCGCGCCGGTGCTGCCGGTGGCGGCCACGGTGACGGTGCCCTCGCCGACCGTGACCGGAGCCATGACGGCACCGGCCAGGGTGGCGTTGCCCCCGGAGGTCACGGTGACCGCACCGTTGACTGCGCCGTAGGGGGCGACGGTCAGGGTTCCACCCTCGACCGTCAGCGTGCCGCCGACACCGCCGCCCTCGGGCACGGTGACGGTGCCGTTGCGGGCGACCGTCACCGGCACCGCGACGATACCGCCGACCGTGGCATTGCCGCCGTTGTTCACGGTCAGCGTGCCGCCGGCGACCACGCCGCTCTGCGCGACGGTCAGTACCGCGCCGTCGGTGACGGACAGCCCGCCCGCGTTGGCCAACTGGCCGGAGACGACCAAAGTGCCGGGACCGGACGCGGCCAGCGCGCCGCTGCCGCCGACGGCACCTGCGAGCGTGACGGCGCTGCCGTTGGGCGTGATGGTGCCACCCTGATCGGTCACGGTGACCGACTGGCCAACCGTCAGCGGCAAGGTCGGGCGCAGCGTTCCACCGTCGAAGGTGACCGTGCTGCTTCTGACCGCGCTGTCGCTGTCGGTGAAGCTTGGTCGGCTGGTGTCGATTACGCCGGTCGGAGGCGGAGGGGGCGGAGGGGGTGGCGGAGACGTCGGAGTGGGATCGGGCGTCGGCGTCGGTGTCGGTGTGGGGGTAGGTGTGGGGGTGGGGGTCGGAACCGGATCGGGAGGCGGCGGCGGTGGAGGTGGAGGGGGAGGGGGCGGCGGCGGAGGCGGCGGCGGGGAGGTCACCTTGGTCAGGGTGAGCTTGATTTCCTTGTTCGCCGTGTCGAAGGTGGCCGTCGGGGTCAGCGTCGCGTCGCTGTTGGTGACGGAGGTGAAGGCACCGGACAGAGCACCCGTCGTGGTCAGGATGGTATAGGTTGTGCTGGCACCGTACCCGCTGCCGGTCGAGGTGACGGACAGCGCGCCACCCATGGTGGCGGTGCCGGTGACGGCCAGCTTGCTGGCGGTGGACGAGGTCGTCTGGATCGCCAGGGTGCTGCCGCTGTCCTGCGTGTAGTTGCCGGTGACCGTCAGAGTGCCGGGCGTGCTGGAGCCGCCGGGCGACAGTGTGGTGCCGGACGGGGTGCTCAGGTTCCCGACGACCGTTCCGGTGCCGGCGAGAGTCGTGCCGCTGCTGAGCTGCAGCCCGGTGGTGAGCGAGCCGTTGACGCGCAGCGTGCCGGCCTGGAGGTTGGTGGTGGTGGCCGAACTCGCGCCGCCAAGCGTCCAGTCGGTTCCGTTCATGGTCAGGCTGGTCAGGCCGGCCACCGGTCCGGACAGGCTGCCGCTGCCTTCCAACTGCAGTACCTGATTGGCGCCCCCGGCCTGGATGCCGCCGACCACGACGCTGCCGTCCTTCAGGGTGATGAGGCTGCCGGCGCCGAACCCGTAGGTCTTGATCGCGCTGTAGCCGCTTCCGGCGGCGATCGTCCCATAATTGACGATGGTCGAGACACCGGTGACGGAGAGCGCGTCGGTGGTCCCGATGATCGTGCCATAGTTGGTGACGAAAGAGGGCGTGGTCAGCCCGGAGACCATGACCGCCGCGTAATCCGTCTGCATGGGCGCCGTCGCCGAGCGGACGTTCTTGATCAACGCCGCTCCGTTGGACGACGACCCGTTGGTGAGGCTGAGCGGGTGGGACGATTCGATGCCGGCCCAATTGCCGATGATCGTCCCGGTATTCTCGACGACCGACCTCAGCGAAGGCGACGAATTGGCGAACAGGATGCCATCGTAGGTTTTCTGAACGTCGATCAGTCCGGAATTGATGACGGTGCCGTAAGTCTGACCGTAGATGCCGTCGGCCTGATAGAAGTTCGTGTCGACCGAAATCTTGATCGTGCCCTGGTTGGTCAGGGTCCAGCCACCGGCGGACTTGACCCACACGCCGGTGGTCTGATCGGTGTAAACGTTGCCGGTGCCGCTATCGACCACGCCGCCGGTGCTGGTGATGAGGATGCTGCTTCCGGTTGGGTAGAAGGTCTGATTCTGGACCGTGGACAATGTTTCCGCCGACGCGGCGCTGCCGGCCAGCGATACGCCGAGCGCGATGGGAGCGGCAACCATCGCCGGAAGGCGACCGCCCGACATCAGGCTTTGGCGGATCGACTCGAGAGCGGACGGCGACGGCGGCATGGACGTTTCACCTTGCAATCAGTGCATGAGCGTTACGACCAATGGGCCACGCTGCCCAATCATAAAATGCGTTCCGCTTTGCGTCTAAGATGAAACATGCAAAAAAATCAACGAAATGGTGCAATCTTTGTCGCCGGGTCCCTGTCTTCTGGATTTGCCTGCAGAAAATTTCTACTATACCTCCTGATTGGAAAGGTAAATATCGCAATATTTTGGAACTAAATGTAATTTTCTGAAAATAATGAATTTTTTCATCGGTATAATTAGGGAAATCTTTTTCTCTCTCCTTTTATGATTTCAGGTGATTGCCCAGGGGGCTGGCGAATTGAATTGCTGTGCGGGCCTGAATATGAGTCAAGGTCGGAATGAAAAAACCGCCGCGCTACCGCTTAAGCGATGCCGGCGAAGCTCAGTTCCTCGATGTTGCGAGCGCGGTGGATCGCCTACCTCCCGACCTTGTTCAGGGTGGCGACATCGGTCATGGCCAGCGTCTTGCGCCCGAGCTTGTCGCGCACCAGGAAGGCGTTGGCTCCGGTCTGGCGGAAGTCATGGAAGGCGCACCTCGTCCAGCTTTGCCTTCTCCCGGAAACGGCGCCATGCGTCCTCCATCGTGTTCCGCGACAGCGGCTCTTTCGGGTCCCGGCCGAACAGCACCCATTCTCCGGCCCGCGGCAGCCCGTTCAGGCAGGCGATGGTCGGGGCGCCGACGGGATGGGCGCAGGCGCCGGCCTTGCCCTTCTCTTCCGGAATGATGAGCGCGCCGGCAGTGAGGTCGACGTCGTCCCAGCGCAGGCCCACCACTTCGCCCAGGCGACAGCCGGTCAGTAGCAGCAACCGGATGCCGTCGATGGCGCCCGGCAACTCCGTCGGCTCACGCTCGGCCAGGACGGCGCCCGAGGTGGCGAGTTCGCCTTTCGGACAGAAAGCGCTTCCGTTTCGCGCCGCTGCAGCGTTCGATCTTGCGGCAAGGGTTCGATCATCCGGCCGAAAGCCCCAGGCCTCGGCTTGGTGGAACAGCTTCGACATCACGGCCAGCGTCTGACTGGCCTGGCGGGGAGCAGAAGCGCTTCGCCGTGCCGGGGATGGTCAACGCGTCTCGACGGTGCCGCAGCTCCGCCGGTGGGACAGCAGGCAGTCCTCGTTCTTCGACTGCTGCATCAATGCACCCATAAGCCAATAGCCCAGCCCGAGCACGACCATGATGGCGATGGTTGCACCGAAATTGGCGGCCATGCGCGTGCGGTTGTCGTCGGGCGGGTGCTGCTCAGGCATGGGCGCAGCCTACTCCCCAGGCCATCCGGTTCGCCAGTGTGGCGCCAGGGGAGGAGGAAAAGTCTTCGGCCGTCAGCCCTTGCCTGGCTTCCGTTTCGTTCGGCCGCCTGCCGCCTCGCTCTCTTTGCGTTGAATCAACAGGCGTCCGGCCTGCATCGCCGCCGGTCGGCTGATGTAGCTGCCGCAGTCGAAGCGCTGGCCACCGAACATCACGGTGAGGGTGAATTTCTGCGGACCGGCTTCATCGACGATGATCGAGGAGGGGGCGGGCTTCATTCGGCTCTCTCTGCATCTGCCTGTAGCGGACGGAGTCATACGTCCGTGGCGGACCGCAGGCCAGCAGCTTCGGGTGACATGGGGACGGAGGCGCCCGATCGGCATTCCACAGGGCCGGGCGATCGCGGGTCTTGAGTTATAAATTAGTATATACTAATTTATAACCGGTGGAGGGCGGGTGCCTTTCGAAGACAGGAGACGACCATGCACAAGAACTGGCCGCTGATGACTGGCGAACTGTCCGGCGCCATCCGTGAACTGCGCGGCGGCGCGCCGGATGTGATGAAGGCCTTTTCCGGAATGGCCCAGGCGGCGCTGAAGGCGAATGCGCTGGATACCAAGAGCAAGGAGTTGATTGCGCTTGCCATCGCGGTGGCGATCCGTTGCGACGGTTGCGTGGCTTTTCATGCCGAAGCAGCGATGAAGCAAGGGGCAACCCGCGACGAGGTGATGGAGACGATGGGAATGGCGGTCTATATGGGCGCCGGGCCATCGGTGATGTACGCCGCCCAGGCGGTCGAGGCGTATGATCAATTTACGGAGAAGGCAGCCGGCTGACCGGAGGAAGCCATCCGGCCGGAACCGCGATCCCGACGCGAGGGTCGGGCCCGGATAGGGATCAGGTGGTGCGGGCGGTCGGAATCGAACCGACACTCCTTTCGGAACCGGATTTTGAGTCCGGCGCGTCTACCAGTTTCACCACGCCCGCAGCGACGCCTCTTCTAGCGCAACGGTCCGAAAACGGAAAGTGCAAAAGAACGGGGCGTCCCCGCTCGTTCCATCCCGTTTCCAGGCGACGCCGTCATGGTGCCGCTTATTCCCCATCCATGGCATGGCCCCTGTCATGCCGTCGCAGGAGCGGCGCGGGTGTCGCGGACGGCTGGCCGAACGGCGCAGTACGCGCTACCTTGTCGGCCATGACGACCAAGCCCTTCCTCTCCCGCGTCTTCGACGATCCCCGCGTGGCTGCCCTGCTCCTGGCTCTGGCCAGCGCCGGAGTGCTGCTGTCGGCCCTGTTCTTCCAGTTCGTGCTGAACTATCAGCCCTGCGTGCTGTGCATCATGCAGCGCTGGCCCTATGTGGCGGTGATGGTGCTGGGGCTGGTGACCTGGCTGTTCCGCCGCTGGAAGGGGCTGGACGACGCGCTGCTGGTGGTGAGCGGACTGGCGCTGCTGGCCGGCGCCGGCATCGCCGCCTATCACGTCGGGGTGGAGCAGCATTGGTGGGCCGGCACCTCGTCCTGCGGCGGGTCGGCGGCGGCCAATTCGCTGGAGGCGTTGCGCGCCCAGGTGCTGGCGGCCCCGGTCACCCGTTGCGACGAAGTGGCGTGGTCGCTGTTCGGGATCTCCATGGCGGGCTACAACGTGGCGATCTCGCTGGCGCTGGCGGCCTACGCCTTCGTCGCGGCACGCATCGCCTACACCCGCACCCCGGTGTCGAGGACCGCATTGTGAGTGAAAAGACGTCTCCGTCCGCCAATTCCCGCTCCGCTTCTTCAGGCCGCGGCGCTTTGCCCGGCACCATGCCCGGCGATCTGCCGCGGCGTGACCGGCTGGCCCGAATCGTCCGCGTCGACCATGCCGGCGAATATGGCGCCAAGCGCATCTACGAGGGCCAGATCGCCGTCATCGGCAAGGGCCGCCACGGCAAGACCCTGCGCCACATGGCGGAGCAGGAACTGGTCCATCTGCAGTATTTCGAGGGTCAGCTGAACCGCCGCGGCGTGCGGCCGACTCTGTTGCAGCCGCTGTGGCACGTCACCGGCTTCCTGCTCGGCGCCGGCACTGCCCTTCTCGGCGAGCGTGCGGCGATGGCCTGCACCGTCGCGGTGGAAGAGGTGATAGAGGAGCATTACGAGGCGCAGCTGAAGCATCTCGGCCCCGAGGAGCAGGAGCTGTCCGACAGCATCCGCAGGTTCCAGGCGGAAGAGGTCGAACACCGCGACATCGGCTTGCAGAACGAGGCGGAGCTGGCGGCCGGCTATCCGCTGCTGACGGCAGCGATCAAGGCCGGCACGCGGGCGGTGGTCTGGGTGGCGGAGAGGGTGTAGGGGGGCGGGTGCGGGGACCATGGCGCCGGCCCCTTATCCGCACCCGGTTCCATCGGGGTTCCATCATCGGCGCTACATCGGGTCCAGTTCCGAGTCCCAATAAAGAAAATCCCGCCAACTTTCATGGAGGAAGTTTGGCGGGAAGGCGCGTCCGTTCTCTTGCAGCTCGTAGGCACTGGGCTGGAAGGGCGGACTGAGGGGGATCATGCCGCAGACGTGGGGAAGGCGGTCGCCCTTTGCCAGGTTGCAGGCCGAGCAGGATGTGATGACGTTTTCCCACGTCGTCCGACCGCCGCGGGAGCGCGGTATCACATGGTCGAAGGTGAGATCGTGTGTGGGGAAGGGGCGGCCGCAATACTGGCAGGTGAAGCGGTCGCGCAGGAAGACGTTGAAGCGGGTGAAGGCCGGTCGGCGGGTGGCCGGGATGAACTCTTTCAGCGAGATGACGCTGGGCAACCGGACTTCGAAACTTGGGGATCTGACGACCCGGTCATAGTGCGATACGATATTGACCCGTTCGAGAAAGACCGCCTTGACCGCTTCCTGCCAGGACCATAGCGACAAGGGGAAGTAACTGAGCGGGCGGAAATCCGCGTTCAGCACCAGAGCCGGACAGTGATCGGGTGGTGGAGCCAATGGCCACTCCCTTGTCTGTAACCGTGTGTCTGGATCCCGGCACGCGACACCGAGGCGCCTGTGTGCGCGGGGGCGTATCTACTCCGCCCCGGCGGTCGGCCCCGCGGCCGGATCGTCTTCCGGGACAACCAGATACATAGTGGATTGGCGGCGCGGACTCAATATCTTGACCCGGTGCGGCCGAATTTCTTCACCGATGTGTAACCTTTTTCGCAGCATGGGCCTGCACGGCAGGGACCGGCTGGCGGTCGGCCGCCACCACGCGCGGGGGCTGTGACATCGGGAAAAAAGACTCGCGCTTCCCTTGCACGCTTACCCCTCGTTAACCATGACCGCGCCATGGTGGGCCTCGTTGATCCAAGCAGACCCCGCCGGTTGTCCCGGCCGGATGCGACCCCGAGGATAGCCCGCCATGACCGCCGTCATCATCGACCTCGCCCAGAAGCGCCGCGAACGCGAGGAGCGCGAACGCCAGATCCGCATCGACGCTTTCGACCGCGAACTGCGCCGCCGTCTGGCCCTGTATCTGGAAGGCGAGGAAATCCCGGTCGAGCCGATCCGCGACAATCCCTACATCTGATTCCCGTTCACCCGCCACATCCCGTGCCCGGTCCGGCGCGCGATCCGTTATAAAGCGGGAATGAGCGACCTCGTCACCCGCTTCGCCCCCAGCCCCACCGGGCATCTGCATCTGGGTCATGCCCATTCCGCGCTGTTCGGCTGGACCACCGCCCGCAGCGCTGCCGGCCGCTTCCTGTTGCGGATCGAGGACATTGACCCCAACCGCTGCCGCCCGGACTACGAGCGCGACCTGATCGAGGATCTGGCTTGGCTCGGCCTCGGCTGGGACGGTCCGGTCCGGCGCCAGTCCGACCATTTCGACGATTTCCGCACCGCGCTGGCCCGGCTCGAGCCGCTGGGCGTGCTCTATCCCTGTTTCTGCACCCGCAAGGACATCGCCGCCGAGATCGCGCGGGCCGGTGCCGCCCCGCATGGACCCGATGGGCCGCTCTATCCCGGCACCTGCCGCCACCGGTCGGCCGGGGAACGGGCGGAGCGAATTGCCCGCGGCGATGCCTGGGCGTTGCGACTCGACGTGGAGGCCGCCCGTCTATTGACCGGGCCGCTGCGCTGGCACGACCGGGCGCAGGGCTGGCAGCAGGCGACGCCGGAACTGCTGGGCGACGTGGTGCTGGCGCGCAAGGATACGCCGACCAGCTATCATCTCAGCGTCACCGTCGACGACCATCTGCAGGGCGTGACGCTGGTCACCCGCGGTGAGGATCTGTTCTTCGCCACCCACCTGCACCGGCTGTTGCAGGCGCTGCTGGGCTACGACCCGCCGGATTACCACCATCATGGCCTGCTGCGGAACGCGGCGGGCGAGCGGCTGGCCAAGCGCGACCGCGCCCAGTCGCTGCGCTCGCTCCGCGACGAGGGCCGCAGTCCGGCCGAGGTGAGGGCGCTGGCCGGGTTTCCGGGATAAGACGCTCGCTGTGGGGGCGGCGGTGCCGAGCGGCCTTGGGCTACAGCGGCCGCCGCGCCTTCAGCGCCGCGGTCAGCGTGCCGTCGTCGAGATAGTCCAGCTCGCCGCCGACCGGGACGCCGTGGGCGAGGCGGGAGACCGAGACGTCGGAGTCGGTCAGGCGGTCGGTCACCACATGGGCGGTGGTCTGGCCGTCGACGGTGGCGTTCAGCGCCAGGATGATCTCGCGCACCGCCGGGTCCTTGGCGCGCTCGGCGAGGCCGGCGATGTTCAGGTCGTCGGGGCCGACGCCCTGGAGCGCCGACAGCAGGCCGCCCAGCACGTGATAGGTGCCGCGGAAGGCGCGGGTGCGTTCCAGCGCCCACAGGTCGCCGGCATCCTCGACCACGCAGATGACCGAGCGGTCGCGGCTGTGGTCGGAGCAGATGGTGCAGGGATCGCGGCTGTCCAGGTTGCCGCAGACGGAACAGGCGCGGATCGATTCGCCGGCCGCCGCCATCGCCTCCGACAGGGGCACCAGCAGGCTGTCCCGCCGCTTCATCAGATGCAGCGCCGCCCGCCGAGCCGACCGGGGACCGAGCCCCGGCAGCTTGGACAGCAACTGGATCAGGCGTTCGATTTCAGGTCCGATCATGGGGAATTGGCGGCCGAAACATATCTCCCTCTCCCGCCCCGGGAGAGGGAAGGGGCCCAAGCGGAGCTTGGGAAGGGTGAGGGGCATGCGAGGATAAGGGGATCCATGTCCGGACAGCCCCTCACCCTCCCCACTTCGTGGGTCCCCTCCCTCTCCCGGGGCGGGAGAGGGCAAGCAAGTCGGATCAGAACGGCAGCTTGATGCCCGGCGGCAGCTTCAGGCCGCCCATCATCTTCGAGGTCTCCTCGGCGACGTGCTGCTCGACCTTCTTCTTGGCGTCGTTGAAGGCGGCGACGATCAGGTCCTCCAGCACCTCGACGTCCTCGGGATCGACGACGGACTTGTCGAGCTTGACCTTCTTCATCTCGCTCTTGCCGTTGACAGTCACGACGACCATGCCGGCGGCGCTCTGGCCGGTCACTTCGACCTGCTCCAGGCTCGCCTGCATTTCCTGCATCTTGGCCTGCATCTGCTGGGCCTGCTTCATCATGTTGCCGATATTCTTCATCGGTCAGTACTCTCCTTCGTCGTCGAGGGGGTAATAGACCCCATCGTCCTGCTGCTGAACCATGAAATCGGGTGTCTCACCGTCATCCGCAACCGCCGCGCTCTCCGCCGCGGCAACTTCGGCGAGGTCGCGGACGTCGATGATCTTGGCGCCGCTGAAGGCGTCGAGCACGGCGCGGACCACCGGGTTCGCCTGTGCCTCGGCCCAGGCGCGGTTCTTTTCGGCCTTGTCCTGGTCGGCCAGCGTCGGCTGGGCAGGACCGTCGGACAGGGCGACGATCCAGCGCTGGCCGGTCCATTCCGTCAGGAACTGCCCGACCTTGGCCGGCAGGGTCGACGGGGCGGCGGGGCGGAGCTTCAGCTCCAGCCGGCCCGGCTCCATGCGGACCAACTGGACCGTCTCCATCAGGTAGCCGTAGAGCGCGCCCTCGCGCCGGTCGGAGAACAGCTGCACCAGCGCACGGAAGTCCGGCGGCATCGGCGACAGCTCCTCGCCGGCCGGGAGGGCCATGGCAACAGGGGCCGGAGCGGAAGCGGCCTGTGCCACCGGAGCGCTCTGCGGCTGGGCGGACGCCATGGAACGGGCGACGGCGTGAGTGGACTGGCTGGCCACCGCGACCGGTCCGCCGCCATTACCGCCGGGACCGCGACCCATGGGCGCGCCCCCTCCAGCGTTGGCCCCGCCATTGGCCTGCTGGGCCTGGAACTGGCGGATCAGCTCGCCCGGCGTCGGCAGATCGGCGGCGTAGGACAGGCGGACGATCACCATCTCCAGCGCCTGCTGCGGCACCGGGGCGGCCTGGACCTCGTTCAGCCCCTTCAGCAGCAATTGCCACGCGCGGGTCAGCGCCGGCATGCCGAGCCTGGTCGACAGCGAGGCGCCTCGTGTGCGTTCGGCTTCCGGCAGGGAGGGATCGTTGGCGCTGTCCGGAACCACCTTCAGGCGGGTCAGATTGTGGACGAGGTCGAGCAGGTCCTGGAGGATCACCACCGGATCGGCACCGACACGGTGCAGGTCGGCCAGGATATCCATCGCCTCGGCCGGCTTGGCGGAAACGGCGGCCTCGAACAGGTCGATGACGCGGGTGCGGTCGGCCAGCCCCAGCATGTCGCGCACCTGCTGGGCGGTGACGGTGCCTGCAGCCAGCGCGATGGCCTGATCGAGCAGCGACAGCCCGTCGCGCACCGACCCATCGGCGGCCCGCGCGACCAGCGCCGCGGCGTCGCCCTCGATCTCGGCGCCTTCCAGGGCGGTGATGCGGGTGAAATGCTCCTTCAGCACCTGGGCGTCGACGCGGCGCAGGTCGAAGCGCTGGCAGCGCGACAGCACCGTCACCGGCACCTTGCGGATCTCGGTGGTGGCGAAGACGAACTTCACATGGCTCGGCGGTTCCTCCAGCGTCTTCAGGAGCGCGTTGAACGCGCTCTTCGACAGCATGTGGACCTCGTCGATGATGTAGAGCTTGTAGCGCGCCGAGACCGGGGCGTAACGCACGCCGTCGATGATCTCGCGGATGTCGTCGACGCCGGTGTGGCTGGCGGCGTCCATCTCCATAACGTCGACGTGACGGTCCTCGGCGATGGCGCGGCAATTGTCGCAGACGCCGCAGGGGCTGACCGTCGGCCCGCCGGTGCCGTCCGGGCCGGTGCAGTTCAGCGCGCGGGCGATGATGCGGGCGGTGGTGGTCTTGCCGACGCCGCGAACCCCGGTCAGCATGAAGGCCTGGGCGATGCGGCCGGACTGGATGGCGTTGGTCAGGGTGCGGACCAGCGCGTCCTGGCCGATCAGCTCGTCGAAGGTCTTCGGCCGGTACTTGCGCGCCAGCACCCGGTATGCCTGTCCGGTGGCGGGAGCGGAAGCGGGAATGTCGACTGTGGTATCGGTCACGCGGCTGGCCTGTCGAAACGACGGGAGGGGAATTTCGGGCCGCAGGATAGCGTCCCGGCGCCGCGCTGTCGCCGTCTGTTTCGTGCTGGCAATTTTCGAGGAGGGTGGGAGACTGGACGAACGACCCGAGCCGTAACTCGTTGCGGCTGCTTCCTTCCGGACCTGACCGGGTTGGCGAGGGACTCGTCCGACGCCAGTCTCCCGCCGCTGTTATGAGCATTCGCGCGGGCGGATGCAAGGGGAAACGGTTCGGATGCGGGGGTGGCGGCGGATTATGGGGAATTATATTCCGGACTATAATTTATGGTTCCGCCCATAATTGGTCCAGAAAGAGCCGTAGGGTCTCTCCGCTCCAGAGCCGGCCGGACCCAATGAAAAAGGGGGCGTCGTGACGCCCCCTTCCCGAACCCGTTGGACCGGACGTTCCTTACTTCTTCAGCGCAGCCACACCCGGCAGCTCCTTGCCTTCCAGCCATTCCAGGAAGGCGCCGCCGGCGGCCGAGACGTAGGTGAACTTGTCCTCGACCCCGGCATGGGCCATCGCCGCCACGGTGTCGCCGCCGCCGGCCACCGACAGCAGGCCGCCGGCCTCGGTGCGGGCGGCGACCAGGCCGGCCACCGCGTTGGTGCCGGCGTCGAAGGGCTGAATTTCAAAAGCGCCGAGCGGGCCGTTCCACACGACGGTCTTGGCGCCCTGCAGCTTCACGCCTAGGAACTCGACGGTGGCCGGGCCGATGTCGAGCGCCATCTCGTCCGCGCCGATGGCGTCGAAGGCGACGACGCGGTTGGCGGCGCCGGCCTTGAACTCCTTGGCGACGACGAAGTCCTTCGGCAGCAGGATCTCGCAGTTGGATTCCTTGGCGGTCGCCATGATGGCGCGGGCTTGGTCGGCCATGTCCTTCTCGCACAGCGAGGCGCCGACGTCGGTGCCCTGGGCGAACAGGAAGGTGTTGGCCATGCCGCCGCCCAGCACCAGCAGGTCCACCTTGCGGACCATGTTGCCGAGCAGCTCCAGCTTGGTGGAGATCTTCGCGCCGCCGACGACGGCGGCGACCGGGCGCTCCGGCTTCTCCAGCGCCAGCGTCAGGGCCTTCAGCTCGGCTTCCATCAGGCGGCCGGCGGCGTTCGGCAGCAGGCGGGCGACGCCCTCGGTCGAGGCGTGGGCGCGGTGGGCGGCGGAGAAGGCGTCGTTGACGTAGAGATCGCCCAGCGCGGCCATTTCCTTGGCGAAGGCCGGGTCGTTCTTCTCCTCTTCGGCGTGGAAGCGGGTGTTCTCCAGCAGCACGATGGCGCCGTCATGCACCTTGGCGATGGCCTCCTTGGCCTTCTCGCCGACGCAGTCCTCGGCGAAGGCCACCTTCTGTCCGACGGCGGCGCTGAGAGCGTCCAGCACGTTGCGCAGCGAGTTCTTGGCGTCCGGGCCGTTCTTCGGGCGACCGAAATGCGACAGGACGACGACCTTGGCGCCCTTGGAGGACAGCTCCTTCAGGGTGGGGGCGAGGCGGTCGATGCGGGTGGTGTCGGACACCTTGCCGTCCTGCATCGGAACGTTCAGGTCGGCGCGCACCAGCACCGTCTTGCCGTTCACCTCAAGGTCGTCGATCGTGTTGAAGTCGGTCATCGTCGCACTTCCCCAATTATGGCCGATCCCAGCGGGACAGGCCGTTTCAGTTTGCGGGAACCCAACCACAGGCCTGCACGCTTTGCAACGCCCCAGGGGTGGGGTGAAATGGGGCATAATGACCCTGCAACGTCCCGGTTGAAGCCCTGGCCGGACGCCAGGAACCGGCGGCGGACGCACAGCCGGCAGGTGCCGCAACCGCAGGCTTCTGCAACATTTCCGTAACTTGACCCTGTCCATTGGCTGTGCAAACACCCAACTGTAGGCCGGTGGGCCGCTAAACGGGGGTTGAAGCGCAGGCGATGGCTGAGGCCGAGATCAACCGCGAGACGGAACTGAAGCTGGCGGCGAAGCCGGAAGACTTCGACAGGCTGCGCGCCGCTTCCGCCATCGCAGACCGGGTGGCCGGACCGGCGGCGACACGGACCCTGGAAAGCACCTATTACGACACCGAGGACCGCCGGCTCGCCGCGCGCAAGGTGACGCTGCGGGTGCGCAAGACCGGCGACGGCTTCGTCCAGACGGTCAAGTCGGCCCCGGACGAGGACGGGCTGGGGCGCGGCGAGTGGGAATGCGCGGTGACCTCCGCCGCCCCCGACCTGACGCTGATCGCCGACGCTTCCGCCATCGAACTGCTCGGCCCGCTCAGCGACTCGGAACTGCGGCCGGTCTTCACCTCCATCGTCGAACGGACGACGCAGGACGTGAGGCTGGGCGACGAAGACGATGCCGCGCTGATCGAGATCGCCTTCGACCGCGGCCGGATCGAGCTGCCCGACGGCCGGTCGCGCGACCTGTGCGAGGTGGAGCTGGAGCTGAAGAGCGGCACGCCCGCCGCCCTCTACGATCTGGCGCAGGAGCTGGCGAAGGCCGCCCCGCTGCGGCTGGAGATGCGGACCAAGGCGGAACGCGGCCATGCGCTGGCGAACGGCTCGGCCGAGAAGGCGCTGAAGGCGGAAAAGCTGCTGCTCGACCCCGAGACGACGGTGGAAGGGGCGGTCGGCCGCATCGTCCGCGCCTGCATCGCCCATATGGTGGCGAACGAGGCGGTGACGCTGGCCGGCGAGGACCCGGAGGGTGTGCACCAGATGCGCGTCGCGCTGCGCCGGCTGCGCTCGGCCACCGCGCTGTTCCGGCCCTTCATCCCGGCCACGCAATATCTGTGGCTGGTCGGCGAGATCAAATGGCTGGCCGGCAGCCTGGGGCCGGCGCGCGACTGGGACGTGTTCGGCGAGGAACTGCTGGCCCCGGTGCGTGACGCCTTCCACAAGGCCGACGGGCACGGCCGTTCGGCGGTCGAGGATCTGGACGCGCTGGCGGCGGCGGCCGAGGCCAAGCGGTTGCGCGCCTATGAGGGCGTGCGCGAGGCGATCCGCTCCGACCGCTACACCGCCTTCCTGCTGGGCGTCGGCAGCTGGGTGGAGAAGCGCGGCTGGCGCGACCAGCCGGTCAGCGAGGAATCGGTGCGGCTGTTCCAGCCGGTGATCGGGCTGGCCGACCATCTGCTGAACAAGCGCCATAAGAAGGCCAAGCGGGCCGGACACGGCTTCGCCCATCTGCCGGTGGCCCAGCGCCACCAGCTGCGCATCGCCCTGAAGAAGCTGCGCTATGCGGTGGAGTTCTTCCGCAGCCTGTACGACGACAAGCCGGTGCGCCGCTACATCCAGCAGATGGCCGCCTTCCAGGACGCGCTGGGCCATCTGAACGACGTGGCGACGGCGACGCGGCTGCTGCACGAGCTGCATGACGATGGCAGCCGCTCGGCCCCCGGCGAGCCGCGCGCCGCCGGCATCGTCATCGGCTGGCACGCCCGCGGGGTGGCCGACACCGAGTCGGCGCTGGTCGCCCTGTGGCATGATTTCATCGACACCAAGCATTTCTGGTCGAAGCCGGACGCAGCGGTGTAGAGTCCGCGGCCATGCTCACGATCCTCGTCGCCAACATCAAGGGCGGCTGCGGCAAGACGACCGTCGCCACCCATCTCGCCGCTGCCTCCGCCGCGGCGGGTCTGTCCACCGTGCTGGCCGACGTCGACCGCCAGCGTTCCTCGCTCGGCTGGCTGGAGCGCCGGCCGGAGAAGGCGCCGCTCCTGGTCGGTCTCGACTGGGCGAAGGACTTCACCGACACGCCGCGCGGCACCAAGCGGCTGGTGATCGACGCGCCGGCCGCGCTGAAGACCAGGCAGATCGAGGATCTGGTGAAGATGGCCGACGTCGTCGTGCTGCCGGTGCTGCCCGGCGCCTTCGACGAGCAGGCCACCCAGCGCTTCCTGGTCAAGCTCGACGAGCTGAAGCGGATCGCCAAGAAGAAGACCACGGTGGCGGTGGTCGGCAACCGCATGCGCGCCCGTACCAAGGCGGCCGACCGGCTGGACCGCTTCCTGGGCGGCATCGGCCATCAGGTGGTGACGCGGCTGCGCGACAGCCAGATCTACGCCGACGCGGCCGAAAGCGGTCTCAGCCTGTTCGACATGCCGGGCAAGCGCGCCGCCGAGCATCGCGGCGACTGGCAGCCGCTGCTGAGCTACATCGACGGGGTTTGAGGGGAGGCCCGGCGGCCCGTCGCCAAGCGGGCCTGTGCCTTCCCCTCTCCTTTTGCCGGGGAGAGGGGAAGGGTGCCGGGACGGTCAGTGGGCGGAGCCCAGACCGTCGAAATAGCGGCCGATCGACATGAAGATGAAGATCACGCAGGCGAGGAAGACGATCAGGCCGCCGGTCGCGAAGGCATCGTCCGCCGCGCGGGAGGAGGCGAACAGGCCGACGAAAGCCATGATGCCGGCGAGGATGGGGCTGATCCAGAAGGAGAAGGCTTTCACGTCCCGAAGTCCTTTCAAGAACAAGGCGTTGTCAGTGGGAAAGCGCCCGCCTCCCGCCCCGCCGGGCCGTGTGCGAACGCTTCGTGGTTGACGGCGTTCCGCGGAGGGGGACCCGCGGACTCACTGCGACACAAAAGACTTGTGACCGGTGACAGCTACAGGACCGGTGTCCGCATTGCATTGCGGTATGTCAAGGGCGAACGCCGTTCCGGCGGCGCCGCTCTCCACCAGCCTGAGATCTCCGCCATGGGCGCGCAGCACCTCGCGCGCGATGGCGAGGCCGAGGCCGATTCCGCCGGCCCGCGCCGATCCGGCGAAGGGCTGGAACAGGTTCTCCCGCGCCCGCGGGGCGAGGCCGGGGCCGTTGTCGGCGACCGTCAGGGTCAGCCGGTCCGTGCGCTCCGCCTGTACCGCGATCCGGACCCGGTCGGCGCCGGCCTGCACCGCGTTACGGCCGAGATTGACCAGGGCGCGGGCGAGTTGGGCGGCATCGACCGGGGCCAGCGTGCCGGCGGGGATGTCGTTGATCCACTCGGCCTCGACCCGGCCGCCGTCGGGGCGGGCGGTGGCGAGCACCTCGGCCCCCGCCTCCTCCGCCAGCCGGTGCAGGTCGATCGGCGCGGGGCTGAGCGGCAGGACGCCGTCGCGGGTGAAGGACAGGGTCTGGCCGCACAGCTCCACCGCGCGGTCGAGCGAGGCGACCAGCCGCGGCGTGACGCGGCGCACCTCCGGGTCGGCGCTTTCGGTCAGCCGCTCCGACAACAGGGAGGCGGTGGACAGGATGCCGCGCAGGTCGTGGTTGATCTTCGCCACCGCGGTGCCGAGCGTGGCGAGCCGCTCGCGCTGGCGCAGCGCCGCGCGCACCGTGCCCTGCATGGCGGCAAGCTCGCGTTCCGCCACGCCGATCTCGTCGCGGCGGGTGCCCGGCACCAGCGGCGGGGCGCCGTCGGGGTCGCGGCGGAAGGCGACCACTTCGGCGGTCAGCCGGCGCATCGGCCGTACCAGCAGGGCATGCAGCGTGACATAGACCAGGATCGCCGCAATCAGCGAGATGGCGACCGACACCGCCAGGATGCGGCGGGAGAAATCCAGCATCGCGTCGATCAGCGGCCGCTCGTCCATCGTCACCTCGACGCGCTGGGCCGGGTCGTTGGGCGAGCGGTCGATCACCCGGATCACCCGGTCGCGCTGCGGCCCGAAAGCGCCTTCCAGGGCGAGCCACAGGGCGTTGCCGGCATCGACGAACTGCATGCCCATGCCGGTGCCGCGCAGATCGTAAATCGCATCGGCGTGCGGCGGCATCGGACGGGACAGCATGTAGACACGCGCGCCGGGCTGGATCAGGTCGATGACGTGGGTTCCGGTATAGGCCAGCAGCTTCGCCTGCAGCTCCTTCGTCACCATCAGGTCGGGGGCGGCCTCCACCGACAGGGCCGCAATGTGGGCGGCGGCGAGCCGCTCCTCCAGGTAGCTCATGCGGAAGCGGGCGATGGAGGGGGCGTAGATCAGCACCTCCGCCAGCAGCACGAACAGGATGGTGAGCAGCAGCAGCTTGGCCGACAGGCTGGTCGCGACGGTGGGGCGGGGCATGGTGGCTCGCATTGTGCCGGGTGTGCCGAAGAGCAGGCGCGTGGCGCTTACGCGGCGCGCATTCATCTACTACACTAAGCCGCCCTCCACGGCTCGGATGTCGCGGGGCGCGGAGACCGGAGGCCGTACGATGCGGACGTTCCTGAGATACGAGTCGGTGGTGGCCATGGACCGCAACGCAGCGCTGAGCGCCGTCGCCGACGCTCTGGGAACGGCCGGCGGCTGGATCGTCGACCACGCGCTGTTCTCCGACGTCATGGCGACCGTCCGCTTCGCGTTGCCGGGCGACCGGACGACCGTCTTCGAAGGCGCGCTGGCCGATGCCGGCCTGAAGGTCGATCCGGCGGCCGTCGGCATGACCGCCGAGGAGCGGAACGGGGCGATCACCCTGACCTTTGCCGGCGGCACCGGCGACCTGCGACGGGATGTCCCCGCCTTTTCCTGATGCCTGCGTCACCCCGGCGCAAACTTGTCCTCTGGCGTTACCGCTTTGGCGTTGGTAAGAGAGACGCCATGAGCGACCTTGCCCGTCACATCGACACCCTGTCGCGCGCCAACGTGCTGTGCCTTGGCGACGTGATGCTCGACCGTTTCGTCTATGGTTCGGTGGACCGGGTGTCGCCTGAGGCGCCGATCCCCGTCCTGCGCATCGACCGCGAAGTGCCCAAGCTGGGCGGTGCCGGCAACGTCGCCGCCAATCTGGTGGCGCTGGAGGCGGCCTGCCGCTTCGTCTCGGTGGTCGGACGCGACGGCGTCGGCGGCGACCTGCTGGCCCTGCTGCGGCGCGAGGGCGTCAACGATGGCGCCATCGTGGTGGAGGACGGGCGCCAGACCACGGTGAAGACCCGCTTCATCGCCGGTCAGCAGCAGCTTCTGCGCACCGACATCGAGACGGTGGTGCCGATCACCGTCGCCGACCACGTGCTCGACCGCGTGCGCAACCTGCTGCCCGAGGTCGGCGGCGTCATCCTGTCCGACTACGGCAAGGGCGTGCTGACCGACGAGCTGGTGGTGGCGGTGATCGCCGCCGCGCGGCAGGCCGGGCGCACCGTGGTGGTGGACCCGAAGGGACGCGACTACCGCCGCTATCGCGGCGCCGACATCGTCACGCCCAACCGCAAGGAGTTGATGGAGGCCACCGGCCTGCCGGCGCGGACGGACGAGGAGGTGCTCGCCGCCGCCCGCCACCTGATCGCCACCTGCGGCATCGGCGCCGTCGTCGCCACGCGCAGCGAGCAGGGCCTGTCGGTGGTCACCGCCGAGGACGCGGTGCATCTGCCGGCCGAGGCGCGCGAGGTGTTCGACGTGTCGGGCGCCGGCGACACGGTGGTGGCGACGCTGACCGCCGCGCTGTCGGTGGGGATCGATCTGGTCGATTCGGCGCGGCTGGCCAATCTGGCGGCCGGCATCGTGGTGGGCAAGGTCGGCACCGCGGTGGTGCGTTCGGCCGAGCTGCTGTCCAGCCTGCACGAGCAGGAATGGCGCCATGGCGAGGAGAAGGTGCTGACCCGCGACGCGGCGGCGGAGCGGGCGGAGCGCTGGCGGCTGCGCGGCAAGCGGGTGGGCTTCACCAACGGCTGCTTCGACCTGCTGCATCCCGGCCACATCGCGCTGCTGAAGCAGGCCCGCGCCGCGTGCGACGTGCTGGTGGTCGGGCTGAACAGCGATGCGTCGGTGAAGCGTCTGAAGGGCGAAAGCCGGCCGGTGCAGAACGAGACGGCGCGCGCCACGGTGCTGGCGTCGCTGGGCTGCGTCGATCTGGTGGTGATCTTCGGCGAGGACACGCCGGAAACGCTGATCCACGCCCTGCGTCCAGACGTGCTGGTCAAGGGGGCCGACTACACCATCGCCACGGTGGTGGGGGCGGATTTCGTCCAGGGCTATGGCGGAAAAGTGGTGCTGGCCGAGCTGGTCCAGGGCCAGAGCACGACCAACACCATCAAGCGCATGAAGGGCTGAGGGGGAGCCGCGGCTGGCGGACGCTCCCCCGTCGGCGCCTTTGTCCGGCTTACATCTTCTTCTGGACGTTGTCGGCGCCGCGCTCGATGGCGCGGCCGCCGGCCTGCACGTCCTGGCCGGCGCCCTCGACGGTGTTGCAGGCGGCCAGCGTGGTGCCCAGCAGCGAGCCCAGGATGGCGAGCAGGGCGAACTTCTTGATGGTGGTCATGGTGGTCTCCGTTGCGGCGGCTGTGTGATGCCGATGGGAACGCAAGCGGGGCCGTAAAGGTTTCCGGAATCGAAGGGGGAGGGGCCCTGCGCAAAAGGGGTGCCCTTTGCTTCGCCGCCGGGATGGATATGGCGGGTGGTGCCGTCCCATGCGCGCCTGCGCACCGGCTTCCCGAACCCCGGTTCCGGCCGCAACCCTGCGTCCAGAGACGAAGTGTCCCGTTGCCACGGGGCGTGAGCGCGGGCATAAATCGCCCCGCGGAACATCCCGCTTGCCCTCCCCGCTGGATGGGACGGCTTTTGGCAACGAGCAAGAATGGCGAAAGGAAAGCCTCTCATGGCTGAAAGCACTTTTGACGTCGTTGTGATCGGCGGCGGCCCCGGCGGGTATGTCTGCGCGATCCGCGCGGCGCAGCTCGGCTTCAAGGTCGCCTGCGTCGAGAAGCGGGGCACGCTGGGCGGCACCTGCCTGAACGTCGGCTGCATCCCGTCCAAGGCTCTGCTGGCGGCGTCGGAGAAGTTCGAGGAAGCGGCCCACGGCCTCGCCAAGTTCGGCATCAAGGTCGGCGGCGTCGAACTCGACCTGCCGGGCATGCAGGCCCACAAGGACAAGGTCGTCAAGGACAACGTCACCGGCATCGAGTTCCTGTTCAAGAAGAACAAGATCGCCTGGCTGAAGGGCGCCGGCAAGATCACCGCCGCCAACACGGTCGAGGTCGAGGGCGTCGGCGCCATCACCGCGTCGAAGGCGATCGTCATCGCCACCGGCTCCGACGTGACGCCGCTGCCGGGCATCGCCATCGACGAGAAGCGCGTGGTGTCCTCCACCGGCGCCCTGTCGCTGCCGGAGGTGCCGAAGCATCTGGTCGTCATCGGCGGCGGCGTGATCGGGCTGGAGCTGGGCTCCGTCTGGGGCCGCCTGGGCGCCAAGGTGACGGTGGTCGAGTATCTCGACCGCGTGCTGCCGAGCATGGACGGCGAGCTGTCGAAGCAGGCCCAGCGCATCTTCGCCAAGCAGGGCATGGACTTCAAGCTGGGCACCAAGGTGACCGGCGCGTCGGTGACCGAGACCGGCGTGAGCCTGACGGTCGAGCCCGCCGCCGGCGGTGCCGCCCAGACCGTCGAGGCCGACGCCGTCCTGGTCGCCATCGGCCGCCGCCCCTACACCGAAGGGCTGGGCCTGGAGGCGGTGGGCGTCGAGCTGGACCGCGGCCGCGTCAAGATCGACGGCCATTTCCAGACCAACGTGCCGGGCATCTACGCCATCGGCGACGTGGTCGAAGGCCCGATGCTGGCCCACAAGGCCGAGGAGGAGGGCGTCGCCCTGGCCGAGCAGCTTGCCGGCCAGAAGAGCCACGTCAACCACGACCTGGTTCCCGGCGTCGTCTACACCTGGCCGGAAGTCGCCGCCGTCGGCAAGACCGAGGAGCAGCTGAAGGCCGCGGGCGTCGCCTACAAGGCCGGCAAGTTCCCGTTCACCGCCAACGGCCGCGCCCGTGCCGGCGGCAACACCGACGGCTTCGTCAAGATCCTGTCGGATGCTGCCACCGACCAGGTGCTGGGCGTCCACATGATCGGCCCGAACGTGTCGGAGATGATCGGCGAGCTGGTGCTGGCCATGGAGTTCAGCGCGTCCGCCGAAGACGTCGCCCGCACCTGCCACGCCCACCCGACCCTGTCGGAAGCGGTCAAGGAAGCGGCGCTGGCGGTGGACGGCCGTCCGCTGCACATCTGATCCGCGCCTGAAAAGTCCATGACGACGAAAGGCTCCCCCGTCCTCCGGCGGGGGAGCCTTTTTTGCTGAGGCCGGTTCGCCGCTCAGGCCGCGCGGATGGTCGACAGGAAGCCGTTCACCGCGCTGCGCAGTCGCCCGGCGTCGCCGGCGAGCTGGCCGGAGACCGACAGGACGGTCTCGGCGGACTGGCCGGCCTCGATGGCGGCGCTGCGGACGTCGGCGATGGTCCGCGTCACCTCCTGGGTGCCGCCGGCGGCCTGCTGGACGTTGCGGGCGATCTCGGCGGTGGCGGAGCCCTGTTCCTCCACCGCTGCGGCGATGGCGGTCGAGATTTCGTCGATCTGGGCGATGATGCCGCCGATGCCCTTGATGGCGCCGGCCGTCTCGCCGGTGACCCGCTGCATGCCGGTGACGTGGCCGGCGATCTCCTCCGTCGCGCGGGCGGTCTGGCTGGCGAGGCTCTTCACCTCCTGCGCCACCACGGCGAAGCCCTTGCCGGCCTCGCCGGCGCGGGCGGCCTCGATGGTGGCGTTCAGCGCCAGCAGGTTGGTCTGGCTGGCGATGTCCTGGATCAGCTGCACCACCGTACCGATCTTCTCCGCCGCCTCGGTCAGGCTGAGCACCTGCCCGTTGGCCTGCTGGGCCGCCTCCACCGCCTCGCGGGCGATCTGGGCGGAGCGGTTGACGCGCTGGCCGATCTCCTGGATCGAGGCCGACAGTTCCTCGGTGGCGCTGGCGACGGTCTGCACGTTGCTGCTGGCGTCCTGGGAGGCGTTGGCGACGACGCCGGCCTGCTGGCTCGTCTGGGTCGCGGTGGCGGTCATCGCCTGGGCGGTGCCGGTCATCGCCTGCGCGGCGCGGTCGACGCCGTCGACCACATTCATCACTTGAGTTTCCAGAGTGTCGGCCAGTTGCAGCATGGCGGCGCGGCGTTCGGCGTCGGCCTTGGCCTGGTCCTCGGCCCGCTGGTCGATCATCCGCTTCAGGTCGGCCATCATCTTGCGCAGGGCATCGGCCAGCGCGCCGACCTCGTCGGCCTGGCGGATGTCGAGGGTCTGGTCGAAGCGGCCGGCGGCGATGCCTTCGGCGAAGGAGACACTGGCGCGGATCGGCCGGGCGACGCCACCGGCCACCAGCCACATGATCGCGACGGCGCCCAGCGCGACCAGCGCACCGACCGCGACTTGCCAGAGGATGCTGGAGCTGGCGCGTTCACCCAGCGCCGAAGCCAGCGCCATGCCGTCGGCCAGCACGATGTCCTTCGGCACCTGGACCAGCACCGCCCACGGCTTTTCGGTATTGCCGAGCGTGATGGGGGCGAAGGCGCGCAGCATGTTGGTCGAGGACTCGACGTCGACATGCGGCTTGCCCGCCTGGACACCCGCCAGATCGGATTGCCAGGACGCATCGAAGGTGGAGATCGACTGGCCGATCAGGTCGGGCCGGGCGCTGTGGGCGACGATCAGGCCCATGTTGCTGATGATGACCACCTGACTGCGGCCGTCGAAGACGGCGGCGCTGACCCTGGTCGACAGCTGCTGCACGAAGTCGAGGTTGAAGTCGGCGCCGGCCACGCCGCGGAACTTGCCGCCGATGACGACCGGAACCGACAGGGTCGCCAGGAACACCTGCTTGCCCTGCACGATGTAGGGCAGGGGGTCGAGCACGCTTTCTCGCCCGCTCTCCTGCGGGCCGACGTACCAGCCGCCCTTCATCACGCCGTTGGGATGGCGGTCGCGGCTGTCGTATTCGACCAGGGGCTGCAGGGCGATGCGGCCGTTCTGGTCGCGGTTCCAATAGGGGATGAAGCGGCCGGTGGCATCGGTGCCGGTTTCGCGCCGGTTGCGGAAATCCTCGTCGCGACCGTCGAGCGCATCGGGCTCCCACGCCGAATAGGTGCCATTGAACAGCGGATTCTGCTTCAGAACCGACAGCAGAAGCGCGTTGAGCACCTCACGGCGCCGCTCCGGCGGGATATGACCGGGAGCCGCATCGTCGGCAAGGCTGGTGAAGCTGCCGGCCATCGTCCGGGCGGCATTCAGGGCGGTATCGAATTCCGACCTGAGCAGGCCTGCCTGGGTGGCCGCAAGATTCTGCAGGGATTCGGTTGTCTTGCTCTGAAGGATCCGCTCGACATTCTCCGTGACGAACTCGTTGCTGGAGCGTGTCGACAGGACGGCGAAGCCGACGAGCACGGCGACGGTGCCCGCCAGGCACAGGCCCGACAACATGGCGATTTTCGATTGGATGGATTTTATTGTCATGAAGGATTTCCCCCCAGCCTCGTGCCGCGTGATTGAGGAGACTGTCGAACCCTGAAATTAACGAGTGTTTAACGGCAAATTAGGGTCGCATACCTTGATATGACTCTTAAGTATCAGGGGGGATGTTTACTGAGGGGGCATTTGAAAGGGCATCGACGATCATTGGTAAAAACAGCAATCGTAATTTTATTTCATTTACCTGTCGCGATGTGTCGGAATCGAGGTCGGTCGGCGAAAAAGGGTGAACGGTACCCCCTGGGCGCTTTGTCTGAATACCTTAGTATTCACAGGCGCTTGCGGTCAGCCCTTGCGCGCCCGGGGATGGGCGTTGCGGTACACGTTCATCAGCTGCTCGTTCTCCACATCCGTGTAGCGCTGGGTCGTGGAGAGCGAGGCGTGGCCGAGCAGATCCTGGATGGCGCGCAGGTCGCCGCCATCCGCCAAAAGATGGGTCGCGAAACTATGCCGCAGGGCGTGCGGGGTGGCGCTGTCCGGCATTCCCATCAGGGCGCGCAGCTTCTGCATCTGGTGCTGGGCGACGCTGGCGTTCAGCCGGCCGCCGCGGGTGCCGACGAACAGCGGGCCGTCGGGCGCCAGCGTGAAGGGGCAGGACTCGATATAGGCGCGCACCGCCTCCGTCACCGCCGGCAGGACCGGGATCATGCGGTCCTTGCGGCCCTTGCCGGTGACGCGCAGCGTGTCGCCCAGCGGTGCGTCCTTGCACGCCAGACCCAGCGCTTCGGAGATGCGCAGGCCGCAGCCGTAGAGCAGGGTGAAGAGGGCGCGGTCGCGCTTGCCGACCCAGGGGTCCTCGCGGTCGCGCTCGGCCTCCTCCAGCAGGCGGTCGGCGTCGATCTCGGTCAGCGGGCGCGGGGCGGGTCGCTTGACCTTCGGCGTGGCCAGCGTGGCGACGGCGGGGTTGTGCAGACGGCCGCTGCGGTCCAGCCAGCGGAACAGGTTGCGCACCGCCGCCAGCTTCCGCGCCCGGCTGGCCCCGATCAGCCCGTCCATCGCCTGCCTGGACATCCAGGCGCGGAAATCCGCCGCCTTCAACTCGCCCAGATCGTTCAGCGACGGTGGGGAGCCGCCGCGGAATTCGGTGAGGAAGCGCAGGAATTCGGCGACGTCGGCGGTATAGGCCGACAGGGTGTGGGGGGAGACCGCCTTCTCGCTCTCCATCCAGCGCCGCCAATGGGCGAGTACGTCCTGGACGTCGGGCTTGGCGGAAAACCCCAAGACAGGTTCTGTCACGCCGGCAGCTCCAGCCAGCCGCGGATCACCCTTTCGACGACGCGGGCGAGGAAGCCGACCAGTTCGGTGCCCTGGCCGCCGTGGAAGGTGTCGGGCTCGCGGCTGCCGAAGGCGAGCAGCCCGTCGGGCGTCTCGCTGGAGACCTGGATGCGGATCAGCGCCTCCGAGCGGACGAGGCCGGCGCCGGGGCCGTAGATCTCGGGATCGCCCTGGATGTCGGTGTTCAGCACCACGTCAGCCCGGCCCAGCCGGTCGGCGATGGCGCCCGGCTCCACCACCCGCACGCCGGAGCGGTGGACATGGGGGATGTCGGTGCCGTTGGATTCGATGACCAGACAGGCGACGTCGAGGTCGAGCAGGACCGCGAGGTCGGTGGTGATGGTCTGGATCAGCTGTTCGAAGCTCTGGGCGTCGAGCAGGAACAGGACCGCGGCATGGATGCGGTTCTGGCTGTTCATGTTGGCCCGGCTGGTGCCGATCAGTTCGCGCTGCTGGTCCTTGAGGGTGCGGACCTCGGCGCGCAGCCGATCGACCATGAAGGCCTGGAGGTCCACCACCCCGCGCCCGCGGTCGACCGACGGCGGGGTCAGGTGGTGGACCAGATCGGCGTTCTGGACCAGGAAATCCGGGTGGCTCCGCAGATAGGCGCGCACATCCTCCGAAGAGAGAGTCGACGTCCGGTGCGGGCTGTGACCCGGTTCGCGGCCCCTGTCGGCCATGATCGCCCCGGCCCGCCTTACAGGATCGACTGGCCGGTCTTCTTCCAGTCCTCGACGAACTGGGAGAGACCCTTGTCGGTCAACGGATGGTTGAACAGCTGCTTCAGCACCGACGCCGGCGCGGTCACGACATGGGCGCCCAGGCGGGCGGCCTTGACGATGTGCATCGGGTTGCGGATCGAGGCGACCAGCACCTCGGTCTTGAAGGCGTCGTAATTGTTATAGATCTCGCAGATGTCCTTGATGATGCCCATGCCGTCCTGGCCGATGTCGTCCAGGCGCCCGACGAAGGGCGACACGAAGCTGGCGCCGGCCTTGGCCGCCAGGATCGCCTGGGCGGGGGAGAAGCACAGCGTGACGTTGACCATCGTCCCTTCGGACGAGATGATCTTGCAGACCTTCAGGCCGGCCGGGGTCAGCGGCACCTTCACCGCGACGCGGTGGGAGATCTTGGCGATCTTGTGGGCCTCGGCGAGCATGGTCTCGAAGTCGGTGGAGGCCACCTCGGCGCTGACCGGACCGTTGACGACGTCGCAAATCTCGGCCACGAGGTCGAGGAATTGACGGCCGGACTTGGCGATCAGGGAGGGGTTGGTGGTAACACCGTCCAGCAGACCGGTATCGGCCAGATCGCGGATCTCGGCGATGTCGGCGGTGTCGACGAAGAACTTCATGACGAAGGGTCCATGCTTGCTGATGTTGACCGGAACCGGCCGCGCCGGAAAGCTGACCGACGCGCCGTCCCGCCCGGTGCCCGGGACATGAGGCCACTCTAGCCGATGCGTTCGACTTCCGCCAGTTCCGCCCCGGGCTTCCAGGGGGATCTTCTTGGGGACGCGCCCGAAACGGGGCAGCCCGAAGGCGATTCCGCAGCCAATTCCACCGAGTCCCCGGCGAAGCCGCAGCATCGCGGGCCGGACCGCCGCGTCGCCGTCCTGCTGCCGCTGCCGCTGCGCGAGGCCTACGACTACCGCGTGCCCGATGGCATGGAACTGGTTCCCGGCGATTTCGTCGAGGTGCCGCTCGGGCCGCGCCGGGTGATCGGCGTCGTCTGGGGACCCGGCGCCGGGACGCTGGAGTCCGGCCGGCTGAAGGCGGTGGTGCGCCGGTTCGACGTGCCGCCGATGACCGAGGTCGGCCGCCGCTTCGTCGAATGGGTCGCCGCCTACACCATGACGCCGCCGGGCTTCGTCCTGCGCATGGCGGTCAGCGTGCCGTCGGCGCTGGAGCCGCCCAAGCCGATGCTGGCCTATCTGCGCAAGGCGGGCGCGGAGCCGCCGCCCGGCTTCAAGATGACCGACCCGCGCAAGCGCATCCTGGCGCTGCTGGAGGATGGGCCGCCCCGCACCCCGGCGGAACTGGCGGAAGAGGCCGGCTGTGGCGTCACCGTGGTGCGCGGGCTGGCCGAGTCCGGGCTGCTGGAGCCCGTCATGCTGCAGCCGACGCGGCTCGGGCGGCCGGACTGGCGCCGGCCCGGACCCAGCCTGTCGCCCGACCAGCGGGCGGCGGCCGACGACCTGCGCGAGCGGGTGGCGTCGGGCAGCTATTCCACCGTTCTGCTCGACGGCGTCACCGGGTCGGGCAAGACGGAGGTCTATTACGAGGCGATCTCCGCGGCGCTGGAGCAGGGCAAGCAGGCCTTGGTCCTCCTGCCGGAGATCGCGCTGTCGGCGCAATGGCTGGATCGTTTCGCCCGGCGCTTCGGCGCGCCGCCGGCGGAATGGCATTCCGAATTGACCGGGGCGCAGCGCCGCGACACCTGGCGCGCGGTGGCGAAGGGCGAGGTGCCGGTGGTGGTGGGGGCACGCTCGGCGCTGTTCCTGCCCTATCCCGACCTCGGCGTCATCATCGTCGACGAGGAGCACGACTCCGCCTACAAGCAGGAGGAGGGGGCGATCTACCATGCCCGCGACATGGCGGTGGCGCGGGCGCATCTGGGCGGGCTGCCGATCGCCCTCGTCTCCGCCACGCCGTCGCTGGAGACCAAGGTCAACGCCGACAGCCACCGCTACGCCCGCATCGAACTGCCGGCCCGCCACGGCGGCGCCGTGCTGCCCGACGTCGAGCTGGTCGACCTGCGGCGCGACCGCCCGCCCGCCCGCCACTGGCTGGCGCCCAGCCTGCGCAAGGCGCTGACCGACACGCTGGCGGGAGGCGAGCAGGCGATGCTGTTCCTGAACCGCCGAGGCTATGCCCCGCTGACCCTGTGCCGTGCCTGCGGCCACCGCATGCAATGCCCGAACTGCACGGCGTGGCTGGTGGAGCACCGGCTCGCCCGCAAGCTGCAATGCCATCATTGCGGCCTGCAGCAGCCCTTGCCCCACGCCTGTCCGGAATGCGGCGAGGAGGGAACGATGGCGGCCTGCGGTCCAGGCGTGGAGCGCATCGCCGAGGAGGTGGCGGAGCTGTTCCCCGAGGCCCGCGCCGCGATCATGGCGTCCGACACGCTGCACGGCCCGCGCGCCATCCAGGAGATGGTGGAGAGCATCGGCCGGCACGAGCTGGACATCATCATCGGCACCCAGGTGATGGCGAAGGGCCACCATTTCCCGATGCTGACGCTGGTCGGGGTGGTCGATGCCGACCTGGGCCTGAACGGCGGCGACCTGCGGGCGGCGGAGCGCACCTACCAGCTGCTGCATCAGGTGGCCGGTCGCGCCGGGCGCGGCGAGCGGCCGGGACGGGTGATGCTGCAGACCTTCATGCCCGAACATCCGGTGATGCAGGCGCTGGCCGCCGGCGACCGCGACGGCTTCTACCAGCTGGAGGCGGAGATGCGGCTGGAGGCCGGCATGCCGCCCTTCGGCCGGCTGGCGGCGCTGATCGTGTCGGGCGAGGACCCGACCCTGGTCGAGCGGGTGGCGATGGCGCTCGGCCGCGCCGCGCCGCGCAGCGAGACCGTCCATGTGCTGGGTCCGGCCCCGGCGCCGCTCGCCCTGCTGCGCGGACGGCACCGCCGCCGCCTGCTGCTGAAGGCGCCGCGCAGCACCCAGGTGCAGCCGCTGATCGCGGAGTGGCTGGACAGGGTGGAGATTCCGCCGGCAATCCGCGTGCAGATCGATGTCGATCCCTACAGCTTCCTTTAGGGGTCGTTGGCGCCGTCGGACGAGGCTGTGGCGAATGGACAGGATCCCGTTGCGGAGGCGGCCAGGCATGGCACCTGTGACGATTGGTCCATTGCACAGGGCCGGGCATGGTATTACCACGGCCGGGACGGCTCCGCTTCCAGACATCCTTCCCGGACCCGGACATCACAGGCACAGGTTCAGGCTGATGGTCGGCATGATCTCCAAGCTACTTCTGCGCGTTCAGCGGCAAACCCTGTTGACCGTGCTGCCGGTCCTTCTGCTGCTGGCGGTGATCGCCTTCGCCGCCGGCGCCCCGGCCCGCACCCGCGGCACCGATGCTGAGGCGCTGACGATGATCGACCGCGCCCAGCAGCTGCTGGAGCGGATCGGCGTGGACGCGGCGCCGGAGGCCTTTGCCGCGCATGATAGCGCTTTCATCGACCGCGACCTCTACCCGATGCTGCTGGACGATGCCGGTGTGATGGTCGCCCATGGCTGGACGGCGACGCTGAACGGCTCGAACCTGAACGACCTGCACGACATCGATGGCAAGCCCTTCATCCGCGAGGCGCTGGACGGGGTGGCGCGCGACGGCCGGACCGACGTCACCTATCAGTGGATCGACCCGCTTACGGGCCAGGTCGCGCGCAAGACGATGCACGCCCGCCGCCTGGTGCTGAACGGCAAGCCATACATGCTGGCGGTCGGGGTCTATCGCTGAGGACTTTATGAAACCGGTGCGGCGGGATGCCGCATGGCACTTTTTTACATGGTGAAATTCCGGTGGAGCACCGGCCGCCGGTCAGGAAGCGCGCGGACGGCGCGGGCGCCAGATCGACAGGCAGTCCGCGGCGCTGTCTCCGGCCCCGATGCCGTACCAGCCCGACCGGTCGTGGAAGGACAGGCTGTAACGGCCCTTGGCGCCGCGTTCGAAGCGGAAGACCGGGCGGTCGACCTCGGGCAGCAGAACCAGGAGCCGGTCGTAGTCGCGTCCCGACTCGCGCAGCACGCCGATCCAATGGCCATCGCGGATCTTCGGTTCGGCCACCGCGGCGAAGGCGTCCAGATCGTCCGGCGTGAAGCGGGCGCGGCAGAACTGGATGACGTTCGGCGCGCGATCCTCTGGCCGCGGGCCGGCGCCGGCTTCGGCAGTCGCGGCGGCGCTTGCAACGGTGTCGGTCGTCGGCAGGATGGTCATTGCGGAAGGGTCCCTGGTCGCATGGACCGGTTGCGGCGGGGTAAAACGATGGCAAAACAGGGTCGGATCGGCCGCCCGCGCGGTTCCGGCCGACCCTGCGGCAGATTGGGGATCAGATTGGTTAACCTTGAATTAAACCGCTAATAGGGCCACATCGAAGTCACAGCCGGTATGACCAGTCGAGAGCGACTCGAGTCATTGGCGAACGCAGTTGCGACCAATGATTCCGCAGTTGCTCAAAACGCCGCAGCCAAATTGTCCAGACCCCGTTGCGTAGGCGCGATTCCTGTGATATTGGACCGCTCGCTTTCGCGGCCGGGGTGTTTGTGCCTCGGGTTGACACCCTATAAGGCCGCCGAATTCACCGTCTACCGAACTCAATTCGAGGGATCAGGTGGCATCCGAAGGAACAGGCGTATCCGAACTCGCCGCGCGTTACTCCAACGCGCTGTTCGAGCTTGCGGACGAAAACCAGGCGTTGGACACGGTCGCGAGCGATCTGGCCACGCTGAAGCAGATCCTGGCCGAGAGCGCTGACCTCCGTCGCCTCGTCCGCAGCCCCGTCATCAGCCGTGCCGATCAGGGCAGGGCCATGGCCGCCGTCCTGGACGGCGCCGGCCTGTCGGAGCTGACCAAGCGCTTCATCGGGCTGGTGGCGGCCAACCGCCGCCTGTTCGCGATCGACGGCATGATCGAAGGCTTCCTGGCCGAGCTGGCCCGGCGCCGCGGCGAGGTCACCGCCCAGGTCACCTCGGCCCAGCCGCTGAGCGACGCCCAGCGCAACGCCGTGATCGACGCCCTCAAGGCGTCCATCGGTTCCAAGGTGCTGGTGAACACCTCCGTCGATCCGGAGCTGATCGGCGGCATGATCGTTAAGTTCGGCTCGCGCATGGTCGATACCTCGGTGCGAACGAAGCTGAACAAATTGCAACTCGCCATGAAGGCCTCAGGGGGATCAGTCTGATGGATATCCGCGCCGCAGAAATCTCTGCGATCCTCAAGCAGCAGATCGCGAATTTCGGGACCGAGGCGGATGTCGCCGAGGTTGGTCAGGTTCTGTCGGTGGGCGACGGCGTCGCCCGCGTGCACGGCCTGGACAACGTCCGCGCCGGCGAAATGGTCGAGTTCCCGGGTGGCCTGCAGGGCATGGCGCTGAACCTCGAGACCGACAATGTCGGCATCGTGATCTTCGGCGACGACCGCGGCATCAAGGAAGGCGACACCGTCAAGCGTACCGGCACCATCGTCGACGTTCCGGTCGGCCGCGGCCTGCTGGGCCGCGTGGTGGACGGCCTGGGCAACCCGATCGACGGCAAGGGCCCGCTGGTCGACGTGACCCGCACCCGCGTGGAAGTGAAGGCCCCCGGCATCATCCCGCGCAAGTCGGTGCACGAGCCGATGCAAACCGGCCTGAAGGCCGTCGACAGCCTGGTTCCGATCGGGCGCGGCCAGCGCGAGCTGATCATCGGTGACCGTCAGACCGGCAAGACCGCCGTCGTCATCGACACCTTCCTGAACCAGAAGCCGATCAACCAGGGCGACGACGAGAGCAAGAAGCTCTACTGCATCTACGTCGCCGTCGGCCAGAAGCGCTCCACCGTCGCCCAGATCGTCAAGACCCTGGAAGACGCCGGCGCCATGGAATACTCCATCGTCGTCGCCGCCACCGCGTCGGAGCCGGCTCCGCTGCAGTTCCTGGCGCCGTACACCGGCTGCACGATGGGCGAGTATTTCCGCGACAACGGCATGCACGCCCTGATCGTGTACGACGATCTGTCCAAGCAGGCCGTCGCCTACCGCCAGATGTCGCTGCTGCTCCGCCGTCCGCCGGGCCGCGAAGCCTATCCGGGCGACGTGTTCTACCTCCACAGCCGCCTGCTGGAGCGCGCCGCCAAGATGGGCGACGCCCATGGCAACGGCTCGCTGACCGCCCTGCCGGTCATCGAGACCCAGGCCGGCGACGTGTCCGCCTACATCCCGACCAACGTGATCTCGATCACCGACGGTCAGATCTTCCTGGAAACCGGCCTGTTCTACAAGGGCATCCGTCCCGCCATCAACGTCGGCCTGTCGGTGAGCCGCGTCGGCTCCGCCGCCCAGATCAAGGCGATGAAGCAGGTCGCCGGCACCATCAAGATGGAACTCGCGCAGTACCGCGAGATGGCCGCCTTCGCCCAGTTCGCCTCGGACCTCGACGCCTCGACCCAGCGCCTGCTGGCCCGCGGCGCCCGTCTGACCGAGCTGCTGAAGCAGGGCCAGTTCCAGCCGCTGCCCGTCGAAGAGCAGGTCGTGTCGATCTTCGCCGGCGTGAAGGGCTACCTGGACGCCATCAAGGTCGAGGACGTCAACCGCTTCGAGGCCAAGTTCCTGTCGGAGATCCGCGCCAAGGGCGCCGATATCCTGGCGGCGATCCGCACCGACAAGCAGATCACCTCGGCGACCGAAGAGAAGCTGAAGGCTTTCCTCGACGGCTTCGCCAAGGTCTTCGCCTGACCGACCGCGCGCGGGGGCGGGAAACCGCCCCCCACCGTCCTGAAACGACGGTCACGGAACGACCTCGAGCGGAATTGAAGGGCCGGCATGCCTAACCTCAAGGACCTAAAGAACCGGATCGCGAGCGTCCAGTCGACGCGCAAGATCACCTCGGCCATGAAGATGGTTGCGGCTTCCAAGCTGCGCCGCGCCCAGGAGCAGGCGGAAGCCAGCGGTCCCTACGCGGAGCGTATGGGCCGGATGCTGTCGTCGCTGGCCGCCAACGTGCAGGACAGCGGCAACGGGCCGAAGCTGATGACCGGGACGGGCGCCGACAAGGTGCATCTGCTGGTCGTCATCAGCTCCGACCGCGGTCTGTGCGGCGCCTTCAACGGCTCCATCGTCCGCGAGGCCAAGCGCCAGATCACGCGCCTGCAGGGCGAGGGCAAGACCGTCAAGCTGCTGACCGTCGGCCGCAAGGCCCGCGACCAGCTGCGCCGCGAGTACGCCTCGCTGATCGTCGAGAGCTACGAGGATGTCGGCCGCCGCCGGCTCGGCTTCAGCGACGCCGACATGGTGGCGACGAAGGTGCTGGCGATGTTCGACGCCGGCGAGTTCGACGTCTGCTCGGTCGTCTTCAACAAGTTCAAGTCGGCGATCTCGCAGATCGTCACGGTTCAGCAACTCATTCCCTTCGCCGTCCCCGGCGAGGCGGCCGCGGCCACCGACGAGGTGAAGCCGCTCTATGAGTTCGAGCCGGACGAGGAGCAGATCCTCGCCGAACTGCTGCCGCGCAACCTGTCCATCCAGATCTACCGCGCCCTCCTGGAGAGCGCCGCGTCCGAACAGGGCGCCCGGATGACCGCGATGGACAACGCGACGCGCAACGCCGGCGACATGATCAACAAGCTGACGATCACCTACAACCGGACGCGCCAGGCCTACATCACCAAGGAGCTGATCGAGATCATCTCCGGTGCCGAGGCCCTGTAACGGCGGCATCCGACCCGTAGGGTCAAGCCCATTTGCGCCGGCGACGGCATACCGACACTTACCGAGTTCCTAGGGAGCTTTACTCCATGGCCACCACCAATTCTGTCGGCAAGATCACGCAGGTCACGGGCGCCGTCGTGGACGTGCAGTTCGACGGCGACCTGCCGGCGATCCTGAACGCGCTGCACACCCAGAACGACGGCAAGACCCTCGTTCTGGAAGTGGCGCAGCACCTGGGCGAGAGCACGGTCCGCACCATCGCCATGGACAGCACCGACGGTCTGGTGCGTGGCGCCGAGGTCTCGGACACCGGCGCCCCGATCGCCGTGCCGGTCGGCCCGGAGACGCTCGGCCGCATCATCAACGTCATCGGGGAGCCGATCGACGAGCGTGGCGCGGTGAACGCCGCCCGCTCGCTGCCGATCCACCGTCAGGCCCCGGACTTCGTCGACCAGTCGACGGACGCCGAAGTGCTGATCACCGGCATCAAGGTCATCGACCTGCTGGCCCCCTACGCCAAGGGCGGCAAGATCGGCCTGTTCGGCGGCGCCGGCGTCGGCAAGACCGTGACGATCATGGAACTGATCAACAACGTCGCCAAGGCGCACGGCGGCGTGTCGGTGTTCGCCGGCGTGGGCGAGCGTACCCGCGAGGGCAACGACCTCTACCACGAGATGATCGAGTCGGGCGTCATCAAGCTCGACGGCCCCGGCTCCAAGGTGGCCCTGGTGTACGGCCAGATGAACGAGCCGCCGGGCGCCCGCGCCCGCGTCGCGCTGAGCGGCCTGACCCTCGCGGAGTACTTCCGCGACGAGGAAGGCCAGGACGTGCTGTTCTTCGTGGACAACATCTTCCGCTTCACCCAGGCCGGCTCGGAAGTGTCGGCTCTGCTGGGCCGCATCCCGTCGGCGGTGGGCTACCAGCCGACGCTGGGCACCGACATGGGCGCCCTGCAGGAGCGCATCACCTCGACCAAGAAGGGCTCGATCACCTCGGTGCAGGCCATCTACGTGCCCGCCGACGATCTGACCGACCCGGCCCCGGCCGCTTCCTTCGCCCACCTGGACGCCACCACGGTGCTGTCGCGCTCGATCGCCGAAATGGCCATCTTCCCGGCCGTGGACCCGCTCGACTCGACCAGCCGCATCCTCGACCCGCGCGTCGTGGGTGACGAGCACTACTCGGTTGCCCGTTCGGTGCAGAAGGTTCTGCAGACCTACAAGTCGCTGCAGGACATCATCGCCATCCTGGGCATGGACGAGCTGTCGGAAGAGGACAAGCTGGTCGTCGCCCGCGCCCGCAAGATCCAGCGCTTCCTGTCGCAGCCCTTCCACGTCGCCGAGGTGTTCACCGGCACCCCGGGCGTGCTGGTCCCGCTCGAGGAGACCATCAAGGGCTTCAAGGGCATCGTGAACGGCGACTACGATCACCTGCCGGAGGCCGCCTTCTACATGGTCGGCACCATCGACGAGGCGATCGCCAAGGCCAAGAAGCTGGCCGCCGCCTGATCCATCCGGGATCGCGGCCTCCCGGTCCGGACCAGCCCGAAAGGGCGAAGGTCCGGCGGGAATCGACATCAGCACGCCCCCTCCCTCCCGTAACGGGGGAGGGGGTTCCTATGAAGAGGCACCAGGAAACCCATGGCCGATAAAGTCGAATTCGAGCTGGTCTCGCCGGAAAAGCTGCTGAAGTCGCAGCCCGTGGACATGGTCGTGGTGCCGGGTTCGGAAGGCGATTTCGGCGTGCTCGCCGGTCATTCGCCGATGATCTCGACCGTGCGTCCGGGTGTCATCGACGTCTATGAGGGCGACCGCATCGTCGATCGCGTCTTCGTCGCCGGCGGCTTCGCCGAGGTCACCGAGGCCCGCTGCACCGTTCTGGCCGAGGAAGCGGTGGCTCTGACCGACCTCGACCGCGCCACGGTCGAGAAGCAGATCAAGGACCTGTCCGAGGATCTGGACGACAGCAAGTCGGACGCCGAGCGTGCCGCCGCCGAAGCCAAGCTGGCGGTCGCGCGCGCCAAGCTGGACGCGCTGACCCAGGCCTCCGCTCACTGAGCGGGGACGGCCGTCGGTCCGGCTGGGCGAACGGCATACATCTCTTCGGCGAAACGGGCGGCTTGGGCTTCCAGGCCGCCCGTTTGCGTTGCGACTTGGTTGCATCGCGGCGGAGACCGATTACATTCGAAGGCCTGAACCGTGAACCCCGCCGCACCCGACGGCAAAAGGCGGGGACAGGAACAGCGAACCCTTTCCCGGTATGACCGGCCGCCGACGGTGCGGCCCAAGACGAGGCGGTAGAGCGGACATGGCGCGTGCGCATTGGCGGATCGACGAGCTTCCCTGGGACCGTTTCGACGCCGGCAAGGTCGATCCCGATCTGGTCCCGCTGATCAAGGCGGCGGCCCTGGTGGAGTTCAATGCCGACGACTACACCGCCTATCTGTGCAACGTCTTCAAGGATGATGCGGAGTTCCAGGAAGCCGCCCATGGCTGGGCGATCGAGGAGGTCCAGCATGGCGAGGCGCTGGGGCGCTGGGCCGAGCTGGTCGACCCGACCTTCGACTTCCGGGCGGCGGTCGAGCGCTTCCGCGCCGGTTACCGGGTGCCGATCGACCTCGACGCCTCGGTCCGCGGCTCGCGCACCGGCGAGATGATCGCCCGCTGCATGGTGGAGACCGGCACCAGCTCCTACTACGCCGCCATCGGCGATTCGACCGACGAGCCGGTGCTGAAGGAGATCTGCCGCAACATCGCCGCCGACGAGCTGCGCCACTACAAGATCTTCTACACCTACGCCAAGAAGTATCTGGATCGTGAAGGGCTGAACAAGCTCCAGCGGCTGAAGGTGGCGCTGTCGCGCATCGGCGAGTCGGAGGACGACGAACTGGCTTACGCCTATTATGCCGCCAACGCCCCGGCCGACGCCGTCTATGAGCACAAGCTCTACAACGCCGCCTACAAGCGCCGCGCCTTCGGCCGCTATCGCCGCAAGCATGTCGACCGCGCCATCGCCATGGTGTTCAAGGCCTGCGGGCTAAAGCCGCACACGCGGCTTTGCCAGATGGCCTCAAGCGGCGCCTGGTGGTTCCTTGACCGGCAGGCCAGGAAGCTGGCGGCACAGGCGGTCTGAGGCCCTCCGGAGAGGTGGTGGCGCCATCCCCTTTCGGTCAGCCGTTACCGCGCCAACCACCCAAAGGGTTTTCCGGAGACATGAAGCTCTATTACAAGCCGGGCGCCTGCTCGCTGTCGCCGCACATCGTCCTGCGCGAGGCCGGGCTGCCCTTCGATCTGGTCAAGGTCGATCTCGCCGCCAAGACGCTGCCCGGCGGCAGCGATTTCCGCGCGGTGAACCCGAAGGGGCAGGTGCCGACTCTGGCGCTGGACGAGGGCGGGATCCTCACCGAGGGCGCGGTGATCGTCCAGTACATCGCTGACAAGGTGCCGGGCAGCGGTCTGATCCCGATGGCCGGCACGATGGAGCGCTACCGCGTGCAGGAGCTGATGAACTTCATCGGAATGGAGTTGCATAAAGGCGCCGTTCCGCTGTTCCGGATGATGACGGAGGTGGTGTCCGACACCCACCGCGCGTTTGCGGCCAAGGTGCTGCGCGGCAGGCTAGCGATCCTCAACCAGCAGCTCGAGGGCAGGAGCTACCTGACCGGCGAGATCTTCACCGTGGCCGACGCCTATGCCTACACGGTGCTGAGCTGGATGCCACGCATCAACTTCGACCTGTCGCCCTTTCCGAACCTGAAGTCCTTCGCCGAGCGGGTCGCCGCCCGTCCGGCGGTGCAGGCCACGCACGCCGCCGAAGCCCGGTGACGGTCCACCTGACGGTCCGCCGCCTCGGATGAAAAAAGGCCCCGGCTCGAGAGAGGCGGGGCCTTTTTTCATGGTCGCTTCAAGGGTCAGGCGGCGCTGGGCTTGCGGCGCATCGGGGTATTGCCGCCAGGAGTGCCGGCAGCGCGCGGCGCCTGCTTACCGCCGTTGTTGTTGGCGCCATGGCCGTTGCCATGCGACACGGCGTGCGGGGCCGGGCGGCGATCATGCCGGTTCTGGTCGCTGCGGGCGGCGTCCGGACGCGGCGCACCTGCGGGCTTGCCGGCCTTCTGCGGCGGCTTCGTACCCTGCGGGGCCTTGCCGGGCTGCTGCGCCGCCTTCGGCGCGGCGTTCGCCGGACGGCCCTGCTGCTGGTTGCGGTTGTTCTGGTTGCGGTTGCTGCCCGGCGCCTTGGGGCGGGGTGGCGGCTTGGACGAGGCGTGGATCTGCGCCACCTCCACCGCATGGTAGGGGTGGGTGGTGTCGGCCGGGATCGGCTGGCGGATCGTCTTCTCGATGTCCTTCAGGTAGCCGACCTCTTCATGGTCGCAGAAGGACACTGCGCTGCCGTCGGTGCCGGCCCGCGCGGTCCGGCCGATGCGGTGGACGTAGCTCTCCGGCTCGTTCGGCAGGTCGAAGTTGATGACGTGGCTGATGCCGTCGATGTCGATGCCGCGCGCGGCGATGTCGGTCGCCACCAGCGCCCGCAGTTCGCCGTTGCGGAAGCTTTCCAGCGCGCGGACGCGGGCCGACTGCGACTTGTCGCCATGGATGGCGTCGGCGGTGATGCCGGCCTTCTTCAGGTGGTCGGCGATGCGGTCGGCGCCGTGCTTGGTGCGGGCGAAGACGATGGTGCGGGCCATCGCCGAATCTTCCAGCAGGTCGGCCAGCAGGCGGCGCTTGTCGGCGCGGTCGACGAACAGGACGCGCTGGTTGATGCGCTCCACCGTGGTCGACTGCGGCGTCACCTCGATGCGCTCGGCGTCGGTCAGGATGCTGTTGGCGAGCTCCACCACCGCGTCGGGCATGGTGGCGGAGAACAGCAGGGTCTGCCGCTCCTTCGGCAGCACCGCGACCACCTTCCGCACGTCGCGGATGAAGCCCATGTCGAGCATGCGGTCGGCCTCGTCGAGGACGAAGAACTCGATGGTGCCGAGGTTGACGTGGTTCTGCGCCATCAGGTCGAGCAGGCGGCCGGGGGTGGCGATCAGCACCTCGACGCCACGGGCGATGGCGGCGACCTGCGGGCTCTGGCCGACGCCGCCGTGGATCACGGTGCGGCGGATCGGCAGATGGCGGCCGTAGGTGGTGAAGCTGTCGCCGATCTGCAGCGCCAGCTCGCGGGTCGGGGTCAGGATCAGTACGCGGGGCGACTTGGCGGCCACGCGCTTCTTGTTCTGGAACAGCCGCTGGAGGATCGGCAGGGTGAAGGCGGCGGTCTTGCCGGTGCCGGTCTGGGCGAGGCCGAGCACGTCGCGGCCGGCCAGCAGAAGCGGGATGGCGCCGGCCTGGATCGGCGTGGCCGTGGAGTAGCCCTCCTCCGCGACGGCGCGCAGAAGAGGCTCGATCAGGCCGAGGCCGGAAAATTCGGTCATGGAAGTGATGGTCCTGGTCACCAGAATGGGGGCCGCGCCAGGAGGGAGCGGCCGGGCTTGCGCGCTCCGCGGCGGGTTGGCGCGGAGCCGTCGGGCGGCGGGCGATCAGGTGCCTGCGCGGGCTTGCGCGGCGCCGGGCGCCGTCCGACCCCGGACAGATAGGGCCGGTGGCTTGATTTGGCAAGCAAACTCGGCGCGCGGCAGGGGTGCGCGAGGGTTTGCCGGGGCTTCGGGCGGAGGCTTGGCGGGACGGAGAGGGGCGCGCGCCGCCGCCGCGGCGTCGCGGCATAGGGTCGCGCCCCGGAATGTCCGTGGAGATCAGGGCTTCTTGATGACGCCGCAGGCGAGGCGGTCGCCGGAGTTGCCGGCCGGCTGGCTGAGATAATCGTCGGGCTGGGCGTGGACGACGATCGAGGTGCCACCCTGCTTGAACAGGCCGTCGGCACCGTCGGTCAGGGTGACCATGTGAGTGATCGCCTCGAACCCGGCCTTGCCGGCCTCGTTGGCCCAGATGTTGGGAAGCTCGCCGTAATGCATGTGCTCGGCCTCCAGCCCGTGCTTGGCGCCCTGGGCGGCGAAATGGCCGCCGGCCGCCTTGAAATCGGGGGTGCAGGCGCCGTTCTCGTGGATGTGGATGCCGTGCCAGCCCGGCGGCAGCCCTTCCAGCTGGCCATGCACCAGGATGCCGTGCGGGAACTTGGTGAAGGTGACGGTGCCCAGCGGCTTGCCCTGCGCATCGGCGACGGCGGCCTGGGCGGCGGGAGCCGGCGCGGGGGCGGACTGCTGGGCGAGCGCCGGGGCGGCGGCCAGCGACAGGCCGGCGAACAGCAGGGCCGGGAGCGACGAAGAGCGGAACAGGGTGCGGGACATTCCGGTGGGTCCTCCATGTTGGCCGGCCCGGACGGGTGGCCGGCGGATTGGCGACTTTACGCCGCTGCGAAACCGCTCTGGGATTGCGAACGGTTTTCAGTATGATGGGGGCATCGGCAAGCAAAGACCAGGGTTGGGGTTATGACGTCGCGTCTGGAAGCATTGTGCATGGAGAAGGGGCTGAAGATGACCGGGCAGCGCCGCGTCATCTCCCAGGTGTTGTCGGAGGCGGACGACCACCCCGACGTCGAGGAGGTGCACCGCCGCGCCGCGCAGATCGACCCGCGCATCTCCATCGCCACCGTCTACCGCACCATGCGGCTGCTGGAGGACGCGCAGGTGATCGAGCGCGTCGACCTCGGCGACGGGCGGGCGCGGTACGAGGAGGCGACGGCCGACCACCACCACCATCTGATCGACACCCGCACCGGCCGGATCATCGAGTTCGCCAGCCCGGAGCTGGAGGCGATGAAGGAACGGATCGCCCGCGAGCTCGGCTACAAGATCGTCGGCCACCGGCTGGAAATCTACGGCGTGCCGCTGGACGAGGCGGGTGAGGACGGCCGGGATGAGGAGGAGCGTTCATGACCGATCCCCGCTTCCCCGAGGCTGACCAGCCGGTCGGCGACGCCATCGCCTGCCGCGACGCGGTGCAGCGCTGCTACTCCGGCCTGTGCCGCTGCGGCCAGCCGGAACGCTATGCGCTGGAGGCGGCGGTCACCGTCTACCGCTACCACCATCCGGAGATCCCGCCGGCCCAGGCGGAGACCATCGTCAGCCATTGGGTGGCGGGGCCGGTCCGTCATTGACGGTTTGCGGGGCCCGAGGTGGTTTATGAAAATAATCCTTGATTCCTGCAGCATAAAATCCTAAAACCAATCCTGTCAAGGCGATGGGTCCCTCCCCAGACCCTAAGCCCGACAGCACCAGAGCTCTCCCCTCGCTTCGGTCCGAAAAGGGCCGGCCGGACAATGAAAGTCCGGCCGGCCCTTTTCGTTTTCGCGTTCCGCCTGCGGCCGGCGCTGCGTCCCGCACGCACCCCCGACAACCGGGTGGCGGAACGACCCCTCCCGCCATGCTCTCCCGGGAACCGCAGGAACGCGAAAGGAAAATTTCCATGTCGACCACGATCGCCCAGGCGTTCGTCAAGCAATTCGAGCGCGAGGTCCACGAGGCCTACCAGCGCATGGGTTCCAAGCTGCGCAACACGGTGCGCGGCAAGAACAACGTGCAGGGCGCCTCCACCGTCTTCCAGAAGGTGGGCAAGGGCGCCGCCTCCACCAAGTCGCGCCACGGCGCCGTCCCGGTGATGAACCTGGACCATACGCCGGTCGAGTGCGCGCTGTATGATTTCTATGCCGGCGACTGGGTCGACCGGCTGGACGAGCTGAAGACCAACATCGACGAGCGCCAGATCATCGCCAATGCCGGCGCCTATGCGCTGGGCCGAAAGACCGACGAGCTGCTGATTGCCGAGATGAACCGGTCCGTCAATTATGCCGGCAGCGCCGCCGACGGTCTGACCAAGGCCAAGATCCTGACCGCCTTCGAGATGATGGGCGAAGCCGACGTGCCCGACGACGGCCAGCGCTATGCCGTCGTCGGCTGGAAGCAGTGGAGCCAGCTGCTGGGCATCGAGGAGTTCGCCAGCTCCGATTATGTCGGTACCGACGAGCTGCCCTGGCGCGGCACCCAGGCCAAGCGGTGGCTCGGCACGCTGTGGCTGCCGCATTCCGGCCTGACACTGAACAGCGGCGTCCGGCTTTGTCACTGGTACCACAAGACGGCGGTCGGCCATGCGGCCGGTGCCGACGTGAAGACCGACATCACATGGCATGGCGACCGGGCAGCGCATTTCGTCAACAACATGATGAGCCAGGGCGCCGCGCTGATCGACACCACCGGCGTGGTCACTCTGCGCTGCCTGGAGGGCTGAGCGGGGCGAGCTTCCCTCTCCTGCTTCCTCCGTCCCCTCTCCCCCCAAATCCGGAGACTTCGATCCATGGCCTATGCGTCCAAGGATTTGAGCGTGCTCGCCTACGCCAACGGCTTCACGCTCTGGCATTACACCACCCACGACGGGGCGACCGACATCGACACCGCCGGCTATTTCAACGGGGCGGCCGACCTGCTGCGGGTGGGCGACATGCTGTTGGCCAACTGCGCGGTCGGCAGCGCCACGCCGGCGACCGGTGTGCTGGTGGTGGCGGCCAGCGCCAGCGGGGCGGTCGACGTCGCCAACCTGACGCCGTTCGGCACCGCCAACAGCGACTGATGCGCCGTGGGGGAAGATGCCGCATGCCGGCGCCTTCCCCTGAAACCCGTATTGGGAGACCCGTCCATGGCCCTGACCGCCATCGGCCTGTGCGGCCGCGCGCTGATCAAGCTCGGCGCGACCGCGATCGCTTCCTTCGACGACGGCTCCGCCGAGGCGGAGGTGGCCGCCGCCCTCTATGGGCCGACGCGCGACGCGCTGCTGTCGGCCAATGGCTGGAGCTTCGCCAGCCTGCAGGCGACGCTGCCGCGGCTGGCCGAAACGCCGGTCGCCGATTACGCCTGCGCCTTCCAACTGCCGGCCGACTTCCTGCGGGCGCTGGGGGCGGGGGGCGCCGGGCGTGGGCGCGGCCTGCCGTATCGCATCAACGGCCGCAAGCTGCTGTGCGACGCCGATGCCGTCATCCTCTCCTACGTCGGCCGGCCGGCGGAGGAGGAGTTCCCCGCCTTCTTCGATCAGGCGCTGATCGCCCGGCTTGCCGCCGAGTTCTGCATCCCGCTGACCGAGAGCTCGACGCGGGCGGAACTGCTGGCCCAGCTGGCGGAGAGCGAGTTCCGCCGCGCCCGGCAGATCGACGCCCAGCAGGACAGCCAGCCCGGTTTCGAGGATTTCACCCTGATCGATGCGAGGGCTTGATGGGGAGGGCATGATGGGACGGCTGCATCAGGTCAAGACCAACTTCACCGCCGGCGAGGTGTCGCGCCGCCTGCTGGGGCGGGGCGACCTCAAGGCCTACGACAACGGCGCGCTGGCTCTGCGCAACCTGTTCATCGACCCGACCGGCGGGGTGACGCGGCGGTCTGGCCTCGCTTACACGGCGCTGGCCCGCGGCGACGGGCGGCTGGTGGCGTTCGAGCGCAACAGCGAACAGACCTATCTGCTGGTCTTCACCGACCGCTGGATCGACGTGTTCCAGGGCGGGAACCGGCTGGCTTCGGTTGTCGCGCCCTGGACGTTGACGCAACTGGCGCAGATCACCTGGACGCAGAGCGCCGACACGCTGCTGGTCTGCCATCCCGACCTGCCGCCGCGCAGGCTGACGCGCGGCGACGATGGGGCTTGGACGCTGGCGGAGTGGGCCTTCGCGGTCGAGGGGGATCTGTTGCGCACGCCGTTCCACCGCTTCGGCGATCCGGCGGTGACGGTGACACCGTCGGGGACGAACGGGGCGATCAGCATCGCCGCGTCGGCTCCCGTCTTCGACCCGCGCCAGGACGGCACCCGTCTCCGCATCAAGGGCAGGCAGGTGCAGGTGACCGGTGTGGTGTCGGCCACCCAGGTCAACGCCACGGTGAAGGAGGCGCTGGCCGACACCCAGCCGACCACGGCTTGGGAGGAGCAGGCCTTCTCGGCCTATCGCGGCTGGCCGGTGTCGGCGGCCTTCCACCAGGACCGGCTGGTGATCGGCGGGTCGCGCGACCTGCCCAACCGGCTGTGGCTGTCGCGCTCCGCCCAGATCTGGAACTTCGACCTGGGCGAGGGGCTGGACGACCAGGCCATCGAGTTCGGCATCCTGTCCGATCAGGTCAATGCGGTGCGCGCCGTCTTCTCCGGCCGGCATCTCCAGGTCTTCACGTCGGGTGCCGAATACATGGTGACCGGCGACCCGCTGACCCCGCAGAGCATGCAGGTCAACCGCCAGACGCGCATCGGCTCGCCGATGGACCGCGCCATCCCGCCGCGCGACGTGGAGGGGGCGACGCTGTTCGTGCCGCGCAACCGGCGCGAAATCCGCGAGTTCCTCTATACCGACACCGAGGCGGCCTATCAGGCCAACGACCTCGCGCTGCTGGCCCGCCATCTGGTGGCGAACCCGCGAGACCAGGATTACGACCAGAACCGCCGGTTGCTGTTCGTGGCGATGGAGGACGGGACGCTGGGGGCGCTCACCGCCTACCGGGCGGAGGACGTCACCGCCTGGACCCTGCTGGAAACCGACGGTGCGGTGCGCTCCGTCGCGGCGGTGGGGGACGAGGTCTATACGCTGGTGGAGCGGCGGGGCGTGTGGACGGTCGAGCGGTTCGACGACGCCCTCAATCTCGACGCGGCGCTCACCGCCGAGCGGGGGGAGGCAACCGCCGTCTGGAGCGGGCTGGCGCATCTGGAAGGGCGGACGGTCGCGGTGGTCGCCGACGGGGTGATCCGCAACCCCGCCACCGTCCAGGCCGGCAGCGTCACGCTCGATCCTCCGGCCCGCAAGATCGAGATCGGGCTGCCCTACACCCACCGGGTCGAGCCGCTGCCGCCCAACCTGCTGGGACAGGCGGCCGGGGCCGACATCGTCCGGCTGGTCGCCGTCACCTTCCGGCTGGAGGAGACGGCGGCGCTGCGCGTCGATCTGGGACGCGGGTTGCAGGAACTTCCGCTTCACCGGCTGGGGCCGCAGCCGGCCGGCGGGGTGCCGCCGCGCGTGTCCGGCGACCGCCGGCTTCGGGCGCTCGGCTGGCGCCATGACACCGATGTTCCGCTATGGCGCATCGAACAGGATGCGCCGCTGCCTTTCACACTGCTTTCCGTGACCATGGAATTGAAGGTGAACGATTAAGGGTGGGCGAAACCTGTTGTAAACAGGACTTCCTTCGCAAGTCGTTGATTATAAACAGGTTGACGTGTGGGTTGTCTGTGTCTGACTCTGTGTGCAATCGCAAACGAAGGGGCCGACATGACGAGCAAAACTAAGAACCTAACCCGCCTTCCTTCGGGCATATATCAGGTCGAGTTGGCCTTGCCTTCCGATGTTGAGAAGCTTGTGGGGAAGCGATCTTGGCGTAAAAGCACCAGAACGCATGATCCAAAGGAGGCTGCCCGCATACGGGACCAGATAATGGTTGAATGGCGAGAGGAGATAGACCGACTACGCAACCCTTCAGTCCGAGAGCGTCTAGCGCGCGTCATTAAAGCTCCAACTGGTTATCCCGGCACAGATGATGAGTTCATTAGCGACCTTGTTGCGGAGCCTGGAGATGAGGATGGTCCGCCTTCATTGGCTGATTATATTCGGGAGTATTTGGTGATTGCACGAGGTATGGCCGCAGCCTCAAGAGTAACTCATGAGATTGCTGGTATTACTTTTAAGGAAGAAGCTTGGAAGAAATTCATTTCTTCCGCAGAGCGTCTCGTTGTAATCGCTGAGTCCGAAGATAATGCTTTGGCTAAGCAGCTAAGCGCTCCAGTTGCGCCGCTTGCGCTATCTGATGGACATAATTCTATTACTATTCGCAAAGCATTGGAGACTTGGAAGCATAATGAAGCGCCTATTAAAGCAACAGCTAGTGCATATGATATAACAGTTCGGAGATTTATAGAGGCCAACGGCGAAATGACTATGAGCCAGATAGGAAGGTCTCATGTGCGCGCGTTCCGCGATAAAGTTGAAGAACAGGTATCGTCTTCAGGGACTGTGAAGAATATGCTCTCCAAGCTTTCTGCCTTGGTTAACTGGGCAACAAAGGAGGGGTATAGAAGCGGCGACAATCCAGTCAAGGGTATAAGCCCAACTAAGAATGTTGCTGCTCCAAAGAAGAAGATGCCATTTTCAATCGAGGACATCAATAGAGTGCACAATTATATCGCTGGTGTGTACAGAAAGGAGGATGATCGCTATTGGCTATTTACCGCTGCTCTTCTGTCTGGCATGCGTGCGGAAGAGCTATGCGCGTTGCGCTCTTCAGACGTTTGTCAAGTTGATGGTGTGTGGTGCTTTGATGTCAATCGAGATGGTGGAAAGCCTGTAAAAAACGAAGCCAGCATCCGGCTTGTCCCGGTCCATGGAAGGCTAATTGAACTTGGTTTGTTGAAGCATCATGAGCGTACGGCATCATCAGGAAGATTGTTCCCAACACTCAAGGCTGATGATGATGGTCGATATTCTGGATATTGGTTGAATCATATCAATCATGTTCTTCATAAGAACCTTGGCTTTGGGTCGGAGAAGAGCTTTCACTCAACGAGGCACGCCTTTCAAGACCGAATGCGCGATGCAGAGATAGAGCTTACTGTGAGGGATCGCTTGTTTGGGCATTCCGAAGGGGGCGGGAAGCGAGTTGGAGGGAAATACGGGGCTGGTCATTCCGTTGAAGTGTTGCATAGGGCTATGCAGAAGTTGGATTACCCTGGTGTTGATTGGAGTTTGATTACAGCCACGAAGTAGCATTGCGATATATGCTGGCTAGAGCTTCTGCCGGGCTTGCTGTACTCGGCAGGGCGCCCGGCACGAAACTAGTTTTCAATGGTATCGGCTGAAGCCGGGCGGTAGCCACTCAGAGCCAAGCCGTCCGGTCAGTTGGAGACGATCAAGCTGTGCTTCCACAGCTTCCGTGATCGGGTCGAGGATCGGGGTTCCGTCAGTGTCTCGCCGTACCGGGGAATACCGGCGACGGCTGGCAGGAACCCAAGCCCAAGCAACGTCACTCATGCCGCCACCTGTTCCGGCTGGCGCTTCTCCAGTGTTAGCGGGAAGGCCGCTAGAAGCTCCGCTGGTGCGGTTAGCTCTTGCCAGCCTGTAGCGGAGCGGGAAGCGGCTCCAAGGCTCTGAGAGACGCCGTAGCGCGGCCCTATGACGGTGCCTTGGTCAGAAGGATCAATTCCGAGATGATCGCACCAGCGAACGCGCTTACCGCCTTCATTGAACGAAGCATACGGATCAATACCCTTCATGAAGTAGCGGAGAGAACCCCGCCGTTGTTTGCCGGTACGGAAGAACTGGGGACGCTTTGTCCATTTATTTTCCAGCACCTTAACAGTGAAGGGGTTGCCGGTATGACCCGGAACCATAGCGTCGAGGTCCGAAACTAGTTTTCTGAAGAGAGACAGATCGTTGTAATAGTCATCCTGCGGAAGGTGGACGGCAAAGTTACTGTGAGTACCTAGCGTCTTGCCGTATTCGACGGTGTACAGATAGCTGAACGGGATACCTTCGCGTTCGCACCATGCCCGCAGATTGCGGATGAAGGTTTCTTGGCGAGCAGATAGAAGTTCAGGTTTCCAACACTTCGTCTTGTTCCATGCAATTACGAAGAAAATGGAGAACTGTTGTTTAATGTGCTCTGAGTACGCGAAAGCATTAATAAGCTGATCGATACCATGCCGACTGATATAGTCGGTTACGAATTTGGTCAAATTTTTCCTATGTCTGTTGGTCTGGGCAATGGCGCTTCGCGCCAGCCAGAGCAGGGGTTAAAAGTCTAAGGGAGGATAATCTTATACTGGATCGCAGCGCGAACCGTGCTGAACCCGTTGCAAAGCCTTGCCCGACGGAGGTTCCGACGGGTTGAGAATTAGCAAAGTTTCGGATAGCGGGGAGACATGATGCACAACGCCGAACGAAGCGCAAGAGCTTTTTTTATAAAAATGCCGGGACTGCCGGGAGGTAACAGAACTGGCAGGACGACCACCGCCCGAGGGCGTGTGTGGAAAGACGCGCAAGAACGGCTAACGCCTAGCAGCGGCCACCAGGATTGTGCAGTAAATACAGTCCGTTACCCAGATCTTGGCATGTTCCGATAGCCGCCGGAAGGCCGGTAACGAACATGGTAACAATAGGTCGGATGAACCTAGGCCATGCCCGTATATCGAATGCGGGAGGGGGTGGGTGGCCCTGGCACTCCCCCGCTACATCCCGAGAAAGCTGGTGCTTCAGCAGCTTTGCAGCCGACTCGGGAAACCAACGTGTGACGAACGACAATCGGCCAGCGCTGGCTTGCTCGGCGGACTGAACAGGATGCAGCCGCTGCACGACTGTGCTTTTAAGGTATACCCAAACAAGGCGATTGGTCGAGACAGCAAGGCTCAAGCTTTGCCTGTCTCATTTGGGTTGCTATCGGAATTGCGAGACGATACAAGGAAGGGGTCTAGACCCAAACAAGACAGGAAGCCAGTGCCATGGCCGTTTACGGATATGCCCGAGTCAGCACGCATGAACAGGACTTGGCTTTGCAGGAAGAAGCCTTGCGCAAGGCAGGCTGTGACGTGATCCGGGCGGAGAAGGTCAGCGGCACCAGCCGCACCGGCAGGGCGGAGTTGGACACCCTCATGCAGTTCCTTCGCGCTGGCGATGTTCTCATGGTCACGCGCATTGATCGGCTTGCCCGGTCCATTGGCGACCTTCAGGACATCGTGCGGGAGCTACGGGAGAAGGGCGCAGCGTTGAAGGCTACCGAACAGCCCATTGATACCAGCAGCGCAGCCGGTAAAGCCTTCCTCGACATGCTGGGCGTGTTTGCCGAGTTCGAGACGAACTTGCGACGGGAACGGCAGATGGAGGGTATCGCCAAGGCCAAGGCGGCAGGCGTCTACCAGGGCAGGAAGCCGCAGATTGACGCTGACCAAGTGCGCAAGCTCAAGTCGGAAGGGCTTGGAGCGGCGGAGATTGCCCGTAAGCTTGGTATTGGCAGGGCCAGCGTCTACCGTATCATTGGCGGGAACGATCAATAAACTGTGCCGCGGAAGCTTACTTTCTTCTGGTGAACTTAGCCTTCATCTCCTTTGCCCAGTCGATCATTTCGGCAATAACCTTCACGCCGATAATGAGCGGCAACCAGAAGAACAAGAAGTTGCTAGCAACGTCCGACCATCCCGAAAAACTAAACAGGTTTGGTAAGTTCTGGAACATAATTAGATTTCCCGTAACTGCTCACGACTAGCGCGGATTGTAGAAATGCTGCCGCTGGTCGCCTTCTGTCAAGCGTCAACGGATGCTTGGCTGTAGCAGGCAGCACCGGACGGTGTTGACGGGTGCTGAGCTTGCAAGGCGTAAGGTCTGTGTGAATCAGCGTGTGAGACGTCTGTGTGCTCTGCCAAGAAAATGGCGGAAATGCTAGCTCTTTCCTAATTCCATGCAATTGAAGGTGAACGACTGATGGGTGGAATCACTCCCCTCGTGACCACGGCGCTGCCGCTGGCGAACTCCGTCATCGGCACCGTGCGCAATGCCGGCGCCGGCCAGTCCAGCACCGGCGGCACCGCCGCGCAGCAGGCCGCAGCCCAGCAGGCGGCGCAGCAGGCGGCTGCCGAACTGGAGTACAGGCGCCAGCAGGACGCGGCCCAGGCGGCCGCGGCCCAAGCGGCGCTGGAGCAGAAATACCGCGAGGAAGCGGCGGCGGCCGAGCGTTCGGCCCAGTCCGCCGCCGCCTCCCGCCAGCAGCAGGCGCAACTGGAGGCCGAGGCGCAGGCCCGCCAGTGGGCGCACGACGCCGAGTTGCGTCAACAGGAGCAGGAGCTTCAACGCCAGAAGGACGAGGCCGCTGCGACTGCCGCGGCGGCTGCACGGGCCAGGGAGATGGACGATTTCCGCTCCGCCCAGGAGCAGACTCTGGCTCAGCTTCGCGCCAGCCAGGAGGCGGCGGTCGGCGTCAAGGAAGCCGAGGCACGGAGCCAGCTCGCCCAGCTGACCGCGGCGGCGGACGCCGCTGAACAGCGCCGTCTGGCCGCCCTGCGCCAAGCGGTCAGCAAGACCCGCGCCGGGTTGGGGGCGCGTGGCGTCACCGGGCAGGACGGGTCGGGGGAGGCGATCCTGCTGGGGCTGACCAACACCAGCGAGACCGAGCGAAAGGATGCGCAGGCGACCGACCAGTTGAAGCGTGCCGCCATCCAGCAGAGCCTGGACGAGGCCAAGCGCCGCAACCTGCTGGAGTTGTCGCAACTCGCCGACCGTCAACGGCTGGAATACATGAGCAAGTTCTTTTGAGGAATGGCTCCCTCTCCCGGGCCGGGAGAGGGCTTTTTTTGGAGCCCCCGATGTCCTCGTCGCTTCTCATTCCGCGCGGAACCCCGCGCGTGCAGTATCTCGCCGACGGCGCGCAGCGGGCCTTCACCTACCCGTTCCCGATCTTCGCCGACGGGGATCTCCAGGTCTTCCTGGGTGCCGCCCTCCAGAGCACCGGCTATGCGGTCAGCGGCGCCGGTGCCACTGCGGGCGGGGCGGTGACCTTCGCCGCCGCCCCGGAGGAGGGGACCGTCGTCCTGCTGCGCCGCCGTCTGCCCATCGAACGGCGCAGCGACTTCGCCGAGAGCGGCCCGTTGCCGGCCGCCGCCCTCAATGGCGAGCTGGACCGTCTGACGGCGATGCTCCAGCAGGTGGCGGGCGATCAGGAACTGATGCTGCGCTATGGCGACGGCGACCTGCCGTCCTCCCCCCTGCTGCCGGAGCGCGGCTTGCGTCAGGGCAAGCTGCTGGCATTCGACAGCGCCGGCAACCCCACGACCCGTCCGCCGGTGGACGAGGAGGCGCTGGCGACCTATGTGCCGCCGGGGGCCGGAGCCACCGCCCGGCCGGTGCGCGACAAGCTGGCCGACCTTGTCTCGGTCAAGGATTTCGGCGCGGTGGGCGACGGGCTGGTCGACGACACGCTGGCCTTGCAGGCGGCGCTGACCTCGGCACGCGCGGTGTTCGTTCCGCCGGGGGCCTACCGCATCGCCAACACGCTGACGCTCGGCCATGGGCAGACGCTCTATGGGGCGGGGCAGGCATCGGTGATCCGGGGGGCGTCGAACGGCTTCGACCTGATCCATCTGCCTGACGGCTACGCCACCTTGTCGGGCCTGCGGCTGGAGCAGGGCAAGGCGGGGGTGCGGCTGTTCGGGCGTGACGGCCCCTGCGTGCAGAACAGCCTGACCGACCTGACCCTGTGGGAGCCGGAGGTGGGGCTGGTCTTCGACGGCTACATCGATCCGAACCTGCCCTGCTACTGGAACAACATCGCCCGCGTGCTGGTGGCGCGGCCGTCGCGCCATGGGGTTTGGCTGACGCGGACGGGGGCGGGCGATACGCCGAACGCCAACCGCTTCCACGCCTTGCGGGTCTATTCGCTGTCGGCGCCGATGACCGGCTGCGGCTTCTTCGTCGAGCAGGGGCGCTTCAACAACGCCTTCTTCGACTGCGAGGCCAATCTGTGGCCGCAGGCGGAGGCCTGCTTCCGGGTCGGCGCCGTCACCGACAAGACGCTGATCGTGAATTTCTATGCCGAGTCCCTGGGCGCGCTGCCGAACCTGCAGCTGGATGCCGGGTCGGTGGAGACGGCGGTCATCAACCTGTTCTCCGCCGCCGCCGGGCCGGCGATCCTCGACCGTTCCGGCGGCCAGTACACGGCGGTCAATGCCGGCTATCCGGAGAAGAACCGGCTTCAGCGCGCCCGCGTCACCGAGCTGGTGGTGGAGGCCCTGCGTTATGACACCGACTATGTGGAGCCCGCCCGCGGCGGGGTGGTGGCGCTGGACCTGACCAGCTCGGTCTATCTGGCCAGCGCCTATGGCGGGGCGGTGGAGTTGCGTCTACCGAAGGCCGAGGAGGCCAACGGCCATGCGGTGACGGTCAAGCGCACCGATGCGTCGGCCAACCCGCTGACGGTGACGGAGACCGGCGGACCGGGGCCCGATGGGCGGGTGCTGTCGCTCGGCAACCGCTACGATTTCGTCACGCTGGTGTCGAACGGGGCAGGCTGGTGGATCGTCGCCGGCAACGCCCAGCCGGGCAACGCCCACTATCACGAGGCCCCTGGCCTGTTCGAGCCGGACCTGAACCAGCAGCTCTATCTGGTCAGCGCCTGGAACGGGGCGGTGGAGGTGCGGCTGCCGGCCCCGTCCGCGCCGCATGCGGTCGGCCGCATGGTCACCGTCAAGAAGTCCGACACCGGCGGCAACCGCGTCATCGTCACCCAGGCCGGCGGCGGCGGGCCGGACAGCGAGGCCATCGCGCTGACCGGGCAGGGCCATGCGGTGACGGCGATGTCGAACGGCGCCGGCTGGCACATCCTGGGGCGGAATCCATGAGGGAAAAGGACGATGACAGCTTTTCCGCCTTCGTCCGCGGCTGGAACGCCATGGTGGAGCTGAAAACCCCCGCCCACCATGCGCGGATGGCCGGCTGGCTGGAGGAGCATATGGCCGGGCAGAACCGGCGCATGCTGCTGATGGCCTTCCGCGGCTCGGGGAAATCGACGCTGGTCGGCCTGTTCGCGGCGTGGCTGCTGCTGCGCGATCCCAACCGCCGGCTGCTGGTGCTGGCCGCCGACCTGAAGCTGGCGATGAAGATGGTGCGCAACGTCAAGCGCATCCTGGAACGCCATCCCGACTGCCGCCACCTGAAGCCGCCGGCGAAAGAGCGCGACCAGTGGGCGGCCGACCGCTTCACCGTGCTGCGGCCGATGGAACTGCGCGATCCGTCGATGGCGGCGGCCGGCATCGGCGGCAACATCACCGGCAGCCGCGCCGACGTGGTGATCTGCGACGACGTCGAGGTGCCGCGCAACGCCGATACCGCGGTGAAGCGCGCCGCCCTGCGCGAACGCCTGTCGGAACTGGAGTATGTGCTGGTGCCGGATGGGGCGCAGCTCTATGTCGGCACGCCGCATGCGCAGGACAGCCTCTATGCCGAGGAGAGCGACGATGGCGGCCCGCCCTTCCTCGACGGGTTCGAGCGGCTGGTGCTGCCGGTCTATGTCGAGGATGACGCGGGCAACCGCAGCTACGCCTGGAAGGAGCGCTTCGGCGAGGCGCATGTCGCCCGCATCCGCAGATCGACCGGTCCGAACAAGTTCACCAGCCAGATGCTGCTGCGCCCGGTCAGCATCGCCGACGGGGTGCTGGATGTCGGCAAGCTCGGCCGTTACGACGCGGAGCTGGACTATCGCGAGGCGCTGGGCCGCGCGGTGCTGACACTGGACGGGGTGAGGCTGGTCTCCGCCACCTGCTGGTGGGACCCGGCTTTCGCCCGGCCGGCGGGGGAGGGGGCGGCGAAAGCCGGTGACGGCAGTGTGGTCGCCGTGGTCTTCGCCGGGGAGAACGAGCACCTCTACCTGCACCGGGTGCAGTATCTGGCGGTCGATCCCAGGGCGGAGGAGACGGAGGCCGACCAGCAATGCCGTCAGGTCTCCCGCTTTCTGGCGGACAACCATCTGTCGGCGGTCCATGTGGAGATCAACGGCCTCGGCCGTTTCCTGCCCGGACTGCTGCGCAAACGGCTGCGCGACGACCGGCTGGCCGCCGGGGTGGTCGAGCAGTTCAGCCACACGCCCAAGGCCCGGCGCATCCTGGAGGCCTTCAACGCCCTGCTGGCCGACCGCCGCTTGCTGGCCCACCGGCAGGTCTGGGAAACGCCGCTGATCCGCGAAATGCGCGACTGGCGCCCGGACGGCCGCTACCGCGGACCGGACGACGGGCTGGACGCGGTGGCCGGCTGCCTGGGCGCCGAACCCCACCGCTTCGACCGCAGCACCGCCCCGCCCGACCGCCGCGCCGACTGGCGCGGTGCGGGGGCCGTGGTGGCGCCCGCGGACTGGGAGCTTTGAGGGTGGCGGGCGGCGCTGGCCATGAACAGCCGATGGAAAGCGGGCCGGCTCAGTCGGCGTGGTGGATCATCGCCTGGTAGATCTTCCAGGCCACCTCGACCGACACGCCACCGGCCCGCGCGCCGGCCGCCAGCATGGTGGCGCTCGGCTTCAGCGGCACCGCGGTCTGACCCGGCTCGCACAGCGCGCCCATGGCGGTGACCGATGCGCCCAGATCCGCATCGCAGGGCTGGGTTTTCTTCATCAGGCTCATGGAAATCGCGTTCATGGCGGGTCCTCCGTTGACTTGGAACCGTCACAGCAAAAGCGGTGCCAACCGGTGGAAGAGGCCCAAATCATGGGAATCGCGGGGGTCGCATGGGGAAATTCCCCGATCCGGCGGCGGAGCCCGCCGGCGAATTCCAAAAATACCCGCAAAATGCCGAATAGTTTCGACTGTGCTTTGCAAAATGCAACGCGTGAAGCGTGCGGAGTTGCAATCGGGGAGTCGATCCTGCGTTGTGCCGCCGCTTGCCGACCGGTGCAGGCGGCCGTCACGGCGCAGCTGCGGCTTCGAGGTCTCTGGCCGGTGGCCGCGCATTGCGCTAGTGTCCGACCGCCATGACCGACCGCATCATTCACCATATGTGCCGCGCGGACGAGTGGGATGCCGCCCGCCCGGCCGGCCGCTATCCCGGTTCGTCCCAGGATGTCCAGGACGGCTTCATCCATTTCTCGACCGCAGCGCAGGTGGTGGAGAGCGCCGCCAAGCACCGTGCCGGGCAGGACGGACTGCTGCTGCTGACGGTGGACGCCGACCGGCTGGGCGATGCCCTGCGCTGGGAGCGGTCGCGCGGTGGGCAACTGTTCCCGCACCTCTACGGGCCGCTGCCGGTGGATGCCGTGCTGCGCGCCGATCCGCTGCCGCTGGGGCCGGACGGGCGCCACGTCTTCCCGGCCGGCTTTCCCTTCCCCCTTCAGGACCTCGTTCCGTGATCGACCTCTATCCGCTTGCCGGGCCGCTGCTGTTCCGCTTCGACCCTGAGACCGCGCATGGCCTGACCATCAAGGCGCTGAAGACCGGGCTGGTCCCGCCGGCGCGCGGTCGGGACGAGCCGGCTCTGCGCACCCGCGTCTGGGGGCTGGACTTCGCCAACCCGGTCGGCCTGGCCGCCGGCTTCGACAAGAATGCCGAGGTGGTCGACGCCATGCTGAACCTCGGTTTCGGCTTCGTCGAACCGGGCAGTGTCACCCCGCGTCCCCAGCCCGGCAACCCGCGTCCCCGCCTGTTCCGGCTGGTGGAGCAGCGCGCGGTCATCAACCGCATGGGCTTCAACAACGAGGGGCTGGAGGCCTTCGCCCGGCGGCTGGAGCGCCGCCGCGATGCTGCCAAGCGCGCGTCGGGCATCGTCGGCGCCAACCTCGGCAAGAACAAGGACACGGCGGACGCCGCCGACGACTACGTGATCGGCGTGCGCCGGCTGGCGCCGCTGGCCGATTATCTGGTCGTCAACGTCTCCTCCCCCAACACGCCGGGCCTGCGCGCCCTCCAGGGCCGTGACCCGCTGCGCGCCCTGCTGGAGCGGGTGCTGGAGGCGCGGGCCGCCTGCGGGCTGACCCGCAATCCGCCGCTTTTGCTGAAGATCGCCCCCGACCTGACGGTGGAGGACAAGGGCGACATCGCCGCGGTGGCGCTGGAATCCGGCATCGACGGGCTGATCGTCTCCAACACCACCATCGCCCGGCCGGACAGCATCCCGGCGGCGATGCGCGGCGAGGCCGGCGGCCTGTCCGGCCGTCCGCTGTTCGAGGCCTCCACCTCGGTCCTGCGCGAGATCTACGCGCTGACCGGCGGCAAGCTGCCGATCGTCGGTGTGGGCGGCGTGGCGACGGGCGGGGACGCCTATGCCAAGATCCGGGCCGGCGCCTCGCTGGTCCAGCTCTATTCGGCGATGGTCTATGCCGGACCGGCGGTGGTCCACCGCATCCGCCGGGAGCTGGCGGAGCTGCTGCGCCGCGACGGCTTCCGGTCTGTCGCCGACGCGGTGGGGGCGGATCACCGCTGAAGCCGCGCAGGACGGAGCCGGCGAAGGCGTAGCATTAACGGATCGTCAAGCGGGTGTCCCGACAGTGGGGATGCCTGCCGCGGTTCCGTGTCATGCTCATGCCGGAGGCTTGCGCAACCGTGAAGGCCCTGACCGCCGACTTCCGCCCCGGCATTGCCGCTTCCACCGCGGTTTCCAGTGCCGCCGCTCCCACCACCCTGGCCCAAGCGATGACCCTGCTGACGCACCTTGTCTATGCGCTGGCCTATCTGATCGCCGGGGGTTCGGCCGGCGCGGCGCTATGGGCGCTGCGTCCGGAGGCCGATCCGCTGGTGGCGTGGCTGGTGGGCGCGCTGGTGGTGCTGGCCGGCGCCCTGGTCCATGACGTGGTGACGCGCCTGGAGCGCGAGCGCAGGGCCTCCCGGCGAATCGCCCGCCTGAACGACCGGGTGGAGGAGCTGGCCCGGCTGCTGGAGCAGCGGCTTGCAGCCGATCCCGGCGCCCAGCCCGACGGCGGCGCCCGGTACGACGCGGTCATGCAGGAGGTGAAGCTCCTGCAGTCGCTGGTCGCCCGTCTGACCGAGCGGCGCGCGCCCCGTCCGCCGGCCGCCGCTGGCGAACGCCGTCCCACCCCGTCCCAGCAGTCCGCCGTTCCGCCCGCCGACGCTCCGACCGGAGCGAACGCGATGGACGACGCGGCGGTGCTGGAGGCGGTGCGCGATGCGCTGAAGGCCGACCGCATCGACGTCTACCTCCAGCCCATCGTCAGCCTGCCCCAGCGCAAGCACCGCTTCTACGAGGTGTTCTCGCGCGTGCGCTCCGCCGACGGGCAGCAGATCATGCCCGACCGCTATCTCGACATCGCCGGGCGCGAGGGGCTGATCTCCACCATCGACAATCTGCTGCTGGTCCGCTGCGTCCAGCTGATCCGCGAGACGGAGCGGCGCCAGCACGCCATCGGCTTCGTCGCCAACATCTCCGCCGCGACGCTGGCCGACGCGGAGTTCATGCGCCAGTTCCTGAATATGATGGCGCAGAACCACGCCCTGGTGCCGAAGCTGGTGTTCGAACTGAGCCAGCACGATCTGCGGGCCGGCGGCGCGGTGACGATGGGCATCCTGTCGCAGCTGTCGCGCCTGGGCTTCCGCTTCTCGATGGATCAGGTGACCGATCTGTCCATCGATCTGGACCGGCTGCTGCGCCACGAGTTCCGTTGCATCAAGCTGGACCGCGCGCTTGTGCTGGATCCCGCCAACGCCGAGCGCGTCCGCGAGCTGCGCCGCCGCTGCGCCGCCGAGGGCATCGACCTGATCGTCGAGAAGATCGAGACGGAGAACCAGCTGGTCGAGGTTCTCGACACCGGCTTCGACTTCGGCCAGGGCTACCTGTTCGGCGAACCGCGGCCGAGCCGGAAGCCGGAGTGACGGTGGGGGCGAGTGCCCCCATCGGACCGATGCCGGGTTGTGGCGGCAATGCAGCGCTGGCCTGTCCACACCCTTGATTTCCGCAGCCGCGCTTGACATTCCCCTACGTGGCGATGGAAATTTCGCGTTCCCGGCCATGTCCGGGCACCCGATGCGGGTGAGACCAACACTAGTAAATGGTGACTTCGGTGACGTCCAACATCGCCATCACGCTGCCCGACGGCAGCGTGCGGGAGTTCGACCGGCCGGTGACGGGGCTTGAGATTGCCCAGTCCATCGGTTCGCGCCTGGCCAAAGATGCGCTTGCCGTCAAGATCGACGGCACGGTGAAGGACCTCACCACCACCGTCACTACCAACGCCAAGATCGAGATCGTCACGCGCAACCACGGCGACGCTCTCGAGGTCATCCGCCACGATGCCGCCCATGTGCTGGCAGACGCGGTGCAGAAGCTCTATCCCGGCACGCAGGTCACCATCGGCCCGTCGATCGCCACCGGCTTCTACTATGACTTCGCGCGCGACGAGCCGTTCACGCCCGAGGATCTGGAGAAGATCGAGGCGAAGATGCGCGAGATCGTCGGGGCCGACATCCCGATCGTGCGCGAGGTGTGGGACCGCGACGAGGCGGTCGCCTACTTCAAGAATCTCGGCGAGCACTACAAGGCCGAGCTGATCGAGGCGATCCCGCAGGGCGAGCCGGTGTCGATCTACCGCCAGGGCGACTGGCTCGATCTGTGCCGCGGTCCGCACGCCATGACGACCGGCAAGGTCGGCCAGGGCTTCAAGCTGATGAAGGTGGCCGGCGCCTATTGGCGGGGCGACAGCCGCAACCCAATGCTCCAGCGCATCTACGGCACCGCCTGGCGCGACGAGAAGGAGCTGAAGGCCTACCTGCACCAGATCGAGGAGGCGGAGAAGCGCGACCACCGCAAGCTGGGCAAGGAACTCGACCTGTTCCATGTGCAGGAGGAGGCGGTCGGCTCGGTCTTCTGGCATCCGAAGGGCTGGACGCTCTACCAGACGCTGGAAAACTACATCCGCACCAAGCTGAAGGGCGCCGGCTATGTCGAGGTGAAGACGCCGCAGCTGATCGACAGCTCGCTGTTCAAGGCGTCGGGCCACTGGGACATGTATGGCGACAACATGTTCAAGGTGGAGGCCGACGGCGGCGAGAAGCTGCTGGGCATCAAGCCGATGAACTGCCCCGGCCATGTCCAGATCTTCCGCCACGGCCTGCGCTCCTACCGCGACCTGCCGATCCGCATGGCGGAGTTCGGCGCCTGCCACCGCAACGAGCCGTCGGGCGCGCTCCACGGCATCATGCGCGTGCGCGCCTTCACCCAGGACGACGCCCACATCTTCTGCACCGAGGATCAGGTGCAGAGCGAGGCGGCCGAGTATTTCAAGCTGCAGCTCGGAGTCTACAAGGATCTGGGCTTCGACAAGATCTCGGTGAAGCTGGCGCTGCGCCCGGACGTCCGCACCGGCGCCGACGAGCTGTGGGACCGCGCTGAAGGCGCCCTGGCCCAGGCGCTGCGCGACGCCGGGCTGGAGTATGAGGAGCTGCCGGGCGAAGGTGCCTTCTACGGCCCGAAGGTGGAGTTCCACCTGACCGACGCCATCGGCCGGACCTGGCAGTGCGGCACCTTGCAGTACGATCCGAACCTGCCGGAGCGGCTCGACGCCAGCTATATCGGCGAGGATGGCGCCCGCCATCGTCCGATCATGTTGCACCGGGCGATCCTGGGGTCGATGGAGCGCTTCATCGGCATGCTGATCGAGCATTACGCCGGCAAGTTCCCGCTGTGGCTGTCGCCGGTCCAGGTGACCGTCGCCACCATCACCAGCGAGGCCGACGGCTATGCCGAGGAGGTCGCCAAGCTGTTGAAGCGCAAGGGCCTGCGGGTCGAACTCGACACCCGCAACGAGAAGATCAACCTGAAGGTCCGCGAGCACAGCCTGCAGAAGGTGCCGCTGATGCTGGTTGTCGGAAAGCGCGAGGCGGACGAGAGGACGGTCGCGCTCCGCGTGCTGGGTGGCAAGGATCAGGAAATTCTTGCCCTCGATGCGGCGGTTGCTAAACTGCTTGAGGATGCGAAATCGCCGGCCGGCGATGTCGTGACCGACTCGCCGTTCTAATCGACCTTGCGGATACCGGCCGCTCCTCCGGACGGCCGGCTTCTGCACGGTTTCAGACCATGGAGAAGCATCCATAGCCAGGATTCCGTCCGAAGCCGCCCCGACCCGTGATGGACCGCGGGTTAACCGGGAGATCTCGGCTCGTTCCGTTCGTCTCGTCGGTGCCGACGGCGAGATGATCGGGGTGGTGTCGTTGCGCGATGCCCTGCTGGCCGCCGAGGATGCCGGTCTCGATCTGGTCGAGATCGCTCCCCAGGCAGAACCGCCCGTCTGCAAAATCCTCGACTATGGCAAGTTCAAGTACGAGGCGCAGAAGAAGGCGAACGAAGCCCGCAAGAAGCAGAAGATCATCGAGGTCAAGGAGATCAAGCTCCGGCCGAACATCGATGACAACGACTACGACGTGAAGATGCGCTCGGCGCGCCGCTTCCTCGAGGAAGGCGACAAGGTCAAGGTGACCCTGCGCTTCCGCGGCCGTGAGATGGCGCACCAGGATCTGGGGATGAAGGTGCTTGTCCGCGTCCGCGACGAGCTGGAGGCGCTGGCGAAGGTCGAGCAGATGCCGAAGCTCGAAGGCCGGCAGATGGTCATGGTGCTGGCCCCGCGTTGACGCTGGGTCTGTGTCCTCGATAGGAAAAGGCCCGTCCGGGATGCCGGATGGGCCTTTTCCGTTGGGAGATTGGAAGGGGCGGCGCCTTACCGCAGCGGCCGGTCGTCGAGGATGACGACGTAGCAGGTGTGGCGGGTGAATTTGGCGCAATTGTCGAGCGCGGCGCGGCGGGCGGCGTCCTCGCTGGGCATGCCGGCCTTCCAGCCGAAGGCGCCGTCCTGCGAGACGGCGAAGGCCTTGCGCCCGGCGGCCTCCACATAGGCGCCGAACTTCTCCCGTCCGGCGGCCGACAGCTCCGGCGGCGGGGCCAGGCCGACGCGGGTGGGGCGCGGCGTTTCCGCCGGCGGGACGGCCGCCATCTCGGCCGCGGCGCCGGCCGGGCGGTCGTTGAGGTAGGCGATGCGGCAGCCCTTCTGGGTGTGCGACATGCAGTTTTCCAGCGCGCCCTTCTGCGCTTCGTCCAGGCTGCGCATGCCGGACTTCCAGCCGAAGGCCCCGTCGGACGACACGGCGAAGGCCTTGTTGCCGCCGGCCTCGACATAGGCGGGGAACTTGGCCCGGTTGGCGGCCGACAGTTCCGGTGGCGGGGCGAGCGCCGGCAGCGACACCGTGATCGGCGTGCCGCGCGGGACCAGACCGTTCTTCGCCAGGAAGCCATCGACCATCGGCGTCCATTGCGGGATGGCGGCGCTGAAGAAGCCGTGCCCGTCCTTGCCGTTGGCCGGGGCGGCGATGAATTCCGCCCGTCCGCCCGCCTGGGTGAAGGCTTCCCACATGCGCCGGGCGAGGTCGGGGCCGAAGAACAGGTCGTTCTCGGAATAGATCCACAGGGTGGGAACGCGCGAGCTGCGGCCCATCGTGCCGAAGGCGGCGACCAGCCGGTTCTCCTGGCAGACCTCGTTGTCGGCGACGGAGCCGCGGCCGCCGGCGAAGCTGATGGCCGCCTTCAGTCCCGGCGGCGGGTCGGCGCTGAGCGCGACGCTGGCGAGGCCGCCGGCCGACACGCCGACCGCCAGGATGCGGCTGGCGTCGGCGTAGGGCTGGCCCGCGACGTAGCGGATGGCCTGACGGAGATCCTCGCTGCTCTGGCGGGCGGACCGCATGTAGTCGGGGTTGTCGCAGGGGCCGGTCGATTCGCTGTAGGGGCCGTCCGACCCGCCATAGCCACGCCGCATCACCGACACCACCGCCCAGCCGCGCCGGGCGAATTCGCGGGCTTCCGGCAGGTAGCGCAACGGCGTCATCTGCGCCCGGTCCGCCGGGTTGCGCGGCGCCCCGTGACTGAGGATGGCGATGGGGTAGGGGCCGGGGCCGTCGGGCCGCAGCAGCATCGCCTCCAGCGTGGCGGAGCTGCCGTCGGGGTAGCGTGCGGGGATCGACAGCGGGGTCTGCGTCAGCCCCTCGGCCAGGGCGGGGCCGCAGCACAGCAGCAGGAGCAGCAGGGCGAGCAGGCGGCGCGGGTGCTTGGCGGACAGCATGGCGGGCGCAGTCTCCGCAAGAAAGGGCTATGCGCCTTTGTACGCCATCTTGCGCTGGGCGTCAGCCGGGGAAGGATGGGGACGAGGATGGCGCCTTTCTACTCCACTCCCTGTCGCGCCACCCGCAGCGCCTCGGCCAACACCTCCGGGTCGCCGATATGGTTGGCGAGCAGCAGGATCAGCTTGGCGTTCAGGCGGGTGCTCTGGTCGGGAGTCAGGTCGCGGTGGCTGTCGATCAGCAGTTGATAGACGTCGTCCGGGCTGGCGAAACGCTGCTCGGTCATCAGTTTGGCCATGGGAGGGGCTCCGGAAAATCGAGGAGGTCAGCGGCCGGTGGCGCGGCGGCCAATGGCACGGTTCAGCGCGGCGGACAGGGCAGCGGCATCGAAGCGGCGCCAACGGGCGGCGATGTGCTGGTCGGGGCGGATCAGGTAGACGCTGCCGGGCGTCAGGTCGTAGCGCTCGCGCAGGCGGCCGGCGCTGTCCACCAGCTCCCCGGCAATGCCGCGGCGCCTTTCGGTCACCGCGTGCCAAGCCAGCGGCAGCGGCCCGGCGGCGAGGGTGTCCAGCGCCTCTGCCACTTTTGCCGGAACCGGCCCGCCCATTTCGTCGCTGGCGGCGGCGTAGAGCACGGTGAAGCGTCCGTCCAGCGCCTCCGTCAGCCAGCCGGACCGGTCGTCACGCTCCACCGGCGCGTCGGTGGCCGGCGCCCCCGGCACCATCCGGCCGGCGAAGGCGTCGCCGTCCGGCGTGTTCAGCGGGCTGTCGGCGTAGGTGGTGGGGGTGGACAGCCGGCCGGAATTGACCAGCGAGCGGGCGAAGGGCTGGTCGACCGCCAGTTCCAGCACGGCGTCGCGGAAGACGCGGCTCATCTCGCTCTTCGGCGTGATGAAGTCGGTGGAGCGGGTGGAGTTCAGGATGTTCTCCTTCGCCGCCGCCACCCGTTCGTCGCTGTAGCTGTCCAGCAGCTTTTCCGGCGCCTTGCCGTCCAGCACCAGCGCCAGCTTCCATACCAGATTGTCGGCGTCGGGCACGCCGCTGTTGGCGCCGCGCGCCCCGAAGGGCGAGACCTGATGCGCCGAATCGCCGGCGAACAGGATGCGGCCATGGCGGAAGCGCTCCAGCCGCCGGCACTGGAAGGTGTAGACCGAAACCCATTCCAGTTCGAACGGCGTGTCGGCGCCGAGCATGGCCTGGACGCGGGGAATGACGCGCTCCGGCTTCTTTTCCTCCTCCGGGTCGGCGTCCCAGCCGAGCTGGAAGTCCAGGCGCCAGACATTGTCGGGCTGCATGTGCAGCAGGGCGGACTGCTTGCGGTGGAAGGGCGGGTCGAACCAGAACCAGCGCTCCGCCGGGAAATCGGCGGTCATCACCACGTCGGCGATCAGGAAGCGGTCCTTGAACACCTCGCCCTGGAACTCCAGCCCGAGCATCCTGCGCACCGACGATTTGGCGCCGTCGCAGGCGACGACCCATTCGGCCTCCACCGTGTGGATCCCGCCGGGTGTCTCAACCTGAAGCGCGACATGATCGGCCTCCTGCCGGGCGGAGACGACGCGCGACAGCCAGCGCAGGTCGATCAGGTCGCTCTTCAGAGCCTCCGTAACCAGGAAATCCTCCAGGTAATATTGCTGGAGGTTGATGAAGGCGGGGAGCTTGTGGTCCGGCTCCGGCAGCAGGTCGAACTGGTAGACCATGCGGTCGCCGTTGAAGACCTTGCCGATCTTCCACACGACCCCCTTGTCGACCATGCGCCGGGCGACGCCCAGCCGGTCCCACACCTCCAGGGCACGCTTGGCGTAGCAGACGGCGCGGCTGCCGACGCTGACGGTGTCCTCGGCGTCGAGCACCACTACCGGCACGCCCTTGCGCGCGAAGTCCAGGGCCGCGGTCAGCCCGACCGGGCCGGCGCCGATGACCACCACCGGATGGCGCCGGACGGTGCCGCTGCGCTGTTCCTCAGAGGGTATGAAGCTGTATTTCGGATAGCTGAAGGTCGCGTGCATCGGGCGTTTCCTCCCCCGGAAACCATATTGGACGCTTGGGCGGATTGTTATTGTTGCTGACGATACAGTTTCAATTGATACCAATCAAGCCCTCAGCCGGCTGGCGGGCAAGGCCGTCGGCGAAGCGATACAGAGCTAATCAATGTGACGGAATATTGGTATCGCGTACAGCGTGCGGCGGTGTAGCCTTCGGCAAAAGACCGGACAGGATATCCCGGCCGGAGACATTGAGGACCGCACGAGCCATGCCCAATCCGACCATGCCCAACCCGGCCCTGCCGCGCCCGAGCGTCTACGCCATCGATGGCGTGATCCCGGTCATCGATCCGACCGCCTTCGTCCATCCCTCCGCCGTGCTGATCGGCGATGTGGTGGTGGGACCTGGCTGCTATGTCGGACCCTGCGCCAGTCTGCGCGGCGATTTCGGCCGGATCGTGCTGCACCGGGGCAGCAACGTGCAGGACAATTGCACGCTCCATGCCTTTCCCGGTCATGACGCCATCGTCGAGGAGGACGGGCATGTCGGGCACGGCGCCGTGCTGCACGGCTGCGTCGTCCGCCGCAACGCGCTGGTCGGCATGAATGTGGTGGTGATGGACGGGGCCGAGATCGGCGAGGAGTCGATCGTCGCCGCGATGGCCTTCGTCAAGGCCGGCTTCATCGTGCCGCCGCGCACGCTGGTCGCCGGTTTGCCCGCCAAGGTGATGCGCGAGCTGCGGCCCGACGAGATCGCCTGGAAGTCGGAAGGGACCGAGGAGTATCAGCGCCTCGCCTGCCGCTCGCTCGCCACCATGGTCGCCTGTGCGCCCTTGGAGGTCGAGGAACCGGGCCGCGGCCGCGTCGATGCCGGCACCAGCCAGCCTCTGCACAAGGTCAAAGGAGGCTGAGCGCCCTTTCCCGCTCTATTCCTCCACCGGCTCCGCTTTGGCGCCGACCGGCGCCGGGCGGGCGGCCAGCTGGTCGGCGCGGGCTTGAAGCCTGGACAGCAGCGTATCGAGCTGCGCCCGCTCATCGATGGACAGGGCGTCGGTGACCTCGGACTCGTAGGTCAGGGCCATCGGCACGATCTCCGCATAGATCGCCAGAGCCTTGGGCGTCAGGGTCAGCAGGGCCTTGCGCCGGTCGGTGTCTCCCGCTTCGCGCAGGATCAGCGCCGAATCGAGCATCCGGCTGATCGCGCGGCTGACCTGGACCTTGTCCATCGCCGTGCGCTGCGCGATCTCGCCGGCGCTCATCGTCTCGCCGCCGCCCAGCACGGCGATGATCCGCCATTCCGGGATCGTGATGCCGAACCGCTTCTCGTACAGCTTGGCCAGCGTGTGGCTGACCGTGTTGGCCAGCACCGACAGCCGGTAGGGCAGGAAGCGCGTCAGGTGCAACGCCGGCAGGTCCGCCGGGCCGGATGCTGATGGGGAGGCTGAGGAGGTGGAGCGGGAACGGCGGGCGGACGGCATCGGCGGGGCATCGTCTGTGGGAAGAGTCTCGGGTGCCCCATCCTGCGCCGGAATTTGGTCCTTGCAACAGTTTCAAACGAAACTAAAATGGGGGCAAAGGAAAAAGCTATCGGCACCCGGTGCGGAAATGGCCGGCGGCATACCAACCGTATTGAGAGGGAAGCGCCATGAAGAACTGGATCTCGTTTCCGAAGGTCGAAGGGACCGCGTCGCGTCAGGCCCATGTCCGGCTTCCCGCCGGCACCTATGAGCGGGAGATGGGGCGCGAGGGCTTCTTCGGCCCGGCGACCCAGATGCACCATGCCCACCCGCCGACCGGCTGGACCAGCTTCGACGGGCCGCTGCGCCCGCGCGCCTTCGACCTGAACCATGTCGACCATATGCCCGGCCAAAAAATTCCCGACTGCCCGTTGGAGGCGCCGGCCTTGATGGGCAACGGGGCGACCCAGTTGCGGCTGTGGCGCTTCAAGGGGAGGATGGAGCATCTCGTCCGCAATGCCGACGGCGACGACCTGCTGTTCTTCCACCAGGGCGGCGGGCACCTCTACTGCGACTACGGCCATCTGGAAGTGCGCGAGGGCGACTATGTCGTGCTGCCGCGCAACACTTGCTGGCGGCTGGAGACCGACGAGACGGTGATGGTGCTGATGGTGGAGGCCACCGGCGACGCCTACAAGCTGCCGCACAAGGGGCTGGTCGGCACCCACGCCATCTTCGATCCGGCTGTGCTCGACGTTCCGGCCCTGGACGACGCCTTCCAGGCGCAGAAGCACGAGCGCGAGACTCTGGTCCGGGTGAGGAAGCGCGGGCAGCTCTGCGCCATGACCTATCCGTTCAACCCGCTGGATGCCGTGGGCTGGCATGGCGACCTCGCCCCGGTGCGGCTGAACTGGCGCGACATCCGGCCGCTGATGAGCCACCGCTACCATCTGCCGCCCTCGGCGCACAGCACCTGGATCGCCGGCCGTTTCATCGTCTGCACCTTCGTGCCCCGGCCGATCGAGTCGGACCCGGAGGCGCTGAAGCTGCCCTATTATCATTCCAACGAGGATTTCGACGAGGTGCTGTTCTATCACCGCGGCCAGTTCTTCTCGCGCGACAACATCCATCCCGGCATGGTCACCTACCACCCCTCGGGCTTCCCGCACGGGCCGCATCCGAAGGCCTACGAGGTGGCGCAGAAGTTCGAGCGCAAGGAGACCGACGAGGTCGCGGTGATGATCGACACCCGCGATCCGCTGGATGTTTACCCGGCGATGGAAGGCGTCGAGTGGGGTGGCTACGCCGACAGCTGGAAGGCGAAATGAGCGGTCCCCCGGAAACCGGGGCAAGGCCGCCGGACGCCGAATTCTGAGGAAGGGAAGAGACGAATGAAGCTGGCAAGTTTGAAGGCGGGCGGGCGCGACGGCACCCTGGTCGTCGTGTCGCGCGACCTGACCCGCGCCACCCCGGTGCCGGAGATCGCCCGCACCCTGCAGGCGGCGCTGGACGACTGGATGGCGCTGGCGCCGAGGCTGGAGGAGGCCTATCGCGCGCTGAACGACGATCCGGCCGCCGGTCAGCCCTTCGATGCGGCCGAGGCGGCCTCGCCTCTGCCGCGCGCCTACCAGTGGGCGGACGGGTCGGCCTACGTCAACCATGTGGAACTGGTGCGCAAGGCGCGCGGGGCGGAGATGCCGCCCAGCTTCTGGACCGATCCGCTGATGTATCAGGGCTGTTCCGACAGCTTCCTGGCTCCCACCGACCCGATCCCGGCGGCGACCGAGGCCTGGGGCATCGATTTCGAGGCGGAAATCGCCGTCATCACCGGCGACGTGCCGATGGGCGTTTCGGCCGAGGCGGCGCGCGGGCAGATCCGGCTGCTGATGCTGGTCAACGACGTCAGCTTGCGCAACCTGATCCCGGCGGAACTGGGCAAGGGCTTCGGCTTCTTCCAGTCCAAGCCGGCTTCCAGCTTCTCCCCGGTCGCGGTGACGTCGGACGAGCTGGGCGAGGCCTGGGACGGCGGCAAGCTTCACCGGCCGCTGGTGACGACGCTGAACGGCGAGCCCTTCGGCAAGCCCGATGCCGGCGTCGACATGACCTTCGACTTCCCGACCCTGATCGCCCATGCCGCCAAGACCCGCCATCTGGCGGCCGGCAGCATCGTCGGGTCGGGCACGGTGTCGAACAAGCTGGACGGCGGTCCCGGCAAGCCGGTCGCGGCCGGCGGCGTCGGCTACTCCTGCCTTGCCGAGTTGCGGATGATCGAGACCATCGAGCACGGTGCGCCGCAGACCCCCTTCCTGCGCTTCGGCGACCATGTGCGGATCGAGCTGTTCGATGCGGCCGGCGCCAGCGTGTTCGGTGCCATCGACCAGCAGGTGGTGCGGTACGAGGGGCCGTAAGGAAGCCGATTATCTCTCTCATTTCCGGTTGTGAAGGGGGCGCAGGGGGGTGTGGTTCCGCATCTCCGGCGCCTCTTTCGCGGTTGCAGCAAGACCAATCCGCCGGCTGCCGCAACATGGGCAGTCGGTCCGGAGGCGGCTTTCAGGTTGAAACATCTGCCGCACAGTCCCGGAATTGACGTGCCTTCCGATCGTTATCGATTATATGGTGCCGCCTCTTACCCCTATTTGGTACCGCCTTCGCGTTCGGCTCCGGACATTTGGCGGACTGGACGAAGGTGCGCGGCATGAAGGCTCGGTTCAGGACGAAGATCATCATCGGCGTGGCGGCGGTGCTGGCGGCAGGGGCCGCCGCGGTGACGGCGGTGTCGCTCACCCTGTCGCGCGACGCCGGGCACAAGGCCGCCCTGAACCTGGCCGCCGAGATGGCCGACCGCCATGGCGCTCGGGTCGCCGCCGATCTGTCCGCCGCCCTGGACGCCGCCCGGGCCTCCGCCGCGCTGGTCGAGGTGGAGCGCTCCACCGGAACGCCGCGGCGCGAGACGGTGAACCGCTACCTGCGCCGCGTCGCGGAGGCCAATCCGCTCTATGCCGGGGTTTGGGTGGACATGGCCGACGACGGCTTCGACGGCCGGGACGCGGCATTCGCCGACCGTGACCGCTCCACCGAGATCCTCGGTCTGCCCAAGACCGGCCGGATGAGCCTGCTTTGGCTGCCGGGCGAGAAGGGCGTGCATGCCGACGACAGCGAGGGCTATCCCTTCTCCGAGGTGCAGGAGAAGGAATATTACAAATCGGCAGCCGCCGCGCGGAAACCGGTGCTGACCGAACCCTATCTCGACGACTTCACCAAGCGGCTGATGACCAGCGCCGCGGCGCCGGTGACGGATGGGGCGGCGGGCGGCGGCCGCGTGATCGGCGTCGCCGGGATCGACATGGCGCTGACCGGCCTGACCGACCTTGTCCGCTCGGTGAAGCCCTACGGCGACGGCTTCGCCGCGGTGCTGACCGGGTCCGGCCTCTATGTCGCCCATCCCGACGACGGCAAGCTGTCGAAGACCGCCGACGATCTGCCGGAGGCGGCCCGCCGCGCCGTCGCCGAGGGCCGCGCGTTCGACGGCATCGTGGAACTGGCCGGGGCGCCGCATTACCTGCGGCTGGCGCCGGTGCGCTTCTCCGGTGCCGACGGCGCATGGTCCTTCATGGTGGCGGCGCCGCAGTCCAGCGTGATGGCCGACGCCAACCGGCTGACCCTGCTGACCGTGCTGGTCAGCCTGGGCTGCGTCGCGCTGGGGTGCCTGGTGGCGTGGAGGGTCGGCGACGGCATCGCCCGGCCGGTCGCCGCCGTCACCGCCGCCATGGACAGGCTGGCGGCCGGCGATCTGGAGGTGGCGGTGCCGGGCGCCAGGCGCGACGACGAGGCCGGCGGCATGGCCCGCGCCGTCGAGGTGTTCAAGCAGGGTCTGGTCCGCGCGGCGGAACTCGACCGTCAGCAGCAGGCCGACTGGCAGGCCAAGGAAGCCCGCGCCCTGGCGCTGTCCGAGTTGCAGAAGGGGTTCGAGGCCCGCGTCGGCGGCCTGACCGGGGCGTTGGCCTCCTCCGCCCAACAGCTCGAATCGACCGCCCGCGCCCTGACCGGCATCGCCGACCAGAGCCTCGGCCGGTCGGAGCAGGTGGCGGCCTCCGCCAGCGCCGCCGCCGACAATGTGCAGACCGCCGCCGCCGCGACGGAGGAGCTGTCCGCCTCGGTCCAGGACATCGGCCGGCAGGTCGGCGAGTCCGCCCGCATCGCCGACGCCGCGGTGTCCGACGTCAAGCGGGCCGACGAGGCGGTCGCCGTGCTGGCGGAGAGCGCCGAGCGGATCGGCGCGGTGGTCGGGCTGATCAACGACATCGCCGGCCAGACCAACCTGCTGGCGCTGAACGCCACCATCGAGGCGGCGCGGGCGGGAGAGGCCGGCAAGGGCTTCGCCGTGGTGGCGGGCGAGGTGAAGAGCCTCGCCAACCAGACGGCGAAGGCCACCGAGGACATCGTCGGCCAGATCAAGGGCATCCGCGACGCGACGCAGGAGGCGGTGACCGCCGTCCACGGCATCAGCGAGACCATTGCCCAGGTCAGCCGCATCGCGTCGGGGATCGCCGCGGCGGTCGACCAGCAGGCGGCGGCGACCCAGGAGATCGCCCGCAACGTGATCCAGGCCGCCGACGGGGCGCAGGGAGTCAGCAGCGGCATGGGCAACATCCGGGCGGGTGCCGGCGAGACCGGAGCGGCGGCCGACCAGCTTCTCGCCGCCGCCGCCGCGCTCGCCGGCCAGTCGAAGGATCTGAGCCGCGAGATCGACGGCTTCATCGCCGGCGTCCGCAAGGCGTGAGAATCGTCCTCCGCCTTACCCTGCGGTCATGAGCCGGTCGGCCGGCAGCGTTTCGGGGATGTGCTGGGAGACGTAGCCTTCGCTGTGGATCCGGCCCTCCTGCGCCCCCAGCTTGCGGGCGGCGGCGACGCAGGCCTCGACGAAGGCGGGGCTGCCGGCGGTGAAGACGGAATGGCCAGACAGATCGGGGAACAGGCCGGGGAGGATGGTCGGGATGCGGCCGGTCAGATGCTCCGGCCTGTCCTCCCGCGTCAGGGTCACCTTGACCTTGAAATTGCGGTACTTGGCCTGCCAGTAGCCCAGCAGGCCCCGCTCATAGACATCGTCCCTCGTGCAGGCGGAGACCAGCAGCGTCACCGGCGGACGATAGCCACGGCGCAGAGCCGCGTCGGTCAAGGCCAGGATGGGGGCGAGGCCGGAGCCGGCGGCCATGCACAGCACCGGGCTGTCGACCGACGGGTCGCCGATGAAGGTGCCGTAGGGGCCGGACAACTTCACCATGTCGCCGACCGCGAGCCGGTCATGGATCCAGCTGCTGGTCGGGCCGCCGTCGACGCGGGTCACCTGCAGAACGATCTCGCCGTCCGGCCGGGGGGCATTGGCAATGGAATAGCAGCGCGGCGGCGCGCCGGCCGCGGCGTCGCCGAACATCACATACTGTCCCGGCCAGTAGCGCAGCGGCTGGCCCAGCGGGCGCAGCCGCAGCTCGACGATGCGCGGTGTGCGCGGGATGCGGTCGGTGACGATGAACAGCACATTCTCGCGCGGCGGGAACAGCTTGGGCTGGGCGTCGGCGGTGCCGTATTCGATCACCAGTTCGTCGGAGATCGGCTTGGCCATGCACATCAGGCCGTAGCCGTCCTTCCGCTCGTCCCGGGACAGCGCCATGTCCAGCACCATGCCCTGGTCGAACTGGCCGCTCAGCACCCTGACCTTGCATTCGCCGCAGGCGCCGGCGCGGCAGTTGTTGGGCAGGGCGTAGCCGGCCTGTTCCAACGCCGAAAGGACGGTCTCGCCGTCACGGCACTCGACCTTGCGGCCGGAGGGGTGGAGGCGGATGTGGCTCACCGGGAAGATCCTTGGGCGGAGTGGGGACGTGATGCTCCTTCCCCCACCCCGCTTGGAGAATGCGGGGTAAGGAAGGAGCGCGACGGGAGAATCCGGGCCAGTGCTCAGAACACCGGGATGATTTCGTCCATGTCGACGTCCCGCACCTCTTCGCCGGTGATGCCGACCTCGGGGATCGCCGGGAACGGGATGCCGTAGCGGTCCAGCACGCCCTTCAGGTTCAGCATGGCGTTGCGCCAGTTCTCCTTCTTCGCCTCGTAATCCGGAATGTGGAAGCCGGCGTTGCGGGCGATGGCCTCCGCTTCGCGCTGGGTGGCGATGAAGTCGTCGGGCAGGTCCCAGAACTGGGGGGGCGGCTCGAACAGCACGGCGGACAGGAACAGGTAGCCGGCGCGGATCTGCTTGGTGATGACCGAGCGGTCCTCCACCGCCAGATGGGGATAGTCGCGCTCCATCACCGACAGGCAGATCGCCATGTGGCGGCCCTCGTCGCGGCCGATATTGCGGAAGGCCTCCTTGAACACCGGTTCGCTGCAACCGGCCGCCATCTGGTGGAAGATGGTCGCCGCCGCGATCTCGCCCATCAGGAAGGAGCTGAACAGTACGGCCAGCGAGTATTTCGGAACCGCCTTCTTGTAGCCATCCCAATAGCGACCGCCATTGTAGTAGAGCCAATGGGCGTTCTTCCGCAGCCGGCGGCCGAGATCGGTCCTCGGCTCGTAGGTCAGCGGGCTGGTCGCCTCCAGCAGTCTGGTGATGGCCAGACCGCACATCTGCTCGTGGTTCTGCTCGTCGCGGGTGACGGAGAAGAAGCAGCGTCGGACCGGGTCCTCCTCATGCACCTCGTAGGTCTTGATCAGGGCATGGGCGAAGACCGGCGGAGCGGAAGCGTCGAACACCGACAGGATGGTCCACCAATAGGCGATGGCCTCCCGCTCCTCCCACGAATAGCGCGACACGTCGAAGCTGTCCCAGGGCAGCTTGGCCGGGTCCCAGTTCTCGCGCTGGGCGGCGGCGTAGACCTCTTCCAGCTTCTTCGTCTGCGACACCCAGGACAGCGGGTAGACGTTCGGCTGCGGCGTGGCGGGGGGCAGTTCCATCGTGTTGGCGATGGGGACGTAGTCCTTGGACATGGGGGCGTTTCCTCCGGGGATATTTCGACGGGCGCTCATATTTCCATCGGCGCCCTATGGTCTTTATATGACACAGAATAAACGGCTTATCAATAATACATGTATCGCTTTTTCCTGAGTACGGATTCCAGTAATCCATTGATCTGGAAACGTAAGCATAGGGACGCGACGAATTGATCCAGATCAATTCGTTCGTTCGGCGGTTATAAATCGCGGAACTGGTATCGGGATGCCCGGCTGGCCGGGCCGCGCTCAGGGCTGGACGAGGGTGGGAATGTTGCCGCGCACCATGTCGTGGGCGGCGGGATCGACATCGGCGACGATGCAGGCGTGCATGTAGGCGCGGCTCAGCACATCGCGGGCGAAGCCGATCCCATGTGACCGTTGCCGGAATTCCTCGCCCTGCATCGGAGTGCCGAAGATCGCCGGCCAGAAGGTCGGCGTGTCGAGCGGGCCGAAATTCATCGCCCAGAAGCCGAACTCGCGCGGCACGCCGGAACTCTCCCGCAGCAGCGGCGTCACGTCGCGGTGGCGCGGATCGTCGACGATGCGGGCGAACAGCCGGTCCACCACCCCCGCTTCGCCTTCCAGAACCTGGAGAAAGACGCCGGCGAACTCCACCAGGAAGCCCGTGATGTCCTGTTCGCAGTTCTTGCGGGCGCTGAACAGACAGATGTCGGCAAGCGCACTGTAGGGAAGCCGGTCAATGGCCTCGCTGCGGTAGACGATGGTCAGCATCGGCAGCTTTCCGGCTTTCGGCCGATTGGGGATCGGCGCCGACTGTATCGCCTTTTTCTGCGGCTGACTTGTGGTGTTTCGATGTACCTGCCCCAACGACGTGGAAACTGCCCGATCCGGAAAAGCTTATATTAGCCGGCGGCAATGGTCTCCAGCCCGCCGAACCGGCCATGAAAGGAGGGCTGGGCTTCCGGCAGGGGGCCGTTGGCGGTGGTCGCCGCCTGCATCAGGAAGGCTTCCGACGGGCCGGCGAGACGGCGATAGAGGTTGCGGGTCAGCATGCGCGATTCCTGGCCCGGCCAGTCGGTCGGCAGCAGGTCGGGCGGCAGCATCGGGTCGCGCAGCAGGATGCGGCGGAAATCGTGGATCATCAGGGTGCGCAGGACGAAGCAAGTGGCCGGGTCCGGCATATCGGCGGCATCGACCGCCGCCCAGACCGGACGGAAGTGATCCAGAAACGCCGCATAATCGTGTTCGAGCTGATCGATGTCCCAGCAGCCGCGCACGAGGTCGCGCAACGCCCCGAACCCTTCGGCCCGGTCCAGGCTGGCCTTCATGTGGACGATCTTGTCCGCCACGCCCAGTTCCGCCAACGAGCGGTGCATCGCCGCCTCGTCGCAGCTGGGATGGGCGTAGACGGTGGCCGACGCGGTACCGAAGCCCTGCCAGGTCAGCTCCCGCCGCAGGGCGTCACGCGTCTCGGCATCCAGCGCGTTGGGCGGCACCATCAGCAGGTCCCAGCCGCGGTCCCATTCGCGGGCCAGCGGCGCGTAGATCCGGCGCTCCGCCGCGGCGAAGCGTTCCTTCCCGCTGTCGGTGACCCGGTAGAAGCTGCGCCGGCCGATCTGGGTGTTGGTCAGCCAATCGTCCTTGCACAGCCGGAAGACCGAGGTGCGGATGATCCGCTCGCTCATCCCGAACCGGTCCATCAGCTCGATCAGGCTGCCCAGCCACAGCGATCCGCCATGCGGCAGCACCGCGTCGCCATAGACGGTGATGATCAGCGATTTCGCCCGCGGCGCGATGGTCTCGGTCAACTGGGCGGCGAGGTCCTCTGGGCGGCGCGGGCGAGCCATGCGGTGGGGGCGTCCTTGTCGATGCGGCATGTGATGCGGGCGGGGGCGGAGCGAGACGGCGCAACGGAGTTGTATACGAAACCCGGTGCCGGTTGGGCCAGTGCCACGACAGCGCGGGGAGGGAGACGGAAGTCCGGCTCGCCGGCGATAGGAGGCAGTGCGGACTTTCCGTTTGACAATCATTAATGTGATACACTAGGTTGGCATCTCAAAGTAAATTTGTGTCATAAAACGAAATAACGGATCCCGTTGTCTCAACCGCATGGATCACAAAGCTAAGGGGAGGCGGCGGCAACATCCGTATTTCGATTGTGGTTGCGCCAGGCAGATTTTTTCTTCCGAAACCGTTTCGTTTGAAACATTATGTGAGGCAAATCGTTCCGCAGCACCGGAATCGGGCCGCCGCCCGGTCCGGTGGAAAGCGGGGCAGCACTCGGGAGGACATGATGCGCAGACGCCTGCTTGCCACCATCGCATTCACCGCCGTGACCGCCATGACCGCGGTGTCGGGCCTGATGTCCGGAGCCGCGCAGGCCGCGGACCCGATCAAGGTCGGCGCCATCGTCTCGGCCACCGGCCCGGCCTCCTTCCTCGGCGATCCGGAGAAGAAGGTGCTGGAGCTGTACGCCGACCGCATCAACAAGGCCGGCGGGGTCGATGGCCGCCCGCTGCAGCTGACCGTCTATGACGATGGCGGGGCGGCCGACAAGGCCGCGTCCTTCACCAAGCGCCTGATCGAGAGCGACGGCGTCGACGTGATCGTCGGCGGCACGACAACCGCGGCGACCATGGCGGCGGTGCCGCTGGTGGAGCGTGCCGGCGTGCCCTTCATCTCGCTGGCCGGCGCCGTGGTGATCGTCGAGCCGGTGAAGAAGTGGGTGTTCAAGACCCCCCACACCGACCGCATGGCCGCGGAAAAGGTGATGGAGGACATGAAGAAGCGCGGGCTGACCAAGCTGGCGCTGCTGTCGGAGGATTCCGGATTCGGCAAGTCGGGCCGCGACCAGACCCTGGCCGTCGCCAAGGAGCGCGGCATCGAGCTGGTCGCCGACGAGACCTACGGCGCCAAGGACACCGATGTCACCGCCCAGCTGACCAAGGTCAAGAACAACGCCGCGGCACAGGCGGTGCTGGTGTTCGGCCTGGGCCAGGGGCCGGCGGTGGTGACCAAGAACTACCGCCAGCTCGGCATCGCGCTGCCGCTCTACCAGTCGCACGGCGTCGCGTCGAAGGAATATATCCGGCTGGCCGGCGGTGCCGCCGAGGGGGTCCGCCTGCCGGCCGCCGGGCTGGTCGTCGCCGCGCAGTTGCCCGACAGCGACCCGCAGAAGAAGGTGGTGACCGAGTTCACCAAGGTCTACGAGGACAGCTTCAACACCGAGGTCTCGACCTTCGCCGGCCATGCCTATGACGGGCTGATGATCGCGCTCGACGCGGTCAAGCGGGCGGGCGGCACCGACAAGGCCAAGCTGCGCGACGCCATCGAGCAGACCAAGGGCTATGTCGGCACCGGCGGCACCGTGACCATGAGCGCCAAGGACCACATGGGCCTGACGCTGGACGCCTTCCACATGGTGGAGGTTCGCCAAGGCGATTGGGCGCTGGTGAAGTAAGGAAAACTCTCCGTCTCGCGCGTAGCGTCCCTCTCCCGCCTCTCGCACAAACTCTGTTTGTGCTGACGGCGTCAGGCGGATCGAAGATCCGCTGAGAGCCCCGGGAGAGGGAGGGGACCCGCCGAAGGCGGGGAGGGTGAGGGGAATCCAAGGATTGAACGCTTGGATCCTTGCCGCACCTTCACCCTTCCCATGCTGCGCATGGGCTCCGAGGCCGCTCGCAAGTCTCGCGGCCGCATTCCGCCTACGACCGCCTTCGGCGCTCGTCCGGCCTGCGGCCGTCGGCTCCATGCCCTCTCCCGGATCGGGATAGGATCACAGGAACCCAACGATGTTCGCGGAACTGCTGCAATACCTGCTGTCGGGGCTGACCATCGGCGCGATCTATGCGCTGGCGGGGCTCGGCTTCTCGATCATCTACAACGCCAGCCACGTCATCAACTTCGCCCAGGGCGAGTTCATCATGATCGGCGGCATGGCGGCGGCGACCCTGACCGCGTCGGGCGTGCCGCTGCCGCTGGCGATCCTGATCGGCTGCGGCGGCGCCATGCTGGTCGGCGTCCTTGTGGCGAAATTCGCGGTGGAACGCGCCCGCAACGCCTCCACCGTCACCCTGATCATCATCACCATCGGCGCCTCGATCTTCCTGCGCGGCGTGGCCGAACTGGTCTGGGGCAAGGATTTCAAACGGCTGGACGCCTTCTCCGGCGAGACGCCGATCCAGGTCCTGGGCGCCTCGATGCAGCCGCAGTCGCTGTGGGTGGTGGGTACCGCCGGCGTGCTGATCGTCGCCATCGGCCTGTTCTTCGCCAAGACGCTGACCGGCAAGGCGATCCTCGCCACTTCGCACAACCGGCTGGCCGCCCAGCTGGTCGGCATCGACGTCAAGCGGGTGGTGCTGGCTTCCTTCGCGCTGTCGGCGGCGCTGGGCGCCATCGGCGGGGCGGTGGTGGCGCCGATCACCTTCTCCTACACCGAGATGGGAATCATGCTGGGGCTGAAGGGCTTCACCGCCGCGGTGCTGGGCGGTCTCGGCCACGGGCCGGGTGCGGTGGCCGGCGGGCTGATCGTCGGCATCGCCGAGGCGCTGGGCGCCGGCTACATCTCCTCGGCCTACAAGGATGCGGTGGCCTTCGTCATCATCCTGGCCGTCCTTCTCTTCATGCCGAACGGACTGTTCGGCAAGCGCGGCACCGAACGGGTGTAAGGACCTTCAAGACGATGAATGCACTCCTTCACGGGCGGCTGACCGGGCTGCTGGCGCTGGGCGCGGTGATCGCGGTCCTGCCGGCCTTCCTGCCCAACAACTTCTATCTCGACATCGCCATCCTGGCCGGCTTCAACGCCGTGGTCTGCGTCGGGCTGAACCTGCTGATCGGCTATGCCGGGCAGATCAGCCTGGGCCATGCCGGCTTCTTCGGCATCGGCGCCTACGCCTCGGGCGTGCTGGTCGGCGTTTACGGCTGGCCGCCGGTGCTGGCGCTGCTGGCCGGCGCCGTCTTCGTCGGACTGCTGGCCTTCCTGGTCGCCAAGCCGATCCTGCGGTTGAAGGGCCACTACCTCGCCATGGCGACGCTCGGCATCGGCATCATCGTGTCGATCGTGCTGCGCACCGAAAGCGGCCTGACCGGCGGCCCCGACGGCATGATGGTGGAACCGTTCAGGATCTTCGGCGTCGAGCTGTATGGCGAGAAGGTCTGGTACTGGGTGGTCGGGGTGCTGCTGGTCGGCGTGGTCTGGCTGTCCCTGAACCTGATCGACAGCCCGATGGGACGGGCTTTGCGCGCCGTCCACGGGTCGGAGGTGGCGGCCGAGGTGGTCGGCGTCGACACAGCGCGCTTCAAGGTGCTGGTCTTCGTGCTGTCGGCGGTGTTCGCCAGCGTGGCCGGCAGCCTGTTCGCCCACTACACCGGCCTGATCACCCCGGCCAAGGCCGACTTCTTCAAGTCGATCGAGCTGGTGACCATGGTGGTGTTCGGCGGCATGGCCTCGACCTTCGGCGCGGTCGTCGGTGCGGTGGTGCTGACGCTGCTGCCGCAGGCGTTGACCGTTTTCCAGGACTACCAGCAGATCGTGCTGGGCGGCATCCTGATGGCGACGATGGTGTTCATGCCGAAGGGCCTTCTCCCCACTCTGGCGGCGCTGCTTCCGGCGCGGAGGCGGGCATGAAGATGCTGGCGACCAATGCTTATGGGGCGGACCTGTCTCCCGACACCACGGCGCAAGCCCGCCGCGTCGGCCCGCCGATCCTGAAGGTGGAGCATCTCAGCCGCGAGTTCGGCGGCGTGCTCGCCATCGGCGACCTCAGCTTCACCATCGCCGCCGGCGACATCCATTCGATCATCGGGCCGAACGGGGCGGGCAAGACCACCTTGTTCAACCTGGTGACCGGCGTCTACAAGCCGTCGGGCGGCCGGGTGCTGTTCGACGGAGCCGACGTGTCGGGCATGGCGCCCTACAGGCTGGCGGCCCGCGGCATGTCGCGCACCTTCCAGAACCTCCAGATCTTCTTCAACATGACGGCGCTGGAGAACGTCATGGTGGGGCGGCACCTGCACCTTAACACCCGGCTGCTGCCAGCGCTGTTCCGCTTCCCCTCGCTGGTGCGCAAGGACCGCGAGGCGAAGGACCGGGCGGCGCAGCTGATGACCGAGGTCGGGCTGGAGAGATACATCGACGCGGACGCCGCCTCCATGCCCTACGGCGCGCTGAAGCGGCTGGAGATCGCCCGCGCTCTGGCGTCCGAGCCGAAACTCTTGCTGCTCGACGAGCCGGCGGCCGGCCTGAACGCCACCGAGAGCCGCGAGATCGACGAGGTGATCAAGAGCGTGGCGGCCGCCGGCGTCACCATCGTGCTGGTGGAACACGACATGAAGATGGTGATGGGCATTTCGCACCGGATCACCGCGCTGAACCAGGGCCGCATGCTGGCCGAAGGCACGCCGCAGGAGGTGGCGGCCAACGCCGACGTCATCGCCGCCTATCTCGGCGCGGCGCCGTAAGGAGAGCGACCCATGCTTCTGGAGATCGAGGGCCTCAACAGCCATTACGGCCGCATCCACGCGCTGAAATCGGCCAGCCTGACCGTGCGGGAGGGCGAGCTGGTGGCGCTGGTCGGCGCCAACGGGGCCGGCAAGACGACGCTGCTGCGCACCCTGTCCGGCGTCCATCCCGCCAGCAGCGGGCGCATCACCTTCGACGGTTGCGACATCACCCGGATGAAGGCGTCGCGCCGCGTCGCCGAAGGGGTGGTGCAGGTGCCGGAAGGCCGGCAGCTGTTCGGCCCGCAGACGGTCGAGGACAACCTCCGCCTCGGCGCCTACCGCCGCGGCAGCGGCAAGCCGGACGACGACATCGACCGGCTCTACGAGATGTTCCCGGTGCTGAGGGTCAAGCGCGACCAGCCCGCCGGCACCCTGTCGGGCGGGCAGCAGCAGATCGTTGCGCTCGGCCGCGCCCTGATGGCGAAGCCGCGCCTGCTTCTGCTCGACGAGCCCAGCATGGGGCTGGCGCCGCTGCTGGTGGCGGAGATCTTCGACGCGGTGCAGCGGCTGAAGCGCGAGGGTACCACCATCCTGCTGGTGGAGCAGAACGCCCATGCCGCGCTCGCCATCGCCGACCGCGGCTATGTGATCGAGACCGGCGAGATCGTGCTGAGCGACAGCGGCGCGGCGCTTCTCAGCAACGAGCGGGTGCGGCAGGCTTATCTGGGGCTGTGATAGGCTCCGGCAGCAGATCGCCGCCGCTACACATCGATACGGATCCACGCCCGTGAAATTCCATACCTACTTCCGCTCCTCCGCCGCCTACCGCGTGCGCATCGCCCTGAACCTGAAGGGGCTGGCGCCGGACCAGGCCTTCGTCCATCTGCGCAAAGGGGAGCAGTCCAAACCCCCCTTCGCCGATCTCAACCCGGAGCACCTCGTACCGGCGCTGGAGGTCGACGGGCCGGACGGGCACCATGTGCTGACGCAATCCGTCGCCATCATCGAGTATCTCGACGAGACGCACCCCAGCCCGGCGCTGCTGCCGGCCGACGCGCTGGGCCGGGCGCGGGTGCGGGCGCTGGCGCTGGCGGTGGCCTGCGACATCCACCCGCTGGACAATCTGCGGGTGCTGAAACACCTGAAGGGCATGGGACACGGCCAGGAGGAAGTCGACGGCTGGTACCGGCATTGGATCGCCGTCGGCCTGACCGCGCTGGAGGCTCAACTGGCAGGCGATCCGCGCACCGGGCGCTTCTGCCATGGCGACGAACCCGGTCTGGCCGACATCCTGCTGGTGCCGCAGCTGTTCAACGCCCGCCGGATGGACTGCCCGCTGGAGGATTATCCCACCCTGCTGCGCATCGACGCGGCCTGCGCCAGCCTGCCGGCCTTCGCCGCCGCCGCTCCGGACCGGCAGCCCGACGCGGAGTCGTGAGAGCTCCCACCACAGGCCGGCGCCGCATGCCCGCCTTTTGTCCCGGTCAGGTCACACCCATTCCGTTTGTGTTAGCGGTTTCGCGACATCCTTCCGTGGTATAGAGGTAGACGGGAATCGGGCGGGGATGACAGCCGGACGATGTTGGGCAACTTTTCTTCGATGGCGTACGACCTTGCCGAGAACATCGCGGCGAGCGCCTTCGTCGTTCTTGCCTATACCTTCCTGATCCGGCGGTCCGGCGGCTGGAGCCTGAACACCCGGCAGGTCGTGCTCGGCGCGGTCATGGCGCTGACCGCCATCTTCTCGATGATCCACCCGATCCATATCGGGCCCGGCATCTTCATCGACGCGCGGACCCCGCTGGTCGGGCTGAGCGCCCTGTTCGGCGGTCCTCTGTCCGCCGCCATCGCCGCCGCGACGGTGGCGGGCTACCGCATCTTCCTGGGCGGGGTGGGGATGGAGGCGGGCGTCGCCAACGCGCTGCTGTCCTTCCTGACCGGCGTTGGTTTCGCGATGTGGGTGAAGCGGCGCGGAGTGGTGCTCGGCGCCGCTTCGCTGCTGGCCTTCGGGCTGCTGCTGACGCTGGTGTCGATGTCCACCCTGCTGCTGCTGCCGACCCTGGATCTGGCGCTGCAGGTGGGCCAGCGCACGGCGCCGGCGCTGCTGGCCATCGTCCCGCTCGGCACCCTGTTCCTGGGCGGCCTGCTGCTGCGCGAGCAGCGCCACCACGACGCCGAACAGCGGCTGGGCGAGAGCGAGGCGCGCTACCGCCTGTTGGCCGACAACGCCACCGACATGATCCTGGAGATGAAGGCCGACGGGTCGGTGCGCTACCTGTCGCCGTCGGCGCGTGACATCCTGGGCCACGACCCTGCGGAGATCGTCGGCCGCGCCCCGGCCGACCTGCTGCATCCCGACGATCTGGAGAAGGCGTCGCAGGCCTTCGCCGGCATGCAGCCGGGCTCGCCCCCCGTCACCTTCACCCACCGGCTGCGCCACCGCGCCGGACATTACCTGTGGGTCGAATCCAGCATGCGCCCGGCGGCGGGATCGGATGGCGTCTTCGTGGTGGTCGGCGTCGTCCGCGATGTGACCGAGCGCAAGCGCTACGAGGAGGAGCTGTCCGCCGCCCGGGCCGACGCGGAGGCCGCCAACCGCGTGAAGTCTGAGTTCCTGGCCTCGATGAGCCACGAGATCCGCACGCCGCTGAACGGCGTCATCGGCTTCGCCGACCTGCTGCTGGGCACCGAGCTCTCGGCGGAACAGCGCCAGTATGTGGCGCTCCAGCGCGAGGCCGGGCGCGGGCTGCTGGCGATCATCGGCGATATCCTGGATTATTCGAAGATCGAGGCCGGCAAGCTGGAGCTGGAGGAGCGCGCCTTCGACCTGCACCGGCTGCTGCGCGACTGCCGCGACCTGATGAGCAACGCCGCCTCGCAGAAGGGTCTGCTGCTGCAGCTGTCGCTGGGCGGCACCGTGCCGCGCTTCGTCCATGGCGACGAGGCGCGCATCCGCCAGATTCTGCTGAACCTCGTCGGCAACGCGGTGAAGTTCACCGAACGCGGGTCGGTGCTGGTGTCGGCCGGACTGCTGTCGGGGGAAACGGCGGATGGAGGGACGGCGGACGGCGGGGAGGGCACGCCGGCCCTGGTCCGCTTCTCGGTCAGCGACACCGGCCCCGGCATCGCGGCGGGCGATCAGGCCAACCTGTTCCAGCGCTTCAGCCAGGGCGACCGTTCCACCACCCGGCGCTATGGCGGGACCGGGCTGGGCCTTATCATCTCCAAGCAGCTGTCGGAACTGATGGCCGGGCAGATCGGCGTGCAGAGCAGTCCGGGGGTGGGCAGCACCTTCTGGTTCGAGCTGCCGCTGCCGGTCGCCGACGCGCCCGGGCTGGCCGTTCCCGGACTGGCCGCCGCCGACCGCCGCGAGACCGCGGCGCGGCGCGGCGCCCACATCCTGCTGGCCGAGGACGTGCCGATGAACCAGATCGTCACGTCCTCCATCCTCTGCAAGGCCGGCCATACCGTCGAGGTGGCGGAGGACGGCGTGCTGGCGGTGGAGGCGATGCGCAGGCGCGAGTTCGACCTTGTGCTGATGGACATGCAGATGCCGCGGATGGACGGTTTGCAGGCGACCGCGGCGATCCGTCAGCTTGGCGGCCGGCGGGGGGCCGTGCCCATCATCGCGCTGACCGCCAATGCGCTGACCGATCAGCTGCAGCTTTGCCTGGATGTCGGCATGAACGACCATGTGACCAAGCCGATCGAACGCGACACCCTGCTGTCCGCGGTCGACCGCTGGCTCGACAGCAGGGTTGGCGCCGGGGACGGCGCTGACGACGGCCCTGTGGCCATGCCCGACGATGACGGCGTGGAAGAGGCGGCGGTGCTGGCCGGCGTGGCGCCGGTGTCCGACTGCGCGCCGGTGCTGAACCGCGCCACGCTGGACATGCTGGCGGACACGCTGGGCGCCGATGTGCTGCCCCGCTTCATCACCGGCACGCTGGCCGAACTGGCCCAGCGCGCCGACCGCATCGGCGAGGCGGATTCGTCGAAGACCGGGGCGAAGACCGCCGCGGCCGACGCCCACGCCATGGTGTCGCTGGCCGGCAATGTCGGCCTGCTGGAACTGTCGCGCACCGCCCGCCGGCTCCAGCATGCCTGCGAGCAGCAGCGGCCCGACGTGCCGACGCTGAAATCCGAGTTGCGCGACGCCGTCGACCGCGCGTCCGCCGCGCTTCAGGCGGCACTGCCGACCCTGGGCGTGGCGGTGGAGGCGGCGGGGCGCTGAGGCCGGCCCTGCCACCGGTTGGCGCCCGGCCGGTTGACGATTACCGGTTGACGATCAGGGCGACGCCGGCGACGGCGACCGCGGCACCGGCCCAGGCGCCCAGCGACGGGCGCTGACCGGTCAGGAGCCACATCATCGGCAGGATCAGCACCGGGCTCAGGGCCGAAAGGGTGGCGACCACCCCGGCATTGCCGTGGGCCAGCCCGACCAGCAGCAGCGTCATCCCCAGCCCGACGCCCAGCAGCCCGTTGCCGGCGATCTGCAGCATCAGCTTCGGCGTCAGGCCGCGCGGCAGAAGCAGCCGGCCGAGCACGCCGCCGGACACCCCGCCATCCGCCATCGCCGCCCCGCCGCCGCGGATGGCCGACAGGGCGCCGATCCCCGTGAACATCAGCGCCGCCGTTGTGACCCGCACCGCGGCCGAGGCGATCGGGTCGGCGCCGGCCGCCATCACCGGCTTGGCGATGATGGAGCCGGCGGCCTGTCCGACCGCCGCCAGCAGGCAGACCGACACGCCGGCCAGCAGGCTGCCCTGGATCGCTTCCCAGCTGTGGGTGGAGCCGGATCGCAGGGCCACCGCCAGCATCACCCCCAGCGTGACCAGCGCCACGCCCACGACGGTCCATGGCCCCAGCGCCTCTCCCAGCAGGGCATAGGCGAGCAGGGCAGTCAGCGGGGCGTTGGCGGCGTAGATCACCACGTTACGGCGCGGCCCCAGCCGGCTGAGCGACCAGAACAGCGCCATGTCGCCCACCACGATCCCCAGCAGCCCCGACAGCGCCAGCGTCAGCGCGGCGCCGGCATCCAGCGTCTGCCAGCCGCCCAGCAGCGTGGTGGCGACCAGCAGGGCGACGGCGACGATGGTCAGGCGCACGCGGTTGAAGGCGATGGAGCCGAGCACCCGCACCGGTCCGATGGCGATCAGGCCGCCCGCGGCCCAGCACAGCGCCGCGCCGAGCGCGGCCATGTTGGCGATCATGATGGAAATACGAACCGTCGGTTGAGGATGGGGGTGAGGATGGGGACACGCACTCTACAGCCGCCGCCCGCTGCCTGCGAAATGAGCAAGATGCATGGCCGGGCCGATCTTCCGTCTGTCGGCCGGAACAGTGCCGTGCCCCTGCCGTTGATTCGGTCGGAGCATGGCCCCAGCGGCATTGACCCCGTGGCACGGCTGATGAGAGGAGCACGCGACCGATGCGGACAGATTTCACGAGGCTTGGCCCCGTCGCGCTCGCAATGGCGGCCGGGCTGTTCACCGCTCAGCCGGCGGCGGCGCAGACAGGAGCCGCCCAGACCGGCGTTGCCCAGACCGGCGTTGCCCAGACCGGCGCTGCCTCCTCCGGTTGCGCCGCGATGGTGGAGCAGTTCTCCGCCGACCTCGGCCTGTCGACCGAACCGCCGCCGGTCGCCGTCCCCGACGCACCCGGCCTGTCCGGCTCCACGCCGCGCGACGAGCTGGGATCCGGCACCGGCAGCGACCAGCTGGCCCAGTCCGGCGGCATGGTGGCGCCGCCCGCCGTCGGCGACAGGTCGGTGGTCGAACCGCCGGCCATCGGCAGCAACATGCCGACCGCCCCGTCGGTCAGCCCGCAGGCCAATTCGCGCACGGCGCCGGACAGCGGACCGGGCGGTTCCGGCGGGGGCGACGGGCTGATGGGGCAGGCGGCGCGGAACGCCCAGGTGGAATCGCTGGTCACCGCGGCCCGCAGCGCAGCCCGCGACGGCGACGAGACGCGTTGCATGAACAGCCTGAACGACGCCCGGCGCCTGTCGCGGACCGCCCCAGGCGGTCATGGCGGCTGATGGGGCGCGGCTGTCGGCTGACGATCACGACTGCATGTCGAACTTCACGGAGCGATGCATGACCTTCCAGCTTGGCCCCTTTCCACCGTCGCCGCCGCGCGAACCGTTCGTGCCCGATGAATCGATCCCGGTGCCGGGCGATCCGTCGCGCCCGCCGCTGGGCGAACCGCCGGTTCCCATTCCCGTTCCCCCGCGCGAACCGCCGCCGGTCCCCGACCGCCTGATGGACCGTCTGATGGGCTGAGGCCCGGCCGTGTGATTTTGCGGACCATCGGGCGTATTCGGAGCGGTCCCGACTTGCCAAGAGCGCCCAGACGGGCGATGTGTCAGGGGTTGGCGTCCACCGGTCCATGAGATGGACCGGATCGGGCGCCGCTTCTGTTTGTCGGAGTTCGGGTTTCCCCATGCACAATCAGCCGCCCCGCAGCCACGTCTATCGTCAGCCCAACGTCGTCGCCACCCAGGTGACGGCCACCGTGAAATGGTTCAACCCCGAACGTGGCTACGGCTTCGTCAAGGTCGGCGACAGCGGCAAGGACGCCCTGCTGCCGGCCTCGCTCGTCGTGCCCGCCGGCCACACCACCCTGCCGGACGGCGCCACCGTCGTCGTCGACCTCGTCGAGGACCGCAAGGGCCAGCAGGTCAGCGTCCTGCATTCCGTCGATCTCTCCACCGCCGCGCCCGCCCGTCCGCAGGGGCGCGACCGCGGTGGTTTCGGCGAGCGCGGCTTCGGGGACCGTGGCGGTGACCGGGGCGGGGATCGCGGCTTCGGTGATCGGGGTGGCGACCGCGGGTTCGGTGCGCGCCGCGACGCCGGCCCCCCGCGCGACCGCAATTTCGGTGACCGCGGGGATCGCGGCGGCTTCCAGGGCCGCGGCCAGGACCGTGGCTTCCAGGACAGGGGCTTCCAGGACAGGGGCCAGGACCGCGGCCCCCGTCGGCCGCAGCAGGCGAGCGGCCCGACCAGCGAGATGGGCGCCACGGTGAAGTGGTTCAACGGCGGCAAGGGCTATGGCTTCGCGCAGCCGGACGACGGCGGGCGCGACGTCTTCATCCCGGCCCGCGCGCTGGAAAGCGCCGGCCTGCGTGGGCTGGACGACGGGCAGCGCGTGCGCATGACCGTCCGCCAGACAGAAAAGGGCATGGAAGCGGTCAGCCTCAAGGTCGAGTGACCGCTTCCTGTCCGGTGATCATTCCGGCCCGGTGATCAGCCGTCCGATGGGACGGTGGACTGGCCCAGATGCTCCGCCGCTTCCCGCTGGTTGCGGGCGGCGGCGTCATCGGGTACGGCCAGCCCGGCGTCCGGGCTGTTGACGCGGGGGCCGCCGGCGTTGCGGCGGTCCTCCTCCTCGATCTCGCGGGCGGCCTGCGCCCAATGGTCGAGATGGCGGTGGTCGGGCCGCCCTTCCTCTTCCCAAAGCCGATAGGCCCGTTCACGGACCCGCGGGTCGTCTGGACCCGGTGTGTGTTCCATGATGGTCGGTTCCCGGTGTTGAAGCGGTGTCGGGGGGAGGGCGGTCAGGTCCGGTCCGGCTGGGAGGGGGAGGAAATCCGTTCCAGCGCGTCCTGAACCGCGCGGTCGTTCTTGGCGTCGGTCGCGAGGTCGCCCAGCGAGACGATGCCGGTCAGCCGGTCGTTGCGATCCACCACCGGCACCCGCCGGACCTGCTGGCCGGCCATCAGTTCGGTCACGCTGCCGACCGGATCGTCCTCGTAGCAGTAACGGGGATTGGTGGTCATCACCTCCGACACCTTGCAGCGGTCGGGCAGCTTTCCGGCCGAGATCGCCCGGATGGTGATGTCGCGGTCGGTCACCACGCCGACCAGATCCCGTCCATCGCAGACGGGCAGGATGCCGACGTTCAACTGGTCCATCAGTTGCGCGGCCCGACGGATGCTGTCGTCGGGCCGTACCGTCTGCACGTCGCGGGTCATGATCTCGCGGATTTTCATGCGGGGGCTTCCTGGAACAGTGGCGGCGGGCGCGATGAAGGCGGGATGCGGTACTCCTGTCCCGCCCTCAACAGATGCGCCGGTTTGCCGTCCCGCTCAACCTACCCAGTAGAGTGGATCCACCCCGAAGAGCAGGGGATGCAGCATCAGCATCCCGCCATAGGCGGCCAGTCCGCCGGCCAGCCGCGCCGGCCCCATCTCCGCCAGTCCGCGCAGCGCCCCGCGCGGCCCTTGCGGTCCGGTCAGCGGCAGAAGCGAGGTCCGGGCGCGGAAATCCTGGCCGGCGGGACTGCGGCGCAGCACGATCTCGTTCTTCACCAGCGCGAACAGGGCGATGGCGGCCATGGTGCCGAACAGCAGCACCCGGCGGCCGTCGCCGGTTGCGTTCAGATGGGCCAGCGCCCACAGCAGCAGCGCCAGGCTGCCCGGGGCGCGGGTCAGGCGATAGATGCCGTGGGGCGGGTTGGGCGCGCTCTGGCTGCCGAACCGGGTGGTGACGCGGGCGACCAGCAGCAGGAAAACGACAGGCATCACCAGGGCCACCAGCGGGGCCGCCCAGTCGAAGGGGGTGAACAGCACCCCCCCGCCATCGGCGGCGCGATAGGCCAGCACGAACAGGGCCAGCGTCCCCAGCGAGCCGGCGGAATGGACGGTCGCGAAGCCGCCGCGGCCGAGCTTGGCGATCAGGGCGGGCCGCACCCCCGGCCAGGACGGCAGGGCGTGGCTGAGGAACAGCAGGGCGGCGGCGAGGGCGAGGGATGCGGTCATGGTGGAGGCATTGAACCGTGAACGAACGACCGGCGCCTTGATCGGAGTCAAGAGAGCTTGGGGTCAAGAAGGGCGGGAATGGGGGAACGCCGGCAAGGTCCGCACGGTTCATGGAAGGAGGCCCGTTCACCCCGCCAGCTTCGTGGACCCCATGACCGAGTGGATCATCCAGATCGTGCAGCAGTTCGGCTATCTCGGCATCTTCCTGATGCTGATCCTCGCCCGCGTGCTGCCGCCGGTGCCGGCGGAGACGGTGATCCCGCTGGCCGGCATGGGGGCGGCGACGGGGGAGTTCAACCTGCTGCTGGTGGCGCTGGCCGCCGGGCTCGGTTCCGCCGTGGGGGAACTGGTCTGGTACCTGCCGGCCCACTGGATGGGGCGCGAGCGTTTCGAGGCCTTCCTGCGCCGCCATGGCCATTGGCTGACTGTGAAGCCGGAGCAGGTCCACCGCGCCACCGAATGGTTCGCCCGGCGCGGCGGCCTTGCCGTGCTGCTGTGCCAGCCGCTGCCGGGACTGCGCACGCTGATCTCCGTTCCCGCCGGGGCCTGCGGGCTGCCGATGGGGATTTTCCTGCTCTATGCCGCCGGCGGGGCGGCGCTGTGGTCGCTGGTGTTGGCCGCCACCGGCTATCTGGTGCGGGTCGGCTTTCCCTGGATCGCCGACTGGATGGTGCCGGGGGCGCTGGTTCTGTTCATCGTCCTGCTGGTCACCTATGTGCTGCGGCTGGTCCGCCACCGCCGCGACAACCGCCGGGCGGAGCGGGACGGAATTTCGGGCAGCGGCGGCTGAACCGGCGCGGAACCTTCGCCCCGGCTTTGGCGTTTGAGGCGCGAGACATCCCTGAATGGACATGGCCTGACGGACATCCCCTTCCGGCCATGCCCCGGTTTCCGGCGTGAAGCCCGATCCGAAAGGAACCGATCCGATGACCCGCAAATCCGCAACGACGATCCGGTGGCGCGCCGCCGCCGTGCTGTCGGCGGCGCTCGGCATGGCCGCCTGCGCCACCGACGTGCCGCCGCCCACCGCCCAGCTCGGCGCCGCCTCCCAGGCGGTCCAGGAGGCCGAGCGCGCCAACGCCCTGCAATATGCCCCGGTGGCGTTGCAGAGCGCCCGCGACAAGCTGGCCGCCGCCGACAAGGCGATGCGTGCCGACGAGCGCACCCGCGCCCGCCGCCTCGCCGAGGAGGCCCGCGTCGATGCCGAGCTGGCGACGGTGACCTCGCAGCGCGCGGTGACCCAGCAGGCCGCCACCGCGGTGGCCAAGTCCGCCATCCCGAACAAGCCGCAGTCGGCGGCCGTGCCCAACGCGTCGCCGGTCTACAGCGGCTCGACCCTGACCGCGCCGCCGGCCGATCTGAGCGGCTCCAGCTACAGCGGCTCCAGCTATGGGGCGCCGCCTGCCGTTCCGCCCGCGCCGGCCGGCTCTCTTGGCACGATCAGCGGTACGGGCAACGGAACCAGCAACGGAAACAGCTGGGGCTACAGCTATCCGGAGGTGCGTCAATGACCGCGTTCGCTCCCCGCACGATCCTCGTGCTGGCCGGGCTTGGCCTCGGGCTGGCCGGTTGCGCCACCCAGCCGACCGACAGCGCCGCCCTGACCCAGGCGCGCCAGGACTACAGCCTCGCCGCCGCCAACCCGCAGGTCGCCGGCAACGCCCCGCTGCAGCTGCGCGACGCAGAGACCGCGCTGCGCCGGGCCGAGGCGATGCGCGACCAGGGCGCCGATGCCGCCGAGGTCGATCATCAGGCCTACATCGTCAGCCGCCGGGTGCAGATCGCCCAGGAGACGGCCGGGGTGAAGGGCGCCCAGAACGTCGTCGCCAATGCCGACACCTACCGCCTCCAGGCCCGCAACAGCGAGCTGGAGCAGCAGCTGCGCGACCTGCAGGCGCAGCGGACCGAGCGCGGGCTGGTCATGACGCTGGGCGACATCCTGTTCGCCACCGGCCGGGCGGAGCTGACCCCCGGCGCCTACGAGCGCATCGACCGCCTCGCCCAGTTCCTCCAGGCCCAGCCCGGCCGCAGCATCCGGATCGAGGGCCACACCGACAACACCGGCAGCGACACCACCAACCTGCGCCTGTCGGAAGCCCGCGCCAACACCGTCCGCGACGCCCTGACCGCCCGCGGCGTCTCGCCGTCGCGCATCGTCACCCAGGGCATGGGCGAGGCGCAGCCGGTGGCAAGCAACAGCAACGACGCCGGCCGCCAGCAGAACCGTCGGGTGGAGATCGTCATCTCCGACGACGGCAGGGTGGCGGAGACCCGGTAGGTCTTCACCGCGCAAGGCCCCTCTCCCCCTGCGGGAGGGGGGGCTTTCGGGATCGGGCCCGCCCTTCGCGCGACGATCAATCGCGCGGGGGGCGGGCTTTCGCGCGTTCCGTCCGGATCGCGCTCCACACCCCCGCCGCCAGCCCGACCGTCAGCAGAGCCGTGGCCGCGGCGCGCAGGGCCGAGCGGGGACGCGGCGGCAGGCGCTTCCACGGCGCCCAGGCCTCTTCCGGGTCGTCGGGGTCGGCGATGCGCAGGGCGGCGAAGGCCTGTTCCGTCAGGCTGGGGTCGACTGCCGGCAGATCGGCCAGCCGGCGGCCGGAGTGGCGGCAGAGCCGGCCAATGGCGCCGACGAGGCTGCCGGTCGCCTGGATCTCCATCTCCAGCCGGGTCTGATCGATGCCCATATGCTCGGCCAGCAGGCGGTTGCGCACGCCCATGATGGCGGCCTCCGCCCGGTCCCGTTCCGGCCCGGCTTCCCGCGGCGCCTCGATGGTGAGGTCGCATTCGCTGTCGTAGCCCATCGAGCGGTTGTTCAGGTTGGACGACCCGATGCGCAGCAGACGGCCATCGACCGCCACCACCTTGGAATGGACGATTACCCGTCCGCCTTGCTCCGTCACCGGGGTCATCGCGCGCAGCCGGCCGAAGCGGTCGGCCTCGCGCAGGCGGCGCAGGGCCACCGAGCGCGGTGTGTCCATCGCCATGCGGTCGAACCAGCTCGGGCTTTCCATCGACACCACCAGCACCACCTCCGGCCCGTCGGGCTCGGCCAGACGGCGGGCGAGCGCCGCGGCGACGCGGGCGGAGGCGAAATACTGGTTTTCCAGATAGATGGTTCGCTTCGCAGCAGCGATGGCGGCGAAGGTCAGCGCCTCGCTCTCGCGGATCGCCGCAAGATCGCCGGTCGCCGGCATGGTGCGGGAGATGCCGATCCGCGCGTCGGTCAGGACCGGGCGGGCGCAGTCGGGCAGCGGACAGTCCGGCCAGGGATCCTGGTCGGGTCGGTCGGTATCGGGAGGCGGGCAGGGCTCCAGCGTCTCTCCGGTGGCGCAGCGCCAGCGCTCCCGCGCCAGTTCGGACAGGGCGCTGGCCGCGTCGCCGTCGACCATCATCATCACGTCATGGCGCGGGGCGTAGGGCCGGCCGTTCGGACAGAGGCGGCGCGGGTCGTCGTCCCGATGCTCCGAGGTATCCCAGCGGTCGAAGGAGAAGTCGATCCCGCCGCAGAAGGCCAGCGCATCGTCGATCACCAGCAGCTTCTGGTGCTGGGCGGCGCCGACCGGCAGCTCCCCGTCCAGCCGGGCGTTCAGCCGGGGGCCGGTGTCGTGGTCCAGGCGTTCCAGCGGTTCGTGCGGATGGTCGAGGGCGATGGGAAAGGGCATGTCCCATTTCAGCGCCCGCACATGCAGGCCGGGGCGCCCGCACATCAGCCGGGCGAGGAAACGGCCCAGCGTCTCCGGGCTGTCGGGGTCGAGGCGCATGCGCGGGTCGATGTCCCAGCCGACCAGAAGGATCGACTGCCGCGCCCGTTCCATGGCGGCGCGGGCGGCGAGGAAGTAATCGGCGCCGTCGATCAGGACCGCCACCCGTTTGGCGCGCTCCGTTCGCCAGCAGGTCAGGCCGGGTTGAAGCACCGGTCCGGCCACCGGTTCCTGGATGCCGGCCCGGGAGCTGCGGGCCTGGGCGATGTCGGCGGAGCGCGCGGAGAAATCGGGCTTCATCGGGGCCATGTCGGGATGATGGGCGGTGGCGGGCATGGGGGACGCCCTGTCGGAAGCCGACCGGGAGACTTGCGCGGACCGTCCGCCTCGCGGCTTGAACCCCCGTGGGCGCGCGTTGTTCCCCAATCGCCGGCCGGGCGTCGGGATCTCGCCGAAGGAGCCGGGACGGATACGGGTTTGCCGTCGATTTCCGAAAAAAAGTGCCGACGGCGACCGTAACCATGAACGGATTGCCCTGTTTTAAACCGATGAAAGACGCGAGGCCCGGGACGGACGTCGCCGTACGGCTCGAATCGTGGCCTCCGTTTCGTTCCAAAGACGCCCGAGTGCGAGGCGTTGCCACCATGAAGGAGTTCGAGGATGCGTAACCTGATGATCGGTACTGTTTCGGCAGTTCTTCTGATGGCCGCTCCGGCCATGGCCCAGACCGCTCAGCAAGCCAACCCCGGAGCCCTCAAGGGCAGCGGCGCGTACACCACCGCCCCGAGCAGCACCACCAACGTCGGACCGGACGGCATCGTCCACACCCCGCCGGGCGCCACGACCTCGCCGTCGGGCGGCTCCACGACTGGTGGTCCGGCCCAGACGCAGGGCACCTCCGGCTCGAGCGGCACCTACGACAGCAACATGTCGGGGTCCTCGGTTTCGCCGGTCCCGGGCGTGACCACCGCGCCGTCGGGCATGGGCAACAACACCGGCAGCAACGTTCCGCGCGACAACCAGACCGCCACCGGCACCCACTGCCCGCCGGGCACCCCGAACTGCGGTCCGGACAACGGCGGCAGCCAGTAACCGGCCTGCAGCGGAATCACCGCGGGCGCCCCGGAGCCATCCCTCCGGCGGCGCCCGCGTCGTTTTCGGGGGCGCTCCAAGCGCTGTTTCAGCGGCGGCGAACGGCCGGGAAGCAGGGCCGATGGAAGCGGGAAAGGGCGACAGGGCGTGACTGTCCTCCGGCCGTCAGCCGGGTGCGCGGGCCGAGCGGCGCGACGGCGCCTCCACGAACTCGTCGAGCGGGGCGGTGCCGGCGGCGGTGGCGACCAGACGGCGGAACAGGGCCTGCTGCCGGCTGTCGGCGACCAGATATTCGGGATGCCACTGCACGCCGATCATGAAGGGCTCGTTCGGCGCCTCGATGCCCTGGACCACGCCGGCCCGTTCGCGGGCGACGACGCGCAGGCCGTCGCCGACCCGGTCCACCGACTGGTGGTGCAGAGCATTCACCCGGCATTCGGCGATGCCGAGGATGCGGTAGAGCCGGCTGTCGGGTTCGATCCAGATGCGCTTGCGCGGCAGCACGGTGCGCATGTGCGGCGCCTCCTCGTACACCTCGTGGATGTCGATGTGGAGCGAGCCGCCGCGGTGGACGTTGAGCATCTGCGACCCGCGGCAGATGCCCAGCACCGGCAGCGCGATCTTCGCGGCGCAATCCAGCGCCCGCATTTCCAGCCGGTCGCGTTCCGGATCGATGCGGATCTGCGGACGGGCGGACTCGCCGTAGAGCGAGGCGTCGATGTCGTCGCCGCCGCCGACGACCAGCGCGTCCAGCCGGTCGATGGGAAAAGGCGCATCGGCGGTGATGCGGACCGACGACGCGCCGGCCCGCCACAGGGCAAGCCGGTTGGCCATGGCGGCGATGCGGCTGCCATGGATCGAGGCGGTGATGCCGACCAGCGGCCGGGACCTGCCGACGATGGCTGCCATGGAAAACCCCCTCAGCCGGCCTGACGGGCGGAGCCGTCCGGGATGTCGCCCCGGTCGGCAACCTCTTGAATCCCTGGCCCCTGAATCCCTGGCCCCTGAATCCCTGGCCCCTGAATCCCTGGATTGGCGGCGAGCACCGCGTCGATCCGCTCGGCCCAGCCGTCCAGTTGCCGCGCCTCGGCAGCCCGGCGGTAATCGGTGCCGAGTCCGTCCAGCAGGGCACGGTCGGCGGCCAGCCGCTCCACCGCGACCCAGCGGTTCCAGTCGGCGGCGAGCGACCAGCCGGGATCGCTCAGCCGCGCGTTGGGCAGCCGGTAATGGAAGGTCGGACGCGGGCGGACATGCGGGTCCTCCATCGCCTTCGCCAGACGGTCGCGGTCGAGGTGGGCGAACAGCGGGAACAGGTCCAGCTCGCGGTTGCGCGTGGGGTTGTCGGCCAGATAATCGTCGATCAGCCCGCCGAGATCGGGGCGATAGGCCGGATCGACCACCTTGGCGGCATAGGGCGTCGGGAAGGCGGCGATGAAGCCGGACAGGCGCCGGGTGACATCGACGCGGATCTCCCGCCGCAGCCAGGGGGCCAGCAGCAGGAAGGCCTTCAGCGTGTCCAGCAGGTAGTCGCCGTCGGTCCGCGCCACCTCCGGGTTGAAATGCAGGCCGAACGCGAACAGCGGGCTGGCCTCCGTTCCGGCGGCGCCCAGCGCGCGCAGGCAGGCGACCATCTCCTCCAGCTCCGGCATCCGGTCCACCGTCACCGGCGGCGCGGCGATCTCGAAGGGCATCACCAGACTGCCGATGTTGCCCCACAACGGGCGCAGCGGGTCCAGCAGCGCCGTACCCCCCTTGCCCTTGTGGGCGGAGCGCATGTCCAGCTCCACCGTGAAATCGCCGAGGCGGGTGTCCGTCACCAGACATCGATGGGGATTCTCGACGGTGACCGTCCCGCCGAACAACCGCTGCACGCAGGCGGCGGCCGACGGCGCGTCCAGATCGGCGAACTCGAGTTCCACCCCCACGCGGCGCGGCGTGCCCTGGGACGTGGTGCGGAGCGGGGGGAGAAGGAAGGGTGTGGTCATTGCAAGGCTTCAACAGCCCACCCCGTGCCCTGTTCCCTGAGGTGGAGACAAGGGCGAAAACCAGTCCGGATGCAAGTCGCGCAGCGTCGCAATACGCGAAAGTCAAGTGGGACGCGGAGGCATACTCCTTTCGATCATGGCACCCCGATGGGAGTATATTTGAGTTTTTGATGTAAATGCTCTGTGTTCGCCGACAATTTGGGAGATGCCGACCATCTTCCGTTCATGTTCTTTCGTTCGTGCCGGGCTGATGTTTTCCAAATTAACCGGCGCTTAACCATAAGTGCGGTAGCGGTAGGCATGCCGCAGGATGGCGCATCCGGTGCCCCGTCCGATCGGCTTCGCGGAGGAGCCTCGTCTACGCCATGACCCTTCTGGCACGCCTCTTCATCCTCGTCCTGCTGGCGGTCCTGCCGGCGATCGGCATCCAGGTCTACAGCGTGCTCGAACAACGGGCGGAGCGCGAGGCCGAGGTGACGCGCCAGGCCGAACGGCTGTTGCGTCAGGTGGAAAGCGAGCATTCCCGCATCATCGACAGCGCCCGCCTGATCGTCACGGCGGTGACCGAGGCGCCCTTCCTTCGCCAGGGCGAGATCGCCAATTGCCAGAGCTACCTGGAGCGGCTGTCCACCCGTTCCGCCGATTACCGCACCTTGTCGATCAGCGACGCCGACGGACGCATCCTGTGCAGCGCCGACCCGTCGCGCGTCGGCGCGTCTCTGGCCGCGCAACCGCATTTCCGCCGGGCGATGTCGCAGGGGCGCTTCGCCGTCGGCGAATGGACGATCACCAACTCCGGTGCCACCGGCGGCGAGCTGCCGGTCGGCGTTCCTTATTCCGACGCCAACGGCCGGCGGGCCGGCGTGGTCGCCCTGTCGCTGGACGTGCCGCGGCTGTCCGCCGTTTTCGCCGCGCGTCCGATGCCGGAAAACACCGCCCTGACCGTCGCCGACCGCTCCGGCACCATCCTGGTCAAGCTGCCGAACACCCAGGGCCATGCCGGCGAACGGCTGCCGGACAGCTATCTGGGGCTGCTTTCGGAGCGGGAGGCCGGGGTGGCGGTCCTGCCCGGACTGGACGGCGTGTCGCGCATCCTGGCCTATTCCCCGGCGTCCACCGGCATCCGCGACCTGTTCATCAGCGTCGGCGTCGATCGTGGCGCCGCCATGGGGGCGGTGGACCGCGCCACCCGCGACGGGCTGCTGATGACCCTGTCGGGCTTCCTGGTCGCTGCCGCCGCTGCCTGGATCGGCGGCACCCTGTTCATCCGCCGTCCGGTCGATGCTCTGGTGTCGGCCGCCCGCGACTGGAGCGAGGGCAAGACCGACACCCGCGTCAAGCTGTCCGACCGCTCGTCGGAGATCGGCCAGCTCGGCCATGCCTTCGACACGATGGCCGAGCGGCTGGAAGCGCGGGAAGCGGCGTTGCGCCAGTCCGAAGGCCACATCCGCGCCGTTCTGGACGCGCTGCCGGCCTATGTCGGCGTGCTGACGCCGGACGGGGCGGTCGCCCAGGTCAACCGCGCCGCCGCCGATGCCGCAGGGCTGCCCGCCGCGCGCATCGTCGGGCGACCCTTCGACGAGATCTGCTGGCTGTCCTTCGACGATGCCGGGCGCGAGCGGCTGCGGCAGGCGCTGGCGCTGGGGGCGGGCGGGCGGTCCTCCCGCTTCGACGCCGGGCTGCGCGTGTCGGCCGGGAGGGATGCGGCGCCGCGGGAGATGACGGTCGACGTCAACCTGACGCCGATGGTCGACGCCGACGGTCATGTCACCCACCTGATCGCGACCGGCATCGACATCACCGAACGCAAGCGCACCGAGGAGGCGCTGCGCGTCGCCGAGGAGCGGGTGCGCACCGGCCTGCGCAATTCCGGCGTGGTCGTGTTCAACCAGGACCGCGAGCTGCGCTACACCTGGTCGCATTCGGAATGGCTCGGCTTCACCTCCGACGCGCTGAACGGACGCACCGATGCCGACCTGTTCGACCGGCGCGAGGATGCCGAAGAGCTGATGGCGCTGAAGCGGCGGGTGATGGACAGCGGCGTCGGCGCGCGGGAGGAGGTGCGCATCCGCCGCAAGGACGAGGACCGCTTCTTCGACCTGACCGTCGATCCGCTGCACGACCCGTCCGGCCGGGTGGAGGGCGTCACCTGCGCCGCCGTCGAGGTCACCGACCGCAAGAAGGCCGAAGCCGAGCTGCACCGCGCGCGGGAGGAGGCCGATCAGGCCAACGACGGCAAGTCCAAGTTCCTCGCCGCCGCCAGCCATGACCTGCGCCAGCCGGTGCAGTCGCTCTATCTCTTCACCGCGGCGCTGAGCGACCGGTTGCAGGGCCATTCGGCCCTGCCGATCCTCGACAACATCCGCCAGGGGCTGGACACGCTGAAGAGCCTGCTGGACGGACTGCTGGACATGTCGCGGCTGGAATCCGGCAAGATCGTCGCCACGCCGGTCGAGGTGCGGCTGAACCAGCTGCTTGGCCGGCTGGTCGCGGAATACGGCCCGCGCGCAGCCCAGAAGGGGCTGGAGCTGCGCGCCGTGCCGACCCGCGCCTGGGTCCGCACCGATCCGGCCCATCTGGAGCGCATCCTGCGCAACCTCGTGGAGAACGCGCTGCGCTACACCACCAGAGGCAAGGTGCTGCTGGGCTGCCGCCGGACGCCGTCGGGCATGCGTGTGGAGGTGTGGGACACCGGCGCCGGCATCCCCGCCGACCGGCTGGAGGACATCTTCGAGGAGTTCACCCAGCTGGGCGAGCGTAGCGAGCGCGGGCTGGGGCTGGGGCTGGCCATCGTCAAGCGCCTGTCGCGCCTGCTCGGCCATCCGGTGACGGTGCGCTCGTGGGAAGGCAAGGGTTCCGCCTTCGCGGTGGAACTGCCGCGGGTAATTCTCGGCCCCTCGCGTCCAGCCAGCGGCACCGCCGCAGCGGCGGCCACTCTGGCGCGCCGCTCGATCGCCAACGATGCCGCCAACGCCGCTGCCAACGACCGGGGGCGGGCGATCAGCGCCATCGCCAATGCCTTCGGCGGGGGCCGCAATGGGGGTGGCAACGGGAATGGGGATACGAAAACGGTCGTGGCCGCTCCCGCCGTTGCGGCCCAGGGCGCCGGCTCCGACAAGGGCATGGTGCTGGTGATCGACGACGAGGCGATCATCCTGCTCGGCCTCAAGGCGATCCTGGAGGGCTGGGGCTATGACGTGCTGACCGCCAAGTCGGGCGATCAGGCGCTGGAACGGCTGCGCGCCGACGGCCGCTGCCCGCAGATCGTGCTGGCCGACTACCAGCTCCAGCAGGGGCGCACCGGTCCGGAGGCGGTGAGCGCTGTCCAGACCATGCTGGGCCAGAGCGTGCCCGGCATCATCCTGACCGGCGACACCAACCCCGAACGCCAGGAGGAGGCCGAACGCCGCGGCTTCCGCATCATGCACAAGCCGGTCTTCCCCAACGAGCTTCGCCGCATGATGGCGAGCGCCGGAGCGGCGTGAGGCGCTCCCCGCATCGATCCACTTGCCGCCCAGGAAAAAGGGCCGCTTCCCGATGGGAAGCGGCCCTTTCCTTAACCGAATTCCGGCAACCTTACTTGGCCAGGTTCCGCAGGACGAAGTTCAGCACGCCGCCGTTGCGGTAATACTCCACCTCGTCCAGCGTATCGATGCGCAGCAGCAGCGGATAGGTCTCGACCTTGCCGTCGGCGCGGGTCAGGGTCAGGGTGACGTCCTTGCGCGGGCGCAGGTCCTGTTCGATGCCGGCGACGTCGAAGCGCTCCGACCCATCGAGCTTCAGGTCGTTGCGAGTCAGGCCGTTCTTGAACTGCAGGGGCAGGATGCCCATCCCGACGAGGTTGGAGCGGTGGATGCGCTCGAAGCTCTCGGCGATCACCGCGCGGATGCCCAGCAGCTTCGTGCCCTTCGCCGCCCAGTCGCGGCTCGACCCCGTGCCGTATTCCTTGCCGGCGACCACCACCAGCGGCACGCCTTCGTCGGCGTAGCGCATGGCGGCGGTGTAGATCGGCAGGCGCTCGCCCGACGGGTAATGCTTGGTCTCGCCGCCTTCGACGCCGGGGATCAGCTCGTTGCGGATGCGGATGTTGGCGAAGGTGCCGCGCATCATGACTTCATGGTTGCCGCGGCGGGCGCCGTAGCTGTTGAAGTCCTGCGGACGTACCTGATAGCTCAGCAGATACTCGCCGGCCGGGCTGGTCCTCTTGATCGAGCCGGCGGGGGAGATGTGGTCGGTGGTGATGGAATCGCCCAGCACCGCCAGCGCCCGCGCGCCGCGCACGTCCGACACCGGGTCCGGCGTCCTGGTCAGGCCGCTGAAGAAGGGCGGCAGCTTCACATAGGTGGAGCCGTCCTGCCACTGGTAGGTCTGGCCCTCCGCCGTGGCGATGGCCTGCCACTGCTCCGGCCCCTTGAAGACGTCGGAATAGCGGCTGCGGAACATCTCGGCGGTCAGCGAGGCGTCGATGGCGTCCTGCACCTCGCGGTTGCTCGGCCAGACGTCCTTCAGATAGACCGGCTGGCCGTCGGTGCCGGTGCCGAGGGGATCGGTGGTCAGGTCGATGTTCAGGTTGCCGGCCAGCGCGTAGGCGACGCACAGCGGCGGCGAGGCCAGATAATTGGCGCGGGTGTGCGGGTTGACGCGGCCCTCGAAGTTGCGGTTGCCCGACAGCACGGCGCCGACGACGAGGTTGCCCTCCTCCACCGCCGCGGCGATGGCGTCGGGCAGCGGGCCGGAATTGCCGATGCAGGTGGTGCAGCCATAGCCGACGATGTTGAAGCCGATGCGGTCCAGATAGGGCTGAAGCCCGGCCTTGGCGAGATAGTCGGTGACCACTTGGCTGCCCGGCGCCAGCGAGGTCTTGACCCACGGCTTCTGCTTCAGCCCCTTTTCCACCGCCTTCTTGGCCAGGAGGCCGGCGGCGACCAGCACCGCCGGGTTGGAGGTGTTGGTGCAGGAGGTGATGGCGGCGATGACGACGGCGCCCTGTTCCAGGCTGTAGTCGGCGCCCTTCACCGCGACCGCCTTCTTGGGATCGTCGGCCTTGTAAGCGTCGGTCATGTCCTTGGCGAAGCCCTGGGCGACGCCCGACAGCGGCACACGGTCCTGCGGGCGCTTCGGTCCGGCCAGCGACGGCTCCACCGTGCCCATGTCCAGTTCCAGCACGTCGGTGAAGACCGGGTCGGGGCTGCCCGGCTCCCGCCACATGCCCTGGGCCCTGGCATAGGCTTCGACCAGCGCCACGCGGTCGGGATCGCGGCCGGTGAAGGTCAGGTAGCGGATGGTCTCGGCATCGATCGGGAAGATGCCGCAGGTGGCGCCGTATTCAGGAGCCATGTTGCCGATCGTGGCGCGGTCGGGCAGGGTCATGCTGTCCAGGCCCGGCCCGAAGAACTCGACGAACTTGCCGACCACGCCCTTCTGGCGCAGCATCTGGGTGACGGTCAGCACCAGATCGGTGGCGGTGGTGCCTTCCTTCAGCCGGCCGGTCAGCTTGAAGCCGACGACCTCGGGGATCAGCATGGAGATCGGCTGGCCCAGCATCGCCGCCTCCGCCTCGATGCCGCCGACGCCCCAGCCCAGGACGGACAGGCCGTTGACCATGGTGGTGTGGCTGTCGGTGCCGACCAGCGTGTCGGGATAGGCCACCGGCTTGCCCGACGGGTCGTTGTCGGTCCACACGACCTGGGACAGGTATTCGGTGTTGACCTGATGGCAGATGCCGGTGCCCGGCGGCACCACGCGGAAATTGTCGAAGGCCTTCTGGCCCCAGCGCAGGAAGGCGTAGCGTTCCAGGTTGCGCTCGAACTCCAGATCGACGTTCTTCTGGAAGGCGTCGTTGCCGCCGAAGTAATCGACCATCACCGAGTGGTCGATGACGAGGTCGACCGGCACCAGCGGGTTGATCTTCGTCGGGTCGCCGCCCAGCGACGCCATCGCCTCGCGCATCGCCGCCAGATCGCAGACCGCCGGCACGCCGGTGAAGTCCTGCATCAGCACGCGCGCCGGGCGATAGGCGATTTCACGGTCGGACCGCTTGTCGACCAGCCATTGGGCCACCGCCTTCACGTCGTCGACGGAGACGGTGCGCCCGTCCTCGAAGCGCAGCAGGTTCTCCAGCAGCACCTTCATCGAGAACGGCAGCCGCGACAGATCGCCGAGACCAGCCGCCTCGGCGGCCTTCAGGCTGAAATAGTCGTAGCTCTTGCCGCCCGCGCTGAGCGAGCGGCGGGTCTTGAGCGAGTCCTGACCGGTGAAGGTGGTCACGGGAAGCCTCCTTGGTTCTTGAATTGGGGCCTTTGGGTCGGGCGTGCGCCTTGGTCGGCGCTTGGAAGAGTGCTTCGGTTACGGTCCAGGTGATGACGCTCCGCAGGACGATCGGTCAAATGACCTGATGGATCCCCCAAAAGACTGGGGCGGCCGCAGCGGCGCCCGCACGTCATGCAGGCAAGATGTAGGGCGAGGCCCCGGCAGATCAAACGCATGGCATCAAGAAAGCGCGAGCATAGGCATGGGTATGGAGGGCGGTGCCGCAACCTCCCTTGCGGGCGGCGGCGGTCCGTTTCCCTCGATCATCCTATGACGTCTCCGGAGGTTCTTTCTTTACTCATATGAACATTGGGCGTGCATCACGCCGGCTTCATCGCCACGTAGCGGACGAAGCGCAGGCCGCTGCCCAGAACCCGCAGCCGCGCCCACCACAGCGCCAGTTCCCGCTTCAGCGCCGCCAGCACCGGTGCCGGCGGCGGAGCGGCATTCGTCAGCGTGTCGGCCAGCTTGCGTACGCGGTCGATGATGTGGCGGCGGTGAAGCTGGGTCAGATCCTCCGAAATGCGGAGGTCGAGGTTGCGCTGGGTCAGTTCGTCGGCCATGCGGGTAGCGGTCCAGGGAAAGACATCCATCGGCTCCTCCTCCCGCCAGGCGTTCCAGCTGTCCCAGGAGCCGGGAGTGCCGTCGATCACGTAATCGAACAGCGCGACGCCACCCTTCGGCTTCACGCAGTCGCCGACGCGGTCGAGGAACAGATCCTTGTCACGCACCCGGTGGAGAACGCGGTCGGCCATCACGAGGTCGAAGCTGCCGGCCTGGTTGAAATGCTCCGGGTCGTAGTGGGCGACCGGAGCCTTCTTCGACAGGCCGAGCGCCTTCGACCGGTCCATTGCCAGCTTCGCCAGCAGCGGCGATGGCTCCAGACCGGTCACCCAGGTGTCGCAGCTCTCCACCAGCGCGCGGGCGGTGCCGCCGAGGCCGGCCGACAGGTCAAGCACGCTCTTGGCCGGGTTCAGCCCGAAGGAACGGACGGAGTCGACCATCCACGCCGCCTCCTCCGGCCCGGTCATGTCCTGGCCCCACAGAAGCTGCGCGCCCTCGCTGCGCGCCGGCGACCAGACGGGTTCGCCATGCCGGTCGAGCTGCATCAAGGCCAGCCGGTCCAGTTCGGGATTGCCGGTGGCCGCGGCTAGGTCGGGGACGGCGCCCCCCGCCGGAGCCGGCGGGAGGGAAGCGGTGCCGACGGCATCCACCGCACCGGGCCGGCGGCGACCGTCCAGGTTACGCAGGGCAGACCGGTTCGGGGCGCGGGGCAGGCGGGAGAGGTCGTAGCCCTCCCACCAGGCGGCCAGACGGATGCGCCAGTCGGGGTTACGCCACCGCTCCAAATCCTGCGGACTGATCTGCGGAACCACGCATCTGCCCTTTCCAGGTCAATGGGCCAGGTCAATGGGCGGAACACCGGCCTGCCCACTTGGGGCATGACATCGACATCCGGCGTCGCGATTTAGAAGTAGGGGTGGCCGATTTATCTGTCAAGAAACCATTATTTAACGATTTCGACTTCGTTTTCGCCAATTGTCGGAAAATTTTACCGGCTTTTGTCTGTGTTCCCGTCTGGTGCGGGCATTGCGGCTGGCGGGCCGCCTCCCTATACTCCGGTCGCAACCGACGGAGGGACTTCGCGTGCCGATCGAATCCGGTGATCCCACCGGCAATCCCTGGACCGTGCTGACCAGCACGATGAAGTACGAGAACGCCTGGATGGAGGTGGTCGAACACAAGGTTCTGACCCCGAAGGGCGCCCCGGGCATCTACGGCGTCGTCCATCCCCGCAGCCTCGCCACCGGCGTGGTGCCGATCCATGACGACGGCTCGGTGACGCTGGTCGGCCAGTACCGCTTTCCGTTGAAGCAATACAGCTGGGAAATCCCCGAAGGCGGCGGCCGCAAGGGCGTCGAGCCGCAGGAATCCGCCGCGCGCGAACTGCGCGAGGAGACCGGCCTGACGGCCCGGCGCTGGATGCCGCTGATGACGCTGCACCTGTCCAACTGCATCACCGACGAGGTCGCCCACACCTTCGTCGCCTGGGGCCTGGAACAGGGCGAGTCCGCCCCCGACGAGACCGAGGTTCTGGCGGTGCGCCGCGTGCCCTTCGCCGAAGTGATCGACATGGTTCTGGCCGGCGCCATCACCGACGCGATGGCGGTCGCCAGCTTGCTGAAGCTGCGGATTCTGGCGGCGGAAGACGCGCTGCCCGAGGATCTCGCCGGCCTTCTCCGCCTTTGACCTTGCAGTGGATTAATCTGCCAGTAAATCGGACCTCAATGACCGTCATTTCCGGCCACGCCGTCGCCATCGATTTCGAGACCGCCAACGAGACCCGCACCAGCGCCTGCTCCATCGGCGTCGCCTGGATCGAAAACGGCCGCGTGACAGCGACGGAGGAGCATCTGATCCGCCCGCGCGAGCTGCGTTTCAACTCCTTCAACAGCGCCATCCATGGCATCCGGGAAGAGGACGTGACCGGCGCCCCCGAATTCCCGGAGGTGTGGGCGGGCTTGCGCGAGCGGGTGCAGGGCCGGCTGATCCTGGCCCACAACGCCGCCTTCGACATCAGCGTGCTGCGCCATACCCTGAGCGACTATGGGCTGGACTGGCCGGCCTGCGACTATCTCTGCACCGTGGTGATGGCGCGGCGCGCCTGGCCGGCGCTGACCGGGCACCGGCTGAACCATCTGGCCGACTTCCTGGGCATCGCGCTGGATCACCACCATGCCGGCAGCGATGCCGAGGCCTGCGGCCGCATCGCGCTGGCCGCGGCGCTGGAGATGGGGTTGCGCGGCTTCGGCGAGATCGAGCGCACCGGCATCAGCCTGGGCCGCATCGCCCCCGGCGGCTATTCGGCCTGCAAGGGCGGGAAGGGGAGCGGCAGGGCGCAGCCCCGCCGTCCGCGCGCAATGGCATGAACGGTAAACGTCAGCCGGTGCTTTCCCGCCGCCGTCCCCTGCGCTAGGCTCCCGCTCCACCCTATCCAAGGAGCGAACCGCATGCTGTTCATGTTCCATTGCGTCGACAAGGCCGGTGCCGCCGACGTCCGCACCGCCAACCGCGCCGAGCATCTGGCCTATCTCGAGGCCAACGCCGACCGCCTCTTCGCCGCCGGTCCGCTGCTGTCGGACGACCAGGGCGGCATGGTCGGCAGCCTGCTGATCGTCGAATGCGCGGATGCCGCCGCGGCACAGGAATTCGCCGCCGGAGACCCCTATGCCAAGGCCGGCCTGTTCGACAGCGTGACGATCCGGCCCTGGCGCCGCGTCTACCCCAAGGCTTGAGCGGGAGAGTTCCGGCGATGGCCTATTGGCTGGTGAAGTCCGAGCCCTTCAAATATTCCTGGGACCGCATGGTCGCCGATGGCCGGACCCATTGGGATGGGGTGCGCAATTACCAGGCGTCCAACAATCTGAAGGCGATGGAGGTGGGCGACCGCGCCTTCTTCTACCACTCCAACGAGGGGTTGGAGATCGTCGGCATCGTCGAGATCGTCCGCACCTATTACCCGGATCCGAGCGACGAGGCCGGCCGCTTCGGCATGGTCGACGTGGCCCCGGTGATGCCGGTGAAGACCCCCGTCACGCTGAAGCAGATCAAGGCCGATCCGCAGTTGCAGTCGATGGCGCTGGTCCGCCAGTCGCGGCTGTCCGTCTGCCCGGTCAGCGAGGACGAATGGGCGCGGGTGTGCGATCTGGCAGGGGTGGGCGTGCCGGCTTGAGAAGCTGACTCCTCCTCACCTGACCTCTTCCATTGGGTGCAAGGGGCAGGTGAGGCAACCCTCATAGTCTTTGGCCGCTATACTTTTTACCTAACTCGGAAAAGCCGTTACTCGGCGGCTTCCTGCATGGCCGCGTGGAAGTCGTTGGTCGCCTGCATCATGCGCCGGGCGATGTCCGCCATGCCGGCGGCGGAGTGGGCATTGAGGGGGCCGCCCAGCATGCGCAGCGTGGCGTCGAGGGCCATCAGGCTTGTGCGGTCGGCCAGTCCGGCGAGGCGGCTGTCGCGGTCGCCGGTTTCCGGAAGATCGTTCGCGTTGGTGGTGCTGGGCATTGCGATCCTTGCCGCCGATGATCGTTACCGTAATGCAGCAACTCTATAGCTGCCAGCCGGTTAAGGTCGGGTTAAGCGGAGGGTCGTTCGTTACAGGATGGACATCCGGCATGCTGCGCCGCAGCGCGGCCGATGGTCGCGGCACTGGCTCACCGCGCTCCGGGCTTGGCCGGCGCCGGATCATAAGTCCCTTGGTATGCTTGGGGAAGAAACAGTTTCGCGCCGCAAAATCAGCGGCACAATCCTCCTTTGGTCGGGGGGCCTGCGGGGGCCGATCTGCTTGTTCGTCCCGCAACTTGTGTGGATAATGCCGCTCAATTCCGGGCGGCGGCCCGCCGCCCTCCAATCATCTTCCGGCCAATACAAGACCGGAAGCACCACGGGGGAATCGCACTCATGACCGACAACAGCTTCTTTCCGGTGAAGCCCGAGATCGCGGCGGCCGCCCATGTGGATGCGGAAGCCTATGCCCGCATGTACGAGCAGTCGGTCAAGGACCCCGAGGGCTTCTGGGGCGAGCAGGGCAAGCGGCTCGACTGGATCAAGCCCTACAGCAAGGTGAAGGACGTCAACTTCAACGACGACGTCCATATCCGCTGGTTCCACGACGGCACGCTGAACGTGTCGGCCAACTGCATCGACCGTCATCTGGCGACCCGCGGCGACCAGACCGCCATCCTGTTCGAAGGCGACGACCCCGGCGTTTCCAAGGCCATCACCTACAGGGAATTGCACGAGAAGGTCAGCCGGCTGGCCAACGTGCTGAAGAAGAACGGCGTCAGGAAGGGCGACCGCGTCACCATCTACCTGCCGATGATCCCGGAGGCCGCCTATGCGATGCTGGCCTGCACCCGCATCGGCGCCATCCATTCCATCGTCTTCGGCGGCTTCTCGCCCGACAGCCTGAAGGACCGCATCGTCGACTGCGACAGCCATTTCGTCATCACCTCCGACGAGGGCCTGCGCGGCGGCCGCAAGGTGGCGCTGAAGGCCAACGCCGACAAGGCGGTGGCCGGCGCGCCGATGGTCCGCCATGTGCTGGTGGTCAAGCACACCGGCGGCGACGTCGCCTGGACCGAAGGCCGCGACCTCTGGTACCACGAGGAGATGGAGAGCGTCTCCGCCGACTGCCCGCCGGAGGAGATGAGCGCCGAGGATCCGCTGTTCATCCTCTACACCTCCGGCTCGACCGGCAAGCCGAAGGGCGTGCTGCACACCACCGGCGGCTATCTCGTCTATGCGTCGATGACCCACCAGTATGTCTTCGACTACAAGGACGGCGAAGTCTACTGGTGCACGGCCGACGTGGGCTGGGTCACCGGCCACAGCTACATCGTCTACGGCCCGCTCGCCAACGGCGCCACCACGCTGATGTTCGAAGGCATCCCGACCTACCCGGACGTCTCGCGCTTCTGGCAGGTCATCGACAAGCACAAGGTCAACATCTTCTACACCGCCCCCACCGCCATCCGTTCGCTGATGCGCGAGGGCGAAGGCCCGGTGAAGAAGACCTCGCGCGCATCCCTGCGCGTCCTGGGTTCGGTCGGCGAGCCGATCAATCCGGAAGCGTGGCTGTGGTACTACAATGTGGTGGGCGACGCCCGCTGCCCGATCGTCGACACCTGGTGGCAGACGGAGACCGGCGGCATCCTGATCACCCCGCTGGTCGGCGCCATCGGCCAGAAGCCGGGCTCGGCGACCAAGCCCTTCTTCGGCGTCCAGCCCGTCGTGGTCGACAACGAGGGCCAGATCCTCGATGGCGAGACCGAGGGCAACCTCTGCATCGCCGACGCCTGGCCCGGCATGATGCGCACGGTCTATGGCGACCACGAGCGCTTCGTCCAGACCTACTTCTCGACCTTCCCGGGCAAGTACTTCACCGGTGACGGCTGCCGCCGCGACGCCGACGGTTATTACTGGATCACCGGCCGCGTCGACGACGTCATCAACGTGTCCGGCCACCGCATGGGCACCGCCGAGGTCGAAAGCGCGCTGGTCGCCCACCCGAAGGTCGCCGAGGCCGCGGTCGTCGGCTATCCGCACGACCTGAAGGGCCAGGGCATCTACGCCTACGTCACGCTGAACGCCGGCGAAAACCCGACGGAGGAACTGCGCAAGGAACTGGTCGCCTGGGTCCGCAAGGAGATCGGTCCGATCGCCTCGCCCGACCTGATCCAGTGGGCGCCGGGCCTGCCGAAGACCCGGTCCGGCAAGATCATGCGCCGCATCCTGCGCAAGATCGCCGCGAACGAGCATGACAGCCTGGGCGACACCTCGACGCTCGCCGATCCCGGCGTGGTGACCGACCTGATCGACAACCGCATGAACAATGCGTGATCGGGGTTGACGGGAAAGGGGCGCTCCGGTCGGAGCGCCTCTTTCCTGCCCGACATGACGAAGGCCCCGGTTCCCCATGCCGGGGCCTTCGTCATGTCGGGCGCAAGGCTTCGAGCGGCCTCAACGTTCCGGCAGTACCAGCGGGGCGGCGGGGGAGATGGTGAAGGCGGTAGGGGAGGGATGGCGTTCGACGATCCGCTTGCGCGCCTCTTGCGCGCTTTCCGCGGCGACGGCGTAGGTGCGGATGCCCGACCAGGGGGCTGTGGCGTCGAGCGCCTCCACCGCGACATACCACAGCGGGCCGCTGGAGCGGGCGACGCGATCAACGCAGTGGAACTCCATCGGCGCCAATGCGGTATCGTCGGTCGCCGCCGATTGCAGCGACTGGATCTCGCCTTCCACCTCCGCCATCTCGCGGTGCAGGGCGGCCAGCGTCTCCTCCGCTTCCACCCGGCGGACAGCGGCGAGCTTGGCGTAGTTGGCGTAGACGTTCAGACGCTCCTTCAGCGCGGTCAGCTTCTCCGACTGGCGGCGGGCGCGGATACCGAGGATCCGTTCTGCGAGCATGCCGATGCCCAGGCTGGTGACGGCCCCCAGCACCCAGACGACGTTCATGGCGCGACCGCTCCGGCCACGGCCTCTTCCTGCGCATCCTCGCTGGAGACGGTGACGCCGACGCCCTCGTGGAAGATGTTGCGGGTCAGCATCTGGGCGGCGGCGAAATCTCCGGCCCAGACCTGCGCCTCGTTCCCGAAGCGCCAGATGGCGGGGTGGACCACCGCCTTGGCGTCAGGGTGGCCGGTGAAGCCGGGAGCAATCGCCAGCCGGAAGACGAAATAACTGCGTCCCGGTTCCGGCCTGCCGATCTCGTGGATGAAGCGGCGGCCGGCGGCGGCGCGCTTGCCGCCACGGCGGTCGAGGACCAGCTTTTCCGTCGACAGCTCGACCAGCTTGGCCTTCGTCGCCTCGATCTCGGCCTGCATCGCCTCCAACTCGTTGGCCTGGGCCTCCAGCGCGTCGCGCTCGGCGATCAGGGTGGCGCCGCAGCGGCGGATCTCCTGGTCGGCCCGCAGAATGAGCGCGCGGCGGATGCCCAGAAACAGAAAAGTGGCGCCGATGCAGAACAGCGCCAGCAGCATCTCCGACGTCATACGCGTCCGCTCCGCAACCCGGTTGCGCAACCCTTCGACGCCGAACCCGCGACGGGCCGGCAGGGCCGGACAGTTGTAGCGCAAACCGTCCAGGCACGCATCACAAGCAAGTGTCTCATAGACTCAAAAAAACGGCGCCCCGGAGGACGCCGTTCTTCGTCAGGCAAGCGAACAGCCAACAGGTGAATGGCCGACAAGCGAATAACGGGTCATTTCCCGGCGGCGATGGCGGTCTGGGCCGCCTTCACCAGATCGGGACCGATCTGCTTGGTCCACTTCTCGAAGACCGGCTGGGTGGCGGTCTGGAAGGCCTTCTGCTCCTCCGGCGTCAGGCGCACCACCTCGACGCCCTGGGCGGTGATGTCCTTCAGCAGGCTGTCGTCCTCGGCGGTGATGCCCTTGCGGGAGATGGCGACCTCTTCCGTCGCGGCCTGGACGGCGGCGGCGCGCACCGCCTCCTGGTCCTCCTTCGACCAGCTCGCCCACACCTCCTTGTTGACGACGAAGATCAGCGGGTCGGCGACATAGCCCCACAGGGTCAGGTTCTTCTGGCCCAGCGTGGCAAGCTTGGCGGCGACGAAGATCGCCAGCGGGTTCTCCTGCCCGTCGACGGCGCCGGTGGACAGTGCCGGCTGCGCGTCGGCCCAGCTCATCTGCGTCGGGTTGGCGCCGAGCGCGGTGAAGGTGTCGAGGTAGAGCGGCGAGCCGACGACGCGGATCTTCAGCCCCTTCAGGTCGGCCGGCTTGCGGATCGGGTGCTTGGAGTTGGAGATCTCGCGGAAGCCGTTCTCGCCCCAGGCCAGCGGCACCACGTCCTTGGTGCCGAGCAGGTCGAACAGCTTCTTTCCCACCTCGCCCTGGGTCAGGGCGTCGAGCGCCTTATGGTCGGGCATCAGGAAGGGCAGGGAGAAGAGGTTCAGCTCCTTCACCTGCGGCGACCAGTTGATGGTGGAGCCGACCGCCATGTCGATGGTGCCCTGCCGGAGCGCGGTGAATTCCTTGGTCTGGTCGCCGTTCACCAGCGAGGTGCCGGGATACATCTTGATGTTGATGCGGCCGCCGGTCTTCTCCTTGACCAGCTCGGCCCAGCGGTCGCCGCCGACACCCCAGGGGAAGGGCTTGCCCAGAACGGTCGAAAGCTTGTACTCCGCCTTGTAGTCGGCAGCGTTCGCCGCGCCGGCGACGATGGCCGGAACCGTCAGCGCGGCCAGCGCGATGCCGGCGAGCAGAGCCTTCAGCGATTTCATGCTTGTTTCCTCCCAAGCGCCCTATACGAAAGATACGGACCGGGATCGTACAGATGCACGCAGGACTGTTCCACGCGCAATTTGAAGCGACCGTCCGCGGTCCGAACAATGCGGCCATGCGGCCAAGCCGCATTGCGGTCATGCGGCCAAGCCGCTTTGCGGCCATGCGGCCAAGCCGCATTGCGGTCATGCGGCTGGTCCTGACGCTCGGCGCTTGCGTCTGGCTGCCGCCCCCCGTCGCCGGCCTTGCCCAGGGGTTGCCCAGCCCGGCCCAGCCGATGGGGCCGAACCCCAGCGAGTGCGAGATCGAGGCGGCGCTTCTCGGCACCACCGGGCCGAACTGTCCGCCGGTGGCGATGCAGCGGCCGGCGGCCCCGCCGCCGCCGGCTCCTTCGGCAGAGCGTCCGGGGCCGGTGACGGTGCCGCCGCTGCCCGGTCCTGCCGTCCTGCCGTCGGCGGAACTGCGCGCCGCCTTCCGGGTGGAGTTCGACTTCAACTCCGCCGTCATCCGGCCGGAATCGCGGACGACCCTGGACAAGGTGGCGGCGGTGATGACGGCGGCCGGCACCACCCGCTTCCGCATCGTCGGCCATACCGACGCCGTCGGCGGCGACGCGGCCAACCTCGCTTTGTCCAAACGACGGGCGGCGGCGGTGGTCGATTACCTGGTCTCGCACCATCACATCCCTGCCGACCGGCTGGAGGCGTCGGGCATGGGCGCTCGCGAACTGCTGCTGCCCGACCAGCCGAAGGCGGCGGCCAACCGGCGGGTCGAGATCGTCAATCTGGGCGGCTGATTTTTTTCGCCCCATCCGGAACCTTCGGCGGGGCGGGGTGTTGCGCAGGGGCGCCAAAGGGCCTTTGGCCCTGCGCGCGCCGACCCTCCAACCTCCAACCGGGAGAGCCGATGCCGGACCACACCCCCGTTCCGATCGACAGTCACCGCATCGCCGACGACGAGGTCGGCAAGCCGGCGGTCTTCGGCGCCATCCTGTCCGGCCAGCCGCTGGAGATTCACCGCAACATCTTCGAAGGCGACTATGGCCGCTTCCGGTCGGGGGTGTGGCAGTGCACGCCGGGCCTCGTCGCGATGAAGGACTGGCCGTACCACGAGTTCTGCCTGCTGCTGTCCGGCCGGGTCATCATCACGCCGGAAGGCGGAGTCCCCCGCGAATACAAGGCGGGCGACGCGCTGGTGCTGCCGATGGGCTTCACCGGCACCTGGGAGATCCTGGAGACGGTGCGCAAATACTATGCGGTCCAGGCGCGCCAACCGCTGCTGCGGCGGATGAAGGCGCGGGTGAAGGGCTGGCTGCGGCCGGAGGCAGCGAACGGCCAAGCGGCGAACGGGCAGGCGGCGAACGGGCAGGCGGGCGCGCAGCCCGGTACCGCGTTCTGACACCTCGCCATCCGCCGGACGCCCGTGTTAGGGTCCGCCCCCGTGCAAGACCCTGACACCGGTGCGTTCCATGACCCAGGCCATGACCCAGGCCACGACCCAGGCCCCCCGTACCCTGCCCCCCCGTACCTTGGCCGAGATCGCCGAAGCGCTGGGTGCCGCGGTCGAAGGCGACGGCTCGCTGACGATCCGCCGCGCCGTCCATCCGTCGGAAGCGGAGGGGCCGGAGGATCTGGCGCTGGCGATGGACAAGGATCTGCTGGCCCTGCTGCCCGGCAGCAAGGCGGTCGCCGCCGTGGTCGCCGAAGGGGTCGAGGTGCCGGATACTGTCCAGGGACGCATCGTGGTGAAGCGGCCGCGCTATGCCATGGCCGGGATGCTCGACCTGTTCGAAAAGCCGGTCCATGCCGAACCGGGGGTGTCGCCGCAGGCCTATGTCGCGCCCGACGCCGTGGTGGCGCCCGACGCCTCCATCGCCCCCTTCGCCTATGTCGGTCCGCGCGCCCGCATCGGTGCCGGGGTCGTCATCCTGCCGCATGTCACGGTCGGCGCCGACGCGGTGATCGGCGAGGGCTGCCTGCTGCACCCCGGCGCCCGCATCGGCGAGCGGGTGGAGATGGGCGCCCGCTGCATCGTCCATCCCAACGCCGCCATCGGCAATGACGGCTTCAGCTTCGTCACGCCGGAGCCGGGCAGCGTCGAATCGGCCAAGACCACCGGCCGCGTCGTCGGCACCAACGTGCTGATCCGCAGGGTGAACTCCATTGGCACCGTGATCATGGGCGACGATGTCGAGGTCGGGGCCGGCGCCACCATCGACCGCGGCACGGTGACGGCCACCGTCATCGGCAACGGCACCAAGATCGACAACCTCGTCCAGATCGGCCACAACGTCCAGGTCGGCACCAACTGCATGCTGTGCGGCCATGTCGGCATCGCCGGCAGCACGGTGATCGGCGACCGCGTGGTGCTGGCCGGCAAGGTCGGCGTCGCCGACCACATCAAGATCGGCAGCGACGCGGTGGTGGCCGCCAATTCCGGGGTCGGCATGAACATCCCGCCAAAGTCGGTGTGGATGGGCTATCCCGCCGTGCCCCGCGCCCGCGCCTTCGAGCAGTACAAGGGCCTCGCCCGCCTGAAGCGCCTGTTCGCCGACGTCTCCGACCTCAAGGCGCGCCTGACCGCCATCGACGGTGGCCCGGTGAAGGCCGAGGCGGAGCCGGCGGAGCAGCAGGAATAGGCGGGCGTCCAACCGTCTCCGCGCCAATCACCGCCGTTCCACGTTCCACCACCATCGTCCGATTGTTATCGTCCCCATGACCTCCGGCCAGAACCCCACCCGTGAATCGATCCTTGGCGGCCCGGCCGTCATCCTGGTGCAGCCGCAGCTCGGCGAGAACATCGGCGCCTGCGCGCGCGCGATGCTGAATTGCGGGCTGACCGATCTCAGGATCGTCAAGCCGCGCGACGGCTGGCCGAACCCGAAGGCCAATGCCGCGGCCTCCGGTGCCGACCTCGTCATCGACAACGCCAGGATCTTCGAGACGACGGCGGAGGCGGTCGCCGACCTGGAGTCGGTCTTCGCCACCACGGTGCGTACCCGCGACATGATCCAGCGCTTCGTCACCCCGCGGGTCGCGGCGGGCGAGATGCGGGAGCGCTATGCCGCCGGGCAGAAGGTCGGCGTGATGTTCGGGCCGGAGCGCACCGGGCTGTTCAACGACGATCTGACCCTCGCCCAGACGCTGGTGACGGTGCCGCTGAACCCGGCCTTCTCCTCGCTCAATCTGGCGCAGGCGGTGCTGCTGATCGGCTACGAGTGGTTCCAGGCCGGCGACCGCACCCCCGACCGCTTCCTGCACACCGGCCCGACCCGCCCGGCGACGATGGCGGAGCGGGTGAACTTCTTCGAGCGGCTGGAGGCGGCGCTGGACCGCACCGGCTTCTTCACCAGCGAGGCGAAGCGCCCGTCGATGGTCCGCACCCTGCGCAACGCCTTCGAGCGCATGGAGATGACCGAGCAGGAGGTTCGCACCCTCCACGGCGTCGTCGCCGCCCTGATCCAGGGCGACCGGCGGAAAGGCGGGAGTTAGTTTTCATTTTCCGTGTGATTCTCAAGCCGTAACCACGGTTATAGTGGGCGTCCATGGACTATGCGTTGCAGAACATGGATGTCGGGCTGGTGTTGCTGGACAGCGCGCGGCGGGTGCTGGCCCTGAACCCGGCGGCGGTGCGGCTGCTGGGGGAGCGCGCCGCCGGTCTGGTCGGCGCCTATCTGCACGACCTGCACCCGCCCTCGCACCGCGCCAAGCTGGAACTGCTGATGGCCGCCGCCACCGATCCCGCGGCTCCGGCATCGGCCTGTTCGATGATGGTGGCGCTGCCCGGCCGGGTGCTGGTGGTGAAGGCGACCGCGCTGGCGCCCGCCGCCGCCGTGGCGGAAGGGAGCGCGGCCACCGCCCTGATGCTGATGGAGGCGGCGCGGCCGGCGGCGGCCGAAGCCCAGATGCCCGCACCGCAACTCCCCGCGTCGCAGCCGCCCAAATCCCCGGCCGAACCGCTGGTCAAGCTGCCGGTGGAGAAGGGGCAGGGCATCGTGCTGCTCGATCCGGCCGATGCCGTCTATCTGCAGGCCGACGGCCATTACACCACCGTCCACACCGCCGAAGGCGCCTTCTTCTGCGGCCTGCCGCTGTCCGAACTGGAGGCGCGGCTCGACGCCCGGTCCTTCGTGCGCACCCATCGCGGCTATATCGTCAATCTGCGCCACGCCCGCGCGGTGGAACGGCAGGACGGCCGCGCCGCCTTCGTCATGGCCGCGCCCGGCGCGCCCCGCGTGCCGGTCAGCCGCAACCGGGCCGAAGCGCTGAAGAAGCGGCTAGCGCTGTAGGGGCACGCCGTTCATGCGGCGATCCGGCCGTTCGCGCAGTCCGGGTGCCGCTGGTGCAGAGCCGCTTGATGGCGGGCATGCGGGTGGGAAAGCATCGGTGCAGTGTTCCCCATCCCCGGCAACCGCTACAGGAGACCGCTTCCGTGGACAGCATCGACGCCCCCGACCGCTATGTCTCGTTCAAGGGAATCGACTGCGAAGGCAACAGCCGCCGCATCATCGACCGGCTCTACATGCACATCGACGATCCCGCCAAGACCAACGCCTTCTGGGAGCGCTTCCGCGCCAAGCTGGCTGTCGCCGAGGACCCGCTGAAACGACAGGCCGACGGGCTGTGCCTGCTCTGCGCCAACATCTATTACATCGCGGACCTGTTCGAGGAGCATGACGACGAGGAGGGGCTGGCGATGCTGCGCCAGTTGGAGGACGAGTGCTGCTGAGCCGTCAGGGCCTGGGAGCCGTCCCAGCCGCCGGCTCCTTCTCCGCCTCCTTGTCCGCCGCGGCGTAGGCGACGCGCCAAACCGTGCCGGAGGCGTCCTCGGCGATCAGCAGGGCGCCGTCGGCGGTCACCGCCAGCCCGCTCGGCCGGCCCCAGACCTTGGGCGTCTCGTCGCCCTCGGCGGCGCTTCCCGTCGCGATCCCGGCGGGGCCGGTCACGCGGAAGCCGGTGACGAAGGTCTCATAGGTGCCGGTCGGCCGGCTCTTGTCGAAGGGGGCGGTGTCGAAGGGCACGAAGGCGATGGCGTAGCCGGCCGGGCGCGAGCGGTTCCACGAACCGTGCAGCGAGACGAAGGCGCCCATGCGGTAGCGCTCCGGGAAATGGGTGGCGTCGCCGAAGGCCAGCCCGATCGGCGCCGAGTGGGCCTGGAACAGCAGCCCCGGCACCAGCGCCGCCTTCACCAGATCGGGCCGCCGCCCGGCGAGATCCGGCTGCGGGTTGTCGCCGATGTAGGAATATGGCCAGCCATAGAAGCCGCCCGGCTTCACCGCCGTCAGGAAATCGGGCACCAGCTGGTCGCCCAGCCCGTCGCGCTCGTTCACCACGGCGTACAGGTCGCCGGTGCCGGGCTTGAAGGCGATGCCGACCGGGTTGCGCAGGCCGGCGGCGTAGGTGCGTTGGCCGCTGCCGTCGATGCGGAACTCCTGGATGGTGGCGCGTGGTTCCGGCTCCACCCCGACGTTCCCCTCCGAACCGATGCCGACATAGAAATGCCGCCCGTCCGGCGCCACGGCGACGGAGCGCGTGGCATGGCCGCCGCGCTTGCCGAAGGCGCCCTCCGGCGTCAGTCGCCGCCGCTCGCCCGCCTGGACGGTCCCGGCGGTCCAGGGCAGCCGCCACACCCCCGCCAGATCCCCCACCAGCACCGCCCCATCCTGGAAGGCGAGGCCGAAGGGATGGTCGAAACCCTCGGCCCAGACCTGGGCCATCTCCGCCCGGCCGTCGCCGTCGCCGTCGCGCAGCAGGGTCAGGGTGCCCGGCCGCTGCTGCGCCACCAGCACGTCGCCGTTGGGCAGGACCAGCAGGTTGCGGGCATTCTCCACATGGTCGCGGAACAGGGTTACGGTGAAGCCGCGCGGAGCGCGCAGCGGCTGGTCGCCGGGGCGCGGCACCAGCACCGCCTCGTTGGCGACGGCCGGGGTGGCGTAGGGCTTCGGCAGGGTTTCGATCCGGACATGGACCTCCGCACCGACCGTCTGCATCGGGTCGGAACGCACCGGGCCGGTCGGCGCCGATTGGGCCCGGGCGGTGCCGGAGGCCAGGATAATCTGGCCGGCGAGAAGACCGGCCAGGAGAGGCTTGAACGACAGGGTACGACGGTCGGCCATCGGACGGGCGCTTTCACGGCGGGGGCGTAAGGATGCGGGAGACGAACGGGGCAAATGGGTCCGGCATGACAAATATCGGACATGAACATGGGGACGATGCCGCAGCCGGGAGGCAAAGGCAGGCGGTGCAAGGGAGGCTGTACCGGAGGGGTCCCCCGCAAGTGCCGGGTGTCGCCAACGTCACCGTTGCGCCCATCAAGTTGCTTGCGGTCGTAGGCGGCGCAAGACCATACTCCGACCGATCTAGGCGGAAGAGCCGGCGGCCGGCGCCGGCTGCGATGCGGCGATAACCCGGCAATGATGGACAGACACCCGATCGACGCTGCAACTCCCGCGCTTTCCCCCACACGGACCCGCCTGCTGCTGGCGGCCGCCTTCGCATTGATCGCGCTGCTGGGTGCCGGTTTCTGGGGTTTCGTCGCCTGGACCGACCGGGAAGAGACGTTGCGCCACAGCCGGGAACAGGCGCAGTCCACCGCCCGCCTGCTGCAGGAGCATGTGCGGCGAACGGTTGCGACCGCCGACCTCGCCATCGGCCGCGCGCAGGACCTCATTCGCCATTACGGCCTGCCCGGCCTGGACACCAACCGCGAAGCCTGGATCACCGTCCGCGACATGGTGGACGCCCTGCCGGAGATCGCGGCGCTGTGGATCGACGGCTCGGCCGGCGATGCCGTGCTGACCAGCCGGCAGTTCCCGACGCCGCGGGTCAACGCGGCCAACCGCAGCTTCTTCAAGGCGCATCTCGACGGCACGCAGTTCCATGTCGGCGAGCGCATCACGGGCCAGAGGACCGGAACGGAGTTCTTCACCGTCAGCCGTTCGATCATGCTGGAGGGCCGCTTCCAGGGTGTCATCCATGCCAACGTCGACCTCGACTATTACCGGCAGCTGTACGACAGCCTGGATCTCGGCGCCGGTTCGGCGATCGCGGTCTACCGCACCGACGGGAAGCCGGTGCTGCGTTTTCCCGACAGCGAACCATTGGACGGACCTGACGGGGGAGTCGTGCTGCGCCATGCGGCCGACGCCGCCACCGAGACCTTCGAGGCCGACGGGCCGGCGCCCGGAGAGCGGCGCATCCTGTCCCACCAGCGGGTGCCGAACCTGCCGCTGGTCGTCTTCGTCGCCCTGTCGGAGCGGACGGAGCTGGCTCCTTGGCGGGAGCGCACGGTCCGCGGCAGCATCCTGGTCGGGCTGGCGGTGCTGGCCTGCGCCGGGCTTGCCTATGCCGCCCTGCGCAGCCTGGAGCGCGAGGTGGCCGGCCGCCACCGGCTTGCCGACACCAATGCCGAGCTGGATACCAAGAAGCGCGAGCTGGAGGCCGCCAACGAGGCCTTCGCCAGCGCCAACCGCCGGCTGAACCTGATCCTGCATTCCGCCTCCGACAGCATCTGCGGCGTCGACCGCGACGGGCTGATCACCTTCGCCAATCCCGCCACCTCTGCGCTCACCGGCTATTCCAACAGCGAGCTGCTGGGCGGCAGCCTGCATGGGCTGATCCACTCCCGCCGGCCCGACGGCAGCCATTTCCCGGCGCTTGAATGCCCGGTGACCGAGGTGCTGCTGAGCGGAGAGAACCGCCGCGGGCTGGAGGACACCTATTGGAGCAAGGCCGGAAAGCCCTTCCTGGTGGAATACACCGCGTCGCCCATGCTGGCCGACGGCAAGGTGGAGGGCGCCGTGGTGGTCTTCCACGAGATCGCCGAACGCAAGCGGGCGGAGGCGGCGATGCAGCGCGCCCGTCTGGCGGCGGAGGCGGCCAGCCGCGCCAAGAGCGAGTTCCTGGCCAACATGAGCCACGAGATCCGCACGCCGATGAACGCGATCCTCGGGCTGATCCATCTGCTGCAGCAGACGGACCTGACCGGGCGGCAGGCGGACTATGTGCAGAAGGTGCGGGTGTCGGCGCAGTCGCTGCTGGGCATCCTGAACGACATCCTAGATTTCTCCAAGGTGGAGGCCGGCAAGCTGGAGCTGGAACGGGTCGATTTCCGCCTGGACGACCTGTTGCAGACGCTGGCGGTGATCGTCGGATCCGCCGCGCAGGAGAAGGACATCGACGTCCTGTTCTCCGTGGCGCCGGACGTGCCGCTGGACCTGATCGGCGATCCGCTGCGCCTCCAGCAGGTTTTGATCAATCTGGCGGGCAACGCCATCAAGTTCACCGAGGCTGGCGAGGTGGTGGTGTCGGTGACCGTCCGGTTCCAGCAGGAAGACCGTGCCGTGCTGGAGTTCGCCGTGCGCGACACCGGCATCGGCATCGCGCCGGAACAGCGTGACCGGATTTTCCAGGCTTTCAGCCAGGGCGACAGCTCCACCACCCGGCGGTTCGGCGGCACCGGGCTGGGGCTGGCGATCTGCGCCCGGCTGGTCCGGCTGATGAACGGCGCCATGGACGTGGAGAGCGAACCCGGCAAGGGCAGCGTCTTCCGGTTCCAGGCGGAGTTCGCCCGCCATCCCGCCGGGGGCGCCGGAACGGCCGGATCGCCGGCCCGGCAGCCACGGCCGGTGCCGCGCGACCTGACGGTGCTGGTGGTCGACGACAACCCGACCGCGCGCGAGGTGCTGGGCACGATCGCCACCGCCTTCGGCTGGACCGTCACCTCCTGCGGCGACGGGCAGAGCGCCATCGCCGAACTGGAGCGTGCCGCCTCCTCCGGCCATGCCTACGACATGGTGCTGATGGACTGGAAGATGCCGGGGATGGACGGCATCGAGGCTTCGCGCCGCATCCGCGCCGATGCGCATGCAGGCACCCCGATGATCATCGTCATCAGCGGCTATGGCCGCGAGCGGCTGGGTGCCCGCTTCGAGGAGGCCGGAATCTCCGGCTTCCTGATGAAGCCGGTCACCGCCTCCACCCTGCTCGACGCCGTTACCGTCGCCTATGCCCAGGCGGGATATGGCCATGCCGGTGCGGGAGCCGGCGGGCCTCGCCTTCCGGACGCGGTGCCGGCGCCGTCCGGCGGGCTTTCCGGGCCGGCCTGGGATGCCAGCCGGGCGCTGCATGGCCGCCGGCTGCTGCTGGCCGACGACAACGACATAAGCCGGCAGGTGGCGTGCGAGATCCTGGAGCGGGCCGGGGCGAGCGTCACCGCGGCATCGACCGGACGGGAGGCGGTGGAGTGCGTGCGCATGGCCGAGCGGCCCTTCGATGCCGCGCTGCTGGACGTGCAGATGCCGGACATGGACGGCTTCGCCGCGACCGCGGCGATCCGTGCGTTGCCGGGCGGGCGGTCGCTGCCGATCATCGCGATGACCGCGGGCGCGCTGCCGGCCGACCGGCAGCGCTGCCTCGACAACGGAATGGACGCCCATGTGCCGAAGCCGCTCGACCTGCCGCACCTGTTCGCGACGCTGGCCCGCTGGATCGGCCCTCCGCTGGTGGCCGTCCGGTCCTGCGCGCCTTGCGGCGCCGACCCGGTTCCGCCGCGAGGCGAGGCCATGCTGACCACCGCCTCCACCGCCGCTCCGCCCGCCTTGCCCGACCATCTGCCGGGCATCGACGTCGCCGACGCGCTCACCCGGCTGGATGGCGATGCGGGGCTGTTCCGCCGCTTCATCGGCCAGTTCGCGGAGGGCTATGGCGGCGTCGTCGAGCGGATCGCCGTCGCGCTGGAGAGCGGCGATCTGGCGACGGCCAAGTCCGTCGCGCATGAGCTGAAAAGCGTCGCCGGCAATCTCGGCGCACGCCGGCTGTCGGCCGCCGCCGACGCGGTGCAGACTGCGGCCTACCGCCAGGATGCCGCCGCGGTTGCGGCCGAGGTCCCGGTGATGCGCGCCGAGCTGGCGCTGGTGCTGGAGAGCGCCCGGCGACTGAAGGCCGAGTCCGTGGTCATGCAGGCTGACGGCGTTGCGGGGCGGGCGGCGACGGCCGGCCGGTCGGCGGAGAACCGCAGGCTGCTGGCCGCCCGACTGCCGCAATTCGCGACCCTGTTGCAGGAGAGCAACTTCGCAGCGGCGGAAGAGTTCGCTATGCTGGCGCCGTTGCTGACGGAATGGATCGAGCCTTCGACGATGAAGGGGCTGTCCGCCGCCATCGACGGACTGGATTTCACCAAGGCGCTTGGGATCGTGCAGCGGATCGCACGCGACCTCGGCCTTTCGTCACCGACGGTCTGAACGCGCCCATGGCCGACCCCCGCCCGAAAATCCTGGTGGTGGACGATATCCCGTCCAACGTCCATGTGCTGAGCCGCGTCCTGAAGGGCGATTACGATATCTATTTCGCCACCGACGGCGAAAAGGCTCTGGATCTGGTCCAGGCGCGGATGCCCGACCTCGTGCTGCTGGACATCATGATGCCGGGGATGGACGGGTTCGAGGTGTGCCGCCGCATCAAGGCCGACCCGACCACCCACGACATTCCCGTGATCTTCATCTCCGCCAAGAGCGAGGTGGAGGACGAGACCCGCGGGCTGGAGGTCGGCGCCATCGACTTCATCACCAAGCCGATCAGCCCGCCGATCGTGAAGGCGCGGGTGCGCAACCACCTGTTGCTGAAACGGCAGACCGACCTGCTGCGCAGCCTGTCCTTCCTCGACGGGCTGACCGGCATCGCCAACCGCCGCCGCTTCGACGAAACGATGGCCCGTGAATGGCGGCGCTGCGCCCGGTCGCACCTGCCGCTGTCGCTCGTCATCCTCGATGTCGACCATTTCAAGGCCTACAACGACCAGTATGGCCATCAGGCGGGCGACGAATGCCTGCGTGTGATCGCCGACGTGCTGTCGGACCGGGCGCGGCGGCCGAGCGACCTCGTCGCCCGCTACGGCGGGGAGGAGTTCGTCTGCCTGCTGCCGGAGACCGACGGCCCCGGTGCCACCCGGGTGGCGGAGGGGTTCCGGGCGGATGTCGCCGAACGCCGCATTCCGCACGTGCAGTCGCCGGTCGGCCCCTATGTGACCATCAGCCTGGGCGTCGCCACCGTGGTGCCGTCGGCGGAGAGCAGCCCCGACATGCTGGCTGAGATGGCAGACCAGCTGCTCTACCGCGCCAAGCGGTCCGGCCGGAACCGCGTGCAGGACGCCACGGTGCCGGCGCTGTGACGGCTCCGCCTGCCGCAACGCCGTTTTATGATGTCCGAGGCCGTGGCTTTGCCCGCAGGGCGACGCTGACCGATGCCTGGGACTGGATCGATGGCCGGGTCGCTGCCCCGGCCGCAAGGCCCCTGCCGCTGACTGAGTGCGCCGGGCTGCGGCTGGCCGAAGCGGTCGCGGCGTTGGGCGACTGGCCGCCGGCCGACCGGGCGGCGGTGGACGGTTATGCCGTGGCGGCCGCCGACACGCTGGGCGCCGGCTCCTACAACCCGGTGCCGCTGACGGCGGCCGTGGCGGTGATCGCCGGCGACCCGCTGCCGCCGGGCTGCGACGCGGTGGTCCCCTACGAGGCGGCGCAGGCCGCCGGCCCCTTCATCGAGGCTGTCGATGCGGTGGCGCCCGGCAGCGGGTTGGAGCGGCGGGGCGCCTGGAGCGTTGCCGGAAGCCCGTTGTTGCCGGCCGGGCGGCGTCTGCGTCCCGCCGATCTCGGTCTGCTCGCCACCGCCGGGTACGGCAGCGTGCCGGTCCTGCCGGCACCGCGGGTGCGCATCCTGCTGGCCGGCGGTCCCAAGGCCGGCGCGCCGGAGCAGCTTGGCGCCCCGCTGGCGGCGCTGGCCGGGCGCGACGGCGCAGTCGTCGAGGCGGTCGATATCCTGCCGGCCGACATCGACGCCCTGGCCGAAGGCTTCGCGCGGCCGGGCGCCGACCTGGTCCTGTCGGTGGGGCGTACCGGCACCGGCGCGGATGACGCGGCGCCGCCCGCCCTGTTGCGGGCCGGCAGCCTCGACCTGCACGGCATTGCCATGCGGCCGGGCGGCAGCGCCGGGCTGGGTGTCGCTGGCGGCATGCCGATCCTGCTGCTGCCGGGAGAGCCGATGGCGGCATTGGCGGCTTACGAACTGCTGGCCGGCCGCGCGGTGCGGCGCGCCGCCGGCTTGCCGGCTGGGCTGCCCCATGCGACCGTCCAAGCGGTGACGGGCCGCAAGCTGGTATCGGAAATCGGCTGTCTCGACCTGTATCGGGTTCGGCTGGACGATGACGGCAGGGTGGAGCCGGTGGCCTCGCCCGGCTGGCCGGGACTGGCGGCGGCGGCACGGGCCGACGGCTTCGTCCTGATCGGGGCGGACAGCGAAGGCGTGCCGGACGGCGCGCCAGTCACCATGTACGGTTTCGACTGATCTTACTCAGCAAGGGTTTGCCGCGTGCACAGCTCCGACCGCAGCCGCGAGGACATCCGCCGTTTCGTCGCCCAGGCAGCTCGCCAGGACCAGTTTCTCGAAGTGGTGAGCGGGGAGGAGGCGCGCGTCCGCTTCCACCGACATCTCGACCTGTCGCCGCGGGGGGAGGAGCGGGTGCCGCTGTCCGCCGCATTGGGCCGGGTGCTGTCGGCCGACGTGGTGGCGGAGGTGGACGTGCCCGGCTTCGACCGCTCGGTGGTTGACGGCTTCGCCGTGCGCGCCGCCGATACGGTGGGGGCGGCGGAGGACCGGCTGCTCTCCCTGCGTCTGAACGACGAGGTGCTGGCCGCCGGCCATGCCCCGGAACTGACGGTGGAGCCGGGAACCGCCACGGTGATCGCCACCGGCGGGATGCTGCCACGCGGCGCCGACGCCGTGGTGATGGTGGAGACGACCGAGGTGGGGGACGGACCGGACGGGTTGTCCGTCATGCTGACCCGGCCGGCGACGCCCGGTGCCTTCGTTGCTGCCGCCGGGTCCGACATCGGCCGGGGCGAGGTGGTGCTGCGCCGGGGCCAGGTCCTGACCTCGCGCGAGATCGGCGTGCTCGCCGCCATCGGGCTGGCCGAGGTCGCGGTGGTGCGCCGGCCGCGCATCGCGATCCTGTCGACCGGCGATGAGATCGTCGCACCCGGCCAGCCGATCCGCACCGGGGCGGTCTATGACAGCAACGGCGCCATCCTGGCCGCCGCGGTGGCGGAGCTGGGGGCCGAGCCGGTACCGCTGGGCATCGCCCCGGACGAGGACGAGGCGCTGGAGCGATTGGTCGGGCAGGGGCTGGAGTGCGACGCGTTGCTGCTGTCGGGCGGCACCTCCAAAGGGGCGGGCGACCGCTCCCACCGGATCGTCGCGCGGCTGTCTGATCCCGGCATCGTCGCCCACGGCGTGGCGCTGAAGCCGGGCAAACCGCTGTGCCTCGCGGTGACCGGCGGCAAGCCGGTGGTGATCCTGCCGGGCTTCCCGACCTCGGCCATGTTCACCTTCCACAGCTTCGTGGCGCCGGTGATCCGCGCCCTGGCCGGCCTGCCGCCGGCGCTGGCGGAAGAAGTGCCGGCCACCCTGCCGGTGCGGCTGGGGTCGGAGCGCGGGCGCACTGAATATGTCATGGTCTCGCTGGTCCATGGCGCCAACGAAGGTGAATTGGCCGCCTATCCGCTGTCCAAGGGCTCGGGCGCCGTCACCGCCTTCAGCCATGCCGACGGCTTCCTCGCCATCGACGCCCAGGCGGAGGCGGTGGAGGCCGGCACCCCGGTGTCGGTCCAGCTGCTCGGCCGTTCGCTGACGCCCGCCAACCTGATCGTGGTCGGTAGCCAGTGTATCGGGCTGAACGCCGTGCTCGGCCGGCTGATCGGGGAGGGGATGACGGTCAAGGCGCTGAATGTCGGCTCGATGGGCGGGCTGGCTGCGGCGCGGCGCGGGGAGTGCGACATTGCGCCGGTTCATTTGATGGACCCCGTCACCGGCACCTACAACACGCCCTTCCTGACGCCGGGGCTGGAACTCGTCACCGGCTACCGCCGCATGCAGGGCATCGTCTTCCGCCGCGGCGACCCGCGCTTCGAGGGCCGGACGGCGGAAGAGGCGGTGACGGCGGTCGCCGGTCTGGCCGACTGCATCCTGATCAACCGCAACGCCGGCAGCGGCACCCGCATCCTGACCGACCGGCTGCTGGGCGCGGCACGGCCGACCGGCTACTGGACGCAGGCCAAGTCGCACAATGCCGTCGCCGTCGCGGTGGCGCAGAACCGCGCCGACTGGGGCGTCGCCATCGAAACCGCGGCGACCCTCTACGGGCTGGGCTTCCTGCCATTGCAGGAGGAGCATTACGACTTCGTCATCCCCGCCGCCCGCCGCGACCGCCCGGCCGTCCGCCGTTTCGTCGAGGCGCTGGAGATGCCGGAGGTGGCGGAGGCCCTGCGCGCCATGGGCTTCATCAGATAGAGTCTGACCAAATCCTTCTGCAAATCCGAACAAAATGCCGCCGGTCGGGTTTTTTCGTGATCCAACGGTCGGACGGTTGCGTACCGGTGGGCACGATGCGACATACAGCCCGGCGTGTTGACCGGCGGGGGTGCAGGATCGACGCAGGGACCTTGAAACGGGGCAGCTGCCGCGAATTCCGGGAATGGGTGCCATCCCCGGCTTGTGCGGCGGCCGATGTTCCCCTTGAATGGGCCCATGCAGGACCAGCACACCCCCGCAGCCGACATGACCCCCAGCCTGGAAGACCTGCTCGTCGCCGTCGGGCGAGAGCGGGACAAACAGGCGTTCGGGGTTCTGTTCGGCCACTTCGCGCCGCGGCTGAAGACGTATCTTCGCCGGTTGGGATGCGATTCCGCTGCGGCGGAAGAGCTTGTTCAGGAGGTCATGCTGTTGGTCTGGCGTCGTGCCGAAACCTATGATCCGATCCACGCCTCGGCCGGAACCTGGGTGTTCACCATCGCCCGCAACAAGCGAATCGATGTGCTGCGTCGCGAGCAGCGGCCGGAGATCGATCCCGACGATCCCGCCCTGGTGCCCGAACCCGACGAACCGGCCGACCGCCGGATCGAGGCGAAGGAGAGCAGCGGGCGCCTGCGCGCCGCGCTGAAGGATCTGCCGCCGGAGCAGGCCGAGCTTCTGCGCATGGCCTATTTCGAGGACAAGCCCCACAGCGTCATTTCCGCGGAGCACGGCATCCCGCTCGGCACCGTCAAATCGCGCCTGCGTCTGGCGATGGAACGCCTGCGCCGGTCGCTGAAGGATGTCGGATGAGGCATTTCCGATGAACCGGCCGAGCCACCATCCCGGCGATACCCTGCTGATCGACTATGCCGGCGGCGCCCTGTGCGAGGGCGCGTCGCTGGCCGTCGCCACCCATATGGCCTTCTGCCCTGCCTGCCGCCATGCCGTCACGGAGATGGAGGCGATCGGCGGCGCCCTGCTGGACGATCTGGAACCGGAGCCGCTGTCAGAGGGCTGCCTGGAGGCGCTGATGGCCCGCCTGGACCATGAGCGGCCGGCGCCTTGCCGTCCCGCGGTGAAGCCGTCAGCGAAGCAGTCGCGCTATCCCGAGCCGCTGCGCAGCTATCTGCACGGACGGCTGGACCGCGACGGGCGGATCGGGGACGGCGGCTGGCGCTTCCTGCAGCCGGGCATGCGCAGCCTGGACCTGCTGTCCGGCCCGGACGGGACCACCCGGCTGATCCGCATGAAGGGCGGGGTCGGCGTGCCGAAGCACACCCATGGCGGCATCGAGCTGACCGTGGTGCTGGAGGGCGGCTTCTCCGACGAATTCGGCGCCTTCCTGCCCGGCGACATCGCCGTCGGCGACCCGTCGCTGGTCCACCGGCCGGTATCCGACCCGGAGGGCTGCCTGTGCCTCGCCACCACCATCGGCGGGCTGCGGATGACCGGGCCGCTGGGGCGGCTGTTCAACCGGTTCGTCAAGAGGTTCTGAGGCTGCGCGCCGCCCCCTCCCCGGCGGTTTGGCCGGAGAGGGAGAGGGCGGCGGAACCCGGAGGATCGCTTACGCCGCGACCGCCATCCGCCCGTCGCGGGCGCGCATCAGCAGCCAGACCGCCGAGACGCCCAGCAGCTTCGACGCGAAGCTGGCGGCCCAGACGGCGGGATCCCAGACATCCAGCATGCCGAAGAAGATGGCGGTGTCGACCGGCACCGACAGGGCGGCGCTGATCCACAGCCGGTCGCGCAAGGGGCGGCGGGTGATGGTGAAGACCGCCCAGTCGATCATCTCCGACACGGCGAAGGCGACGACGCTGGCGGTGGCGACGAAGGGGTCGGTCAGTAGATAGGACAGCACGGTGCCGCCCAGCATGGCGGCGAGCGCCCAGTGGCCGAAGCGCACCTGCACCATGTCGCGCAGGATGAAGATCAGGCCGGCCCAGCAGGACCAGACCAGATCCAGGTGCGGATACAGGCTGAAGGCGAAGTTGATGGCAAGAATGCTGCCGATGTAGGCGGCGAGCCAGAGCATGGCGATGATCCTCCGAGAGCGGACCCGCGGCAATACGGGCGCTGATGACCGGAGCCGGCCCCGCGTGAATGCGGGCGCCCCGAGAAACCGCTCTAGCTAACAGAACATCGCCATGGTGGGAAGGTGCCGCGTCGCCCGTCCGACCGTCCGCCCAACCGGTGGGGCCGTTCAGCCGAAGAGGATGTCCGGCACCGCCGCCGCTAGGGCGGCCAGTTCCGGCACCTCGCGGGACCGGCCGTCGGTGACCAGCGTGTCGATGCGGTCGACCGGGCAGAAGCTGACCCGGCTGGCCTGGCCGATCTTGCTGTGGTCGGCCAGGATCACCGCGCGGCCGGCGTTGCCGACCATCGCGCGGGCCACCTCCGCCTCGCGCGGGTCGAAGCTGGTGGCGCCGTAGCGCGGATGCAGCGCCACCGGCGACAGCAGCGCCATGTCGGCACGGTAGCGGTGGATTTCGGCGATGGTGCCTTCGCCGAAGGTTGCGGGGATCCCTTCGTCCACCCGGCCGCCGAGCAGAACCGCCCGGCTGCGGTTCTGGTTGGCGACGATCTGCGCCACGTCGAAGGAATTGGTGATCACGGTCAGCCCGGCCAGGCTCGCCAGTTCCTCGGCCAGGGCCGACACCGTGCTGCCGAAATCGAGGAACAGGGTCTGGCCCGGCGCGACCAGACGGGCCGCCGCCTTGGCGATGGCCCGCTTTTCCTTCTGGCGGACCTGGCTGCGCACGGCAATGGGTGGTTCCGGTTCCGGACCCACGGCGACGACCCCGCCATGGACGCGGCGCAGTTCGCCGCGCGCCTCCAACTCCACGATGTCGCGCCGCACCGTCTCGCGCGAGACGCCGAGATCCCCGGCGATCCGGTCGGTGGAGACCCGGTGCGCCGCCGCCAGGAGGGCACGGATCCGCTGGTGGCGTTCCTCCTGGAGCATCGGTCAGACCGCCTTCCGCCGGCCGGCGAGCGCCAGGGCGCCGCGCATGGCGAGCGCTGCCGCCGCCACGGCCGCCATGATGCAGGTGGAGAAGGCCGCCGCCTGCGACACGAACCCCGCCTCGTCCAGCCGCATCACCGTCACCGCGGCGAGGTTGGTGGAGGGCGAGACGAGGAAGATGATCGCCGACAACGTGACCATGGAGCGCATGAACAGGAAGAAGAAGACCGACAGCAGGGTCGGGATCATCACCGGCACCACCACGTCGCCCAGCACCCGCAGGACGCCGCCGCCCAGGCAGCCCGCCGCTTCCTCCAGCGCCGCCGGCACGGCGCGCATTCCGGTGACCATCGTGAGGAAGCCCTGCGTGTGGTAGTGGTAGAAATTGCACAGCGCCAGCAGAAGCGCCGTCCCATACAGCATGTGCAGCGGCGTTCCCGCAAGGTTGAAGGCGAAGATGTAGGACAGGCCCAGCACCAGCCCCGGCACGCCGACCGGCAGCACGGCCAGCAGATAGACCGCCTTCGCCAGCCCCGGCGGCATCCGCCGCAGGCCGAGCACCAGGGCGAACAGCAGCACGGTGCCGATCCCCGCCGTCGCCGCCGACACGCCGAGCGAGGTCCACAGCGGATCGTAGCCGCCGCTGAGCGTGATCGAATAATGCTTCGTCGTGAAGTCGAGCCGGTAGGGCCAGAGCCGGACGACGCTGGCGAAGACCACCGTCGCCACCACCGCCGTGATCGACAGGGCCAGCGTCATGGTGACGAGGAACAGCGGGATGTCGCGCATCGGCAGGCGGTCGGGGACCGGCGGCAGCGCGCTTTCCGAGGCGGTGCCGAACTGGCGCTGGGCGGCCACCCGCTCGATGTAGACGGCGATGCCGGTGGGCAGCAGCAGCAGGATGCCCACCGCGGCGCCGATGCCGAACTTCATCTGGCCGGTGACCTGATTGTAGATCTCGGTCGCCAGCACGGAGAAATCGCCGCCGATGGTCACGGCGTTGCCGAAGTCGGTGATGGTCACGGTGAAGACCACGAAGCCGGCGCTGAGCAGGCCGAACTTGACGTTGGGCAGGGTGATGCCGAGGAACTGCTGGAGCCGCGTCGCCCCCATCACCTCCGCCGCGTCGTAATAGCGGGCGTCCGACTGGCGCAGCGCCGCCTGGATGATGAGCACCGCCTGGGGCAGCGCGTAGAGCACGTTGGCGATCAGCAGCCCCGGAAAGCCGTAGATGTTCAGCCGGACGCCCAGCAGGTTGCTGACCAGCCCGTTGCGGCCCAGCAGGAAGATCAGGCCCAGGCCGAGCACCAGCGAGGGGGCAAGCAGCGGCAGCGACAGGGCCGCCGCGACGAAGCGCTTGCCGGGAACGCGCGTGCGCTGCGCCGCATAGGCGACCGCGAAGCCCAGCACGAGGCAGACCGCCGTGGTCGCCGTGCCGACCAGTAGGCTGTTGCCGACCGCGCGCAGGATGCCCGGCGTGCGGAAAAGGGCGAGATAATTGGCGACACCGATGCCGCCGGATTCTTCGGTGAAACTGCGCCAGACGATGGTTGCCAGCGGCAGCAGGAAGAACAGGACCAGCGCCACCACCGGCACCAGCACGCAGGCGCCGAACAGCAACCGTTCGTCCAAAGGGCGGCTGGCGCGTCGGGGACGGGCCTTGTCCGTCAGGGCCAGGGCGGGGGCGGTCATGCGCGCACCCAGGCGCAGGCGTCTGCCGCCACCGACACATCCACCGCCGCACCCGGCTCCACCCCCGGATCCCGGTTGGTTTCGGCCAGCAATTCCCGGCCCCGCCAGGACAGGCGCAGCCGGCGGATGTTGCCGAGGAAGGTCAGGTCGATCACCCGCCCTTCGGCGTCCGGTGCGGGCGTGACGGCGATCCGTTCCGGCCGCACGCAGGCCTCGAAGGCGTTTTCGGCCCCGTCCGGGCGCCCGGGCATCAGGTGGGGCATCGTCTCGCGCACCCAGGCCGTCGGCAGCAGGTTGCTGCTGCCCATGAAGTCGGCGACGAAGCGGGTGCGCGGGCGCAGATACAGATCCTGCGGCGTGCCCACCTGCTCGATCAGGCCGTGGTTCATGCAGACGACCTTGTCGGCCAGCGTCAGCGCCTCTTCCTGGTCGTGGGTGACCATGATGGTGGGAATGCCGAGCCGGCGCTGCACGTCGCGGATCTCCGCCCGCAGGTCGGCACGCACGCGGGCGTCCAGCGCCGACAGCGGCTCGTCCAGCAGGATCAGCGACGGATCGACGGCCAGCGCACGGGCGAGCGCCACCCGCTGCTGCTGTCCGCCGGACAGTTGCCACGGGTAGCGGTCGGCGGCCTTCGGCAGCTTGATGAGGTCGAGAAGCTCGCCGACCCGCGCCGCGATGCGGTCGCGCGGCGCCTTGCGGATCTTCAGGCCGTAGCCGATGTTCTGCGCCACCGTCATGTTGGGGAACAGCGAATAGGACTGGAAGACGATGCCGAAACCGCGGTCGCGCGCCGGGACGGTGCCCAGATCCCGCCCGCCCATCAGCAGCTCGCCGCCGTCATAAGGCATCAGCCCGGCGATGATGCGCAGCAGGGTCGTCTTGCCGCAACCGCTCGGCCCCAGCAGGCAGACGAATTCCCGTTCCTCCACGCTGAGGGTGATGCGGTCGAGGGCGACGAAGCCGTCGAAGGTCTTCAGGAGATTCTTGATCTGCAAATCCATGGCGCGGCCATTTGGAACGGGAAAGGGAAAGAGGCGGGATGCGAGGGCGGGGCGCCGGTTCCCCCGCATCCGGGCGGAAACGCCGGAGGCGGGGGACGCGGATGCCGCCGGACTTACCGGCCGATGCTGCCCTGCCAGGTCTGGAGGATGGCGTCGCGTTCCGTCGCGGATTTGGCGAAGTCCATCGGGTAGAGCACCTTCTGGAGATCGGCCGGCAGGCCGGCCTCCTGCGCCGCCTTGGCGACCGGGGCGCCGGGGATCGTCACGATCTCCTTGTACTTGGTGTAGAGCGCCGCCGCCGCCGGCGACAGGGTCCAGTCGAGGAAGCGCTTGGCGTCGGCCTTGTTCTTTGAGGTCTTCATCAGGGCCGACGCCTCCAGCTCGTAGCCGGCGCCGTCGGTCGGAATGACCATCTTGATCGGGAAACCCTCCTCCACCGACTTGATGGCGGCGAAGGCGAGCGAGGTGCCGATGGCGTATTCGCCAGAACGGGCCGATTTGCAGGGCTTGGACCCCGACTTGATGTACTGGGCGACGTTGCCGTCGAGCGTCTTCAGGAACTGCCAACCCTTCTCGTTGCCCTGGCCTTGCAGGATGGCGGCGATCTGGAGATAGCCGGTGCCCGACGACACCGGGTTCGGCATCACCACCTCGCCCTTGTAGACCGGGTTGGCGAGGTCCTTCCAGGAGGCGGGAACCGGCAGGTTCTTCGCCTTCAGCAGTTCGGTGTTGACGCAGAAGGCCGCCATGTAGCCGGTGGCGGCGAACCAGCGCCCGCCCGCATCCTTGTAGGCTGCCGGCAGCATATCCTCACCCTTGGCGGCATAGGGCTCCACCAGCGCCATCACCCGCGGATCCAGCATGTTGGTGACGGCCCAACCCCAGATCACGTCATGCTGCGGGTTGCCGGCCTCCGCCAGCATGCGGGCGCCAAGATCGCCGGTGGACAGGCGCAGGACCTTCAGGTCGATGTCCGGCAAATCCTTCTTCGCCGCCGCCACGTAGTCGGCGATCTCGTCCTCTTCCAGCGCCGTGTAGACCGTCACGCTGCCGGCCTGGGCCATGGTCGGCAGCGCCGCCGCCATCAGAAACGTACCGGCCGCCAGCGCCTTCCCGGAAAACTTGATCCCAGCAAACTCCACCATCGCCAATCCCCTCTGTTCCGGATGTCGTTCCCCGGCCGCTGGCCGGTGGCGAAGCTTTGTCCGCCGTGGATTTAAGTGGAGGTTTGCACTTTTGTGCGTTTATGTCTACCATGATTGCACAGATGGCGTGCATCTGCGCAGCAGCACAAAAACAAGGCATATGATGAGCCAGATCACGACGGACCTGACGACGACCATGGCGGGGGGAAGGCTGGAACTGGCCGCATTTGCCGCCACCCTGGCGGACGAGGCGCGCGGACTGTCCCGCCGCTGGTTCCGCACCCCGGTCGCCATCGACACCAAGCCGGACGACAGTCCAGTGACGGTCGCCGATCGCGAGGTGGAGGCCGCCCTGCGCCGCCGCATCGCGGAGCGCTTTCCGGAGCATGGAATCTTCGGGGAAGAGCATGGGCGCGACCGGACGGAGGCGGAGATCGTCTGGGTGATCGATCCCATCGATGGTACGCGCAGCTTCATCAGCGGCTGGCCGGTCTACGGCATGCTGCTGGCGGTGTTGGAGCAGGGGGTGCCGGCGGTCGGGGTCATCGACATGCCCGTGCTGGGGGAGCGCTGGACGGGGCGGGCGGGCGCCCCGACCCTCTATGCCGACGGCAGCGGTCCGGAGCGGCCCTGCCGCACCCGCGATTGCCGCCGGCTGGCGGACGCGACGGTCTACACGACCTCGCCCGATGCCTTCGATCCGGCCGGATTGCAGGTGTTCGAAACGGTCAGCCGGCAGGCGCGGACGCGGCGCTTCGGCGGCGACTGCTACATCTATGGGCTGGTGGCCTCCGGCCATATCGATCTGGTGATCGAAGCCGGCCTTCAGCCCTACGATTATCTGGCGATGCAGCCGGTGATCGAAGGGGCCTGCGGCGTCATCACCGATTGGGAGGGCAAACCCCTGACCATGGAGTCGGATGGGCGCGTGGTGGCCGCCGCGACGGCCGATCTGCATGCCGAGACGATCGCCGCCATCGCGCGGGCAGCGGCGTAAGCCGGTCCGGGCGGGACTGGAGAAGCGGGGACTGGGGGCTGCCAGCTCCCAGACCGGCCCTCAGACCGGCTCTTACACTGGAGTCGCGTCGCTCTTCAGCAGGGCGTAGGTGTAGCTGTCCACCAGCGCCTCCATCGAGGCTTCGATGATGTTGGTGGACACGCCCAGCGTCGACCATTCGGCGCCGTCGGTCCGGGCGCTGCGGATCAGCACGCGCGGCATGGCGCCGGTCCCGTCCTTGGCGGCCAGGATGCGGACCCGGTAGTCGGACAGGCTGACCTTGGCGAGTGCCGGATAGACCGGCTCCAGCGCCTTGCGCATGGCGACATCGAGCGCATGCACCGGGCCGTTGCCGTCCGCCACCTCCATCCGCACGGCGTCGCCGACCCGTACGCGCACCACCGCTTCGGATTCCACCACCAGCTTGCCGACCGCGTTGTAGCGGCGCTCGTCGGTGACGTGGAAGCGCAGCAGTTCGAAGAAGCGCGGCACCTCGCCCAACTCGCGCCGGACCAGAAGCTCGAAGCTGGCCTCCGCCGTGTCGTAGGCGTAGCCGTCGCTGTCGCGCTGCTTCACCAGATCGAGCAGGCCGGCCAGCCGGTCGTCCTTCGCATCCACCGCCATGCCGATGTCGCGCAGCCGCACGATCAGGTTGGAGCGGCCGGCCTGGTCGGACATGACGATCTGGCGGCGGTTGCCGACGGCCTCGGGCGCCACATGCTCATAGGAGGACGGGTCCTTCTCCACCGCCGAGACGTGCAGCCCGCCCTTGTGCGCGAAGGCGCTGGCGCCGACATACGGGGCGTGGCGGTTGGGGGCGCGGTTCAGCCGGTCGTCGAAGGCGCGGCTCAACTGGGTCAGGAGATGCAGGTCCTCGCGACGGATGCCGGTCTCGTAGCCCATCTTCAGCATCAGCGTCGGGATCAGCGAGACGAGGTTGGCGTTGCCGCAGCGCTCGCCCAGCCCGTTGATGGTGCCCTGGACCATGCGCGCGCCGGCCCGCACCGCCGCCAGCGAGTTGGCGACCGCGTTCTCGGTGTCGTTGTGGCAATGGATGCCGAGACGGTCGCCGGGGATGCCGTGCGTCTCCACCACCTCGCGGACGATGGCGTCGATCTCGTGCGGCAGGGTGCCGCCGTTGGTGTCGCACAGCACGATCCAGCGGGCACCGGCCTCGAACGCCGCCTTGATGCAGGACGCCGCATAGGCCGGGTTGCGCTTGTAGCCGTCGAAGAAATGCTCGGCATCGAACAGCGCCTCGCCCTTGGCGGCGTGCAGTGCGGCGATGCTGTCGCGGATCAGGTCGAGGTTTTCCTCGCGCGGGATGTTGAGCGCGACATCGACATGGAAGTCCCAGGTCTTGCCGACCATGCAGACCGCCTTGGCGCAGGACTGTGCCAGAGCCGTCAGCTGCGGGTCGTTGGCGGCGCTGCGGCCGGGCCGGCGGGTCATGCCGAAGGCGGTGAAGGTGGCGCGGGTCAGCTCCGGCGCCTCGGCGAAGAACTGGTCGTCGGTCGGGTTGGCGCCCGGCCACCCACCCTCGACATAGTCGATGCCCAGCCGGTCGAGGTCCTTGGCAATCGCGATCTTGTCGGCGACCGAGAAGTCCACATCCTGGGTCTGCGCCCCGTCGCGGAGCGTGGTGTCGTAAAGATAGATGCGCTCGCCCGTCATCGCCGCCTGACCTGTCAAGACAAAGGGATAGGCATCGGTTTGCCACCCTGCGGAAAGCCGGGAGAATGGACGATGCAGCGCTTATCCTCAACCGTTTTGACAAGAAACTTGCGGAAAGCGGGTGTTTGCCGCAACGGACGGGAATGGCGGAGCATTGCCGCTCCGCCTTCCGCTTTCAGCGGGCGAACAGGCGGTAGAGGGCGGAATGGTCCAGCGCACCGTCGCCCTGTTCCACCAGCATCTCGAACAGCTCCAGCGACAGACCGAGCGTCGGCAGGTCGATACCGGACTGCTGGGCCAGCTCCTCAGCTTGCCGCAGATCCTTGACCTGGGTGGTGACGCGGCCGCCCGGGGTGAAATCGCCGCTGACCATGCGGCCGCCATGCAGGTCGAGGATGCGGGATTCGGCGAAGCCGCCGCGGATGGCGTCGCGCACCTTCGCCGGATCGGCACCGGCCGCCCTGGCGAGCGCCAACGCTTCCGCCACCGCGCCGATGGTCAGGGCGACGATCACCTGATTGGCGGACTTGGCGATCTGGCCGGCGCCGCTGGCCCCGACATGGGTGATGCGCCGGCCCATCGCCTGCAGAACCGGCAGGGCGCGGGCGAAGGCGTTGTCGGTGCCGCCGGCCATGATGGTCAGCACCGCGCCCTCGGCCGCCACGGTCCCGCCGGAGACCGGGGCGTCCAGCCACTCCGCCCCGGCGGCGGCGACCCGCTCCGCCAGCGCGCGGGTGGCGGCGACGGCGGTGGTGCCCATGTCGATCACCAGATGGCCGGGGCGCAGGACCGGCAGCAGCGCTTCGGCCACCGTCTCCACCGCCGTGGTATCGGTCAGCATCAGGACGATGATGTCGGCCTGCCCGGCGACGGCGGCCGGGCCGGTGGCGGCGATCATGCCCTCCGCCGCCAGTTCGGCGACCGGGCCTGGGCTGCGGCTGGACACCACCAGCGCCGCGCCGGCCCGGGCGAGGGCGCGGGCCATCGGCTTGCCCATCAGGCCCAGTCCGATGAAGCCGATGCGCTGGCCGGCGAGGTCGGGGCGGAGGGTCTCTTCGGTCATGTGGAGACTTTCACTCTGTATGGATACGGTCACAGGCGCATGTGGCGGGCGCGGGCGCCGCGCTCGATGGCGGCGGCGCACAGCCGGTCGACGCCCAGCCGGTGGCGGATCAGCTCCAGCATGCGGAGCTCCTCCTGCGAGGCCTTGGGATCGGCGGCGGCGATGTCGCAGGCGACCGCATAGGCGGTCTCGCGCAGCTTGGCCGGCAGCGCCTGCTCGATGATGGTCAGCACGGTGTCCAGCCCGTCGCTGTCGCTGAGCATGGCGGTGCATTCGCGGGTGGCGGCCATCACCTGATCGCCGCTGTAATCCTTGAAGATCGGCAGGTAGCGCACATTCTCGCCGATGGCTTCCAGCTCAAGGTCCGTCATGTCGCCGTCGCAGGCGGACACCAGGACCATGACGTAGATGAGCGCGCTGTGATGGTCGATCATGGAATCGGTCGGCTTTCTCATGGGGCGGTCTCCCTTGGGGAGTGGTCGCGTGTAAGGTCGGCAATCTCGAACGCCGCCGATGCGCCGTCAAGGGTGCCATGCCGGGAGTGGAGGGGTCGGCCGCTCGACGCGACGGTTGGCGTTGCCTATTGTCGCGCACCATGAACGTCGTGCTCAATGTCGCTTTTCCCGTATTCGCCATCATCCTGGCCGGTTTCCTGTCCGGGAAGTCGAAGCTGCTGGGCGCCGCCTCGTCGGAGGCGCTGAACAAGTTCGTCTACTGGATGGCGCTGCCGCCGGTGCTGTTCCTCGGCACCGCCCGGCGGTCGATCCCGGAGATCTTCAACGGCCCCTTCATCGGGGCCTTCCTGGGGTCGATGCTGCTGGTCTATGCGCTGGGCGCGGTGATCGGCCGCCTCGTCTACCGGGAACGCACGCAGATCCAGTGCATGCAGGGGCTGAACTCCGCCTTCTCCAACACCGGCTACATGGGCATCCCGCTGTTCCTGGCCGCCTTCGGCCCGGACCGGCTCGCCCCCACCATCCTGGCGACCGTCATCATGAGCGCCATCATGGTCGGCATCGCCGTGATCTGGATGGAGTTCGCCAACAGCCACGGCAATGGGCTGGGCAAGGCGCTGCGCGACGTCGGGCGGGCGCTGGCGAGGAACCCGCTGATCCTGTCCACCGCCGCCGGCCTCGCCTGGTCGGCGCTGCTGCCGGGTGTCGCGGTGCCGAAGCCGATCGCCACCTTCTGCGAGCTGATGGGGTCCCCCGCCGGTCCCTGCGCCCTGTTCGCCATCGGCCTGTTCCTGGCGTCGCAACGCCTGACCGCCGGGCTGGCGGAGGCTGGGTGGATCAGCGCGCTCAAGCTGCTGGTCCATCCGGCGCTGGCCTGGGTGCTGACACAGACGCTGTTCCCGATGGACCCCTTCTGGACCGGTAGTGCTGTGATCCTGGCGGCGCTGCCGACCGGTGCGCTGACCTTCGTGGTGGCGAGCCAGTACCAGACCTATGTCGAGCGTACCTCCTCGGCGATCCTGGTGTCGACGGTGCTGAGCGTGGTGACGCTGTCGGCGCTGCTGGCAGTGTATGCGCCGGCGGGATGACTGCCAGCCGGCCTTGAGCGGGCAGGACATAGCATTGATTTTATTGGCGTTTCTGGAATGGTTCGCCGAGTATTCGGACCATCCGCAGCCTGCGTTTAAGGCATTCTTTACCGTGGGACATCTATTGGTCCGGAATTGACTTCGCCATGTCTGCGGGAGACGGCGGGGGGTTCATTCCCTTGAAAGCTTCATTGAGGTGTCGTCGTGAAACTTATCCAGAATCTGCGGATTGGCACGAAAATCTACGCAGTGGTGGCTCTGCTCAGCCTGATCACGCTGGGACTGTCGTTCTACATGAGCAACCGGATCAGTGAGATCGACGATCGCTACAGCCGCCTGTTCGACCGGGAAGTGACGTTCTCGTTGAAGCTCGAACGCATGCGTGGCGATCTCGCCAACCTCGGGCGGCAGGCGAACAACGTGCTACTGCTTCAGGATCCGGCCGGCCTGCCGCCGCTGGTCAAGGCGATGGACGACATCCAGGCCGCCATCGCCGAGTCGAGTACGCTGATGAACCGATTGGTCAAGCCCGAACACAAGGACAGGCTGGCCCGGATCGTGGAGCTTACTGCCTTGGCGAAGGCGTCGCTGCCGAAGGTATTCGCCGCGAAGGAGAAGGCCGACCATGCGGGCGCCGCCGCCATCTACGCCAAGGAAGGCCGCCCCCAGGTGGTCGAGGCTTTCAATATGGCGGCGAAGCTGTCGGATGAGCTGTCCGTCGGGATTGCCCAGGCGTCCGACAATCTGACGGACCAGACCAAAGCGACGGTGTTCAACTCGTTGTCGATCGCGGTCGTCCTGCTCGCGGCTGCCGCCGCCGGGTCCGTCCTTTTGGTCGTGTTCGGCATCCGCCGTCCGATCACTGCCCTGAACGCGGTGATGGCGCGTCTGGCGACCGGCGACACCACGACGGTGGTGGCGGGTATCGACCGCGGCGACGAGGTCGGCGAAATGGCGCGGACGGTCGAGGTGTTCAAGGACAGCATGATCCGCACCCGCCAGTTGGAGCAGGAAGCCAAGGACGCCGAGGCCGAGGCGGCCGCCGAGAAGCGGCGGGCCACCTTGGCACTGGCCCGGTCCTTCGAGGAGCGGGTCGGCTCCATCGTCGACGCGGTCGGCAGCTCCGCCACCGAATTGCAGGCGACCTCCTCGCAGCTGGCCGCCGCCGTCGAAGAGGTCGGCGCCCAATGCACGGCTGTCGCCGCCGCGTCGGAGCAGGCGAGTGCCAATGTCCAGACGGTCGCCGCTGCGTCGGAAGAGCTGTCGGCGTCGATCGGCGAGCTGTCGGACCGGGTGGGACGTGCCGCCGACCGCTCCCGTCTGGCGGCTGAAGGGGCTGGCGAGGCCCAGCGCCAGCTGGATCTGCTGTCCGCCTCCATCGAGCAGGTCGACCAGATCGTGGCGTCGATCAACGCGGTGGCGAGCCAGACCAACCTGCTGGCGCTGAACGCGACGATCGAGGCGGCCCGCGCCGGGGAGGCCGGCAAGGGCTTCGCCGTCGTCGCCAGCGAGGTGAAGAACCTCGCCAACCAGACCCATGCGATGACCGAGCAGATCACCAGCCAGATCGGCGCGGTGAAGGCGGCGTCGGGCCGGACGGTCGGCGCCATGCGCAGCATCATCGGCCAGGTCGAGGAGATCAGCAACTCCACGGCGGACATGGCGCAATCGGTGAACCAGCAGAGCGGCGCCACCGACGAGATCAGCCGCAACGCCCAGCAGGCGGCGGTCGGCACCACCGAGGTGTCGCGCAACGTCCTGGGCATCCAGCAGGCCGAGGGCGAGACCGGCGCCGCCACCAACAACGTCAAGCACGCGTCGGATGATCTCGCCCGTCAGGCTGCGCTGCTGAAGCAGGCGATGGACGGCTTCCTGAGCGAGCTGCGCGCGGCCTGACGCGGCATCCGGCAGGGCGGCGGGGTGCGGACGACAGCCCGGGCCTCACCAGCCCCGCAGGAACTCCGCCGTCTCCTCCACCGCCTGCTTCAACCCGACGCGCCGCATCTCCACCCCCTCCGGGAAGGCGCCGGCCAGCCGGCTCGGCATCATCGGGTCGAGCAGGACGAAGACGCCGGTGTCGTCGGCGCGCCGCACCAAACGGCCGAAGGCCTGCTTCAGGCGCAGCCGCGTGATCATGTCCTCGTAGCGCCGGCGGCCGAAGGCCTCGCGTCGCGCCCGGTGTAGGATGTCGGGACGCGGCCAGGGGACGCGGTCGAAGACAATCAGGCGCAAGCTGCGGCCCGGTACGTCCACCCCGTCGCGCACGGCGTCGGTGCCGAGCAGGCAGGCGTGTTCCTCGTTGCGGAAGATGTCGATCAGGGTGGAAACGTCCAGCGGATCGACATGCTGGGCATAGAGCGGGATGCCGACCTGGTCGAGCGGTTCGGCGATGCGGTCGCGCACGGCGCGCAGCCGGCTGATCGCGGTGAACAGGCCGAGCCCGCCGCCGCCCGCCGCCAGGAACAGCGACCTGTAGGCCGCCGAGACCTGACCCAGATCGTCCTTGCGCACATCGTTGACGACGAAGACGCGGGTGCGGTTCGGATAGTCGAAGGGCGAGGGGACCTGGGCGCGGATCGCCGGGGCCGGCAGGTGGCTGGCGCCGCAGCGGTCCTCCGCCGCGCGCCAGTCCTGACCGACGTCGCCGGTGCCGTCGGTCAGCGTCGCGCTGGTCACCACAAGGCCATGGGCCGGTCCGGCCAGCGCCTCGGCGAAGGGCACCGTCGGGTCGACCCAGTGGCGGTAGAGCCCGACATCGACGTCTCGGCCGTCGATCCGTTCCACCGCGAACCAGTCGACGAAGTGCGACGGCGTCTCGGTCGGCAGGGTGCGCAGCATGGCGCGCCATGCCTCCACCGTCAGGGTGCCGCGGCGGTGCAGGCTGCGCGACAGCGCGTCGATGCGGCGGCGCTGGTCGGAATCCAGTTCGGCGCTCTCGTCCTCCAGCCGCTGGGCCAGCCGGCGGGCCAGCGCCTCCACCGGTTCCGACAGGCGGACCAGCGCCTGTTCCAGCTCCGCCGCAGCCTCCAGCAGCCCGTCGACCGGATAGGCCTTGTCGGCCTCCAGGCTGTAGGGGCCGCCCTGGCCGGCGGTGCGGGCATAGACCTGCTGGCGGGCCAGCAGCAGGAAGCGCTCGGTCGGTCCCTGCGGGTTGTCGGCGGCCAGACGCGCCGACCAGCCGTCGGCGGGCAGGACGCGGGCGCCGATCAGGATGTCGTCGAGGTGGCGCAGCGCCTCGTCGTCGCCGGCGACGATGTCCTCCAGCCGGCGCTTCAGGCCGCGGGCGCGGCTGCGGCCGGTCTCTTCCGCACCGAGCAGCCAGCGCCGCAGCTCCTGCGTCTCGCGGCAGGTCAGATGGCCGGCGAAGGCGCTGTCGGCCGCGTCGAAGACATGGTGGCCCTCGTCGAAGACATAGCGGCTGGGCAGGGTCGGCTCCTCGCCGCCGCCGAGCGCCGCCTGCACCATCACCAGCGCGTGGTTGGCGATGACGATGTCGGCGCGGCGGGCGCGGCGCACGCTCTTCTCGATGTAGCAGCGGGCGTAATGGTCGCAGGCGGAATAGATGCATTCACCGCGGCGGTCGGCCATCCCCATGGTCGGGCCGCGCCCGGCGATGTCGACCAGCCAGCCGGGAAAATCGCCGCCGGTCATGTCGCCGTCGCGCGTCGCCGCCGCCCAGCGCGCCATCAGCCCGACGCCGACGGCGTTGTGCGGCTGGAAGGGCATGGCGCGCACCGCCTCTTCCAGGTTCAGCAGGCACAGGTAGTTCTCGCGCCCCTTGCGCAGCACCACCTTGCGCGCCTTGGTCGCCGGGTCGGCATAGAGCCGGTCCAGCTCGCCGTCGATCTGGTGCTGGAGATTGCGGGTGTAGGTGGAAATCCACACCGTCCCGCCATTCTTCTCCGCCCACACGGTGGCCGGCGCCAGATAGCCCAGCGTCTTGCCGACCCCGGTCCCGGCCTCCGCGAGCACGACGTTCGGGGTGTCGGGCAGCTGGCGCGGGGCGAAGGCGGCGGACACCGCGCTGGAATAGTCGGCCTGCTGCGGCCGCGGCTCCGCCACCTTGCCCAGCACATTGGCCGACAGCATGGCGGCGAGACGGCGTCGCGCCTCCTCCGGGTCCACCGGGTTCTGGGCCGGCGGCGGCGGCGGGGCGCCCTCCTCCCACTCCTTGATGCGGGTCCAGACCCGCAGGCCCGACCGGGCGGCGCCCTTCTCCGGCCCGTCGGGCTTGCCGAGCGCCGCCAGCACCGCCGGCGCCCAGGGCCAGCCGGCGCGTCCCATCTCCCAGGCGAAGGCGACGGGGTCGGAGGACTCCTCACGTCCTGCAGCGCCGAGGTCGCCGAGAAGCCGGCGCACCGCGCGCTGCAGGGCCAGCGCCTCCGCCTCGTGCCCCTCCGGGGTGGGCAGGTCGAGCGCCTCGGCGATGCCGCGCGGGGTGGGGACGCAGAAGCGGGCGGGATGGACGAAGGCGAACAGCTCCAGCACGTCGAAGGCTGGGAAGCCGTCGATCCCCAGCCGGCGGGCGAAGGCGCGGGCATGGCAGACCAGCGGCGGCTGGCGCCGCACCTTCGAGGCGGCGGCGGCCAGCGACAGCTCCTCCACCTCGCCGTCGAGTGTCAGCGACACGACGCGGCGCGCGCCGGCCACCATGGCGGGCGCGTCGTCCAGGCTGTGGATCGGGGTGGGATCGGCGGTCAGGTCCATTGGCGGCACTATAGGGCGGCGGCATGGCGCAAAGCGAGTGCCGGATGTTGACGGGCCGCCGCTTCGCCCCCATTGAGGGAAGTCCGGAGGCGGAGCGGGGACGGGACTTCATGCGGAAACTGCTGCGCTGGGCGCTGATCGGGGCGGCGGGACTGCTGGCCTTCACCATTCTGTGGGCGGCGCTCTACCGGATCGTGCCGCCGCCGGCCACGCCGCTGATGCTGATCCGGGCGCTGGGCGGCTCCGGCCTGTCGCGCGACTGGGAGCCGCTGGAGCGTATCTCCCCGGCCCTGGTCGAGGCGGTGATCGCCTCCGAGGACACCGGCTTCTGTGGTCATGGCGGCTTCGACTGGACGGCCATCGAGGGCGCCTTCGAAGAGAACGAGGAGGGCAAGCGCCTGCGCGGCGGCAGCACCATCAGCCAGCAGACCGCCAAGAACGCCTTCCTGTGGCCCGACCGCAGCTGGACCCGCAAGGGGGCGGAGGCATGGTTCACCCTGCTGATCGAAAGCCTGTGGAGCAAGCGCCGCATCCTGGAGGTCTATCTGAACATCGTGGAGTGGGACGATGGTGTCTATGGCGCCGAGGCGGCGGCCCGGCACCACTTCAACAAATCCGCCGCGGCGCTGACCCGGCGCGAGGCGGCGCTGCTGGCCGTGGTGCTGCCCAACCCGCGCAACTGGTCGCCGTCACGCCCCGGCCCCTACGTTGTCCGGCGGGCCGGGGTGATCGAACGGCGGATGGCCGTGGTGCGGCGGGATGGTTTGGCGGAGTGCGTACAGTAGGGGGCGCCGGGCGGACGGCTCCACCGAATCTTAACTCCGGCCGCATTACGCTTCTTCATGCCATCCCGGCCCGGAGGAGGCCGACCATGGCCACGCGTCGCACGTTGCACGGAACGCCGTACCCCACCCCGCCGCCCGAGCCGGTGCTCGGGAACCCGGCGGCGCGCCATCGTCCCGATCCGGAACCGGCGCATCCCACCCGCCTGCTGATCGTCGTCCTCACCGCGCTGCTCACCCTGGCCGGTCTGGCCTATGGCGGCCTCGCCGCGGTGGATCGCATGCTGGACGAGCGGCAGGTCGAGGCGCGCATGGGACCCAAGCCGCGGCTGGCGCGGCTGCCGGCGCTGGAGGTGCCGCTGGCCGGGTCGCGGGCGGTGGAGATGCAGGTCTCGCTGGTGCTGGCGCCGACGGTGGAGGCCGACCGTGTCCTGCGCTATCAGGACCGCATCGCCGACCGGCTGTTCCAGACCGTCGGCCAGACGGATGCCGAAACCCTGACCGGTGCCGGCTCCGCCGATTTCCTGAAGGCGCGGATCAAGGACGCCGTGAAGCGCGAGGCGGGTGGCGGCCTGATCCGCGACATCTACATCGAACGCATGGTCGTCAAGTGATGCGCGCGGGGCTCGTCCCGCGATGGGCCTTGTCTTGTGCGGCGCAATAGCCTATGTAGGGCGTCTTGATCGCTGGAGGCTCGCGCGTCTCTTGAGCGAGACGCGCTGTGATTGCGCAACGGCAAACGTCCCAGGGGCTGACACCCCAAGGTTCTGGGGGCGCTCTGGCCGCTGCATCGGATAGACGCCTCTCCCTCTATCGACCTCCTCCCGGCGAGTCCGCCGGTATGTCCCACGCCCGCCATCGGGGCGCGCGGGGCCGTGCCGTGTTGCTTTGAGAAGGTTGCTACGACTTGACGTTTTCCGAACTCGGCCTGCACCCGCTCGTCCTGAAGGCCCTCGAGGCGTTCGAATACACCACCCCCACCCCGGTCCAGCTCGCCGCAATTCCGCCGGCGCTGCAGGGCCGCGACATCCTCGCCACCGCCGAGACCGGCACCGGCAAGACCGCCGCCTTCATGCTGCCGGCGCTGACCCGCACCGCCGAGATGCCGCTGAACGGTGCCGCCACCCCGCGCGTGCTGGTGCTGGCCCCGACCCGCGAGCTGGCCAAGCAGGTCACCGACGCCGCCCGCAAGTACGCGAAGTTCATGAAGCTGAACATCATGGACGTCGTCGGCGGCATGCCTTACCGCGAGCAGCTGCGCCTGCTGTCCCGCCCGGTCGACGTTCTCGTCTGCACCCCGGGCCGCCTGCTGGACCATGTCGCCCGCCGCCGCATCTCGCTGGACGAGGTCGAGGTGCTGATCCTCGACGAGGCCGACCGCATGCTGGACATGGGCTTCCTCGACGATGTCGAGACCATCGCCAAGTGCTGCCCGCCGACGCGCCAGACCATGCTGTTCACCGCTACGCTGGACCGCCGCATGGCGCAGCTCGCCGGCAACCTGCTGCGCAACCCGGAGCGCGTGGCCGTCGAGAGCCAGGCGACCTCGGTGAATGTCGAGCAGCGCCTGCACCATGCCGACGACCTCGACCACAAGCGCCGCCTGCTGCAGCATTTCGCCGCCCAGGAAGAGGTCGGCAAGGCGATCATCTTCGCCGCCACCAAGCGTGACGCCGACACGCTGGCCGAGGAGCTGAGCGCCGCCGGCCATGCCGCCGCCGCCCTGCACGGCGACATGGACCAGACCAAGCGCAACCGTACGCTCCAGCGCCTGCGCACCGGCCAGGTTCGCCTGCTGGTCGCCACCGACGTCGCCGCCCGTGGCATCGACGTGCGCGACATCACCCACGTCATCAACTTCGACCTGCCGCGCTCGGCGGAGGACTATGTCCACCGCATCGGCCGCACCGGCCGCGCCGGCGCCTCGGGCGTCGCGATCTCCTTCGCCGCCCGTGCCGACCGCGAGACGCTGGTCCGCATCGAGCGCTACACGAAGGCGACGCTGGAGGTGCATGTGGTGCCTGGGCTGGAGCCGACGCGGCCCTTCACCACCGGCGGCGCCGGCCGTCCGGCCGGTCGCAGCGGCCGTCCGGGCGGTGGCGCCGGCAAGCCGTGGCACCGCAACGGCGAGTCCAAGGGGCCGCACGCCCCGCGCGGTCCTCGCCCGGACTATGCCCGCAACGACAACCACCGCGGCGACGCCCGCCCGGACCACGGCCATGCCCGCCGTGAGGCCCATGGCAACGGCAAGCCGGCGGCCCGTGCGAAGAGCTGGTAAGCAGCGTCTCCGGCGCTTCTTAAGCCTTGACTGAAAAAGCCCTCCCTGCTGGCCTCGCGGTCGGCAGGGAGGGCTTTTTCATGTCAGGCCGGCGCGTGCAGCCGGCTTCCGCCAAAACGCGATTACTGGAACGCGATCTTGGCGTGGTCGCCCGGGTCCGGCGACTGGCCGGTCAGCTTCGCCTTCACATAGCCATAGGCGTAGACCATGGTGCTCGACGGGCTGTCCCAATATTCGGCCTGATCGACCGAGACCTTCAGCAACGCCACCTCGGGATCGTCCGGACCCTGGGGGAACCAGGTGGTCATGATGTCGCGCCACAGGAAGCGGATCTTGTCGCGGTCGCGCACGACCTCGGCGACGCCGGAGACCGACACGTAATCCTGCTTGTCGGGGTTGGCATAGGCGAGGTTGACTCGCCAATGACGGTCGATCTCCGCCACCTTTTCGGAATGGGCGCGGGTGAAGAACCACAGGGTGCCGTCTTCGAACCCCGCATGGGACAGCGTCGCCATCGGACGGGAGTTCATCCGGCCGTTGTCGTCCAGCGTCGTCATCATCGCGACCTGGACGCTCTTCATCATCTCCCAGAGCTTCTTGGTTTCGCCCTGGTCGGGGCTGTGGCCGTGGCCGGCGGTGGTGCTATGGACCATGGTCTGCCTCTCGTTCGGTAGCCCAACGGAGACTGGGGAACGCCTGCCGCGGTCAGAAAGTTCCGGCCTGGAGATTCATTCCCCCGACAGACCAGGATCCCGTCCCGGCGTGGTGGTGGTCGATGCGGGTCAGCGACCAGGGGTCGATCCGCAGCCGCAGCGCCGCCTCCGGCGTCAGATCCAGCGCCAGCGCCAGCGCGCCGCGGATGGTGCCGGCATGGATCACCGCAACCAGATCGCGCCCGGCATGGAGGTCGGTCAGCCGACGCAGCGCGTCCGCCGTGCGGTCCATCACCGTGGCGAAGCTTTCGCCGCCGGGCGGGGCGTGGTGGGCCGGGTCGCGCCAGAAGCGGGCCGCCTCCTCGGCGTCGCGCAGCGCCGCGATATCGTGGCTGATGCCCTCCCATTCCCCGAAATCCTGCTCGGCCAGCGCCGGCTCCACCACCGCCGTGCCGGCGAGCCTGGGCGCCCGGCTCCACAGCGCCTGGGCGGTCTGCCGGCTGCGGCGGAGCGGGCTGGTCAGCCACAGGGCGTCGGCAGGCAGGCCGGCCGCGAGTGCAGCGGCGGCCGCACGGTTGCCGGTGTCGGCCTCGCGGTCGCTCGACCCGCAGATGACGTTGCCGGGATTGTGGACCGGCGCATGGCGGATCAGCCACCAGCGTGTGACGGTCAGGGGGGCGAGGCTCACCGCACTCATGCCGCTGCTCCAATGAATGCCGACAGGGTCAGCAGAACCGCGGCCTCCGCCGCCTGCTGGGCCGCGCCGAAGACGTCGCCGGTATGCCCGCCGATCTGCCGCCGGGCGAGTGCGCCAACCGCGATCACCGCCAGGGTCGATGCCGCCACTGAGGGCAAGGCCAGCCCGCCGAGGGTGATCGCCGCCACCGCGGTTCCGGAGACCAGCGCCAGCAGGACCGTCGTCATCGCCGGCCTGCCCTGCGCTGCCGCCAGCCCGTCGCGTCGTGCCGGCGACAGAGCGCGGGCCATCGCAGCCAGCCCGCAGCGCGACAGGGCGCCCGCCGCCGCCAACGCTGCGACCGCGGCCGGGACCGGCAGGGCGGCCAGCGCCGCGGCGCGGATGCCGACCGAGAAGACCAGCGCCAGCACGCCATAGCTGCCGACCCGGCTGTCGCGCATGATCTCCAGCTTGCGCGCCGGATCGCGTCCGCCGCCGAAGCCGTCGGCGACGTCGGCCGCCCCATCCTCGTGCAGGCCTCCGGTCAGCCGCACCGTCGCCGCCAGGGCAAGCAGCGCGCCGGCCAGCGGCGGCAGATGCAGCAGGGACGCCAGGCCGAACACCACGCCGCCCGCCAGCCCGATCAGTCCGCCGACCAGCGGGAACCATCCCATCGCCCGTGCCGACGCGCCCTCGGCCAGGGGGCCGTTCAGCGGACCCAGGGGTGGAAGGGGCAGGCGGGTCAGGAACACCAGCGCCAAGGCGGCGTCCTGGGTCCAGCTCGGCGGAGGGGGTGGGGCGGTGGTCGCGCCATCGGGCATATCGGGCATGATCGGCATCGACTACGCCCAACCGACGCCCGGCGCAACCCTGCTCGGCAGAGGGTTCCGCACCGTTCGCACAGGTCCGATTCCTTGACCGGAACGCTCGGTCCGCCTACTTTGTCCGTTTGAACTCCCCCTACCAGCATCGAGCACCCATGGCCCGTCTTCCGATCCTCGTCGCCCCGCATCCGATCCTGAAGCGCAAGGCGCAACCCGTCGCCGAAGTGGATGCGCGCGTCGTCAAGCTGATGGACGACATGGTGGAGACCATGTACGACGCCAACGGCATCGGCCTGGCCGCCCCGCAGGTCGGCGTGCTCGATCGCGTGATCGTCGTCGACGTCCATGAGAAGGGCGAGCCGCCGAACCCGATCCGCCTCGCCAACCCGGAAATCATCTGGTCGTCGGACGAGAAGGCGGTGTGCGAGGAGGGCTGCCTGTCGGTGCCGGAGCAGTATGCCGAGGTCACCCGTCCCCAGCGCGTCCGCGTCCGCTATCTCGACGAAAAGAATCAGCAGCAGGAGATCGAGGCGGACGGCATGCTCGCCACCTGCATCCAGCACGAGATCGACCATTTGGATGGCGTCCTGTTCGTCGATTACCTGTCGATGCTGAAGCGGAACATACTGCTGAAGAAGGTCCAGAAGATGCAGAAGGCGACGGCCTGACCAGCCTCGATCGAACCAAATGGCTCCGCTTCGTCTCGTCTTCATGGGCACGCCGGATTTCGCCGTGCCCAGCCTTGCCGCGCTGATCGAGGCGGGGCATCAGGTCGTCTGCGCCTACAGCCAGCCGCCGCGCCCGGCCGGCCGTGGCCAGCAGGTGCAGAAGTCCCCGGTCCACCGCTTCGCCGAGGAGCACGGTATCCCCGTGCGCACGCCAAAGAGCCTGCGCAACGCCGAGGCCCAGGCGGAGTTCGCCGCTCTTGGGGCCGATGTGGCGGTGGTCGCCGCCTATGGCCTGATCCTGCCGCAGCCGATCCTGGACGCGCCGCGGCTGGGTTGCGTCAACGTGCATGGCTCTCTGCTGCCGCGCTGGCGCGGCGCGGCGCCAATCCAGCGCTCCATCCTGGCCGGCGACGCCGAGACCGGGATCACCATCATGCAGATGGACATCGGGCTCGACACCGGCGCCATGCTTTCGAAGGAGGCCGTGGCGATCACGCCCGTCACCACCGCCAGCAGCCTGCATGACGAACTGGCGGCGTTGGGCGCCCGGATGATCGCCCCGGCACTGGAAGGTCTGGCCGCCGGAACGCTGACCGCCGTGGCGCAGCCGGAAGAGGGCGTCACCTACGCCGCCAAGCTGACGCGCGAGGACGGCCGGCTCGACTGGACGCAGTCCGCCGCCTTCGTCGAGCGGCAGGTCCGGGCGCTGACTCCCTGGCCCGGCTGCTGGTTCGATGCGGCGAACGGCGAGCGGATCAAGGTGCTGGCGGCGGAACCCGCGACCGGCACTGCCACGCCGGGCACTCTGCTGGACGACCGGCTGACCGTGGCTTGTGCCGATGGCGCTGTGCGGCTGGTCAAGGTGCAGCGGCCGGGCAAGGCGCCGGTCGATGGGGCGGCCTTCCTGCGCGGTTTCGCGCTGTCGGTCGGGCAACCGATCTCCGCCGAAACCGTCGCGGACTGACCGCCGTGCAGCGCTGGAAACTGACCGTCGAGTATGACGGCCGTCCCTTCGTCGGCTGGCAGCGCCAGGACAACGGCCCCTCCGTCCAGCAGAGCCTGGAAGAGGCGGTGCAGCGCCTGTCGGGCGAGGTGGTGCGCGTCCATGGCTCCGGCCGCACCGATGCCGGGGTGCATGCGCTGGGGCAGGTCTGCCATTTCGACCTTGAAAAACCCTTCAGCGGCCTGAAGCTGCGCGATGCCCTGAACTTCCACCTGAAGCCGGCCCCCATCGCCGTGCTGGAAGTGGAGGCGGTGGGCGAGGACTTCCATGCCCGCCTGACCTCGACCGGCCGCGCCTATGTCTACCGCATCGTCAACCGCCGGGCGCCGCTGGCGCTGGAATCCGGCCGGGCGTGGCACGTCACCCGTCCGCTGGATGCCGAGGCCATGAACGCGGCGGCGCAGGTTCTGGTCGGCCAGCACGACTTCTCCAGCTTCCGCGCCGCGCTGTGCCAGGCCAAGTCGCCGGTGAAGACGCTGGATCGGCTGGATGTGGAGCGCCAGGGCGAGGAAGTCCGCATCCATGCCGCCGCCCGCTCCTTCCTGCACCATCAGGTCCGCAACATGGTCGGCACGCTGGAACTGGTCGGGGCCGGCAAATGGAAACCCGACGACGTCCGCCGTGCGCTGGAAGCCCGCGACCGCGCCAAGGCCGGGCCGACCTGCCCGCCCGATGGGCTGTATTTCATGGCGGCGCGGTACTGAAGCGGGTCAGTTGCTGATCCGCTCCGGCTGTTCGGGCATGGTCTGGAGTGTCCTCAGCAGCCGGTCCGTGTCGGTCCCCTGCGCGCACAGCCCGACGGCGGTTTCGCCGAAATCCACCAGACCGTGGAACCGGGGCGGCCGGGCGCGTTCGAGCGGGACCAGCCACGCCGCATGTCCGCGTGCCGCCAAGCCGTCGAAATAGAGGCGCTGGGTCCGGAACAGCACGTTCGTTTCCCTCGGGTCGCCGATGACGAAGATGCGGCGTGCCGGGTCTTTCGGAATCCGGTCGAGCGAACGGTAGGGATCGAACCATGTCCCGGGTTTGTTCAGCCGCGCCGCGACGTTGTGGGCCGTGAGATAGGCCTCGTAGGCGGAGGCACCCGACGAGATGACGGCGCACTGGAGGTCGGTGCGGCGGGCCAGGAATTCGGCAGTCAGCGTGCCTCCCGCGCTGTGGCCGCCAAGCGACCATTTCCGGATGCCGTAGCGCTTCTTGAGCAGGTCGAGATGGGCGCTCATCAGCGCCGCTTCGCGCGGCGTATGGCGCAGGGCCCAGAATTTCCCGGAGCTGCCATAGGCTCCGGGCCGGGCCAGGAAGAGGAACGGCACGCCGAAGCGGTCCGACAGCCTGCGTTCCTGTTCGATCATGCCGGCGACGCTCAACCCCTCCTGATGCCCGATCCTGTCCGGCTTGGAGCCCATGATGTCACCGTGCATCCAGGCCGCGACTATTGGGTTCGCCCCCGGCTTCAGGCCGGCTGCGTAATAGCGCAGGCATTCGCCGCGCCCGTCCACCTCCACCCAGCTGGCGGTTTCCAGCGCCTCCAGCTCGGCGCATCGCTCGCGGGTGACCGATTTTCCGGCGGCGACCGTCGCGTTGGAGAAATGCTCCTCGTTCGGTCGGGACTGCCCGTGGGCGGCTGCCGGGAAGGCTGCCGCCATGGCGATGGCGGCGGCCAGGCGCAGGGGGCGGAGCGACATACCGGACAGTCCATTGCAGCGACGACAGGAGGACGATGGCGGGAGTTGCAAACCCTCGTCAATGTCCTTCCAGCCGTTCCCGTTCTGCGGTGAAGACCGCCACCAGATGCTCGATCACCGCCCGTACCCGCGGCACCTCGCGGCGGTCGCGGTGGACCAGCAGCCACGCTTCGCGGGTCAATGGTGGGCCGCAAAGCGAGCGGCGCTCCAGCCCCACCACGCCGTCCGCCAGCATGCAGGGCAGGAAGGCGATGCCGAAGCCGGCGACCGCCGCGGCAAGTTGCCCCTGCACGCTGTTGGAGCGGAAGGCGACCCGCCGGCCGCCGCCATGGCGGTCCAGCCACAGCGCCTCCGGCAATTCCGCCATCGATTCGTCGTAGGCGATCAGCGTGTCAGGTGCCCCCGGCGCCGCGTACAACCCATAGCCCAGCGTCGCCAGCCGCCGCCCGACCAGATCGCCGCGCTGCGGCCGGGCCAGCCGGATCGCCAGATCGGCCTCGCGCCGGGCGAGGCTGAGGGTGCGGTTATCTGCGACGATCTCCAGATCCAGGGCAGGGTTGGCCGTCCGCAATGGACCCAGCCGGGGGATCAGGAAGATGTCGGCCAGCGCCTGGGTCATGGTCAGCCGCACGGTGCCGGTCAGACCTGCCGTGTCGCCCTCGCGGCGGCGGATCGCCTGTGCCCGCTCGTCCATCGCCTCGGCCAGAACGCGGATGCTTTCGCCTTCCTCGGTCAGGATATAGCCGTCCGGCCGGCGCTCCATCAGGCTGCGGCCGAGTGTTGCTTCCAGCGCGGCCAGCCGGCGGCCGACGGTGGCATGGCTCAGCCGCAGGCTGCGCGCCGCCGCCGACAGGCTGCCGGCGCGCGCCAGTTCAAGGAAGACGCGCAGATCGTCCCAGTCGAGCGGGCCCGTGAGTTTCTGAACAGTCATCGTGCGAGGATAGCGGATGGCCGCGCATCGGTGAACGGGGCAGCATTGCTTCCATCAACGCTCAACGGCTGTGAAGGAGCCTCCCGATGACGACCGATACCGCCCAGGCCCAGACCGCCCAAACCCTGCGCCAGATCGTCGGCGCGCCGAACACCCCCGGCCCGTTGGACAAGGCGGTTCTGGTGCTGATCGATTTGCAGCGCGAATACACCGACGGCGCCCTGCGGTTGTCGGGCGTCGATGCGGCGGTGGGGCGGGCGGCGGAACTGCTGGACCTCGCCCGCGCCAACGGCGTTCCGGTCATCCACATCGTCCATCACACTGCGGCCGGAGCGCCGGTGTTCGACCCGACCGGACCGCTGGCGGAGATCACCCCTGCGGTCGCCCCGCGGGATGGCGAGCCGGTGATCGTCAAGAAGCTCGCCAACGCCTTTGCCGGGACCCAGTTGCAGGCGGTGGCGCGCGATACCGGGCGGACCGAGATGATCGTCGCCGGCTTCATGACGCACAACTGCGTCAGCAGCACCGCGCGGTCGGCGGTGGATCATGGCTGGCGGGTCACGGTCGTGGCGTCGGCCACCGCCACCCGTGACCTGCCGGACGGCAAGGGTGGGCTGGTATCGGCGGCCGACATCCAGCGCGGCGTGTTGACCGGCCTGTCCGACAGCCTCGCCGTGGTGGTGGAGGATGCGCGGGCCTGGAGGTGAGCGTGGAGGGGGCGCGACAGGCGCGCCCCTCGCACCCTTACTTCTTCTCGGCCTTCCAGTAATAGTTGGTGTCGAAGCTCGGACCCCAGACGAGGCCGCTGACGGTCTTGCGTTCGGCGACCATCTCGGTCTGCTGGAACATGATGACGAAGGGCGAGTCGGCCAGGACCGAGCGCTGGAGCTCCTCGTACATCTGGGCGCGCTTCGCGCCGTCGCGCTCCTCGATGGCGGCGGCGGTCTTCCTGGTCAGTTCCGGGATGTCCCAGGCGTTGCGCCAGGCCAGCGGCTTGGACTTGGCGTTGTCGCTGTTGTCGGGGTTTGAGGCGAAGGTGTCGGCGTTGGAGTTCGGGTCCTGGTAGTCCGCGCCCCATTGCTGGATCATCAGTTCATGGTTGCGGGCGCGGTACTTGGTCAGCACCTGCTTGCCGTCGCCGGGGATGATTTCGATCTTCACGCCGGCCTTCGCCGCGCTGGCCTGGATCGCCTGGGCCATGTCCTGGGTCGGGTTGGTGTTGCGCACGTCCATGCTGACGGTGAAGCCGTCGGGATAGCCGGCCTTGGCCAGCAGTTCCTTCGCTTTGGCCGGATCGTACTTGTAGGGGTTGTCGTTGACCGCTCCCAGGAAGCCCTTGGGCAGGAAGGCCTGATGGACAGCGCCGATGCCGTTCATGATGGTGCCCGCCATGCCGTCATAATCGACCAGATACTTGAACGCCTCGCGCACCTCCGGCTTGGCCAGGGTGGCGTTCTTCTGGTTAAGGCTGAGATACCATAGCGTGCCCTTCGGCGCCTGGACCAGACGGACGGTATCGCTGGCCTTCAGCGGCTCGAACTGCTCCGGCTTCAGGTTGCGCGCGACATCGACATCGCCCTTCTCCAGCAGCAGGCGCTGGGTCGCCGGCTCCGGGATGTGGCGGATCAGCACGCGCTTCAGCTTGGGCGCGCCGCGCCAGTATTTCGGGTTGGCGTCGAAGGTCAGCAGCTCGCTCGCCTTCCATTGCTTCAGGATGAACGGGCCGGAACCGGCGGAGTTGGTCTTCAGCCAGCCGGCGCCGAAATCGCCGTCCTTCTCCTTGCTCTTCACCAGCTTGGAATCGACGATCGAGCCGACGTCGGCGGTCAGGCAGTAGAGCACGAAGGTCGGCGCGTAGACCTTGTCGGTGGTGAAGACCAGCGTCTTCGGGTCGGTGGCGCGCACCATCTGGTCGACATTCTCCGGCGTCAGCCCGAACTGGGTCAGGATGAAGGCCGGACCCTTGTTCATCTTCACCGCGCGGGAGAAGGACCAGGCGACATCGTCCGCCGTCAGCGGATTGCCGGAATGGAAGGCGATGCCGTCGCGCATCTTGAAGGTGAAGGTCTTGCCGTCGGGCGACACGGTCCAGCTTTCGGCGGCCTCGCCTTCGATCTTGCTGACGTCGTTGACGTCGAAATGGACGAGGCGGTCATAGACCTGGGCGCTGTATTCGGCGCCCGACAGCTCGAAGATCTCGCCGGGGTCGAGGCTGACGATGTCGTCGAACTGCCACGCCATCACCAGCGCGTCCTTCGGCGTGTCGGCGAGGACCGGGGCGGCGAAACCGGCGAGGGCGAGAGCGGCGGCGCCAAGAACAGTCTGCGCAATGAGGCCGCGCTTGAAGCTGGTCATCCGTGGAGTCTCCCTGGAGGCCCGTTCGGGCACTGTTGAGGGCGGGCACTGTCGAAGACGGAATCTTCCCGCCGCCTTCCATGGCCTGTCAACCCGGCCGGTCGGCCGGTTCTTTGCCGGCCTATTTGCGTGGGACGGGTTGCAATTCGTGGGGAAAGCGCCTAGCTCCTAACGCCCTCCGGCACCATTCTTGTATTCGCGGATATTCGGCAGAAGGACACCACCGTCATGGGCTACACCGTCGCGGTCATCGGCGCCACCGGCAATGTCGGGCGCGAGATCCTGCAAACGCTGGCCGAGCGGAAGTTCCCGGCCGACAAGGTCATCGCGCTGGCCTCCGAAAAGTCGATCGGCCAGGAGGTCTCCTATGGCGAGGACGACATCCTCAAGGTCCAGGATCTCAACAAGTTCGACTTCCATGGCGTGGACATCGTGCTGTCGTCGCCCGGCGCCAAGGTTTCGGCCGTCCATGTGCCGCGCGCCGCTGCGGCCGGTGCCGTGGTGATCGACAACACCTCGCAGTTCCGCATGGACCCCGACGTGCCGCTGGTGGTGCCGGAGGTGAACCCGGAGGCGGTGGTCGGCTACCGCAAGCGCGGCATCATCGCCAACCCCAACTGCTCCACCATCCAGATGGTGGTGGCGCTGAAGCCGCTGCACGACCGCTTCAAGGTCCGCCGCGTCGTGGTCTCGACCTACCAGTCGGTGTCGGGCGCCGGCAAGGAGGCGATGGACGAGCTGTTCACCCAGACCCGCGCCATCTTCGTCAACGATCCCATCGCCAAGAGCGTCTTCCCCAAGCAGATCGCCTTCAACGTCATCCCCCACATCGACGCCTTCATGGAGGACGGCTCCACCAAGGAAGAGTGGAAGATGACGGTGGAGACCAAGAAGATCCTCGATCCGAAGATCAAGGTCGCCGCCACCTGCGTCCGCGTGCCAACCTTCATCGGCCATGCCCTGTCGGTCAACATCGAGACGGAGGAGCCGATCAGCGCGGAGGAGGCCCGCCTCGTCCTGCGCGCCGCCCCTGGCGTGTCGGTGGTCGACCAGCAGACCGGCGACGGCTATGTCACCCCGGTGGAGATCGCTGGCGACAACCCGGTCTTCGTCAGCCGTATCCGCGACGACATCACGGTGGAGAACGGCCTGTCCTTCTGGTGCGTCGCCGACAACCTGCGCAAGGGCGCCGCACTGAACGCCGTCCAGATCGCGGAGCTGCTGGTACGGGATTACATGGTGGAGTGAGGGGACGGGTGGGGGCACATTGCCGGTGCTTCCCACCCTTCCGAATTGTCGGTAGGCTGAACCATCCCACCTGACCGGGCGGTTCCGTGCTCCGCATCCTGCCGCTGTTGTGCCTTGTCCTGCTGATGCTCACCGGGTGCGGCCTCGATGCCGACCAGGACATGCTGTGCCGGAAGCTGATCCCGGCCTTCGAGTCCGACCCCGTCACCGACCTGTCCACCCGCTCCTACGCCGAGGACAAGCGGGTGCTGCGCGTCGATTACCGCAGCGGCGGCCAGTCCCACTGGATCGCCTGCCGGTTCGCCGGCACCGGCATGGGGCAGGAACGGCTGACACTGGTCGCGGCGGCGACCGACCGGAGCGGCTGGTTGTCGGAGATCCGTTTCGCCATGTTGCAGCAATGGCTGCGCATCCGACCTCCGCGCGATGCCGTTGGCGGGGTGGTGGACATCCAGCGGGCGCCGGCGACCCGCTGGACGCCCGTCCTGTTCCTGGTCCAGCAGATCATCAACGCCGCCACCGTCGCTTGCGTCTATGGGCTGCTGGCCCTGGGCTACACGCTGGTCTACGCCATTCTCGGCCAGATCAATCTGGCGATGGGGGAGCTGACGATGCTCGGTGCCATGCTGACGGCGATGGCGGCGGCGGGGCTGGGCATGGCCGGCTGGGCGACATGGCCGCCGGCGCTGCTGGGCGTGCTGGTGCTGGTGATCGGCTTTACCGCGGTGCAGGGCTGGACGATGGACCGGCTGGTCTTCCGCCGTCTGCGCGGAGGGCGCAGCCACACGCCGCTGATCGTCGCGGTCGGGTTGTCCATCGCCTACCAGGAGGGGGTGCGGCTGCTGCACGGCGCCCGCGACTGGTGGCCGGCGCCGGTGCTGACCGGCCGCTTCGACCTGCTGAGCGACGGCGCCTTCACCGTCACCGCGCTGACGGCGCAGCTGGCGATCCTGGGGCTGACCGGCGGTCTCTATGCGGCCCTGTGGGGGATCATGCAGCGCACCGCCTTCGGCCGGGCGCACCGGGCCTGCACCGACGACATCGCGGCGGCGGAACTGGTCGGGGTGGACGTCAACCGCACGGTGGCGGCGACCTTCGCCATCGGCGGCGGGCTGGCCGCGGCGGCGGGGGCGGTGATCGCGCTGTATTACGGCGGGGTGAACTTCTTCACCGGTTACCTGATCGGCTTCAAGGCGCTGGCCGCGGCGGTGGTCGGCGGCATCGGCTCGGTGCCGGGGGCGATGCTGGGCGGCGCCCTGCTCGGGCTGGTGGAGACCTTCTGGTCGGCCTATTTCGCCCTCGCCTACAAGGACATCGTGGCGTTCGGGCTGCTGACCCTGTTCCTGATCTACCGCCCGCAGGGGCTGATGGGACAGGCGCGGGGCAGGGGGGATTAGAGACGTTCTTTGCGGTGGAGCGCCCCTCCCTCCGCCGTTCGGCGGGGGGGAGGGGCGAAGCGCTCCTTACAGCGTCCGGACGTCGGCCAGATGCCCCGTCACCGCCGCCGCCACGGCCATCGCCGGGCTGACGAGATGGGTGCGGCCGCCGCGGCCCTGGCGGCCTTCGAAGTTGCGGTTGGAAGTCGAGGCGCTGCGCTCGCCGGGAGCCAGACGGTCGGCGTTCATCGCCAGGCACATGGAACAGCCCGGCTCGCGCCACTCGAAGCCGGCCTCGGTGAAGATCTTGTCCAGACCCTCTTCCTCGGCCTGCTCCTTGACCAGACCGGAGCCGGGAACCACCAGGGCGCGCACGCCCTCGGCGACCTTGCGGCCCTTGGCGAGGTCGGCGGCGGCGCGCAGATCCTCGATGCGGCCGTTGGTGCAGGAGCCGATGAAGACGGTGTCGACCTTCACCTCGGTCAGCGGCTGGCCGGGGGTCAGGCCCATGTAGGCCAGCGAGCGTTCGACGGCGGCGCGCTTGCCCTCGTCGGCGATGTCGGCCGGGTTCGGCACGGTCGCGGTGATCGGCAGCACGTCTTCCGGGCTGGTGCCCCAGGTGACCTGCGGGGCGATGTCGGCGGCGTTCAGCACGACGGTGGCGTCATAGACCGCGCCCTCGTCCGACGGCAGCGTCTTCCAGTACTGGACGGCCTGCTCGAAGGCGCCGGCCTTGGGCGCCAGGGCACGGCCCTTCACATATTCGAAGGTCTTCTCGTCCGGGGCGATCAGGCCGGCGCGGGCGCCGCCTTCGATCGCCATGTTGCAGACGGTCATGCGGCCTTCCATCGACAGGTCGCGGATGGCCTCGCCGGCGAACTCGATGACGTAGCCGGTGCCGCCGGCGGTGCCGATCTTGCCGATGATGGCCAGCACGATGTCCTTGGCGGTGACGCCCGGGTTCACCTTGCCGTCCACGCGGATCAGCATGTTCTTGGCCGGCTTCTGCAGCAGGGTCTGGGTGGCCAGCACATGCTCCACCTCCGACGTGCCGATGCCGAAGGCCAGCGCCCCGAAGGCGCCATGGGTGGCCGTGTGGCTGTCGCCGCAGACGATGGTGGCGCCGGGCAGGGTGAAGCCCTGTTCCGGACCGACGATGTGCACGATGCCCTGGCGGACGTCGTCCATCGGGAAATAGCGGACGCCGAAGTCGCGGGCGTTCTTGTCCAGCGTCTCCACCTGGATCCGGCTTTCCTCCTCGGTGATGCCCTTGGAGCGGTCGGTGGTGGGGACGTTGTGGTCGGGCACGGCGAGAGTTGCTTCCGGACGCCGCACCTTGCGGCCGGCGACGCGCAGTCCTTCGAACGCCTGCGGGCTGGTCACTTCATGGACCAGATGGCGGTCGATGTAGAGGATGCAGGTGCCGTCGTCCTGGCGATGCACGACGTGGCTGTCCCAGATCTTGTCGAACAGAGTGCGCGGCTTGGACATCGGAAAAACTCTCTCTCGCGGTACGATCAGGCGCAGAACAATCGGAGGCCGCACCATAGCCTTGTGTCGTGCCGGGGACAAGCATCGCGCTACGTCTGTCGCCGCAAGCCTGTCCCCCGCAATATTATGACACTGGAGGCCAATCCTCTCGCTCGTCATCCCCGCGAAGGCGGGGATCCAGGCGTCCGGTTCAAGCGCTTGAAACGGCTGGATTCCCGCCTGCGCGGGAATGACGGACGTTGAGGGGGCGTTGGTTTCGGCCAGTGCAGGGGTGGTCAGGGCAGCATCTTGCCGGGGTTCAGCAGACCGTTGGGATCGAGCGTCGCCTTGATGGCGCGCAGCATGTCGAACTCCACCGGCCCCTTGATGGCCGGCATCTCGTCCTTCTTGAAGCGGCCAACGCCATGCTCGGCGGAGATCGAGCCGTCGAGCTTGAAGATCACCTCGTTGACGACGTGGCAGATCTCGTCCCAGCGGTCGAGATAGGCCTTGGTGTCGGCGCCCTCGGGCTGGCTGAGGTTGAAGTGGATGTTGCCGTCGCCGACATGGCCGAAGGGGGTCGGGCGGATGCCGGGGCAGGCCCGCTCCACCGCCGCCTCGGCCAGCTCGATGAACTCGGCGACGCGGGAAACCGGGATCGACACGTCGTTCTTGATCGAGCCGCCTTCGAACTTCTGCGCCTCGACGATTGCCTCGCGGATGAACCACAGCTGCTTGGCCTGGGCGTCCGACTGGGCCAGCGTGGCGTCGGTCGCCAGCTCCGCCTCGAACGCTTCGCCCAGCGCCGTCTCCACCGTCTCCTGGAAGGCGTCGGACTTGGTGCCGGCGGTCAGCTCGGTCAGGACGTACCAGGGCGACGGCTCCGACAGCGGGTCGATGGTGCCGGCGACGTGGCGAAGCGCGAAGTCCAGGCAGCGGCGCGACATCAGCTCGAAGGCCGAGACGGCGTCGCCCGAGGCGGCGCGCAGGCGGGCCAGCAGTTCGATGGCGGCGGCGGGGCTGGGCACGGCGACGAAGGCGGTGATCGACTGGCGCGGGCGCGGGAACAGCTTCAGCACCGCGGCGGTGACGACGCCCAGCGTGCCTTCGGCGCCGACGAACAGGTTCTTCAGGTCGTAGCCGGTGTTGTTCTTGCGCAGCCGGCGCATGCCGTCCCAGACCCGGCCGTCGGCCAGCACCACTTCGAGCCCGAGCACGAGGTCGCGGGTGTTGCCATAGCGCAGGACGTTGATGCCGCCGGCGTTGGTGGAGATCAGGCCGCCGATCTGCGCCGTGCCCTCCGCCCCCAGGCTCAGCGGGAACAGGCGGTCGGCGTCGGCCGCGGCCTCCTGGATGCTGGTCAGCACCACGCCGGCCTCCACCGTCATGGTGTAGTTCAGCGTGTCGATGTCGCGGATGCGGTTCATGCGCGACAGGCTCAGCACGATCTCGCGCCCCTCCTCGTAGGGGATGGAGCCGCCGACCAGGCTGGTGTTGCCGCCCTGGGGCACGATGGGAATGCCGGCCTCGGCACAGATTTTGACGACCGCCGCGACTTCCCCGGTGCTGGCCGGGCGGACCACCGCCGGGCTGTTGCCCTTGAAGCGCCCGCGCCACTCCGCGAGGTAGGGGGCCATGTCGGCGGCGTCGGTCAGGATGCCGGACGGGCCGACGATGGCGCGGATCTGGTCGAGAGCGGCGGCGATGTTGGTCATGGCGCGGGGTCCGGCAGGTGGAAGTGTCGCAGTGAAACGCGACACTTCTACAATCTGGCCGCCCCCATTTCCATGCGGCTGTTGCGCAGACCAGCCGCAACGCAAGAGTTTAGCTCCGCGGAGCCGCCGCCCGGCGCAGGCGGTCGTTGATCGCCAGCCCCAGACCCACCTCGGGGATCGGCATCACGGCGATGCGGCGGGCGCCGCTCTGGTCGAGGCTGCGCAGGTGGGAGAACAGGTTGGCCGCCGCCTCGTTCAGGTCGCCTTCCAGGCTCAGGTTCAGCCGCGTGGTGCCGCCGAAGACGAAGCGGTCGGGACCGAAGGTCAGGAACGCCTCGTCCTCTTCCGCCGACGAGGCATTCAGGCGCACCGCGGCGTTCGGGGCGTAGTGGCTTTCCAGCTGGCCCGGCGATTTGGGTGCCGTCAGGTCGCCGGCCGACAGGCGGACCGCGCCGATCAGCCGCTCCATCTCGTCGGGCAGCACGGCGCCGGGGCGCAGCAGCACCGCTTCCGGACCGGTCAGGTCGATGACGGTGGACTCGACGCCGACCATGCATTTGCCGCCGGTGACGATGGCGTCGACCCGGTCGCCCAGGCTTTCCAGCACGTGGTGCGGCGTGGTCGGGCTGACGGCGCCGGAGCGGTTGGCGCTGGGGGCGGCGATCGGCTTGCCGGCGGCGCGCAGGATGGCCTGGGCGACCGGATGGCCGGGGACGCGGATGGCGATGCTGTCCAGCCCGGCGCTGACCAGCAGCGACAAGGCGGAGTTGGCCGGGCGCGGCACGACCATGGTCAGCGGGCCGGGCCAGAACTGCGTCGCCAGATCATGGGCGCGATCGTCGAACAGGCCCCAGGACTGGGCGGACGCCAGATCGGGGACGTGGGCGATCAGCGGGTTGAACTGCGGCCGGCCCTTGGCGGCGAAGATGGCGGCCACGGCGCGGTCGTCGGTGGCGTCGGCGCCCAGCCCATAGACCGTCTCGGTCGGAAAGGCGACCAGACGGCCGGCGCGCAGCAGTTCGCCGGCGCGGGCGATGCCGGCGGCGGTGGCCGGGATCAGCGCCGGGCGCTTCTCACCGGTATCGGATGCGGAATGGTCGGTCACGGCGTCTTTCTATCCCGTGCGGCGCCGGTGTCAATTCGCGCGGTTGCACCGGTGCCATGCCCAAGGTTATGAGGGGGAGGCGCAATCACCGAACACAACATGATGGGTGCGGGCATGACGGGCAAGGTCTTCACCGTGGCGCAGCAGAAAGGCGGCGCCGGCAAGACCACGCTGGCGGCCCATCTCGCCATCGCCTGGGCGCAGCTCGGCCACAGGGTCGCCACCGTCGACATCGACCCGCAGGGCAGCCTGACCCGCTGGCATTCCGTGCGGTCGGAGGCCACCAACGGGCAGCCCGGCTTCACCCATGTCCAGATCACCGGCTGGCGCACCCAGGCCGAGGTGGAGAAGCTGGCGCGGAGCCATGACATCGTGGTGGTCGACAGCCCGCCCCATGCCCAGACGGAGGCGCGCATCGCCGTCCGCGCCGCCACGCTGGTGGTGGCGCCGGTACAGCCGAGTCCGATGGATCTGTGGGCGGTGCATCCCACCATCGATCTGGCGGCGCAGGAGAAGCGCCGTCTGCTGCTGGTGCTGAACCGCGTGCCGCCGCGCGCCCGCATCGCCGACGAACTGGTCGGCAAGGTGCATGAACTGGTCGCCCCGCCGGCCGTGGAGTTGGCGACGGCCCAGGTCGGCAACCGCACCGCCTATGCCGGGACGCTGATGACCGGGCTGTCGGTGACGGAAGCCGCGCGCAAAACCCAGGCGGCGGCGGAGATGCAGGCGCTGGCCGAGGAGATCCTGGGGCGGGTTTGAAAAGAGGCGGGGAGGGGACGCTCGAAGCCCCCTCTCCCGATTCCGATCAGTCCTTGAACTCGCCCATCGCCGACTGGATGTAGTTGGCCAGGCCGATGTCGCCGATCAGGCTCAGCTGGGTTTCCAGATAGTCGATGCGCTCTTCCGACTCCTCCAGCAGTTCGGACAGCTCATCGCGCGACACGTAATCAGCCTTCTCCTCGCACACGGCGATGGCGACGGCGATGCGGTCGCGGGCTTCCTGCTCGGCGGCGAGGTCGCTGGCGAGGATCTCCGGCACATCCTCGCCGATGCGCAGCTTGCCGAGATCCTGGAGGTTGGGGATCGCCTCGATGAACAGGATGCGTTCGATGATCTCGTCCGCGCTCTTCATCACTTCGATGGAGGCGTGGTACTCCCACTTGCCCAGCGCCTTGACGCCCCAGTTCTTCAGCATGCGGGCGTGCAGGAAATACTGGTTGATCTGCGTCAGCTGGTCCTTCAGGACGATCTGAAGCTGGGCGATGACGTCGCTGTTGCCCTTCATGGTCCGTCCTCCGCTCAGCTCGGGAAACCGCCCATGGCGGACTGCAGGTAGTTCTGCAGGCCGAGCATGTCGATCAGGCCGAGCTGCTGCTCCAGCCAGTGGGCGTGGTCTTCCTCGGTGTCGACCAGCAGTTCCAGCAGGATGCGGCGGGTGTCGTAATCCTTCACCTGCTCGCAATAGGCGATTGCCTCCTTCAGGGCGGCGACCACTTCATATTCGAGGTTCAGGTCGTTGCGCAGCATCTCCGGCACGGTCTTGCCGATGTGCAGCGGGTCGCGGCTGGCGACGTCGGCCGTGCCCTCCAGGAACAGGATGCGGCGGATCAGCTTGTCGGCATGCTCCAGCTCTTCCGTCCGCTCGTGCGAGATGCGCTCGCTCATCGCCTTGAGGCCCATGTCCTCCATGCTGCGCGCATGGGAGAGGTACTGATCGGCGGCGCTCAGTTCGCCGGTGAGCAGCTTGTTCAAACGGTCCAGGACACCTTGATCGCCTTGCATGGCCGACCCTCCGAAATAGACGATTTGTCGCACCATGGCACAGGGAAAGGACTCCGACAATAAAAAACTCCCGGAAAATTAGAGATGTAGTTGATAGTCACTATCAATAGGACGGGATGGTGATTGCCTGGAATACAGGCAGCCCTCCCGGTCTTCATTGAGAATCGGTGTCAACTGCGCTGATGCGAATTCCTCGCAAATGCATTGGGCTGCGGCGTGGGATTTGACTTGCCGCCCCGGAGCGATGCTTGGGTGGGGGAACGGTGCGGTGCAGGTTCCGCCTTCCGGGCCACCGCATTGAGGCAGGGGCCGTTCCGTGCTAACAGACCGCGGGATTCCTCCGCCCTCACCACCCGGCGGGCCTCGCCCTTCTTTCCAACGACAGCCGGATTGCGGCCATGACGACGACCACCCCTTCGGCCCCCTCTTCGGAGTTCCTGCGCACCCTTCAGGACCGCGGGTTCATCCACCAGTGCACCGACCTCGCCACGCTGGACGAGCGTGCGACGAAGGGTCCGATCGTCGCCTATATCGGCTTCGACTGCACCGCCGACAGCCTGCATGTCGGCAGCCTGCTGCCGATCATGATGCTGCGCTGGCTGCAGAAGACCGGGCACAAGCCGATCGTCCTGATGGGGGGCGGCACGACCAAGATCGGCGATCCGTCGGGCAAGGACGAGGCGCGCCAGCTGCTGACCGACGAGGTCATCGCCGGCAACATGGAAGGCATCAAGCGCATCTTCGGCCGTTACCTGACCTTCGGGGAGGGGCCGACCGACGCGGTGATGGTGAACAACGCCGACTGGCTGGACGAGCTGAAATACATCCCGCTGCTGCGCGACATCGGCCGGCATTTCACCATCAACCGCATGATGAGCTTCGAGTCGGTCAAGCTGCGGCTGGAGCGCGAGCAGCCGCTGACCTTCCTGGAATTCAACTACATGATCCTCCAGGCCTACGACTTCGTGGAGCTGAAGCGCCGCCATGGCTGCAGCCTGCAGATGGGCGGGTCGGACCAGTGGGGCAACATCGTCAACGGCGTCGAGCTCGGCCGCCGCACAGACGGAGCCGAGCTGTTCGGCCTGACCACGCCGCTGCTGACCACCTCGTCGGGCGCCAAGATGGGCAAGACGGCGGCGGGCGCGGTGTGGCTGACCGCCGACAAGCTCAGCAGCTATGATTTCTGGCAGTACTGGCGCAACACCGAGGACGCCGACGTCGGCCGTTTCCTGCGCCTCTACACCGAACTGCCGCTGGACGAGGTCGCCCGGCTGGAAAGCCTGCAGGGCGCCGAGATCAACGAGGCCAAGAAGATTCTCGCCAACGAGGTGACGAAGCTCGCCCATGGCGAGGCCGCCGCGGTCGAGGCCGCCGAGACCGCGCGCCGCGCCTTCGAGGAAGGCGCCGCGGCCGAGGGGCTGCCCAGCATCGAGGTCGCCCGTGCCGATCTGGAGGCCGGGCTGCCGGTGGTCGACCTGCTGGTTTCGGCCGGGCTGGCCGCCTCGAAGGGCGAGGCGCGGCGCCTGATCAAGGGCGGCGGGGCCAAGCTGAACGACGGGCCGATCGCCGACGAGACCGTCAAGGCGACCGTGGCGGACCTGAACGCCGACGGCGTGGTGAAGCTCAGCGCCGGCAAGAAGCGGCATGCGCTGGTGAAGGTGGGATAAAGGCTTGAGAGGGGATGGGCGTCAGCCGGGTTGCCGGCACCCATCCTCGTCATCGCATGTGCGATTCAGGCGGCGGCTTGGTGTCCGGCGTTGGGGTGCCATCGCCGCCCAGGAAGAACAGGTTGCGCAGGAAACCCGGGGCCAGCACCGCCAGCGGGTTGACCGACACGTCGGGATCGGACAGCGGTCCCTGGACATGCCAGGTGGCGGAGAAGATGCCCTGGCCCTCGCCGCCGCTCAGCACGTCGCCCAGCAGCGGGATCTGGCCGATCAGGCGGTTCAGGCCATAGACCGGGACGATGGTGCCCTGCAGGTTGGCGGTTTCCGTCTCCAGGTCGATCTGCCCCTCCAGCGTCAGGCCCAGCGCCGAGCCGGAGGTGCGCAGATCCTTCAGGTTCAGGAGCCGGCCTTCCTTGCGGAAGTCGGCTGACATGCGGCCGAAAACGATCCCCTTGCCGCCGCCCAGCAGTTCGGCGAAGCCCGACGGCGAGATGGCGTTCAGGATGCGGGCCAAGGCCGGAACGTCGATCAGCGTGTAGTCGCGGATTTCCGCCTTGCCGGTGATGGCGGCGTCGGCCCGCGGTTCCGCCGACCGGCCGGTCAGGCTCAGCCGGCCGCCGCGCATGCGGTCGTTCAGGTCCATCGCCTGCAGGGCGGAGCCCAGATCATCGGCGGTGATGGCGAGATCGTAGATCCCCTGCGGCCCCGGCCGCCATTTCATCGACACGCCGCCGCCCTCGCTGCGCCCGGTGACGTCCAGCAGGGTCCAGGCGGTGGCGTCGCGCCGCAGCGACCCGGCTACCTGCCGCAGCCGTCGGCCCTCGCCGAACACCACCGAATCGAACTTGATGGCGACGTCCAGCGGGGTCTTGCGGCCGTCGTCGGCGGGTGACGGCGGCTTCCTGGGCGGCGGCGTCACCGCTCCCTCGCCCGACGGCGTCTTGCCGGTCAGGCCGCGGGCGTCCAGGCTGGCGCCGGTGATGGTTCCGGCGTAGCCCCCGGACGGGCCGCCGGGCTTTGCCGGGGGCAGCACCGTCAGGTCGGCGCGCAGGTCGGTCTGGCCCAGCTTGAAGCTGGGGGCCTGCACCCTTGCCACCCGCTTGCCGCCATCGGCCAGATCCAGGTTGGCGACGCTCTTCAGCCCGCCGGCATCGATCGTCAGGTTGCTGATGCGGGTGGGGCGGTCCTTGTCGAACTCCAGCGTCAGCTTGCCGGTGCCGGGCTTGCCGGGGGGCTTGGCCCAGCCCAGCTCGTCGATCGACAGACGGGTCTTCTCCAGGTTCAGGGTGGCGTTCAGCAGCAGCTTGTGCTTGCGGTCCACCGTGAACAGGATGTCGGCCCCGAAGGGACCCTGCAGCCGGTCCTCCAGGTCGATGCCGTGGGCACGCAGGTCGTCGGCGGTGGCGTCGCCCTTCACCGCGATGCGGGTGCGCGGCCCCTTGGCCGCGCTGTCGAAGGACTCGTTCCAGTCGACGGTGACGGGGATGCCGTCCAGCTTGGTGGCGCCCTTGATCTGCATCGCCTTGAGGTCGAGCGCCAGCGACAGCTCGCCCTCGGTGGCGTTCAGCCCGGCCGCCACCTTTTCCACCGCCACCTTGTGCAGCTTGCCGTTCACGTCCAGCTCCAGCTGCTCGACCTTCAGGTCGGCCAGCAGGGGGAAGGCGAAATGCAGCTGCGCCTCGGCCGTGCCCTGGGTGCGCTTCGGATCCATCTCCAGCTTGGTCGGATAGCCGAGCGGCGGCATGTCGATCAGGGTCAGGATGGAGCGCACCGGCCCCTGGACCGGCAGGCGGATGTCCATCGTCTCCTTGCCGACGTCCAGCCCGCCGATCACCACCTTGCCGTCGCCGATCTCGATGTCGCCCGACTTCGGGTCGGCGATCCGCCCGCCCCTGGTCAGGACGGTGAAGGTCTTGCCGTCGGTCGTCGCCTCCACCCCGGCGCCGGTGACCGGCGTCAGGTCGTGGAAATAGCGGACGCTGATGTCCTCCCCGGCGATGGTGGCGAGGAAGCGCGTCTGTTCCGGCGGTCCCGACCCGTCGAGGGGCACCGACAGCGCCGCTTCCGCCCGCGCCTCCGTCACCATTCCGTGCGACAGGTTCCGGGTCACCCACTCCCGCGCGTTGGGGCCGGCGACCTTCGGCCAATAGCGGCGCAGCTCGTCCAGCGCCACGCCGCGGGCGGTCGCCTGCGTGTCCACCGCCATGCGGTTGCCCTGGCGCAGGGCGGTGGCGACGGCCTCCACCCGCGGCTGCGGCCCGCCGGCCTCGCCCAGCACCGCGCTCAAGCCATCCAGCTCGATGCGGTCGCGGTCGCCATGCAGGCGCAGGCGCGCCGATTCCACCGGCAGCGGCCCTTCGAACAGGTCCGGGCGGAGCAGCCGGCCGCGGCCGGCTTCGATGTCGGCCTTGCCGCCGGTCGGCTGCAAGGTCGAATCGAAAGCCAGCTCCACCGTTCCCGACAGCGGCAGGTCTGCGGCCCTCAGCGGCGCCAGCGGCGGTGCGAGGTTGGCGACGGCGGCGGGGGTGAAGCCGGTCAGCCGCGCGGTCGCCCGGCCGTCTTTGTCCGGTCCCTGCCACCCCGACAGCTCCAGCCCGGCGGTCCGGCCGCCGGCGGTCAGCGACAGGCTGGCCTGGAGGTCGCGGCCCCGGTCGGTCTCGGCCAGTTCGCCGCGGCCGTTCAGCGCCACCGGTTCGCCACCGTCCGGCGACGTCGCCTGCAGCGACAAGTCCTCGACCCGCAGACGCCGGCCCGGCACGTCCAGAGCGCCGCGCAGTGCGAGGCTCTGTACGGCGACCGGTTCCGGCCGCAGGGTGGGCATGGCGACGGTGCCGGCACCGCCGCGCAGGTTCAGGTCGGCCGTCAAGGGTTCGAAGCGCCGGTCGAGCCGTGCCGTGACCGTGCCGGACAGCGGCAGCTTCACCGCCGACAGCGGCGCCAGGGCCGGGCCGATCTCCGCCAGCGCCGCCGGTTCCAGCCCATCGACGGACAGCGTCAGGTCGCTGGTGGCGTCGGCGATGTTGTAGCGGCCGGCGGTGGAGACGGTCACGGCCTGCGGCGGCGTCGTTCCGCCGGCATTGCCGAGGTCCAGCGTTACGCGGGCGCGGCCCTGGGCGCCCTGGGCGTCGCGGGTCAGCACGATGTCGGCGCGGGTGGCATGCCAGGACAGGTCGAGCATGCGGTTCTCGACCCGCAGGTCGGCGCCCACCACCGACAGTCGGCGCAGCAGCCCCAGCGGCCGGTCGATGTCGGGGGCGCGGCGCAGACTGTCCAGCGCCTCGTCCACGAGATCGGGGCTGCCGTCATCGGACCTGCGCGTGGATTCGGCGTCGGACCGCACGTCGAAGGCGAGGCTGCCGTCGGCCCGCCGCAGGATCGACAGGCGCGGCCGGACCAGATCCAGTCGCGTTGGCGACAGCGTGCCGCGGAACAGGGCCGGAATGGAGAAGCCGATGCCCATCTCCGGCACCGCGGCCAGCTCTGCCCCGTCGGCGTTCAGCGCCTGCACCCGGTGGGCGCGCAGGTCGAGACGGCGGCCGGCGGCCTCCAGCCCGTCCTCCTCCTCCAGCGACAGCACCAGCCCGCCGATATCGACGTGGAAGCGTCCGTCGCGGTCGCTCAGCGCCTGCTCGACATAGGGGATCAGCGGGTCGAGCGCGATCGGCCCCTGCGACAGCCGCCACGCGAACAGCCCGCCGGCTGCCAGAGCCAGCGCCGTGACGCCGGTCAGCGTTAGGCCGAGGATCTTCGCCGTGCGCCGGATCATCGGGCACCGGCCTGGGGTGGGGGAGATACGCGCGAATCGGCCCGATTGACCTTCCCGTCCGACACGTGCAGCTTTCTGCACATGTTTTGAGCAGGAAAGACCGCCGTTATGTCCAGCCCCATCGCGTTCTCAAGTCCCTTGCCGAAGCCCTTCGACACCGCGCAGGCGGCGCTGGGGATCGAGCGCTGGCGCCAGCAGGCCGTCGCGGCGGAACCGGAGACCCGCGCCTGGGCGGAAGCCTTCGCCGATTCGGAGGCCGGCCGGACGCTGATCGAGGCGGTTTGCGGCAACAGCCCGTATCTCGGCCACGGCCTGACGCGGGAGCTGCCCTTCGTCCGAACGATGATGGAGGACGGCTTCGACGACAGCTTCGCGGCGCTGATCGCGACCCTCCATGCCGGGCATGACGGGGAAAAGTCGATGGACCGGCTGATGGCCGGCCTGCGGGTGGCGAAGCGGCGGGCGGCGCTGCTGATCGCGCTGGCCGACATCGTGGGCGCGTGGCCGCTGTTCCGCGTCACCGGCGCCCTGTCGGAGCTGGCGGAGACGGGGGTGCGGCTGGCCGCGAATTTCCTGCTGCGCCGCGCCGGGGAGGCGGGGACGCTGACGCTGCCGGATCCGCAGCGACCGTGGGTCGGTTCGGGCCTGATCGTTTTGGGCATGGGTAAGCTTGGCGGGCGCGAACTCAACTATTCCAGCGACATCGACCTGATCGTCCTGTACGACGACGCTGTTGTGCAGACGCCCCAGCCGGACAACCTCGCGCGAACCTTCATCAGGCTCGCACGCGATCTTGTCCGCATTATGGATGAACGGACCAAGGACGGCTACGTCTTCCGCACAGACCTTCGGCTTAGGCCGGATCCCGGCGCCACGCCGCTGGCGGTTTCCGTCTCGGCGGCCGAAATTTATTACGGCAGCGTCGGCCAGAACTGGGAACGCGCGGCGATGATCAAGGCGCGCCCGATCGCCGGCGATCCGGAGGCCGGGGCGTCCTTCCTCCGCTTCCTGGAACCCTTCGTCTGGCGCCGAAACCTGGATTTCGCCGCCATCCAGGACATCCATTCGATCAAACGCCAGATCAACGCCCACAAGGGCCACCGCGAGGTGACGGTCAACGGCCACGACATCAAGGTCGGCCGCGGCGGCATCCGCGAGATCGAGTTCTTCGCCCAGACCCAGCAGCTGATCTTCGGCGGACGCGACCCGCGGGTGCGCATCGCCCCGACCCTGATGGCGAACGAGGCGCTGCGCGACGTCGGCCGGGTGCCGCCGCAGACGGTGGAGGAGCTTGCCGGGGCCTATCATTTCCTGCGCCGTGTCGAACACCGCATCCAGATGATCGACGACCAGCAGACCCACCGTATTCCCGCCGACGATGCGGGGGTGGCGCATCTGGCGACCTTCCTCGGCTATGACGACCCCGCCGCCTTCCGGGCGGAGCTGCTGGCGACGCTGGGACAGGTGGAGGACCGCTATGCCGAGCTGTTCGAGGAGGCGCCGTCGCTCTCCGGTCCCGGCAATCTGGTCTTCACCGGCACCGATCCCGATCCCGGCACGATGGAGACGCTGAAGGGCATGGGCTTCGCCGATCCGGCGCGCCTCATCAGCGTGGTGTCGGCCTGGCACCGCGGCCGCTACCGCGCAACCCGTTCCGGCCGGGCGCGGGAGCTGCTGACGGAACTGACGCCGGCCCTGCTGAGCGCGCTGGCCAAGACCCCGGCGCCCGATTCGGCCCTGATGAACTTCGACGACTTCCTCGGCAAGCTGCCGGCCGGCGTCGGGCTGTTCTCGCTGTTCGTCGCCAACCCCTGGCTCCTGGAACTGGTGGCGGAGATCATGGGCATCGCGCCGCAGATGGCGCACACCCTGTCGCGCAACCCGTCGCTGCTGGACGCCGTGCTGTCGCCGGACTTCTTCGACCCGCTGCCGGGCAAGGAGGACGGGCTGGCGGACGACCATGCCCGCGTGATGGCGCCGGCCCGCGACTTCGAGGATGCGCTCACGCTGTCGCGGCGCTGGACCAACGACCAGCGCTTCCGCGCCGGGGTGCATATCCTGCGCGGCATCACCGACGGCGACCGCTGCGGCGCCTTCCTGGCCGACCTCGCCGACCTCGTCGTCCCCGACCTCGCCCGCCGGGTGGAGGAGGAGTTCGCCCAGCGCCATGGCCGCATTCCCGGCGGTGCCTGGGTGGTGGTGGCGATGGGCAAGCTCGGCAGCCGGCAGCTGACGATCACCTCGGACATCGACCTGATCGTCATCTACGACGTGGCGTCCGGCGATGGCATGCCCCTGTCCGGCCCTCGCCTGTCCGACGGCGCCAAGCCTCTGTCGCCCAACGAGTACTACATCAAGCTGACGCAGCGCCTGACCAACGCCATCACCGCGCCGATGGGCGACGGCCGGCTCTATGAGGTGGACATGCGGCTGCGCCCGTCGGGCAATGCCGGGCCGCTGGCCACCTCGCTGGACGCCTTCGTCAAGTATCAGGCGACCGACGCCTGGACCTGGGAGCATATGGCCCTGACCCGCGCCCGGGTGATCGGCGGCGATCCGGAGTTGGCGGGGCGGGTGTCGGCGGCGATCCGCTCGGTGTTGACGGGGCCGCGCGATGCCGACCGGCTGCTGTGGGACGTCGCCGACATGCGGCGGCGGATCGAGAAGGAGTTCGGAACGACCAACGTCTGGAACGTCAAATACGCCCGCGGCGGCCTGATCGACATCGAGTTCATCGCCCAGTACCTGCAGCTGCGCTTCGCTCACGAGCGGCCGGACATCCTGCACATCGGCACCGCCAAGGCGCTGCGCTGCGCCGACCGTACCGGTGCGCTGACGCCGGAGGTGGCGGAGGATTTGGAATCGGCGTTGCGGCTGTGGCGGCGGGTGCAGGGCTTCCTGCGGCTGACCACCGCCGGGGTGCTCGACCCCAACCAGGTGTCGCCCAGCCTGCTGACCGGGCTGGTCCGCGCCGCCTTTCCGGGCGAGCATGAGCTGGGCGCTGTTGACTTCCCCGAGCTTGACCACAGAATCCGTGCCGTCGCCGCCCGCGCCCATGGCCATTTCAAGGCTCTGGTCGAGGAACCGGCGGGGCGTCTCGCCCCACCCAACACCGCCACGCCCCCGGCCTGAGGGGGCGTTTCCCCCGCTGGCTCCCCGCCGGCAAGAAGAAGGATAGTCGAGCAGCCATGACCGTAGACGTCGGATCGCCCGCCCCGGATTTCACCATGCCGACCGACGGCGGGGGCAGCGTCACGCTGTCGGCCCTGCGCGGCAAGCCGGTGGTCCTGTATTTCTACCCGAAGGACGACACGTCCGGCTGCACCTCGGAGGCCTGCGGCTTCCGCGACCAGCTGCCCGACTTCTCCGCCATCGACGCGGTGGTGATCGGCGTCTCCAAGGACAGCGTCGCCAGCCACGACAAGTTCAAGGCGAAGCACGGACTGACCTTCCCACTGGCGTCCGACACCGACGGCAGCGTGTGCGAGGCCTATGGCACCTGGGTTGAAAAGAGCATGTACGGGCGCAAGTACATGGGGATCGACCGCGCCACCTTCCTGATCGACAAGGACGGCACCGTCCGCAACGTCTGGCGCAAGGTGAAGGTCACCGGCCATGTGGCCGCGGTGCTGAAGGCCGTTCAGGCGCTGTAACCTCCAACGGGAGGGTGGGGCGCCTTTTTCTCCCGGCATGAGCCGGACGGGAAGGACGTTCCACCGCCCCGGTTATTCTTCCGGCGTGTGGTCGTACGCCCGAAGGGTATTTTTAGAATCGACCCAAACCTGCCTACACTCCGTGCATTCCCGCATCAGAGGCCGCGCAACCCACCGCGGTTTTGGTCCTTCGGCTGCCCCCAGGGATGCACACGCCATGAACGTTGCGAACATTGCCCGGCGCCTCGTCGCCGGAGAGCTTCACTATGCGCTGGGCCGTTTCGAATCGGTCCGGCGAGGTTACAGCGCCCTGCGCCGCCTGTCGCCGCGGTCGCGGGTGCGTGCGCCGGCCGGCCCGCCCATCGCCCTGCCGCCTCTTCCGGCCACCCTGTTCCCCGGCCAGACGACGGACCGCGCGCTGGCCGACCTGCGGCGCGACTCGATCGCGCTGGGTTTCGACCTGCCCTGGTCGATGGTGGAGGAGATGGTGGAGTTCGCCACCCACTCCCCCCTGCAACGGCGGCTGCGCGACGACCGCATGTTCCATCGTCACGACGTCCACAAGGGCCGGCTGGAGGATGGGTCGCCCGCGGTGATGGGCATCGTCCCCGACCCGCTGGACTGCCCGGCGGTGCGCCGGGTCTGCCGCGACCCGATGCTGATGGAGTGCGCCGGTGCCTTCCTCGGCTTCCCCGCCAGCAAGATCATCCCGCGCCTGTTCTGGAGCTTCGTCACCGATGCCACCGACGACGAGCGCCGCCAGCTGGGCCAGACCATCGACTGGCATTACGACGTCCACGACTTCCATTTCTGCTCGGCGCAGTTCTACCTGACCGATGTCGGACCCGGGGCGGGAGAGCACGCGCTGGTCCGCGGCAGCCATCACGGCAAGTCGCTGCGCATGCTGCTGGGCTCCGCCAATGCCCGCGACGAGGAGCTGTTCACCCATTTCGCCCGCGACCGTATCCTGGTGGTGGAGGGGCCGGCCGGTACCGGCTTCATCGAGGATACTTCCTGCTACCATCGCGCCACCCCGCCGGTCAGCCGCGAGCGGCTGATGCTGCAGCTCTGGATCAGCTGAGCTAGACTGTCCCGCATCTTCACCAGGGATGCGGAACGGATGATGGAAGCGAAGGACGGGCTGCGCACGGTCGTCGGCCTGATGAGCGGCACGTCGATGGACGGCATCGACGCCGCTTTGCTGCGCACCGACGGCCGCGACCGGGTGGAGGCGCTGGACTTCCTGACCATCCCTTATGACGACGGCTTCCGCGCCCGGCTGCGCGGCTGTCTCGGGAGGATCGGAGACAGCCGCGGGACGGTGGCGGAGGTCGAGCGGGAGCTGACCGACGCCCATGCCGCCACGGTGCGCCGCCTGCTCGATCAGGCGGGCGTCGCCGCCGCCGAGGTCGAGTTGATCGGCTTCCACGGCCACACCATCCACCACGACCCGGACCGGCGGCTCACCCGACAGATCGGTGACGGTGCCCGGCTGGCCGCGGCGACCGGCATCGCCGTGGTCGACGACTTCCGCAGCGCCGACGTCGCCGCGGGCGGGCAGGGCGCTCCGCTGGTCCCGCTGTTCCACCGGGCGCTGGCCCACGGGCTTCCGCGTCCGCTCGCGGTGCTCAACATCGGCGGCGTCGCCAATGTCAGCTGGATCGGACCGGAGTCTCCGGAGGGGGAGGCCGAGGTGGTGGCCTGCGACACCGGGCCGGGCAACGCCCTGATCGACGATTGGGTGCTGCGCCACGGGCTCGGCCGCTTCGATGCCGGCGGTGCGCTGGCGGCGAAGGGCCGGGTGGACGACGCGGCGCTGGCCGCGCTGATGGCCCATCCCTATTTCGGCCGTCCGGCGCCCAAGTCGCTGGACCGCGACGCCTTCGACCCGGCGCCGGTGGCCGCGCTGTCGGCGGAGGACGGAACCGCCACCCTGACGGCCTTCACCGCCGAATCGGTCGCCAGCGTCGTTTCCCATCTGCCGGCCGCTCCGGTGCGCTGGCTGGTCTGCGGCGGCGGGCGCCATAACGCCACGCTGATGGCGATGCTGGCGGATCGGCTGGGCGTTCCCGTCGAGCCGGCCGATACCGTCGGCTGGGACGGCGACGCGCTGGAGGCGCAGGCCTTCGGCTATCTCGCGGTGCGCAGCAGGCTGGGGCTGCCGCTCAGCCTGCCGGCGACCACCGGGGTGCCGGTGCCCATGCGCGGCGGGGCGTTCCATCCCGTCCCCTGATTTCTCCGCCCGGCGGGCAGCGCGTCGCGGCTGCGGGCCGTCGCCAGCAGCACGAGTGCGGCGAAGGGCACCAGCCAGATGACACGGTTCTGATAGCGGTCATGGACGGCCGACAGACCGCCGGTGACGACGGCGTTCAGCGTCAGCCCCAGCCCGATCACCAGGAGAAGCATCCGCACCCGCCCGCTGACCTGACGCCAGCGGCCCAGTCCCAGGGCGGCGAGTCCCAGCACGCCGAGCGACAGGGACAGATCCTGGACCAGCGCCAGCCCGTCGCGGGGGAAGCTCTGCCGTGTCTGCAGCGACCGGTCGAAGGCGGTATAGACCGGTGCGGGGAAGCGGCTGAACAGCCGGCGGGTCAGTGGCTTGGCGGGATCGTTCAGGGTGTCGTCCGGTTGGACCTCCACGAACTGCCCGGCGGCGTTGGTCAGCCCATGCCGGGCGACCGCGACCGGGCGGGAGGCGATGGTGTTGTGGGCGATCTCCGCCGCTTCCGCCACGAACCGCGGCTGGTCGCCGAAGCGGCGGCGGGCGCCGTCCGGATGCCAGAGGAAATAGTCGGAGGTGACGTAACCGGGCGCGTTGCGGTCCAGCGTGTCGAGGCTGCCGCACAGCAGGTAATCGCGGCTGCGGCAGGCCTCGGCCAGATAGTCGCGGGCAGGGCCGTCGCCGATCAGCCGGGCCAGCAGAAAGACGGGGGAGCTTTCGGACACCACCGCCCGCCCGGTCGTCAGCAGGTTGGAGGCGGTCAGCAGCCCGACCGCCAGCATTGCCGGTAGCAGCAGTCCGAGGGCCAGCGACCGCAGCATCCCGCGGTCGTGCCGCAGAGCCCAAAGCCCGAGCAGGACGGTCATCCCGCCCAGGATCGCCAGATGGCTGAGATGGGCGACGAGCATCCCGGTGAGCGTCGCCACGGTCAGCAGCCGTTGCGCGGTGGAGAGAGACTGCCAGCGGACAGCGACGACATAGATCAGCAGGATCAGCAGTCCGGTAAGGAAGTCCGGCATGATCGTCGCCGCATGCAGCGACAGGCTGGTGGTCAGCCCCAGAACCGCGGCGATGCCCAGGAAAAGCCCCGGCCGGTCCGGCGCCCCCGCCGCGACCAGCGCCGCCCGCAGAACCGCCGCCGCCAGGATGCCCTGGGCGAGCGGGATCAGCCACACGCCCCAGCCGTTGGCGAAGGGAAGCAGGAACAGCATGTAGCCGAAGGGCCGCAGGAAGAAGATGTTGGCCGATGGCGATCCGTGCGGCGACAGGTCCGGCGGCGCTGTCCAGGCCGGCTGGGCCGCGCGGTGCAGGATGTTGAAGGCCGGCTCCAGATAGCCCGGCGTGTCGTCGAAGGTCAGCGGGAAGCCGTTCAGCAGCAGCAGCGGTGCGCCGATCAGGACTCCTGCCAGGACGATGGTCAGGAGGGCCGTCAGGGCCGGCGAAATCCGGGATGCGTTCCAAAAGCGCATGGGCGCCTTCCAGCCATGGCGGTGGATGCGCGGAGGATGGTCGCCGCCGCTGCAACGCACAACGGATCGGGGGTGGTAGAGAGGGGAAGGGAGGCGACGCTTCCGGCATAACCCCCGGGCACGGGGCCTTCGCTCAGGTGTTGGGGGAAACAGCCGATTCCAGCAGCTCGGTCAGCGCCGCCTGCTGCTCGACGCCGCGGAAGTCTGTCTTGCGCTCCATCGCGGCGGCAAGGCGGCGGCGGTATTCGGTGCGCGGAATCTCAATCGCGCCGAAGCGGCTCAGATGCTCCGTCACGAACTGGGTGTCGAGAAGAGCGAAGCCGGCGGCGCGCAGCCGGGCGACCAGATGGACCAGGGCCACCTTGCTGGCGCCGGTCTCGCGGCTGAACATGCTCTCGCCGAAATAGGCGCCGCCGATCGCCACCCCGTACAGCCCGCCGACCAGCCGGCCGTCGCGCCAGCATTCCACGCTGTGGGCGAAACCGGCATCGAACAGATCGCCGTAGAGACGGACGATGTCGTCGTTGATCCAGGTCTTCGGCCGGTCCTCCGTCGATTCGGCGCAGCCTTCGATCACCGCGCGAAAGGCGCTGTCGAAGCGCAGCTCGAACGGGCAGCGGCGGAGCGTCTTGCGCAGGCTGCGCGGCACATGGAAGCCGTCCAGCGGCAGGATGCCGCGGCGTTCCGGGTCGAACCAGTGAAGCTCCCGCGATTCGGCGCTTTCGGCCATCGGGAAGATGCCGGCGGCATAGGCGCGCAGCAGAATCGGGGCGGACAGGGTGAACATCCGATCACTATACCCGCTGGAGGGACGGAACGCGCAAAGGTTCGGTGGAGCGAGTTTGGCGAAGATATCCGGCATTTCAATATTTGGCCGGGCGATAGCGGTGTCGAGACCCCGCGACAGCAAACTCCTTCCATGGTATGCAACGCAGGGGAGTGCATTCATGGGAAAGAACGTCATGAGAAGCTTCGTTTCCGTCATCCTGTCCGTTCTGGTTGCCGGACTGTTCGCCGCAAGCCCCTCTTGGGCGCAGAGGCGGGCGGAGCCGGGCAACTTCGACTATTATGTCCTGTCGCTGTCATGGGCGCCGACCTACTGCGCCCGCGACAGGAACGGTCCCGATCCCGACCAATGCGGCGACCGGAAATACGGCTTCGTCGTTCACGGGCTGTGGCCCCAGTACAATGACGGCAGCTATCCCGCCACCTGTACCCGCGACCGCAACCTGCCCAAGGCGGTGGTGGACCAGACGATGCCGGTGATGCCCAGCGTCGGGCTGATGATGCATGAATGGCGCAAGCACGGCACCTGCACCGGCCTCAGCGCCACCGACTATTTCGCCAAGCTGCGCGACGCAGCCGCCAAGGTGGCGATCCCGGAGCCGTTGAAGGCTCCCGGCCCGACGGTGCCCGCGACGCAGGTGGAACGGCTGTTCCTGGACGCCAATTCCGGACTGACGGCGGAGGGGGTGGCGGTCATCTGTTCCCGCCGCGACGTCTCGGAGGTGCGGGTCTGCCTGAACAAGGATCTGGGTTTCGTCGCCTGCGGACAGAAGGTGGTCGACCGCTGCCGCGACCGTGACGCCGTCCTGTCGGCGGAGGTGGCGCCGTCGCAGCCTCGCCGCAGCGCGACCCCCCCGGCTGCCCCGATACTGCCGCCGGCACCTGCCCCGGCCAGCGCCGGCGCTCCGGTGCGCTGAGGCTCAGCGGTCTTCCGGATCGTTCGCCAGCGCCGCCATCGCCGCCGGGATTTCCGCCAGCAGTTCGCGGGCGAGGAAGCCCAGCGGGCCGATGCGGCGGGTCAGGCGGTTGCCGGCTTCGCCATGCAGGTAGACGCCCCAGATGGCCGCCTGCTCAGGGCTTGCGCCACGGGCCAGCAGTCCGGCGACGATCCCGGCCAGCGTGTCGCCGGAGCCGGAGGTCGCCAGCCCGACCGTGCCGTCGCGATAGGCCCAGATCCCGCCGTCCGGGGCGACGATGCGGGTACAGCTCCCCTTCAGCGCCACCACCGCCTTCAGCCGCTCCGCCGCCTGCCGCGCGCAGCCGAGCGGGTCGGCGTCCACCTGGTCGCGGGAGCAGCCCAGCAGCCCCGCCATCTCGCCGGCATGGGGAGTGATGACCAGACGGCCCTCATGCCGGTGCAGCGGCGCCGGGTCGCGCCCCAGCCCCGCCAGCGCGCCGGCGTCCAGCACGAACCGCGGCCCGTCCCCGCCCGCATCCAGACGGTTCAGCAGCGCCGCGGTCAGGTCGGCAACCGCCGCCTCGTCCATCATGCCGGGGCCGATCAGCACCGTGTCACAGTGCGAGGCACGCTCGGCCAGCGCCCCGGCCGACTCGGGCGCGATCCCGCCCTCGGCGGTCTCGGGCAGGCCGGCGACCAGCGCCTCCGGCAGGGCGAGGCCCAGATGCGGGGCGATGCTGGCGGCTGTGGCGATCTGCAGCTTGCCGGCCCCGGCCCGCAGGGCGCCGATCCCGGCCAGCAGGGCACCGCCCGGAACCGGGACGCTGCCGGCCACCACCAGCACCCGGCCGCGGGTTTCCTTGTCGCCGTCGCCGTCCGGCTGGGGCAGGGGCATGCCGCGCAGAAGCTCGGCGGTGACGGATATTTCCTTGGCGGCGGCGCTCAAGCGGTTCTCCCTGGCAGCTCTTCTCGGCGGGCGGTGACCCTATCGGGCGGCAACGGCGGCGTCCGGTTCGGCGGTGACCGGGGCGCCGGCCTCCTCCAGCGGGGCGACGAAGTTGTAGCGGTGCAGAAGTAGCCCGCCGCGCGGTCCGGCCTTGGCGTCGAAGCGATATTCGGTGACGGAGCAGTTGGCGACGTCGCCGGCTGCGTCGATCCCCAGAATCTCCTCCTCCGTCAGGCCCTCGAGCAGGTAGCGCAGGCACAGCACCACCACCTGATGCCCGACGATCAGCACCCGCCGGCCGCCATGATGCAGGCTGACGGTGTCGAGCGCGCTGCGCAGACGCAGGATCACGTCGCACCAGCTCTCGCCCCCCGGCGGGCGGTGATAGAACTTGCCCAGCAGGCGGCGGAACTCGGCCTGTTCGGGGAACTCCTGCCGGATGCCGGCGGTGGTCAGCCGGTCGAGCACGCCGAACTCCTTCTCGCGCAGCCGTTCGTCGATGACGAAGTCGTTGGGGTGGACCGGCAGCCCGCCCGACTGGTGCAGCCTTTCCGCCGTGCGCATCGCCCGACGGTAGGGCGAGGTCAGCACAACGTCCGGGCGATCCACCGCCGGCATCGCGGCGAACCAGCGGCCGAGCGCGTCGGACTGCCGTTCGCCCAGCGGGCTGAGCGGAACATCCACGTCGCGTTCGGCGATATCGATCCGGCTAAGGCCAGCTACGTGCGCGGCGTCGCGCGCGACGTTCCCGGCGCTTTCGCCGTGACGGACGATCCAGAGGCGGTCGGGCCAGGGGTGCTGCATCGGCGATCCCTTATCCTGGTGGACGGACTGCCGGAAATAACCGTTGGGGAACCCGAAAGGTCCCGTCGGGCCCGGGCCAGGGTATGGCAGCCATGCTGCCCATCCGGTTGTTGCGGTGCAGCGGTACCTTGCCGGGGCCTTAGGCCGCGCCACACTTTGCTGTCCAGTTCCCAACCATCAGAATGGATCGGACATGACGGACAGCCAGGACGCGGCCCCCCTGTTCCAGCCGGTGACGATCGGGCGCCATACCCTGCCCAACCGCATCGCCATGGCGCCGCTGACCCGCAGCCGCACCGACAACGCCACCGGCGTGCCTACCGCGATGAATGCCGAATATTACGCCCAGCGCGCCAGTGCCGGCCTGATCATCGCCGAGGCGACGCAGATCTCGCCGCAGGGCAAGGGCTATGCCTACACTCCCGGCATCCACAGCGCCGAACAGGTGGCGGGCTGGAAGCTGGTGACCGACGCCGTGCATGCCAAGGGCGGGCATATGTGCCTGCAGCTCTGGCATGTCGGCCGCATCTCCCACCCCGACCTGCAGCCGGGCGGCGCCCTGCCGGTGGCGCCCTCCGCGGTGAAGCCGGAGGGCAAGGCCTTCACCGTCGACGGCTTCAAGGACATCCCGACTCCACGTGCGCTCGACGCGTCGGAACTGCCGGGCATCGTCGAGGATTACCGCCGGGCCACCCGCAACGCACTGGCTGCCGGCTTCGACATGGTGGAGGTGCATGCCGCCAACGGCTATCTGATCGACCAGTTCCTGCGCGACGGCACCAACAAGCGTACCGACAGCTACGGCGGCCCGGTCGGGAATCGCGCCCGCTTTCTGTTCGAGGTGCTGGACGCCGTGGTGGCGGAGGCCGGCGCCGACCGCGTCGGCATCCGCCTGTCGCCGCTGAGTCCGGCCAACGACGCCTGGGAAAGCGACCCGGTCGGCACCTTCAGCCCGGTGATCCGCCGTCTGAACGACTATGGCCTCGCCTATCTGCATATGATCGAGGGCGTCACCCGGGGTCCGCATCCCGGCTTCGGCGGCGATCTCGCTGAGTTGCGCGGGCTCTACAAGGGTCGCTACATGGCCAACAATGTCTATGACCGCGCCATGGCGATCGAGGCGACGTCCAGCGGCCATGCCGACATGATCGCCTTCGGCCGGCCTTTCATCGCCAACCCCGATCTGGTGGAGCGGCTGCGCATCGACGCCCCGCTGGCCGAACCGGACCAGAAGACCTTCTATGGCGGCGATCGCCATGGCTACACCGACTATCCGACGTTGAACCCGTCGGTGGCGTGATCCGGCACCGCACGGAGCGCGTGCAGAAGTCTCCCGAGTCGCCACATCGGGGGCGAGGGCAGGGTGCCGGAAAAGCGGGGTGGAGCGGCACTTCGGTGCCGCTTCCGTCCATCTTGAGCGCGGGCAGGCGGGCAAGCGTGAGCCAGGGGTGGGGCATTTAGCGGTGATTCGGTCATCTTTCCTTTGGAAGGCTTGACCTGGGACCCGATCCCTGTGACAAAAGACATTCGGCACACTCTATGAGCTTGAAGACACATGTTCGACCGCCCGCCCCGCCAGGGCTTCCGCGCTCCCGAGATCACCAAGTCCAACGTCACCGCCACCGTGAAGTGGTTCAACCCCACCAAGGGGTTCGGCTTCGTGTCGCCCGAGGACGGTTCGCCCGATGCCTTCCTGCACGTCTCCGCGGTTCAGGCCGCCGGTTACGACGCGCTGGACGAAGGCACCACCATCACCTGTGACCTGGCCCGTGGGCCGAAGGGTCCGCAGGTGGCCTCCATCCACACGGTCGATACGTCGACCGCTCAGCGTTCGGCCCGTCCGCGGACCGGTGGCTTCGACCGTGGCGGTTATGACCGCGGCGGCTACGATGCCGGCGGCGCCGGTGGCGAAGAAGTCGACGGCACCGTGAAGTGGTTCAATGCCGACAAGGGCTTTGGCTTCATCACGCCCAGCACCGGTGGCAAGGACGTCTTCGTCCATGTCAACGTGCTGCGCCGCTCGGGCATGCAGACCCTCCAGGAAGGCGATCAGGTGCGCGTCACCGTTCGCCAGGGCCAGAAGGGTCCGGAAGCGGGCAAGGTCGAGTACCTGTAAGGTTCCGGATTACCCGGGCCTCGGCCACGCGGCGTTCGTCCTCTCCGGATGTGCGCCGTATTGGCCGGCTCCGCTTGGCTGAAAAGCCTGACGAGGCTCCGAGCCGTACTGGTTCCGGGCTTCCCGGTGAGAGTCCGGACTTTAAGCGCACGGTGCCTCCCTTTTTTTGGGGCGCGCCGTGCGTTCCTGTCTTTTATTCTGCTGCTTTTGCGGTCCTGGCTCGTGAGTGATCCGGTCTTGGCTAAAGTTCCGCCAAGCTGTTCGTTGCGTGTGTCTTCCGCTCCTTCTTCCTTCGTTGCGTCCGCATCTCTGGCGCCGCCCTCCGGGGCGGCCGGCGCTGTTGGGCAGGCCGGTTTTTTCCGCCGGCGCGCTGTTTTTCTCCTCTTTGTTGCCCCAAGCTGTCGAAGGCGCGATCCGGCATGAGCGAGCTGCTGACCGATCTGCTGCCGGTCGCTCGGGACGGTGACTGGTCCCTGGCACAGCTGTTCGGCTTCTGCGGCACGATCGGTGGCATGCTGTGGCCGTTCTTCCGCAGCCGTACGGGCATGCTGCTGGTGCAACTGGTTCCCTGCCTGTGCTTTGCCCTGCATTTCGCCATGCTGGACGCCCCGACCGGGGCGGCGCTGAACGGACTCGCCGCGCTCCAGGTGGCGGCGGCGCTGGCGCTTGGCACCCGGCCGGCTTTCCGCATCGTCTATCTGCTGATCCTTCCGGTGATTGCCGCGGCGATGGCCGTCACCTGGACCGGCGTGCCGTCGGCCTTCGCCGCGGCGGGGATGGCGCTGATCAGTCTTGCCCGTTACCAGACACAGGTTGCGCGATTCCGCGGCACCATGCTGGTGGCTTTACCCTGTTGGTTCATGCACAACAGTCTGGTGGGGTCGGTGCCGGCGATGATCTCCGACGTGACCGGGATCATCGTCAATGCCTGGATGCTGCTGCGCGGCACCGGGATGGCACCGTCGCCACCGGAATCGGGGGCAACACCGATGCCAACACCAATGCCGCCAGCGGCCGGGGAGGCAAAGCTGTCATGACCGTCAACCATTCACACCTGTCGGCGGAAGACGCTGCCGCACTGCGCGCGATCCCGCTGTTCGCCAAGCTGACAGACCGTGCGGTATCCTTGCTGGGCGGTGTCGCCATCGTGCGCCCGGTCTCGCGTGGGACCACCCTGTTCCTGCAGGATGAGCCGGCCGACCGCTTCTTCGTTCTGCTTGACGGCTGGGTGAAGCTGTACCGTCTGACCCGCGATGGGACGGAGGCGGTGGTCCATGTCATCGGCCCGGCGGAAAGCTTCGCCGAGGCCGCCATGTTCGCCGACGGCAAATTCCCTGTCTGTGCCGAGGCGGTGACCGACGCGCGCGTCATGACCCTGACCGCCGACGGCTTCGCCCGCTGCCTGCGCGAGGACGACCGCATCGCCTTCGGCATGCTGGGTTCGCTGTCGATCCGCCTGCGCCATCTGGTGACGCAGATCGAGCAGCTTCAGGTCCAGCCGGCGCCGCAGCGGGTCGCCGCCTTCCTGATGCGCGTCTGCCCGCCGGGCGAGGGTCCGGCGCAGTTCCAGCTTCCCTTCGACAAGGCGCTGATCGCGCGCCGCCTGGGCATGCAGCCGGAAACCCTGTCGCGGGCGCTGGCCAAGCTGCGCGCCGTCGGGGTCGAAACCCAGGGACTGACCGTCAGCGTCGCCGAACGGACCGCCCTGCGCGCCATGGCCGAAGCCGGCGAGGACGAGTAGCAGGGCGCGCGCGTCGGGGGCTGTGACAGCATCGGTGCCGTGGTTCAGACCGGATTGACGGCGCTGTTCCCCCGTGCGAGTTTGCCCCCCTTCCGGTACCGCATTTGTTCAGGATTTCGAGGCAGCGATGGGCGACAGCAAGACGGTGGCGACGGCATCGGATCCGGCGCGGGATCTGGTGGCCTTCGCCGGTGACCGGCGCTTCGCCACCGTGATGGCGGATCCGCCCTGGCGTTTCGTCAACCGCACCGGCAAGATGGCGCCGGAGCACCGCCGCCTGTCGCGCTACGGCACCATGACGGTCGAGGACATCTGCGCCCTGCCGGTCGCCGACATCGTCGCCCCGACCGCGCACCTCTATCTCTGGGTCCCCAACGCCCTGCTGCCGGAAGGCTTGCAGGTGATGCGCAGCTGGGGGTTCGAGTACAAGACCAACCTGATCTGGCACAAGGTGCGCAAGGACGGCGGGTCCGACGGGCGTGGCGTCGGCTTCTACTTCCGCAATGTGACCGAATTGATCCTGTTCGGCGTGCGCGGCAAGAAGGCCCGGACGCTGCCGCCCGGCCGCACCCAGGTCAACCTGATCGAGAGCCGCAAGCGCGAGCATAGCCGCAAGCCCGACGAGCAGTATGAGCTGATCGAGGCGTGCAGCCCCGGCCCCTATCTGGAAATGTTCGCCCGCGGCGCCCGGCCCAACTGGTCGGTCTGGGGCAATCAGGCCGACGACAGCTATGAGCCGACCTGGAAGACCTACGCGTTCAACTCCGCCACCGACCGCGAAGCGACGGCGGAGTGACCTGACGGAGGGCCGTTGGCCCCCGTCTCTCAGCAGAGTCCCTATAGTATCCCCAATGCCTCCAGATCGCGGCGCAATGCCTCCGCGCCCAGGAACAGGTGCGCCGACATGCCCACCGACTTGGCGGCCTCGACATTGTCGGGGTTGTCATCGATGAAGTAGCAGTGTTTCGGTTCGAGACCGTAACGATCCGTCAGCAGCCGGTAGATCGCCGGATCGGGCTTCACCAGCTGTTCCTGACCCGAAACGATAATTCCGTCGAAGCCGTTCAGGAAGTCGAAGCGCTTGCGCGTCAACTCGAACTTGTCGGCTGAGAAGTTGGTGATGGCGTAGACCGGAACACCGCGCGCCTTCAACTCCGCCAGGATTTCCGGAGTGCCGGGGATCGGGCCGGGCACCATGCGTTCCCACATGTCGTCATAGGCGCGGATCAGCTCGGCGCAGTCCGGATGCTCCCCGGTCAGCAGGGCAACCGCATCCTTCCAGGGGCGGCCGCGGTCCTGCTCCAGGTTCCAGGCGGGGCTGCAGACCCGGTCGAGGAAATCCTCCATCAGGTCTTCGTAGCCGTCGAACAGTTCGCGGTAGAGATGGCGCGGATCCCATTCGATCAGCACCTGACCGACGTCGAAGACGACGACGGACGGTTTGGTCGGCTCAGTCATTCCGGTCATGAAAGAATCCGCCTCAGCCCTTTGCGCGGGCGGCTTCGGTCAGCCGCTTCATATCGTCCAGCCTGATGGCGCCCGGCACCAGCTCGTCGCCGAAAACGAAAGCCGGGGTGCCGCGGATGTTCAGCTTTTCGGCCAGCGCCTGATTGGCGGCGATCACCTTCAGCACGTCCGGCGATTCCATGTCTTTCTTAAGCCGGTCGGTGTCGAGTCCGACCGACTTGGCGAGCCGCATGATGACGGCCTCGTCCAACTGGCCGCGCTGGGCCATCAGGGCGTTGTGGAACTCGACGTATTTGCCCTGCCCGCGCGACGCGAGGGCCGCCTTGGAGGCGACGACGGAGGCCGGGCCCAGGATCGGGAATTCCTTCAGCACGAAGCGCAGCTTGGGATCGCCCTTGATCAGCGACTGCGTGTCGGCCTGCACCGCCTTGCAGTAACCGCACTGGTAGTCGAAGAACTCGACGACCGTGATATCGCCCTGCGGGTTGCCGATGACCGGATCGGCAGGGTTGCGGAGCAGCTCCTGCTTGTTCTCTACCAGGGCCTTGCGGGCCTGCTCGGCCTCCGCCGTCTTCTGGCGCTCCTGCATGGCGTCGACGGCCTGAAGAATCACCTCCGGGTGCTCCATCAGATAATCGCGGACGATCTTCTCGATGGCGGCCTTCTGGGTGCTGTCGAAGCTCGCCGATTGCGCTCCCGCCGGGGTCGCGGTGGACAGCGCCAGCGCCGCGAAGGGCAGGACGAGCAGGGCGGAACGCAGGAACGGCAGGGCGGGGCGCATGAGGGGCGGTCTCCGAAACACGAAGGACATTGGGCCGAAGGCCGCCCACACTGGACCGGCAATCCGGTCCGGACAAGCGCAAAACGCCTGCCCGGGCCTCACGTTTCAGCGAGCGGCCATCAGCGGGCGCGCAGCAGCTCGCCCACCGACAGCAGCGCCATCTCGTCGCCGTCGGCCTTGCCGATGGTCCGGCCGGTGGAATAGGGCAGGTTGTTGTCGTTGACGACGACGATGTGGTCGGCATCGACGATGTTCACCCCCTCCGGCCCGAGATGGGGCATGACGAAGCGGCCTTCCGGCGCCTGCCCGGCGCGGGCCTTGTGGTCGGGATCGGCGATGTCGGTCAGGTCGATGTAGCCGACCTTGCGGACGAAGCCGTCGGCGTCCGCCCCGGCGATGTCGATCTTGTAGATGCGCTTGAAGGCGGCCGGCGCGTTGAAGCAGTCCGGCTTGACCTCGCCCTGGCAAGCCTGGGTCTTGGCCCCTTCGGTGGTGTCGTCGCGTTCGATCACCAGCGCGCTGCCGGCGTCGATCATCGCCATGTCGGCGACGACGTTGGCGTTGTCCTCCAGCCTGTACTTCCAGGACTTGCCGGTGTACTTGCGGCTGGCGACGTCGAATTCCAGGATGCGGCTGTACGCGCGGCCGTCCTTGTTCTCGAAGGCGTTGGCGGCGGCGTTCCACAGCGGGCCTTCCAGCGACGGGTACAGCGTCTTGCCGTCGGGCGATACGCCCATCGGCTCGAACCCGCGGGACCGGCGGACCTCGAAGCTGACGGCGCCCGGCACCGCCGGCAGGCCGTTGTTGCGGTAATGGTCGGGCGAGCGGGCCGGCTTGCCGTCGATTACCGTCTCATGCACCGCGATCACCACCCCGTTGCGGCTCAGCTCCAGGATATACGGACCGAACTCGTCGCCGATAAACAGGCGATCGGCCTGGACCACCAGGGATTCGGGGTCGAAATCGGCGCCGGTCAGGTAGCGGCTGGCGGTGTTCTCGTTGACGATGGCGAAGGGGACCTTGCGGTCGGGATCACGCAGGAAGATCGTTTCCAGCCGCTGCATGACGCCGCTCTGCCAGTCCGGCTTGACGCGGTGGACCATCAGCAGCGCATCGACCGAATTCACCTTGCTGCCGAAACCGTTGTCGGTCAGCGCCAGGAACTCGCCACCCGGCTGCGGCACCACGGCGGAGAAGCCCTGCACGGCCTGCCCCGCAACCGGCAGCAGGATTTCCGTCTCGCGCGGGACCTTGGGATCGGCGGCGAAGGAGGTGGCGCGGATGCTGCCTACGGCGTCCACCCGCTTGCGGTCGGCATTGGTGAACTTGCCGGCGGTGGCGAACAGCGGCCCGGCATCGGCCGGCGCCTGCACCAGCGTGTTGGCCGGCAGAACGGCATGGCCGGCGAGCGTGGCGGGATAGCGCTTGGCCAGCTGGTCCTGCGCGTCGGCCGCGGCAGCGCTCAGGCTGGCGGTCAGAAGGGCGGCGGTGGCGAGCAGGGCGCCGCGCCAGGATTTCGGACGGACGGACGGCATGCGGTGTACTCCGTGGACGGAACCGTGCGCCCGGATCGGCCGGCAACCGGCCTTGGACGCACGCTCGATGTCCGCGGAATAGCAAGCGGCAATGACGCGGCCGGGACGGTTCGATGACCATTGCGTTACCGGAAGGGCGCGCTGGTCGTATGCCCCGTCGGTCAGCGCGATTCCTTGTCGGCACCGCCGGTCTGGCCGCGGATGTCCTGGGCGCGCAGCCAGCCGGGCGATCCGGCGGGCAGCATCTTTTCCGCCCGCTCCGCCTGCGCCTTGGCCATCGGCATGTCGCCGCGGGCAAGCGCCTCCTCCGCGGTGGCGTAGGCGACCATGCCGTCGTTCTTCTTCATGCTCCAGGCCTGCGCCGTCAACCGCCACAGGAAAGCCGACTGCGCCTTGCCCTTCGAGGCGATCTGGAGATTCTTCAGCGCTTCGTCGGCCAAGCGGGGGTCATGCTGCTCCAGCAGGGAATGGGCGAGCGAGACGCGGATCGTTCCGGCATCGGAACCAGCCAAATCCACGGCCTTTCGATACGGGGCCACCGCATCTGGCGCCCGGCCGGTCTGCAGCATCAGGTCGCCCTTCATCTCGTACAGGTAGGGGTTCTTCGGCTCCTCGGCGATTAGCCCGTCGACCAGCGGCGTCGCCTGCTTGACGTCGCCCTGGCGGAAATAGGCATAGGCGCGGCCGTAGCGGGCGGCGGGTGACGGATCGTTCACCTTGTAGCGCTGCAAGGCCCCGCGCGGGTCGAGATAGCCATAAAGCTTGGCCTGGACCCGCCGCAGGTCGGCCTCTGTCGCCGACGGCAACTGGGCGTTGCTGTAGCGGGAGCGGGCGACGAAGGCCTTCACCGCGTCGATGCGTTCGCGCGTCAGCGGGTGGGTCAGGCGATAGCCGGCGTCGCGGTCGTTCATCAGCGGATCGTTGACGCCCAGCTTCTCCAGGAAGGTTTCCATTCCCTTGGCGGAGATGCCCGACTGTTCCAGGAAGGACAGGCCCGCCTGATCGGCCGAGGCCTCCTGCGTGCGGGAGAAGGACAGGTAGTTCCGCTCCGCCAGATGCTGGCCGAGCATCACGCCGGCCGCCCCGGCGCCGGCATTGCGCGAGGCCAGACCGCCGGCGATGCCCAGACCCATGCCGAGCAGGGAGGCGAGGAAGGCGTTGTCCATCGCCTCCGACCCGCGGACCAGATGGCCGCCGGCGATGTGGCCGGTCTCGTGCGCGATCACGCCCAGCAGCTGGTCGGCGTTGTCGACGTCCAGCAGCAGCCCGGTATGGATGAAGATGTTCTGCCCGCCGGCGACGAAGGCATTCACCGTAGGGTCGTTGATCAACAGGATCTGCACCGATTCCGGGTCGATGCCGGCAGCCTGGAAGATTGGCCGGGCCATCTTGCGGATGATATGGTCCGTCTCGGCGTCGCTGAGGATTTGCATCTCAGACCGGCGCTGCGCGCTCGCCGGTGGCGCTTCCCACACCAGCGACATCAGACATACGGACATGATGGCGACGACCGAAACCAGCCTGCTGGGCTTGCGCACCGTGACGACCTCCGGCTTTGAACAGCGGACCCCCGCGCGCGACCGGCGGAGGCCGCGACACACTCGCTTGCAAATCTGGCAACGGTTGGGCGCGGTTGCCATAGCTGCATCACTGCTGGCGGGCTGCGTCAACACCAAGTTCAAGACCGACGCCACGGTGCAGAGCTTCGTCGTCGCCGATGAGCCCTATGCCGCCGGGGTGGGGCGCGACATTATCGCCCAGGGCGGCAAGGCCGGCGACGCGGTGGCGGCGATGGCGCTGGCGATGACCGCCAGCCTGCCGTCGCGCGTCGGGCTGGCCGGCGGCGGCGTCTGCGTGCTGTTCGACGCCGCGTCGAAAAAGGCCCGCACCATCGATTTCCTGCCGCGCCCGGTTGGAGCCGGCGGTGTCGCCATGCCGGCGATGGCGCGCGGCCTGTTCGCCGTCCAGGCCGCCGCCGGTGTGATGCGGTGGGAGCAGGTGGTCTCCCCGGCGGAGCAGCTGGCCCAGTTCTCCCCCGGCCTCAGCCGCGCGCTGGTGCAGGATCTCGGCGCCTTCGGCGGACGGCTGTCGGCCGATTCGGAGACGCGGCGACGCTTCCTCGGCGCCGGCGCTCCCGCCGTCGGCGCGGTGGTCGGGCAGCCGGAACTGGCCGCGACCCTGTCGGTCCTGCGGCGGCAGGGCGTGGGCGCCTTCTACAACGGGCCGCTCGCCGCGACGGTCGCCCAGGGCACCGGCATCGACCCGGCGCAGCTGCGTACCTACCAGCCGCGCGTCGGCGGTACGCTGACCGTGCCGTTTGACATTTCCGATCTGCATGTTCCCGACCTGAACGAGCCGGAGTCCGGTGCCGCCCTGATCCAGGCCTGGAAGGCGGTGGCGTCGCTGCCGCCGGCCGAGCGCGCCACCCGCGCCGCTCAGCTTCTGGGCGCCACCGGCAAGGGTGCGACCGCCGCCGGGGCCGGCGTGATGGTGATCGATCCGGACGAGAACGGCGCCGCCTGCGCCTTTACCCAGGGCGCGCCCTTCGGCACCGGCCGCGGCATCCCGGGTACCGGCATGCTGGTGGCCCAGGGCGTGGACCGCGGCGGCTTCGGCGCGCCGGCGTTGATCGCCAACTCCATCATCGGCCGTACCCTTTTCGCCGGAGTCGGCACCGCCAACGGCGACGACGGCCCGGCCGCCGGCCCGGCGGCACTGTTGTCGGTCGCCCTTCCGGCCGGCCTGGAGGACAAATCCACCGCCGGCCAAATCCAGGCGGCGCGCCCGCAATCCATCCCCGGACGGGCCAGCTTCGTCGGTTGCCGGGTTTCGGTGGAGGACGGGATCCGCTATTGCCAGGCGGCAAACGACCCGCGCGCCGGCAGCCTTGCGCTGACCGTGGAAAGCGAACGCAAGCGGGATTGATCCCGCCGGAAGGCGTCGCGGCAAAAGACAGGTAGAGACGGACGATCATGAGCAAGCAGCCCAAGGTTTCCAAGCGGGGCGCCATCCCGCCCTTCTTCGTGATGGAAGTGATGCGTGCCGCGGCCGAGCGCGAGGCCGCCGGCCTGGAGGTCCTGCATATGGAGGTGGGGCAGCCCTCCACCGGCGCGCCGAAGGGCGTGGTGCAGGCGGCGGCCACCGCGGTGGTCGGGTCCGACCCGCTGGGCTATACCGGTGCGCTCGGCATCCCGCCGCTGCGCGCGGCCATCGCCAGATGGTACAAGGACCGGTACGGCGTCGAGGTGCCGGAGCGGCGGGTGGTCGTCACCACCGGATCGTCGGGCGCCTTCCAGCTCGGCTTCCTGGCCGCCTTCGATCCGGGCGACCGGGTGGCGATGGCGTCCCCCAGCTATCCCGCCTACCGCCACACCCTGACCGCGGCCGGCGTCATCCCGGTGGAGCTGCCGACCGGACCGGAACATCGTTTCCAGCCGAGCATCGCACTGCTGGAGGCGCTGGACGAGCCGGTGCAGGGGCTGATCGTCGCCAGTCCGGCCAACCCGACCGGCACGATGCTGAGCCGGGAGGAACTGACCGCGCTCTCCGACTGGTGCCGCGCCAACGGCGTGCGCATGGTGTCGGACGAGATCTACCATGGCCTGACCTATGGCACCGACGCCGTCACCGCGGCCGAGGTGAACGATCAGGCGTTGGTGGTCAACAGCTTCTCCAAGTATTTCTCGATGACCGGCTGGCGGCTGGGCTGGATGATCGTTCCCGACGATCTGCTGCGCTCGGTCGAATGTCTGGCGCAGAACCTGTTCATCTCCGCGCCGACGCTGAGCCAGGTCTCGGCGGTCGCCGCCTTCGACTGTACGGAGGAGCTGGACGGCCACGTCGCCCGCTATGCCCGCAACCGCGCGCTGCTGCTGGAGGAACTGCCGAAGGCCGGCTTCGCCAAGATGGCTCCGGCCGATGGTGCCTTCTACATCTATGCCGACGTGTCGGACATGACCGACGACAGCGAGGCGCTGGCGAAGCGGATCCTGGAGGAGACGGGCATCGCCTGCACCCCCGGCATCGATTTCGACACGGCCCGCGGCCGCCGCTTCCTGCGCTTCAGCTTCGCCGGGTCGGAAGAGACTATCGCCGAGGCGGCACGGCGGCTGATCGCCTGGCACACCGGGAAGTAAGGAACTTTCCGGGGCGGGGGCGTTGCAGCACGCCCCCGCCCATCCGTTCCTCAGAACAAGTGCTGCCCGCCGGTGATGAAGGTCTCAGTCCCGGTCACGTAGCTCGAGTCCGGGCCGCAGAGATAGAAGATCACCGCAGCGACATCCTCAGGCGTGCCCATGCGCTTCAGCGGAATGCGCGGGATCAGCACGTCGTATTCCGGGCCGGTCATCGCGGTCTCGATCTCGCCGGGGGCAACGGCGTTGACGCGCACGCCGATCTCGGCGAATTCCACCGCCATTTCGCGGGTCAGGCCGGACAGCGCCGCCTTCGAGGTCGAATAGGCCGAGCCGGCGAAGGGATGAACCGAATGGCCGGCGATGGAGGTGACGTTGACGATCGCTCCCTTCGCCCGCGACAGCGGTGCGGCGAAGCCGCGCGCCAGCACCAGGGCGGCGAAGAAATTCAGTTCGAACACCCGGTGCCAGCCCTCGATCGAGCCGTTCAGGCAGCCGAGCCGCTCCTTGATCGGGGTCTTGGGCGAGATGCCGGCGTTGTTGATCAGGGCGTGCAGCGGCGCACCGTCCAGGGCCTTGTTGGCCTCCTCCACGAAGGCTGCGCGGCTGGCGGGATCCGACAGGTCGGCCGGGATGTGGTGGGTCCAGTTGGGATCGCGCCGGCAATGGGCCGGCACATCCTCGCGCGAGCAGGAGATCACCCGCCAGCCTTCATTGCTGAACCGGGTGACGGTGGCGTGTCCGATACCCCGGCTGGCGCCGGTGAGAATGACGACTTTGCGGTGCGGCATGGGGGCTGCGCTTCACGAATGATTGCGGTCGGCGGGGAAATCGGACGCCCTGGGAACGGCCTCGGGAGTTACGGATGCGGGAGCCGGGCGCTCCCCATCCGCCGGTGATCCACCGCCTGCCGCGATCCTACCCGCCGCCGCATTGCCTGTCATCCGCCACCGCGGGCACCCCCTGCTCTGCGTCCGGCGCGGCCGAACGACGCAATCACCAGCCCTGTCCGTGGATGTCCATTGACGTTGCACTCGGCAGTTCCAACCTTGGCGCAATCCCCGCACCGACGGAGCCAGCCCTTGCCGCGCCAGCCCTTCCGTCCCGCCGCCGCCGTTTCGCGCCTCCGCTTCGCCGTGCTGACCGCCGCGACGCTATGCCTGATCACGGGCGCCTGGGCGGCGGACACCGCGCGCGTCGGCTGCGTGCCGCCCGGCGCCTGGGCCGACGGCACCGGCGCGGCGATGGAGGCGGTGCCGCTGCTGCGACGCCTTGCCGAGGCGCCCGTGGTCCTGCTGGGGGAGCAGCATGACAAGGCCGACCATCATCGCTGGCAGTTGCATACCCTGGCCGGGCTGCAGGCGCTGAACCCCGACCTTGCCGTCGGGATGGAGATGCTGCCGCGCCGGTTGCAGCCGGTGCTCGACCGCTGGGTGGCGGGAGAGATGACGGAGGGCGAGTTCCTCAAGGCGACGGACTGGCGAACGATCTGGGGCTTCGATCCGCAATTCTATCTGCCGATCCTGCAATTCGCCCGCCTGCACCGGCTGCCGGTGGTGGCGCTGAATGTGGAGCGCTCGCTGATCGGCCGCACCGCCCGCAACGGTTGGGCCGCCATTCCGGAGACGGAGCGCGAGGGTGTCGGCACGCCCGCCCCCCCGACCGAGGCCTACCGCAACCGCCTGACCGAGACGCTGGCGGCGCACGACCGCTCGGAAGCCCGTTCCGCGGCACCTGCCGATGCCCCCGCCGACGCTCCGGACGGCGCCGCCAAGCGCTTCATCGAGGCGCAGGGGGTGTGGGACCGGGCGATGGCGGAGAAGATCGCCGAGACCCGCCGCACCACCGGCCGCAGCGTGGTCGGCATCCTGGGGGAAGGGCATGTGGCCAGCCGCGACGGCGTGCCCCACCAGCTTGCGGACCTCGGTATCGCCGATGCCGCCGTGCTATTGCCCTGGGACGCCGACCGCGATTGCGAAGAGCTGGACGGCAGGATTGCCGATGCCGTCTTCGGGCTGGGGACGGAGCGGGAGGATGCGGAGCCGCAGCGGCCGAAGCTGGGGGTGCAGCTCGACCCCGGTCCGGAGGGGATCATGGTGGGTGCGGTCAGCAACGGCAGCGTGGCCGCGGCGGCCGGCCTGCGCACCGGCGACCGCATCATGACCGCCGCCGGCGCGCCGGTGCGTGCGCCGGCCGATCTGGTCGCGGTGATCCGCCGTCAGGCGCCCGGCACCTGGCTGCCGCTGACCATCCGGCGTGACGGGGCCGAGCAGGATTTGGTGGCGAAGTTTCCTGCGGAGGCGCGGTAGAGCCTGCCCCCTACAGCATCGTCTCCCAACGCGCCAGCGCGTCCGGCGTGGGGTTGACCGCCGGGGCGCAGTCCGAGCGGCCGAGACGGTCATGGTGCTCGCGCAGGGCCCAGACCACGGTGGGGAACGCAAGCTCGCTCCACGGGATGTCCTTCCAGGCGAACAGGCCGACCTCCAGGCTTTCCGGTCCCGGCTCCACATCGGGGGACAGCAGGCGGGCGCGGAAGATCATCTGGACTTGGCTGATGCGCGGGATGTCGTAGATCGCCAGCAGATGATCGATGTCGATGCGCGCCCGCGCCTCCTCCCAGGCTTCGCGGGCGGCGCCGTCGCGGGTGCTCTCGCGCTCCTCCATATAGCCGGCGGGCAGGGTCCAGAAACCCTTGCGCGGCTCGATGGCCCGTCGGCAGAGCAGGATGCGGCCATCCTCCCAGGTCGCCACCGCCCCCACCACGATCAGCGGGTTCTGATAGGCGATGTAGCCGCAGTCCGGGCACATCAGCCGTTCGCGGTCCTCGCCGGGTGGGATGGCGCGGACACGCGGGCCGCCACAGTTCGGACCGCAATCGGGAGATTTGTCGTCGGGGATCGTGTCGTCTGGCATGGCCTCCGATATGGCGCGGCATGTTTGGTTGGGCAAGCGGAGAAAGCGCAAGCCGGGCCGATGTGGTCTCCAGTTCGTTGGCGGCGCTTCCGTTCGCGGCCTGTTCCAATTCGCGATTCGTTCCGATAGGCTGTGCCCGTTCCAGTCGCGGGGGTATCGGGGTGACGCAGTTCCTGGTCAACGGGATGGTGGTGGACGGGCTGTCGCTGGCGATCGGGCTTGCGGCCGGGCTGTTGCTGGGCGCCACCGTTGCCTGGGCGGTGCTCCGCGCCGCCGCCGGCCGGACCGAAGCCGCCGCCGCCGCCCTGCATGCGGAGTTCGCCGTCCGCCTCGATCTCGCCGAGCGGACCGAGGACGACCTGCGCGAAGAGATCGAAGCGCGCGACCACCAGATCGCCCGCCTGCATGGCGAGGTTGCCGGTGCCCGCGAGCGGCATGCCCAGCTCTCCACCCGGCTGGAAGCCGAACGCACCGCCGCGGCGGAGAAGATGGCATTGCTGGAGCGTGCCCAGGCGGCGCTGGCCGACAGCTTCAAGGCACTCTCGGCGGAGGCGCTGCACCAGAACAACCGCAGCTTCCTCGATCTGGCACGGGAAACGCTGGCGGGTTTCCAGGAGCAGGCGAAGGGCGATCTGGACAAGCGCCAGACCGCCATCGCCGCCATCGTCGACCCGGTGCGCCAGAGCTTGGAAGCCATGGACCGTCAGATCCGGGAACTGGAGAGCACGCGGGCCGGCGCCTATGAGGGGCTGAAGCAGCAGGTGCTGTCGCTGGTGGAGACCCAAAGCGCGCTGCGGGCGGAGACCGGCAATCTCGTGCGGGCTCTGCGCACCCCGGCGGCCCGCGGGCGCTGGGGGGAAATCCAGCTGCGCCGGGTCTGCGAAATGGCGGGAATGCTCGACCATTGCGACTTCGTCGAACAGGTGTCGGTCGACAGCGGCCGGCTGCGCCCCGACCTGATCGTCACGCTGCCCGGCGGCAAGACCATCGTGGTCGATGCTAAGACGCCGCTGGAAGGCTACCTGGACGGCATCCAGTCCACCGACGACGGGGCGCGGCGTGACGGCATGGTGCGCCACGCCCGCCATGTGCGCGACCATATGAAGCAGCTCGGCACCAAGGGCTATTGGGACCAGTTCGATGACAGCCCGGAATTCGTCGTGCTGTTCCTGCCTGGCGAGAACTTCTTCTCCGCGGCGCTGGAGCAGGATCCGGCGCTGATCGAGGCGGGCATCGACCATCGCGTCATCCTGGCGACCCCGACGACGCTGATCGCGCTGCTGCGTGCCGTCGCCTATGGCTGGCGCCAGGAACGGCTGGCCGACAACGCCCGCGAAATCAGTGCTTTGGGCGCCGAGCTTTACAAGCGGCTGTCCGACCTGGGCGGCCATATGGAACGGTTGGGCGGGCAGTTGGACAAGGCGGTCGGCTGCTACAACAGCGCGGTCGGCACGCTGGAATCACGGGTGCTGGTCAGCGCCCGCCGCTTCCGCGATCTGCATGTCGCGCCGGATGGGGCGGAGATGCCGCTCCTGGAGCCGCTGGACCACAGCCCGCGCCGCCTTCAGGCGACAGAACTGCATGTGGTGCCGCCGGTCGAGACCACGGCCGCCGATTGATAGATGCAAAGTGGCGGGCGTGCTATCCATGCGGCCTCACAGTCCCTCGACCCCATGGAACCCGCCGATGACGGACCAGACCGCAACCGACCAGACCGTTCGCTGCGACCGTTGCACCCACCGCTATCCCGCCGCCGAGGAGGGCTGCCCGCGCTGCCGGTCGATTCGCCGAACCAATGCCGTGATCGTGGCGCTGCTGGTGATGCTGGTCATCCTTGCCCTGGTCGGCTGGGTCGGTACCTTGGTGTTGACCTAAGATTAAATCCGGCACCTTGGTTGCTCATTGCGCAGACTGTGCACAATCTGCATACAGGGCGCATAGCGAAATATCATTTCTGTAATCACTGATAATCGAGCAAGTTTTTTGCTTGTCACAAAAGGCTTATTTTGAGAAGCAACCCTGTGCCGTCGTCTTTGCACGGGGTTTGCGACATGTTGAAGAATCTCCGGATCGCCGCGCTCACCAACTTTTTCGGGGTGGTGGTCACGCTGGGTTTCCTGGCGGTGGTCATGACCGGCGCGCTGGCGATCCGCGAACTGAAGGTGGGCGGGCCGATCTACCAGCGCATCGTGCTGGGCAAGGATCTGATCGCCGATATCCTGCCGCCGCCGGAATATGTGATCGAAGCCTATCTGGAGGCGACGCTGGCGATGAACGACCCGGCGTCGGTGGACCAGCGCCGGACCCGGCTGGCGCAGCTGCGCAAGGATTATGACGAGCGGCACGAGTATTGGCTGAAGGAGAGCTTCGAGCCGTCCCTGCTCGACCAGTTGACCCGGACGTCGCACGCGCCGGTGATGCGCTTCTGGAGCGAGGTCGAGACCAAGTTCCTGCCGGCGCTGGCCCGCAAGGACGAAGCGGCGGCGCGCGCCTCCTACGCGATCATCGCCGAGGCCTATGCCGCCCATCGTGCCGTCGTCGATCGGATCGTCGAGGAGACCAACCGTTACAACAGCGGGACGGAGGTCTACGCCGACGGCCGCGAGAGCCTGTTCATGAGCGCGGTATGGGGTGTTTCCGCCCTGGTGCTGGCGGTTCTGGTGCTGGGCGTGCTCGGCATCCGGCGCCGGGTGGTGCGGCCGGTGGGGGAACTGACCGCGGCGATGTGGGCTCTGGCTCAGGGTGACCTGGCCGTCGCCATTCCGGGCGCCGACCGTGGCGACGAGATCGGGGCGATGGCCCAGGCCCTGCGCGTCTTCAAGGATAACGCCCAGGAGGCCGAGCGGCTGCGCCGCCTGCGCGAGGAGGAGCGCGAACGCTCGGAGCGCGAGAAGCAGGCCGCGCTGCTGCGGATGGCCGAAACGGTCGAGACCGAGGCGTCCAACGCCGTCGACGTGGTCGCCAGCCAGACCAGCCAGATGGCCGGCAACGCCACCCGCATGGCCGAGTCCGCCCGCGCGGTCAGCGACAACAGCCAGAGCGTCGCCGCCGCCGCGACGCAGGCCCTGTCGAATGCCCAGACCGTGGCCGCCGCCTCGGAACAGCTCAGCGCCTCCATCCGCGAGATCGCGACCCAGATCAGCACCGCGACCATGATGACCAGCGACGCCGTCGGCGCCTCGGTCCGGGCGGAGGAGACCATCCAGCGGCTGGCCGAAGCCGTCACCCGCATCGGTGAGGTGACCGACCTCATCAACGACGTCGCCGGCCAGACCAACCTGCTGGCGCTCAACGCCACCATCGAGGCGGCGCGGGCCGGCGAGGCCGGCAAGGGTTTCGCCGTGGTGGCGAGCGAGGTGAAGGCGCTGGCCGGCCAGACCGCGCGGGCGACCGACGAGATCGAAAGCCAGATCGCCGCGATCCAGGCCACCACGACCGAAGCGGTGAATGCGGTGCGTGCCATCGCCGAACGGGTCCGCGGGGTCGAAACGGTGTCGGCCACCGTCGCCGCGGCCATCGAGGAGCAGGAGGCGGCGACCGGCGAGATTGCCCGCAATGTCGTCCAGACCTCCAACGCCGCCCAGGAGGTGGCGACCCGCATCGCCGCCGTCTCGCAGGAGGCGACGTCCACCGGCGAGCGCGCCATCGAGGTGAACGGGCTCTCCGCCCGCGTCGCCACCAGCATCGACCAGCTCCGCCGCGTGCTGATCGAGGCGATCCGCACGGCGACGCCGGAGGTGAACCGACGGAGCGCCCCGCGCTACCCGCTGAACCGTCCGGGCCGGCTGACGGTCGGCGGCCGCGAGGTGCCGGTGACGGTCGACAACGCCTCGGAAGGCGGCGCGCAGCTGAGCGGCCTGCCGCAGGAGATCTGGAGCGGCATGACGGAAGGTGCTGCGCTGCGGGTCACCTTGCCAGGGCTGGAAGCGGTCCCGGCCGTCGTGCGCGGACTGGATCGCGGCCAAGCCGGGCGCCTGCACGTCACCTTCACCCTGGCTGGCGCCGAGCGCGACCGCTTTGCCGGACAGTTCGGCCGCCTCGTCGCCGGGATGGTCCCGCTGGAACGGGCGGCCTAATACCTGCAGTCATTAACAATGACCGCTGGTATCCGAGCCGACTGGTGCGGCGGCGGCCCATGCCGACGAAGCTTTTGATTCTGACAGGTCAGGATCAAAAGCCGCTGGTATAGGAAGTTGTTTGGCGGTTGGTTCGCTGCAGGTCCGGAAAAGCCTTAAGTATGACAGGGATTTCATGACGGTCGGGCGGCGGCCGGGTCCAGAATGGCGGCGGTTCCTGGGCCACACGCCCTTGCTGAAAGCCCATCCGCCATGGTCGAAACCACCGCCTGTCCTTATTGCGGGTCCGATTACGGGCATGGTCCCAACGATTGCCCTCTGTGCCGCTCCGCCCGACGCAAGGACCTGATCGTGCGTTGCGTCATCGGGCTGATGTTCCTGGTGCCGATCCTGACCCTGTTCGCCACCATCCTGCTGGACAATGGCGTGGGGAAGATGCTGTCGATGGATTGACGAGGGACTGACGCTTACAAGTGCCCAGTCCGCGCCGACTGCTCCAGCGCCTTGATGTGCGACAGGCCGGGCAGGATCTCCGACTTGACGAACTCCATGCGGCGGTTGGGACCGCCGCCGCCGCGGGCGAAGCGGTGCTTCCACAGATTCATCTTCACCGCCAGACCGCACAGCACCCCGCCGATGGTGACATGGTGGGAGGCGATCAGTTCGCGGATCGACCGGAAGGTGTCGGCGTTGATGTCGCTCCAGAAGTCCTTGGACCGGTTGTCGAAGCTCTCGAACCGGCCGGTGATGGAGGTCGCGATGTCGGTGAGGTCTCGGGCGATCTCGTCGAGCATCCGGATCTGGCGGGGATCGCGCTTCACCTCTGCGGAGTTGTGGATCTCGCCCATCCAGCCGACGAAGCGCTGGACCTCGGGCACGATCTCGTCCAGGCATTTGCGGAAGTAGGCCAGCGACAGGAAGATGTCGCCATATTCCTCGAGGAATTTCGGAATGTCGTTCAGGCCGATGTCCAGCCTGTCGGCCATCATGCGCAGATTGCGCAGAGCCTCGTCCCGGTTGGGGTTGGCGAACAGCTGGATGATGTCGGTCACGTCGGAGACCTGCAGTTCCTCCGTGCCGTAGACATATTCCATCAGCGGGCGGGTGAAGACCCGCATGTAGTTGGTCAGTTCGGCTTTCTTGCGGTCGGACAGGGTCAGCGATTCGACGTTGTTGACGTCGATGTTGAGCCGCCGCAGCTCGATCCGTGAGGAATAGACGTCGAAGCTGGAGGCGGCGCCGATCTTCTCCAGCTTCACCAGATCGCGTTCGACCTCGTCCTTGTAGGATTCGAAATAGGTGGGGATGTGGCGGGGAGCCACCTGTCCGCTGCCGGCCTGGGCATCGCGGAACATCTCCACCACCGTTTGAAGCCGGACGTTCTTGATCAGCCGGGCATGCTGGAGACCGGGCGTTTCGAGCGGGATCGCCGACAGCGGCAGGATATGAAGGGAATCGCGCGCCTCGTCGTCCCAGGACTTGTGCTTTTCCGTGTCGGCAGCGGATTTCTCGTTCACCGCTGTATCGCTGACCCCACCGTCCAACCGACCGTCCCCCACTGCCTTCTCGCGTCCTGTGCCGGCGATTATCGCAGAGAGCACCTTACAACAGGAGTCAGGGCTGACAAGGATCGAGATGTGGCTCATTGCGACGCAGACCGGGCGACGCAGACCGGGCAACGCAGCCGGCCGCGGCGCGCCCGGCTTCCCGCCGGCGCGTCGCGGCCGGGCGGTCAGTGGACGCTGGCCGGTTCCATGTCGTTCTGGACAATGGCGGCGAAAGCCAGCTCGCGGTCGGCGACGACGCTCAGCGGCGTTCCGTCGGCGGCGTGGATGGCGAAGGCGGCGGTGCCGTCAACTTCGACCGCACGGACATAGGCGACGTCGCCCAGGCCGAAGCTGGCGAAATCCTGGGTCGACAGCTGACGCAGCTGGCTGTGGGTATCGTTCATCATGGTCGTGGTCTCCCGGCGGCTCCCCGTCATGGGCGGCCGCTCGTGCAGAGTGTCGGGAAAGGCAAAGGGGGAGGATCAGTCGTCCCGGCCGTCGGCGGACACGTCGATGGTGCGGGGCATGGCTCCACCGGCGGCCTTTTTCGGCTGCTCGATCTTGATGGTGCGGACCTTCGGCTCCGGCATCGGGCGGGTCAGGTCGATGTTGAGCAGCCCGTTGTCGAGCGAGCAGCCCACCACTTCGATCCCTTCGGCCAGGACGAAGCTGCGCTGGAACTGCCGTGCGGCGATCCCACGGTGCAGGTAGACGCGCGACTTGTCATCGGTCTGGCGGCCGCGGATGACGAGCTGGTTGTCCTCGATCTGGACCGACAGGTCCTCGGAGGTGAAGCCGGCCACGGCGAGCGTGATGCGCAGGCCGTCGTCGCCGATCTGCTCGATGTTGTAGGGGGGGTAGCCTTCGGCCGAATTCTTGGCGATCCGGTCGAGCGTCCGCTCGAACTGATCGAAGCCGAGCAGAAGCGGGCTGTTGAAGAGCGAAAGGCGAGTCGTCACGACGCATCCTCCTCACGACGGGAGCGAGTTGCGGAAGGTGGGCCCGTTTCCGGCGCCCGGCGGGTCGGCGGCCCAGCATCCGCCGGCGCCGCCATGCCTATAGATTGGGAGAACCGTGGCCGCGGTCAAGAACCCCGTGGGTCTTGGGAAGGGTTGAGAATGTCGGGAGCCTCGCCGAGTTCCGCCGCCACCGCGTCGGCGATGGCGAGGCAGGAGGTCAGGCCCGGCGATTCGATGCCGAACAGGTTGACCAGACCCTCCACGCCATGGGTTCCCGGCCCCTGGATCAGGAAGTCGGCCTGCGGTTGTCCCGGTCCGCTCAGCTTCGGCCGCACGCCGGAATAGGCCGGCACCAGTGCGCCGTCCGGCAGCCCCGGCCAATAGGCGCGCACCGCTCCATAGAAGGACTCGGCCCGGGCGGGATCGACGGCGTAGTCGATCCCGGCATTCACATCGTCCAGCCATTCCACGTCCGGACCGAAACGGGCCTGCCCGGCGAGGTCCAGCGTCAGGTGGACGCCCAGCCCCCCTTCGACCGGCACCGGATAGACCAGCCGTGAGAAGGGCGAGCGGCCGGCGGCCAGCGCATAGTAGTTGCCCTTCGCCAGCACGCGCGGCGGCACATGCACGGCGTCCAGCCCCTCCATGGCGCGGGCGACGGCCCAGGCGCCCAGCCCGGCGGCGTTGACCAGGATGGAGCAGGCGATGCGCATCGGCTCCGCCCCGCCGACCTCCAGTTCGAAGCCGGCGGCGGTGCGGTGGGAGCGGAGCAAGGGGCTCAGCAGGGCCAGCATTGCGCCGGCCTCCTCGGCGTCGCCCAACAGGGCCAGCATCAGCCCGTGGCTGTCGACGATGCCGGTGGAGGGCGACAGCAGGGCGCCGACGGTGCGCAGGTTCGGCTCCCAGGCCCGTGCGGTGGCGGCGTCGATCTCCGTCAGGTCGGTGACGCCGTTGGCGGCGGCCTGGGCGCGGATCGCCGCCAGCTTCGGCAACTGGGCCTCCTCCGTCGCGACGATCAGCTTGCCGACGCGACGATGCTCCACCCCATGGGCGCTGCAGTAGTCGTAGAGCGCGTCGCGGCCGGGCACGCACAGCCGGGCGCGCAGGCTGCCGGTGGGATAGTAGATGCCGGCGTGGATGACTTCGGAGTTGCGCGAACTGGTGCCGGTGCCGATGGCGTCCGCCGCCTCCAGCACGATCACCTCGCGTCCCGCCCGTGCCAGCCGGCGGGCCACCGCCAGACCGACCACGCCCGCCCCGACGACCACGCACTCCACCCGTTCCATCGCTTCCGTCCCGCCTGCCGTCCCCGGTGCCGGGAAGGGGAGCGCAAACGGGGGTGGCGGCGCAAGAGGTTCCGGATATGCCGCCGGGCTTGAACCCATGTGCTTGAACCCATGGGCTTGAACCGTCAGGCTTGACTCGGCCGCGCCAATGGGTATTGTGCGCGCCTTCACCTCCTGGGAAAGCGGGCGCGCGCAATCTTTGACGCCCCGTCCGCCGCCTGAAAGGGCGGACGGAACTACCGGGACAACATCAACTCGTGTCCAACGAGGCGTGAGAGTTATGAGCAAGCGTCAAGAGTCCAAGTACAAGATCGACCGCCGCCTTGGCGTCAACCTGTGGGGCCGTGCCAAGAGCCCGCTGAACAAGCGCGAGTATGGCCCGGGCCAGCACGGCCAGCGCCGCAAGAAGCCGTCGGACTACGGTCTGCAGCTGATGGCCAAGCAGAAGCTGAAGGGCTACTACGGCAACATCGGCGAGAAGCAGTTCCGCCGCATCTATGCCGAGGCCGTCCGTCGCAAGGGTGACACCGGCGAGAACCTGATCGGTCTGCTGGAGCGTCGTCTGGACGCCGTGGTCTACCGCATGAAGTTCGCGCCGACCCCGTTCGCCGCCCGCCAGCTGATCAACCATGGTCACATCCTGGTCAACGGCCGCCGCCTGAACGTTTCTTCGGCCCGCATCAAGGACAACGACACCGTCGAGGTGCGCGCCAAGTCCAAGCAGATGGCGCTGATCCTGGAAGCCTCCGCTTCCGGCGAGCGTGACATCCCCGACTATCTGGAAGTCGATGGCGGCGCGCTGAAGGGCCGTTTCGTCCGCGCCCCGCTGCTGGCCGACGTTCCGTACCCGGTCCAGATGGAACCGAACCTGGTCATCGAGTTCTACTCGCGCTGATCGGTCGGCTCCCGCCGAACGCGAAAGGCCGCTCCTCCGGGAGCGGCCTTTTTGCATTTGGGATGCGGAGTCGGGACAGGGGTGTCGCCAGCCGCTACCCCGACAGTCACCGCCGCCGCGTCAGCAGCAGAGCCGTCAGGTCGTCGTCGATGGGACCCGTCGCCGCCAAGTCGCCGAGCAGGCCGGCCAGCAGGTCGTCGTCGTTGGACAAGTGCAGGCGGCGGGCGAACAGGGTGGCGAGGCCATATTCGTCCAGAACCTCATGCCCACCCCCACCCGCGCTCCCGTCCCCGGTCGGGATTTCGATGGCGGCGTCGGAATAGAGGAACAGGCGGGCGCCGGGCGGCATCGGCAACTGGCGGCTGTCGTAGCTGGCCGACGGCAGCAGGCCGAGCGGCAGGCCGCTGCCGTCGCCCAGCCGTGGCGCCTCGTCGCCGGGATGCCACATCATCGGCGCCGTCGATCCGGCGGAGGCATAGTGGAACACGCCTGCCACCGGGTCGATCAGGCCGGTCAGCATGGTGGCGAACTGGCCGCTGGGCAGCAGTCCGCACAGCCGGCGGTTCACGGCGGCCAGGAAGCCCGCCGGCGTCATATCCGTGCTGCCGATCTGGCGGCAGATGGCGTCCAGCCGGAAGGTGTTCAGCGCGGCACCGACGCCATGGCCGGAGAAATCGACCAGATAGACGGTGACCCGCCCGTCCGGCAGCCGCTCGATCCCCCAGAAATCGCCGCCCAGCTCGGACGAAGGCGCGAAATGGGCCTGGACGGCGATGCCCGTCGCCTCTTCCAGTTCCGCCAGCCGGTCGGGGCCGGGCAGCATTCGGGCCTGCATGGCGCGGGCCAGCTCCAGCTCGGTCTCCCTGCGGCTATGATATCGCTCCAGGTCGCGCAGCATGGCACGCTTGCGGAGATGGATGCCCACGCGGGCCAGCAGCTCCTCCGCGTTGATCGGCTTGGCGACATAGTCGGTCGCCCCGGCGGCGAAGGCGCGGGCGCGGTCCTCCGCCCGGTTCAGGCTGGACTGCACCAGGACCGGCAGCGATTTCCAGCGCGGGTCGGCGCGCAGGCGCCGGCACATCTCGAACCCGTCCATCTGCGGCATCATCAGGTCGAGCAACACGAGGTCCGGCTTGAAGCGCTCCATCCGGGTCAGCGCATCCTGCCCGTCCTCCGCCTGTTCGATCAGGGTGATGCCGCCGCGCTCCAGCAGAGCCAGCAGAAGATGGCGGTTGATCCGGTTGTCGTCGACGATCAGGACACGGGCATCGGCCAGCAGCCCGCCGAAGGCATGGGCCGCCGCGTCGGGAAGCGGGCCGGGCGGCGGGGAACCGGTCATTCCAGGGCCTCCCGCTCGATCCACAGCAGGGTGTGGTCGTCACCGCTGACCTGGCCCAGCGCGAAGCCCAGCGAGCGGACCACGGCGTCGAAGCCTTCGCCCTCCGCCACCGCGCGGGCGATCATCCAGCCAAGGCCGATCCCGGTCCCGCCGGCATCCAGCGCCTCCAGCACCGCGACGGAATACAGCGCCAGGACGGCGCCATGCGGCAATTCCATCGTCTCGCTGCGATAACGGGTGCCGGGAGCGAGGCCGATGGGCAGGCCGGTGGCCATACCGAACCGCGGCCCACCATCATCGCTCAGGATCATCGGCGGCGCTCCGTCGGCCGAAGCGTGGATGAAGCGCCCGGCCTCGCCGTCCACCACCCCATAGGTCATGGTCGCCTTCTGGCCCAATGCCAGCAGTCCGGCGGCGCGGTCGCTCAGTGCGGTCAGCAGGGCGGCGGCATCCTCGCCATGGACGGGGCCAAGCTCCTGCAGAAGGGTGTGCAGACGGAAGGCGTTCAGCGCCGCCGAGACCCCGCAGCCGGCGACGTTAAGCAGATAGACGCCGAAGCGCCGCCCGCCGAGCGGCAGCAATCCCCAAAGATCGCCGCCGAGATGGGGGGAGACCACGCTGCGCGCGCGCAGCCGGCAGCCTGCGGCGGCGGCGACCGTGGCGCATTGCTCCGGCGTCGGCAGCAGATGTTCGTGCATCGAGCGGGCGACCGCCAGCTCCGCCTCCACCCTTGCGTGATAGGCCTGCAGGCGGCGGATCAGCACCCGGTCTTCCAGATGGATGCGCACGCGGGCCAGCAACTCCGTGCGCTCCAGCGGCTTGGTCACCAGATCGGTGGTGCCGGCGGCGAAGGCGCGGTTGCGGTCCTCGCCCGACGACAGCGCAGTCTGCACCAGGATCGGCAGGTCCGCCGTCTCCGGCAGCGCGCGCAGGCGGCGGCAGACCTCGAATCCGTCCATTCCCGGCATCATGATGTCGAGAATCAAAAGGTCTGGGATCAACAGGTCGGGGATGGCGGCCTCGATCATTGCCATCGCTTCCAGCCCGCTTGCGGCGAAGGCGACGCGCCGGAAACCGGCGTCGGCCAGGATGGCGCCGATCAGCGTCCGATTGAAGGCGTTGTCGTCCACCACCAGGATCGGGCAATCCAGGACGGCGGAGTCGGGTATGGGGCAATCGCAGGTTTGGCTGTCGGGGCTCTGCATGGAAGCGGGACCGGCATCTGGCGCCGCTTCCGATGCGGAGACGGCCTGGCCGGCGGGGCTATGCCAAACCGACCCGCTCACAGCAGGAACCTCAAGCGGATGCGGCGGCCGCCATTCTCGATTTCCAGCCCGTCGGCGATGTCGCCGATCAGGTCCAGACCGCGGCCGGATGCTCCGGCACTGGAGCGCGGACCCGGGGTAAAGCCGTTCCCTTCATCGGTGATCTCCACCGTCGCCAGTCGCCGGCCGTCCTCCGCCGGATCGATCCTGACGGCGATGACGATGCGGCGCGCGGCCAGCAGCGGATCGGCCAGACGGTCGGCCAGGTCGCGGGAAAAGCGCTCCAGCTCCTGGACGCTCAACTCCTTCATGCCGTCGACGCCAAGGTTGCCGTGGACCAGCGCATTGCTGACCGCCTCGTGCAGCGCGAGCTCGACGTCGTTCCGGCGCTCTCCTTCCAGCGGATGGCGGGCGCTCAGCGCGGTCAGCAGCCGTCCGCCGAGCTGTAGGTCATGGGCGGTGGCGGTGGTCAGGTTGAGGTAGAGGTCGCTGCCGCCCGCTTCCGCGAGCAGCGTGGCGAGGTCGGGGGCCGGACCCGAAGCGTCGGTGCCGGCCGCCGGCTCGACCGGTGGTTCGATCCAGGCTGCAACAGGGGGAAGCCACAGCGCGTCGGTATCCATGGCGGCGCGGACGCCAAGCTCCCCTGCGAACTCTCCTGCGGCCAGCAGGACGGCCAGAGGCGCCGTTCCGGCGGGTTCCGCGGCCGGGGGCAGCCACATCGCCTGCGCCAGCCGGTCCCGCCGGTCGGCTGGCAAGCCCGGTGCCAGAAAGCCGGCGAAACGGGTGCGGCAGCCGGTGGCCTGGAGCATCTCCCGGGCCGTCTTCTGAGGTGTCCGGCCGGTCACCGGGATCAGTCCTCGATCGGGACGATCTTGGCGATCTGCGCCACGGTCAGCACCCGCTTGACCTGTCCGGCGGCGCTGCGCAGGACGAACTGCTTGCCGGCACGGTCCATCTCCTCGCGTGCGATCAGCAACATGCCGATGCCGGCGGAATCGACGAACTCGAGCGACGACAGGTCGAGAACCTGACGCCTGAGCTTGTTCTGCCCCATCTCGCCGATCAGGGTCCGCAACTTCGCATGGTCGTTGAAGGTCAGGCGGCCGCGCAGGCGGACGACCGCTTCCTGATCGCGCAATTCGATGCCGTAATCCATAGGCCCGTCTTTCCGCAAGGGTCGTTCAGTGTACAAGCGGCGGGCATACCGCGCTAGAAGAGTTCAATATCACCGCCGGCGCCGCTTCCCCCTGCGACATCGAGATCAAGCACGCCATTTTCATCCAGTGCGGTGCCCTCCAGCAGCAACCTGCGCACGAAGCGTTCGCGCATTTCGCTCAGGGTGAAGCGGCCCATCAACTGGTTCAGCCATTCCTGGGGCTCCCGCGCGCCGATGCCGGGTGGCACCTGGGCGCGGATGCGGGCTTCCAGTTCCCCCAGCCCGGCGCTCATGATGGCGAGGCTGTCGTTGATCGCTTCGATCCGTTGCTTGGTCAGGTCCTGGAACTGCATGCCGGTGATGACATGGGCGATGGTGGAGGACATGTCCGACGACACCGTCGCCGCCGTCCGCAGCACCGTCTGGAAATGGGTTGTTTGCGCCACCAAGCTGTCCATCGTCTTGTCGACCCGCTCCTTCGCCAGCATCTGCGGCGACATGTCGGTGTCGGCGATCTGGCGCAGGATCTCGTGGCCGTTGCGCACGCCCTTCACCACGGCGGTGACCTTGCTGCGCATGCGTTCCGCCAGTTCTCCGGTGGAGCGGGAAAGGTGCCGCACCTCCTGTGCAACCACGGCGAAGGTGCGCCCGGCCTCGCCGGCGCGGCTGGCCTCGATGGTGGCGTTCAGCGCCAGGAAGTTGGTCTGGCGGTTGATGCCGTCGATGTCGCCGATCGACTTTTCCAGCTCCGCCACATCCTTCTGCACGTCGTCCAGCAGATAGACCATGGTCATGGCATGGCGCGACAGGCTGACGATGTTGGTCACCATGTCGGTGATGACGTCCTGCATGCCGACAACCAGCGTGTCGAGCGGTACCCGTTCCCCGTCGAGGTCGACCGTCCCGGCCATGGCGACGATCTGGGCCACCCGTTCCGACTGCTCCAGCGCCTTCTCGGCCAGTTCGCGGAAGCGTTCCGACAGGTCGAGGGTGGAGGTCTCCACATGGTCGGAGGTGCGCGTCAGTTCGCTCTGCACGATGTCGAGGGTGCGACGCTGCACATCGGCAAAGCCGAGCCAGGTCGACAGAAGCTCCGCGGTGACCGCGACCTTGGCACCACCATCTCGGGAAGCGTCCGGCATCGCGGGCGTGTCGTCTGGAAGGCCGTTCTGGAAGGCGGGCCGGACGGCATCGTGGGCGGCGGGGTTGAACATACTGGTGCTCCTTGGAAACTCGGCCCGGATGCCCGGTTGGATCAGGCGGTGCGGGGGCGTTCGCCGACGGCGTCGAAGGCGCGCAGCATTTCGGCGGGGATTTGGGCGAGCGGCAGTTCGACCGCGACAGCGCCGGCCTCCCTGGCGGCGCGCGGCATGCCATAGACGACGCAGCTCGATTCCTGCTCGCCGATGGTGAAGGCGCCGGCCTCATGCATCGCCTTCATGCCGATGGCGCCGTCGCGGCCCATGCCGGACAGGATGACGCCGATGGCGTTGTTGCCGGCCGCCTTGGCGATGGAGGCGAACAGCACGTCGACGGACGGACGGTGGCCGCTGACCGCCGGGGTGTCCTGGACGTGGCAGACGAAGCCGGCGGTGTCGCGGACGACGGCGAGGTGGCGGTTGCCGGGGGCGATCAGCACCAGCCCCTGGGCCGGCCGGTCGCCATGGGCGGCCACCCGCACCGCGGGCGCCGACAGCCGGTCGAGCCGGGCGGCGAAGCTGGGCACATAGCTGGGACCCATATGCTGGGTGACGACGATGGGCGGGCAATCGGCGGGCATGGCGGCCAGAACGTCGCGGATGCGCTCCACCCCGCCGGTCGAGGCGCCGATGGCGATCAGCCGCTTTCCGGATCCGGCACGCCGCGGCGTCGGCAGGACACCGTGGCCGGCGGCCGGGCGCCGCATGGTCAGGCGCGCGGTGGCGGCGACGCGGATCTTGGAGACCAGTTCCATCGCCGTCGCCTCGAACCCGTGCCCGTCGGACCCGCCGGGCTTGGCGATGCAATCCACCGCGCCCAGTTCCAGGGCACGGATGGCGGCGTCGGAACCTTCGCGGGTCAGCGAGGAGACCATGATGACCGGCGTCGGCCGCAGCGTCATGATCTTTTCCAGGAAGGACAGGCCGTCCATCTTCGGCATCTCGACGTCGAGCGTGATGACGTCGGGGTTGGTCGCCTTGATGACCTCGCGCGCCTCGAAGGGGTCGCGGGCGACACCGGCGACCTCCATGCCCGGTTCGCGGGTCAGGATTTCCTTCAGCATCTCGCGCATCAGGGCGCTGTCGTCGACGATGACGACACGGATCGGTCTGGGCATCGGTCAGCTCCCTCCCGGATCGGCGGATGTGAACAATTCGACCTCGCCCTCCCCGGGGGTCCGGCTCGCATGGGCGATGAAGCGCCGCTCGCGGATGACGGTGTCGGCCGCCGCCTCCGGCCGCAGCAGGCGGCGCAGCGCGCGGCCGCTGTGCGGGAAATAGTGCAGTCGCCGGGCGGAGCCGCCGCCGAGATCGTGGCCCGCCAGCACCAGCCCCTCGGTCCGTACATATTCCAGCGCGAAGCGGCTGTTCAGCCCGCCGATGTCATAGCTCGACTCGATGACCCGGCCGCCCCCGAACAGCTTGACCTGCAGGCGCCGGCGCTCCGCGCCCGCCGTCAGCAGCGCGTTGATCAGCCGTTCCATCGCGACGGAGCCGTAGCGGGCGGCGACGCCGGCCCCTTCCAGTTCGCTCGCCGGCAGGTCGGGCAGCATGAAATGGTTCATGCCGCCGATGCCCCGCACCGGGTCGTGGATGCAGGCCGCCACACAGGATCCCAGCGTCGTCGCGATCATCAGGTCGGGGCGGTCGCTGACCGCCTGCTGGCCCAGCGCGATCTTGACGGTGTCGACCTTGAATTCCTGGTTGAAGTAGCGCCCGCTGCCCATGCGGCGGGAGGGAGCGGCATGGATGGGGCCGTGGTCGGGGAAGGGGGTGGCGGTCATCGCTCAATCCCTCCGGTAGATCGTCGGGCCGGCCTGTCGGAACAGGTTCGACACGCCGTACAGGCTCTCGGAGTGGCCGAGGAAGAGGTAGCCGCCGTGGCGGAGCATGCGGGCGAAGTTCTCGATCACCTGCATCCGGCCGCGGCGGTCGAAATAGATCAGGACGTTGCGGCAGAAGATCGCGTCGAACGGGCCGGACATCGGCCAATGTTCCAGCAGGTTCAGCGGCTTGACGGTCACGAGCCGCTTCAGCTCTTCGCCCATCGCCACCGCCGGCTCGCCGTCCAGCCGGGTGTCCGTGGTGAAGCGCTGGCGGATCGGCGCAGGGATGCCGGTGGCGCCCGGCAGCGGGTAGATGCCGCGCCGGGCGGTGTCCACCATGTGGGTGTCGATGTCGGTGGCGAGGATGCGCGCGTCCCAGCGGCGCAGCTCCGGCCCCATGGCGGAGACCAGAACCATCGCCATGCTGTAGGGCTCCGGCCCGGAGGAGCAGCCGGCCGACCACAGCCGCAGCCGCGGCTTCGACCGGCCGGCGTTCAGGTCCCGCACCTCCGGCAGGACGTTGGAGGCCAGGAAGTCGAAATGGTGCGATTCGCGGTAGAAGCTGGTCAGGTTGGTGGTCAGCGCATTGACCAGGAAGCCGATCTCCTCCGCCGCCCCGTCGCTCTGCAGCAGGGCGCAGTAGGCGTCGAAGTCGGGCAGCCGCAGCTCCCGCAGCCGGCGCGCCAGCCGGGCATAGACCATCTCCGCCTTATGGGGAGCCAGCGCGATGCCGGCCAGCTGGTAGAGCAGCCCGGCGATCAGGTCGAAATGTTGCGGCTCGAAATGGAACTCGCGCGCGCCACCGAACACCGCGGCGGGAGTGCGTCGCAGCGTTGCGGGTTCGGTCGACGGGGCGGGCGGGCGTTCGATCATCACGGCTACCGGTGGAGTCCTCAGGAGGGTCCGGGTCAGGCGGTTCTGCGATTGAGGGTGAAGAAGGTCATCTGTCGGCGCAATTGATCGGCCTGTTCCTCCAGTGACCGCGAGGCGGCGGTGCTTTCCTCCACCAGGGCGGCGTTCTTCTGGGTCATCTCGTCCATCTGGGCGATGGCGATGTTGACCTCATCCAGACCGGAGGCCTGTTCGGCCGTCGCCCGGGCGATCTCCGACACCAGGTCGGCGACGCGGCCGATGCCCGACACGATCTCCGTCAGGGAACCGCCGGCGGAGCGGACGAGGTCGACCCCTTCGCGCACCTGCCCGCCGCTGTCCATGATCAGCGACTTGATTTCCTTCGAGGCCTGGGCGGAGCGCTGGGCGAGCTGCCGCACCTCCTGCGCCACCACGGCGAAGCCGCGTCCGGCGTCGCCGGCCCGCGCCGCCTCCACCGCCGCATTCAACGCCAGCAGGTTGGTCTGGAAAGCGATCTCGTCGATCACCCCGATGATGTCGGAAATCTTCTGCGACGACTGTTCGATCCGGCGCATCGCCTCCACCGCACTGGCCGCCACCTGCCCGCCGCGCGATGCCGCGGTGCGTGCCTCGGTGGCATAGCCGTTGACCTGCTGGGCATTGTCGGCGTTGGAGCGCACGGTGGCGGCGAGCTGTTCCATGCTGGCCGCCGTCTCCTCCAGCGAGGAGGCCTGCTGTTCGGTCCGCTCCGACAGGTCCAGGCTGCCTTCCGCCATCTCGCGGCTGGCGACGGCGATGGAGCCTGCGGCATGGTCTATGCGTTGCACGATATCCGACAGGCGGGTGACCGTGCCGTTGAAATCGTCCTTCAGCCGCTGGAACACGCCTTCATATTGCTTGTCGATGCGGCGGGTCAGGTCGCCCCGCGACAACGCCTCCAGCACCGAGGCCAGCTCCTCGGTGACGGCGGCGACGTTCTCCGACAGCCGGTTGATGCCCTCGCTGACCAGCCGGAAGAAGCCGGTCTTGCCGTCCAGGGCGATGCGATGGGTGAAGTCGCCGCGCACCGCATTCTCCACCATGGCGCCGATCTCGGCCTCGATCGCGAGTTCGTCGGTCAGATCACGCCATTCGATGACGCTGCCCAGCCGCTCGCCCTGGCGGCTGACCACCGGGTTGGCGATGACCTGGAAGGTACGGCCGCCGGACTTCGCCCAGCCGCGATGGGTCTGGGTCAAACCGGCCAGCAGGCGACGCTGGTGGCCGGGATCGCGGTGGAAGGCGTCGAAGTTCCGCCCGACCAGAGCGTCCGCGTCGAAGCCCGGCAGGGAGACGCGCAGGTCGGCCTCGGCATGGCGGAACATGGCGATGATCGAGTCGTTGGCGTAGAGGATGCGGCCGTCGGTGTCCGCCATCATGATGTTGGCCGACACCCGCTCCAGCGCGATGCGGGAGCGCAGCGCCTCCACCGCCTCGTCCTTGAAGGCGGCGACGGCACGGGCCATGTCGCCCAGCTCGTCCCGCTGGCCGGTGTGGGGAACGACGACCGACAGCTTGCCCTCGGTCAGGTCGGCCATCACCCGGCGGATGCCGGAGACCGGTCCGGTGATCGATGCGGCGATGCGGTTGGCGGCGACGATGCCGATGACCAGCGACAGCAGCCCCAGCCCGACCGTCAGGCGGATGGTGAAGGTGGCCTCGTTGCCGGCCTCCCGCTCGGTCGTCCTGGCGCCTGCGGTGATGGAGGCGACGATTCCGTCCACCGTGCGGGTGACCGCGGCGGCGGCGGCGGCAAGGTCGTCGGTGCGGCGCTTCGACTCGTCGTTGGCGGCGACGATGTCGCGGAAGGCGGCACGGTAGTCGGCGGCCCCAGCGTCGATCTCGCGCAGCGCCGTGGACAGACCCCTGTCGCTGCTCAAAATGGTGGACAGCCGGGCAATGCCGATGCCCATCGACTTGCCTTCCGCCTCGACCTGGGCGGCGGCGGCGGAATCGCGCAGGCCGATGGCGCGGTTGGCGTTGAAGCGGGTCAGCAGCCAGTGTTTCTCCACCTCCTGCACAGCGAGGGCGACGTCCTTGTCGCCGGAAGCGCCGGCCACCGCGACCACCTCCTCCAGCCTCTTGGTCACCTGGGTGCCCAGCGGGTCCATGCGCTCGCGCAGCGTCCGGTCGGCGCGCTCACGCACGGTGCGCACCGCATCGAATTTCTCGTGATAGGTGCCGTGCAGGCCGTTCAGCTCGGCGAAGGCCCCGGCCTGGGGGGAGGCCTTCAATTTGGCCTGCCGCTCCGCCATCGCCGTTTCGAACTCGCCGCGCAGCACGCGCAGCCGGTCCAGGGACTCGGCCGAACCGAGATTGATATATTCGCGGGTCTGCAGCCGTTGGTCGCCCAGCCGGCTTTCCAGATCCTTGGCAAAGACGGCGAGGTCGCCGGACGCGATGACGCTGTCGATGCGGCGGTCCAGCCCGTCCAACCCGTAGATGCCGGTGCCGGACTGGGTGGCGATCAGCACCAGCAGCAGGCCGAAGACCAGCCACAGCCGCCTGGCGATGCCCATGTTGCTGAGGAAGCTGCCGGCCTGGGCGATCTTACCGTCGGTGGCCATCGGTGACGTTCCCTCTTTTTATGGCTTCTCGTTGCGGTCAGACCACCGGCGGCACGGCACCGTCCGGGGTCAGGTCGTCTCCAGCGCGGCGCGCGGGACGGCGTCCTGGTCGACATGTTCGCCAGCGAACAGCTTGCCGACGTTCAGCAGGGTCACCATCCGGTTCTCGGCGGTGTAGAGGCCGCTGAGATACTCGGCGTCGATCAGGCCGCTATCGACGTCAGGCGGCGGCTTGATCGCATCGTGGCCGATAGCCAGGATGTCGGAGATGGCGTCGACCAGGATGCCGCGCGTACGCTCCCCCACCTGCATCACCACCACGACGTGACGCTTCGTCACTTGGGTCGGGCCGCCGCCGAAGCGGGCACGCAGGTCGAAGATCGGGATGATGATGCCGCGCAGGTTGATCACGCCGCGAACATAGTCGGGAAGATTGGGCAGCCGGCTTTCCGGTGTCCAGCCGCGGATTTCCCTGACTGCCAGGATATTGACGCCATATTCCTCGCTGCCGACCGTGAAGGTGACGTACTGCTCCTCGCTCCCGTTCGCGGCGCCGGCGGACTGGAGATCGGTGCGGGAGCTGACGGGGGCGATCGCGGTGGAACTGCTCATCGCTGGACCTCAAACCGTTTGGCGTTGACGCTGGTCGGACCTGTCCGCCGGGGCGGGCAGGGATGGGGACGGTGGGGTGGCGCCGCCGCTGGCATTGGCACCGCCGCCGTGGCGGCTCATTTCGCGCAGGCCCGCCACGTCCAGGATCAGGGCGACCCGGCCGTCGCCGAGGATGGTCGCGGCGGCGACGCCGTCCAGCCGGCGGAAATTGGCTTCCAGGCTCTTGATGACGACCTGCTGCTGCCCCAGCACTTCGTCCACCACGAGGCCGAGGCGGGAACCGTCCTCCGTCTCCACCAGCACGACCAGCCCCCTGGTGGCGTCGTCGATGGCCTTGGGAATGCCGAACAGCCGGTGCAGGTGGACGAGCCGGACATACTCGCCGCGGGCCATCATGACGTCGCACTTGTTGACCAACCCATGCAGGTCGGCCGGCTTGGGGCGGAGGCTTTCCACGATGTTGGTCAGCGGCAGGACGAAGCGCTCCTCCCCCACCGAGATCACCATGCCGTCCAGCACCGCCAGCGTCAGCGGCAGCGACAGGACGAAGCGCGAGCCTTCGCCCGGCGTCGAATAGACGCCGATGCGGCCGCCCAGGCTGGAGATGTTCCGCCGCACCACGTCCATGCCGACGCCGCGGCCGGACAGGTTCGACACCTGATCGGCGGTGGAGAAGCCGGGCAGGAAGATCAGGTTGTCGATCTCCTCGTCCGACAGGCTGGAGCCCGGCTGGACCAGCCCCTTCTCGATCGCCTTGGACAGAACCTTGGCGCGGTTGATGCCGCGACCGTCGTCGGTCACCTCGATCACGATGCGGCCGGACCGGTGGGCGGCCGACAGATGCACGGTGCCGGCGCGCGGCTTGCCGACACGTTCGCGCTCCTCGGGGCCTTCCAGCCCATGGTCGATGGAGTTGCGGATCATATGGGTCAGCGGATCGACGAGGTTCTCCACCACCGTCTTGTCGACCTCCGTCGTCTCGCCGGTGGTTACCAGCATCACCTCCTTGCCGGTGACGGCGGCGCATTCGCGCACCAGCCGCGGCATGCGGGAGAAGACGCTGGAGACCGGCTGGGCGCGGATCGACATCACGCTCTCGCGCAGCTCGCGGGTATGCTGTGCAAGGCTTTCCAGCCCTTCCAGCAGCTCCTGGAACTGGCCGGGCGGCAGGTCGCGCAGATGTTCCGCGATCATCGCCTGGGTGATGACCATCTCGCCGACCATGTTGACCAGCCGGTCGATCTTGTCGAGATCGACGCGGATGGTATGGGTGGCCGGTCCGGCATGATCGCCACCGGCGGCAGCCCCATTCGTCCGCTTGGCGCCGTCGCCAGGCTTCGCCGAACCGGAGGTGGTGGCGGCCGGTGTGCTCGGCGGAGCCGCGGGGGCGGTCGGAACGGGGGCTGTCTGGAAAACCGGGGCGGGTTCCGCCGGCGGGATGACCGCGGGCGGCGGGGCTTCGGCGCTGATGCGGATGTCGCAGTCGTCGGCGACGAACTCGAACACGTCGTCGATCCGGGCACGGTCGACCTGCGGGTCGGCCAGCAGCGTCACCGTCCAGGACAGGTGCAGCAGCTCGGCGTCGAGGTCGCGCAGGGACGGCAGCTTGTCCAGGTGGCAGACCACCTCCGCCTCGCCCAGCCGGCGCAGGGCGCGCAGCATGTAGGTCGGCTCGTTGCCGGACAGCAGCAGCTCGGCCTTCGGGCGGAAGACGATGGTCCAGCGGATCTTTCCATCAGGAGTTGCGCCGCTGATGGGAGGAGGGGGCGGGTCGTCGCGGGCGGCCTGGATGGCGGCCAGCGCGTCGCCGAAGATGCCGGCCTCGTCATCCTCGTCGTCAGGGTGGAGCGTGGCGGGCGGCGGGATGGCGGGCTCGTCCGCAGGCTCCTCCGCCCTGCCGAGGAAACGGCGCAGCGCCGTGACGGTGTCGTCGGTGGTGCCGGCGGGCGCCTCGGTCTCGTCGGCGGCATGGGCCAGCAGGCGGGCCAGCACGTCGTTGGCGCGGATCAGCGTGTCGACAAGCCTCGTGGTGACCGGGATTTCGGCGTTGCGCACACCGTCCATCACCGTTTCGAATTCATGCGCGAAGGCGACGAGGTCGTTGAAGCCGAAGGCGCCGCCGCCGCCCTTGATCGAATGGACGGCGCGGAAGATCGCGTTCACCTCGTCCATGTCGATCTCGCCGGGGGCGAGACGCAGCAGTCCGGCCTCGGCGACCGCCAGGAGTTCGGCGCTCTCGTCGAAGTAGGTCTGCTTGAAGCGGCTGAGATCGTCCACGGCTGTCGCCCTCCCTTGCGCTGACGGCTTGCGGTCAGCCGCAGACCTTCTGCACCACCGACACCAGCTTGTCGGGGTTGAAGGGCTTCACGATCCAGCCGGTGGCGCCGGCGGCGCGGCCTTCGGACTTCTTGCTCTCGTCCGCTTCGGTGGTCAGCATCAGGATCGGCAGGGTGCGGTGGGCCGGGATGGCGCGCAGCCTGCGGATCAGGGTCAGCCCGTCCATCACCGGCATGTTCAGGTCGGTGATGACCAGATCCACTTTCGTTGTGGCGATGGCGGTCATCGCCTGCTGGCCGTCGGCGGCCTCGACCACCTCATAGCCGGCGCCCCGCAGGGTGAAGGACACCATGTCGCGCATCGTGCGCGAGTCATCCACCGTCATCACTTTCTTCTTCACGCTCGGCTCCATTGCTTCAGCCAGCCGGCGAGCCCGAGATCCTCGCAGGCTTCGGCGAGGATCTCGGACGGGCGCAGAATGGCGAAGGAAATTCCCTGTTCCGCGGCATCGCGGGCGGCGACGACCAGCGCCTGGATGCAGGCGGCGCTGAGGCGCTCCACCGCGTCCGCCTGGACGGTGACATCCGCCGACGCCTTGAAGGCGGCGCGCAGGCTGTCCAGCAGAGGTTGCGCCATCGGCAAGTCGAGGTCGCTTGGCAGGCCCAGGCGAATGCGCCCGTCATCGCCTTCCGTCCACTTGATCAGCGACACGCCACCCCTCCGTCCAAAGCCGGCCCGCTCCTGCGCATTCCGGTTGCAGGAGCGACGTTGCCAGAAGGCGTCTCAAGGATTCGTTAAGCCGAAAGTCGTGGAGGAAAAGCGGGGCTCCCGAAAGTTGGGGATAACCGCAGTCAAATTTGGGACATGGGGCTGGGGGAGGCCGATCAACCCTCCAGCCGGGCGATCAGCGGCCGGAATTCAGCCAGCACCGATTCGTAGACCGGCCGTTTGAAGGCGACGATCAGGCCCGGCAGCTCTTCCGCGTCGATCCATTTCCAGGCGTCGAATTCCGGATGGTCGGTGTCGAGCCGGATGTCGGTCTCGTCGCCCGTGAAGCGGGCCAGCATCCACATCTGCTCCTGCCCGCGCCAGCGGCCCTTCCACACCTTGCCCAGCAGATCGTCGGGCAGGTCGTAGCGGTGGGGGGCGGCGGTCATGGCGATGAACTCGGCCTTTGCGGTACCGATCTCCTCCTCCAGTTCACGGAAGGCGGCGGTGCGGGCATCCTCGCCATCGTCGATGCCGCCTTGGGGCATCTGCCAGTCGGCCTCCGACCCGCAGCGCTTGGCGACGAACACCTCGCCGCGGTCGTTCAGCAGCATGATCCCGACGCAGGGGCGGTAGGGCAAAGTATTGCGGTCGATGGTGGCGGTCATGCCGGCGGACTCCGTTCGGGTCAGACTTTCGTGACGAAGAAATAGACGGTCATCGCCGCCCCCACCAGGATCACCAGCTTGCGCAGGACCGGCGGCGGGATGCGGCGGGCGACCGAGGCGCCGGCATAGCCGCCGGCCATGGCGGCGACCAGCATGACCAGCGCCTCCGTCCAATAGACGGCCCCGCCGGCGACGAAGGCCGCCACCGCCACCGCGTTCAGGCAGCCGGAGACCAGCGACTTCAGCCCGTTCATCGCATGCAGGTCGGTCAGGCCGAAGACGCCGAGCGTCGCCAGGATCAGGATGCCGATGCCGCCGCCGAAATAGCCGCCATAGACGGCGATCAGGAATTGCACGGCCAGTACCGTGCCGTGGCCGATGGTGACGTTGCGGCGGACCCAGGCCGACGCCGTCGGGCCGATGGCGAACAGCAGCGTCGCGAACAGCAGCAGCCAGGGCACGATGGTTTCGAAGATCCGCTGCGGTGTCCACAGCAGAAGCAAGGCGCCCAGCAGTCCGCCGACCAGGCTGATGCCGAGGAAGGAGGGCAGGTGGATCTCGCGGATGCGGCCCAGCTCCCGCCGGTAGCCGTAGGCGCTGGCCAGTGCACCCGGCGACACCGCGACGGTGCTGGTTGCGTTGGCGTTCAGCGGCGGCACGCCGGCCAGGATCAGCGCCGGGAAGGTCAGAAAGCTGCCTCCCCCGGCCACGGCGTTCAGCACGCCGGCGAAGAAGGCGGAGACGATCAGCAGCAGCGTCAGCATGTCACCTTACCCGAAGACCTTGCCCGGCAGGGACCGGCGCGTTGCGTTTTGCACGCGTCCGCCCATACCGCAGCGCCGAAGTCCCACACCCGCGCGGCTTTCGCAACCCCGAACAATTCGTTAAGGTCGTCGTCCCTTCAACGGATAGAGTGTCCGGAGACCTCCATGTCCGCCCTGCTCGACACCGCCGACGCCCTGCACGACCAGATGATCGCCCTCGGCAGCAAAGCCCGCGCCGCCGCGGCCGCGCTGGCGACCGTGCCAGGACCGTCGAAGGACCGGGCGTTGAGGGCGGCGGCGGCGGCCATCCGCGCCCGCGCCGGCGAGATCAAGGCCGCCAACGCCGAGGACATGGCGAACGCCCGCGACCTGTCCGGCCCCATGCGCGAACGGCTGATGCTGGACGACAAGCGCATCGAGGCGATGGCCAAGGGTCTGGAGGACATCGCCGATTTCCCCGATCCCATCGGCGGCGTCCTGGCCGACTGGACGCGGCCCAACGGCCTGCACATCCAGCGCGTCCGCGTGCCGCTGGGCGTCGTCGGCATCATCTATGAAAGCCGGCCCAACGTGACGGCGGATGCCGGCGGCATCTGCCTGAAGTCGGGCAACGCCGCCATCCTGCGTGGCGGGTCTGAGAGCATCCGCTCGTCCCGCGCCATCGCCGCCTGCCTGGCCCAGGGCCTGCGCGAGGCCGGGCTGCCGGAGACGGCGATCCAACTGGTGCCGACCACCGACCGGGCTGCCGTCGGCCATATGCTGACGATGCGCGATTACATCGACGTGATCATCCCGCGCGGGGGCAAGTCGCTGATCCAGCGCATCGCCGACGAGAGCCGGGTGCCGGTCATCAAGCATCTGGACGGCAACTGCCACGTCTATGTCGATGCCGCCGCCGACCTGGAGAAGGCGCGCAAGGTGGTGCTGAATGCCAAGATGCGCCGCACCTCCATCTGCGGTGCTGCGGAGACGCTGCTGGTCGACCGCGCCATCGCCGACAAGGCACTGCCGCTGCTGGTGAAGGATCTGCTGGATGCCGGCTGCGCGGTGCGCGGCGACGCGGCGGCCCGGGCGGTTGACCCGCGGGTGACGGCGGTGGCGCCGGAGGATTGGGACACCGAGTATCTCGACGCCGTCATCGCCTGCGGCGTGGTGGACGGGGTGGATGGCGCCATCGACCATATCAACGCCCACAGCTCCCACCACACCGAATCGATCCTGACCGAGGATCCGGCGGTGGCCGAGCGCTTCCTGTCCCGCGTGGACAGCGGCATCGTGCTGTGGAACGCCTCGACCCAGTTCGCCGACGGCGGCGAGTTCGGCATGGGGGCGGAGATCGGCATCTCCACCGACAAGTTCCATGCCCGAGGCCCGGTGGGGGCCGAGCAGTTGACCAGCTACAAATATGTCGTGCGCGGCGATGGCCAGACGCGGCCTTAAGACCGACCCTCTCCCTTCCATCGGAACCCTCTCCCCCCCGGGGAGAGGGCTGGGTGAGGGGGTTCCGTCTGCCGAACGATCCTCGAAACGCGTCCCCGTCACCCAACCCTCTCCCCGGGGGGCAGAGGGTAACCGCTCTGGGTTGAAGTCGGGGACAGATCGCGCGCCCCACCTCTATTCCGGTCCGCTCTACGCCGGCCTCACCATCGGGATCCTCGGCGGGTCGTTCAATCCGGCTCATGCCGGGCACCGGCACATCAGCCTGTTCGCGTTGAAGGCGCTCGGCCTCGACCGCGTCTGGTGGATGGTCAGCCCGCAGAACCCGCTGAAGTCCGCCGCCGGCATGGCGTCGCTGCCCGAGCGGCTGGCGGAGGCGCGGGCCGTCGCCGCCCATCCCGGCATCGAAGTGACGGCGATCGAGACCGCGCTCGGCACCCGCTTCACCGCCGACACGCTGGCGAAGCTTCAGCGCCGCTTTCCAAAAACCCGCTTCGTCTGGCTGATGGGGGCGGACAATCTGCGGCAAATTCCGCGCTGGAAGCACTGGACTCGAATCTTCGACTCGGTGGCCGTTGCGGTTTTCGCCCGTCCAACCTATTCTCTTGGTGCGTTGAGCGGCCAGGCCGCCCAGCGCTTCACCCGTCGGCGGGTGTCGGTGTCTGGGGTAAAAGGGCTGGCGCGCCGCAGGCGGCCGGCCTGGGCGTTCTTACGCAACCCCTTGCACCCGGCCTCGGCGACGGCGATCCGGCAGGCACGGGCCGCCGGGTCGTGAAACCGTTGCAAGAGGTTGGAGCCATCACCACGCACACCGAAACGGCCGCGACCGCTCCGCGGCCAGCCGCCGTTCCCCAGATCCTGGAGCCTCAGGACCTGAAGGCGCTCATCCAGGCGTCGCTCGACGCCGACCAGGCGGATGACGTGACCGTCATCGATCTCGCCGGGAAAACCACCTTCGCCGATTACATGATCGTGGCGTCGGGCCGCAACACGCGGCACATCGCCGCCATGGCGATGAAGCTGGCCGAAAAGCTGAAGCAGGCCGGCGTCCGCGGCGTCGAGATGGAAGGCATGGCCCAGTGCGACTGGGTGCTGGTCGATGCCGGCGACGTGATCGTCCACCTGTTCAAGCCGGAAGTCCGGACCTTCTACAACATCGAGAAGATGTGGGGTCTGGAGCTGCCGACGCCGTCGGGCACGGCGCGGCTGAGCGCCTGACGGGCCGAGAGCGGAAAAGAGAGCGCAACGAGGGCGGAGGGCCGCATCATGCGTCTGTGGCTCGCCGCCGTCGGGCGGTCGCGGGGCGGACCGACTCGCGACCTGTTCGACGAGTATGTCGGACGGCTCGTCTGGCCCTTCGCCCTGAAGGAGGTCGAGGTGAAGAAACGCCTCTCCTCCGACGAGTTGAAACGGCAGGAGGCGGAGCTGCTGCTCGCCGCCGTGCCGGCCGGCGCCATCGTCGTGGCGCTGGACGAACGCGGCAAGGCGCTGCCCAGCGAGGCCTTCGCCGCCAAGATCGGCGACTGGCGCGACCGTGGCGCCGGCGACCTCGCCTTTCTGATCGGCGGGGCCGACGGCCATGGCGACGCGGTGCGCGCGCGGGCCGACTTCCTGCTGGCCTTCGGGCCGATGACCTGGCCCCACATGCTGGTGCGCGGCATGCTTGCGGAGCAACTCTATCGCGCCCAACAAATTCTTGCCGGTCACCCCTATCACAGGTCCTGATTCCGAGCGTCGCATCCGGCGCGCGGAAAAGCGCCGGAGCCGAAAAACACGAAACTCCGAGACCACAACCTTTCGAGAAAGGTAAGCGCGATGACCGAGACCAACCGACCCCGCCCCGTCGTCCTCTGTATCCTGGACGGCTGGGGCTATCGCGAGGAGCGGTCGGACAACGCGATCGCGCTGGGCGACACCCCGAACTGGGACCGCCTGTGGTCGGCCGAACCGACGGCCTTCCTCGACGCCAGCGAGGAGGAGGTCGGCCTGCCCAAGGGCCAGATGGGCAACTCCGAGGTCGGGCACATGAATCTCGGCGCCGGCCGGGTCGTCATGCAGGATCTCGTGATGATCGACCATGCCATCGTCGAGGGCGATCTGGAGCGCAACGCCGCGCTGAACGATCTGGTCAAGACGATGCACAGGACCGGGGGACGCGTCCATCTGATGGGCCTGCTGTCGCCGGGCGGCGTCCACTCGCACCAGGACCACATCGCGGCGCTGGCCGGCGTGCTGTCGCGCGAGGGCGTGCCGGTGGCGGTCCATGCCTTCACCGACGGGCGCGACGTTCCGCCGCAGAGCGCCAAGGATCAGGTCGCCGAGTTCATGGCCGACGTCTTCGAGATGCCGGGCGTCGAGGTGGCGACGGTCATCGGCCGCTATTACGCCATGGACCGCGACAAGCGCTGGGATCGCGTCGCCAAGGCCTATGCCGCGATGACCAAGGCGGAGGGCGAGCGCGCCGCCGACCCGATCCAGGCGATCGAGCAGAGCTATGCCGCCGACAAGCATGACGAGTTCATCCTGCCGACGGTGATCGGCGATTATGCCGGCATGAAGGACGGTGACGCCATCCTGATGGCGAATTTCCGCGCCGACCGCGCCCGCGAGATCCTGGCCGCCTATGTCGAGACGGATTTCGACGGCTTCCCGGTGGATGGGGGGCCGAAGCTGGCCGCCGTGGTCGGCATGGTCGAATACTCGTCGGCGCTGGCGAAGCTGATGACCACCATCTTTCCGCCGAAATCCCTGACCAAGGTGCTTGGCGAGGTGGTTTCCGAGGCCGGAATGAAGCAGCTGCGCATCGCCGAGACCGAGAAGTATCCTCACGTCACCTTCTTCTTCAACGGCGGCGAGGAACGGGTCTATGAGGGAGAGGATCGCATCCTGGTGCCGTCGCCGAAGGTCGCCACATACGATCTCCAGCCGGAGATGTCGGCGTCCGAGGTGACCGACAAGCTGGTCGGCGCTATCGATTCGGGCAAGTACGACCTGATCGTCGTGAACTTCGCCAACCCCGACATGGTCGGCCACAGCGGCATGCTCGACGCCGCGATCAAGGCGGTGCAGGCGGTCGATGTCAGCGTCGGCAAGGTAGAGGCCGCGGTGCGCCGCACCGGCGGCACCATGCTGGTCACCGCCGACCATGGCAATTGCGAGCTGATGAAGGACCCGGAGACCGGCGGCCCGCACACCGCCCACACGCTGGACAAGGTGCCGCTGATCCTGATCAACGGTCCGGCCGGCGCGCGGATCGAAAGCGGCCGCCTGGCCGACATCGCCCCGACGCTGCTGGACCTGCTGGGGTTGCCCAAGCCGGCGGAGATGACCGGCCGCAACCTGCTGGTCCGCACCGCCGCCCGCGCGGCGGCGGAATAACGGATGGCGCCCCTCCCCTTTGTGCCGTATTCCCCCTCTCCCCCCCGGGGAGAGGGTCGGGGTGAGGGGGGCACGTGGCGCGGAGTCGCGAAAGAATGGGGGCGTAGCTCGGCTTTTCGACCTACATCCCGCAATGGATCCCCCTCACCCAGCCCTCTCCCCGGGGGGGAGAGGGTATACGGGGCGGGAGAGGGGTTGCTGGCCGGATTCGTCGTCATCGCCGGCCTGATCCTCGCCCAACCGGCGAATGCCCAGAGCGAAGCCCCCAAGGACACGCTAAAGCGCGTCGAGCAGCAGCTTCAAACCGGCAAGCAGCGCCAGCAGCAGCTTGAACGCCAGTCCCAGGCGCTCCAGACCGAACTCGACGACCTGCGCGGACGGCTGATCTCATTGGCCGATCAGGCGCGCGGGCAGGAGCAGGCGCTCGACCAGTTGGAAGAGTCCCTCACCGCGCTCGAGGCGGAGGAGCGTGACCGTTCCGCCGGGCTCGACGCCGAGCGGCAGCAGATCGCCACCCTGTTGGCTGCCCTTCAGCGCTTGGCGCGCATTCCGCCGGAAGCGGCGCTGGCCCGGCCGGAAAGCCCGGTCGACACCCTGCGCTCCGCCCTGCTGCTGCGCGACGCCGTGCCGGCTCTTAAAGCACGGGCCGATGCACTGGCCCAGGCATTGACCGCGCTGGCAGACACCCGTGGCAGGCTGGTCGATCAGCGTTCCAAGGCGCTGGCGGCGCGGGTATCGTTGACCGAGAAGCAGGACGAGATGAACCGCCTGATCGCCCGGCGCGAGGAGCTGTCGCGCCAGACGGAGGAGGAGCGCGTCCAGGTCGGCCAGCGCATGGCGGCCCTGTCGGGTCAGGCCACCGACCTGCGCCAGTTGATGGAGCGGATCGAGGCCGAGCGCCGCGCCGCCATCGAGGCCGCCGCCCGCCGTGAAGCCGAACGGCGCGAAGCGGAGCGCAGGGAAGCCGCCAAGCGGGAGGCGGAAAAGCGCGAGGCCGAACGCCGGCTCGCCGCCCAGAAGGAAGCGGAGCGCAAGGAGGCCGAACGCAAGCTGGCCGAACTGCGCGCCGCCGAACAGAAAATCGCCGAACAGAAGGCCGCCGAGGAAAAGCGGGCGAAGGACGAAGCCGCCAGGGAAGCGGCGCGCGAGCGCGAGCTGGCCGCGAAGTCTCCCGACGGGCCGCCGGCGGTCGCCGGCATGGTGCTGCCGGCCGCCGGCAAGCTGACCACCCGCTTCGGCGAGGCCGACCGCTATGGCGCCACCAGCCGTGGCGTAACCGTCCAGACCCGCGCCGGGGCCGCCGTAGTGGCGCCGCGCGGCGGCACGATCGTGTTCGCCGGCCCGTTCAAGGGCTATGGCCTCATCTTGATCGTGGAACACGGCAACGGATATCATAGTTTGATTGCGGGTTTGGGCCGGATCGAAACGGCCGTCGGGCGTAAGGTGGCCAGCGGGGAACCGCTGGCGGTCATGCCGCCGGACGGCAATCCGGATCTCTATTTCGAGCTGCGACGAAACGGCCAGCCGATCAATCCGCAACGCGGGTTCGGCGCCCCGGAGGGGAAAGGACAAGGGTAGATGAGGATGTTCAAGCGCGCCGCAACGGCGGCAGCTCTGGTGTTTCTGGGCGCCGGCGTCGCCACCGTCACTGCTCAGTCCAGCAATTCGTCGGACACCTACCGGCAGTTGAACCTGTTCGGCGACGTCTTCGAGCGCGTCCGCGCCGAGTATGTCGAGCCGGTGACCGACGAACAGCTGATCGAATCGGCGATCAACGGGATGCTGACCTCGCTCGACCCGCATTCCAGCTATCTGAACAAGAAGAGCTTCCAGGACATGCAGGTCCAGACCCGCGGCGAGTTCGGCGGGCTGGGCATCGAGGTGACGATGGAGAACGGCCTGGTGAAGGTCGTGTCGCCCATCGACGACACCCCGGCCTTCCGCGCCGGCCTGCAGCCGGGCGACCTGATCGTCCAGCTGAACGGCGAGGCGGTGATGGGCCTTAGCCTGAACGAGGCGGTGGAGAAGATGCGCGGGCCGGTGGGCAGCGAGCTGAAGGTGACCGTCCGCCGCGGCGAGGCGGGGGAACCCTTCACCGTGTCGCTGACCCGCGCCGTCATCAAGGTACAGTCGGTCCGCTTCCGTACCGAGGGCGACATCGGCTACATCCGCGTCACCAGCTTCAACGAGCAGACGCAGAGCGGGCTGGAGAAGGCGATCTCCTCCATCCAGCAGCAGCTGGGCGACAAGCTGAAGGGCTTCGTGCTCGACCTGCGCAACAACCCGGGCGGCCTGCTCGACCAGGCGGTCTCGGTCTCCGACACCTTCCTGGAGAAGGGCGAGATCGTATCCACCCGCGGACGGCGGGCGGAGGAGGGCACCCGCTTCAACGCCAAGCCGGGCGACCTGATCAAGGGCCTGCCGCTGGTGGTGCTGATCAACGGCGGCTCGGCCTCGGCCTCGGAGATCGTCGCCGGCGCCCTGCAGGACCACAAGCGCGCGATCATCATGGGCACGCAGAGCTTCGGCAAGGGATCGGTGCAGACCATCATCCCGCTGCCCGGCCATGGCGCCATGCGTCTGACCACGGCGCGCTACTACACGCCGTCGGGACGCTCGATCCAGCAGCTCGGCATCACCCCGGACATCGAGGTGCATGTCGCCAAGGTGGAGGATCTGGACAGGAACATCGTCCGCCGCCGCGAGGCCGATCTGAAGGGGGCGCTGGTCAACCCGGATGCCGCCAACAAGGCGCCGCGTCCGGCCACCACCAACCCGGCGGCTCCCGGCACGCCGGCCGCCCCGAATCCCGCGGCTCCCGCTCCGGGTCCGGGCGCCGGTGCGGCTCCTGCTGCACCCGGTGGAGTTCCGGGTGCCGCGCCGGGTGCCGCACCCGCTCCGGCAGAGGGCGCTGCGGCGGAGGGGGCGGAGCCGCCTTTCGACTTCCAGCTCGCCCGTGCGCTGGATCTGCTGCGCGGCGTCGCCCTGTTCCAGCAGCGCTCCGCGGCGCGCTGACCGGAGCGATCGAGAGTGAAGGCTCCCGCCCTGCTCGGTCGTCTGCGGTTCGATGTCCGGGGCCTGCGCCCTGGACTCGGCTGGCTGCGCCGGTTCCGCCGCAATGGCGATTCGGCGGCTGAACCAGGCAAGCCGTTGTCCAAGCCCCTGCTGGCTGCCGTCGCCCTGGTGGCGGTCGCCGGTGCCGGGTTGGTTGGCTGGCTGGCGCTGAACGGCGGGGCGACGCGGGAAGCCTGGCAGGCGTCCATCCCGTCGGCGACGGTGGCGGTCGCTCCGCTGCCGCCGCCACCGCAGGAACCGAAGGCCACTGCATCGGCAGTGCCGCCACCGGTGCCGACCGATGCCGCTCCGCTGCCGTTGCCGGGGGCTCCGGCGGCAGCGGTGACGCTGGTCCCGGCCCCGGTGCCGGGGCTGGTCGAGGACAGCCGCAACGGTCCGCTGCCGCGCATCGCCCAGGACGGGCGCAAGCCCTGGCAGGTCTATGCCCGGCCTTTCCCGGCGACCGACAAGCGGCCGCGCGTCGCCATCGTCATGTCGGACCTCGGCCTCAGCGGCGTCACGACCGGCAATGCGCTGGCGAAGCTGCCGCCCGGCATCACGCTGGCCTTCCTGCCCTATGCCGAGCGGCTGGACGACTGGGTCGAGCGTGCCCGCACCAAGGGGCACGAGGTGATGCTGTCGGTGCCGATGGAGCCGCTGAACTACCCGCGCGACGATCCCGGCCCCAACGCGCTGCTGACCATGCTCGGCCCCGACCGCAATGTGGAGCGGCTGGAATGGTCGCTGGGCAAGGCGGTGGGCTATGTCGGCATCACCAGCACCACCGGCAGCAAGTTCACCGCCAGCCCGGCGGCGATGCAGCCGGTGATCGATGCGCTGAAGGCCCGCGGCCTGCTGCTGGTCGATGCCCGCGCCAATCCGAAGAGTGTGGCCGGGCCGCTGGCCAATCTGGCGGGCGTGCCGCGGGCGCTGGGCGACCGTGTGATCGATCGAGACCTGTCGCGTGGCGCCATTGACGACCAGCTGCGCGAACTGGAGGAGATCGCCAAGACCAACGGTGCCGCGGTCGGCTTCGCCTCCCCTTATCCAACGACGATCGAGCGCCTCAACCTGTGGCTGACGGCGCTGGCCGACCGTGGAATTGCGCTGGCTCCGGTCTCGGCGGTGGTCAACATTCAGAAATAACGGCTTGGGGCGAACTGGGGGCGAGGAGGCTGGCGGCAGCTCGCCTCAGCCGCAGAGCGAGTCCCAATCCAGCGCCCCCGGGTCCTCCACCAGATGATCGACGGCGTCGAAGACTACGGCCGGGTGCTGAGGCCAGGCGATGGTCAGCATGCCGGCGGCCTTGGCGCTGCGGGCGCCGGTGGGGCTGTCCTCGATCACCGCGCAGGCCTCCGGCGGCAGGCCCAGCATCTTCGCCGCCAGCAGATAAGGCTCCGGATGGGGCTTGCCGTTGGCGACGTCCTCGCGGGCGATGCTGAAGCGGAAATGCGGGATCGCCATGGCGCGCATGTTGGCATCGACGATCATCCGCCCGCCGTTCGACACGCAGGCCTGGGCCAACCCACGGGTGGCGAAGGCCTCCACCAGGGCGAAGGCACCCTCGCGCGGACGCACCCGACCGACGTTGGCGACATACTGCGCGTTGATCTCGTCGGCCCAGCGGTGGAGCTCGATAGGGAAAGGCCGGCGGGCATGAAGGGCGGCGTAGATCTCGCGGAAGGCCACGCCGTGCATCGACCGGCAATCCTCCTCGCTCAGCTCGTGGCCATAGCCGCGGCACACCTCGACGGTGATCTGCTGGTGCCAGGGCTCGCTGTCCATCAGCGTGCCGTCGATGTCCCACAGGATGGCGCGGATCGGCGCACGCGACACGACTGTCACCGCACCACCAGATCGTCGCGGTGGATCATTTCGTCACGCCCCTGGTAGCCCAGGATCTCCGGGATTTCCGTGCTCTTGTGACGCAGGATCTTGCGGGCGTCGTCGGCGCTGTAGGCGACGAGACCGCGGGCGACCTCGCGGCCTTCCTGGGTGCGGACGATCACCACGTCACCGCGGTCGAAGTCGCCCTGCACGGCGGCGACGCCGGCCGGCAGCAGGCTGGCGCCGTGGGACAGAGCGCGCGTGGCGCCGTCATCGACCACCAGCACGCCGGTGGCGTTGACGTGGCCGGCGATCCAGGCTTTGCGGGCGCTGGTCGGCTCGGCCGACGGCAGGAACCAAGTGCAGGGCGCGCCGCCGTCCTCCGGCCGCCGCTCCAGCGCCGCCAGCGGGTTCATGCGCTTGCCCTTGGCGATGACCATGCGGCAGCCCGCCGACAGGGCGACCCGTGCCGCGGCGATCTTGGTCACCATGCCGCCGCTGCTGTAGCCGGGGGGCGGCTCGCCGGCCATGCCCTCGATCTCCGGCGTCAGCTCCCGCACGGTGGGGATGTGGCGGGCCTCCGGGTCCTTGCGCGGGTCGGCGGTGTAGAGGCCGTCGATGTCCGACAGCAGCACCAGCGTGTCGGCGCTGACCATCTGCGCCACGCGGGCGGCCAGCCGGTCGTTGTCGCCGAAACGGATCTCCGCGGTCGCGACGGTGTCGTTCTCGTTGATGACGGGGACCGCGCCCAGCTTCAGCAGCGTGTCGATGGTGTTGCGGGCGTTCAGATGGCGCCGCCGCTCCTCGGTGTCCTCCAGAGTCACCAGCACCTGGGCGACGGTGACGTCGTGGCGGGCCAGCGTTTCCTGGTAGGCGTGGGCGAGACGGATCTGGCCGGTGGCGGCGGCGGCCTGCTTCTCCTCCAGCTTCAGCGCACGGCCGACGAGGCCGAGATGCTCCCGTCCGCAGGCGACGGCACCGGAGGTGACGATCACCACCTCCTGCCCGCGCCTGCGGCAAGCGGCGACGTCGTCGGCCAGCGCGTCGAGCCAGTCCCGGCGGATTTGCCGGGTTTCCCCATCGACCAGAAGGGCCGAGCCGATCTTCACGACCAGCCGGCGGGATTCGAGCAGGGTAGGGGCGTCAAGCGCCATGGCGGGAGGTTCCGTCCGTATCGTCGTTCGAACCGTCCTCTTCGCCCTCCGGCTCCTCGCCGTCAAGGGCCTCGTCCTCTTCGCCTTCCAACTCCTCACCCTCTCCGAGGCCGCCGTCTTCGAGATCATCCTCCTCGAAGTCTTCCTCCTCGCCGCCGACCCACTCGCCGGTTTCATCATCCCACTGCATCTCGCTGTCGTCCGGCAGCTTCTGGCCGACCGGCGGGCGCGGGATGGAGCGGGTGGCAGGGGCGTGGATGACGTCGGGTTCCTCGGCCTTCGATTCCTTGATGACGGTCAGCAGCCGGTACAGCACCTGCTTCACGCCCTGGCCGGTGGCACCGGACAGCACCATCACCTCGGCGCCCGATGCCTCCTCCAATGCCGCCTTCTTCTCCTCGATCTCCTCGTCGAGCAGGGCGTCGGCCTTGTTCAGCCCGATCACCTCCAGCTTGTCGGCGAGGTTGCCGCCATAGGCTTCCAGTTCGTTGCGGATCGTGCGGTAGGAGGCGACGACATCGTCCGCGGTGCCGTCGATCAGGTGCAGCAGGATGCGCGACCGCTCGACATGGCCGAGGAAACGGTCGCCCAGCCCATGCCCCTCGTGCGCGCCTTCGATCAGGCCTGGGATGTCGGCAATGACGAATTCCTCGTCACCGGCGCGGACGACCCCCAGGTTGGGGGCCAGCGTGGTGAAGGGGTAGTCGGCGATCTTCGGCTTCGCCGCGGTGGTCGCCGCCAGGAAGGTCGACTTGCCGGCGTTGGGCAATCCCAGCAGGCCGGCGTCGGCGATCAGCTTCAACCGCAGCCAGACCCATTGCTCCTGCCCCGGCCAGCCGGGATGGAACTTGCGGGGCGCACGGTTGGTCGGCGTCTTGAAGTGGGCGTTGCCGTGCCCGCCGTCGCCGCCGCGCAGGAAGACGCGGCGCTGCCCGGCTTCGGTCAGGTCGCACAGCACGGTTTCCTGGGTCTCGTCGAGGACCTGGGTGCCCACCGGCACGCGCAGGACGACGTCCTCGCCGCGCGCGCCGTTGCGGTTGCTGCCCATGCCGTGATGACCGCGCTGCGCCTTGAAATGCTGCTTGTAGCGATAGTCGATCAGCGTGTTGAGGCCGTCCGCCGCCTCGATGATCACGTCGCCGCCGCGGCCGCCATCGCCGCCGTCGGGCCCGCCGAACTCGATGAATTTCTCGCGCCGGAACGCCACGGCACCGGGGCCGCCGTCACCGCTCTTCAAGAACACCTTGGCCTGATCGAGAAACTTCATCGGGGAACCCTGCCCGTAAACGGAAGGAAAACCGGCAGCGGGACAGCACCGGAATCAAAACGAAAATCGGGGGCCGGTTGCCCGGCCCCCCGACTTTATCCCACAAGCGTGCAGGCCTGCGACACAGGCCGCGCAACGACCCGACAGGTTACTCGGCAGCGACGGCCGGAACCTGGTCGTTGGCCGGAACGACGTTCACGAAGGTGCGGCCGTTCGAGCTGTGCTTGAAGTAGACCTGACCGTCGGCCATCGCGAAGATGGTGTGGTCGCGGCCGAGGCCGACATTCTCGCCCGGGTGGAACTTGGTGCCACGCTGACGGACGATGATGTTGCCGGAGACGACGTTCTCGCCGCCGAAACGCTTCACGCCGAGACGGCGGCCGGCGGAGTCACGGCCGTTGCGGGACGAGCCGCCTGCCTTTTTGTGTGCCATGGGATGCTGCTCCTAAAACTGAAGAGACGCCGAATACCCTGTCCGGACGACCGGATCAGGCCGCGCCGTTGATGCCGGTGATGCGCAGGACGGTCAGGTCCTGGCGGTGGCCGTTCTTGCGGCGGTAGTTCTGGCGGCGCTTCTTCTTGAAGACGATGATCTTCGGGCCGCGATCCTGGGCGACGACCTCGGCGACGACCGAGGCGCCAGCCACGGTCGGGGTGCCGATGGTGGTGGTGCCTGCGTCGCCGACCATCAGCACGTCATCGAGCGTGATGGAGGCGCCAGCATCGGCCTCGAGCTTCTCAACACGGATCACGTCGCCATTGGCGACCTTGTACTGCTTGCCGCCGGTGCGGATCACTGCAAACATTGTCGTCACTGCCTATGTCAAAACAAACGGCGGGCTTCTCGCCCACCGTTGGATGCGCAAGCCCGTTCATGGGAGCGACGATCTATACTCAAGGTGGCCTGAGAGTCAACAGGGATGCAGCCCAAGGGCTTCGCATTTTTCTGCAAAAAAGGCTTGCGCGACCACAGGCGTTTATATAGGTTCCGCCCACCCCGCCAAACGGGGCAGCGGATGGGTGGCAGAGCGGTTGAATGCACCGCACTCGAAATGCGGCATACCTTCACGGGTATCGGGAGTTCGAATCTCCCCCCATCCGCCATTCTCTCTCTTCCGGGAGAGAAATGATAGCAGGAAGCGCCAGCCGGATCGGCTAGGCGCTTTTTTCTTGTCCGGGTTCCGGCCACCTCTGCCTAGGCCGACCGGGCCTCCCCTTTTTCTCCGCGTCGTCGCAATGGCCGTTCCCCCGGCTGGTTTGTTGGTCATGTCAACACCAACGCCCAAATCCCTTCGGTGCGATCCGCCAGGGATGCGACCGGAGGGGTGCCGCCATGAACACGCTCAGCCGCCACGACGGGTGCCTGCGATTTTCCTATGTCGTCGAGGGCGGGCTGCGGGTCGAGGGCACCCACGACCCGGCGGAACAGGTGCTGATCCTGAAGGTGACGGCGCCGCAGGGTCGGGTGATTCATATGGACGCGGTTCCCTGCGGCGATCCCCGCGTGATCCTGGCAGCCCTCCGGGAGTGGGGCGAGCCGCCGGAGGAGGTGCGCGACGCGCTGCCGGCCTTGGGCGGCAATGCGATTCTGCTGGAAACCCGGCTCGGCGACTCGGTACGGGCCTCGGTCCGCCGCCATGGCATGAAGGTGGAGGTCGTCTTCATCGACGCCGACGGACGGCGGCTGGCGGAACTGCGGGCGGGCAGCCTCGGAGCGCTCGACGCCAAGGCCGGCGGGCTGTTGCGCCTGTCGCGACGGACCCGCGCGGTGCTCAGCGCCTGGCTGTCGGCCGAGCCGCTGTGGCTGGCGGCATTCCTGCTGGGCGGGCCGTTCCTGGGGGCTCTGCTGATCGTCTTCGGGGCGCAGGTTTCGCCGGAGCAGGTGTTGGTCACCGCCTATGCCGGCGCCGCCGGGCTGGTCGCCGCCTACGAACTGCTGCGCGCCGGCTATGCCGAGTGGGTGTTGGCGCCGCCGGACGGCTTTCCGCGACAATGACGTTCCACCGTGTCGATTCTTCCGCCGAGCCGATGCGCGGCATTTAATCAGCATCACGGATCTTCCGGTTGACGGAAAAACAAGATCTGGTGCTGTGGCGTCGGCTTCCGGCGTCCGACCATCGCCATGCCCAATCAAAGGGCCAACGACTGGGAGGACATTACATGACGCGAACTCGATATTGGGTTGCCGGCTGCGCGGTTTCCCTTCTGTGCGCGGGCACGCTCTCCATGGCTTCCGCCGCCGATCCTGCATTGGAAGGAGCGGTGCGCAAGGCCGCCAGTCAACAGGCCCAGCCCTGGCTGGCCGACCCTGCGGTGGTCGGAGCGGTGACTTCGCAGAACGCCAGGCATGCCGGCATCGCCCAGGCCAAGATCGACGAGATGGACAACCAATGGAAGGCGGCGGCCAAGGCCGGCGGGGCCAACCCGGCCTTCGATGCCATTGCGGCGAATGCGGTGTCCAAGCAGTTGAAGCAGGTGGTCGACGGCAGTGGCGGCCGGATCGTCGAGATCCTTCTCATGGACGATCACGGATTGAACGTCGGTCAGACTGCCGGGACCTCCGACTTCTGGCAGGGTGACGAACCCAAGTGGCAGAAGGTCTTCACCGGAAATGCCGATCTCTACATGACCGACCCGGAGAAGGACGACAAGACCGGCGCCATGCTGACCGAGGCCAGCGTTCCGGTGCTGGACCCGGCGGGCAAGCAGAAGATCGGCGTGGCGATGATCGTGCTGGACACCGCGAAGCTGGGCCGGTAGGCGCGGCGCATACCAGAGGTTTGGCAAAGGGAAACGGCGCCCCGGATGGTCCGGGGCGCCGTTCTCATATCCGCATCAGGTGCGGACGGACCTCCTCAGGCGTCAGGCCGCCTGCTGGGTCAGCGCGGGAGCCGGAGCGGGCGATTCGACCTCCACCGACTGGTTGCCGGCGGCGGTGACGATCGGAATGCTCCGCGGCTTCATCGCTTCGGGTACCTCGCGCGCCAGCTCGATGTGCAGAAGGCCATTCTGAAGAGACGCGTTGGTCACCTTGATGAAATCGGCCAGCTGAAAGCGGCGCTCGAACGCGCGGCCGGCGATACCCCGGTAGAGGAATTGGCCGGTCGGCTCGTCCTTCTTAGCTTTACCAGTGACGGTCAACGAGTTCTGGTGAGCGACGATGTTGAGGTCATCCATACCGAAGCCGGCGACGGCCATGGTGATCCGGTACGAATCCTCGCTCAGCTTTTCGATGTTGTAGGGCGGATAGGATGCCGCCTCGTCACCGGTGGTCGCGGTCTCCAGCAGACGCGACAGCCTGTCGAAACCGACGGTGGAACGGAACAGCGGCGAAAGATCATAGCTGCGCATGACATATCCTCCGAAAGAGCGATACGGCCGTCGAGGACCACGTCATCGGTCGGTCCTCTGAGGGCTGGCCCAAGGGCCGGTTTGGTGGCGGACCCCGTATGGGCATCCGCCGGACGAGCGAGAGATAATCGGCGCTTTTTTCCGTTCAAGAGGGTGGTCTCACAAAGTCCGGCCACGCCCCGACTGGGGTTGCCGGGTACCGCCCAGTCACCAATTGTTAATCAGTTGCGGCAAGGCTCACGCTAGGGCCGTAAGTCCGCGGGAGGGGGCCGACGACCATGACTTCGCATACCTTCTTCTTCAACGGTCCCTACGACGAGACCATGGCCCTCTTGATCGAGGCGCGGAATTACATCGCCTATCATGATGCGGCCGAACACCGGAAACTGCCGCCGCAGGTGCGTCTGCAGATCTCGTACGAATCCATGCGGGTGACCAGCCGCCTGACCCAGGTGATGGCGTGGCTGCTGGCGCAGAAGGCCGTCCATGCCGGCGAGATGTCGAAGGAGCAGGCGGCGAGCGAGGATTTCGCGCTGTCCGGCGGCGAGATCTGTTCCGACCCCAGCGGCCCCGACAACGAGGAACTGCCGTCCGGTCTGCGCAGTCTGCTGGAGCGCAGCCACAGCCTGTATATGCGGGTCTACCGGCTCGACGCCATGGTCCGCGCCGATGTGGAGCGCGAGGCCGCCGCCGCGGCGGTGGGGTAGCCGCTTCCTGCGGATAGCGCACAAACGAAAAGGGCGTCCGAACCGGTCGGACGCCCTTTTCGCATCGGCAGGATAGAAGCGCGGTAACGCTTACTTCTTGAGGCCGAAGTTCGCGAAGCGCTTGTTGAACTTGGCGATCTGCCCGCCGGTGTCCAGCAGCTTCTGCACGCCGGTCCAGGCCGGGTGCGACTTCGGGTCGATGTCGAGGCGCAGCGTGTCGCCCGGCTTGCCCATGGTGGAGCGGGTCGTGAACGAGCTGCCGTCGGTCATGACCACGGTGATCTCGTGATAGTCGGGATGGATGTCAGTCTTCATGGCCGGGGTTCCTGCAAAGCGAGCGGCGTCTATACCAAAACGCCCCTGCCGGTGCAACCCCGGAATCGACCCCCGTTCACGCTGTCCGTGACCGCTTCCATGGTCATTTTGCGGGCGGTTTCGCCTGATCGTCGCCTTGTTGGCGTCCTTGCACCACGCTATATGCCAGCGATCCGCAGCAATAACCCCAACAGAGAAGCGGGAACCGCGTGGCTCGCCAACCCTCCCCAGACATGATCGCCGCCTCCGCCCGCGGCGAGGCGGATGCCCGCCGCCGCGACCTCGGCCCCCTGCGCCGGCTGGTGCCGTTCCTGCTTCCCTACAGATGGCGCATCCTGGGCGCCATGGTGGCGCTGACCGTGGCCGCCGGCACCGTGCTCGGGATGGGGCAGGGGATGCGGGTGCTGATCGACCAGGGCTTCGCCGGCGGCGACACCTCGCTGCTCGACCGGGCGCTGCTGGTGCTGCTGGGGGTGATCGCGCTGATGGCGGCCTCCACCTATGGCCGCTTCTATCTGGTCAGCTGGATCGGCGAGCGGGTGGTCGCCGACATCCGCCGCGCCGTCTACGACCATGTGCTGACCCTGTCGCCCGGCTTCTTCGAGACGACCAAGACCGGCGAGATCCTGTCGCGGCTGACCACCGACACCACCCTGCTGCAGGTGGTGGTCGGATCCTCCGCCTCCATCGCGCTGCGCAACGCACTGCTGTTCCTCGGCGGCACGGGCATGCTGCTGATCACCTCGCCCAAGCTGACCGGTCTGGTGGCGCTGGTGGTGCCGCTGGTGGTGGCGCCGATCATCTTCTTCGGCCGGCGGGTCCGCAAGCTGTCGCGCGACAGCCAGGACCGCATCGCCGACATCGGCTCCTTCGTCGAGGAGACGCTGGCCGCCATCCGCACGGTCCAGGCCTTCACCCACGAGGCCATCGACCGCACCCTGTTCGGCCGGCGGGTGGAGGAGGCGTTCGACGTCGCCATCCGCCGCGTGCGGGTGCGGGCGGTGATGACGGTGATCGTCATCGTCCTGGTGTTCGGCGCCGTCGGCATCATCCTGTGGATCGGCGGCCATGACGTGGTGGCGGGGCGCATCACGCCGGGCGAACTGTCGGCCTTCGTCATCTATTCGGTGGTCGTCGCCGGGTCGGTCGGTGCCATCAGCGAGGTGATCGGCGATCTCCAGCGCGCCGCCGGCGCCACCGAGCGGCTGTTCAGCCTGCTCGCCGTCGAGTCGGAGATCCAAGCGCCGGCAGCGCCGAAGCCGCTGCCGCTTCCGGCGGCGGGGGCGCTGTCCTTCGACGCTGTCCGCTTCCATTACCCGTCGCGGCCCGACTGGGCGGCGCTGGAGGGTTTCTCGCTGGACGTGAAGCCGGGCGAGCGGGTGGCTCTGGTCGGCCCGTCGGGTGCCGGCAAATCGACGGTGTTCCAGCTTCTGCTGCGCTATTACGACCCGCAGGCCGGATCGGTGCGGCTCGACGGCGTCGATGTGCGCGATGCCGACCCGGTGGAGGTGCGCCGCCGGCTCGGCCTCGTCTCGCAGGATCCGGTGGTCTTCTCCGCCGACGCCTGGGAGAACATCCGCTACGGCCGCCCCGACGCTTCGGATGCCGAAGTGCGCGCTGCCGCCGAGGCCGCCCACGCGTTGGACTTCCTCGATGCGCTGCCGGAGGGGTTCGCCACCTTCCTGGGCGAGAAGGGCGTGCGGCTGTCCGGCGGCCAGCGCCAGCGCCTCGCCATCGCCCGCGCCATCCTGCGCGACCCGCCCGTGCTGCTGCTGGACGAGGCGACCAGCGCGCTCGACGCGGAGAGCGAGCGGATGGTGCAGGATGCGCTCGACCGGCTGATGCATGGCCGCACGACGCTGATCGTCGCCCACCGGCTGGCGACGGTGCTGAACGCCGACCGCATCGTGGTGATGGACCAGGGCCGCGTGGTGGAGACCGGCACCCATGGCGAACTGGTGGCGCAGGGCGGGCTCTACGCAAGGCTGGCGGCGTTGCAGTTCGACCGGGCGGAGGGCTTGGTGTAGGGACATCGACGCGTCCACCCGAAGCGCGCTACCCTTTCCGCCATCCCCACTCCTTGAGGCAGTGCGATGGCGCGGATATCGGCGGGCCGCCTGATGGCGGTGATGGTGAAGGAGTTCATCCAGATGAGGCGCGACCGGCTGACCTTCGCCATGATGGTGGGGGTGCCGATCCTGCAACTGATCCTGTTCGGGTTCGCCATCAACTCCGACCCCAAGGCGCTGCCGACCGCGGTTCTGGTCGCCGACTCCAGCCCCTTCGCCCGCACGCTGGTCGCGGCGATGGAGAATTCCCGCTATTTCGCCGTCGCCCGGACCGCGGCGTCGGAGGCCGAGATCGACCGGCTGCTGGCGGAAGGGGAGGTGCAGTTCGCCGTCACCATCCCCGTTGGCTTTGCCCGCGATCTCCAACGCGGCGCCCGTCCGGTCCTGCTGGTGGAAGCCGATGCGACCGATCCGGCGGCGACCAGCAATGCCCTGTCGGCGCTGACCGCCATCGCCCGGCAGGCGCTGAACCCCGACCTGACCGGGCCGTTGGCATCCCTGCGCACCGGTCCGGACCCGGTGGAGCTGCGTGTCCACCGCCGCTACAACCCGGAAGGCATCACCCAATACAACGTCGTCCCCGGCCTGATGGGCGTGGTGCTGACCATGACCATGGTGATGATGACGGCGCTCGCCGTCACCCGCGAGCGGGAGCGCGGGACCATGGAGAACCTGCTGGCCATGCCGGTCCGTCCGTTCGAGGTGATGCTGGGCAAGATCGTGCCCTTCGTCGTCGTCGGCTATGTCCAGGTGCTGCTGATCGTGGTGGCGGCGCGGCTGCTGTTCGGCGTGCCGGTCGTCGGCAGCCTCGGGCTGCTCTCCGCCGTGCTGATCCTGTTCATCGCCGCCAATCTGGCCGTCGGCTTCACCTTCTCCACGCTGGCGCGCAACCAGTTGCAGGCGATGCAGATGTCCTTCTTCTTCTTCCTGCCGTCGATGCTGCTGTCCGGCTTCATGTTCCCCTTCCGCGGCATGCCCGGCTGGGCGCAGGCGGTGGGCGAGGTTCTGCCGCTGACCCATTTCCTGCGCATCGTCCGCGGCATCCTGCTGAAAGGGAACGGGCTGGCCGAGATCGCGGCGGAGGTGCTGGCGCTGGCGCTGTTCCTGACGGTGGTGACCGTGGTGGCGTTGAAACGCTATCGCCAGACTCTGGACTGAGCGGCCGGCCTCTCCGCCTTCCTTCCGCCATGGGGCGCACCACGGATGGGCCGCGCCCGCGTCTGTCCGTTCGGTTGTGCTGCCGGGACATCTCCTCCATCATTCCTTAACCGCGACCCGCTATAGCCGTAGCAGTGGCGGGGCTGACGGCTATGCGGGGGACGGATATGGGATTTCGCGCTATTGGCGGGCGTGCCTTCAAGGCGGTCGCATGCGTCGGGCTGGCCGTCGCCCTGCTGGCGGCGGGCGAGGCCGACGCCAAGTCGCGGAAGAAGAAGCCGGCGCCGATCCCGGTCTATGCCACCAGCGTCGCCTGGGGGTCCGTCACCGGCCCGTCGCTGGGTGCGCCGCGATCCATCGGCGGGTATGCCGCCGGCTGCATCGCCGGTGCCCGCGCCCTGCCGCCTGAAGGCGTCGGCTATCAGGTGATCCGGCTGTCGCGCCAGCGCAACTATGGTCATCCGGTGCTGGTCGACATGCTCCGCGACTTCGGCCAGCGGGTGGCGCTCGCCGGGCTGGGCACCGCCCTGATCGGCGACATGGGGCAGGCGCGTGGCGGGCCGATGCCGTCGGGCCATGCCAGCCACCAGATCGGGCTGGATGCCGACGTCTGGCTGCGGCTGGACCTGCCGCCGATGGGCCGCGCCGGGCGCGAGCGGCTCGACGAGGTCAAATATGTCGATTACGACCGCATGCGCATCACCGGCGACTGGTCGGACCGGCAGGCGAAGCTGATCCAGATCGCGGCCAGCGATGCCCGTGTCGCCCGCATCTTCGTCAATCCGGCGATCAAGCTGGCGATGTGCCAGCGCAGCTGGGCCGACCGCGGCTTCCTCAACAAGCTGCGGCCCTGGCATGGCCATGACGGCCACATGCACATCCGTCTGAACTGCCCCGCCGGCAGCCCGCAATGCGAGCAGCAGGATGCCCAGCCGGAAGGCGACGGCTGTGGGGACGAGTTGATGTCGTGGCTGGACAGCGCAGCTCCCGCGACCGAGCATCCGCCGGGCTACAAGCCCGAACCGCGGGTGGTCCGCAAGATGCCGGCGGCCTGTGCCCCCGTGCTGAACGCGGCGGGCACCCGCATGGCCTCGCTGGCCGACTCCGCGGTGGTGCCGGCCAAGGAGGCGCGGTGACCAGAAACGGGTTCGGGCATGTTTCCGCCGAGAAATTTTTCTGCTTGCATGCCATTAGCGTCCGTCTAACCTGAGGCTGGGCGGTTTCTTGCGGACGGTGTATTTGTCTCGCGCTGAGCAACTTTAGGGATAGGTGCCGCATGCAACCGGCAGGGGAAGCCGGTGGCGGCGGGGGTCGGTCGGCGGATGGGGTGCCACGGCGATGACGGACATGGGGCGATGACGGACAAGGACGGAGCGTCCGGAAACGGACCGAGCCTGAAGACGCGCCTGTATGCGTGGTGGGAAGGTTACGACCTGTCCGGCCTGAAGGCGAAGAAGGGCGAGGAGCAGTCGCAGGAGAAGGAGAAGCCGCAGGCCGCCGCTTCCGGCCCTGCTGGCCCCGGCCCCGGCATGAACCGCTGGGGCAAGCCGCTATGGACCGCCACCCGCATCGAGGTGGCGGAGAAGATGTGGGGCGAGGGCTTCAACACCCCCGGCGGCGCCGACCACATCCCCTATCTGGTCAAGCCGCTGGGCCTGAACCCGGCGATGAGCGTGCTCGATCTCGCGGCCGGGCTTGGCGGCACCAGCCGTACCATGGCCGGCAAATACGGCTGCTGGGTCACCGGGCTGGAGGCGTCGGAACTGCTGGCGAAGGAGGGCATGGTCCGCTCCTTCAAGATGGGTCTGGAAAAGAAGGCGCCGATCGAGACCTTCAATCCCGAACATTTCGGCTATCCCAAGCGCGTCGACGCCATTGTCTACAAGGAAGGCCTGTTCTTCGTCCGCGACAAGGAACAGATGTTCGACGGGATGGAACTCGCACTGAAGCCGCGCGGCCATCTGCTGATCACCGACTATATCGCAGAAGCCGACGTGATTGGCGCCAAGGCGGTGCAGACCTGGTGCGACAAGGAACCGCTGACGCCGAACCTGTGGCCCAAGGACCGCATGGCCAACGCGTTCGCCCAGCGCAACCTCGACCTGCGTATCGCCGAGGACATCACCGACACCCACCGCGGCCTGATCCTGTCCGCCATCCAGGGGCTGGTCGAGCATCTGGAGAAGTTCCAGCTCGATACACCCACCAAGCTGGCGGTCATGGAAGAAGTGGAATTGTGGGCTCGCCGCGTCGCCGCCATCGAGGCCGGCATGCGGGTCTACCGGTTCTACGCGATCAAGCCGGCCGAGTAGGGGCCGGAGTCTCGGGAGGCGGCATCCCTCCCGTCCCGGAAAAACTTTTGCGCGATTGCATTTTTCCACTTGAGCGCGGCCACCGGTCTGGGTACATAGAGCGCCCCGCGTGACCCCAAGAAACGCGGACGCGCTTGTGGCGGAACTGGTAGACGCGCTAGGTTCAGGTCCTAGTGGCTGAAAGGCCGTGGGGGTTCGACTCCCTCCAAGCGCACCAACACTTCATGTGTCGGTGAAGAGTACGAGAGGTATAGTGGGGCCATAGCTCAGCTGGGAGAGCGCTACAATGGCATTGTAGAGGTCAGGAGTTCGATCCTCCTTGGCTCCACCATTTTCTCCCGCCTGTCGGAGCGGATAATTCCCGACCATTTCCGATCCATCCGGATATTTATCGGTACAGCCACTGTGGCTTTCCAGCATCAGGAAGACGCAGACAGGGTGTTACCACCTTGGGGCGCATGGCCGAACGGGTGCAGCGCACGGATAATCGCGCCTGTCGAATCGCAAACTCGCTTCCGCACGCTTCGACGAAAACACGCATCAGATCCGCACGCCATTCCGATTTTTCCGGAGCGCCCGCCATGTCCACACGGATGGAACACGGGTTGAGGACGCTTGTCCTCGCCCTTTATGATGAAGCTGCATTGACGGCGGCTGCCAAGGGCCTGACCGGGCTTATGGCCGAACGGGCGGCCTTGTGCGAGGCGGCGAGCCTTGCCTCCGCCCCGGCCCGCCGCGCTGTGTCCGAAGAAGAGGTGTTGCGCGTCGTGCTGTCCGCCCGCCGGCTCCAGCGCCTGGGCGGCTCGCACGACGACCAGCCGGTGCTGGTTCCCGGCCTGTCGATGCTCCCGCCGCTGCATCGGACGGCGGTTACGATGAAGCCACGCCGGGGCCGTCTGGCCCTCTGGGCGATGCGCTCGCTCGCTCGGCACCCCTCGGCGCCGCTGATCTGACGTGCGCCGGCTGACGGGCCGTTGCTGCCTTCGCCGCAGCGCTCCGTCAGCCGGCGCCCCATCCGGATCCAGGCCCTTTATCGCGTGGTTCCAGTGCTCCCGGGGGAGCTATCGCGGATGCGCGCTGGCGCGCCGCCGCGCGGCGGGTTACATACAGCAAGGCTGTGCTTGCGCCGCAGCGATTGCGTCGCAAGCTTCCGCGCCTGCGTCGGATTGGCCTTCCCGGAGTTGACCTTTGACCAGTGGACAGTTGACCAGCCTGCCGCCCGTCACCCTATCCATGCATTGGCTTTTCATGCGGCTTTTCATGCGGCTTCCCAAACAGCCCTCCACGCGCGGTCCCTTCGCCGCCGCGTGCCGCTTGGCTCCCCAGCACTGATTTCCGGGGATCGCAACGGGCATGCGCAGGACGACGATGAAGCCGCGTGCCGATTGGCGCCCGGGTCTCCGCAAATATCCCTATGGCGTACGCGCCATGTCGGCCGGGGCCGCTTGGCGGGAGGACACCGTCTATGAGTTCACCGCCTCGCAGATCGACCTGATCGAAAGCGTGGCGGACGAACTGCACAGCATGATCGCCGTGGCCGTGCGTCATGTGATGGAGCACAAGCTGTTCGCCTCGCTCGGCATCCGCGGCGAACTGGCCCGCATGCTGGAGGCGTCCTGGGTTGGCTACTGGGCCGGCGGGCGGCGCAACGAGCGGGCGGGCGGGCTCGCCGGCCGGCTGACGCTGGCCTATGACGGGCGCGACAGCGTCAAGCTGCTGGGCTGCAACTACGACACCACGGAAGGGCTGTTCGCCGCCTCGATGATCCAGCGGAACTGGCGCGAGGCGATGGCGCCCGATGCCAACCAGTTCAACGGCCTGCACGAGGCGCTGGTGGAGCGGTGGGAGGAACTGGCGACCGGCTTGCCCGGCCGCGGCCGCATGCACGCGACCTGCGCCACCCCGGATCCGGTGCGAGAGGGCGAATTGGTCTATCTTGCCGCCACCGCGGCGGAGGCCGGCATCGACACCAGGCTGCTGCCGCTGCAGTCCATTGCCTGGGACGGCCGGCGGTTCCTCGACGACGAGGGGCAGCCGATCTCCTGGCTGGCGAAGCTCTATCCGTGGGACGGGCTGGCCGATGACGGATTCCTTCAGCGCCTGCGCAGCAGCGGCATGAGCGTGCTGTCGCCACTGTGGTGTTGGCTGTGGTCGAACCACGGGCTGCTGGCGGTGCTGTCCTACCTGTACCCGCGCCATCCGAACCTGTGCCGCGCCGCGCTGGACCCCGGCGGCTTGACGGGAGCCGACATGGTGACCGTGCGTGCCCTGCACGGGCTGGACGGTGCGCCGACCCGCATCCTGGAGCACGGCGCGACGATCGCCGACGATGGGCCGGACATCGGCGAGGATGTCGCGGCCCATGGCGCGGTCTGGCTGGAAACTCCGTCCTGCTTCCGCGAGGAGGACACGCGGGCCGTCCTGCACGCCTGGATCGTCGGCGACAAATGCCTGGGCATGGGGGTGCGGGAATCCGCCGATCCACGCCTGGGCGCTGGCGTCGGCCCGGACTCGGCGATGGTCCCGCACCTGTTCAGGGGCTGATTGCCCGGCTTCAGGGACTGACTGCGGGGGGGTCAGGGGGCGAAGGGGTTCTTCAGCGCCGGGCCGAAAGTCGCCTTGCGGGCGGCCCGCCAGATGCTTTCGGCTGCCAGATCGTTACCGCGGTCGGCGATGGCCATCCCGGCCACGCCGGGCTGATGGCTGAGCCAGTCGCGCAGCAAATTCTCGAAACGCGTGACCTCCCGTGGGTCGTCGCTGGACATGGTGATCGAAACGGTCAGTTCGGTGGTCATGGCCGGTTCCCTCCTGGCGGTTGGACGGACCGGTCAACCCGGCAGATCGGCCGGACCGGCTCCGTGGACGAGAAGGTGCCCCCCTATGCACTGACCGAAGCCTGCGCGTCCCTTCCGGCATGCGCAATGAAAAAGGCGGGGTATGCCCCCGCCTTCCTTGCCGCCCGTCCGCAGGGAACTTTTCCGCCGGACCCTTTCGGCAACCCGTTACTTCGGGTCCGACTTGCCGCCGGGAATGGCGATGCTGGCGATCTGCTTCTGCAATTCGTCGATCTGCTTCTGCAACTCGTCGAAGGTGGCGCCGGTCGTGCCGGCGGGCGCGGCGGTGGGCGTCGGGCCCGCCGGGCGTTGTCCGCCGGGTGCCTCGTCCGGAGCGCCGGCGGCGCCGAAGGGCGTGAACATGCGCATGGCCCGCTCGAACATCGCCATGTTCTGCTTGTTGACCTCGTCCAAACGGCCGAACGGGAACATGCCGCCCAGCGTGTTCTGGAAATAGTCGCGCATCTGCTCCTGATTGCGGGAGAAGGCCTGCATCGAATATTCCAGATAACGCGGCACCACCGACTGCATGTTGTCGCCGTAGAAACCGATCAACTGGCGCAGGAAGCTGATGGGCAGAAGGTTCTGCCCCTTGCTCTCCTCCTCCACGATGATCTGGGTCAGGACGGACCGGGTGATGTCCTCCCCGGTCTTCGCGTCATAGACCACGAAGTCCAGCCCGTCCTTCACCATCTGGCAGAGATGGTCCAGCGTGACGTAGCTGCTGGTGGCGGTATTGTAGAGCCGCCGGTTGGCGTACTTCTTGATCGTGATCGGAGCGGACTTCTGGTCTTCCTTGTCGGCCATCGAGGACTCTTTCAAGAAGGGACGTGTTCCTGACACGGGACAAGCGTCGGATACAGGCGGCGGAAATTGTTCCGTCATTAGAACTACTCGAAGGGATAGCAATTTGTCCAGCGTTGCGCCGCGGCATAGCGCCGCGGTTGCGCTGGAGCCACCGGTTCGGACGGCCAGGACGGGCGCGTCCGGGGGGCCTCCCGCCGATACCCGAAAGGTCAGGTGGGGAGCCATGCCGGACTGGTCAATCCGCCCCGGCCGCCCCTATAATCCGGCCATGGCCGACCCGTCGAACCCAGACCGCCCTTCCGATCCGTCCGCCGCCGACCCGCCTTCCTACGAATCGCTGGCGCGCCGTTACCTCGACCTGTGGCAGGACCAATGGACGGCCTGCGCCGCCGATCCGGAGGCGGCGGACATGATGACCCGCCTGTTTCAAATGATGGGACAAGGGGCCGCACCGTTCGGATTCGGCCCGGTTGGCTTTGGACAGGCTGGCTTTGGCGGTTTCGGCTTCAACGGCGGCTCGATGGCCGGCACCGGCTGGGATCCCCGTCCGGCGCCATTCTCCGACACCGGCTCCCCCCAACACGGACGGCCTTCCGATGAGCGAGCGTCTGGCGGACGACAGGAGGGCGGGCGGGACCCAGCCCCGCCGAGCGATGCGGCAGGGGCCGCGCCCGCTGGCCCTGCATCTGACGGCGGCTCTGGGCAGCTTGCTCAGCTCCTCGGCCGCATTGCCGCTCTTGAGGAACGGCTTGCTTCCCTGGAATCCGGCCCTGCGGGACCGGGCCGCGGCACTCAGGGAGGACATGGCGCGGGCCGATCGGCAGCGAAGGGCGGCTCCCGACGGCGATCGCCTGACGCGGGAAGTTGACCGCGAGATCCGTCGCCGCATCGACGCCGTCCTGACGGGGGTCGAGCGCTACCGCCGCCACCCCTACCGCCGTGACCTGCCCGATCCGCCGACGGTCTGGGCGGAAGGCGGGTCGCGCCTGCTGGATTACGGGGCCGGGGAACGGGCTGGCGGCCGGCCGGTCCTGTTCGTGCCGTCGCTGGTCAACCGTGGCTATATCCTGGACCTGTCGTGCGACCGGAGCCTGATGCGCTGGCTCGCGGCGCGCGGTTTCCGGCCGCTTCTGCTGGATTGGGGCAGGCCGGGGCCGATGGAGCGCCGCTTCACCCTGACCGACTACATCGCCGGCCGGCTGGAGCGGGCGCTGGATTTCGTGGTGGAGGCGGTGGGCGCCCCTGTGCCGGTGGTCGGCTATTGCATGGGCGGGCTGCTGGCCGCGGCGCTGGCGCAACGCCGGCCGCGCTCGCTCGCCGGGCTTGGGCTGATGGCCACGCCCTGGGATTTCCATGCCGAGGATGCGGCGACCGCGCGCCGGGTGGCGACCTTCATCCAACCCTGGGGACCGGTTCTGGAACGGTGGGGCGAACTGCCCACCGATGCCTTGCAGGCGCTGTTCGCCCAGCTCGACCCGCTGCTGGCGCTGAAGAAGTTTGCCGGATTCGCCCGCATGGCGCCCGAATCCCGTGCCGCGACCGCCTTCGTCGCGCTGGAGGACTGGCTGAACGACGGGGTGCCGCTGGTGGCGGGGGTGGCGCGCGACGCGCTGGCCGGCTGGTACGGGCGCAACGACACGATGGCCGGGTCGTGGATGGTGGCCGGGCTGCCGGTCGATCCCGGCGCCATCCGCGTGCCCGCCCTGGCCCTGATCCCGGAGCGCGACCGCATCGTCCCGCCGGCCTCCGCCCTGGCCCTGCCGGCTGCGATTCCCGGTGCCCGGATCCTGCGTCCGCCGCTTGGCCATATCGGAATGGTGGTGAGTGCCGGCGCCGAGACGGGAGTGTGGAATCCGCTGGCCGAATGGCTTGCTGCGACAGGTTAGCGCCGCGACCTTCAGCCAGCTTGCACCCGTCACCTTACCCGACTTAAGGTAACATTCACTCCGAGCGTCCCACCAGCGCCATAATAAAACTGTCCTATTTCGAGGAGCGTCAAATGACCGAGGTTGTCATCGCCGGTGCCGCCCGTACGCCCATCGGCAGCTTCAACGGTGCACTCAGCGCCGTTCCCGCCCATGTTCTGGGTGAGGTCGCGATTCGCGAAGCGCTGGCCCGTGCCAAGACTGATGCGGCGGAAGTGAACGAAGTCATCATGGGCCAGATTCTGACCGCCGGTCAGGGCCAGAACCCCGCCCGCCAGGCCGCCGTCAATGCCGGCATTCCGGTTGAGGCGACCGCCATCGGCATCAACCAGCTCTGCGGTTCGGGGCTGCGTGCGGTTGCCCTGGGCTATCAGGCGATCCGGAACGGCGACGCCGACATCATGGTCGTCGGCGGGCAGGAGAGCATGAGCATGGCCCCGCATGCCATGCATCTGCGCAACGGCACCAAGATGGGCCCGGCCTCGCTGGCCGACACCATGCTGGTGGACGGTCTGACCGATGCCTTCAAGGGCTATCATATGGGGACCACGGCGGAGAACATCGCCCAGAAGTGGCAGCTGACCCGCGAGGAGCAGGACGCCTTCGCCGCCGCCAGCCAGCAGAAGGCCGAGGCCGCCCAGAAGGCCGGCCGATTCAAGGACGAGATCGTCCCGGTCACCATCAAGGGCCGCAAGGGCGACGTCGTCGTGTCGGACGACGAGTATCCGAAGCACGGCACCACCGCCGAATCGCTGGCGAAGCTGCGCCCGGCCTTCTCGAAGGACGGCACGGTGACCGCCGGCAACGCGTCGGGCATCAATGACGGCGCCGCAGCCCTGGTGCTGATGACGGCGGAGAACGCGGCCAAGCGCGGCGTCACCCCGCTGGCCCGCATCGTCTCCTGGGCCACCGCCGGCGTCGATCCGGCGGTCATGGGCACCGGCCCGATCCCGGCCTCGCGCAAGGCCCTGGAGAAGGCCGGCTGGACCGTCGACGATCTCGACCTGATCGAGGCGAACGAGGCCTTCGCGGCCCAGGCGCTGTCGGTCAACAAGGATCTCGGCTGGGACACCAGCAAGGTCAACGTCAACGGCGGCGCCATCGCGCTCGGCCACCCGGTCGGCGCTTCGGGTGCCCGCGTGCTGACCACGCTGCTGTTCGAAATGCAGAAGCGTGACGCGAAGAAGGGTCTCGCCACCCTGTGCATCGGTGGCGGCATGGGCATCGCCCTCTGCGTCCAGCGCGACTGAGGACCGGACGGGCCGCTGTCGAACTCGGCAAGCGGCCCGCTTCGCTCAAGGCATGGGAATCCGCCGGACCTGCGGAGGATGTCTCGTACCCAACAATAAGAATTCAAAGAAACCAACCAACCATCACTAAATCTGGGGAGAAGAACTATGGCTCGTGTTGCAGTCGTCACTGGTGGCACCCGCGGCATCGGCGAGGCGGTTGCCGTCGCCCTGAAGAATGCCGGTTATACGGTCGCCGCCAACTATGCCGGCAACGATCAGGCGGCCGAGGAGTTCACCGCCCGCACCGGCATCCCGACCTACAAGTTCGATGTCGCGGACTTCGACGCCTGCAAGAAGGGCATCGCCGCGATCGAGGGTGACCTCGGTCCGGTCGACGTGCTGATCAACAACGCCGGCATCACCCGGGACGGCGTGATGCACCGCATGACCTACCAGCAGTGGGAGGCGGTGATCCACACCAACCTGTCCTCCTGCTTCAACATGTGCCGCAACGTCATCGACGGCATGCGCGAGCGTGGCTTCGGCCGCATCGTCAACATCGGCTCGATCAACGGCCAGGCCGGCCAGTACGGTCAGGTCAACTACGCCGCGGCGAAGTCGGGCATCCACGGCTTCACCAAGGCGCTGGCGCAGGAGAGCGCGGCCAAGGGCATCACCGTCAACGCCATCGCGCCCGGCTACATCGACACCGACATGGTGCGCGCGGTGCCGGCCAACGTGCTGGAGAAGATCGTCGCCCGCATCCCGGTCGGCCGCCTCGGCCGTGCGTCGGAGATCGCCAATGCCGTCCTGTTCCTGGTGAACGACGACAACGGCTTCATGACCGGCTCGACCCTGTCGATCAACGGCGGCCAGCACATGTATTGATCCCGGACCGGGTCTCGCATCCCGGTTCATGACCTGCGGCGAAACCCCTTTCCCGCGCTTGGACGGACCCGTGGTCCGCCGGGGGTGGGGGAGGGGTTTTCTTTTTGGTTCAGTTCCCGCCGCACTTGACGGACCGGCCGCCGAGTTGAAGGTTATCGTCCGCTTCGGACGCACCACCCACACACTGGACACCTTGCGATGCCCTATACTTCTTTGCGCGACTTCATCGACCGGCTGGAGAAGGCGGGGCGGCTGGTGGTGGTGAAGGAGCCGGTGTCCACCATGCTGGAGATGACCGAAATCCAGACCCGCCTGCTGGCGGAGAACGGCCCGGCGGTGCTGTTCGAGAATGTCATCAAGGCCGACGGCACACGCTCCGAAATGCCGGTGCTGGTCAACCTGTTCGGCACGGTGGAGCGGGTCGCCTGGGGCATGGACCGCGAGCCGCACCAGCTGCGCGCCGTCGGCGAGACGCTGGCCTTCCTCAAGCAGCCGGAGCCGCCGGGCGGCTTCCGCGAGGCGCTGGAGCTGATTCCGCTCGCCAAGACCGTGTTGTCGATGAAGCCGAAGACGGTCGGCTCGGCGCCCTGCCAGGAGGTGGTGCTGACCGGTGACGACATCGACCTCGGCCTTCTGCCGGTGCAGGGCTGCTGGCCGGGCGAGCCGGCGCCGCTGATCACCTGGCCGCTGGTGGTGACGAAGGGGCCGACCGGTAAGCGGGAGGACGACTTCAACCTTGGCATCTACCGCATGCAGGTGCTGGGCAGGAACAAGACGATCATGCGCTGGCTGAAGCACCGGGGCGGCGCCCAGCACCACCATCGCTGGGCCGCAAGTGGAAGGCGGGAGCCGCTGCCCTGCGCCGTCGTGCTGGGGGCCGATCCCGGCACCATCCTGGCCGCGGTGACGCCGGTGCCCGACACCCTGTCGGAATACCAGTTCGCCGGCCTGCTGCGCGGCAAGAAGGTGGAGCTGGTGGAGTGCAAGACGGTGCCGCTGAAGGTGCCGGCCCAGGCGGAAATCGTCCTGGAAGGCCATGTCAGCCTGGATGAATATGCCGACGAGGGGCCCTACGGCGACCACACCGGCTATTACAACTCGGTCGAGCCTTTCCCGGTCTTCACCGTCACCGCCATGACGATGCGGCGCAAGCCGATCTATCTCTCGACCTTCACCGGCCGTCCGCCCGACGAGCCGTCGGTGCTGGGCGAGGCGCTGAACGAGGTCTTCATCCCGCTGCTGATCCAGCAGTTTCCGGAGATCGTCGATTTCTGGCTGCCGCCGGAAGGCTGCTCCTACCGCATCGCGGTGGTCAGCATGAAGAAGGCCTATCCCGGCCATGCCAAGCGCGTGATGATGGGCGTCTGGTCCTTCCTGCGCCAGTTCATGTACACGAAATGGGTGATCGTCGTGGACGACGACATCGACGCGCGGAGCTGGAAGGATGTGATGTGGGCGATCTCCACCCGCATGGACCCGGCCCGCGACATCACGGTGATCGAGGGCACGCCGATCGACTATCTCGACTTCGCCAGCCCGGAATCGGGCCTGGGCGGCAAGGTCGGGCTGGACGCGACCAACAAATGGCCGCCGGAGACCAAGCGCGAATGGGGCGAGAAGCTGCACATGACCGACGAGGTCGTGGAAACGGTCAGCCGCAAATGGGATCTCTACGGCCTGCCAGGCAGTGGAAAGCCGATCTGGAAGTAAGGTGACGGTGTAAAGCCCTCTCCCGACCTGCGGCGGGAGAGGGAAGCAATCACCGCCGCGGGTCGCGGCTCAGGCCCTTGGCCTGCAATTCCTCCAGATACCCGGCCCACAGGGCTTCCTGTTCGGTGCCGATCTCGTAGAGGTATTTCCAGCTGAAGATGCCGCTGTCGTGCAGATCGTCGAAGACGATGCGGATGGCATAGTTGCCGACCGGCTCCAGCCGCATGATGCCGACATGGCGGCGGCCGGCAACCGTCTGCTTCTGGCTGGGGCTGTGGCCCTGCACCTCGGCGGACGGGCTGACCACGCGCAGGAATTCCGCCGGGTAGGAGAAGGTCCGGCCGTCGTCGAAATCGACCTCCAGCCGCTTCTCCTCCTTCTTCAGGCGGACCTCGGTCGGCCACTGGACCGTGCCGAATCCATCGCCAACACTGTCACCGGGGCTCATCGCGTGCTCCCCGCCTTGTCCAGGCTGCGCGCCTCATCGATCAGCATGATCGGGATGCCGTCACGAATCGGATAAGCCAGACCGGCGCGCTCGCTGACCAGCTCTGCGCGCTCGGCGTCATAGCGCAGCGGTCCCTTGGTCAGCGGGCAGACCAGGATTTCCAGCAGCTTCGGATCGACGCGGGCGTTGGTTTTCGCTTCGCTGCTCTTGTCCTCGGGCGTCGCCATCTCGTGTCTCGCGGTAATTGGAAGAACGTCGATACAGGATCAATGCTTGGGCGGCGGACCGTCCCCGTCATGGCTGTCGAGAATGGCCATCTCGACCAGTCCGATCAAGAGCTTCCCGCGTTCCGCCAGGGTCGGCGCCTCCAGCAGCGCCTGCTTCTCGCCGGGCGTGAAGGGGCAGATCATCGCCAGCGAGTTGATCAGCCGTTCGTCCAGCGTCGATTCGATGGATTTCCAGTCGACCGACAGGCCCTGCACCCGGAAATAGCTCTTCAGCGCACCGAGCAGCCGGTTGCGGTCGATGTCACCGCAGGCTTCGGGTTCCAGGTCGGCGCGGAAGGGGCGCCAGTCGGGAATTATCCGCCGGTAGCCGCGCGCGCCCTCGACCTCCCGCCCGACCTCGAAACGGGCAACACCGGTCAGGGTGATGAGGAAGCGGCCGTCGTCGGTCTCGGCGAAGCTGGTGATCCGGCCGGCGCAGCCGCAGGGATAGACGGCCGGCTCGCGTTCCCGCCCGGCAGGATCGAGCGGCTGGATCATGCCGATCATGCGGCCATCGCCCAGCGCATCTTCGACCATGGCGAGATAGCGCGGCTCGAAGACGTTCAGCGGCAGCCGCGCCCGCGGCAGCAGCAGGACGCCGGCCAGCGGAAAGATGGGCAGCATGGCCGGCAGCTGGCTGAAAACCGGGTCGAAGGGGAGTCTTGGGTTCCTGGTCATGCCAATCAGATAGAACCCCTTCGCCGGTGGAACAGCCGTCCCGTTTTCGGAAAAGCCTCAGCTGAACATCATGGCCGACAGGCGCCGGCGGGTCTTCACCGTCAGCGGATCGGCCGGACCGAACGCCTCGAAGAACTTCACCAGCTGCTTGCGGGCGGCGTCCTCGTTCCAGGTCCGGTCGCGCTTGAAGATTTCCAGCAGCTCGTCGACCGCGGCCTCGCGCTTGCCGGCGGCGAACAGCGCCATGGCGAGGTCGAAACGCGAAGTGTGGTCGTTCGGGTCGTGGGAGACCTTCTCCATCAGCTCAGGGATCGGGCCGGCGTTGGCCGCCTGCTCGGCCACGTCGAGCGCGGCGCGGACGTTGGCCAGTTCCTTGTCCTTGGCCATCGCTTCGGGCACCTGGGCCAACATCTGCTTGGCGTTCTCCAGGTCGCCGGCGGTGATCAGGCAACGGACGATCCCTGCATAGGCCTGGGCGTTCTCCGGCTCGGCCTGCAGAATCTGGCTGTAGAGATCGAGCGCGCCCTGCAGGTCGCCGGCCTCCAGCATCTCCTTGGCCTGGGCGAAAGCCTCCTCCAGCATCTCGTCGGCGCCGCCGCCGACACCGGCCTGCTTGGCCATGGCCACCAGCTTGTCGACGAAGGCCTTCACCTGCGATTCGGGCAGGGCGCCCATGAAACCGTCGACCGGGCGGCCCTGGAAGAAGGCGTAGACCGCCGGGATCGACTGAACGCGCAGCTGCGAGGCGATCATCTGGTTGGCGTCGGTGTCGATCTTCACCAGACGAACCGCGCCCTTGGTGGCGCGCACCACCTTTTCGATGATCGGACCCAGCTGCTTGCAGGGGCCGCACCAGGGCGCCCAGAAATCGACGATCACCGGCACGTCGCGCGAGGCCTCGATCACGTCGGCCATGAAGGTGCGGTCGGTGGTGTCCTTGACGACGTCGGCAGCACCGGCGGCGGCGGGAGCGGCGGGCTTGGACCCGTTGGCGGGGGGCATGGAGAACATGGCGTGTTTCTGTCCCGTTGGTGATGCCTGGCCCATTAGGACATCCCGGTGGGCCATGAAATTGCCGATCCGGCCGTTGCGGCGTCCGGATCCCTTGTTGCCGACATATGTGAGCGTGCCGGGCGGCTCAAGCAAGCATTGCGTGGGCAGGCATTGCGTCGATGCTGAGCCCCGCCGCTCGGCCGATCCCCCGGGTCACTGCCCGGTCCGGCCGAACTCGACGATCGCCGGCTCGTGCCCACAGGCCTGGATGAAGCGCAGCAGGTCGTCGCGCCGGATCGTCGTGGTGCGGTCGTTCAGCAGTGGATGATAGTTCAGCAGGTCATGCTCCATCATCGCCTGTTGCAGGACCACGCGCACTTTGCGCTCCGTGTCGTTGACCAGGGCGAAGGGCGAAACCGATCCCGGCCGGATGCCGAGGAAGCGCCACAGACGCTCCGCCGAGGCGAAGGACAGCCGCGCCGATCCGATCGCCTTGTCCAGCCTGTTCAGGTCGACCCTGGCATCCTCCAGCGTCACCACCAGCCAATGCTGATCCTTCTTGTCCTTCAGGAACAGGTTCTTGCAATGTCCGCCCGGCAGCGCTCCGCGCAGCGCCTTGCTCTCCTCCACCGTATGCAGCGGTGGGTGGCTGTGGGTGGTCGCGTGGATGCCCAGCGCGCCGAGCCGCGCCAGCAGCTGGTCCGGCGAGGTCGGCAGCGGCGCGTCCTGGTCTGACAGGGAAGGGCCGGGAGGAGGGGGCGATTCGGTATCCATGACAGCCCTTGTACCGGGAGCTCGGAAAATCGTCCAGACGGTGAAAAAAACTGAAACAAGGCGCTTGCATTGCGTCGGCCGATGAGTATAGTCCGCCGCACACCGCCGGACGGTACCGACAACGGGCTGAACGGCAGTGCGGAGCGCGGGCGTAGCTCAGGGGTAGAGCACAACCTTGCCAAGGTTGGGGTCGAGGGTTCGAATCCCTTCGCCCGCTCCAGTTTTCTCCGGCCTTGCCGCTGGAGCTTGCGATCTCAAAAGGCCGGACCTTCGGGTGCCGGCCTTTCGCGTTTTCCGATCTTAATCTTCTCCCAATGTTCCGACCTGCCGCATCGGCGGGCCATGGTGCCGGAATCGGCATGCTATCCTCACACTTTGGTTGTACCGATCAAAGCCCAGGCGTCATGCAATTGTAGGCAATGCTTCCTGCAAAACCTGAGCGTATCCGTTGGGCCGCAGACAGTGACCGTTGAGCGGTACCTAAGTTGTGTCTGCCAACGGACGATATTGCGAAGTCCGGACCGATTCTCTCCTGAGCTGTTCAATTCTTCGCAACATCCCGTTCCAAGACGCGAAATTCCCTGAGTCGTATTTACAGATTGTCAACCTCCTTGCGTATGACCGCCGGAGTGGGTACACTTCAAAATCTAAATAAATGGCGCAAGAAGCTCCGGGGGTTGTGTCATGCGCCGATGATCTGCGGAAAGATGCGCCCAAACTCGGGAAATTTCTCGGGAAAAGGGCTATCTGGCCTTCCATCCCAGCGTGATCGATGCCGATCTGTGGCTGTGCCGGTGTTCCGGCTATGCCGCCGGATTGCCGAGGCATGACCCGGGTCCGGCCAGCCCTGCGACTGTCCCGCCTGAGCGGAATCGGGAAGCAGCCCCTGCCGAAGCCCGCGCTCCAGAAACTCCGTCAAGATACTCCGACCCAGATACGAAGAAAGGAAACCGCCATGGCCATGCAGCGCTATCTCGTCGATTATCCCCGGTTGTCGACCGACTCCCTCGCCAAATGGTCGTCGGTGCCCAGCAGTGTCGCCTCCGACGCGATGAACCGGTGCCAGAGCATGGATTCGCGGATCAAGCCGATGGTCCCCGGCATGCGGCTCTGCGGTCAGGCCCGCACCGTGGTCACCATGCCCGGCGACAACAGCATGGTTCACCATGCCGTCAGTCTGGCGGAGCCGGGCGACGTGGTGGTGGTTGCCGGCGGCGGCCTGGACGACGTGGCGCTGGCCGGCGAATGGGTGGTGCGCTGCTGCAAGCGGCGGGCGCTGGGTGGTCTGGTGGTCGACGGCTCCGTCCGCGACCTGCACGAGATCCGCGGGCTGGGTCTGCCGGTCTTCGCCAAGGGCGCCGTGGCCCGTGGTCCGCACAAGAATTTCGGCGGCAAGATGGATGTCACCGCGGCCATCGGCGGCGTGCCGGTCAATCCCGGCGATCTGATCCTGGGCGACGAGGACGGCGTGGTCGTGGTGCCGCTGGCTTTCGCCGAGGCCGCCCTGGTCCAGAGCCTGGCTCTGCTGGAGCGCGAACGCAAGTGGACCGAGCAGATCGAGGCTGGCGCCACCCTGGTGGATGTGCTGGGCGTTCCGCCGTTGGAGATCGTTCCCGCCGAATGAGGCTGACGGTGTAAAGGAGAGCCCCCGCATCGTCGGCCACCGCCGACCCCGCCCCCCATGGTGCCGCGTCCATGTCGCTGATTTTCCAGATCGTCCTGCCGATGTTCGGCCTGATCGCCCTTGGCTTCTGGGCGGCACGCTACCGCGGGTTCAGCACTGCGATGGTCCAGGGGCTTTCCCGCTTTCTCGGCATCTACGCGCTGCCGGCGCTGCTGTTCTCCAACATGGCGCGGGCGGACATTCCCGACCCGCTGGAATGGGCGGTGCTGGGGTCCTTCTACATCGCCGCGGTCGCGGTCTTCCTGGTCGGCGGGCTGTGGATGCGGATGGCGGGACGGCAGGACCAGATCGCTCCGATCGGCTTGGCCAGTTCCTTTTCCAACATAGCACTGCTGGGCTCGCCCATCATCATGGAGGCTTACGGGCCGACCGTGGCGGTGCCGGTGATGCTGCTGATCGTTTTCCAGTCTCCGCTGCTGTTCACCTCCGCCACCATGCTGGCGGAAACCCAGCGTTCGGCGCGCGGCGGCCGGTCCGGGCGCCCGGTCCAGGCGACCCTTCAGGCGGCCAGGGCGACGCTGACCAGCCCGCTGGTGGTGTCGGTCATCCTGGGGCTGGCCGCCAACCTGATCCATCTGGCGATCCCGCCGATGGTGATGAAGAGTTTCACCATGATGGCGCAGACGGTGCTTCCCTGCGCCTGCTTCACCCTTGGAGCGTCGCTGGCGCTCAGCCCGGCCTCGGGCGCGGTTCTGCCGGCCACGGTGGTGGCCCTGCTGAAGACCGGCCTGCACCCGCTGCTGACCTGGCTGCTGGCCACCCAGATCTTCGACCTGCCGCCGCTGTGGGTCGCACCGGCCGTTACCGCCGCAGCCCTGCCCATCGGCATCAACGCCTATGTCTTCGCGGAGCGTTACAACGCCGGTCGAGAGGTGGTGTCGATGTCGCTGCTGATCTCAACTCTCCTGTCGCCGGTGTCGATCTCGGTCGCCTTCATGGTGTCGTCAGCCGGCTGACCCCCGGTCTGAGTGGCGGTTGGTCATCGTATTCCTTCTTGATGATGCGCCGGATTTACTTGGGCCTCTTCCTATCCGACGAACGGGAGCGATCTGGCAGTTCCATGCCGCATGCTGCGATGGGGCGAGTGAACCCGCCATTGATGGGCGATCTAAATCCTGTTAGCCTCTAATTATATGAACGCATATGCCAAAATTTACCTCTAAAAGCGTGCCAATATATGGAAAAACGTGCATAACGGGAATTTCTTGCCGATTGGGCGGGCGCTGGCCGGTATTGCCGCCGAAAATAAAGGAACTGCGTTTCCTGTCGCATATTATAGTATGTTGAAGACTCTGAACCCTTTTGTCCCGAAGAAATGTGGAGATAATTGTTACAGATCAAAGATTCGCACAAAAATAACCCTGTTAATAATTGGAAAATATTTTTCGGGTGAGATGACGCAGCGATGGCCGTGCCGACGGGCTGGCCATCTTGAAGACAGCCCCGGAACGCGCACGGGATCCCGTCCCGGCGATGTCTCATGGAGCGGAGCGGCGATGGCGGAATGCGGGGAGGTGCCGACGGCGCCGCCGGCATTGCGCGACAGCCGCACGTTCCTCCGCCCCAATGCCATGCCGGATCGTTCGCGCCACGGACCGCCGGCCGACGCAGGTGTCCCATGACCCTCCTCAACAAGTTCCACATCCCCGTCAAGATGGCCATTCCGGCGACGACGGCGATCATCGGCATGCTGGTGATCGCCTTGCTCGGCTGGTCGGCGATCACGCAGCAGTCGACCCTGCTCGACGCCCTGTTCAACCGCTCCTTCACCCGGGAGGCGGAGATCCAGGGGTTGACCGATACCCTGACGGTGGCCCATGCCGGCATGTACCGGACGGTGATCCTCAGCAGCGCGAACGCTTCGCCGAAGGCGGTGGAGGAGGAGATGAAGGCCCTCAGCAGCCAGCTCGACAAGCTGAAGAAGCAGTCCGAAACGCTGAAGGGGGCCACTGCCGATACCGACGAGGAGGCCAAGTATTTCGAGCGGTTCGGTAGCGACGCCGCCACTTATCTGGCGAAGGTCGGAAGCTTCCTCGACCTGCTGAAGATGGGCGTCGATCCGCTGGACTTCCTGCAGGAGGTGCAGGCAGCCTACACCCGCCTGCAGGGGACCAGCCGCGACTATCTGACCTACAAACGCAAGGTCTCCACAGACGCCTATGCCGCGGTCAATGAATCGGTGGACCGCACCACCCAGGCCTTCATGGCGGTCGCCGCCGGCGCGCTGCTGGTGACCGTCGGCGTCGCCCTGTTCATCGGCATGAACATCGCCCGGCCGATCGTCCGTCTGACCGACGTGATGGAGCGTCTGGCCCGCGGCAACCTGGAGGCGGACATTCCTGCGGCGGACCGCGGCGACGAGATCGGTCAGATGGCCCGGACGGTGCAGGTGTTCAAGGAGAACGCCATCCGCGTGCAGGAACTGTCGCGCGAGCAGGAGGCGATGCGCCTGCGCAACGAACAGGAACGGCGGCAGGCGATGGCGGCGCTCGCCAGCGATCTGGAGGCGTCGGTCAAGGCGATGATGGGCGAGGTGGTGCGGTCGGCGACATCGATGCGCAACGAAGCCAACTCGATGCTCGACAACGCCAAGCAGACCAGCCACCACAGCGACAGCGTCGCCCATTCGGTGCAGGAGGCGACCAGCGAGGTCGAGAGCGTCGCGGCCGGCGCCGAACAGCTCCGCGCGTCCATCGACGAGATCACCCGCTCCATCAGCCAGTCGGCGCAACTCGCCCGGGGCGCCGTGGAGGAGGCCGGCCGGACCGACAGCATCGTCCAGGGTTTGAGCGAGGCCAGTCGCAAGATCGAGGAGGTCGTCGGCCTCATCCAGTCGATCGCCGGCCAGACCAACCTGCTGGCCCTCAATGCCACCATCGAGGCGGCGCGCGCGGGGGAAGCGGGCAAGGGCTTCGCCGTCGTGGCGCAGGAGGTGAAGAGCCTCGCCAACCAGACCGCAAAAGCGACCGAAGAGATCGGTGCCGAGATCGCTGCCGTCCAGGGCGCCACCCATGCGGCGGTCGGCGCCATCCGCGCCATCGTCGGCACCATCCGTCAGGTCGATGAGTCCCTCGGCACTGTCGCCGCCGCGGTCGAGGAGCAGGACGCCGCCACCCGCGACATCAGTGCGCGGTCGCAGCGTGCCGCCGTCGATACCATGGCGGTGATGCAGGAGATGCGTCTGGTCCAGCAGGCCGCCGAGACGACCGGCCATTCCGCCGGGTCGGTGCAGAACACGACCGAGGAGCTGTCGAGCAGCTTCAACCGCCTCGACCACGAGATCGAAGCCTTCATCACCCGCATCACCGCTGCGTAACGTTGAAGCGTGACGTTGGGGCGTGATGGCAGGGTGAAATGCAAACGCCCTCTCCTGCGGCGAGCAGGGGAGGGCGTTTTGCTTCGAGCATCGGTTTTGGGGAGTTGATCCCTTACTCCGCCAGCACCCCGCGCCGTTCATCCGCCCAGTCGCGTGCGGTGGTCGGGCGGCCGTCGGCGTCGATCAGGCCGCGGGTGAACAGTTCCTCGGCATGGCGGATGAAGAAGGCGGCGGTGCTCGGCCGCTCCCAATGCTCCATCCAGTTCTGCTCCAGGAAAGCCAGGATGCCCGGTTGGTCCAGTTCGACCTCCCACAGCACGCCGAGGAGCGAGGTCTGCTGCTCCTCATGCATGCAATCCTCGAAGCACAGGCGCTTGTCGGCGCGTGCCTCCTTGCGGGCGGTGGTCTCCGGACCGGGGCCGAGGCCATAGTCGATCAGCGTGCGCCGTTCCGGCGCCGCACACAGCCAGTGCGCCACCTCATGCACGATCACCGTCGCCTCGACGTCGGTGCGGATCATCTTGCCGTCCCACATGAAGGACCGGCTGGGCGGCTCATCCAGCGTATCGATGCCGTGGGCATGGGCCAGCCGCACCGCCTCGGCCCGGTGGGCCGGCGTGTCGACGCCGCCGCCGGGCTCATCGTCCGGCCGCACGGGCCAGGTCGCGGCGATCCGGCGGAAGGCGGCACGCGCTCGGGCGTGACCGTCCAGATGGGCGTCGAAGGCGGCGATGGCCTTCGGCATGTCGTCGATGGCGATGGGACTGAGGATCATGCCGCCTATGTGCCGAAGGGGGCGATCCGGTGCAAGGGGAATGTGACCGCGCAAAGGAGCGGAGCTGACCGGCGAGAAAACGGCGTCGGCAAGATCCGGTGCTCCTCGGCCTTGGCGACGCCATATTTGCCATGTAATTGCTCGTATTCATTCCCGTTTCTTACGCAGCACGCATATCGGCCAGGAAGCGCGACACGAAGCCGCGCAGGTCGGTCGCCTCGTGGTTCAGCCCGTCGGCGGCGGTCAGCACTTCGCGGGACGCATCGCCGGTGGAGGAAGCGGCCTCCGACACGCCGACGATGTTCCCGGACACCTGCTGGGTGCCACGCGCCGCCTGCTGGACGTTGCGGCTGATCTCCTTGGTGGCGGCGCCCTGCTCCTCAACCGCGGCGGCGATGGTGGTGGAGATGTGGCTGATCTCCGCGATCACCCGGCCGATCTCGGCGATGGCGCCTGCAGCCTGCCGGCTGATCTCCTGGATGCCGGCGATCTGGCTGCCGATCTCCTCCGTCGCCTTGGCGGTCTGGCTGGCTAGGCTCTTCACCTCCGACGCGACGACGGCGAAGCCCTTGCCCGCCTCTCCCGCGCGCGCGGCCTCGATGGTGGCGTTGAGCGCCAGGAGGTTGGTCTGGCTGGCAATGTCGGTGATCAGTTGCACCACCTCGCCGATACGCTGGGCAGCATCGACCAGACCGCGGACGGTGCCGTCGGTCCTTTCGGCGGTGGCGACCGCCTGACCGGCGATGCGGGTGCTCTCCGCCACCTGCCGGCCGATCTCGGAGATCGACGCGGTCAACTCCTCCGTCGCGGCGGCCACCGTCTCCACATTGCCGGTCGCCTCGTGCGAGGCGCTGGCGACGGCATCCGCCTGCCGGGTGGTCTGCTCGGCCGTGGCCGACATGGTCTGGGCGGTCGCCTGCAGCTGCGTCGCCGCCGCCGACATCCGGCCGAGCGCCTCCAGCACCAGCCGGTCGAACTCCTGGGTCAGCCTGTCGATGCGGTCGCCGCGGCTGCGCTGCGCCTGATGGTCGGCCCGTTGCGTCTCCGCCAGCCGGTCGCTTTCGATCAGGCTGTCCTTGAACACCTGCAAGGCCTTGGCCATGCCGCCGATTTCATCGGCACGGTCCAGGCCGGGGATCTCGACGCTGCGGTCGCCGCCGGCCAGCCGGGTCATGCGGTCGGTCATCGCCACCACCGGCCGCGACAGGCCGCGGCCGATCAGCAGCGCCGTCGCCAGCCCCAGAACCACCGCCACCAGCGAAGCGATCACCATTACGCCGCGCGCCTTGTCGAGGAAGGCGCCGGTCGCCATGCCCAGGCTCCGCTGGTCTTCGACACTGGCCACCGTCAGCTGCTCCGCCTCCTTGGCGATGGAGTCGCCGACGGGGATCAGCACCTCGTTCACCAGCCGGTCGCGCTCGGTGGTCGCCTTGACCACGGCGTTGAAGCCGGTGATGTAGACGCGCAGCATGGCGGTATAGGACATCGCCATCTTGCGGCGATCCAGGTCGGTCAGCTTCGCCATCATCGCGCCGCCGCGGCTGGCGGCGTCGGTGAATTGCGACCGGGTCTGGCTGGCCAGTGCCGGGGAGCCGTCGACATTGTAGCGGGTCGCCGAGATGCGGGCGGACAGCATGTGGCGCAGCGCCATGCCCGCCAGATAGGCGGCATCGGTGTCGCCGCCGGCGCTGGCGCTGTCCATGATGCCGTCAAGCGCGCTTTCCAGCCTCGGCCCGATCTCGTCCAGCTCGGCGATGGCCCTGCTGCGCTGAGCCTGCAAGTCCATCGCCGCCGCGAACGCCTCCCGGTACTGGGTGATCTCCTGCGCCATATGGTCGGCGGTCTGCAGCAGGGCGGGATCGGTGAACAGGGCGCGGGCCTTGTCGATGGTCTGCGCTGCCTCCTCTGCGGTGCGGCGGACGGTGGCGCCGACTTCCGCATCGCCGGTCAGCAGGAAGCGGGTGGCCTGCTGGCGCATCTCCAGCATCGTGGCCTGGATGCGTCCCAGCTCGTTGGTCTGCTGGCCGAGCCGCCGATAGGTGTTCACGGCGCCGCCGGTCTCCGACAGGGCCGCCACGCCGATGCCGCCGATCAGCACCAGGAACACTAGGATGCCGGCGCTGGCCGCCGTGATCTTGGTCCCTACGGAAAAGCGATTGAAAAGGCTCATGGTTGGGGCCTCCATCGGCGCGGGATGCTGCTCGGAACTTGAGCAGGTCAGCAGTCGTGACCTGTTGAGGGCAGCATTTCAGGAAGTGTGCCACATGCCCCGGTATGGCCGGCTTTGGAGCGTCGGCGCGGAGCGATGGCCGGAAAGACCCCCGGGTGACGTAGGGGACAGCGGTCGTTCGCCATCGATGGAATAAACGGCGACGCCGGATGTTTGCCTGCTTTGGCCGACTGCCGGTGGCCGCGCCCGGACGCTTTCACGGGCGAACAGGCCATTTTTTGTGCCGTGGCGGTCACAGGAGAGGCATTTTGTACATCCCCCCGTATCGTGGTATATGCCGAAGGGCGCAGCGGCCGTCCGGGGTCGTCGCCGATCCCTTCATCTCCCGGTCCCTGACGCTTTGACCCGACGGCTGGCCATGTCCACTCCCGACGCGCCCTTTTCCGCGGCTTCCCCGGATGCCCGCACCACTCCGGTCCGCCCGGCTGGCGATGTCCGCACTCCCGAGAACCGTCCGCCTGCGAACCGGCCCCGTGGGAACCGGTCGGGCCGTCCTCTGCGCGGCTGCCTGTCGGTCGTCATCCCCTTCTACAACGAGGGTCCCAACATCGACGCCCTGTTCGCCCGGCTGGTGCCGGTGCTGGACGGGCTGGGCATGGATTGGGAGGTGGTCTGCGTCAACGACGGCAGCCGTGACGATACCATTGACCGGCTGCTGGACGTGCACGACCGCGAACCGCGGGTGAAGGTGGTGGATTTGTCGCGCAATTTCGGCAAGGAACTGGCGCTGTCCGCCGGGCTCAGCCACACCACCGGCGACGCAATCGTGCCGATGGATGCCGATCTGCAGCATCCGCCGGAACTGCTGCCAGCCTTCATCGCCAAATGGCGTGAAGGGTTCGACGTGGTCGTCGCCGTGCGCCATGCCCGTGTCGGGCAGAGCCTGAAGCATCGGCTGTTCGCCCGCCTGTTCTACTGGGTCTTCGACCATCTGTCGGAGATCAAGCTGCCGCGGGAGGTCGGTGATTTCCGCCTGATGGACCGCCGTGTCGTCGAAGTCATCAACCGGATGCCGGAGCGCACGCGCTTCATGAAGGGCATCTTCGCCTGGGTCGGCTTCCGCCAGGCAGCGATCCCCTACGAGCAGGGGGAGCGCGCCGGCGGCGACACCAAATGGGGTTTCGTCAAGCTGCTGCGCCTGTCCTTCGACGGGCTGACCGCCTTCTCCACCTTCCCCCTGCGGGTGTGGAGCCTGGTCGGCATGGCGGTGTCGGGCGTCGCCTTCGTCTATATTCTGATTCGCCTGGTCCGCACGCTGATCCACGGCATCGACGTGCCGGGCTATGAATCGCTGCTGGTCGCCGTGCTGTTCCTGGGCGGCATCCAGCTGATCACGCTGGGCATCATCGGCGACTATCTGGGCCGCGTCTTTGCCGAGGTGAAGGGGCGGCCGCTGTTCATCGTGCGCTCCGCCCACGGCTTCAGTCCTGTGGACGGCCGGCATGAGCATGAGTTCGACCCCGCCGGCGAAATCGTTGAGGCCGGAACCATGGGGCAGGAGCTGCGCCGATGAGCGTCGATACCCGTCTGCACACCGGTGACGGGGACGATGCCGGTGGCGCCCCTCGCCGTCCGCGTCCCGCCGCTACGGCACCATCATCGACCGCCACGGCGACCGGCCGCGCGCTGCCGCGCGGCGAGGCGGCCCTGTGGGACGGGCTGTCGCGCGCGCTTCTGCTCGGCCTGCTCATCCTGGCGGCGCTGACCTTCCTCAGCTACGGCATCAGCACGGACGAGGAGGTGCAGCACATCTATGGCAAGAAGCTGCTGTCCTACTATCTCAGCGGCTTCCAGGACCGCTCGGCTTTCCATTTCAAGGATCTCGCCTATTACGGCGGGCTGTTCGACCTCGTCACCGCGGTGATCGTGCCCTTCTCCCCCTTCGAGGAGTATGAGACGCGGCACCTGCTCTGCGCGCTGGTCGGCGTGCTGGGCATCGCCGGCACCTGGCGCTACACCCGGTTGCTGGCGGGTCCGCGCGCAGGCTTCATCGCGGCGGCGCTGCTGTCGCTGAGCGGCGTCTATTACGGCGCCATGTTCAACAACACCAAGGACGTGCCGTTTGCCGCCGGCATGGTGTGGACGCTCTATTTCGCCACCCGCATCCTCAAGCAGATGCCGCGGCCCAGCCGCAGCGCGGTGCTGAAGTTCGGATTGGTGCTGGGCCTGACGCTGGCGATCCGCGTCGGCGGGGTACTGGCAGGTTTCTATCTGGCGGTTGCCATGGCGATGCATTTCGCGCTGGTGACCCGGCAGGAGGGGCATCGCTGGGCGCTGGTCGATGCGCGGCGCGCCTTCCTGTCGCTGTGGCCGGCAATCCCCGTTGCCTATGCCATCATGGCGGTGTTCTGGCCCTGGGTGGTGCAGCGCCCGTTCCGCAACCCGCTGGAGGCGCTGCGCGTCGTCTCGCATTTCCCCATCGACATCCAGACGCTGTTCATGGGCGAACTGGTCCATTCCAACGACCCGCCCGCCCTTTATCTGCCGGTCTATCTGGCGGTGAAGCTGCCGGAGGCGGTGGTGATCGGCGTCGGCGCGGCGGTGATCATGACGGCGATCTGGCTGGCGCGCGGCGGCTGGCGGCGGACCGGCGCCTTTACCGTCGTCCGCTACACGCCGCTTGTGCTGGCCGGGTTCCTGCCGATCCTGCTGTTCGTCCTGATGCGGCCGTCGGTCTACAACGGCATTCGCCATTTCCTGTTTCTGGCGCCGCCTTTCGTGGTGATGGCCGCCATCGCCGCCGACCGGCTGTGGACGCTGTGCCAGCGCGGTGGCCGGGCGCTGGGGCAGGGGTTCGCCGCGGCGATGACCGTGGTCGCGGTGGTGTACGCGTGGCAGCTCGGCGCCATGCACCCGAACCAGTACGTGTACTACAACCAGTTCGTTGGAGGCGTACGCGGTGCCGACGGCCAGTTCGAACTGGACTACTGGGGCAATTCCCTGCATGAGGCGCTGCAGGAGCTGGTCGAGTATGTCGAGCGCGAGAATGACGGCCACGCCCCGCCACGGCAGTACACGCTGACCGTCTGTGGCAACACGCTGGCGGTCCGGTTCGAGCTGCCGCCCTGGTTGCGCCTGGTGAACGGCATCGAGCCTGACTGGCGCAAGGCCGACTTCTTCCTGGCCTTCACCCAGGTCAAGCGCTGTCCGTCGCTGCTGGACGGCCACCCGATCCTGGAGATCGCGGCGGACGACGTGCCGCTGTCCATCGTCAAGGACCGCCGTCCGCCCAGGGCGGAAATTCCGACCGAATAGTCACTGAATAACCGTCGCGAGCCTGACAAGCCTGACCTGATGGGCTGGGATGGGGCAGCTGGGGAGTACCCCGGCGGCTCCCCTCCTGTCTTTCGCCGGATCGCCCTTCGCGGCCCTGTCCGCCTGCCGTACGTCCGCCCACTCTCGGTACTCGCGATTGGGGCCGGGCGGAGGAAGGGATGCGGCGCAGGCTGCTCTGGGGCGTTTTGTGTCTGCTGCTGTCGAGCGTTCCGCTCGGCCCGACCGGGGCCATCGGTTTGGACCGCATTTCCGATCCGTTGGTGGATGCGGTGACCCGTGCGGTGGAGGACCGGCAGCCGTCGGCCGGTGGCGGCAGTCTGGTGGTTGGCGTGATCCGCGACGGCCGGATGCTGGTGGTGGGGCGCGGCGATGCCGGCCGGCCCGACGGCGGCCCGCCCGATGGGCGCACCCTGTTCCAGATCGCTTCCCTGACCAAGCCCTTCACCGGCACCATCATGGCGGAACTGATGCGGGAGGGCCGCGTCGATCCCACGGACCCGGTGCAGCGTTATCTGCGCCGCGTCGGCCCGGTGCCGGTCTCCCATGTTCCGGACTATGACGGCCGGCCGATCCGGTTGCGCGACCTTGCGACCCACACCGCCGGCCTGCCCAACGTGCCGGAGACCCCCCGCTTTTCCTGGAACCGGCTGGAGGATCCGCGCAACCCCTACAAGCCGCTGTCGCGCGGCGAACTGGCGCTCTGGCTGTCGGACTACCGCCTGCCGGTATCGCCGGGCGTGCGCTTCAGCTATTCCAACGCCGGCATGTCGGTGTTGGGGGAGGCGCTGTCGGCGGCGGCCGGCCAGCCCTACGAGACGCTGTTGAAGCGTGTGGTGACCGACCGTTTCGGGTTGCGCGATACCACCCTGCATCCGACGGCGGAGCAACGGGCGCGCAAGGCGGTCGGCCATGCCCGCGGCCGCACCGTGCCTGATTGGGAAGCCCCGGCGATGCTGCCGGCCTTCGGCCTCTATTCATCGGCCGACGATCTGCTCCGCTGGCTTTCCGCCAATCTCGGCGACTGTCCGGCCCATTCCTCTGACAGTGCCGCCGGGCCGGGCGGCCATGGCTGCGCGCCGTCTGTGGCCGCCACTCTGGCTCTGGCGCAGTCGGTTCAGGTGGACGGCCGGTCGCTCGCCGATCCGGGCAGCCTGGGAAGCGGGGCGATGGCGCTCGGCTGGTTTGTCGCCTGGGCCACGGACGGCACGCCGATCCATTGGCACTCCGGCTCCACCGGCGGCTTCAACGCCTATATCGCCTTTTCGAAGGCGCACCGCTGGGGTGTGGTGGCGCTGACGAACAGCGACCCCGATCAGGTTACCGCCGACCATGCGGTGATCGACCTCGTCCGCCAACTCGAAGCGCGGCCGGAAGTGGCCAGCCTGCCCTGAACGTGTGATATCAGTGCAACCGGCGCAGCGGCTTGGCCGGGATCTCGACGTCGGCGCGGGCAGGTGCGATAGGGCCGGCCTGATGATGGGCGAGGCGCCAACTGCCCTTTTCGCGGGCGAACAGGTTGGTGGCGGCCAGAACGGCATCGCCCAGCGTTTCCTCGCAGACTACCAGCGCAGTGTCGCCATGCAGGGTGACGCGCTCGTTCCGCGCCTCGACGGCGATTCCGCTGGGCGTGCGCAGCACGTCGCGCCAGCTGGTCAGCACGGCGTCGCGCCCGAACAGGGCGGTCCAGCCCGGATGGATGCAGGAGACGGGCAGCGTTTCCGCCCACAGGGCCTCCATCGCGGCGGTGTCGCGGTTGGTGAAGGCCCTGTAGAAGGCTTGGTTCAGGGCCAGCAGCGTGTCGCGGTCGGTCATGGCGTTCTTCCGGGCGATGGTTCCGGGGAGAAGGGCGGCATCCGACCCTGCGGCCGGCACCGGGTCCGCTTGTAAAGAAGCCATCCCGCATGGGCAAGCGCCGGTCCGGACGGATCCGGGCCGGCGCTGTGACAATGAACGCATCGGACCGGGTCAGGCGGTCAGATTGACGCCTTGCGGCTTCGCGGCCGTGGCCGAGCCAGCGGTCGCGGCGGATGCCGTTCCGGCGGCCGCTGCGGTGGCCGCTGCCGTTCCGCTCTTCCCGTTCGACAGCCCTGCGATCGGAGTGGACAGGTCCAGCGTCAGGTGGGTGACGCCGTCCTTGGACGTGGTCGGCTTCAGCACCGCCAGCCCCTTCATCCCGTCGCCACCGCCGCCCTTGGCGGCCATGTCGTTCAGCTTGCCGAGGATGTCCTTGATCTCATCCTCGCTGAAGCCTTCGGAACGGACGATCATCCCGGTGGACTTGCCGGTGGCGGTGGTGGTGATGCCTGTGGCGCTGAGCGCCATGTCGCCGCCTTTGCCCAGCGACGCCTGCAGGCGCTGATCGTCCCGCCGGAAGTCCAGGGTCGATTTCGCGAAGGAAATCTTGACGCTGCGGTCGCCGTCCTGGATTTCCAGGTCGATTCCGTGCGACTCGATCGACCACTGCGACTGGGTGGCCTGCATGTCCACCGACAGGTCGCTGAGGTTCATGCCGTCCAGCTTGGACTTCAGCCCGTCGCCGAATCCCTTCACGGCGTCGTCGATGCGGTTCTGCGGAACCCCGAGCACGCTCAGCGCGTCGCCCAGCCCCTGCTTCAGGGAGTCGATACCCTTGCCGAACATGCCGGCGAGGTCCTTGCCATGGTCCAGAGCCGACTGCATCAGCGACTGGGCCTGCTTGGCCCGGTCCACGCCGGTGCCGCCGGCTGCCAGGCCGCCGCCTGAGGCAGCCTGGGCGCCGCCCTTGCCGGTCATGCTGTCCAGCAGCGATTCCATTGACTGGCTGATGGTATAGGCCGGCGACTGGGTCTTCTTGTCCGCCTTGTCGCCATCGACCGATTTCGCGTCCGATTTGGCCAGCGCGTCCTTTGCTGCGCCGGCCGTCTTTGACGAACCGTTCTGCACAGCCGTGGACAGCACCGACGGTTTGCCGTTCGGGCCGCTGAGCTCCGCGTAGTACATGGATGCCCCCGCATCGCGTTGTTTGAGCGCAAGGGGAAGCATGGCGCCGACAACCTTTACCAGTTCTTAATTTTCCGGATTTCTTTCAGTTATCGAAACAAATTCGTTACCTTACTAAGTACCGATGACTGTGGAACTTCGTCGAACATTTTTCCTCCACTTGTTCCGTCTGCGTGATGACCTGCGGCAAGCCGTGGCTTTCACCGGGACAGGGGCGCTGCTACCCTTGTCGCAAAGAGACCCGGAAGAAGGGAATCAGCCATCATGACCGACCATCTGTCCATCGCGCTCGCCCAGATCAATCCCGTCGCGGGCAGCCTTGCCGCGAATGCCGGCCATATCCGCGCCGTACGAGCCGCGGCCGCGGCCCGCGGCGCCGGTCTTGTCGTCTGTCCCGCGGGGGCGGTGTCCGGTACCCCGCTTCTGGATCTGGCCAAACTTCCCGCCTTCCTCGACGCGGTGGAGGCGACGGTGCGGGCACTGGCGCAAGACACGGCGGACGGCGGCCCGGCTTTGCTGGTCGGGGCGCCATGGCGTGCCGATTCCGGGCGCCACAACGCCGCGCTTCTCCTGGATGGCGGTAAGATAGCTGCCATTCGTTTCCAGGCCGTAACGGATACCGGCGAGATCGGCGCCCCCGAAGAGGATCGTTTTGATACCGGTCCGATGTCTGGTCCGGTCAATGTCCGCGGGGTGCGGATCGGTCTGCTGGTCGGCAGCGATCTGACGGCCGGCGACGTGGCGGAGACGCTGGCGGAAAGCGGGGCGGAACTGCTGGTCGCTATGCTGGCCGGCCCCTTCGCTCCCGGCTGTGCAGACGGGCGGATGCAAGCCGCCGTTGCGAGGGTGGTGGAATGCGGGCTTCCACTGGTCTTGGTGAACGTCGTCGGTGGACAGGAGGAGCGGGTGTTCGACGGTGGCAGCTTTGCGCTCGCCACCGGCGGTCGGCTGGTCGCCCACGCCCCGCTCTTCGCCGAACATCTGCTGCTGACCCGGTGGGAGCGCGGAGCCAACGATAGCTGGGACAGTTCGGAAGCCGAAATGATTGCCCCAACCGAAGGGACGGAGGCGCTCTATGGCGCACTGATGCTCGGTCTCCACGATGCCGTAACGAAATCCGGCGCACCGGGGGTGGTGGTCGGCCTGACCGGCGGGCTGGACTCGGCCCTGGTCGCCGCCATGGCTGTCGACGCATTGGGGCCGGAGCGGGTGCTGGCGGTCCGTGCGCCGCTGCCGGGCGGCCCGGCCGGTGCATTGGCCGACAGTCTGGACGATGCGGCGGAGACCGTGGAACTGTTGGGTTGCCGCCTGGACAATGTGGCGCTGGCGCCGGTACTCAAGGCTGCCGACTCGCTGCTTGCTCCCGCCCTTGCCGGACGCGAGTCGGCCACGGCGGCTGACCGGCTGCATTCCCGTCTGCGTGCCGCGACCCTGACGGCGCTGGCGGAGCGGATGGGCGCCCTGCTGCTGTCGACCGTGGACCGGACCGACAGGCTGCTCGGCCTTGCGGCGGAGGAGGCGGGCTGCGGCTATGCCGTGCTGGCCGATGTATCGAAGACGGCCGTGCTGGACCTCGCCCGCTGGCGCAACGCCAACCAGCCGGCGGGGTCGCGGGGGCCGGCCGGACTGGTGGTGCCGGAGCGGGTGCTGGCGCGCCGGCTGAAGGCCGAAACCCCGGCCGGACTGCCGCCGGTGGAGGCGCTGGACGAGCTGTTGGCGGGCCTGCTCGACGATGGCTTGCCACCGGCCGGCCTCGCCGGGCGCGGGCATGCGGCCGAAATGGTCGCGATGGTCTGGCAACTGGTGGTTCAGGCGGAAGCGAGCCGCCGCCGGTCTCCGCCGGGGCCGCGGATTTCGCGCCGGTCGGCCGTGCGGCTCAGGCGCTTCCCGATTGCTGGCGGTTTCGTCGATCTGGTGTAGAGCGGGCGGGTGGAAGGGAGAGGTCTCCCTTCCACCCGCCCGCACAAGACGGTGGGCGTTCATACGCCACGATACCTTGGGCGACCGGAGCGCAGCCTTGGCCGACGCTTTCGACTTTGGTCGACGACGATCCGTTACGCGGCTTCGGTCAGGGCCAACTGCGGACGGCGCAGGCTGGACTGGATGGTGAAGGGCGCGCGGACGCCGCCGTTGAACAACTCGGCGCACTCCAGGGCCTTCAGCACGCGCTCTTCCGGCGGTTGGCCGATCGTGGAGGCAAGTGAACCCAGCGCATAGTCGGATCCGCAGCCGATGGCATGGTAGCCGCGGATCGCCTCGCCGACCTGATAGTCGGACTGCACGGTGAACAGCCGGCCTTCAAGGCCGACCATGAAGGTGCCGCCGGTCTCCACGTCGTTGGAACGATGGGCGTAACCGCCATCCTTCAGGCAGTTGCGCACTGCATCGACGAATTCGACCACCATGTAGCGGAACAGGTCGGCATCATGGTCGCGCGACGGGACCTCCAGCCGGTAGTGCAGCAGTTGGCCCATGCGGAAGGAGCTGGTGAAGCCGATCAGGCTGTCGCCGTTGCGGAACACCTTGGTGTCGGCGCGGACGGTGATGTCCAGGCCGTTCACCCCGGCGCTGTCGCCGCCCATCCATACGCGATCGCCGTCCACCAATCCCACAATGCAGGTCATCGCCAACCCTCGCCTGATAAAAGAAGCCGAGGCAAAGGGTGTGGGAAGGCGGTTAACGAATTATTGCCCGGCTTTGTGACATTGGGGCAACAAAGGAGGTATGCCTACCTCCTTCGCCATTTTTCCACTTGTTTACTTTGTCAGGTCAATCAGAGCCTTGACGGTATTCTCGGCCCCTTCGGCAATCTGGGCCAGAGTGGCGTCCAGCATGTAGCAGGGTGAAGTGACCACCTTCAGCCCCGGATCGACGACGATCTCGCCATGGGTGGCGGTGCGATGGACCGCGCCCATCGCCTCCAGTGCACTGGCGGTGCCGGGGTCGTTGCCGATGGTCAGTTCCACTCCCTGCTGGCCCAGGATCTTGGCGAGGATGGCCGGCGCGATGCACAGTGCGCCGATCGGCTTGCCGGCCGCCCGCATGGCGGCGACCGCCGCCACCACCTGCGGATTGACCGAGCAATCGGCACCCTTGAAGGCGAAATCGCTGAGATTCTTGGCGGCGCCGAAGCCGCCGGGGAAGATCAGCGCATCGACATCGCCGGACGAGAACTCGCTGAGCGCGGTGATCTTGCCGCGGGCGATGCGCGCCGACTCGACCAGCACGTTGCGGCTCTCGCCGGTCTCCTGGCCGGTCAGATGGTTGACGACATGGGCCTGCGGGATATCCGGGGCGTAGCACACCGCCACCGCGCCCAGCTTGGCGATGGCCAGCAGGGTGCAGACCGCCTCGTGGATTTCCGCACCGTCATACACGCCGCAGCCCGACAGCACGACGCCAATGCGCAAGCTCTTGTCCGCCATAGAATGTCTCCGAGAGTGGATTTGCCGCCAAGCTAACGCAGGCCGTTTCCCGCGCCTACCATGCCAACGGACGCAGGGACCCGCCTGTTGCGCGGATGCATCGGTTGCGGACCGCTTTCGGAAGGCGCGCCGGCCGTGCTAGGACTGCCCGCCTGTCCCGTCTGCAACCCGAGTCCTGCCATGTCAACCGCCGTCCGTTTCGCTCCCAGCCCGACCGGCCGCATCCATGTCGGCAATGTGCGCTTGGCGCTCGTCAACTGGCTGTTCGCGCGCAAGACCGGCGGAACCTTCCTGTTCCGGCTGGACGATACCGACGAGGAACGCTCCACCCAGGAGTTCGCCGACGGCATCGCCGCCGATCTGACTTGGCTCGGCCTGAGCTGGGATCGTTTCGCCCGCGAAAGCGACCGCTACCCGCGCTATGACGAGGCCGCCGCCGCGCTGAAGGCCGCGGGCCGGCTCTATCCCTGCTATGAGACGCCGGAGGAACTGAACCTCAAGCGCGCCAGCCTGGTGTCGCAGGGCCGTCCGCCGATCTACGACCGTGCCGCCCTGCGCCTGACCGACGAGGACCGCGCCCGGCTGGAAGGGGAGGGGCGCAAGGCCCATTGGCGATTCAAGCTGAACCCGACTCCGGTGGAGTGGACCGACCTGGTCCGCGGGCCGGTGCGGTTCGAGGGCACGGCGCTGAGCGACCCGGTGCTGATCCGCGAGGATGGCCGGCCGCTCTACACCCTGACCAGCGTGGTCGACGACGCCGATTTCGCCATCACCCACATCATCCGCGGCGAGGACCATGTTGCCAACACCGCGGTGCAGATCCAGATTTTCGAGGCACTCAATGCGGCGGTGCCGTCCTTCGCCCATCTGCCGCTGCTGACCGACGCGGGCGGGCAGGGGCTGTCGAAGCGGCTGGGCAGCCTGTCGGTCGGCAGCCTGCGCGACGAGGACGGCATCGAGCCGATGGCGGTCAACAGCCTGCTGGCCAAGCTCGGCACCTCCGACCCCATCGAGGCGCGGCTGACGCTTGACGAGCTGGTGGCGGAGTTCGACCTGTCGAAGATCGCCCGTGGCACCCCGAAGTTCGATCCCGAGGAACTGGGCCGCTTGAACGCCCGCATCCTGCACCTGACGCCGTTCGACGCGGTGGCGTCGCGGCTGGAGGCGCTGGGCCTCACTGGCGCCGATGTCGCCTTCTGGGAGGCGGTTCGGCCCAATCTGGCGCGGCTGAGCGACGCGCGCGACTGGTGGGCGGTAACCCATGCGCCGGTGACGCCGGTGGCGGAGGATGCCGGCTTCCTGGCCCAGGCGGCGGCGCTTCTGCCCGACGAGCCTTGGGACTTCGGCACCTGGGGCGTCTGGACCAATGCGGTGAAGGGAGCGACGGGCCGCAAGGGCAAGGAGCTGTTCCTTCCTCTGCGCCGCGCACTGACCGGGCGGGACCATGGACCGGAATTGAAGAACCTGCTACCCCTGATCGGACGGGCGCGCAGCCTCCGGCGACTGGCCGGCGAAACCGCCTGACACCCTCTTCTTCCTGACACCGCTCTTTGGGGAGTTCGGACCGTGCCGTTGGACCTCTACAACACGCTGACCCGCCGTAAGGAGCGCTTCGAGCCGCTTCGCCCGGACCATGTCGGCATGTATGTCTGCGGTCCGACCGTCTACGACACCGCCCATATCGGCAACGCCCGGCCGGTGGTGGTGTTCGACCTGCTGTTCCGGCTGCTGTCGCGGCTCCATCCGGCGGTGACCTATGTCCGCAACATCACTGACGTGGACGACAAGATCATCGACCGCGCGCGGGACAGCGGCGAGCCGATCGACGCGCTGACCGCGCGCACCACCGACCTGTTCCATGCCGACATGGATGCGCTGAACGCGCTGCGCCCGACCATCGAGCCGCGGGCGACCCAGCATATCGGCCAGATGATCGCGCTGATCGCCACCCTGATCGAACGCGGCAACGCCTATGCGGCGGAAGGGCATGTGCTGTTCTCCGTGCCGTCGATGCCCAGCTACGGTCAGTTGTCCCGCCGTTCGCTGGACGACATGATCGCCGGTGCGCGGGTGGAGGTGGCGCCCTACAAGCGCGATGCCTCCGACTTCGTGCTGTGGAAGCCCAGCAGCCCCGACCAGCCCGGCTGGGACAGCCCGTGGGGCCGCGGGCGGCCCGGCTGGCACATCGAATGCTCCGCCATGGCTAAGGAGCATCTTGGCGCGACCTTCGACATCCATGGCGGCGGGCTGGACCTGATCTTCCCGCACCATGAGAACGAGATCGCGCAGAGCTGCTGCGCCAACGGCACCGACCGGCTGGCCCGCACCTGGGTCCACAACGGCTTCGTGACGGTCGAAGGCGAGAAGATGTCGAAGTCGCTCGGCAACTTCTTCACCGTGCACGACCTGCTGGACGAGTTCCCCGGCGAGGCGATCCGCTTGACCCTGCTGAGCGCGCACTATCGCCAGCCGCTGGACTTCACCCGCGAGGGGATCCGGCAGGCCAAGGGTGCGCTCGACCGCTGGTACCAGGCCCTGCGCGGCGAGCCGGCGGCGATGCCGGCCGAGCTGCCGTTCGACGTGCTGGCGGCGCTGGAGGACGATCTGAACAGCCCGCTCGCCATCGCGCATCTGCATGAGCTGGCGACCGCGGTGAACAAGGCGAAGAGCGATGCCGAGAAGGCTGCGGCCAAGGGCGCGCTGCTGGCGGCAGGACAGCAGCTCGGCCTGTTGCAGCAGGATCCGGAGGCGTGGTTCCGCTGGGCGCCGACCGGCGGGGCCGCGGGACTGAGCGACGCCGAGGTCGAGCAGCTGATCGCCGACCGCAAGGCTGCCCGCGCGGCGAAGAATTTTGCCGAAGCGGACCGTGTCCGCAAGGAGCTGTTCGACAAGGGCATCGTTCTGGAAGACGGTCCGCAGGGCACGACCTGGAAGCGGGGATGACTTGCCGATCCGCCCTTTCCCACCGAGGGAAAGGGCGGGCCTTCCGGAATTGTCCTTTTCGCTGCAACAAATCTTCCTCAACTCTGCGGATTATCCCGCGTATCGGCCCGGCCTAATCTCCTCTCAGACAAAACGCGGCCCAACTGGCCCATCTGATCGAGGAGAGCCTGACCATGATCGACAATCGCACCGCCCCCTACGCCGCCTTCCTCCTGCGCGTCGGCCTCGGCCTGCTGTTCCTGGCCCATGGCTTGGTGCTGAAGGTGCTGACCTTCACCATTCCCGGCACCGTCGGCTATTTCGAGAGCATCGGTTACCCGGGCGCCTTCGCCTATCTCGTGATCCTGGGGGAAGTCGGCGGCGGGCTGTTGCTGATCGCCGGTGTCTACACCCGCTGGATTGCGCTGGCTCTGCTGCCGATCCTGATCGGCGCCACCCTGCAGCATGTCGGCAATGGCTGGGTGTTCAATGCGCCGGGCGGCGGTTGGGAGTTCCCCGCCTTCTGGACGGTCCTGCTGGTCGTGCAGTCGCTGCTGGGTGACGGCGCCTTCGCCCTGAAGGCACCGGCGCTGAACGCCCCGGCTGCCCGTCGCGAACTGGCCTGATCCGCAATTTCCGACAGCATTTGACGCAGCGCGGAACGGGGGAGGGGCAATTCGCCTCTTCCCCGTTCCGCGTCGGCGTCCCATTTGCTAGACAGGATGGAGACCAACCGGAGAGCCTGATGACCGTTTCGCCGAACGACCAGCACCGGACGGATCCGTCCGGGGTCCTGAACCTGCTGGACGACCTGATCGCCAAGGCGCGCACCGCCGGTGCGGATGCCGCCGATGCCGTGCTGTTCGACAGCGCGTCCGTGTCCCTCGCCCAGCGGCTGGGCAAGACCGAGAAGCTGGAGCGCTCCGAATCCGGCGACCTCGGTCTTCGGGTCTTCATCGGCAAGCGGCAGGCCATCGTCTCCTCCACCGACCGTAGCGGCAAGGCTCTGGACGAACTGGTCGAGCGCGCCATCGCCATGGCCCGCGTGGTTCCGGAGGATGGCTTCGCCGGCATCGCCGACCCGGAGCAACTGGCCCGCAGCTGGCCCGACCTCGACATCTGCGACAGCGAGGAACCGTCGTCGGAAACGCTGATCGAGCGTGCCCGCATTGCTGAAGAGGCGGCGCTGGCGGTCGAGGGCGTCACCAATTCCGAAGGGGCCGACGCTGGCTGGAGCCGCTCGACCGTCGCCATTGCCGCGTCGAATGGTTTCGCCGGTACTTACGGCGTATCGCGCCAGTCGCTGTCCGCCTCAGTCATTGTCGGGACCGGCACGGGGATGGAGCGCGACTATGATTATGACAGCAAGGTCTATGGCGCCGACCTGCGCGATGCCGCCGAGATCGGCCGCGAGGCCGGCGAGCGTGCCGTCCGTCGCCTGAACCCGCGCCGGGTCAAGAGCTGCAAGGTGCCGGTGGTGTTCGACCCGCGGGTGTCGCGCGGCCTGCTCGGCCACCTGACCGGCGCCATCAGCGGCCCCAGCATTGCCCGCGGCACCAGCTTCCTCAAGGACAGGATGGGGCAGCAGATTTTCGCCTCGTCCATCAGCATCGTCGATGATCCGCATGTGAAGCGCGGCCTGCGGTCCCGTCCCTTCGACGCGGAGGGCGTCGAGGTGAAGCGGCGCACGCTGATCGAGGACGGCGTGCTGACCACTTGGCTGCTCGACTTGCGGTCGGCGCGGCAGCTTGGCCTGCAGACCACCGGCCATGCCGCGCGCGGCACCTCCGGCCCGCCCGGCCCGGCCCCGGCCAACGTCTACATGGCCGCCGGCAAGCGCAGCCGTGCCGACCTGCTGGCGGAGATCAAGGACGGCTTCTATCTCACCGACCTGATGGGCATGGGCGTCAACGGCGTCACCGGCGATTACAGCCGCGGTGCCGGCGGATTCTGGATCGAGAACGGCCAGATCACCTATCCGGTCAACGAGATCACCATCGCCGGCAACCTCAAGGACATGTTCCTGAACATGGAGGCCGCCGACGACCTGGAACTGCGCTTCGGCATGGATGCGCCGACTGTGCGCATCGACGGCATGACCATCGCCGGCATGTAAGCGTCGGCTTGGTGCGATGGGCGGAGGTGCCTCCGCCCACCTCTTCATCATCTGGCATCGTTCTTGCGCGGAAGGCGGGCAACCCAAAGCGGGTTCGCCCGCTTTTTGTGCTGCATTTCCGTCACTCTGCCCATGTAAACGTCAGCTAGGCTCTTGCACGCAATTGCCTGATCTGTTAGCAATCCGCCTCTTTTTTAGGCGAAACGCTGAAGGTTTGTGCAAATGGATGCGACAAAGACGGGTGGCGACGTCCTTTTCGTGCTGATGGGCGCGGTGATGGTGCTGGCGATGCATTGTGGCTTCGCCCTGCTGGAGGTCGGGACGGTCCGGCGCAAGAATCAGGTGAATGCGCTGGTGAAGATCCTGTCCGACTTCGCCATGTCGACCATCGCCTATTTCTTCGTCGGCTATGCCGTGGCCTATGGCATCGACTTCTTCGCCGACGCCCACACGCTGGTCGGCAAGGGAAGCGGCGGCTTCGCGGCCTATGGCTACGATCTGGTGAAGTTCTTCTTCCTGGCGACCTTCGCTGCCGCAGTGCCGGCCATCGTCTCGGGCGGGATCGCCGAGCGCGCCAGATTCTGGCCGCAGGCCGGCGCCACCCTGGCGCTGATCGCGCTGTTCTACCCGCTGCTGGAAGGCACGGTATGGGGTACCCGCTTCGGCCTGCAGAACTGGATGGCCGCGACTTTCGGCCAGCCTTTCCACGACTTCGCCGGATCGGTGGTGGTGCATGCCTTCGGCGGCTGGGTGGCGCTGGGCGCGGTGCTGAACCTGGGCAACCGCCGCGGCCGCTACCGTCCCAACGGCTCGCTGATCGCCATCCCGCCATCGAACATCCCCTTCCTGGCGCTCGGCGCCTGGGTGCTGTGCGTGGGCTGGTTCGGCTTCAACGTGATGAGTGCGCAGGCGTTGGACGGCGTGTCGGGGCTGGTCGCGCTGAACTCCCTGATGGCGATGGTCGGCGGCATCGTCACCTCCCTGGTCATCAGCCGCACCGACCCCGGCTTCGTCCACAACGGCGCGCTGGCCGGTCTGGTGGCGGTCTGCGCCGGATCCGACGTGATGCATCCGCTGGGAGCATTGGTCACCGGCGGCATCGCCGGGCTGCTGTTCGTCTGGGCCTTCAACAAGTGCCAGATCGACTGGAAGATCGACGACGTGCTGGGCGTCTGGCCGTTGCACGGCCTCTGCGGCCTGACCGGCGGCGTGCTGGCCGGCATCTTCGGGCAGGAGGCGCTGGGCGGACTCGGCGGCGTATCGATCCTCGGTCAACTCGTCGGCACGCTGGGCGGCGCCGGCTTCGGTCTGGCCTCCGGCCTGGCGGTCTACGGCCTGCTGCGCGTGACCGTCGGCATCCGCCTGGATCCCGAACAGGAGTACAAAGGCGCCGACCTGTCGTTGCACCACATCACGGCCTACCCGGAAGAGGACGCGCCGACTCTGTAATGCGCCGCACACAAGTCCGCCGCCCCCTGGCCGCCACTTGCTTTGCCGGGGCGGCGGCTTTAGTGTCCGGCGCGAACTCCTCCCCCTCACGACGCCGGATTTTGACCGCCCCATGAAGGCCGCCATCGTCGTTTTCCCCGGCTCCAACCGCGAACGCGACGCCGTCGCCGCGCTGGAGGCCGTCAGCGGGACCAAGCCGCATCTGGTCTGGCACCGCGACACCGAACTGCCCAAGGTCGACCTGATCGTCGTGCCCGGCGGCTTCTCCTATGGCGATTACCTGCGCTCCGGCGCCATGGCGGCGCACTCGCCGATCATGCGCGAGGTGAAGGCGCGGGCCGATCAGGGCGTGCGCGTCCTCGGCGTCTGCAACGGCTTCCAGATCATCACCGAGGCCGGGCTGCTGCCCGGCGCGCTGATGCGCAACGGCGCCTTGAAGTTCGTCTGCCGCGTCCAGCACCTGCGGGTGGAGAACACCGACAGCCCCTTCACGAAGAAATACGCGAAGGGCCAGATCGTCCGTTTCCCCGTGGCGCACGGCGACGGCAACTACTGGACCGACGCGGAGACGGTGAAGCGGCTGGACGGCGAAGGCCAGGTCGCCTTCCGCTATGTCGGCGACGAGGCCAGGGCGGACCCGCGCGGCAACCCGAACGGCTCGGTGTCCGACATCGCCGGCATCTTCAACGCCAAGCGCACCGTGCTGGGCCTGATGCCGCACCCCGAGGACGCGGTGGAGGCCCTGCACGGCAACACCGACGGCAAGCCCATGTTCGAAGGTCTGGTGGAGGCCCTGTCGTGAGCGCTGAAGCTACCAAGGCGCAGGAGCGTCCGGTCAACGCCGAACTCGCCAAGGAGTTCGGCCTGTCCGCCGAGGAATACCGGAATGCCCTGGACATCCTGGGCCGCACCCCGACCTTCACCGAACTGGGCATCATCTCGGTCATGTGGTCGGAGCATTGCTCCTACAAGTCGTCCAAGGTCTGGCTGAAGACGCTGCCGACCACCGGCCCGCAGGTGATCTGCGGCCCCGGCGAGAACGCCGGCGTGGTCGACATCGGCGACGGCGACGCCGTCATCTTCAAGATGGAAAGCCACAACCACCCGTCCTACATCGAGCCCTACCAGGGCGCGGCGACGGGCGTGGGCGGCATCCTGCGCGACGTGTTCACCATGGGCGCGCGCCCCATCGCCAACATGAACGCGCTGCGCTTCGGCTCTCCCGACCATCCCAAGACCCGCCATCTGGTGTCGGGCGTGGTTGCCGGCATCGGCGGCTACGGCAACTGCGTCGGCGTGCCGACCGTGGGCGGCGAGACCAACTTCCATCCGGCCTACAACGGCAACATCCTGGTCAACGCCATGACCGTGGGCGTCGCCAAGACCGACAGGATCTTCTATTCGGCCGCCGCCGGCATCGGCAACCCGGTCGTCTATGTCGGATCCAAGACCGGCCGCGACGGCATCCACGGCGCCACCATGGCGTCTGCCGAGTTCACCGAGGATTCGGAGGAGAAGCGCCCGACCGTGCAGGTCGGCGACCCCTTCACCGAGAAGCTGCTGATCGAAGCCTGCCTGGAATTGATGGAGACGGACGCCATCGTCGCCATCCAGGACATGGGCGCCGCCGGCCTGACCTCCTCCTCGGTCGAGATGGCCGGCAAGGGCGGGCTGGGCATCGAGCTGACGCTCGACACCCTGCCGATGCGCGAACAGGCGATGACGCCCTACGAGATCATGCTCTCCGAAAGCCAGGAGCGCATGCTGATCATCCTGAAGCCCGGCCGCGAGGAGGTGGCGAAGGCCATCTTCGACAAGTGGGAGCTGGACTTCGCCGTCATCGGCCACCTGACCGACACCGGCAACCTCGTCATCAAGATGTATGGCGAGACCTGGTGCGACATGCCGATCGCCCCGGTGTCCAACGCCGCCCCGGAATACAACCGCCCGTGGGAGCCGACGCCGAAGGGCGAGGATGTCGCCGACAGCGTGTTCGACGGCTATTCCGAGGAGCTGGGCGACACACTGACCAAACTGTTCGGCTGCCCCGATCTGGCCTCCAAGCGCTGGATCTGGGAGCAGTATGACAGCCTCGTCGGCGGCGACACCCGCTTCATGTCGGGTCAGGCCGACGCCGCGGTGGTCCGCGTGCCGGGCCAGGCCAAGGCGGTCGCCATCACCACCGACTGCACCCCGCGCTACTGCCTCGCCGACCCGGTCGAGGGTGGCCGCCAAGCCGTGGCTGAGGCGTGGCGCAACCTGTCGGCGGTGGGCGCCCTGCCGCTCGCCATTACCGACAACATGAACTTCGGCAATCCCGAAAAGCCGCGGATCATGGGCCAGTTCGTCGGCGCCGTCCAAGGCATCGGCGAAGCCTGCAAGGTGCTGGACTTCCCGGTCGTGTCGGGCAACGTCTCGCTCTACAACGAGACCAACGGCGAAGCCATCCTGCCGACTCCCGCCATCGGCGGCGTCGGCATCATGCCTGACGCGATGATGGCCGTCGGCATCGCCTTCCGTGGCGAGGGCGACGTGATCCTCGCCGTCGGTGACACGAAGGGCCACATCGGCCAGTCGATCTTCCTGCGCGAAATCCTCGGACGCGAGGAGGGGGCCCCCCCGCCCGTCGATCTGGCGGTGGAGCGCCGCAACGGCGACTTCGTCCGCGGCCTGATCCATGAGGGTCTGGTGGTGTCGAGCCACGACGTGGCCGATGGCGGCCTGATCGTCACCATCGCCGAGATGGCGCTGGCCGGTGGCGTCGGCGCCTACCTGACTGGCTTCGACGGCCAGCATGTCCGCGTGCTGTTCGGCGAGGACCAGGGCCGCTACGTCCTGGCCGTCCGTCCGGACGTTGCCGCGACGGTGCAGGAGAAGGCCAAGGCGGCGGGTGTTCCGGTCGCTGTGCTGGGCGAGACCCGCGGTACGTCGCTGTCGGGCCGCGGCGGCGAGATCGTTTCGCTGAAGCGCCTGCGCGATGCCAACGAAGGCTGGCTGCCGACCTACATGTCGGCCGAGCTGTAAGGGGACAGCCGTAAGAAGGCCGGGCTGTCGGAAGCCGGGTCATGGAAAGGCCGACGGGGCTGCTTCACGCGAGGCGGCCCCGTTGCCTTTCCGGCCGGGGAGCGGCGCATGGCTTCGCAGACATCCTCCATCATGTACATACCGGCAAATCGCGCTAAACTCGCTGTCCAAAGCGGTTGGATCGGCGTCTGACTGCGCCTGGAGGCGGGGGAATGGGGTTTTCAGTCACCTTCTGGGGCGTGCGTGGCACGATTCCCTGCCCGATGGCCTCGCATCTGGGTTTCGGCGGCAACACCTCCTGTGTCGAAGTACAGGCGGGGAAGCAGCGGATCATCTTCGACGCCGGCACCGGGCTGCGGATGCTGGGGCGCAAGCTTCTGGCCGAAGGGGTGACCGGCGCCACGCTGTTGCTCAGCCATACCCACCTGGATCACATCAGCGGCTTTCCCTTCTTCGCGCCGGCCTACACCAAGGGCTTCGGCCTGCGGGTGATCTCCGGCCATCTGACCGGCAGTCCCGACATCGAATCGGTGATGGCCCGCCAGATGGAACGGCCGCTGTTTCCGGTGCCGTTGCGCACCATGGGCGGCGACCTCAGCTTTCTGGAGGTTCCGCCCGGCCACAGCTTCAAGCTGGAAGGCGGGGTCCGCATCCACACCGTGGCGTTGAACCATCCGGACGGCGCCACCGGCTACCGGATCGAATATCAGGGCCGGTCCGTCGCCTATGTCACCGACACCGAGCATGTGCCGGACCAGCCCGACCGCAACATCCTCAATCTCGTGGATGGGGTTGATCTGCTGCTCTACGATGCGACCTACACCGACGAGGAATGGGTACAGCGAATTGGGTGGGGACATTCCACCTGGATGGAGGCTGTGCGGATCGCCCGCGCGGCCCATGTGAAGACGCTGGGCCTGTTCCACCACGATCCCGACCATGACGACGCCACCATGCAGCGGATCGAGGCGGCGGCCCAGGCCGAATTCCCGAACTGCTTCGCCGCGCGCGAGGGCATGACGGTCCCCCTCGACTGAGCCCGCCTCCAGGCTCCCCCCACTTCGGGTATCATGACAGCCACCATCCTGATCCTGTTCACCGGCACCTACCTGGGTATGGCGCTGGGGCGCTTCCCTGGTCTCAGCATCGACCGCACCGGCATCGCTTTGGTCGCGGCGATCCTGCTTCTGGCGACCGGCGCGCTCGACACCACGCAGCTGGTGGCGGCGGTCGATTTTCCGACGATCTTCATCCTGCTGGGGCTGATGATCCTGTCGGCGCAATATGCCGGCAGCGGCTTCTACGACTGGTGCGCGCTGAAGGTGGCGCAGGCCGCGAATTCTCCGGCCCGGCTGCTGGCGGTGATCGTGCTGGTTGCCGGCGGCCTGTCGGCGGTGCTGGCGAATGACGTGGTGGTCTTCGCCATGACGCCGATGCTGTGTGTGGGACTACAGGCGCGCAAGCTGGACCCGCGGCCCTACCTGATCGGGCTGGCCGGAGCGGCCAACGCCGGATCGGCGGCGACGGTGATCGGCAACCCGCAGAACATCCTGATCGGGCAGGTCGGACATCTCGATTTCTGGCGCTTCCTGGCGGTCTGCGCCGGCCCGGCCCTGGCCGCCATGATCATCGTCTATGTCACCGTTCTGCTGGTGTGGCGCGGCCGCTTCGGCGAGCCCGAAGGCAAGGGGCAGGTGGCGCCGGTGACGCTCGACCGCTGGCAATTGGGCAAGGCGGTGGCGGCGACGCTGGCCCTGCTGGTGCTGTTCACCCGCGACATCCCGCAGGAACATGCGGTCCTGCTGATCGCCGGCATCATGATGATCAGCCGCCGCATGGCCAGCCGCGACATGCTGGGCATGGTCGACTGGCATCTTCTGGTGCTGTTCGCCGCGCTCTTCGCCATCAACCATGCGCTGGGGCTGACCGGCATCCCCGCGGCTCTGGTCGGTGATCTGCGGGCGGTGGGCTGGCTCCCCGACCGGCTGGCGGTGATGCTGCCGCTGTCGCTGGCCGGCAGCAACACCATCGGCAACGTCCCGGCGGTGATCCTGCTGCTGGCCGCCTGGCCGTCTCCGCCGGAAGGGGCGCTCTACGGTCTGGCGCTGCTGTCGACCCTGGCCGGCAATCTGCTGCTGCCGGGCAGCCTCGCCAACATCATCGTGGCGGAGCGGGCGGCGGCGTCCGGCGTCCGGCTGGGCTTCGTCGAGCATGCCCGCTGCGGCGTGCCGATGGCGCTGCTGTCGATGGCGGTGGCTGCGGTCTGGCTGTGGGCCGGCGGCTGGATGGGGCTGTGAAAGGCAGGCCCTGACCGTCATGGGCGCAAAGCTCTTCTGCGGCCTGCGGCAAATGGGGTACTCTGTTCGTGCACGATCGTATGTGCGCGGGGGTGGGGGGCATTGTGGGTCTGGTCGGTCAGTTTCTTGAGTTCATCGAAAGCGCCCCGAACCAATCGCTGCGCTCGCTGAGCGACCGGGTTCTGCGCAAGTGCCGCGAGCTGACGGGGGCGGAAGCCGGTACGATCTTCATGCTGCGGGGGCAGGGGCGGCACCGGCATCTGGATGCGGTCAGCGTTCAGAACGACGTGATCAGGGCCAAACCGACCCTGTTTTCCGTCCCGGTCAGCCAAGCCTCCATCGTCGGCTATGTGGCGGCAACCGGCGAGACCCTTCTGCTCGAAGACGCCTATGCCATCCCGGAGGGTCGGCCCTACAGCTTCAACCCCGCCTTCGACCAGCGCACGGGGTATCGCACCCGCTCGATGATGGCTTTCGCGCTCAAGGGCTTCCGTGATCGGCCCATCGGCGTGGTGCAACTGATCAACCGCCACCCGGTCGAGGGGCCGCCCGCCTTCCTGTCCGATCATGAGCAGATGATCGCTCCGGTGAACCACATCGTCGGCCGGGCGCTGGAACGCGCCGCGACGCTGGAGCGGCTGACCGAGCGCAACCGCGCCCTGACCAGGGAGCGCCGCCGCGTCGCCGAGCTTCAGGCGGAAACCGAACGCGCCTTCATGGTGTCGGTCAATTTGCTGGCCCGCGCCGCCGAGGTCCACGACGAGGACACCGGCAACCATATCCTGCGCGTCAACGAGTATTCCTACGCGCTGGCGACCTGGGCCGGCTGCAGCCGCGCCTTTTGCGCCGAAATCCGTTTTTCCGCCGCCCTGCACGACGTCGGCAAGATGAGCGTCGACCAGGCCGTGCTGCACAAGAAGGGCCGGCTGGACGAACGCGAATTGGCGGAAATGCAGCGCCATCCGGTCTACGGCCACGATATCCTGATCGCATCGGACCGGCTGAAGATGGCTGCCGAGATCGCGCTGTACCACCACGAGCAATGGGCCGGCACCGGCTATCCCTTTGGTCTGAAGGGAGAGGAAATTCCGCTTGCCGCCCGCGTCGTCGCCATCGCCGACTGCTATGATGCGCTGCGCAGCGCCCGGCCCTACAAGCCGTCTTTCAGCCATGAGAAGACGGTCGACATTCTGCTGAGGGGGGACGACCGCCTGAACCCCACGGTCCATTTCGACCCACGCCTGCTGGCGCTGTTCGCCAGCCGCCACGCGGAGTTCGATGAAATCTGGGAGCGGCTGAAGGATCAGGAAAAGCTGACGGCCTGAGGGAGGGGCGGCGGTCCGCGGCCGGCCGCCCATCTCCCAGGCTAAGCACCGTGTTACTCGGCCGGATTGGCGGCGGCGAGCGCGCGGCGGCGAACCCAGCGGATGCTCTTGACGGCGAGCCACAGGCCGCCGATGGCGAGGCCGGTCAGCAGCAGGATCTTCGGACCGTCCTCGCCGATCGCAGCGGCGGCTTCACCGAACAGGTAACCCGCGCCGGCGAAGCTCCAGGCCCAGATACCGGCGGCGATGAAGTTCCAGAACAGGAAGCGGGACCACGGCATACCGGAGGTGCCGATGGCGACCGACGCGATGTTGCGCACGCCGTAGAGGAAGCGGAAGACCAGGATGAAGGCGACGCCGTATTTCTCCAGCCAGCGCAGCACCCGGCAGGCGTGGGCATCGGCGGAGGGGAAGCGGGCCAGCGCCTTCTTGCCCCAGCGGCGGCCCATCCAGAACCAGACCTGATCGCCCAGGAAGCTGCCGACCCACACCGAACCGACCAGCCAGTATAGATTGACGATACCGAGCTTGGCGCCCATCCCGCCGAAGATTACAAATGTTTCACCTTCAAAAAAGGCCCAGACAAAGGCCATCGGGTAAAAGGCATTCCCCCAATCCTGCAACCAAGTGATCCAGTCCAAAGCTCCCTCCGGGAGACGTCGCATGTGGGTTCGGCGAGCCCATTGGCGCTTTGCAGCCGCTTTATTGTGCGATGCGGCATGTAGGGCGTGGGCTGGGAACGATCATGACATAAAGCCGCGCCGTTTGTCTCGGAAACTTTATTGACTAAGGGGCGGCCCCAGCAGTGAGACCCGGATCAGAAGTCGTCGCCCGAAAGCTCGCCCACCGCCTGCCGTGCGGCACGCAGAAGGGCAGGGTTCGGTTCCGGCGCACTGTCGCCGTCCTCACCCTCCGTGTCGCTGCGGTCCGGCGCGGCGCGGCGCTTCAGTTCGCGGGCGGTTTCGATCAGCAGATGGGCCAGCCGCTGGTCGGGCAGCGCCTGCACCAGCGCCCGCAGTTCCGGGTTCGACAACGCCGCCGGATCGAAGGCCGGCGGGGGCGGAGGAGGGGCGGGCGGAGCGAGCGGCAGGGTCGCGACATTGGTCGCCAGTGCCGCCCTGGACAGCGGAACGGCCTCCCGCACCACATCGACCGCGACCTGTGCGGCCATCGTCGAGGGTGCGCCACCCGGCGCGGCAGCCCGCGCGCGGCGCGGCTTGCGCACCGGCTCGCTCTCCGGCAGGTCGTCGAACAGAAGCCGTTGGACGCTCATCGCTGCAGATGCCCCCTGCGCTCCATCAATGCCGCCAGCGCTGCGGCGGCCAAAGCCTGTTCACTCGCGGTTTGCGATGTGTTCTCTTTTCATTCTAGGAACCGCGGTCGGTTTGTCGAGTGGATTCTGAGGACTATGCCTGGGGCCTATGGTTGAGGGCTGTGCTGGACGGACACCGCCTCCAGGAAGCGCTCGGGTCGCAGGACCCGTGTGCCGCCGGCCCGGCGCACCGACAGAAGCTGGCGGTCGACCGTCACCAGCCAGGGCACCGAACCGCCGATGGCCGCCGCCAGGAACATGTCGTCCTCCGGATCGCGGCACAGGCGCCCGACCGTCGCCGGCACCACGAGCGCCGTTCCGGTCCTGATCCGCTCCAGAAAAGCGCGGCGATCGGCCGCGGCGGCATAGCGGTCGAAGGTGGGGCGCATCAGCACCTCATCCAGTTCCGCCAGCGTTTCGGTGCTGCCGACGAGGCCTTGGTCACCGCACACCAGCTCCACGCACCGCCGGATCGCATCGTGGCGCCGGGCCGCGCTGCTGCCCAGCAGGGCGTAGGCCACCAGGATGTTGGTGTCGAGCACGGCCCGGACCGGTGGGCGAACCATGCCGGCGGCGGCGTTGTCGAGGCTGAACATTGATATATTGCAGAACCATAGCGGTTGAAGTCGTCGGGCCCGATGCGAAGCGTCTGTTGTGAGCAGGGACGCTTTGCGGTAAGAAACCCGCAAGGTGTGAACGGAACCTTTAAGACGGAAGTATCGGCATGACCAGCATCCTCGTCGTCGACGACAGCCGACTGGCGCGCAACATGGTCTCCAGCGTCATCGCCTCACTGCGGCCCGACTGGACCATCGTCACGGCGGCAAGCGGCGAAGAGGGGCTGGAGATCGTCGGCGACGTGCCGCCGGTCGCCGCCATCGTCGATTACAACATGCCGGGCATGGACGGGCTGACGCTGGCCGAACGGCTGAAGGAACGATTCGCCGGCCTGCCCATCGGCCTGCTGACCGCCAACGTCCAGGACACGCTTAAGCGCAGGGCGGAGACGCTGGGCATCCGCTTCATCGCCAAGCCGATCACCTCGGACAAGATCCGCGATTTCCTCGCCGCAGCCGGGCAGTGACGCCGATGGCCGCGCCCGGAACCACCGAGTCCGCCTCCGCCCCGTCACCCGAAGACCCGCTGCGCCTCGACGCCGACGAGGCCGACGCCATCGCCGAACTGTTCAACATCGGCATGGGCGAACCGGCCGCGGCACTCAGCTCGATGCTTGGCGAGGAGGTGCATCTGTCGGTGCCGTCCTTTGCGGTCTCGACCCGCGCCCGCATCACCAGCGAGGTCGGCGACGAGTTGGAGGGCGAGCAGCCGGTTTGCGCCGTGCGGGGCGCCTTCACCGGCCCCTTCACCGGCGAAGCGATGCTGATCTTTCCCGAACGCGGCACGCTGGCCCTGGTCGGCCGCCTCGTCCCCGTCGATCCCACCGTCGAGGCGCCGGGCGAGACGGAGCAGGACGCGCTGACCGAGATCGGCAACATCATCCTGAACGGCTGCCTTGCCAGCCTGTCCAACCTGATCGGCGGCGAATTGTCGGGCGCGGTGCCTGGCTATCGCGCCGGAGTGCCGGCGGCGCTCATCGGCTCCGCCACAGACCCGGTGCTGTTCGTGCGCATCGACATGGCCCTGGCGGCGGGCGATGCCCGCGGGCATGCGCTGTTCCTGCTGGACATCGCCTCGCTGGATGCCTTCCGCGCGGCGATCCGGCAGGCTTTGGCGGGGCTGTGAAACGGGGGGCGCGAACGCCCCCCACCCGATGCTTACCCTTCGATCTTCGAGAAGTCGGCCACCGCGTTCAGCGTCGTGCGGATCTGCGTCAGCAGGCGCAGGCGGTTGGCGCGCAGGTCCTTGTCCTCCGCGTTCACCGTGACCTTGTCGAAGAAGGCGTCCACCGGACCGCGCAGCTTCGCCAGCGCCGCCATGGTGCCGGTGAAGTCCTCCGCGTCCAGCAGCGGCTTGGCGGTGGCCGAAGCCTCGTTCAGGGCGGCGAACAGCGCCTTTTCCTCGTCCTGGGCCAGACGGGCGGCATCGACCGGCTGGTCGAAGCTCGCACTGTCCTTCTTCTCCTCGATGCGGACGATGTTGGAGGCACGCTTGTAGGCGGCTGCCAAGTTGGCGCCCTCGTCGGAGCCGACGAAGGCCTGCAGGGCCTTCACGCGGGCCAGCAGCCGGACCAGATCATCCTCGCCGCCGAGCGCGAACACCGCGTCGACCAAGTCATGGCGGACACCCTGCTCGCGCAGCACCACCTTCAGGCGGTCGGCGAAGAAGGACATCAGGTCGGCGCCGACGCTACCGGCCGGGGCGAAGCCGCCGACCTTGTAAGCGCCATGGGCAGCAGCAAAGACTTCGAAAAGCTTCACCCGCAGCCCGTTCTCCAGCACCAGCCGGATCACGCCCAGCGCAGCGCGGCGCAGCGCGTAGGGGTCCTTCGATCCCGTCGGCTTCTCGTCGATGGCGAAGAAGCCGACCAGCGTGTCGATCTTGTCGGCCAGCGCCACCGAAACCGAAACCGGCGCAGTCGGGCAATTGTCCGACGGACCCACCGGCTTGTAATGGTCGGCGATGGCGTTGGCGACATCGGCGCTCTCGCCCTGGCCCAGCGCATAGTAGCGGCCCATGATCCCCTGGACCTCGGGGAACTCGCCGACCACCTCGGTCACCAGATCGGCCTTGCACAGCAGGGCGGCGCGGCTGGCGGCGTCGCTGTCGGCACCGATGACATCAGCGATCTTGGCCGCCAATTCCTGAACGCGCCTGACCTTCTCGGCCACCGTTCCCAGCTTGGCGTGGAAGGTGATCTTCTCCAGCGCCGGGAGGCGGGCTTCCAGCTTGGTCTTGCGGTCCTGGTCCCAGAAGAACTTGGCGTCGGACAGGCGGGCGCGCAGCACCCGCTCGTTGCCGGCGACCACGGCCTTGCCGCCGTCCAGCGTCTCGGTGTTCGCCACGACGATGAAGCGCGGGGCCATCTTGCCGCCGGCGTCCAGCGCCGCGAAATACTTCTGGTGGGTGCGCATGGAGGTGATCAGCACCTCCGACGGCACGTCCATGAAGCTTTCGTCGATGGCGCCCATCAGCACGACCGGCCATTCGACGAGGCCGGCGACCTCCTCCAGCAGCGCGTCGTCGGGCGACAGGGTCAGTCCCTGCGTGGCGGCCAGCGCCTCGGCGTCGGCCTTGATCTTGGCCTTGCGCTCCTCGCGGTCGAACACGACCTTGGCGGCGTGCAGCTTCTCATTGTAGTCGGCGAAGCTTTCGACCGTGAAGGCGTCGGGCGCCAGGAAGCGGTGGCCGCGGGTGGCGTTGCCGAAGGCGATGCGGCCCTGGGTGCCGCCGATGTCGTAGCCGCCGTCGAGCGCCCGCCCGCCGAACAGGGCGATGATCGAATGGAGCGGACGGACCCAGCGCACCGTGCCGGTGCCCCAGCGCATCGACTTTGGCCAGGGCAGTTCGGCCATGGCGGTCGGGATGATCTCGGACAGCACCGCGGCTGTTTCGCGGCCCTTCTTCTCGGTCACCGCGAAATAGAAGACGCCCTTTCCGGTATCGCGCTGCTCGCACTGGTCGAGGCTGTCGAGGCCGGCCGATTTCAGGAAGCCGGCGACCGCCTGTTCCGGCGAGCCGACGCGCGGACCCTTCTTCTCCTCGCGCACGTCGGCGGTGCGCTCCGGCAGCCCGTCGACCATCAGGGCCAGACGGCGCGGGGTGGAGTGCGCCTCGGCCTTGGCGAAGGTCAAGCCGTTCGCCGCCAGCTTGTCGGTGACGAGACGCTTCAGGTCTTCGGCGGCCCGCGCCTGCATGCGGGCGGGGATCTCTTCGGAGAAGAATTCGATCAGGAGTTCGGTCATTGGATTACTTCGCCCCCGTCCAGACTTCGCAGCAGGCCTTGGCCAGCGTGCGCACGCGGCCGATATAGGCGGCGCGCTCGACGACGCTGATCACGCCGCGGGCGTCCAGCAGGTTGAACAGATGCGACGCCTTGATGCACTGGTCATAGGCGGGCAGCGCGAGATTCTGGGCCACCAGCGCCTGGCATTCGGCCTCGGCGTCCTTGAAATGCTGGAGCAGCATGTCGGTGTTGGCGAATTCGAAATTATGCTTCGAGTATTCGACCTCGGCGCGCTTGAAGACGTCGCCGTACTTCACGCCCTGACCGTTGAAGTCCAGGTCGTAGACATTCTCCACGCCCTGCACATACATGGCGAGGCGCTCCAGCCCATAGGTCAGCTCGACCGCGACGGGGTCGCATTCGATGCCGCCGACCTGCTGGAAATAGGTGTACTGCGTCACTTCCATGCCGTCGCACCACACCTCCCAGCCCAGGCCCCAGGCGCCCAGCGTCGGGCTTTCCCAGTCGTCCTCGACGAAGCGGATGTCGTGCAGCGCCGGATCGATGCCGATGGCGCGCAGGCTGTCCAGATACAGCTCCTGCGGGTTCGCCGGCGACGGCTTCATGATGACCTGGTACTGGTAGTAATGCTGCAGGCGGTTCGGGTTCTCGCCGTAGCGGCCGTCCTTTGGCCGGCGCGACGGCTGGACATAGGCGGCCTTCCAGGCATCGGGACCCAGCGCCCGCAGCGTGGTCGCCGGGTGGAAGGTGCCGGCGCCGACCTCCATGTCGTAGGGCTGCAGGATGACGCAACCCTGCTCCGACCAGAACTGATGGAGCTTGAGGATCAGGGCCTGGAACGACAGGCCGCGGCGGTCGGCGGAGTTTCCGCCGTCGGAAGTCCCGATCTGGGAGGCCATGGACGGTCCACAATGAGAAATGTTGAAAACGCGGCCGCACGATAGGCGGGTGGCACCGTCAAATCAAGCCGCAGCGCGGCGGCGGTCCTCGTGGTCAGCGTCCGTAGGGGCAGGCGGGCCGGCCGCAGGACACCGCGGAGCGCGGGGCGACATAAGCGCCGCATTCCGGACATTTCTCCATGTCCTCCGCCTCCATGGCGGGCGCGTAGGACCGGGGGTCGCGCGGTGGGGCGCCGCCGGGCGCGGCATCGCGCCGTCCCGACTGGTGATTTCCGTCCTGGCGGCGGGCGGCTTTGCGGGTGCGGCCGATTTCCTGCACGCGGTTGACCCAGCGCCAGCCGAACCAGACCGCGCCGATCACCAGCGCAAGAAGAATAATCTTGGACAAGGACATCATCGCCGGCAACCCGTCTGATCTCCCGGGCATTCAGCCCGCGGACGACGGGAAGTCAAGGGAATAGAGGGAAAGCAGGGGCCGGCGGGACCACCGCAAGAGCGTGTGGCGGTCCCGCCTGACGGGCCGCCTTACTTGGCGGCGACGGCCGGGCGCCAGCTGTAGACCGGGACGACGCCATAGGTCCGGGTCATGTCGGCCTGCCGCACGCTGCGCACGAGAACCTCCGCGCCGGTGGCGATGCGGATGTCGGTGCCGAGCAGGCCGCAATCCTCCGGCACGATGTTGATGCACTGGGTGGCGTCGACCCGGCTCAGCACGATGTCGAAGGGCAGGCCGTTGCGGGCATAGACGCCCAGCAGGCCGGGGGCGGAGGTCGCCGTGCTCAGCGTCACCACGCCGGCCGGCAGCGCGCGGTCGCTGGCCGCGGTCGGGCGCTGGTTGTGGCTTTCGTCCCAGATGGGCTTGCCCGAGGAGTCCAGCTTGGATTGGGCTGCGGCGCCGCCGCTGAAGCCGGAGAGGGCCAGGGTCGCGCCGCTCACCGCCGTCAGGGCCAGAATCGCCATCCGAAACCGCGACATCGTTGTGCTCCGTACTTGTCTCTGTTCTTTTTTGTCCGCCCGGACACATGGAGCGACCGGGTGTCGGGCCTTTATATGGGGATCGCTGCACGCTGTCGCCCTAACCAAGAAAGCCTAGGGTATTCGGTTAAGGTCACGCTGTGCGTCGGTGGTGCCGACAGTTCGCTCTGGACGCAGGTTCGCTGCTTGTGAATGATAATTCTTGCATCCGTTGATGAATATGGCGGTATGAATACGCTTCGGTTGTGAAGCTTTCGTTCGGGCTTCTTCGCCTGGATGGTGCAATGAAGGTGGTGTTCTCTATATGGGTGCGATTTTTGCTGATGGTCGAGGCGGCGCGATGATGGCCCCCATGGGTGGACCGACGCTGGAAACCGCTCGCCTGATCCTGCGGCCGACCCGGGCGGAGGATTTCGAAGGCTGGGCGGCGATGATGGCCGATCTCGAGACGACCGAGTTCATCGGCGGCCTGCAGTCGCGCCCAGTCGCGTGGCGCGGCTTCCTGTCGATGGCGGGTGCTTGGTCGATCCAGGGCTTCGCCATGTTTTCGGTTATCGAGAAGGAAACCGGCCGTTGGGTCGGCCGTGTCGGTCCCTGGGTGCCGGAAGGCTGGCCGGGGCCGGAGGTCGGATGGGCGATCATGCGTGACCGCTGGGGCTGCGGCTACGCGGTCGAGAGCGCCGTCGCCGCCATCGACTGGGTGTTCGATCATCTCGGCTGGACCGAGGTCATCCATACCATCCATCCCCGCAACGCCGCTTCGCAAGCCGTGGCACGGAAGTTGGGCGCGCAGATGCGCGGCACCACCCTGTTGCCCGAGCCGGTCAATCCACCGGAAGCCGACGTCTGGCACCAGACTCGAGAAGAGTGGCGCGCACGCTGGTCTCATACGGGTGTCGACCAATACCGCTGCCTTTAAACGCATCCGAGTCGCAAGGGGGTCTCCCGCCTCGGGAGGCCTCTTTGCCGGAAATGCTCCTTTCGCATTTCCTCATGACCTGACACCGTCTGGGGGCGTGCATATAGGACGCAATTTACCGCTCATGAGTGGTGTTTTCCGATTGAAGCCGATAATGTTGCCCCATACCATGTGCTGGTCGGCCGAGATTGTTTCGGCTTTCCATTAAAAGCATTGATGGGGGCGGTCATGGCATCGATTAAGGCATTCGACCTGATTAAGCGTCTCGCCACGGACAGCGAATTTCGGAAACGGCTGAGTGCCGAAGACCATCAGGGCAAGCGCAGCTTTCTCACGACGGAGGGATTTGCGGATGTCATGTGCGAAGATGTCCGCAGCTTGCAGCGGTCCAATGTGCCGCATCCCCCGGCCGCAGCTCTGACCGAGACGATCGCGACCGGCGTCAAGGCCGTTGCCGCGGCGGCTTTCGGCGCACCGGCGAAGGTCGCTGCTGCTATCAGCGCACCGGCAATGGCTTCGGCTGGTTTCAGCGCGCCGGCAATGGCTTCGGCTGGTTTCAGCGCACCGGCAATGGCTTCGGCTGGTTTCAGCGCGCCGGCAATGGCTTCGGCTGGTTTCAGCGCGCCGGCAATGGCTTCGGCTGGTTTCAGCGCGCCGGCAATGGCTTCGGCTGGTTTCAGCGCGCCGGCAATGGCTTCGGCTGGTTTCAGCGCGCCGGCAATGGCTTCGGCTGGTTTCAGCGCGCCGGCAATGGCTTCGGCTGGTTTCAGCACGCCGGCGATGGCTTCGGCTGGTTTCAGCGCGCCGGCGATGGCTTCGGCTGGTTTCAGCGCGCCGGCAATGGCTTCAGCCGGTTTCAGCGCCCCCGCGTTTGCCACCAAGGCTGCCGGTTGATCTTGGTATCGGGCTAAAGGGTGCTGGCCTAAAGGCGGTTGTTTCCCTCAATGGCTCGCGGCGCATGGTCTCGGTGCTATCAGGACACCGACCCATGCGCCGATTTTCGTCATGACCAAAGGCGCCTTCATAAGACTGTCTATCTGCACAGCAATTTTCTTTCGCTATGCGTTTTCACTAGAATTTTTGCGGATTGCCTATGCTATTGGTTTAGCCGTTGCATCCCATTCGCAGCAATCCTAATGGCAGCCCGATTGCAGGAGGGGCCCTTAAATGGCCAATGAACAGGCACTCGCCCTCATTAAGCGCCTAGCCACCGATGGCGAATTCCGTAATCAACTGAATGCACTTGATATTCAGGGCAAGCAGGTCCTTCTGGCACAGAGCGGGTTTGGCGGTGTCCTCCCCGATCATGTCCGCAGTGCGGCCGCTGACGCCTTCAATTTTCTGACCGGCAAGGAAGCTGGGCTGGACAACGGCGTGGCGGTCGAGTCGATTGCCACCGCGGCGTCTGCGTCCGCAACCTCCGCCTCTGCCACCTCCGCTTCCGCAACGTCAGCATCGGCCACTTCCGCCTCCGCGACCTCTGCCTCAGCCACCTCGGCATCGGCGACCTCAGCATCGGCAATGTCGGCCTCGGCCGTCTCCGCTTCTGCAACTTCGGCTTCTGCCTCTCCGGCGCCAAGCTTCAGCGCATCGGCGCATTCGGCGTCCGCCGCCCCGGCTTCGGCCTTCTCGGCCGCCGCGCAATCTGCCTCCGCGGTTCCGGCCCCGGCCTTCTCGGCGGTCGCCGCCCCGGCTTCGGCCTTCTCGGCCGCCGCGCAGTCTGCCTCCGCGGTTCCGGCCCCGGCCTTCTCGGCGGTCGCCGCCCCGGCTTCGGCCTTCTCGGCCGCCGCGCAGTCTGCCTCCGCGGTTCCGGCCCCGGCCTTCTCGGCGGTCGCCGCCCCGGCTTCGGCCTTCTCGGCCGCCGCGCAGTCTGCCTCCGCGGTTCCGGCCCCGGCCTTCTCGGCGGTCGCCGCCCCGGCTTCGGCCTTCTCGGCCGCCGCGCAGTCTGCCTCCGCGGTTCCGGCCCCGGCCTTCTCGGCNNNNGCCGCCCCGGCTTCGGCCTTCTCGGCCGCCGCGCAGTCTGCCTCCGCGGTTCCGGCCCCGGCCTTCTCGGCGGTCGCCGCCCCGGCCTCGGCCTTCTCGGCCGCCGCGCAATCTGCCTCCGCGGTTCCGGCTCCGGCCTTCTCGGCGTCCGCTCACTCCGCGTCGGCAATGTCGGCATCGGCCACCTCGGCGTCCGCCACCTCCGCGGCCGCCCAGTCGGCTTCAGCGACCTCCGCCGCGTCGGCTCCAGCTGCATCCACGTCAGCTTCGCCGGGGCCCGCAGCGGCGAGCGACGATCCCACGACCGAGGCGTGACCGGAATAGGGGCCGGCCTCCTTATCGGAGGGTGGCCTGCCCCGCCTCCGCCCTCTGCCTTTCCGCACCCCCGGGTGTGGTGTCCACATTCACCCGAACCGGCCGGAGCCGTGAGTCCTGATCCATCCCATGGCTGATAGCGCATCGCCCGATACCGTCTATCCGGAGTTTCCCGGCATCCGTCTGGGCGACACCGTCCATCGCGCCGCCAAGCGCTTCTTCATCGGCACCCACCGCACGGCGACGCCGGAAGAGACGCTGGCACGCATATCGCCCCATTTCGCGCGCTGCGGCATCACGCGGCTGGCCGATGTGACCGGGCTGGACCGCCTGGGCATCCATACGGTCATCGGGCACCGGCCCAACAGTCCGACCTTGTCGGGCAGCGCCGGCAAGGGCTTCAGCCTTGCCGCGGCCACCGTCTCCGCAGCGATGGAGGCAATCGAATTCCACCATGCCGAGCATCTGCGGCTGCCTCATGTCGAAGCGGCATGGAATGAATTGCCGGTCGACGGGCGCATCCCCCTGGACCGGCTGCCGGGCACCAAGCACGGCTCCTTCCGTCCCGACCGGCCGGAGATCTGGACCTGGGGCTGGGATCTGATCGGCAACCGTCCGATCGCGGCACCCTGGACCGCGGTCGGGCTGCACAGCATGCCGCCGGGTACCAAGCCGGGCGCCCGCAGTTTCTACGCCATGGGCACCAACGGGCTGGCCAGCGGCAACCATATTCTGGAGGCGGTCGCCGCCGGTCTCTACGAGGTGATCGAACGGGATTCCGTCGCCTGCTGGCGTTATGCCGGCGAACGGCTCGGCTGGCCGACACCGCGGGTCGATCTGGACAGCATCGACGCACCGACCGTCCGCGATCTGCTGCACCGCTTCGATTTGGCGGGAATCCGTCCGCTGCTGTTCGACGTCACCACGGACATGGGCGTGCCGAGCTATATGGCAATCGTCTATGACCGCGAGATGCGCAAGACCGGCATGAACCGCGGCTATGGCAGCCATCTGGAGCCGGCGGTCGCCATGTGCCGCGCCTTGACCGAAGCGGTGCAGTCGCGGTTGGTCCTGATCGCCGGCTCGCGCGACGACTTCTTCCGCCGCGACATGGTCCGCAATCAGAATTCCGATGGCAGCGCGGAGATCGCGGCGCTGGAGGCGACGCCGGTCACCACCGACGGCCGACGCCACCTGAACCATGCCACCCCGACCTTCGAAGGCGACATCACCATTCTGCTGACCGTGCTGCGCCGTTCGGGAATCGAGCAGGCGCTCGTTTTCGACCTGACCCAGCCGGAGATCGGCATTCCGGTGGTCCGAGCGCTGGTGCCGGGACTGGAAGGCTATCAGTTCGATTTCTATACTCCGGGAGCCCGGCCGCTGGCTTTCGCGGAAGCCTTGAAGGCGCATGGTTCCCGGCCTCAGCCGAGCCAGATGGGATCGGTCGCATGAAGATCTGTGTGTTCCTGGGTCCCACCATGCCGGTGGAGGATGCCCGCAAGATCCTGCCCGGTGCGGTTTATCTGCCGCCGGCCGCCCAGGCCGACGTCATCAGCGCCATGACCATCCACCGACCGGACGTGATCGCCCTGATCGACGGGGTGTTCGGTCAGTCCCTGTCGGTCTGGCACAAGGAAATCCTCTATGCCCTGCACAAGGGCGTCGCGGTCTACGGCGCGTCCAGCATGGGCGCGTTGCGGGCGGCCGAATGCCATCCCTTCGGCATGGTCCCGGTCGGCGAGGTGGCGCGTGGCTATGTCGAAGGCCGGCTGACCGGGGACGACGAGGTAGCGCTGGCCCATGCCGGACCGGAGGACGGCTGGTTTCCGCTGTCGGAGCCGCTGGTGAACCTGCGCGCCAGCATGGCCGCGGCCTTGGCCGCCGGGGCGGCAGGCCCGGCGGCACACGACCGGGTGATCGCCGCTGCGAAGGGCTTGTACTTCACCGAGCGCACCCGTGACCGCATCCTCGCCGAAGCCGGGCTGAGCCAGGACGAGACGGAACGGCTGGAGCGCTTCCTGGAATCCGGTGCCATCGACCAGAAGCGCCGCGATGCGGAGGTGCTGCTCGGCCATCTCGCCAGCCTCATCATGCCGCCGCGGCCGGCGCCGTTCGACTTCAACGCGTCCCATTATTTCGACGTCCTGTACGAGCGCGACCGCCGCGTCAGCCATGGCGGCAACACCGTGCCGCTGTCGGAGATCGCGTCGCATGCCGCCTTGCATCGGCCGGACTTCGCCGAGATCAACAATGCCGCCCTCGGCCGCCTGCTGATCCGCCAGTTCGCGGAGGTGATGGGCGTCACGGTGGATGAGGCGGCGGTTCGGACCGAAACACAGCGCTTCCGTGCCATGCGCGGTCTGAACGGGCCGGAGGCGCTGGCCGACTGGTGCCGCCGCAACGACCTGACCGACGCCGAGTTCTCGGAACTGATGACCGAACTGGCCATCGAGCGGGCGATGCGGCTCTGGTTGATCCCGCGCCGCTTCCTGGCGCGCACGACCAAGCCGGTGCTGAACGAACTGCGTCTGCGCGGGCTCTACGAGGCGACCGCCGAAGAGGCTGCGCTGGTCGACCGGGTGATGGAGCTGCATTTCGGCGACCCCAGCCGCCAGCCGAAGGAAACGGTGGAACAACTGCTGGCCGAACATATCGCCTGCACCGCCTGCCGGGTTGATGCGCCGGCCGACGTCTGGTCGTATGAATATGGCTTCAAGGATCTGCTGGACCTGCGCATCGACCTGATGCGGGCCAAGCAGGTGCGCGACCTGTTCCGTCAACTGGCGGCGGAGGCGGAAGCGGCGCTGGCTCCCCCACCGGTGCCGGAACCGCAGCCGTCGCAGCCTGCGGCGCAGGAAGGTCCCGTGTCGGAAAGGGAGATGCAGACGTGACCAACGCAGAGGTGACCATCCGCGTGCCGACCCCGTTGCGCGGCTTCATCGGCGGACGCGATCAGGTGACGGTTCCCGGCGCCACGGTGCGTGAGGCGCTCTCGGCGCTGACCGCCGGACAGGATGCCTTCCGCGACCGGCTTTTCACCGCGGAAGGCGACCTGCGCCGTTTCGTGAACGTTTATCTTGGCCGCGACGACGTGCGGCGGCTGGGCGGGCTGGAGGCGGCATTGCCGGCCGGCGCCACCCTGACCCTGATGGTCGCCCTGGCGGGCGGATGAGGAGCGTCGCGTCATGAGCTTGAAGGACCGTCGCCTTGCCGACCTGCGTGCCCGCATCGCGGAAGTGACCGCCGCCGACGCGGTTGCCCTGCAGCGGGACGGCGCCCTGCTGGTCGATGTTCGCGAGGACGAGGAGACGGCGACCGGCAGTCCGGCCGGAGCGCTGCGCCTGCCGCGTGGCTTCCTGGAACTGCGGATCGAGGAGAAGGCGCCCGACCCCGCGCGTCCTCTCCTGTTGATGTGCGCCGGCGGCACCCGTTCGCTGTTCGCGGCGGAGGATCTGCTGAGATTGGGCTATGGGGACGTACGGTCGGTCGCCGGCGGTTTTTCCGCCTGGAAAGCCGCCGGACTGCCGGTCGAGGTGCCGCCGCAGCTCGACGCCGCCCAGCGCGAGCGCTACCGCCGCCACCTGACCATGCCGGAGGTGGGGGAGGCCGGTCAGCACAGGCTTCTGCGCAGCCGCGTCGCCCTGATCGGCGCAGGTGGACTCGGTTCCCCCATCGCACTCTATCTTGCCGCCGCCGGGGTGGGGCGCCTGACCCTGATCGACGACGACCGCGTGGAGCGCAGCAACCTTCAGCGCCAGATCCTGCATGCCGAAAGCCGGCTGGGCCAGCGCAAGGTGGAGAGTGGCCGCGCTGCCCTGCTCGACCTCAACCCGACCATCGAAGTGGTGTCGCACGACACGAGGCTGGAGGCAGCCAACGTGCTGGACCTGCTGGGTGGGCATGATGTGGTGGTCGACGGGTCCGACAATCTGCCGACGCGCTATCTGGTCAACGACGCCTGCCTGCGGCTGGGCGTGCCGAACGTCTATGGTGCCATTTTCCGATTCGAGGGGCAGGTGTCGGTGTTCGGTGGTGCCGTGCCGGGTCTGAGGCCCTGCTACCGTTGCCTGTTCCCCGAACCGCCGCCGGCTGAATACGCCCCGTCCTGCGCCGAAGCCGGCGTGCTGGGCGTGCTGCCCGGGGTGATCGGCACCATCATGGCGGCCGAGACGATCAAGCTGCTGCTCGGCCTTGGCGAGCCGCTGGCAGGTCGGCTGCTGCTCTATGACGGCCTGCGCGGCGAGTTCAACGAGATCGCGGTTCCGGTTGATCCGGACTGCCCGTCCTGTTCGGCGGGCGCGCGGCCGGAGCTGAACGACATCGCGGCGGTTTGTGCGGGATGACCGGCCTCGACGGAAGCCGGCCCTTCTTCCATCATCGGACCGGCATTCGGCCGGCCGCGGCGGGGAGGGGATCAGGCGGCCGTCTTCTGGACGATGACGTTCTGGACCAGCTTCTTCAGGGCGACGAAATCGACGGGCTTCGTCACCAGCTCGACCGCGCCGATGTCCAGGGCGCGGCGCCGGTTTTCAGTGTCGCTGTAGGCAGTGACCATGATGACCGGCACATGCGGAGCTTCCGAGCGAAGGCGCTGGAGGAAGTCGAGACCGCTCATTCCCGGCATATTGATATCGCTGAGGACAAGAACAGCTTCCGGTTGCAGGCCGGTGTTCAAGCTTTTGAGTGCCTCCTCCCCAGAAGAGGCAAAGTGAAGCGCCAGTTCGCCGCGGCGCAATTCTGCGCGAAAGCGTTGCCGGAACAGATCCTCGATATCGGGTTCGTCATCGACGACGAGGATTCCCAGGGTCATGTCTTTCGGCGCTCCCCTAGCGACATGGCCGTCACGGTACGTGGCAGCGTGATCGTAAACTCGGCATGCTCGTTTTCGATGCTGGATACGTCGAAACGGCCCCTGTGCTGATGTACCACGATGTCGTAGCTGAGTGAAAGGCCTAACCCGGTTCCTTCGCCTGTGGGCTTTGTAGTGAAAAACGGCGTGAATAGTTTCTCCATCACTGCGGGAGGCATGCCGATACCATTGTCACGGACCTTTATCGATACGTCCGTTCCTCGCGCTTCGGTTGTGATTGCCAGCGTCGGCTCGAAGGTGGAATCGCCGCAGATCAACTGCCGTTTGCGGACGGCGTAAAAGCTGTTTGTGAACAAATTCACCAGCACGCGCGAGATGTCCTGCGGAACCAGCTTCACCTCGCCCACCGCCGCGTCGAATCGGCGCTCCAGCGTCGCATTGAAACTGCGGTCCTGGGCGCGCACGGCATGGTAGGACAGGGCCAGCGCCTCCTCCACCAGGGCATTCAGGTCGGTGGTCTGCCATTCGCCGCCGCCGCCGCGTGAATGGGCCAGCATGCTCTTGACGATGTTGTCGGCGCGGCGGCCATGGTCGGCGATCTTGCGCAGGTTGCTTTGCAGGCTGTCGACCAGATCATCCACGTCGGCGCGGGTCGCCTCGTCCAGATGACCGTTCAGCGGTTCCAGCAGTGCCAGCGTCTCGTCCAGCAACTCGCCGGATAGTTCGGCGAAGTTGTTGACGAAGTTCAGCGGGTTCTTCAGCTCATGCGCGATGCCGGCGGTCAGCTGGCCGAGCGAAGCCATCTTCTCCTGCACGATCAATTGCTGCTGGGTCTCGCGCAGTTCCTTCAGGATCGCCTCGGCCCGCTCCTTGGCCTCCCGCAGTTCGTCCTCGATGCGCTTGCGGTCGGTGATGTCGTGCTGGGTGATGACGTAACCGCCGTCGGCGCGTGGCGCGGTGCGGATGTCCAGGATGCGGCCGTTCGAAGGCACCTGACGTTCGGAATTGATGACGCCCTTGACCAGAAAGCGGGTGCACAGTTCCGCCACGGTCTCTTCGCAGGGGACGTCGCCGTAATCGCCCCGCCGGTGGTTGTAATGGAGGGTCTCTGCCACCGGAGTCCCCGGCGGGAACATGCCGGGAGGATAGTCCCAAAGCCGGAAATACTCGCTGTTGGCGCCCTCCAGGCGCAGGTCGCGGTCCAGCATCAGCACGCCATTGGGCATGGCATCGATGGCCGCCTGCAGCAGTTGCCCCTGATGCGGGATCTCGGCATTGGCGGCTTCGGGGCGCATCTGGGTCAGCATCTCCATCACCGCGGGAGCGCCCCCCCAGTCCACCGGTTCAAGCAGCTGGTCGAACCACTGGATGCTGGTATCGGCCCGGTGGCGCTTGATCCGGCGGGCCAGCGACTGGGTCGGACCCTGCAGGCAGCGGACGTAGGCGTTGCGCTCCGCCAGCCGGGCGTCTTCCGGAATGAGGGCCATGATGTCGGGCAGGGCCATCACCTGTCCGACCGACTCGTAGCCCAGCAGGCGGGCAAGCGTGCCGCTGCAATGCAGGATCACGCCGTCGCGATGGACGATCAAGCCTGGCATCGCCGCGACCAGCTGGTCGTGGTAGCGTTGCGCCCGTACAAGCGAGGCCGCGACCGATTCCTCCGGGGAATAGGACGACAGCGGGGGCAGGGCTCGCAGCAGATCGGCTTTGTCGTCCATGAAGGCATCCCGAAGATGTCGTCCGCAGGTCTCTGTCGGCCGATCCGGAAGGGTCAGGGGGCATCCAGCGGCAGCCGCAGGATCACGCAGGTTCCCCGGCCGGGTTCGCTGTCGATGTCGATCTCGCCGCCGAGCTTGCCGGTCACCAGATTGAACACGGCATAGAGCCCCAGCCCCATGCTGCCGGCGCCGCGGCGGGTGGTGGTGAAGGGCTGGAACAGCCGTGGCTGGATGTCGGGAGGGATGCCGCGGCCGTTGTCGGACACGCGCAGTTCCACCCGCTCCTCGCCCAGCATCCGCACCGAAACCGTGACCTTGCCGGGTCGGCGGACGGCATCGTCCTGCGGCTCGCTGGCTCCCACGGAAGGCTCCGCCCCGAAAGCGTGGGCGAAGGCGTTGGTCAGCAGTGCCAGCAGCACCTCGGTCAACGCGCCGGGATAGGTATCGAGCGCCAGTCCGTCCGGGCATTCCAGCGCCAGCTCATGGCCGGCGGCAGCCGGCTGCACCTGTACCGCCAGCACAATGTCCGACAGGTAATCGCGCAGGCCGACGCGGCTGCGGGGTGAACTGGCCTTGCCCTCCGTCACCAGCTTCAGGCTCTGGATCAACGCGGCTGCGCGTTCGATGTTGGCGACCAGCAAGGTGGAGACCTCGCTGGCGGTCCCGACATAATCCTGGAAATCGCTCTTGCGCAGCTGGCCGCCCTTGAAGGTCAGAATGATCGTTTCCGACGCTGCCTGCAGATGGGTGGCGGCGGTCAGCGCAATGCCGACGGGGGTGTTGATCTCATGCGCGACCGCGGCGATCAGCTGGGCGATCACCGCCATCTTCTCCGCCCGGATCAGGTCGGCCTGCATGCGTTCCAGATCGGTCAGCGCCTGTTCGGCCGAATCCTTGGCACGGCGCAGGGCTTCCGCCTGCACCTTGCGTTCGGTGATGTCATAGAGCCAGACGATGAAGACCGGCTGGTTTTCGTAGGTGGTGCGATCGACGGACATCGCCATCCACACCGTCCGCCCATCCTCGCGGACGCAATGGATCTCGTCCGAAGCAGACAAGGCTCCCATCCCGGACGCCCGGTCCGGCAGCCGGTTCCGGACATGGCTGAACAGGGTGGGCGCGCAGCGCTGCTGAAGCGCGTCGGCAGGCACGCCGAACAGGTCGGTGCAGCGCTGGTTGCAATAGAGCAGCTCGCCGGCTTCGGTGATGATCGCCACCCCGATCGGGCTGCCGTCCAGGACCCGGCGCAGGCGGGCGGCCTGGGCGCGCGACGCCGCTTCCGCCGTGCGCGTTTCCTGCAGGGCGTCGCGCAGGCGGCGGACGGCACGGCAGGCTTCCAGCGTCTTATGGATGGTGGCTTCCAGGTCGGCGAAGTCGATGGGCTTGATGATGAAGTCGAAAGCGCCGCGGTTCATCGCCGCACGGACATTGCCCAGGTCGCCATAGGCCGACACCATGACCGCGCGGATATCGGAATTCACCTGCGGCAGGTGGTCCAGCAGGGTCAGCCCATCCATGCCGGGCATGTTGATGTCGCTCAGCACCATGTCGATATCGGGCCGGTCGCGTAACGTCGCCAGCGCTTCCTGCCCATCATGGGCGAACAGGAATTCCAGTTCGCCGGCGCGGACGGCGCGGCGGAAACGCTGCATGATCAGCGTCTGGACGTCCCGCTCGTCGTCGACAACCAGTATCTTGCCCATCCCGCCTTCCTACCGCCAACCCGCCCGACAGGCCGGCCGTTCCGCCGGATCCGCATCGCACCCCGATCCGTGCGCCCCACCATAAGCGCGCATCGTCCGTACGGGAAGGGTTGTGGTGTACGCAATCCCACCGGTTGTATGCCTCGGCAGGCGCAGGCTTGGCCCGGACCGCAAGCGAAAACCCCCTGTTTCCCGTGACGCGCGCGTGTCAGCGAGGATAGCACGGGAGAGAGGCACCGCCAGACGATTGAAAACTGTCAGTGTCTAATCAATCCCGCCGATCCAGGGTTGGCGACGCTCCTGTTCCCCGTCGGCGACCGGCAGCGTGAACCAGAAGGCCGCACCCTTGCCCGACTCGGCGAGCGGTCCTGGCGGCGCATCCTCTAGCCCGATCCGGCCGCCCAGATGCTCGACGATCCGCTTGGCGATGGCAAGCCCGAGGCCGGTGCCGGCCGGCTTGCCGGTCAGCGTGTCGCCGGACTGGCGGAAGCGGTCGAATACGAGATCGCGGTCCTTCGCTGCGACGCCGGGACCGCTGTCGGTCACCGTCACTCGCAGGCTCCCACCTTCAAGCCGCGCGTCCAGACGGGTCCGGCCGCCGGACGGGGTGAACTTGGCGGCGTTGGACAGCAGGTTGACGACGACCTGGATCACCCGGTCCACGTCGCCGCGCACCAGCGGCAGCCGGTCCGGAATCCCGACCGACAGGGCGATGCCGCGTTCCAGGAACACGGCCTCCGTGGCGGCGACCGCCTGCGCCAGCGTCTGTCCGGCATCGATGGGCTCGATCCGCCAGTCCAGCGCGCCGGCCTCGATCTTCGCCATGTCGAGCACCTGATTGATCAGGCGCGTCAGCCGCTCGCTCTCCTTGATGACGACGGCCAGGAATTCCTGCCGCTGGTCCGGCTCCAGATCGGGATCGTCGTGCAGGATCTCGCTCAGCGCCCGGATCGAGGTCAGCGGCGTGCGCAACTCATGGGTGACGGTGGACAGGAAATCATCCTTCAACCGGTCCAGTTCGGTCAGTCGTTCGTTGGCGGCGCGCAGGGCGTCGGTGGCGCGTTCCAGCTCCGCGGTTTTGCGTTCCAGTTCGCGGCTGTGGGCGATGACGTCGCTGGTCTCGTCCAGCATGCGCAGAAGCTCCACCGTCTCCACCGCCCCGGCCGGGACGGAGGAGGCGAGCGCGACGCGGGCGGAAGCCCCGCCGATCGCCCCGGCCAGCAGCCGTTCGGCCAGCCGCAGCCGGTCCGGCCCCGCCCGCTCGTCCGGATCGGCGCCGGCGAAGGCCCGCTCGGCCCGCTGGGGACCGAGGAAGCGCGCGACCACGCGGGTGAGATCGCCGACGCTGGCCGCGCTGCGCCAATCCGGCGGCTGCTCCCCTTGTGGCCGGACGGCGCCGGGCGCCGATTGGAAGATGTCGACAAAGGCGGCAGCCTGCGCCCGCTCAGCCGCACCGGGCCGGTCGAACAGCGACAGGCCGACATAGGTGCCGATGTTGGCGAGTGCGGTCCAGAACAGCGCATGGGCCAGCGAATCCCAGCCCTCCAGCCCAAACAAGGCATAGGGCCGCAATGCGGCGATCCCCCACGGCCCGTCGGCGATGAAGCTGGCCGGCAGCCAGCCCGACCGGGCGAAGCTGGGCAGCAGAAGGGTATAGGCCCAGACCAGAGTCCCCGCCGTCACGCCGCCGATGGCGCCGCGCCGGGTCGCGCCGCGCCAATAGAGCCCACCGATCAGCGCCGGGGCGAACTGCGCCACCGCGGCGAAGGAGATCAGCCCGATCGACACCAGTGCGTAGGCCGAGCCCGCCAGCCGGAAATAGCCGTAACCGAACAGCAGGATCGCCACGATGGCGATGCGCCGGACCGCCAGCAGCAGCGGCGCCAGATCGGCCGACCGCGCCAGAGCCCGCCGCCGGGTGCGCAGCAGGATCGGAACCACGAGGTCGTTGCACAGCATCGTGGACAGCGCCACCGTCTCCACCACGATCATCCCCGCCGCCGCCGACAGCCCGCCCAGGAAGGCGAGCAGGGCCAGCCATCCCGCCCCGCCTTTCAAGGGCAGGGCGACCATGAACAGGTCCGGGTCCAGTCGGGCGCCGAAGGTCAGCAGGCCCGACAGCGCCACCGGCAGCACGAACAGGTTGATGAGCAGGAGGTAGAGCGGGAACAGCCACACCGCGCGGCTGAGATGGCGCTCGTCCACCGATTCGATCACCATCACCTGGAACTGGCGCGGCAGGCACAGCATCGCCGACGCCGACAGGATGGTGGTGGCGACCCAGGCGCCCCACGGTCCGCCCCCGGACAACCCTGGCGTTGCGGCATGGCCGAGAGCCGGCTCGCTGCCCATCAGGCGGGCGAGGTCGGGGCGGGCGGCGGCGGCACCGAACAGGCTGTCCAGCCCGTCGTGCAGGCCCCAGACGACGAACAGCCCGACCGCCAGGAAGGCGATCAGCTTCACCAGCGATTCCAGCGCGATGGCGGCGACCATGCCGGGATGGTGCTCCGCGGCGTCGATCTGGCGGGCGCCGAAGACGATGGCGAACAGGGCCATGACCGCGGCGATCAGGAACCCATGGTCGAGGAACGGCCCGGTGGCCGTCCCCAGCCCGGTCCCGCCGGTCAGCGCGTCGAAGCTGACGGCGACGGCCTTCAATTGAAGGGCGATGTAGGGTGTCACGCCGACGGTGGCGGTCAGCGCCACCAGCCCACCCAGCAGCGGGCTGCGGCCGTAGCGGCTGGCCAGGAAATCGGCGATGGAGGTGATGCGATGCACCTTGGCGATCCGCAGGATCTTGCGCAGGACCAGCGGCGCCAGCAGCATCAGCAGGGTGGGGCCGAGATAGACCGGCAGGAAGCCGATCCCCAGCGTCGCCGCCCGACCGACCGACCCATAGAAAGTCCAGGTCGTGCAATAGACCCCGAGCGACAGGGCGAAGACGGTGGGGGAAGCGATGACGCTGCGTCCTGCCGCCTCCCGCCGGTCGGCCCAATGGGCGATGGCGAACAAGGCGGAGAGATAGGCGAGGGCGGCGATCAGGACGGCGGCCCAATCCAGTCCGACCTCCATGCGTGCCCCCTACCGCGTCCGGCCGGCGAGCGCGGCCAGCGCGATCACCGCCGCCCAGAGGCCGAACACCCAGCCATAGAGCAGTGGCACGCCCAGGATCTTACCCTCGACCCCGAACAGGCCGAGCAGCGGCGGGTTGAACAGTGCAGCCGCCAGCAGGAACAGGCCGATCATCCGGTCGCGGTAGCGGGCGGAACCCGGATCACGGCCCGCGTCTCCTTTGGCCGCGCTCAAAAGGCGCGCTCCCGGGCAGCGAGTTCGACCAGGATGTTGGCGCCTCGGATGGCGTCGTCCAGCGTCCGCACGTCACGTTCGCGCAGCATCTCGATCATCCGCAGGAACACCGCGGCGGTGACCAGGCTGTCACCCAGCGCGGTGTGACGATCGACCACCTCGATGCCGAGCCGTTCGGCGATGCCGTCCAGCGTGTGGTCGCCGTCATTGCCCAGAAGCATGCGCGACAGCAGCATGGTATCCAGCACCGGACAGTCGAAGGCCACTCCCGCCGCCCGTTCCTTCATCTTCAGGAATTTCAGGTCGAAGGCGGCATTGTGCGCCACCAGCACCGCGCCGGAGACGAAACTGCGGAACTGCGGCAGCACGGCGCCGACAGTCGGCTTGCCCGCCACCATCCCGTCGGTGATGCCGTGGAAGGGGATCGACTCAGGCGGGATCGGTCGCTTCGGATCGACCAGCGTGTTGAAGGTCTCACCGGTCAGGATGCGCCCGCCGACAATGCGGACCGCGGCGATCTGGATGATCTCGTCGCCGGTGCTGGGCGACAGACCGGTGGTTTCGGTGTCGAACACGACATAATGCAGCCGGTCCAGCGGTGTACGGCCAAGCTCGCTGGTCGCCAGCGGCTGGTGCAGCAGCCCGAAATCGAAGAATTCCGGCCGGGCGCCGGCTCGTGGGCGCGGTTGGGATCTGCGTGGCGACTGCGCCGGCGGCAGCGGCACACGCAGCCGGGCACGGGCGGCGGTGCTTTCGCCGGGCGGGGCATCGGGCAGGTCATTGGACAAGTTGGCGGGCAGCGGCTCGCTCCAGGCGGTGCTGCGGTGATGTTGCAGCACGTCACCGGCGCTGAGGCCGCCCAACCCGCCGGGCAGCGTCTGGTCCAGCCACCCGTCCAGCATGGCGCTGGACACCGGCGGTCCCTGCCAGACGAGGTCGAGATAGACCCAGCGGTCGCCATCCTTCGGACCGGCGGCTTCCAGGTCGAAGGCGGTGGCGCCGGTCAGCGCCTGCACCCGGCCGATCAGATAGGCGAACAGCAGGACGAGGCCGTGGCTGTCGCCATGCACCCATTGCGGCAGGCCGGTGAGGGTCACGGTGGTGGCGGACTCCGCTCCCACCCGGTGGGCCACGAGATTGATGAGGTTGTTGGAATGGATGTCGCTCATCGGCCAGCTGCCGGTGACGACGTTGCGGTAGGCGTTGGTCACCCGCTCCAGCCTTTGCGAGAGGCTGTCGCAGGATTCCAGCATCGCGCTCTCGAAGGCGGCGCGGTCGCCGGGGCCAAGGTCGGGGGCGTCGTACAGTGTTTCCACCGCCGCACGCAGGTTGGCGATGGGTGCGCGGAACCCCTCCGTCGCCTCGCGCAGCAGGGCGTCGCGCTGGCCGAGCGCCGCCAGTTCGCTGGTGGCGTCGGACAGGGTCAGCACGTAGCCGGTGATGGCTGGACCGGTGATGGCTTGTTGCTCGCCCGATGCCGGATCGGAGTCTTGCAGAATGGCGCTCATCCGGCCTTCCAGCAGGATGCGGCCATCGGTGGTGGCGCCGACGAACTGGGCCGTGGTGCCGTGCTCATGGTTGACGTGCCGCCCTTCGCGGACGCGCAGGGAGAGCCGTTCCAGCGTGTGGGTCACCGGCTCCGCCACCACGAAATGCAAGAGCGACCGGCCTAGCCCCAATTCCCCGGTCAGGTGCAGGATGTCAAGGGCGGTCTGGTTGTAGAGCAGGATCTGGTGCCTGGTGTTGCAGACCAGGACGCCCTCATGCAGGTCGCGCAGGACGGCGGCGAGCTGGGTCTTCTGCTCCTCCGCCTTGGCGGTGGAGTCGGCGACGGCGCGGGCGATGTCGCGGCGGACTTGGGCCAGCTTGTCCGACAGATCGTTCACCGCGCGCGCGATGGGCAGCAGATCGCCGTAGCGGGCCAGCGGAACCCGGCCGCCGACCGCCCCCTCCGCATTGCCGTGGGCGATCAGCCCGGCCTCGCGGCTCAGGGTTTCGGCGGCGCGCAGCAGGTAGCGGTCGACCGCCAGCCACAGCCCCCATACCGCGGCGGCGCAGGCCGCCGCCATCACCACGGCATAGGTCAGCAGCGGGTCCGACGCGTCCGACCCGCGCACCGCAGCCGCCAGCCCGACCGCCATCACCACCAGACCGATGCCGGCGGTGCGGAAGGCCAGCGGAATCATGCGCCGGGGAAGCGAGTCGGGCGACGGCGTGCCGCCGCCTTTCCGGTCCGACCGCGGCGCGTCCAGCGCCGGGACGGTCATGGCGCCGTCTCCGTGCCGCCGGTTGCGGGCAGGCCCAGATGGCGGCGGACGGTGGTCAGCAGGTCCCGGGTGGAGAAGGGCTTGGTGATGTAGTCGGTGGCGCCCAACGCCAGCCCCTTCTGTCGTTCGACGTCGCGGCTCCGCGCCGTCAGCATGATGATGGGCAGGGATTTGCAGGCCGGATTGGTCCGCAGCGTCTGGCAGACGTCGAAGCCGTCCCGCTTCGGCATCATGGCGTCGAGCAGGATCAGGTCGGGGGTGAAATTCTCCACCGAGCGCAGCGCCTCGTCGCCGTCGCGGGCGATGCGCACGTCGAACCCGGCGCGCTGCATGAGGACCTGGAGCGACAGGACGATGCTGGGTTCGTCGTCGACAACCAGGATGGTCGGCTTCATGGCGGAACGTCCTCCGGTGTGCCGGTCTTCTGCCGGCTTCCCAATCTGTGGCCGGGGCGATGCATTCGTGCCCTGGAATGTCCATGGTACGAGCAAAAAGAAGCGGGGATCAAGCGGCACTCCCGGCTCCCCCGACCAAAGAACGGGGCAGGGGGCGAAAGAAAAAGCCCGGCTGCGACCAAATGTCGCCACCGGGCTTTCGTTCGGATGACACCATGTCGCAGGGGCTAGAACCGGTCGGGTGCCGTCGCCGGTCCGGCTGGGGATCAGCGGGTGGTCACGACGACCGGGTTGAGCCCCATCTTCGATTTCAACTGCTCGGCCTCCCGCTTGGCGGCGACCGGATCGGGGTAACCGCCGACGCGGACCGCGCGCCAGGACCGGCTGGAACTGTCGGTCCAGTCCACCGTATAGGCCTGGAACCCGTTGCCTTGCAGCCGTTGAGCCAGCGAATCGGCGTTCGCCGTCACCGAGAAGCTGCCGACCTGCACGGTGTAGCGCCCGGCCGGAGGCGGCGCGGACGGGGTGGCGGCCTTGGCGGCCGGCTTCGGCTCGCCAGTGCCGGCGGACGCCTGTGGCGGCGCGGCCGGATGAGCCGCCGGGGCTGCTGGGGTCGCGGTCGCGGCGGGCGGACGCTTGGCCGCATCCTTGGGCGGCGCCAGCATCGACTGAAGCGAACCAGTATCCGCCGGCGGCTCCGGTTTCTGGGCGGCCGACACGGTGGGAGCGCTCGGCGCGCCTTCGGACGGAGCGGTGGCGCGGGGCTTGGGAGCCGCGGCGGGAGCGGTGGCCGGAACGGACGGCGGTTCCGGCACCTTCAGGACCGGCGGCGGGCTTGCCGGCAGGGCGGCGACCGGCGGCGGCGGTGCTGCGGAAGGTGCCGTCTGGACGGTCGGCGTCTGGACCGGCGGCGTTTGGGCGGGCGGCGCCTGCATCGCTGCGGCCGGCGGCGTGGCGGCCGGTGCCGCAGCAGTCGGCGCCGCAGCTGTTGGCGCCGGTGTGGCGGGGGCCGGGTTGGCGGGTGTCTGGCTGGATGGGGCGCGGGTGATCGCCGGGGCGGGCACCATCGGCGCCGAACCGTTCGCGGCCGTCGTCACCGGCGCCGGGTCGCCCGACCCGAGATACACCACGCCGACGGCGATGCCGCCGGCGGCCACCAGGGCGAGAGCGATCTTGCCCAGCGGCAGGCGTCCGCGGCCCGCCGGCTCTTCCTCCTCCTCATACTCCACGTCGTCCTGCGGGTCGGCCCGCAGATCCTCGTTCAAGGCGCGAAGCAGCTTGGCGATGTCCTCGTTCTCCGGCGGCGGAGTCTCGGAAGATTTGCCGTTGGCCTTCATCTCGTCCTTGGAAGTCGGTGTCGTCAGGGTGGGAGCCCGCCGGGGCGGTGGCTTGAGCGTCACAGTCGACCTGCGCTTGCCCGTCATGGCGGGCCGGCTGAATGCAGAAAAAGGGGGCTTCCGGTCGCCGGAGCCGCGGAACACGGACCGGCTGCGGAAAGCCCCTTCTCTTTATCGTATTTTGCCGCCCCATCAAACCGCCATGCGGCCCCGCCCGGCGGACGGGCGGTAGAAAAAAGCAGCGTCAGCCCTGAGGCGGCCGGGTCGGATCGACCGGCTGGGCGGTCGTGGTCGATGCCGGCTGCGGCGCCGTGGGCTGGGCTGCCGCAGGCTGGGTGGCTGCGGGTTGGGCAGGCGCCGGGTTGATCGCGGCAGGAGGGGTCTGGGCGGCGGTCGCGGCGGGCGGCGGGGCCTCGTCCTCGTCCTTCAGTCCGGACTTGAAGGCCTTCACGCCCTTGGCGATGTCGCCCATCACGTTGGGGAGCTTGCCGGCGCCGAACAGGAGAAGCACGATGACCAGAACGATCATCCAGTGCCAGATGCTGAAACTGCCCATCGATCAATACCTCTAAAATTCGGTCGGAGCGGACGTCGTCGCGGTCGCCACCAATGTGAGTGCCCCTTCCGCGCCGCACAAGAGGGGTCTGCCGCGGAGCCGTGACAAAGGCGGAGCCATCAGGCCGCCGGGCCGCTCTCCGCCGGCTCGTCCGGCAACTGGTGGCGCATGATCAGCGGCGCCTGGAAGGCGCTGAACAGCAGGGTCAGCGGCATGATGCCGAACACCTTGAAGTTGACCCACGCGTCGGTGGCGAAGTTCCGCCATACCAGTTCGTTCAGCACGGCCAGCAGCAGGAAGAACCATGCCCAGCGGATGCCGAGCGTGCGCCACCCGTCCTCCGACAGGTTCAGCACCGTGCCCAGCAGGCGCTTCATCACGTTGCGGCGCGTCACATGGGCGACGAACAGCACGATGGCGAACAGCAGGTTGACCAGGGTCGGCTTGATCTTGATGAACAGGTCGTCCTGCAGCCACAGCGTCAGGCCGCCGAACAGCAGCACGAACCCGGCGCCGACCACCGGCATGATCGGGATACGGCGTTCCAACCGCCAGGACACCGCGAGCGCGATGGTGATGGCGACCATGAAGACCGCAGTGCCGGTCATGATGCCGGCCTGGGAATTGGCGACGAAGAAGGCGGCGAGCGGGCCGGCCTCGATCGCCAAGCGTGCGAACTGGTTCATGCCCCCTGACATAGCCCGAACCGCGCGCCCATGAAAGGGGCGAATGTAGGCCTGCAGGGGATCCGGATGCGCCATCCCGCCTGTTCGCCCCGCCTGTCCGGCCCATTCATTTGCGCGGCTCCGGCGGTGACATCGCACGGTCCGCGGTTTTGGGGCGCGAGCGGGGCTTTCCTCTTGTCGAGTGTTTCGCTACCTCTTTTGGCATCCGCCCTTCGGCGGAAGGACCGAGCGGAGGAGGAGCGGACCATGGAAGCGACCGAGGTCAAGGAGCTGATCGACGAAGCCCATGAGCGGGAGCGGGCCAAGCACAAGGCCAAGGGCGGGCATCATTCCGAGGAACCGGAGGACGGCGGCCATGCGGTGAACATGTCCACGGCCATCTACATCTCCTTCCTGGCCGCGGTACTGGCCATCGTCAGCGTCGCCGGTTCCAACGCCGGCAAGGAGCTGATGGCCAGCGCCATCGAGGCGTCGGACAGCTTCGCCTATTATCAGGCCAAGACCCAGCGCCAGATCAGCCTGCGTCTTGCCGCCGACGAGCTTGAACTCCTGTCCGCCGGCATGCCGGCGGAGGCGCAGGCCAAGGCGATGAAGCGCTCCGCCGAATACCGCCAGCAGGCCGACCGCATGGAGGCCGACGAGGGCAAGAACAGCCGCAAGGACTTGGTGGCCAAGGCCAAGGCGGCGGAGGAGCGGCGTGACCATGCCGCGGCCCAGGACCCCTATTTCGACTTTGCCGAGGGCATGCTGCAGCTGGCCATCGTGCTGGCGTCGGTCTTCGCCATCACCAACTGGGGCTTCATCCTGTGGGCGAGCCGGGCGCTGGCGGTGGTCGGCGTGCTGATGACGGTGGACGGCTTCACGCTGGTCCTTCCGCTGCCCTTCCTCTGACGCCTCAGAACTGGACCGACAGACGCAGGGACCCGTAGTTGGTCAGCGATTTCTGGCCGCGGAATTCCGGCGTCTGCAAGGTCTGGGCATAGGTCAGGCCATAGCGGCCGTAGCGCAGCGTCAGGCCGGCCTGCATGCTGCCGACCAGCGGGTGCTTGGTCACCGACCGGCTGTCGCGGAAGCTGTTGCCGTCGAGGAAGATGTTGCGCGCCACCGCCCGTCCCTCGGCGCTGGCGTAGACGTACCAGGAGAAGCGCCCCGGCCGCTCCGAATAGGGGTTGTCCTGATAGGGCAGGCTGGCGGTCGGGCGCGTCACCAGCGCGCCCACCGGCGGCGGCATGTTGTCGCCCAGCCGGACGGTCGCGCCGGCCGCGGCGAAGGTCAGCACGTTGCCCAGGCTGCCGGCGACATGGGGACTGAAGTCCCATTCCAGCGGGCCGAGGTCGTTGGGCTTCTCGTCGCGCCAGACATGCTCGTAGCTGAGCACCACGCCCGGCTCGTCATGCAGCTGGTAGTTCCAGCCCTCCGGGTAGGTGGCGCCATCGACGATCTTGTGGACCGCCTTCTGCGTCTGCTCGGCCAGGGAGGCCGGGCCGACCATGCCGAGGTCGAGGTCGATGCGGTCGACCGCCGTCGGCGCCTCGTTCAGCACCGACACCCGGCCATAGAGCCAGCCGGCATAGGGCCGGTCCTTCGGATTCGGGTTGCGGGCGGTCAGGTCGCTCGGCGTGTAGATGTTCTGGCCGAAGGCGAAGCCGTAGCGCCGCACCCCGCCCGGCTCGATCCAGGGCACGAGGTTCGCCAGCCAGTCGATGTTGCCGTAGGTCGGCCGCGCGCCGGAGAAGTAATAGAACTGGAAACCGTTGGTGTAATAGCGGTCGGTCCCGCCGCCGAACAGGTCGTTGTCGATCCAGAACCCGATGGCGGGGCCGGAGGTCGCAGGCTCGTCGCCGGGGGGAGGGGTGGTTTCCTGCGCCTTCGCCACCGACAGGGTCGCCGGCGCGGTCAGCAGCAGGGTCGCAAATGCCGCGGCCAAAGCGGGGCCGCTCTTCGTCACCATTCCGGCACGCTCCATCCGTTTCGCGAGATAACGGACGGAGGGTAGGTGTGTTGCGCTGCGATGCCGCCTCTTTGGGGGTAGGCGGGCATCCGCCAGCCGACCCATCCCCCAAGACCCCTCTCACACCCGTGCCCGCAAGCCGTCCACCGCCTCCTCCAGCGTCATGTCGATCCGCTTGATGCCATGCAAGGCCAGGAAGCGCGCCTCGTTCTTCGACAGCGCGCCGGGGATCACCGCCCAATGGCTGTCGGAGGAACGCTTGGCGATCTGGCGGGCGAAGGTGCGCTGGATCTCCTGGTCGAAGCGGCAGCCCAGGAACAGGAAATGCCGGCCGGCACGGCGCTCCTGGACGATGGCGGGGATCGGGGTCTGGATGTCGATCTCCGTCAGGATCTCGACATAATCGCTGTCGGAGATCAGGTAGTTGCCGGCCGGCGTCGCCGCGCCCGACGGTTTGTACAGCACGGTGTCCCAGCCGGCGGCAGCCTCGGCCGTCGTCTCGGCGCCGTCGGGGGCGTAGTAGCGCACCCACTCTCCGGTCGATTGCGGGTGCGAAACCCCCTGGATCTGGCCCCAGGTCCGGTCGGCGGCAGCGCTCAGCAGGCTGTCCAGAACGGTGTCGTACCAGACGTCGACCAGCAGCGGCGGGGCCGGGATCGCCGCCAGCAGGGCATGCACCGCGGTCGGCGGCACGGTCTGGCGGAAGATCTCGTTGAGGATGGTCTCCAGCGTCTTGCGGTGCTTGCGCGTCTCGATGAACTGGGCGACCGCTGTCAGGCTGGAGCGGATTCGGCCGGGGGCGGCGACTTTGGCGTTCAGGCGCTGCACCAGCTCCGCCGAATTGCGCGGGATCGGGCATTGCTCGGGCGGCAGCAGGGCGAAGGCGCCGGGGCCGAGATAGGGCACCACCTGCCGTGCCGCCAGCGCTGCGGCGATGTCGGCCAGCGCCGCCGCGGCGTCCGGAACCGTGACGGCGTCGGGATCGGTTGCAAGCGTGGTGACGGTCATGGAAGGCCTCTCCCGTTCGTTCTCAGAGATAGATCGCGGCGCCGGCCCCGGTGTTGACGCTGGCGTCCTTCAGCGTTTCCACGATGAAGGCGACCTGGTCGCGGGTGATCTTGCGGTGCAGCGGCAGGGCCAGCACGCGGTCGGCCGTCTTGGTGCAGACCGGACAGGCGCTGCGGCCGGCCCGGTCCTCGCCCAGCGCTTCGATGTAATATTGCTGGGTGTGCAGCGGCTGGCCGTAGTCGCTGGCGTCGATGTCGTGGGTGTCCAGATCCTCGATGATCGAGCGGCGCCCCGACGCGCTGAAGCGGGTGCCGAGATGGACGCAGTAGACCATCGGGTTGACCACCTCCGCCCCCGGCCCGCGATAGGGCGGCTTGATCCCCTCGAAGCTCGCCATCGCCGCATCGTAATAGGCGATCACCAGATTGCGGCGGGTCAGGATCTCCGGCAGGCGCTTCAGCTGCACCAGGGCCAGTGCCGCGTTCAGGTCGCTCATCCCCGCCTGCCAGGGCAAGGTGCGGGTGATGACCACCGTGTTGCGGTGTTCCGTCTCGCGCCGCCGCATGTAGCGCAGCCGGTGGGCGAGGTCGCGGTCGTCGGTGACGATCATGCCGCCTTCACCGGCCAGCAGGATACCGGGCTCGGAAAAGTCGAACACCGCCGCGTCCCCGAAGGTGCCGACCATCCGCCCCCTGTAGGTCGAGCCGATGGCCTCGGTGGAATCCTCCAGCAGCAGCAGGCCCTTGGCGTCGGCCAGCGCGCGCAGCTCGTCCCAATGGGCGGGGTGGCCGTTGACGTTGGCGGCCAGGATCGCCTTGGTCTTCGGCGTGACCTGTCCCGCCGCCTTTTCCGGATTGATGGTGTGCTGCCAGTAATCGATGTCGACCAGCACCGGCGTTGCGCCGGACAGCGCCACCGCATGCTGGATCTGATGCCAGCCGAAGGGGCTGCACAGCACCTCGTCCCCCTCGCCGATGCCGAAGCCCTTCAGCATCAGCAGGGTCGCCACCGTGCCGCTTGAGACCGCCACCGCATGATCGCGGCCGACATAGGCGGCGAAGGCATCCTCGAACGCCCGCACCATCCGCCCGTCGCTCAGGGCCCCCGAGGACAGTAGGCGGCCGAGCATCTCGACCTCGGCACCGGAGATGTCCGGATCGGTCAACGGGATGTAGTCGTCCACCCCGTCATCGTCGTGGGCTGTGGGTTCCCATGCTGCGGCGGCTTCGCTCATTCACTCGTCCTCGTCCCGTTGGGCGATCACGACGCCGGTGGCAAGCTCCGGCTTGTCGGTGATGAGCCAGCAGTGGTTGTTGCCATCCACCAGATGCAGGTCGAAGCCCGCCTCTTCCCGGAAGGGATCCTCGGCCATCACCGCGGCCATGGCGCCGGTGACGGTCTTCAGATCCGGGTTGGCCTCGCGTACGCCGCGGACTACCGCGTCGAGCTTGCCGCCCCCGGCGAACAGCCGGCCGGCCAGCGTCGCGATGCTGTCGATACGCTCGGGAGACAGAGCCATGGGCATCACTCCGTTCCGCGTTTCTTGGCCTCGACGGTGATCGGCAGGCGGGTTTCCGCCGGCATCTCCGGCAGATCGAGCGTCCAGCCGTTGGCGACCTTGACCCAGCCGCCCCACAGGCCCGGATGCTCCATCTCGACGATGGGTTCCTCCAGGTCCTTCTTGGCGACGTAGATCGTGTATTGCTCGGATGCCTTGCGGATCATCACCTTCATCGCGGAAACTCCATCCTGTTGTTGTAATTATCTTTTCTTTCAAGCGGCGACCAGCCGGGCATGCAGGGCCGGCAGCTCCGACAGGACGGCGTCCACCTCCGCCGCGGTGGTGTAGCGGCTCAGCGAGAAGCGCAGGCTGGCGGCGGCCTGCGCACCGCTCAGCCCCATGGCGGTCAGCACATGGCTCGGCTCGTTGCCGCCGGAAGAGCAGGCGGCCCCCATCGATACGGCGATGCCGGCGCGGTCCAGCCGCATCAGCAGTTCCTCCGCCTCCACCGGGTGGCCGCGGCCATCGGCGAAGCGGATGTTGCTGGTGTTGGGCAGCCGGGCGGCACCGGCGCCGTTCACCACCGCGCCGGGCCAGCGGGCGAGGATGCCTTGTTCCAGCCGGTCGCGCAGGAAGGCGGTCAGGTCGGCCTCGTCCAGCCACAGCGATGCCAGCGAGGCGGCGGCGCCGAAGCCGACGATGCCCGGCACATTCTCCGTCCCGCCACGGCGGCGGCGTTCCTGATGGCCGTGGATCAGGGCGTGGAAGGGCGCGCCCTTGCGGACATAGAGCGCGCCGACCCCTTTCGGCCCGTGCATCTTGTGGGCGGACAGCGTCAGGTAATCGGCGATGCCGCAATCGACCGGCACCCGGCCCGCCGCCTGCACCGCGTCGCTGTGGAACAGCGCGCCGTGGGCGTGGGCGATGGCCGACGCCCCTTCCACCGGCATCAGCGCGCCGGTCTCGTTGTTCGCCCACATCATGGAGACCAGCGCGGTCGCCTCCGTCACCACGGCGGCGAGGTCGACCAGCGAGGGCAGGCCGTCGCGGTTCACCGGCAGGATGGTGACGCGCCAGCCGCGCTGGCGCAGGTCGTCGAACAGGGCCAGCACCGCCGGATGCTCCACCGCGGTGGTGACGATGTGGTCGCGCTGGTGGTCGGTCTCCTCGATCACGCGCAAAGCGCCGAGGATGGCGGCGTGGGTCGCCTCGGTGGCGCTGCCGGTCATCACCAGATCGGCCGGCTTGGCGCCGATCAGCGCTGCCACCTGGGCCTTGGCCTCGCTGACCGCCCGGCGGGCGGCCATGCCGGCGGAATGGGGGCTGGACGGGTTGGCGAATTCCCCGAACAGGTGCGGCAGCATCGCTTCGCGCACTTCGGGCGCCAGGGCGGTGGTGGCGTTGTTGTCGAGGTAGATGGTCATCATATCACCCCCAATCACATCATTCCGGGCACGCCGCGCCGCGATCCGTCGGCCGGGAGGATCTCTTCCTCCAGGCAGCCGACGACGGTGCCGCCGGGGAACTCCACCAGATAGACCGGCAAGCTGCCTTCCTCGGTGCGGCCGACGCGGACGATCACGCCGGGCGTGCCCTTCGGCGCCAGCAGCGCGCCGTCCGGCACCTGCGGGTGGCTGCCGTCGTTGAACAGGTCGTCCTGCACCGTGACCCGCAGGCCCCAGTCGTACAGCGGTTCGCGCGGCGGGATGAAACCGGGCTTGGCGGCGGCTTCGACGTCGGACATCGCGAGGCTCCTAAAGAGTTGGGGCAGGGGATCGGACGGGGGCTACTGCGGGTCGTTGCAATGGGCGTCGATCACCTCCAGCTCGCGCGCACGCATGCCGACGACGACCCGCTTCTCATAAAAATCAACGGAGTAGATGTAATACATCTGCAAATAGGTCCCGACGGAGATGACGTAGCCGACATCCCCTTCGCGGATCAGGAAGTCGCCGACCGGCCGGCCGGGATAGGTGCCGTCGTTGCGCACGTCGCGCAGGGCCTTGACCTTGAATCCCTGTTCCAGCACCGGCGGGCCGACCAGCTCGTTGGCATCCTCGGCGCTGCGGGCGCGTTCGCGGCGGTATGGTGCGGCGGTGTCGGCTTCGGTCATGGCGCTGGCGCTCCGTCGGTTGAGAGGCCGCTACAGCGGCGGAAGGTCGTTGGCGATGGCGAGGCCGGCGGCGCGCTGGCGGGCGATGGCGCGCACCTCGTCCTCCGGATCGTCGAGCAAGGGCCCCAGCTGTCCGGCGTCGATATGCCCGGCGACGGCGAGGCGGACCATCCAGTCGGCATCCTGCAGCAGGATGTGCAGCTTCGACGCCGGCAGCCGCTGCGCCACCACCAGCCGCACCCGGGGGCTGTCATCCCAGGCGAGGCTGGGCAGCCAGTCCATGGCGAGGCGGCGGGCGACCTCCACCCGCACCTCCGGATCCTCGTCATGCATCATCGCCGGCAGCATGCCGTCGGGGATCCGCCGCACCACGCGAAGCCGCACGGAACAGTCGGCATCGCGCATCAGCGGGGCGAGGTCGGCGTCCTCCAGCCGGCTGGCGACGGCGATCCGCACCTCGCGGTCGGGATCGTCGCGCAGCTTCAGCAGCAGCCGGCGCGGCAGGCGACGGGCGAGGACAGAGCGGACCGTCTCGTCCGGGTCGTTCATCAGGCGGGGAAGCTGGAAGATCGGGGCGAAGCGCGCGGCGTTGGCCCGAACCTCGAAATAGGGATGGTCGAGATGGCCGGCGGCGAGGTCCGGGTTCCATTCGAAGAAGCGCTGGATGCGCTTGGCATAACGGTCCTGCACGCAGGTCTTCATCGGCAGGCAGTGGCCGGGCAGATTGCCGCCGGGGGTCAGGGCAGTGGTTTCCAGGGCGAGCCGGCGGTCGCGATGGGCGCAGGTGGCGCAGTCCACCGGCTCGCCGCGCCAATCCAGGGATTCGAGGATGTCGTCGCTCATGCGCCGGCCTCCTCAAGCTCGTTCTCTTGTTCATGCCGGTCGGCGACGGCGATCAGGCGGGCGGCGCCGAAGCGGTCGTCGGGGTCGAGGTCGCGGACCTTGTTCAGCGCCTCCCTCCCGGACTCGAGCCGGCCGGTGCGCAGCAGCAGGTAGCCGATGGCGACCAAGGCGAACAGGAACAGGCGGGGGGCCGGTTCCAGCCCGCGGAAATCGGCGGTGGCCGGGGTGACGCTGCGCCAGTCGGCGTGGTTGATGCCGAGAGAGACCATGGCGTGGCCGATCATGCGCTCGCCATAGACCAGCGCCTGATCGAGATTGGCCTTGTAGAAGTGGAACTTGTAATGGCCGAGATCGACGAGGCGATGACCGGGGGCCACCTCCGCCGCGCGGGCGAGATGGGCGAGCGCCGCCCCGCTGTCGGCATAGCTGGCGGCGGCCAGATGCAGGCAGCGTTCCGCCTCGGGCGGCAGATCCCCGCCGTAGTAGCGGCGGGCGAGCCAGTCCTCATCCACCTCGTCCAGCATCGCGCGGTGCTCCTGGGTTTCCCCTCTCCCCTGAAGGAGAGGGGATCAGTTCATCACGCCGGGACGCAGCAGTCGGCCGGGCAGACGGCGGCGCATTGCGGACTGTCGAACTGGCCCTGGCATTCGGTGCATTTGGCCGGGTCGATGACGTAGGTGCCCTTCTTAAGGCTGATGGCGATGTTCGGGCACTCGGCCTCGCAGGCGCCGCAGACGGTGCATTCGGCGGACTTGATCTTGTAGGCCATGGCTCTCTCCTTCGGTGATGGGATGGCTGTGGAGGGGAAAAGGGGAAGAATGAAAGGAGATCAGGCGCGGCGCGCGGTCAGCGCCCCGGTGCGGATCACCGCGTCCTGGCCGGCGCGGGACTGGACGACGCCCTGGCCAAGGCGCTCGGCGTAGTCCTTGAAGTAGGCCAGCGCCGATTCCTCGATGTAATCGAAGGCGAAGCGGTCGACCGGCTCGATCCCGGCCTCTGCCAGTGACTTGGACGGGCAGCCGCCGATCTTGGCGACGAACACCGCGGTGCAGTCGTTGATCGCCGCCAGCACGCCGTCCAGCGTGTCGACGTCCCCGGAGCCGCCTTCGCAATACTGGTCGACGCGGCGGTGGCCGACGAACTTGGCGCCGCTTGGGCCGACCTCGTAGATCTGGAATTCCTTGGCGTGGCCGAAATGCTCGTTGATGCGCTCGCCGCCCTTGGTGGCGACGGCGATCAGGATCGGATCGACCGTGAAGCCGACCGTTTCCCGCACATCGGCCTGCGCCGCGGCCTTGGAGGCGTTGCGGCCGGCGCGCTCGGCCTCGACATGCTCGCGGTAGGTGCGGCGGGCCTCGTCGTCATATTCGACGACCCCCATCGTCTCGATCCTGTCGGCGGTGAACTCGTCGCCGCGGTCCTCGCCCAGCAGGCCGACGGCATCGGCCCGGCACTGGCGGCAGTGGCGCATCAGCTTGGCCCCGCCCTCGCAGGCGTCCTGCACCACCTTCAACTCCTGCGCCGAAGGCCCCCGCTGGCCGTTCAGGCCGAAATACGTGCCGTGGGCCGGGTCGGAGATCAGCGGCATGATGTTGTGCAGGAAGGCGCCGCGGCTCTTCACCGCCTTGTTCACCTCCAGCAGATGCTCGTCGTTCACCCCCGGGATCATGACCGAGTTCACCTTCACCAGAATGCCGCGCGAGGTCAGCATCTCCAGCCCCAGCATCTGCTGTTCATGGAGAATCTTCGCGGCGTCCAGCCCGGTCCAACGCTTGTGCTTGTAGAAGATCCACGGGTAGATCCGCGCGCCGACCTCCGGATCGACCATGTTGATGGTGATGGTGACGTGGTCGATGTTGTACTGGGCGATGGTGTCCACATGGTCGGGCAGGGCCAGACCGTTGGTGGACAGGCACAGCTTCAGGTCCGGCGCCTTCTTCTGCAGCATCTCGAAGGTGGCGAAGGTGTTCTTGCCGGCGGCGGCCAAGCTGTCGCCGGGGCCGGCGATGCCGATCACGGACAGCTGCGGGATTTCCTGGGCGACGGCGAGGATTTTCTTGATCGCCTGATCGGGGGTCAGCTTTTCGGAGACTACGCCCGGCCGGCTCTCGTTCGAGCAATCGTATTTGCGGTTGCAGTAGTTGCACTGGATGTTGCAGGCCGGGGCGACCGCGACATGCATGCGGGCAAAATAGTGATGCGCCTCTTCCGAATAGCAGGGATGGTTCTTCACCTTTTCCCACACTGCCGGATCCATGTCGGCCGGACCGTCGGACGACCCGCAGGACGACGACGAACAGCCGGACGCCGTGTCGGGGACCGCCGGCATCGTCGCGGGCGGAGCCAGTTCCCCCAGCCCGAAGATGCTGTCGAGCGAAACCACGTTGCTCATCATCCACTCCTTCCCTGCCGTGCCGGACGACACCGTTGGACGAATGGAGCAAAAGCAAGTTTGGGGCCAGAGAAGGGAATGTAATGTTTACAAAGGCTTGCCGGTAATTGTCGGCTGCGCGGACGCTGTCGTCATTGCGACAATGGCGGGGTGGGCAGGGAGCATTGTCGGGGTGCCGACAATGCCGTCAGGCCAGTTCGCCGCGGAAGGCGACCACATGGTCCTGCCCTTCGTCCAGCGCTTCCGCGCCGAAGCCGATCAGGCCGCTACCGACCAGTTTGGTCGAGTCGCGCCGCAGCACCACCGGTGGCGACCCGCCGCTGCGGATGAAGGTGCCATTGGTCGAATGGTCGGTCAGCAGGAAGCTTTCGCGGGTGAAGTCGATCACCGCATGCTGGCGCGATGTCTGGCGCGAGGCGATGCGCAGGCCGCTGCCATCCTCCCGCCCGATGGTGACGCGGGACAGCGTCCGGCTCAGCGTGATATCCCGTCCGCGATAGGACAGGTGCAGCGTCGCCATGCCGCGTCCGGCCTCCGCCACCAGGGAGAAGCCAAGCGTGGTGCTGTCGATGGCCTCGTCGGCATCGTCGCCGGTGCGGATCTGGTGGACGCGGATCGGCGCCGTCTTGCCTTTCATCGCGACGTTGCTCAGCGGTCTGGTCCGGTCGCGCAGGTCGGGCGACAGGCTGTCCACCAGCGCCTGGGTCACCAGGATCTCGCCCGGACGGGCAATCTGCTGCACCCGTGCGGCGACGTTGCAGGCGTCGCCGTACAGGTCGCCGACCCCCTCGATCACCGCTCCGAAATGGATGCCGATGCGCAGCCGCAGCCCGTGCTGGTCCTGGATGCCGATCATCGCGCAGGCGGTACGGGCGCTGTCGTCGCAAAGCGAAAAGGCGGCCAGCAGCCCGTCGCCCAGGCTCTTGATCACGCCGCCATGATGCTCGACCACCAGCCGGCGCAGATGGGCTAGAACCCGCTGAGTCAATGCCGCCGCGGTGGCGTTGCCGATACGCTCGTACAGCATCGTGCTGTCGGCGATGTCGACGAACAGCAGGGCGAGGGGCTTCTCAAGCGAAGGCAAGACGGGGATCCGTTCGATCGGGGAGCACGCCATCGAACCGAAGGCCCGGCAGGGTAACACGAAACCGCGGCCGCGTGCGACCGGGGTGGTCGCCGGCCAATCTCCGGAGCCGCGACCCTTAGAACCTCTTGATCTCGATGTTGTACTTGCGGAGCGCGTAGCTCACCTGCCGTGTCGTCATGCCCAGCAGGCGGGCGGCCTTGGCCTGGACCCAGCCGGTCCGTTCCATCGCCCAGATCAGGCGGTCGCGCAGCGGTCCCGATTCCGGTTCGTCCAGCGGCAGGTCGGGGCCGGTCGAGGCCGGCTGCGGGGCCGGTGCGGAGGGGACGGCCGGTGCGGATGCGGCGGGCAGCGGGGTGGGCAGCGGAATGATTGCCGAGGGCGGCAGGGGTTTGGAGGCGCCGCAGACCGGCATCGGCCCGGCGCCGCAGCCGGACGCGCAAGCCGGCCATTGTGCGCCGTTGGGCGCCGCGTTGGGTGTTCCGTTCACCGTCCCATTGGCGGGAGCCGGCATCGCCGGTGGCATGGCGGGCGGTTGCGGACGGCCCTGTGCGGGGTGGGCGACAGACGGGTTGGTGGCGGTGCCGCTCATTGAAGGAGCCAGCCCGCCGACGGCGGCCCCCATGGTGCGGTACTGAAACAGCACCGACGAGTTGCAGAGATTCATGCTGCAGGACAGGTCGGGCACCCGGATGGTGCCGTTGCGGCATTGGGTCGCCGCACGCTCGATGCAGTTCTCCAGCTCGCGCACGTTGCCGGGCCAGGTGCAGCGGTTCAGCACCTCCAGCGCCTCCGAGGCGATGTCGAGGTTAAGGCCGTTGTCGCGGCCGAACTTGGCGACGAAATGCTTGGCGAGCATGCCGATGTCGCCGCGCCGCTCGCGCAGCGGCGGCAGGTGGATGGTCACCACGTTGATGCGGAAATACAGGTCGGCGCGGAACTTGCCGTGACCGACCGCCTCTTCCAGGTTCAGGTTGGTGGCACAGATCAGCCGCACGTCGGTCTTGATCGTCTTCGACCCGCCGACCCGCTCGAACTCCTGCTCCTGCAGCACGCGCAGCAGCTTGCCCTGGAAGTTGGAGGAGATGTCGCCGATCTCGTCCAGGAACAGCGTGCCGCCCGACGCCAGTTCGAACCGGCCCTTGTGATCCTTCTGCGCGCCGGTGAAGGAGCCTTTCTCGTGGCCGAACAGTTCTGATTCCAGCAGCGATTCGGGCAGGGCGGCGCAGTTGACGCGGATGAAGGGGGCGTCCTTGCGCGGCGACAGGTTGTGGATGGCGCGCGCGATCAGCTCCTTGCCGGTGCCGCTCTCGCCGCGGATCAGCACGGTCGACTTGAAGGGTGCCACCCGATGGACCTGGGCCAGCACGTCGACCATGTTGGGGCTGGTGCAGACCACGTCGTTGACCGGCGCAACCACCGGCTTCAGCTCCTTCTGGACGCGGAAGGTCTCCCGCATCATGAAGCGCCGCTCCTCCGCCACCGTCCGGTGCAGGCGCACGGTCTGGCCGATCAGGTTGGCGACCATGGTCAGGAAACGGACGTCGGAACCGAAATGGCCGCTGGGGCCGTCATCGGAGATGCGGTCGATGGTCAGCACGCCGATGACGGCGCCGGCCGCCTTGATCGGCACGCCGACCAGCGAGGCCACCTGTTCGTCCAGATCGTCGCGCCCGCCGGAGCGGTTGTTGAACAGCGGCTCCTCGGCCAGGTTGGGCACGACCGCCGGCATGCCGGTTTTCAGGATGCGGCCGCTGATGCCTTCGCCCTGATTGTAGTCGATCTCCTGCGCCGGCGAATCCTTCGGCAGCCCCTGGGCGGCGACAAGACGCAGAGCCCCATCCTCGCCCTGGAGGTAGACCCGGCCGCGGTGCATCTGCAGCTGATAGGACAGCGCCCGCAGAACTTCACGCAGGGTCTGTTCGAGATCCAGCGACGACCCGAGGATCTTGCTGACCTCGTAGATCGTCAGCAGCTCAAGGCTGGAGGATGACGCGGACTGGGCAGCACTCGGCATGATCGATCCCCTCGCTCGGCTGGGGGCCCGGGCATATGCCGGACGGTTGGGTCCAGGCATCGCAAACAACCGGGTCCCGGCATCGGCGCCTTTATCCGTACCTCCCGAAACCGCGGCGGCCGTTGGTCCGGCTACGCTGTTCATGCTCTGTTTTGGCACCCGTTTTCCGGGGCAGGCTTGGCCGCCACTCCATTCGTACGCTGCCAGCCGGTGGAAAGTGTCCGTGACTGCTCGCGGAAAGGCAAGACTTTTTGCATAGGTTCTGCTGCGCCGCACAATGCCCTTGGCGGTTGGTGCCCGGCAGGATGCGTGTTAATAACTGACCAGTCAGTTATAAAAAGGGGAGCTCCATGCCCTCCCGCCGTTCCGATCCCGGCTCCGACCCCGTTCCATCCGGCGTTTCGCCGCGCTGGCGGCGGCGCAAGGATGCCCGTCCGCAGGAGATCGTTGCCGCCGCGATGGACGTCTTCGTCGAGCGCGGTTTCGCCGCCGCCCGGCTGGAGGAGGTCGCGGCCCGCGCCGGAGTCAGCAAGGGCACGCTCTACCTCTACTTTCCCAGCAAGGACGAGCTGTTCAAGGCGGTGATCCGCGCGGCCATCCTGCCCAATCTGCAACAGGCCGAAACACTGGTCGCCACCGCCGGCGGGCCGTGCTTCCCGATGCTGGACCGGCTGCTGCGCACGGTGGCCCGCCTGGTCGCCACGACCCGCATGGCGACGATCCCGCGGCTGGTGATCGCCGAGGCCGGCAATTTTCCGGAGCTTGCCGCTTTCTACCACCGGGAAGTGATCCGTCGCGGCTTTGGTGTTCTCGCCGCCCTGCTGCGGCGGGGCATCGAGAGCGGAGAATTCCGCCCGATGGCGATCGATCCCACCGTGCGTCTGATCGTGGCTCCTCTGCTGATGAGCGCCGTCTGGCGAACCTCCTTCGACGGTGTGGATGGCGAGCCGCCTCTGGACGTGACGGCGCTGGTGGATCTCCACATCGGCAATCTGCGCCGGGTGCTGTTGCGGGATGCGAGCGAGGGGATGGAGGAGGGGGCGCCATGAGCGGCTTTCTCGGGAACGTCCTGGACGGGCTGGCAGCGCTGGCGCTGGCCGTCGGCCTGCCCGTCGCGGCAGGCGGACCGCCGCCGCTCGCCCATGGCTATGTGGAGGGGGAGTATCTGCGTATCGCCGCTCCCGGCTCCGGCATGCTGGAAAGCCTGTCGGTCATGCGCGGTGCACGGGTGGTGGCCGGGGCGCCGCTGTTCGCTGTCGACCGCGCCACCGCCAGGGCTGAGCGCGAGCGGCTGGTTGCGGCGCTGGCCCAGGCGCGGGCCCAGCGCGCCGATCTCGCCACCGGCAAGCGGGCGCAGGAGGTGGCGGTGCTGGCTGCGCAGAAGGCGCGGGCGGAGGCGGCCCTGCGCTATTCTACGGCCGAACTGGCGCGTCAGCAGGAGCTGGTCGCGCGGAAGGTCTCCTCTCCGGATAAGCTCGACCAGGCCCGTGCCGCCTTCGACCGCGACCGTGGCCAGTTGGCGGAGGCGGAGGCGCAGCTGGCCGTCGCCGCGCTGCCCGCCCGGCCCGAGCAACTGCGCGCCGCCGACGAGGCGGTGACCCAGGCGGAGGCGGCGCTGTTCCAGGCGGAACGGCGGCTCGCCGATCTGGCGCCTGTCGCCCCGGCGGACGCCCTGGTGGAGGACACGCTGTATAATCCCGGCGAATGGGTGCCCGCCGGTTCCCCCGTGGTGTCGCTTCTGCCGCCGGAGCGGGTGAAGCTGGTGCTGTTCGTGCCGGAAACCGCCGTCGCCGGAGTGGCGCCGGGTGGTGCCCTGTCGGTGCGCTGCGACGGCTGCCCACCCGGCCTGTCGGCGAGGGTGACGCGGATCGCCTCGCAGGCGGAATACACCCCGCCGGTCATCTACAGCGTCGGCAGCCGGGAAAAGCTGGTCTTCCGGGTGGAGGCGGTGCCGGACCGGCCGCTGAATCCGGGGCTGCCGGTGGATGTCTGGCCGACTGGAGCGGGGCAATGACGGCGGAGAACGCTTCCGCCGGCGGTGGCCCCGCCATCGACGTGCGGGGGCTGGTCAAGCGCTTCGGCAGCAAGACCGTGGTCGACGACGTGTCGATCCGGGTGGAGACTGGCGAGATCTACGGCTTTCTCGGGCCCAACGGGTCGGGGAAAACCACGACGATCCGGCTGTTGTGCGGTCTGCTGACGCCAGACGCAGGGGAAGGCACCTGCCTGGGCCTCGACATCCGCCGGCAGAGCGCGGCGATCAAGCGGCAGGTCGGCTACATGACCCAGAAGTTCAGCTTCTGGGAGGATCTGAGCATCGCCGAAAATCTGGACTTCGTCGCCCGCATGTACGGTCTGCCCAATCGGCGGCGGCGGGTGGTCGAGGCGCTGGACCGGCTGGGGCTGTCCAATCGCCGTACACAGCTGGCCGGGGAGTTGTCGGGCGGTTGGAAGCAGCGTCTGGCGCTGGCCGCCTGCATCCTGCACGAACCGAAGCTGCTGCTGCTCGACGAACCGACGGCGGGGGTGGATCCCAAGGCGCGGCGGGAGTTTTGGGACGAGATCCACCGGTTGGCCGGGGAAGGGCTGACGGTGCTGGTCAGCACCCATTACATGGACGAGGCGGAGCGCTGCCACCGCATCGCCTATATCGCGTACGGTACCTTGATGGCGCACGGGACAGTCGATCAGGTGGTTGCCGCATCGGGCCTGCACACTCGTCTGGTCGCCGGCAACGGGCTGCACCGCATCGCCGCGGCGCTGGAGGGTCAGCCGGGGGTGGAGATGGTCGCGGTGTTCGGCAGCCGCCTGCATGTCAGCGGCATCGACGCCGCCGCCCTGGACCGGGCGCTTGCCCCCTGGTCAGCGCAGCCGGAGCTGCGGGTCACCGCGACGGAGCCGACGCTGGAAGACGTCTTCATCCACCTGATGAACCGCAGCACCGATAATTTCCGGTGACGAATTACTCGGTCTGGGCCGAGGTGACGCCGGTGTTCTTGTTCCACTTCAGGGTCAGCTTGGAGAGTTGGCAGAGGTTCAGGCCTTGCCACACCGCCGACTCGCCATCGTCATAGACGACCTTCATGTCCCACTTGCAGGTCTTCTCAGCCTTGGCGAAGGCGACTTCGAAATACTCACCGTCGTCCAGGACGTCACGACCAAGGATGTCTTCGTCCCAGCTGTTGTTGTTGTTCTCGGAGACGTAGATATGCTTCAGCGGATAGCCGGTCTTGTTGACGATGGTGAAATCCTGCTGGCCGGCGAACGCCGCGCCATGCATCAGAAACAGCGAGGACGCGACTAGAAGAGCCTTGGCGGCGACATTCTTCAAGATGATCTCCGTGGGGAAATGAAGTGCGTGTCGAATTCTGTGCATTGCAATCGTACGGCGTCAACAGACGAGTTAAGCCGAATGGTTAGTCAGCGCCTAAACGATTAATTCTTTCCAGGCCAAGAAATCAAATTCCGACGGAGGATGAAGAAAGCGCCGGAATGCCCGATGGCGACCACATTCATGGCGGGCTCAAGGAGTTTGGCGCGCCGGCCGTTCCATAAGGCTGGAGGCGTCGAGCCGGTTTCCGCCAATCGCCTGCACATCGGCATAAGGCGCAGTCTGACGGTTGCAAGAGGCCAATGGTCGCAAGCGCTTGGCGCGTCGCGATCTTTGTCGCGGCGCACACAATGTGGTACATGATGAAGACCGGCCTTCGGGGCCGGTCAAGATCATGACCAAGTTCTGGACCGCAGCCGGTCCCGCCGGGGCGGTCCCAATCCAGGGGAAGGAACAACGCATGTCGGGTTTCAAGGACGCACCGCCGGATGACCGGTCCGAACTGTCGCCGGAGCAGGAAAGCGCCATCCGCATCGTCGCCAACAATCTGCACCGCCTGAACGACGCCGTCGTCAAGGCGGTCGAGGCCGGCGTGACGGTCGAGCTGATGCGCACTGCCCGCTATCACAACGAAGCCGGCAACTGGGGCGACCAGCTCACCCCGGTGATCCGCCCCGGCAAGTGACCGCTTCCGGCTGATCCGGCTGGAAGCTTGGCGAAAAGGCCGCATCCGTCCAGCGGATGGCGGCCTTTTTTCGTATGTCGACAAAATTTCGGCGTCGACGGAAGAAAGGGTGGTCGGCGGCGGCGGCGGCCACAAACTTGTTGGGCATTCCGCTATCGATGCGAGGCCCCCGCCATGCCGTCACGCGACCCTGAACGGCGCGCAGTCGCGAGCCCTGAGCAAACCGGCCCCGGGCAAACCGGCCCTGGGCAAACCGGCCGTAAACAGACCGATCAACGCACCGCTCAGTCCGATGCTGAGTCAGAGGGCCAACCGCTGACGCCAGGGGAGTTGAACGCGATGTGGAGGCTGAACCGGCTGGAACAGCCGACCTTCGACGACCTGACCCGCGGTCTGTGCCTTGGCCTCGTCTGGTGCATGGCGATGTGGACGCCGATGTTCGTCAGCGCCCTCACGTGAGGCCACCGGCCTCCTGATACTGGCGGTCTCGGCCAAACCCGCGCCTTTACCTTCCTGCGCCCACCGGTCCGGCCTGCGCCAGCGAGCGGATGCGCGCCGCCAACTGGTCGGGGGTGAAGGGCTTCGCCAGGACGGAGGCGGTGTCGGCGCCCATGGTGGCCAGCGATTCCGGGCTGTAGCCGGACGCCAGCAGGACCCGCAGTTCCGGCCAGTGTTCGCGGACGTGCCGGGCGAGATCGATGCCGGAAACGCCGCCGGGCATCACGACATCCGAGACCACCAGATCGAAGTTCCGGTCGGTTTCCAGCAGTTTCAACGCCGTGACGCCGTCCTCCGCGGTCTCGACCGTGAAGCCTTCCTCGGTCAGCCCCTCCACCGTCGCCATCAGCACCAGTGGATTGTCCTCCACCACCAGGATGCGCAGCGGCCGGGAATCCATCGCCGGAGGCGCCGGGACGCCCGTCGGCTCGGCCAGCGGCGCGTCGGTCACCGGCAGGTCGACGCGAACGCGGGTGCCTTCGCCGGGCCGGCTGTCGATGGTGGCGCTGCCGCCGGACTGCCGGGCAAAGCCATAGACCATCGACAGGCCGAGCCCCGTCCCTTTGCCGACGCCTTTGGTGGTGAAGAAGGGATCGAAGGCGCGGGCCATCACGTCGGGCGGCATGCCGGCGCCGGTGTCGGAAACCTCGATGCGGGCTGTACGCGGCTCCGGACCCGGGGCAGCGGCGATGCGGATGCGGCCGCCGCCGGGCATCGCGTCCCGGGCATTCAGCACGAGGTTCAGTACCGCCATCTCCAACTGTACCGGATCGATGGCGACCGGCATCGCCACCGGGGCGATGTCCCAATCCAGGGTGATGTCGGCACGGATGGAACGTTCCAGCAGGTCGGCCATCCGGCGCAGGCTGTCGCCCAGATCGACCACCGTCAGGTTGACGGCATCCTGGCGCGAAAAGGACAGCAGTTGCCGCGTGACCTTTTCCGCCCGCTCCAGCGCGGTCCGTGTCCCGACCAGGAAGCGCTGGCCTTCCGTCGGCAGATGACGGGCCAGCAGATGCAGGTTGGCAAGCGCCGCGGTCAGCAGATTGTTGAAATCATGTGCAACCCCGCCGGTCAGCTGGCCCAGCGCCTCCATCTTCTGGCTCTGGCGCAGGGCCTCCTCCAGCCTTTCGCGGTTGCGTACCTCGTCCGCCCAACGGCGGACCGCCTCGTTTTCGGAAGCGGCGCGGCTGTAGGCCAGCCAGGCGATCAGCGCCAGAGCCAGCGTCGCCGGAGCGACGAAGGCGGCATCCAGCGCCATGTTCTGCCACCAGGACCGGGTGACCTGTGTCTGGTCAAGCCCGTAGACGACATAGATCGGGAAAGCGCCGACCCGCTTGTAGGCGAACATACGGTCCCGCCCCTGCACATGGCTGGTTCCGGAGCGGAAGGTCCCCTCGTCAGGCTGACGGCGGATTTCGGCGAGCAGGCCGCGGTCGGCCGGCAGGGTGGGCAGCGCCGCGTTCGGTCTCGTCGGGTCCAAGGTGGGGTAGCGCATCAGCATCGTGCCGTCATCGCGGATCAGCGCGACCGATTCGCCTGCGATGCCGATGATCTGCTGGTAGAATCCGGCGAAATAGTCGGGATCGACGATGACGGCGATTATACCGTCGAAGCTTCCGTCGGGACCGCCGGGACCGCTGCGGCGCCGGCTGATGCCGAAGCTGGGCCTGCCCGTGGCCGGATCGGCGACCGGCCCGGCGATGAGCAGGCCGGAATCCCGCTCCCGCTGTTCGCGGAAGTCGGGCCGGTTGCCTATGTAGGTGCTGCGCGAGGGGAAGAACAGGTTGGAGTTGCGCACGACACCGTCTGGATCGGTCAACCCGATGGCGCCGATCGAGTCCAACTCGCCTTCCAGCGTTTTCAGATAAAGGTGCAACGCTTCCGATTCGGCGATCTCGGGCCAACTGCGGCCATGGATATGCTCATCCACCCGATCCAGAACCTGGGCCATGGTGTCGAACACCTTCAGCACATGTTCGTGCAGGATCAACGCGTTCTTGCGGCTGTTCCGTTGGGCTTCGTCCTGGGCCTCCCACCGTTCGCGCCAGCCGATGCCGGCGAACAGCACAAGAGGCAGGGAAACCGACACCGCCAGCAGGAGGCGCAGGAGGCGCATGGAACCCCCGCGGTCGGTGCGACTGTCGAAACTGCGAAAGGGCATCACCAACCATTGCCAGGGAATAGGAACATGCCGGCCACCGGCGGCAGAGGGGGGGCGGCATGACCGCCCCCGCCGCGGCTACCATGGCCGAAGCATCGAAGGGGGGGCAACTCCGACTTTACGGCAGGGCGAAGAGGCGCCGGAGGCCGGGGTGGATCATTTACGGGTCGCAGGAGCAGGCGCGGGGAAAGCGGCCTTCCGCCCAGCGCCGGCGGCGGCGGATGTCGGACCCGTCCTCCACTGGCCGTGGTAGTCCGCAAGCGTCGCCGAGCCGGTCCCGCAAATCGTCGAGATGGGCGTTGGTCAGGAGGGCGACGCCGGCGTAGAAGGGTTCCCGGCAGCGGGTGGCGACCCGGCTGCAGAAGTCGGGAACCCAGGACAACGGATGACGGTCGAGGAAACGGACCGCGTCGACCGGGCGTCCAAGGTCGAGCAGAGCTGCCACCACCATCAGTTCCACTGCGACATGGTCGTCCGCCAGCCGGTCGGACGAGGCCAGGCGCAACTCCTCTTCCAGTCCGCCGCGCCAGCGCTGCAGGGAGGCCGCGGCATCGGCCCGCGAGGCGTCGTCCAGCCAGGGTGTTTCGGTCGGGCAGGCGCGCAATTCGCCGCTGTGGTGGATGGCGGCGAAATCGGCGACGAGCGGGGCAAGGCTGCGACGGGTGATCCGTTCCGGCAGGTCACTGACCACTTCGTCCAACAGGGCGGCAGCCTGCAGGGCGTCGTCGCGGTCGAGTGCCAGCGGTCCGCGGCTGACCGGGGCGTTGCGCAGCGCATCCAGCAGGGCGGGGGTCGGCTCTTCGGCATGCAGACGGGCGAGAAGGCGGAGGGCCTGGACAGAGCGGATCAGATCCATGACGGAGAGGCCGGCATCTTGGGGAACAGGAGGGGGCGCGCTGCCGGACCCGTTCGGACGGGGCAATGACAAGGCCGCCTCTAGAACCGTGCTCTCCACGCTGTTCCTCCCGGCATTCGGCCCGAACCGGATGCTTGCCGTGTCCGGGCCGTATGGGAACGCTGCACGAATGAATTTCGTGTCTTATGGAAATCTTGAAGCGCGGCGGTTTCCGGACGGAGCGTCGCCCGAACGTTTGCGCGATCTGTTGCAAGTCTCTACTACCAGCGGGGCAAGGGCTGGTCAATGTCGCCGATGGATTGGGGAAAGACATGGGCTGCTTGTTGCCTTGCGTCACGATGTCCGGCCTTATCTCACGACCTCTTCCCATGCAGGAGTTCCCGCTGCCATGCCGCTTCCCCTCATCGAACAGGCCAATGCCGTGCCGGAGGTCCGCGCCGTCTACGATGACATCAAGGCGACGCGCGACGTCCCCGACGTGAACAATTTCTGGAAGATGATCGCCCACCATCCGCCCACCCTGGCGCGGACCTGGGAAAGCCTGAAGGAGGTAATGGCGCCCGGCGCTCTGGACCCGCTGGTGAAGGAGATGATCTTCGTGGCGGTCAGCGTCACCAACAACTGCCAATATTGTATCCGCTCGCACGAGGCGGCGGCGCGGCGGCTGGGCATGACCGACGCGCAGTTCGGCGAGCTGATGGCGGTGGTGGGCATGGCGAACGAGACCAACCGGCTCGCCGTCGGCTATCAGGTCGAACTGGACGAGCGGCTGAAGTGATCCGAATCAGGCGGCGCGCGGCCACTCCCGTGCTGCCGCCTTCTCCAGACGGCGTTGCGGCAAGCCGTTGAGCAGGTCGCTGCGCACCGTGAAGTGCGCCATGCTGCGACCGTCATCCGCCTCCTCGCTGGCGATGCGTTCCACGCGCACCTCGACATCCCAGCCGACGTTGGCCCAGGCGGTGCGGATACGGCGGGCCAGTTCGTGGGCGCCGCGTTCGCTGAAGCTGTCGAGGCGGCCGGCCGACGGACCGGGGTGGAAGCGGGGGTAACGCTGGCGCATGGCCATGTCTCCTTGATCGAATGCGGAGAGCCGGAACCGTCCGGCAATCCGTCGAACAAGGAATAATCCAAAATGGAATATAATGGCGAGGGAAATTCGATACCGAAGTGGTATAGACGTCAGGGCTCCTGCAGACCGACCACCGTGTGCAGGGTGTCGATTTCCTCCAACGGTACGGCGAACTCGCGGTCGGCCGGCCGGTATTCACGCAGGATCACGGCATCGGCGCTGCGCCGAACGAACTCCTTCACCAGCACGGCCTTGTTGCGCTTGACCACGACCACGCCAGCCCCCGGCGCCGGGGGCTTGTGCGGATTGACGTGCAGAAGCTGGGCCGGACGGAAGCGTGGCATCATCGATTCGCCGACCACATACATGGCGTAAGGGTCGCGGGCGTTCTTCAGGTAATCGGGGCGGGTGATCCAGTCGATGGGGCCATCCTCCAGGAACATCTCCTGATCCACCCCGCCCCGCGCCGCCGACCGCACCGGCATCGAGGCGGCAGTCTGCGCCCGCGGAACGCCGGCGGCGCGAAGCAGGGGCGGAAGAGCGGGCCGGGCCGGGCGCAGTGCGGAGGACGGGGCCGCAGGCATGTCGAGGCCAAGCAGCGCTGCCGGCTCGACGCCCAGCGGCCCGGCCAGTTTGACCGCCCAATCGACGGTCATCTTGCGTTGGCCGGTCTCCAGCTTGTTGATCTGGGGCTGCGAGGTACCGGCCATGTCGGCCAGCTTTTCCTGGCTCAGCCCGGCGGCCTGCCGCAGTTCACGCATTGTGGTCATGGACCGTTCATACCAAAACGGCTTTGAAAAGTCCATAGCAGTGGAATAAATCCGGTTGCGCGCAGAACCGGGCTTGGTCTAAACCATTGCGGTATGACGCTTGATGACTGGCTCACCCGGACCGCAACCAAGGAAGAGGCCTTTGCCGCCCGGATCGGGACGAGCCAGGCCACGGTCAACCGGTATCGTCACGGTCGCCGTGTTCCGCGTCCTGCCGTGATGGCCCGCATTGCCGCCGCCACCGGCGGGCAGGTGACGGCGAATGACTTCCATGGGCTGGCGGAAGAGGGATAGGGTCAGCAAGTGCAGGCAACAAAAAAGGCCCCTTCCCGGTGGGAAAGGGCCATTCCTGTGACGCTGCCGCTCTTACGAGAACAGGCTCGAAACCGACCGTTCCTCGCTGATGCGCATGATGGCCTCGGCGAGCAGGGGAGCGATGGTCAGCTGGCGGATGTTGCGCGACACGCGCACCGCCTCGGTCGCCTGGATGCTGTCGGTGGTGACCAGCTGCTCCAACGGGGACACGGCGACGCGGGCAACGGCACCCCCGGACAGGACGCCGTGGGTGCAGAAGGCGTGCACCGACTTGGCACCGGCTTCCATCAGGGCGACGGCGGCGTTGCACAGCGTGCCGCCCGAGTCGACGATATCGTCGATGAGGATGCAGCGGCGGCCGTCGGCATCGCCGATGATGTTCATCACCTCCGACACGCCGGCGCGTTCACGCCGCTTGTCGATGATGGCCAGATCGGCGTCCAGGCGCTTGGCGAGCGCGCGGGCGCGCACCACGCCACCGACGTCCGGCGACACGATGGTGACCTCGCCGATGTTCTCGAAGGACTGGCGAATGTCCTTCTCGAAGACCGGGGCGGCCATCAGGTTGTCGGTGGGAATGTCGAAGAAGCCCTGGATCTGACCAGCGTGCAGATCCATCGTCAGCACGCGGTTGGCGCCGGCCTGGGTGATCAGGTTGGCGACCAGCTTGGCCGAGATCGGCGTACGCGGACCGGTCTTGCGGTCCTGCCGGGCATAGCCATAGTAGGGAATGACCGCCGTGATGCGCCGGGCCGACCCGCGCCGAAGCGCATCGATCGTCACCAGCAGTTCCATCAGGTTGTCGTTGGCCGGGAACGAGGTCGACTGGACGACGAACACGTCCTCGCCGCGCACGTTCTCCAGGATCTCGACGAAAACCTCCATGTCGGAGAAACGGCGCACGCTCGCTTTCGTCAGCGGCACGCCGAGACAGGTGGAGATCGCCTCGGCCAGCGGACGGTTGCTGTTGCCGGCAAGCACCTTCATCGGGGTCGGCTCTCTTTGCAGGGAAACGGCTCAAGGCACGTTCGCCGCTTGCGCGCCGGCGCCCCTTGAAAACGGGGCGGACCATAACAAAGGGGCGGCCCCGTGTAAACGTTCCATGACGGTCGGGTCTTTCCCCATTGGGGAATGCCGCCCTGCGCGGGCGGCATGACCATGGCTGTTCCGGCTGCCCGTTCGCGCGCTTTCAGTTCTGCAGGACGATGGCCGAAAGTCCGCGGCCGTAATCCGATTCTCCCCGATGGCAGGAGCGGCGGTAGCTGAAGAAGCGGTCCTCCTCAACCACCGTGTCGTTGGGGCAGCGCTGGATCACCGTGACGCCGGCATCGCCCAGCCTGCGGGTAACATAGGCGGCCAGATCGAACAGGAAATGACCGGGCTTGCGGGCGGGGGCGAAATAGTCGCGGTTGCGCGGATCCTCCTCCTCGAACGGGGCGGGAAACTCCGGCCCGACCTCGTAGGAGCGCTGGGCGATGCATGGTCCGATGCAGGCGACGATCCGGTTGGGTTTGGCGCCCAGTTCCACCATGCGGGCAACGGTCGCTTCGATGACGCCGCCCTTGGCGCCCTTCCAGCCGGAATGGGCGGCGCCGATCACCCGCGCCTTGCTGTCGGCGAACAGGACGGGGGCGCAGTCGGCGGTCAGGATGCCCAGCGCGATCCCCGGCTGCCGGGTCGCCATGGCGTCGGCCTTCGGCGCGGCCTCCGGCGTCCAGGGTTCCTCCACCACCACGCAGGTCGGGCTGTGGACCTGATGGCAGGTGACGAGGTTGCCGGGCGCCACCTCCATCCGTGCGGCGGCGCGGGCGCGGTTCTCATGCACGGCGGCGCTCGAGTCGTTGGATCCCAGCCCGCAGTTCAGCGAGGCGTACAGGCCGGTGGATACCCCGCCGGTGCGGGTGAAGAAGGCATGTCGGATATGGGTGATGTCGTTCAGCGCGCCGAGTGTGATCACGAACGCCGTCCTTCCCTGTTCTGTGGCTCCCTCATGCCCAACAGGGCGGGGGGCCGCGCTGCACGGTCCGCCTGGATTGTCGTGATGGCGGTTATGGGTGCGGTGTCTCTAACCGGCTGCGGCGCCTGCCGGTCAGAAGCCGGCCGGCGGGGCGTCGGCGAAGGCTCCGGGCGTGGCAAGCGCGACCAGTTTGAACAGCCTGCCCATTTGCGCCGGATCGATCAAGCGGTCCAGCGCGCCACGGATGTCCCGGGCCTGGGCCGGGCTGGCCTTGGCGGTCAGGGCCGACGCCCGCTGGCGGATGCCGAGGCGGGCCAGCCACTCCCCCTGCTCCACGGGGCCGAAGGATTGGGCGCCGCCCTCCCGCGCCGCGGCGGCGATGGCGGCGAAGTCGACATGGGCCGTCAGGTCGGCTTCGCCCGGCGCCTCCAGCACCGGGGCGTAGGCGTGACGGCGCATCGCCTGCAGCGTGTCGCCGACCGCCGGGCCATGCCCGTGGCCATAGTCGATCGCCAGCGCCGCGCCGGGTGCAGCGGCCAGCCGGGTACCGATCAACCGCGACACCGCCTGCGAAGCGGGGGAGACCTCGACAACGCTGCCGTCGGGCGCGTCGCGCAGGCTGTCCGGCACCAGCCGGTTGCCGGAACTGCCGAAGGCCTCCAGCACGAAGCGGAAGCGCGGTTCGTCCTCCCTGCTGTCGGGTTCGAGATCGACCAGCCGTTCGAACCAGCCATAGCCGGTCTTCTGCACCTGACGGATCGGCAGGGCGTCGAAGAACTCGTTGGCGATCAGGATGGTCGGGCCGTCCGGCACATCCTCCAGCCGGTCATGCCAGCAGACGGCATCGCCGAGGATGGGCTGAAGCGTCTGGCGCTGGCGGTCGCGCAGGGCCGGGCTGGTCTCCACCAGATGGACGGCGGCGTTTTCGCGGAACAGCGGCAGCACCGCCGCCGCCCGCAGCACGTCGGCCATCAGCGTGCCGCGGCCGGGACCCAGCTCCACCAGATGGAAGGGGCCGGGACCGCCGAGCCGCGCCCAGCTGTCGACGCACCAGAGCCCGACCAGCTCGCCGAACATCTGGCTGATCTCCGGCGCGGTGGTGAAGTCGCCGCCGCGGCCGAACGGGTCGCGGCGCATGTAATAGCCGAAACGCGGATGCCCCAGCGCCTCCGCCATAAAGGCGCCGACGCTGAGCGGGCCGTCCATCACGATGCGGCGGGCCAGCAGATGGGCCAGCGTGTCCGGACCGGCGCGGTCGTCCGCTGCCATGGCGTCAGGCCGGGATGGCGTGGCGCCGGCCGCGCAGGACCAGCCACAGGCCGATCGCCACCATCGGCAACGACAGCAGCTGCCCCATCGTGGCACCGGCGAACAGGAAGCCCAGCTGCGGGTCGGGTTCGCGGAAGAACTCGACGATGATGCGCGACAGGCCGTAGCCGATCAGGAACAGGCCGCCGACCGTGCCCGGCCGGTTGCGCAGAGCCGGGGTGCGGATGGCGATCGCCAGCAGGACGAACAGCACCACGCCCTCCAGCGCCGCCTCGTAGAGCTGGCTGGGATGGCGCGGCACCTGCAACGGATCGCGCGGGAACACCATGGCATAGGCGAAGTCGGGCGCCGGCCGGCCATACAGCTCGCCATTGATGAAGTTGGCGATACGGCCGAAGAACAGGCCGATGGGCGCGCAGGCGGCGATGATGTCGCCGAAGACGAAGGGCGAGATGCCGCGGCGCCAGCAGAACAGCGCAATCGCGGTCAGCACGCCGACCATGCCGCCGTGGAAGGACATGCCGCCGTGCCAGACCTGCACGGCGTCCAGCGGGTTTTCCAGATAATAGGGCAGGTTGTAGAACAGCACATAGCCGAGCCGCCCGCCGAGGATGGTGCCGATCACCGCCCAAGTCAGAAAGTCGTCGAACTCTTCCGGATGAGGCCGCCGGTCGGGGTCGAGCCGGGCCAGCCCCAGGCAATAGCGCCAACCCAGCACGAAGCCGGCCAGATAGGCCAGCGCGTACCAGCGGACGACGACGGGGCCGACGGCGAAGGCGACCGGATCGATGGTGGGAAAGGCCACCATTGGCAAAGTGGCGGGCAGGGCGGCGAGCATGGGGACTCCGGTCAGCGGTACGGATCGGGCTGCGACAGGAAATCCTGCACATAGCGCCGGACACCCTCTTCCAGCTCGGTGAAGGGCTGGTCGAATCCGGCGGCGCGCAGGCGATCCGTCGTCGCCTGCGTGAAATATTGGTATTTGCCGCGGAGATGCTCGGGCATCTCGAAGTACTCAATCCGGGGGGGCAGCCCCAGGGCGGCGAAGGTCGCCAGCGCCAGATCCTTGAAGCTGCGCGCCTTGCCGGTGCCGACGTTGAACAGGCCGCTGACCTCCGGGTGGTCGTACAGCCACAGCATCACCGCGACGCAGTCGTCGACGTAAATGAAGTCGCGCAGCTGGCCGCCATCCTCGAAGCCGTCCTTGTGCGACTTGAACAGGCGAGCCGGATGGCCGGTGGTCAGCTGCGGGTGCAGCTTGGCGACCACGCTCATCATGTCGCCCTTATGGGCTTCGTTGGGGCCGTAGACGTTGAAGAACTTCAGCCCGGCCCATTGCGGCGGCGCCAGATCGCCGTCGGCGACGGCACGGGCGATGCGGCGGTCGACCAGATGCTTGGACCAGCCATAGGCGTTCAGCGGCCGCAGCCGGGCCAGCCCGTCGCAGGAGCCGTCATCGTCGAAGCCGGCCGAGCCGTCGCCGTAGGTGGCGGCGGAGGAGGCATAGATGAGCCGGCAGCCGCGCCAGGAGCACCAGCGCCACAGGTCCAGCGTCAGCGCGACATTGTTGGCGACGATCTTGTCGACGTCCCGTTCCGTGGTGGCGGAGACGGCGCCGAGATGGAAGACGGTGTCGATCTCGGCCGCATGCTGGTCGAGGAAGGCAAGCGTCTGTTCGGGGGGCACCAGAGTCGCGACCTCGCGCTTGGCGAGGTTCTGCCACTTCTCGCCGTCGCGGAAGCGGTCGACGACCGCCACGTCGGTGATGCCGCGCGCGGCCAGCGCCGCGACAAGATTGGACCCGATGAAGCCGGCTCCGCCGGTGACCACGATCATAGCGCTGTCCGCTGTTGCCCGACGCGTTTCGTGGGGACTTATAGGCGGGTAGGGCGGTGGGGGCAAGGTTGGGGGAAAGACGGGCTTGCGATGCACCACCCTCCTCCGCTGGGCGGGAGAGGGTGGTGCATCCGTGACCTTACCGCGTCGCGCGGTTCGCAGCACTCACCAGCGCCCGCAGCGAGGCGGTCACGATGTCGGCATCGATGCCGACGCCGAACAGCGTCTTCTCGCCGGTCTTCACCTCGACATAGGCGCAGGCCTGGGCGTCCTCGCCCGAGCCGATGGCATGCTCGCGGTAATCGACGACGTGCAGGTCGGTGCCGCAGCCCTGGCGCAGGGCGTCCAGGAAGGCGTCGATCGGGCCGTTGCCCTTGCCCTTGGTGGTGATGATCTCGCCGTTGCGGCGCATCACCACGCTCATCGCGCGGGCGCCGGAGTTCGGGCCGCGCGGCTCGGTCGAATGCTCGACCAGTTCCAGCGGGCTGTCGGCGTCCAGATACTCGGCCTGGAAGGCGGCGTGGATGTTGGCGGGCGACAGCTCCTTGCCGGTCTCGTCGGCGACGCGCTGCACGACCTTGGAGAATTCGATCTGCAGGCGGCGCGGGATCTGCAGGCCGTAGTCCTTTTCCAGCACATAGGCGATGCCGCCCTTGCCGGACTGGCTGTTGATGCGGATCACCGCTTCGTAGCTGCGGCCCAGATCCTGCGGGTCGATGGGCAGGTAAGGGACCTCCCACTTGCCGGTGTTGGACTTGCTCAGCGCCTTCAGGCCCTTGTTGATGGCGTCCTGGTGCGAGCCGGAGAAGGCGGTGAAGACCAGTTCGCCGGCATAGGGATGGCGCGGATGGACCGGCAGCTGCGTGCAGTATTCGGAGACGCGGACGATCTCGTTGATGTCGTCGATGTTCAGCTCCGGATCGACGCCCTGGGTGAACATGTTCAGCGCCAGCGTGACGACGTCGACGTTGCCCGTGCGCTCGCCGTTGCCGAACAGGGTGCCCTCGACGCGGTCGGCGCCGGCCAGCAGACCCAGTTCCGCCGCGGCGACGCCGGTGCCGCGGTCGTTGTGCGGGTGCAGCGAGATGATCGCCGACTCGCGGTTCTTCATCGTCTTGCAGAACCATTCGATCTGGTCGGCATGGACGTTCGGCATCGACATCTCGACCGTCGAGGGCAGGTTCAGGATGATCCTGCGCTCGGGAGTCGGCTGCCAGACCTCCATCACCGCCTCGCAGATCTCGACGGCGAAGTCCAGCTCGGTGCCGGTGAAGCTTTCCGGAGAATATTGCAGGACGATCTCGGTCTCCGGCGTCTCGTCGGCCAACTGCCTGATCAGTTTGGTGCCCTGGACGGCGATGTCGATGATGCCCTGGCGGTCCAGCCCGAACACCACGCGGCGCTGCAACTCGGAGGTCGAGTTGTACAGGTGGACGATGGCGCGCTTGGACCCCTTGATGCCTTCGAAGGTGCGGCGGATCAGCTCCTCGCGCGCCTGGGTCAGCACCTGGATGGTGACGCCGTCGGGGATCTTGTTGCCGTCGATGATCTCGCGGCAGAAGTCGAAATCGGTCTGCGACGCGGCGGGGAAGCCGACCTCGATCTCCTTGAAGCCCATGCGCAGCAGCAGGTCGAACATCGCGCGCTTGCGGTCCGGACCCATCGGCTCGATCAGCGCCTGGTTGCCGTCGCGCAGGTCGACCGAGCACCAGATCGGCGCCTTGTCCAGGGTGCGCGACGGCCATTGGCGGTCGGTCAGCTTCACCTGGGGGAAGGGGGCGTACTTGGACGGGGACTTCGGCAGGGTCGGGATGCCGGCGTTGGCTTGGGTCGTGGTGCTCATGGCGTCGTTCGGCTCCAGTGGCGGCCCCGGGCTCTGTCTTCTGTGAGGCCGAGGGCGGCGGATCGGATTTTGAAAGGCGAAGGGACCGGCGAGGGGTACGGCCGCGGAGCCGCCGGATGTGGCTCAGCGACCGTCGGTAAGTCGCAGTCCCGGCCCCGGCCGGGCGACGCCGATGCTGGCGCCTTTGAAAACATCGCTCATGGAACAGACACTTCGACCGATGGAAATATGACGAGAACGCGACAAACCCGGACGCTTAAAGCGCCGGGCCGAGAAGTCGAAGAAGGGCGTTCTGACGGTCGATGGTGTGCATGGGCCGCACTGTGCGCAGGTGCGGCATGGCTGTCAAGCCCGGATTGGCGAGAAACGGACTGCGGGGCGCACCAACCATTGCCGTCCCGCCTGCCGGCATCAGCCCCAGATCAGGTGATACAGCGTCGGCAGCAGCAGTGCCGTCGCCAGGCCGTTCAACCCCATCCCCAGTCCGGCGAAGGCGCCGGCCACCTCGTTGACCTGCAAGGCGCGGGCGGTGCCGATGCCGTGCGCCGCCACCCCCATGCCGAAACCGCGGGCGCGCCAGTCTTTCACCCGTACGAGGTTCAGCACCCAGGTGCCGAGGCTGGCGGCGACGATGCCGGTGATGATGACGAACACTGCGGTCAGCGACGGCAGGCCGCCGATCTGTTCCGACACACCCATGGCGATGGGGGAGGTGACGGATTTCGGCGCCATCGACAGGATGGTCGCCGTGCTGCCGCCGAACGTCCAGACCAGTGCCACCGCGCTCAGCGCCGAGGCCGCGGACCCGACCAGCAACGCCGCGACCAGCGCCACCGCCGAGCGCCGTACCTCCTGGAACTGGTTGTGGAGCGGGACGGCCAGCGCCACCGTGGCGGGGCCCAGCAGGAAATGGACGAACTGCGCCCCGTCGAAATAGGTGCGGTAATCGATGCCCGACAGGCTGAGCGTGCCGGCGATCAGGATGACGGCAATCAGCACCGGGTTCAGCACCGGGCGCCGGCCCAGCTTCTCGAAAATCCACAGGCCGATCTGATAGGCGACCAGGGTCAGCGTCAGCCCGGCCAACGGGCTCGCCGACAGATAGACCCAGATCTGATGCAGGTCGGCACTCATGTCCGGTCTCCCTTGGCCCGGTCCCCCATCGCCGGTTCCCCGGTCGCCGGCTCCTCCTCCAGTCGCGGGTCGGTACGGCTCAGCAGGAAGGCCATCAGCTTCGCCGTGACCGCGATGCCGAACAGGGTGCTGCCGAACAGGGCGACGAGGATCGGAAGTGCCTCCGTCTCCAGGCGGGTGACATGGACCATCACCCCGACGCCTGCCGGTACGAACAGCAGGGACAGGTGACGCAGAAGTCCGCCGGCGGTATCCTGTACCGCGGCTGGCACGTCTCCGCGCACCAGCAGGCCGGCGAACAGCAGCAGCATGCCCAGCACCGGGCCGGGAATCGGCAGGTGCAGCAGGCGGGCGGCCAAATCGCCGACCAACTGGCAGAGCAGCAGGAGCGTCAGGGTTCCGAGCATCGCGGACTCCGATGGAAAGGGCGCTGTGCGTCCCTTCTACCGCAGTTGCGAAATCACCGGGCTGCAATCCGCGAATGCGAGCGTCGCGAATTAGCGATGTGGCCTGTTCAGGAGTGGGGAGAGGGTTATTGCAGCTTGCTGCGGACGTGCTGGCTGCGGCGGACGATCGATTGCGCCTCCACCATCACTTCCTTCTTGCCGAACAGGCGCAGGAAGATGGCGTTGACGGTGGCGTGGGCGCTGACCGTCAGGGTACCGGCCGCCGCGTCCTCGGCAATCGTCAGCGGGGACAGGTTCGACCCCAGGAAACCGTTGGGGAAGGCCTTGTCGAAGAAGCTGCGGATGTGGCCGTCGCGTTGCGAGTCGAACATCACGCGCCCGCCGGCCAGCGCGGCGGCATCGACCGCCTGTGACAGCCGGGCTTCCACCGCATAGCTGCGCAAGGCGTCGACGGTACAGCCGGCACCCAGAGCGGTCGGAATGGCAAGGATCAGGGCGACCACCAGAAGCAGGTGACGACCCGTCCGCCGGTCTTCGTGCCCGCCATAGGGCAGGGGACGATAGACCAAAGTCATTGCCGGCCTCCCAAGCAATTGCCTATGCGGAAAGGAGTGTTTTCGTTGGATGCATTACTCTTAGCATCATCCGACAAGCAGGCAAACCAGGAAATGCAGCAAAGCGACAGCAAAAATCACGACGCAAGTTGTTATGTATTTTATGCAAAGACGGTAACCCAAATTCGCGGGCGCGGCGGCAAAGGGTAGAGCCCTCGTCGGGAAGCGGGAAGCACGGCCTCGACTTGCAAAACAGCACGCAAGCGAAGACGATGCGAGACAAAAGTCGGGCAACCGATCTCGACTCGGGTGGCATTAAGGGGTTGTTCGTCATCCATGCCGGCAGGCTGGCACTCTCCAGTTTTCTTCCCTGCCGGAGCCGCCTGAAATGCCGTTCCCTCATCCTGCGTTCCGTTCGACATGGCGGACGACCTGCCCGCCTCTCCATCGTCTGCTGGCGGTGGCGCTGGTGGCGCTTCTGCTGTTCGGCCTGTCGGACGAGGTGCGCAGTGCGCTGGCCGGCCTGATGGCCGAGGTGGAGGGCGTTCGGGCGACGGTCGTGACGCACTGAACACGCGCATGGCTTCTCCGTTTCCCTTCGGACCGCTAGAGTGCGATCGGTTCAAGCGGAATCGCTTGAAGCGCGAATCACTCGGAAAACCAGAAGCTTAGAGTCCGTCTGGTGCTTCAATAGGCACCAGACGGACTCGAGGATCCGGGCACAATGACGGGGAGACGGCCCGATGAAGGGCGGCGTTTGGCGCGTGGTGATGCTGGGCCTGGCGGTGGTGGCGGCCGCGCTGGTCTTTCTTGGCGTGGAGATCACGCAGCTGGCGGCGGAGGACCGTACCGCCTTCAGCCGCGGTCTGGCGATCTGTGGACTAGGCCTGTTGGCCGAGTGGTTCGTCTTCTCCCGCCTGTCACGCCATTTCAGCGACCTCGACCGGCTGTCCGACCGCCTGTCGGGCGCCCGCAGCCGTGTCGATCTGGAGCCGTTGTCCGGTGGACGCACCGGCGAGCTGGCGCGGCTGGCGGAGGCGGCAACCTTGATGCGGGGCGGCGGACGCGGGTTGGGTGAGGGGCCGCTGGCGGGCGGGCGCATGGACCGGGCGGTGCGGGCGGCGCTGGCCCTGTCCGACGATCCCCTGCTGATCCTCGACGAGCAGGGACGGGTGGAGCAGCTGAATCCCGCCGCCGCCCGTCTGCTGGCGGTCGAGGAGGGGGCCGACATCGGCAAGCCCCTGCTTCGCGACGATCTGGCACGTGCCATGGAACGGGCGCGCGGCGGCGGTGCCCCCGTCACCGCCGTGCTGCGCCGGACGGAGGAGGGCGAGCTGTCGGCCCGGGTCGCCGATCTCGGCCTGGGGGCCGGGGCGCTGCTGTCCTTCCCCGCCCGTGGCATGGCCCACGCCGCCGGCCTCAGCGGCAAGCGCACGCTCAGTCTGCGCCCGGCCCAGCCCGCCGCCCCGCTCGGCGACGACGAGCCTCTGGCCGCACTGCCCTTCGTGGCTCTTTGGGTGGCGACGGCGGGGGTGGAGCCGGACAGCGGTCCGGTGATCGCCGTCGGCACCGTCCGGCTGGTGGGGTCCCGCATCTTCCCCACCGTTTCGTTCACCCTGCTGATCGATCCGATCGACCCGGTGCCGGCCGAGGCGACCGCCCGTCACGGCATCGGCACCGCCATGGTGGCGGGTGAACGCCCCTTCGCCGCGGTATGGCCGGCGGTCCAGGAGGCTTTGCACAACTGCATCGCCGTCGGGATCGGCGTCGATGGCGCCCTCGCCGCGCTGGCGCGGTCGGCCGCCCAGGCCGGCATCGCCGATCCGGGGCTGCCGCCGTCGCTCGACCTCGGCGCTCTGGCGGCGGCGCTGGACCCGGCATTGACCGGCGCATTGCCGGAGCGGCTGTCGGAGGTCTTCGCCTTGCCCCGCCACCCGCGCAACGGCCCCCAGGGCGAGGCGCTGGCCCTGGCCGAACTGGCCGTGGCGCTGCTGGGCCGCCTGACGGAGCGGGGGGTCGTCACCCAGGGACAGGCGCGGGCGCTGATCGCCGGTGGTGAAGCGCAGGCGTCGCTTACGCATCCTCCGCCAATCTGAACCCGCTCATCGACAGGCGGGTCTCCGGCCGCAGATAGTGTCGGGTCCAGGGGCCGGCATGGTCGAAAGGGGTGAGGCAGCTGCCGCCGCGCAGCACCATGCGGTTGCTGGCGAGCCGGCCGTTGACCGCCTCATCCAGAACCGCTTTCTCCGCAGCATGGGGGCGGCGGTAGCCGGGATAGGTCGCGAAGGCGTCGCGGGTCCATTCCCAGACGTCGCCGCACATCTGCCAGGGGCCCGTGCCGTGGCAGGTGCCGGCGCGCGGATGGCGATGCCCGGTGCCCAGGAGGTTGCCCATGCTGTCGCATCCGGCGGCGACCACTTCCCACTCCGCCTCCAGCGGCAGGCGCTTGCCGGCCCAGCGGGCGTAGGCTTCGGCCTCGTACCAGCTGACATGACAGACCGGCTCGTCGGAATCGAGCGGCTGCATGCCGTAGAGGGTGAAGACCCGCCAACCGTTGCCCGACTCGGAGCCGGCGCGCTCCCAATAGAGCGGGGCGTTCCAGCCCTCGGCCCGTGCGGTCTCCCAGCCGTCCGACAGCCACAGGGAGCGGTCGCTGTAGCCACCGGCTTCGATGAAGGCCAGATAGTCGCCGCAGGTGACCGGGCGCGCGGCCAGCCGGTACGGGTCCAGCCAGACCCGGTGGCGTGGACTCTCATGATCGAATCCGGGCAGCGGCGCCGGCCTGCCGACTTCGACAAGGCCGCCGGGCTGTTCCAGCCAGCCGTCGGGCGGAGCGCCAAGATGCGGGTGGTCGGGTGTCTGCTCGTAGGCCGGGCGGAGCGGGTTGCGCCACAGAGCATGCTTGATGTGCAGGAGCATCCGTTCCTGGTGGCGTCGTTCGTGGGCGATGGCCATCATCAGCGCCGACTCGGCCGCCTCCCACAGTGCCTCGTCGATGCCGTCGATCAGGTGCAGTACCGCGGCGTTGATCTGGTCGCGGTGTCGCATGATCTCGGCCGCCGTCGGTCGCGACAGCATGCGGGGCTGTGGGGGGCCGCCGTCCGTGCGGGCGGCGAACAGGTCGAGGAGGGCCGGGTCGGCAGGGCGATAGCCGGGGCTGAAGGGGATCAGTACCGCGACTTCGAACAGCCAGCTGGTGTGGGCGAGGTGCCATTTCGCCGGTCCGCCATCCGGCACGGTCTGCACCATCAGGTCTTCGGGCGACAGGGTCGCGACCAGTTCCGCGGTGCGGGCGCGCGCCTTCTGGAACCGGGTGGCAAGGGTTTGCCGGCGTTCCGCGGCCGACGATGTGGCGGACGGGCTGGCGGGCAGGATGGGATGTGTGTCGGGCACGGGTGGTCCCTCCGAAATCCGGATCTCTTCGGAGAGTGTCCACCCGGAGCGCTCCTATTGGAATGCATGCATCCGGGGTGGGGCCGTCACCGCAAATAGCGGCTGCGACCGGACGCCGCATCGGTAAGGGCGCAATGGTTGCGGGGCAATGGAGGTCGGTCCACTGGCGCAAAAACGAAAAGGCCGCCAGAAAAGGCGGCCTTGTTCATTCGAAGCACAGCTCAGTGTCGGACAAGACTTACTTGATCTTGGCTTCCTTGAACTCGACGTGCTTGCGCGCCACCGGGTCGTACTTACGGAACGACAGCTTCTCGGTGGTCTTCTTCGGGTTCTTCTTCTTGACGTAGAAGAAACCGGTGTCTGCCGTGCTCACCAGCTTGATGAGGACGGTGTTCTGCTTGGCCATGATCTCGATCCCGACAAAAAATCCGTGCCCCGCCGGCCCGGCGGGGGCGGCGTCGTAGCGGCGGAAAATACCGTCTGACGCCGCAATGTCAAGCCTTATGGGCGGTGAAATCGGCGTCCGACGGCGATTGCCACAGCGACGCCCGTCAATCCGGCGCTCAGCGCTCCGCCACGGTGTTGACCACGGCGGTGGCGGCCGCGCGCTGGTACAGCCCCGGTTCGGCCAGCAGCCGCATGGCGACCTTCAGGTCCAGTTCCGGCTCATGCTCCTTCCATGGGCAGGCCTCGCGCAGGGCGTTCAGGGCCTGCTCGTCGTCGGCCGCCTTGGACCGCCAGCTGGCCACCTGCGCCGGCCGCAGCCGGCCTTCGCGCAGGTCGGACAGCAGCGCCTCCGGGTCGGTCTGTCCGGCCCGGCTGGTGCAGACGGTGGGCTGGACGCCCTGGCGGTGCAGGGTATAGCCGGCCGGGGTATAGATGCGGCTCCAGGTCAGGAACAGCTCGCCGTCGTTGGGAAGGCGGTTGACGGTCTGGACGCTGCCCTTGCCATAGCTGGACGCTCCCACCACCACCGCGCGGCCCGAGTCCTGCAACGCTGCCGCCACCACCTCCGCCGATGAGGCGGAGCGGCCGTCGACCAGCACCACCAGCGGCAGCCCGTCGAGCAGGTCGTCGGGGTTGGCGTCGAAGCGCTGGCGGCTTTCTGGATTGCGTCCTTCGGTGGAGATGATTCGGCCGCGGCGCATGAACAGGTCGGCGACAGCGACCGCCTGATCCAGAAGCCCGCCCGGATTGCCGCGCAGATCGAGAACCATCCCCTGCAGCGTCGGCCCGGCCGCCTGCCGGATGGAGGTCACCGCCGCCCGCAGGCTGGAGGCCGTGGTGGCGTTGAAGCGGTCGAGCTTGACGATGCCGACGTTGCCGGACAGCGAATAGGTGACGGTGTTCGGCACGACGCGCTCGCGGCGCAGCGGCAGCCGGCGGGGGGCGCCATTGTCGCGGGCGACGGTCAGCGTGACCAGCGTGCCGGTGGGGCCGCGCAGCCGTTCGCGCATGTCCGTCGCCGTCATCCGCGTCGTCAGGTCGCCGTCGATGGCCAGAAGCTGATCGCCGTCGACCACGCCGGCGCGTTCGGCCGGGCTGTGCGGCATGACGTCATGCACGGTCACGCGGCCGTTGGCGGTGCTGTCCAGTGAAAGCCCGACACCGCCGTACCCCTCGCGCTGGGCGCGTTCGTTGCTCGCGCGCTGGACGCCGGTGTAGCGGGAGTAGCCGTCGAGGTCGGCGGTGACGCCGTCGAACACCACCTGATACAGCCGCTCCGACGTCGCCTTCGCCAGGATCGGGGAATAGGCACGGGCGCGGTCGATGATGCGGGTGGTCAAAACCGCCCAGCCGCCGGCGTCGCCATCGGCGGCGGCGCCATACTCGGCCGCCAGCGTGTGCGACACGTACAGGCGTACGGTGCTTCCGGCATGCTCCACCGTCACCGACGGATCGAGCGCGGTCAGTCCCTTGAGGCCATCAAGCCCGAGCCGGTTGAAGGACACGGGTTCCAGATAAACCTCCGCGATCTTGGCGAAGCCCACGGCGAAAACCTGTTCCGTCACCGGGGGGGGCGCGGTGTTCGCGGCCTGCGGCGCTCCGGCGAGAGCGGTGGATGCCAGAAGGGCTGCAGCGGAAAACTGGAGGGCCAGATGGCGGAGCGGGCGGCTCAGGCGGCGCGCCAAACCCGATATCGCGGGGATCCGAAAAGACGGCACGCGGGACGGTGCACACTGGTCGCACACGCCATGATCGTACACGCTGTGATCGAACTGGGCCATGGGGCTAACCGCGGCCTCCCTTTCCTGCAACCGGACCGGACGAGGATGTTCCCGATCCCGGATGGGTGATAGATACACCTTCGTTCAGGAGGGCGGGCGGGACAAAATTGCGGGCCACACCACAATGTCGCGGATTGTCCGGTTCTGTGTCGCCAAGGTCACGCTGGTATGGCGGAGTTGCGGGTAAACCGTTGCTTGACCGCGAGTCGGTCGTATATCAGTCCAGAGGCTCGAGCGTTGCCATTGCGCAACACTGTTCGGGGCGGCCATTCGTCACGCCGAGTCGGCCAAGCGGAAAAGCGTGCTGCCGCTGACCGGATCGGCCTCGACAAGCACCACCTTGACCGCACTGCTGAGGCGGTAGGTCCGCCCCGTCCGCTGCCCGACCAGGGCGTGTGCGGCCTCGTCATGCTCGTACCTGTCGTCGGGCAGGCTGCTGGCCGGGATCAGCCCGTCCGCTCCGCTCTCGTCCAGCCGGACGAACAGCCCGAAGCGGCTGACGCCGGAAATGCGGCCGGCGAAGCGTTCCCCCACCCGGTCGGCCAGGAAAGCGGCGGTGTAGCGGTCGACCGCGTCGCGTTCGGCCGCCGCGGCACGGCGTTCGGTGCCGGACAGATGCTCGCCGATCTCGGCCAGACGGCCCAGCGTCTCGTCGTCCAGCCCGCCGACTCCCAGCCCCAGCGCGCGGATCAGCGCCCGGTGGACGATCAGGTCGGCATAGCGGCGGATCGGCGAGGTGAAATGGGCGTAGCGGTGCAGAGCCAGCCCGAAATGGCCGATGTTGTCCGGACTGTAGGCGGCCTGGGCCTGGGCGCGCAGGATCACTTCGCTGACCAGCGGCGCGTGCGAGTTGCCCTCCACCTTGCGCAGGATGCGGGTGAAATGGCCGGGTGTCAGATCGGCGCTCTTGCCCAGCGGATGGCCGATCTCCGCCAGGAAACCGCGCAACGCCTCCATCTTCTCCACCGAGGGGCGGTCATGGATGCGGTAGAGGCCGGGCATGGTGCGGCGCTCCAGCACCTCCGCCGCCGCGACGTTGGCGGCGATCATGAATTCCTCGATCAGCCGGTGGCTGTCGTGGCGCTCGCGCCTCGCGATCTCGGCGACCCGGCCGCGCTCGTCGATGTGGACGCGGCGTTCCGGCAGGTCCAGTTCCAGGGTGCCGCGCTTGGCGCGGGCTGCGGCAAGGCGGGCATACGCGCCGAACAGCGGGGCGATTACGCCATCGGCCAGCGGCGCCGTCACCTCGTCCGGCCGGCCGTCGTGGCAGTCCTGCACCTGTTCATAGGTCAGCCGCGCCGCCGACCGCATGAGTCCGCGGACCATGCGATGCCGGATCAGCACACCGTTGCGGTCGATCCACAGGTGGAAGGCCAGACAGGCGCGATCCTCGCCCGGCCGCAGGGAGCACAGCCCGTTCGACAACGCCTCCGGCAACATCGGCACGACGCGGTCGGGGAAGTAGACGGAGTTGCCGCGCTCGTAAGCCGTGCGGTCGAGCGCCGATCCGGGGCGCACGTAGTATGATACGTCGGCGATGGCGACGATCAGGTGCCAGCCTTCCGGGTTCTCCGGATCGCCGTCCTGTTCCGCCCACACCGCGTCGTCGAAGTCGCGGGCGTCGGCGCCGTCGATGGTCACCAGCGGAAGGTCGCGCAGATCCTCCCTCTGCATCAGCGCCGGTACCGCCGCCAGCTCCGCCTCGCGCAAGGCGGCGTGCGGGAAGACGGTGGGGATGCCGTGGCCGTGGATGGCGATCAGGCTGAAGGCGCGCGGCTCGTCGGTGGAGCCCAGGCGCTCCACCACGCGGGCCTGCGGCTGGCCGGCGCGACCGGCCGGCAGGATGTCGGCGAAGACGAGGTCGCCTGGTTCGGCATCGCCGCGGTTGGGCGGCAGCACCAGGAACTCGGTCTTGTGGCGGCGGTCTGTCGGGTGGATGCGTCCGCCGTCGGCGCTCGGCCGATAGACGCCGAGGATGCGGCCTTCGCGCTCACCGTCTATGCGGCGGATGACGCGGGCCTCGTAAAGGCGGTCGTTGATGCGGGCAAGCTTGGCCAGCAGGGTGTCGCCGACGGCCAACGGCTTGTCCTCGCCGCGTGACTTCCGTTCCGGCAGCACGAAGATGCGCGGCGGGTTGCCTTCGCCGGTCCAGGTCAGCGGCCGTGCCGCCGGCTCGCCGTCGGCATCGATGCCGGTGACCAGCAGCACGGCGACGGCCGGCAGCGACTGCGGCGGGGCCATGCGCTTGTTGCGCCCGCGCTCCACCGTGCCGTCGGCTTCGAGCTCGCGCAGCAGATCCTTCAGCATCTCGCGGTCGGCCGATCCGGACAGCTTGAAGGCGCGGGCGATCTCGCGCTTGCCGACGGGGGTGGTGCTGGACCGGATGAAGGCGAGGATGGTGTCCTTGCTGGGGAAATGACTGTCGGTCACTGGGCGGGGAGTCCGTCGGTTCTTGTCGCTGCCAAGGCTATATAGAGATCATTCCGCGCCGGGGCTCGTCGCCCAGGGCCTGCCGGCCATCGCGCGGATGGCGTCGCTGCGCTCCACCACCTCGCGGAAGCCGGCGAGGGGGAAGCGGACCTCGGTCTTCTCCCCGGACGGCGATTGGCCGACGATGGAGACCTCCGGCGCCGTGGCGATCTTCTCCATCATGCGGCGGTTGAGGTCGGGATCGGTCACGGCACAGGTGTTGGTCTCGAACCGGTAGGGCTTGCAGGGGGAGTCCGGCTTGAACACCGCCCGATCGGCCCAGACACGCACCAGCCTGTCCAAATCCAGCGATTCGGCGGAGACCCGGAAGCGCAACCCCTCGCGCCAGCGCTCCGTCGAGCGGAGCCAGACCAGACGGGCGGTGCGGTCGTTGACGCCGCGGGCGGTCAACTCGCACTCCACCTGCCGGGTGCCGGTCCAGAGCTGGCAATAGAGCTTCCAGCTCTTGAAGGTCTCGTCGAATTCCCGGAAGGACTTGTCGTCCGCCATGGCCACCGACGTGGCGGCGGAGGTCACGGCGGCCAGCATCGCCAGAGCGAGGATCAGGCGCTGTCCGTGGCGAAGGGCGGGCATGGGGCCGGGCATGGGGCCGGGCATGGGATTGTCACTCCCGCCGTTCGGCCCGCCGCCGCAGCAGATGGTCGGCCAGCACGCAGGCCATCATGGCCTCGCCCACCGGCACGGCGCGGATGCCGACGCAGGGGTCGTGGCGGCCCTTGGTCAGGATGTCGGTGTCGTTGCCGGCGGTGTCCACCGTCTGGCGCGGCGTCAGGATCGAGCTGGTCGGCTTTACCGCGAAGCGCACGACGATGTCCTGCCCGGTGGAGATGCCGCCCAGGATCCCGCCGGCATTGTTCGTCAGGAACTGCGGCTGGCCGTCCGGACCCATGCGCATCTGGTCGGCGTTGTCCTCGCCGGTCAGTTCGGCGGCGGCGAAGCCGTTGCCGATCTCGACCCCCTTCACCGCGTTGATCGTCATCATCGCGCAGGCGAGGTCGCTGTCCAGCTTGTCGTAGAGCGGATCGCCCAGCCCCACCGGCACGCTGGACGCCACCAGTTCCACCACCGCGCCGACCGACGAGCCGCTCTTGCGGATGCCGTCGAGATACTCGGCCCATTGGGTGGCGGCGACCGGGTCGGGGCAGAAGAAGGGGTTGTTGTCGATCTCGGCCCAGTCCCAGCGGCTGCGGTCGATCTTGTGCGGGCCGACCTGCACCAGCGCGCCGCGCACCTGGATGGCGGTGCCCAGCACCTTGCGCGCCACCGCCCCGGCGGCGACCCGGCAGGCGGTTTCTCGCGCCGAGGAGCGGCCGCCGCCGCGGTAATCGCGGATGCCGTATTTCTGCCAGTAGGTGTAGTCGGCATGGCCGGGACGGAATTTGCCGGCGATGTCGCTGTAGTCCTTGGAGCGCTGGTCGGTGTTCTCGATCAGCAGCGAGATCGGCGTGCCGGTCGTCTTGCCCTCGAACACTCCGGAGAGGATCTTCACCTGATCGGGTTCCTGGCGCTGGGTGGTGTAGCGCGACTGGCCGGGCCGGCGCTTGTCCATCCAGGGCTGGATGTCGGTTTCCGCCACGAGGTCGAGCAGCGACGGGCAGCCGTCGACGACGACGCCGATGGCCGGGCCGTGGCTTTCGCCCCAGGTGGTGAAGCGGAAAAGCGTGCCGAAGCTGTTGCCGGCCATGGTGACATCCTCCCGAAACGAACCCGCGCCTGCGACTTCACGACTGTGAAAACATGCGCGTTTCTTGCGGCCTTTCGGCGGCAAGGTCAAGGAAGCGATGTGCCGATTTTAAGGGGGAGTTTTAAAAGAGGGAATGGTGCTGCCAGAGAGGATTGAACTCTCGACCTCTCCCTTACCAAGGGAGTGCTCTACCACTGAGCTACGGCAGCGCCAGATGCAGGCGCCCCATGACAGGATCGGCGGAATGGTGCTGCCAGAGAGGATTGAACTCTCGACCTCTCCCTTACCAAGGGAGTGCTCTACCACTGAGCTACGGCAGCCCCGATAACCGATCATCGCCGGGGCGATGCGTTCGGGTGAGGCGTTCAGGCTTGACCGCCCCCCGAAGTGGCGCGGGTTATGCCACAGGCCTTTTGGGGATGCAAGCGCTTAAAGTCGCTCCATGACCCACTTTTTTCCGGCCCCGTTTTGAGGCCCCGAATCACGCCTGTGTCGCCGCGGGCGGAAGCACCGCCTCGGCACGGAAGTCGGGCACGACGGTGCCGAGGATCGACAGCACCCGCTCGCCGTCGCCGGACCGCGCCGCCGCTTCCAGATCGCCCACTGCACGATTGATCAGCGCGTAGTCGATCAGCCTGGGGGAGGCGAGGAAGACGCCGTCGGCCTCGGTGCGGCTCGGCGCCTCCGCCGCGGTCAGGATTTCCTCGAACAGCTTCTCGCCGGGACGCAGGCCGGTATAGGCGATCCCGATGTCGACGCCGGGGCGATAGCCGGCCAGCCGGATCATCTGGCGGGCGAGGTCGGCGATCTTCACCGGCTCGCCCATGTCCAGAACCAGGATCTTGCCGCGGTCCTCCGCCCGGGTGGCGCCGTGGGCCGAGGCCTGCAGCACCAGCTCCACCGCCTCGCGCACCGTCATGAAATAGCGGCGCATGTCGGGGTGGGTGACGGTCAGCGGGCCGCCCTTCGCCAGCTGCCGGGTGAACAGCGGCACCACCGACCCCGAGGAACCCAGCACGTTGCCGAAGCGCACGGTCATGTAGCGGGTGGCATGCTCCGTCCCGTCGCGCGGCGGCAGCACGTCCAGCGCCTGGCAATAGGTCTCGGCGAACCGTTTGGCCGCCCCCATCACGCTGGTCGGGCGGATCGCCTTGTCGGTGGAGATCAGCACCATGGCGAGGCAGCCGGCGGCCCGCGCCGCATCGGCCACGTTGCGGGTGCCGATGACGTTGGTCAGCGCCCCCTCGCACGGGTTGGCTTCCACCAGCGGCACATGTTTCAACGCGGCCGCATGGAAGACCAGGGCGGGGCGTTCGTCCTGGAACAGGCGCATGACGCGGTCGCGGTCGCGCACGTCGGCGATCACCGCACGGGTGTCGAGATCCGGGAATCTTTCCCGCACCTCCATCTCGATGCTGTAGAGGTTGAACTCGCCGGCATCGAGCAGGATCAGCCGTTCCGGTTCCAGCGCGGCGATCTGGCGGACCAGCTCGCTGCCGATGGTGCCGCCTGCTCCGGTGACGATCACCCGCCGCCCGCCGACCAGCCCGGATATGGCGCCGCGATCCAGCACCGCCTGCGGCCGGCCCAGCAGATCCTCCAGGGCGATCGGCCGCACCTCGACGCCCTTGCCTTCACCGAGAGCCGACTTGAACTCGGTCAGGCTGGGCAGGCGGGACAGAACGAGGCCCAGCGTCTCCGCCCGGTCGAGCAGGCTGCGCAGGGTCGACCCCTTCAGCTCGGCGTTGCCCTTGGTGACGATCAGCCGCTGCGGCCGCTCGTGCTTGCGCTCCAGTGCCTGGACCACCTGTTCCAGATCGTCGGGGCCGCCCAGGACCGGCACGCCGCGCACGGCGTGGCCGACCCGCCGGCCCTTGTCGTCCAGGATGCCGACGACGCGATAGGCCGACTGGCCCGGCTGGTCGAGCGAGCGGATGAACAGCTCCGCCGCATCGCCGACGCCCAGCAGCAGGACGGGAATGCGCGGAACGCCCTCCACCGCCTCCGCCCAGCTGAACCGGCGGTCCTTCAGGAAGCGGTAGGCGAAGCGCGGTCCGCCGAGCAGAAGCATCTGCACCAGCCATAGGATCGGCGGCAGCGACCGCGGCAGCAGCTCTGCGCGCGTCAGCAGGAACATCGACAGGACGAAACACAGGACCGCCACCGTGACGGCACGCACCACCTGCATCAGGTCGGGGATGGAGGCGTAGCGCCAGATGCCGCGGTAAAGCCCGAACAGCAGGAAGACGACCGCCGAAACACCGACCAGCACAGGCAGCGCGATGGTCAGCGCATCGGAGTAGAGGTCGAAGGCGGAGCCGCCCACCCGCAGGTACAAGGCGACGACCAGGGCGACCCCGGTCATCACCAGATCGTGCAGGAATACCAGGAATGCCCGTGCGGACGGGATACGCATGCCGCTAAACCTTGTTCATTCGCCGGCTTGTGTCTTCATGGGATCGCCCGCGCCAGCCATGGCGGGGCCGGTCCCGTGATCAGCCGCGGGAAGCTTTGAACCATTCCGCGGTGGCGCGCAACCCGGACGCAAGGTCATGGGGCGGGCGCCAACCGAGCCCTTTACGGATGGGAGCATCATCCACCGTCAGCGTGCCGGCCAGCCGGTCGAACACCGCGCGCGTGCCGGTCAGCGCCGCCCCCAGCGCCATCAGTCCGCGCGGCACCGGGATCAGCCGCGCCGGCCGGCCCAGCGCCGCGGCGACGGCGCGCACCAGAGCGGCGGTCGATACCGGATCCCCATCCTGGACCAGGAAGGTCCGGCCGGCGGCGTCCGGATGCTCCAGAACCGTTGCCACCGCGTCGGCGAGGTTGCCGACATAGATCAGGCTGCGCCGGTTGTGGATGCCGCCCAGCGGCAGCGGCAGGCCGGTCGCCACCAGCTTCACCAGCGCCCGCATGTTGCCGGCCGCGCCGGGGCCATAGACCAGTGGCGGGCGGATCACCACCGCCTCCATCCCGGTGCGGGCGGAGATCGCCGCCAGCGCCCGCTCGGCCTCCAGCTTCGAGACGCCGTAGGGGCTGGTCGGGACGGGCGTCGTCGACTCGTCCAGCGGGGTGGGGCGGCTTTCGTCCACCATCGCCTTGACGCTGCTGAGGAAGACGAAGCGCTTCACCCCGGCCGCCGCGGCCTGCTCCGCCAGACGGACGGTGCCGGCCGTGTTGACGCGGCGGAACTCAGCCAGCGGGTCGGCGGCCTTGTCGCGCATCACATGGACGCGGGCCGCCAGATGGATCACCGCGTCGATATCGGCCAAAGCGGTGGTCCAGTTGGTGTCGGGGCCGATGTCGCCGACCACCGTCGGCTCCCACGGCCCGTCCTTCGCGTTGCGCAGGGCGGCGCGTACCCGGTGTCCGCGGGCGGCCAGCAGCGGAGCGGTATGGCGGCCGACGAAGCCGGTGGCGCCGGTCAGGAGAACGCGCATGGTCGGGAGTATCCGCACTGGATTCGTTCGGTGGACGGAATCTAGGACTTAGTATCCGGTTTGGCCGAGTGACGCTACGGCACAAAGTCCCGAGACCCTTTTCCAGCTTTCGGTTGGGGTTGGGAATGGCTATAAGCTGGAGAGGGACGCGTGAATAAGGACGCTACCAAGACATGTCACACATCGTCGACGGTGCAAATGATCGGCACAGCCGGATCATCATCGTCAGTTTTAATTGCGCCGATTTCGTCAACCGCGTCATTGGCTGTCTGCTCGACCAGACCGATCCCGCCTTCGAGGTGGTGATCGTCGACAATGCCTCGAAAGATGTCGACGGTATCGCCTTGCCCGCCGATCCGCGGTTCCGCATGGTCCGGCTGGACGAGAATGTTGGCTTCGCCAAGGCCAACAACATCGGTGCTGCCGGCGCCACCGTCCCCTGGATCGTCACGCTGAACCCCGACGCCTTTCCGCGCCGGGACTGGATGGAGCGGTTGCAGGCCGCCGCCCAAGCGCAGCCCGACGTGGCGATGTTCGGATCGACCCAGCTCTTCTCGCACGACCCGCGCATGATCGACGGCGAGGGCGACCAGTATTCCATCTTCGGCTTCGCCTGGCGGGTCAATTACCGCCGCATGCTGAAGCCGCCCTACTACAGCGGCGCCGTCTTCTCGCCCTGCGCCGCCGCCGCCATGTATCGCCGCGACCGTTTCGAGGCGGTCGGCGGCTTCGACGAGGATTTCTTCTGCTACTGCGAGGATGTCGATCTCGGTTTCCGCATCCGCCTCGCCGGCGGTCCGGCGGTCCAGGTCGGCGACGCGGTGGTGGAGCATGTCAGCAGCGGCGTTTCCAAACAGTACGGCACCTTTGCCCAGTATCACGGCGTGCGGAACCTGGTCTGGACCATGGTGAAGAACATGCCGCTGCCGCTGCTGCCGCTGGCCTTTTTCGGTCATTCGCTCTTGGTGGTCTATCTGGTGTTCCGCAGCCTGGGCAGCGGGCGCACCGGAGCGATCGGCCGGGGCATCCGCGATGCGCTGCGCGGCCTGCCGCGCATGATCGCCAAGCGTCGGGTCATCCAGCGGGACCGAAAGGTGTCGCTGGGGCAAGTCGCCCGCATGATCGCCTGGAATCCGTTGCTGTTGAAGACCCGCGGCCGGCCGGGCCCGGGAAGATCACATCCCTCAGACCAGCCGCCAGCCGTGGGTATTGAAAAAGCGTAAGGCGGAGCGGGCGAACATGCGGATGTGCGCGCCACCTTTGCGCGCCGCCTTGCCGCCGAAATGCACCATGCGCACCTCCGGCACATAGGCGATCTCACCCAGCGCCATCGCCCGGCGCGACAGGTCGAAATCCTCGAAATACAGGAAATAGCCGTCGTCGAAGCCGCCAAGCCGGGCCAGCGCGTCGCGCCGGAACAGCATGAAGGCGCCGCTGACCTGCTCCAGGCCGGTCACGACGGCATCGCGGGTGACGTCGCGCATCTCGTAGCGCTCAAGCCGGCGGGCGAACAGCCGCTTCACGGAGGCGGGGGCGAAGGCGCGCAGCCCCAGGTCAAGCACGGTCGGCCGCCGCTTGCACAGAAACTCCTGCTCGCCCGACGGGCCGAAAACCTTCGGCGTCAACAGCACCGTGCGAGGATGGGCCTCCATGTAGCGCCAGCCGGCGAGCAGCGCGCCCGGTTCGAGCAGGATGTCGTAATTCAGGATCAGGTGGTAAGGCGCGTCGCCCTGACGTATGGCCAGATTGTGCCCCGCGCCATAGCCGACATTGCCCTGGCCGGCGATCAGTGTCACCGGAGGACGGCCGGCCTCGGCATAGCGGTCCAGCAGCGCCCGGAACGGGTTGGACCCTGTGTCGCTGCCCTTTGGTGCGCCATTGTCGACGATCCACAGCCGTGTCCGCACCCCGGCGCCCTCCGCCAGCCGGTCGGTCGCGGCGGCGATGCTGTCGAGCGAGCGGGCGAGCAGGTCTGGATCGGGATGGTAGAGAACGACGGACAGGTCGAGGAAAGCGGTGATCATGGTGCTCAGGCTCTCGACATGCGCGTCAGAGTCGCCAGCAGCAGCGCGACGGTGACCGCGCCCGGCGCCAGCGTCCAGGCGCCGAAGCTGCCGGCGGCCAGCGCCGCCACGACAAGGACGAGGCTGTAGGCGACGATGATCAGCACCACCCGGTCATGGCGGCCGACGCCCTTGGCGGCCTTCTGGTAGAAATGCTCGCGGTGGGCCTGCCAGATCTTCTCGCCGCGCAGCAGCCGGCGCAGCAGCGTGATGGTGGCGTCCGTCAGGTAGTAGGCCGGCAGGATCAGCGCCGCCGCCCAATCGCCGCGCGCCGCCAGCGAGACCAGCAGGAAGGCCAGGAGATGGCCGAGCGGGATGCTGCCGACATCGCCCATGAACATCCGCGCCGGCCGCCAGTTGTGGGTCAGGAACCCCGCCGCCGCCCCGGCCAGCGCCGCCCCGGCGACCCCGGTCAATCCGAAATCGCCCATCACCAGCGATACCAGAGCCACGCCGCCGCCGATCAGAATGGTTTCGCTGCCAGCCAGCCCGTCGATACCGTCCATGAAATTGTAGAGATTGACGAACCACAGCCACAGGAACGCCGTCGCCGCCCGGTCCAGTCCCCAGGGCAGCCAGCCCTGCCATACCATCTGGTCCGCCGGCAGTGCCAGCAGCCCCAGCGCCACCGCCAGAGCCTGGACCCCCAGCCGCAGCAGGGGCGACAGGGTGCGCCGGTCGTCCATCCAGGACACCCCCATCAGGGCCAGCGTGCCCAGCAGGACCGCTCCCGTCTCCAACGGCCGGCCGAAGGCGATCCCGGCGATGGCAAAGGCCGGCACCACCGTCAGCATCACCGCCCAGCCGCCGCCGCGTGGGGTGGGCGCCTGATGGCTCGACCGCTCGTTCGGGATGTCCATGATGCTGCTGGCGAGAAGATAACGCAGCACCCGTGTCGACAGGTACCAGCCGACGGCCAGACACAGCAGGAAGACGGCGGTCAGCGTGGACGAATAGGCGGTGGAGGTCATGATGGCTCGGGCGATGGAAGGGGAGGGAAGGATCAGAACTTGTGATAGCCCTTGTACCACTCCACGAAGCGGGGCAGTCCGATCTCGATCGGGGTCTTCGGCTCGAAGCCCAGGATCCGGCGGCTCAGTTCTATGTCGGCCGCGGTCTCCGGCACGTCACCGGCCTGCATCGGCTCCATCACCTTCACGGCCTCGCGGCCGAGCGCCTGCTCCAGCACGCCGATGAAGCGCATCAGCTCCTCGCACCGATTGTTGCCGAGGTTGAAGACGCGGTGCGGGGCGCCGGTCTCCGCATCCACCGGGGCGGGGCGGTCGAGGGCGGCCAGCACGCCGGCGACGATGTCGTCGATATAGGTGAAGTCGCGTTTCATCAGGCCGCCGTTGAAGACGCGGATCGGCCGGCCGGCGGTGATGGCGTCGGCGAACAGCCATGTGGCCATGTCCGGCCGGCTCCACGGACCGTAGACCGTGAAGAAACGCAGGCCGGTCATCGGCATCCGGTAGAGATGGCTGTAGGTGAAGGCCAGCATCTCCGCCGCCTTCTTGGTGGCGGCATAGACGGAAACCGGGCTGTCCACCCGGTCTTCCACCGAAAAGGGCATCTTGCGGTTGGCGCCATAGACGGACGAGGTCGAGGCATAGACGAAATGCCGCAACCCCCGCATGCGCCGTGCGGCCTCCAGCAGCGTCACCTGGCCGGTGACGTTGGCGTCGACATAGGCATAGGGGTTTTCGATCGAGTAGCGCACGCCCGGTTGAGCCGCCAGATGGACCACCCCCGTCACGTCCTCGAACTGCGGCCACAGACCCTCCACAGTCCCGCGGTCGGAGATGTCTGCCTTTATGAAGCGGAAGCCGTGCCGGCCGGTCAGCCGGGCCAGCCGCGCCTCCTTCAGCGCCACCGCGTAATAGTCGTTCAGGTTGTCGAGTCCGAGCACGCTCTCCCCACGGTCCAGCAGCGCCGTGGCGACATGCGATCCGATGAAGCCGGCTGCCCCGGTGACGAGGATGGTCATGGTCCGACACCCTTGTGACGATGGTCCGACGGTCTTATGCCCCAGCGGCGACCGGGGCGCCAGCCTCGATCCGCCGGCCCTTCATGACCGGTTCGCACGCTTGACAGCCGATCCGCCCTGCCGGTCTACTGCGCGACCGCGACACATCAGGACCGATGGGACCATCGATGCCCCCGAAGAAGAATCCGCTGAACCTGAACCCGCTGCAGCTGCGCACCCTGACCCTGCTGCAGGAGATCGCCCGCCTGGAGAACACGCCGGCCGAGGACGAGGAGGGTGGTTTCAAGATCACCTCCCTGCCGCATGCCCATGGCAACCATTTCCACCTGGGCCATGCCGTGGTCGCGGCCAAGGACGCCACCGGCCTGCAGAACGATGCCGTCTGGACCATCCTGGAGCGCAAGGGCATCGTGAAGCGCACCCCCGGCGCCGCGATCCTGACCGCTGCCGGCGTCGATTACGACACCGGCCTGCGCGACCAGATCCTGCATCACTCCGATCACTAAGGTCTGGGGCGGAGCCGCGCCGATGGACGACACCGCCGAAACGATGAACACGCCGCCGGCGCCGGTGAAGCCGAAGCCGGCGGCGAAGGAGCGCGACGAGCGCCTCGCCGCCCGCCTGCGCGAAAATCTGCGCAAGCGCAAGGAACAGGCGCGGCAGCGGGGGGAATAGCCCCTCTCCCGACCCGGGATAGGGCGCTTCCGGTCAGGCCAGCTCCTTCCTGAACCAGATCTGCTTGTGCCCCGGCGGATAGCCCTCCATTTCCGCCCACACCTGATAACCCTGCTTCGGGTAGAAGCCCGGCGCCTGGAAATCATAGGTGTAGAGCCGTGACCAGCGGCAGCCGCGCGTCTTCGCCTCGGCCTCCGCCGCCGCCAGCAACCGGCCGCCGAGGCCGCTGCCGCGCGTCGATTCGTCGACCCACAGCAGATCGACGTACAGCCATTCCCAGTTGGTGTAGCCGACCAGCCCGCCCTTCAGCGTGCCGTCCGCATCGCGGGCGACCGCCACCAGATCGCGGCGGTCATAGGCACGGCCGAGCGAGGCTTCGTTATAGGCGCGCAGGCCATCGAAGACTCCAGTCAGGTCGGCGGGGGCGGGGGTGTCCGTCACGGACAGGGTGTAGCTCTGGTTCATGGGAGCGGAGCTTAGACCGCGCGGCGGCGAAGACCAGCGCCGTGATAAAGAACCGTCCATGCGCCACGAGCGGCCCGGCTTTTCTTGAGCCTTGCCGCGTGCTCGGCTACAAACCAGCCTTCACGACCCCTCCATCCAATCGATACGCCAAGGAGTACCCCCGCGATGGGCATCATGCCGGACAGCTGGATCCGCGAGATGGCCGAGACCAAGGGCATGATCGAACCCTTCGTCGAGACCCAGAAGCGCGAAGGCGTGATTTCCTACGGCGTGTCGTCCTACGGCTACGACGCCCGGGTCGCCGACGAGTTCAAGATCTTCACCAACGTCGACAACGCCATCGTCGATCCCAAGCGCTTCGACGATTCGAGCTTCGTCGACCGCAAGACCGACGTCTGCATCATCCCGCCGAACAGCTTCGCGCTGGCGCGCACGGTCGAGTATTTCCGCATCCCGCGCGACGTTCTGGTCATCTGCCTGGGCAAGAGCACCTATGCCCGCTGCGGCCTGATCGTGAACGTCACCCCGCTGGAGCCGGAGTGGGAAGGCCACGTCACGCTCGAGATCTCCAACACCACGCCGCTGCCCGCCAAGGTCTATGCGAACGAGGGGCTGTGCCAGTTCCTGTTCCTGAAGGGCGACAGCGTGTGCGAGGTGTCCTACGCCGACAAGTCCGGCAAATACATGGGGCAGAAGGGCGTCACGCTGCCCCGGCTCTGAGCACTCCTAACTTCGAACGCTCATCAGAGCGTATGCGCGAAAGAAACAGGTCCATGGACAAGATCCGCATCCGCGGCGGCCGCCCGCTGAACGGCTCCATCACCGTTGGTGGCGCCAAGAACGCCGCCCTGCCGCTGATGACGGCGTCGCTGCTCACCGATGAGACGCTGACGCTGACCAACCTGCCGATCCTGGCCGACATCAACACGCTCTGCAATCTGCTGTTGCAGCATGGCGTGGCGATCCACATGGCCGGAGCGGGCGGCGACTGCGCCGGCCGCGCCGTGGACTTCACCGCGAGCGACATCACCAACACAACCGCCCCCTACGATCTGGTCCGCAAGATGCGCGCCAGCGTGCTGGTGCTCGGTCCGCTGCTGGCCCGCTGCGGCGAGGCGAAGGTGTCGCTGCCGGGCGGCTGCGCCATCGGCGCGCGTCCGGTGGACCTGCACATCAAGGGCCTGGAGGCGATGGGCGCCGACATCCGGATCGATGCCGGCTACATCGTCGCCAAGGCGCCGGCCGGCGGCCTGCGAGGTGCGGAATACGTCTTCCCCAAGGTGTCGGTGGGCGCGACCGAGAACCTGCTGATGGCCGCCACGCTCGCCAAGGGCACCACCATCCTGGTCAATGCCGCGCGCGAGCCGGAGGTGACCGACCTCGCCGAATGCCTGGTCAAGATGGGGGCGAAGATCACCGGCATCGGCAGCGACCGGCTGGTGATCGAGGGCGTCGACCGGTTGCACGCCGCCCGCCACATGGTGGTGGCCGACCGGATCGAGACCGGCACCTACGCGATGGCGGCGGCGATCACGGGGGGCCGTCTTGACATCATGAACACGCGGCTCGATCTGATCAAGGCGGCGGTCAAGGCGCTGGCTCCGGCCGGCGTCGCCTTCGAGGAGATCGAGAACGGGATCCGCGTTTCGCGCGCCAACGGCGAACTGCACGGCGTCGATGTGATGACCGAGCCGTTCCCCGGCTTCCCCACCGACCTTCAGGCCCAGATGATGGCCCTGATGTGCACGGCGACGGGGGCGGCGATGATCACGGAAACGATCTTCGAGAACCGGTTCATGCATGCACCCGAGCTGACCCGCATGGGCGCGCGGATCACGGTCCACGGCTCGTCGGCCCTGGTGCGCGGTGTGGAACGTCTGACCGGCGCGCCCGTGATGGCGACGGACCTGCGCGCTTCGGTGTCGCTGGTGCTCGCCGGGTTGGCCGCGGAAGGGGAGACGACGGTCAACCGCGTCTACCACCTCGACCGCGGCTATGAGCGTGTTGAGGAGAAGCTGGCTGCCTGCGGTGCGGACATCGAACGCATCCACGGCGGCGACGAGTGAGCGGCGGGGGCAGCCCCTCCCGCCTTCCCCATCAGGTTGGCCTTTCCCGAGAGGTGTCCCCGACCATGACCGCCCCATCCATGACGGCCATGACCCCGATCCGCCTGCGTGCCGAGGACGAGGAGGATCTGAAGGTCGTCTCCGCCTGCCTGCAGGACGCCATCCTGCCGGTCGGCGACATGTGCTTCCAGCCCGACGAGAAGCGGTTCGTCATGGTCGTCAACCGCTTCCGCTGGGAGAGTGCCGACCAACCCCGTCCCGGTCCCGCCGCCGACGACGACGATCTCGCCCCCTATGAGCGGGTGCATTGCGGGCTGCGGGTGGAGGGAGTGACCAGCGCCAAGCTGCGCGGATTCGACCTGAAGGACCGTGGCCGGATCCTGGAACTGTTGTCGATGGAGACGGTGGAGGGCGGAATCGCCCTGCATTTCGCCGGCGGGGGCTGCGTCCGCCTGGACGGGTCGTCCTGGCGCATGGTGGTGGAGGATCTGGGCGAACCCTGGCCCACCGGCTGCAAGCCCTGCCACCCCGACGAAAACCCCGACGAAACGGCCTGACCGTTCAGGCCGATGCGGGGTGCTGGAGTCAGCGCTCCGCGACCTGGGTATCGGCGTGGATGCGTCGGATTACGTCCTGCGCCGTCTTCTTGTATTTGACGGTGTCCTCGTCCTCGCCCGGCGCCAGTTGCGAACGGCGGACGGTGAAGAAGCGGTGGCCGACGTCCAGCATGCCGCTGGCCTCGATCAGGATGCTGGTGTCCTTGCCGTCGGCGCTGGGCGAAACGGAAACGATCTGCCCCAGTTCCTCGCCGAGCAGGCCGGTCACCTCAAGCCCGACAAGATCGTCACCGGTGCGCGGATCGGCCGCCAGAACCGACTCGACATGGGCGAATGGCAGGGTCGCCGCCAGCGCAAGGCCGGCCAACAGGGTCTGGAACCTCATGATTTGGGCTCCCTTCGCTGATGTGTGTCTCGTAAGTCACAATCAACATAGGAATTGCGGGACGGTTCCCAGGGAACCATCCAGGGGTAATCCGGTTGCTTCGGCATAGGCGATCCGATGGGTCCCACCCACAGGGACTCAAAGGCGCTACGAACAGCGAAGGGAGACCCCTCCATGGCTCGAAAGCTCGATGGGAAGACCGTGGCCGTACTGGCCACCGACGGTTTCGAACAGGTGGAACTGACCGAACCGGTGAAGGCCTTGCGCGAGGCCGGCGCCACCGTGCATGTGGTGGCTCCGAAGGGCGGGCAGATTCAGGGCTGGAACCACCATGACCGCGGCGACATGGTCGATGTCGATGTGACGCTCGACCAGGCCGACGCCGGCCGTTACGACGCGCTGTTGCTGCCGGGTGGCGTGATGAACCCGGATTCGCTGCGGCTGGAGCCGAAGGCGATCGCGTTCGTGAAGAGCTTCGTCGATTCCGACCGCCCGATCGCGGCGATCTGCCACGGCCCGTGGACTCTGATCGATGCCGGCGGCGTGCGCGGCAAGCGGATGACCTCCTGGCCGTCGCTGCAGACCGACCTGCGCAATGCCGGGGCGACCTGGGTCGACGAGCAGGTGGTGACCGACCATGGTCTGGTCACCTCGCGGAAGCCCGACGACATTCCGGCCTTCTGCCGCAAGATGATCGAGGAGTTCTCTGAAGGCCGTCACGCCGGCCATCGCCACGCGGCGGAGTAGAGGAACGCTTTCGCCCCCTCTCCAACCCGCCCCGCTTTTGCGGAAACCCGGGAAGGGAGGGGGCGCTCCTACCGCGAGGGACAGGTTACGCCGTCACCAATGGCGACAATCCGTTCTGGATCGCCCAGACCGCGGCCTGGGTGCGGTTCTGCGCGTTGATTTTCCGCATCACGTTCTTGAAATGCATCTTCACGGTTGATTCGGTGATGTGCAGGTTGCGCGCGATGGCCTTGTTCGACTGTCCTGCCAGCAGGCAGCGCAGGATCTGGACCTCCCGCTTCGACAGGTCGCCGCTCGGCGGCATGGCGATGTGGGTCGGGCTGTGCTGCGGACGTTCGTTGGCGGCGGCCATCAGCAGGCCGGCGACATGGGTGGGATAGACCACCTCGCCCAGCATCACCAGACGCAGGGAGCGCAGCAGGCTTTCGCTCGACATGCTCTTGTTCAGATAGGCGTCGGCGCCTGCCTTCAGCGATTGGGACAGGCTGCGGTCGGCGATGGTGTCGGCAAGCACGGCGATCCGGGCGGACGTGCCGTCGCGCAGGCGCCGGATGCCGGCGATCTCTTCCGGCATGCCGTCCTGAAGCGCCAGCACGATCAGGTCGGGCTCTTCGCCGTCGGCGATGAGGTCAAGTGCGTCGTCGGCGCTCGCCGCATGGGCGCTGACCCGGAAGGGGCCGCCGCCGATCAGCGTTGCCAGAGCCGCAGAAAACAGCCGGTCGTGGTCGACCAGCATCACAGTCCATGTCGTCATCGATGATCCTCCGCTGGGCCGCCCGTCGCTGGGCGGCGGCGATCCCCCCTTTTGGTCTGCGCCTGAAGGCCCAAGTTCCCTGAATGTCCAGGACAAGGGCCGGACCGGTCGATCCGGTCCGCGCAGACTCCGAACATAGAAAATTAGAACAATATTGTTCGGAACAGCGGGCTTTACGCTTCGTGTCGGGATGATTTATACGGTTCATTAACCAACAGCGCAAGGTGAGAACAGGAAAGTCACAGCCAATAGATCGGATTTGGCGGGAAAATGAACCCAGATCCATTCATTCGATATTTAGGGGTAGCTGCGCCATCAAGCGGCGCGAATGAACCGCTTTCCCATTGGGGCTTTTTGGTGTTCTTGGCCCTACTGAGGAGCGGTCCGCTGAGAATAAGGGGACACGATGGAGTTCGAGCTTCAAGCGCGCGGTGGTTCGCGTAGCGCGGGCAATCCCACGCGGATCTTTCTGGTGGTCGACGAGCAGCCGATGGTCCGCCATGGCTTCGCGCTGTCCATCGGCGAGATCTGCCCGGGGACGCGCGTGCTGGAGGCCGGGTCGTTGGATGAAGCGTTGGACGTCGGTCGCCAGACTCCCGAATTGGCCCTGATCCTGTACGACCCTGGTCCGCCGCGCATGGGCGAAGACGATGCCGGGGGCGGTGCCATCGCCGGGCTGCGCCGGTTGAAGGAGACGTTGGGCGACGTGCCGGTCCTGATTCTCACCAACTCCGACGAGGTGGCCGACATCGTCGACAGCGTCCGCATGGGGGCCCGCGGCTATGTCCTGAAGACCAGCCCGCCGGAGGTGCTGGAGCATGCCATCTCGCTGGCGCTCAGCGGCGACATCTTCCTGCCGCTGCCGCGCGCGGTGCTGAACGGGGCGCTGGCCGAGGGGCCGCGCGGCAACGACGATATCCTGGACCGGCTGACCGACCGTCAGCGCGACGTGTTCGAACTGCTGCTGGCCGGCCATTCCAACAAGGAGATCGCCCGCGGGCTGGGCGTATTGGAAGGCACGGTGAAGGTGCATGTGCGCGCCATCATGCAGAAGCTGGGCGTGCGCAACCGCACCCAGGTCGCCGTGGTCGCCGCCCGCAACGGTTGCTTCACCGGAGAAAGCTGACGTTGGACAGAGTCTTCGTCCGCATTGCCTGAACAGCCCCGCTTCCGGCAGACTGGCGCCCGTATCATCCGATAGGGAGCGGGCGCTTGGTTCAGGGGGCGGTGGCCGACAGGCCGGAAGACCTGGTGTGCAGGGAAAAGGCGCGCGAAGACAAGAAGGTCGCTGTCCATGGTGCGGCGACCGTCCGGTTCGAGCATCGCCATGGCGAGACCCGGCTGGCGACGCTCTACCACCATGATCCGCTGCGGGTGCTGATGCCGACGCCGCGCCGCGACGATCTGCCCATCGCCGTGCTCGCCACCACGTCGGGCGGGATGGTGGGCGGCGACTGCATGGACATCGACCTGTCCGTCGGACAAGGCGCCAAGGCCCTGATCACCACCCAGGCGGCAGAGAAGGTCTACCGCTCCACCGGCGCCGATTGCCGCATCGATACCGGGCTGTCGGTCGAGGATGGCGGCTGGCTGGAGTGGGTGCCGCAGGAGGCCATCGTCTTCGAAGGCTCCCGCCTGCGCCGCCTGACCCGCATCGACCTGTCGGGCAGCGGCCGGCTCATTGCAGGCGAGATGCTGGTCTTCGGCCGCGCCGCCTTCGGCGAGACGGTGACCCGCGGCCTGATCCGCGACGCCTGGGAGGTCGCGCGCGACGGCCGCCTGATCTGGGCCGACGCCCTGCACTTGGACGGCGACATCGCCGAGACGCTCGCCCACCCCGCCGGCTTCGCCGGAGCCGCCGCCTGCGCCACCCTGCTGCACGTCGCTTCCGACGCCGCCCGCCATCTCGATGCGGTCCGCGCCCTGGCGGAACCGCATAAGGGTGCCCGCATCGGCGCCACCGCGCTGGACGGCCTGCTGATCGTCCGCATCCTTGGCGGAGATGCCCGGGCGGTGCGACGCGCATACGCCGCTCTGTGGTCCGGCCTGCGCAGTGAGGCCGCCGGCCTGCCCACCCGTCTGCCGCGTCTTTGGGAGGTGTGACGCTCGCACCCAAGCGTCGGGGCCAGCACTTTCAAGCCCCTACGTCATACGACGCACTTGGCGCGCCGCTTCATCGTGGCATAATCGCCGGCAACCAACAGGGCGGCGAAAGGGCAATCCCCCGATGAACCTGACAGGGCGCGAGAAGGACAAGCTGCTCGTCGCGATGGCGGCGATGGTGGCGCGGCGGCGGCTGGAGCGCGGCGTCAAGCTGAACCACCCGGAGGCGGTCGCCCTCATCACCGATTACGTGGTCGAAGGCGCCCGTGACGGCCGTACGGTCGCCGAACTGATGCGCGACGGCGCCACCGTCCTGACCCGCGATCAGGTGATGGAGGGCATCCCCGAGATGATCCACGACATCCAGGTCGAGGCCACCTTCCCCGACGGCACCAAGCTCGTCACCGTCCACCAGCCGATCCGTTGAGGGGAACTGTCCGATGAAACCCGGTGAAATCTTCCCGGCGGCCGGCGAGATCGTGCTGAACGATGGCCGCACCACCGTCGAGCTCGACGTTGCCAATGCCGGCGATCGGCCGATTCAGGTCGGCTCGCATTTCCATTTCTACGAGACCAACAGCGCGCTGACCTTCGACCGGGAAAAGGCGCGCGGCTTCCGCCTCGACATTCCCGCCGGGACGGCGGTGCGCTTCGAGCCGGGCCAGACCCGCCCTGTGAAGCTCGTCGCCTATGGCGGCGACCGGGTGGTGATCGGCTTCAACCGCAAGGTCAACGGCGCCCTCTGACGGGCCGACAGGAAGGGCGAAGGAACATGTCGCACCGCATCGACCGGGCCGAATATGCGGCCCTCTACGGCCCGACCACCGGCGACCGCATCCGGCTGGCCGACACCGATCTGATCGTCGAGGTCGAGCGCGACCACACCGTCTATGGCGAGGAGGTGAAGTTCGGCGGCGGCAAGGTGATCCGCGACGGCATGGGCCAGTCCCAGCGCTCGCGCCACCAGGGGGCCGTCGACACCGTCATCACCAACGCGCTGATCATCGACCATTGGGGCATCGTCAAGGCCGACATCGGCATCACCGGCGGGCGCATCGCCGCCATCGGCAAGGCCGGCAACCCCGACATCCAGCCCGGCGTCGACATCATCGTCGGTCCGGGCACCGAGGTGATCGCCGGCGAGGGCAAGATCGTCACCGCCGGCGGCATCGACGCCCATATCCACTTCATCTGCCCGCAGCAGGTGGACGAGGCGCTGAACAGCGGCGTGACCACCATGCTGGGCGGGGGCACCGGCCCGGCGGCCGGCACCTCGGCCACCACCTGCACGCCCGGTCCCTGGCACATGGAGCGGATGCTCCAGGCCGCCGAAGGGCTGCCGATCAACCTCGGTTTCTTCGGCAAGGGCAACACCAGCCGTCCCGACGCGCTGCTGGAGCAGATCGCCGCCGGCGCCTGCGGCCTGAAGCTGCACGAGGACTGGGGCACCACGCCGGACGCCATCGACACCTGCCTGACCGTCGCCGACCAGCTCGACGTCCAGGTGGCGATCCACACCGACACGCTGAACGAATCGGGCTTCGTCGAGGACACCATCGCGGCCTTCAAGGGCCGCACCATCCACACCTTCCACACCGAAGGGGCGGGCGGCGGACACGCGCCGGACATCATCCGGGTTGCCAGCCTCGCCAACGTGCTGCCCAGCTCGACCAACCCGACGCGGCCCTTCACCATCAACACGGTGGACGAGCATCTCGACATGCTGATGGTGTGCCACCACCTCAGCCCGCGCATCCCGGAGGACGTCGCCTTCGCCGAAAGCCGCATCCGGCGCGAGACCATCGCGGCGGAGGACATCCTGCACGATCTGGGCGTCTTCTCCATGATCTCGTCGGACAGCCAGGCGATGGGCCGGCTGGGCGAGGTGGTGATCCGCACCTGGCAGACCGCGCACAAGATGAAGCTCCAGCGCGGCCGGCTGCCGCAGGAGACCGGCGACAACGACAATTTCCGGGTCAAGCGCTACATCGCCAAATACACCATCAACCCGGCGCTGTCCCACGGCATCGGCCATGTCGTCGGTTCCGTGGAGGTCGGCAAGCTGGCCGATCTGGTGGTGTGGTCGCCGGCCTTCTTCGGGGTGAAGCCGGACATGGTCATCAAGTGCGGCACCATCGCGACGGCACTGATGGGCGATCCCAACGCCTCGATCCCGACGCCGCAGCCGGTGCATTACCGCCCGATGTTCGGCGCCTTCGGCCGGGCGATGCAAGCCAGCAGCGTGACCTTCGTCAGCGCCAAGGCGATGGAGCTTGAGGTCGGGCGTCAGCTTGGTCTTCACCGCGAACTGATCGCCGTCCAGGGCACCCGCACCGTCGGCAAGAAGCACATGATCCACAACGACGCCACCCCGCACATCGAGGTCGATCCGGAAACCTACGAGGTGCGGGCGGACGGACAGTTGCTGACCTGCGAACCGGCGGAAATCCTGCCGATGGCGCAGCGCTATTTCCTGTTCTGATGGTACGCTCCCTCTCCCGGGGCGGGAGAGGGTAACGGTTGCGAAGGCTCAAGCAGTTGATCGGTGTATTCGATTCAGGACATGGCGGATTGACGGTGCTGCGCGCCCTGGTGGATGCGGCACCCGACCGGCCTTTCGTCTATCTCGGCGACCATGCCGCCGCGCCCTACGGCCCGCGCAGCGAGGATGACATCTATCGGCTGACCGTGGCTGGGATGGACCGGCTGTTCGCGCAGGGCTGCCGGCTGGTCGTCATCGCCTGCAACACGGCCGCGGCCGTTGCGCTCCGTCGTCTTCAGCAGGAATGGCTGCCGTCCGCCCATCCCGGCCGCAACGTGCTGGGCGTGCTGGTACCGATGGTGGAGGCGATCACCCGCGTTCCGTGGATGATCGACACCGTGCCGTCCGACCATCTGGCCGAGCCGCGCACCGTCGGCATCTTCGCCACCGCGGCCACCGTCAATTCGGGATCCTTCCCGCGCGAGATCGGCAAGCGCGCTCCTGCCGTCCGCGTCGTGCAGCAGGCCTGTCCTGACCTCGTGCCGCTGATCGAGCGTGGTGCGCCGGATGCGGAGATCGAACCGGCAGTGGCCGGCTATGTCCGGGTGCTGCTCGACAAGATGGGCAGCCAGCCGCTGGACGCGGTGGTGCTGGGCTGCACCCATTACCCGCTGGTCCGCCATCTGTTCGCCCGAGCCTTGCCGCCGGGGGTGGAAATCCTGTGCCAGCCGACGCTGACCGCCCGCTCGCTCGACCAGTATTTCGACCGTCACCCCGAATACCGGCCCGATCTGGCGGAACGGGGCCTGAAATTCTTCACCACCGGGGACGCGGCGCTGGTCAGCGAACTGGCCGGCCGCTTTTTCGGCCACCCGACCCCCTTCGAACGGCTTCGCTGATGACCGACCCCACCCGCCGCGCCACCCGAGTCCATGCCCGCGGCCATTGGCCGGTCGAGCAGGCGGCCGGCACCGTGACGCTCGCCTTCGACGACCGCTTCCGCCGCCGCATGGCGATGACCGACGATGCCGGCGGCGCCTTCCTGCTCGATTTGCCGCGCGCGGTGGCGCTCGACGATGGCGACGGGCTGGAACTGGGCGACGGCAGTTTCCTGCGCGTGGTCGCCGCTGCGGAAGAGCTGATGGAGGTCCGCGTCCCCGGCCCGGTGGAGGCCTTCGCCCGCGTCGCCTGGCATCTCGGCAACCGCCACCTGCCGGTGCAGATTGTCGGCGACACCATCCGCCTGCGCCGCGACCATGTGATCGAGGACATGCTGCGCGGGCTGGGCGCCGAGGTGCGCGATGTGACCACGCCCTTCATGCCGGAGGGCGGCGCCTATGGCGGGCATTCGCACGGCGGCGGGCATGGGCACTCGCACTGAGGTGGATAACGGCGTCTCCACCCATGCTCTGACTCGCTTGCTGGCGTGGCTGTCGCCCAGCTTTCCGGTCGGCGGCTTCTCCTACAGTCATGGCATCGAGGCGGCCGTGGAGCAGGGGCTGGTGCGGGACCGGGCGACGCTGATCGTCTGGCTCGACGGCATCCTGCGCCATGGGGCCGGGCGGACCGACGGGATGCTGTTCGCCGCCGCCCACCGCGCGGTACGGGCCGGGGACGAGGCTGCCTTCGCCTGGGCGGTGGAGCGGGCCGACATCCTGCGCGCTTCTTCCGAAACCGCGCTCGAATCGCGGGCGCAGGGGCAGGCGTTCCTGCTGGCGATCCGCGCCGCCTGGCCGCTCGACGGGCTGGCGCGCTGGGATGCGGTGATCGCCGCCACCGGCCGGCCGGTCGCTTATGCGGTGGCGGTGGCGCTGGCGGCATCGCTGGTCAGCGTGGCGGAGGGGCCGGCCCTGACCGCCTACCTCCATGCCTTCGCCGCCAATCTGGTATCGGCCGGCGTCCGGCTGGTGCCGCTCGGTCAGACCGACGGGCAGCGGGCGCTGGCCGCCCTCGACCCCATCACCCACCGGGCGGCCGATGCCGCGCTGGCGGCCCCGCTCGACGATCTCGGCGGCCGGGCGATGGCCGTCGACTGGACCTCGATGATCCACGAAACCCAATATACGAGGCTGTTCCGCTCATGAGCGCTCTCCCCGCTATCGAAAAGAGCCACGCCGGTCCGCTTCGCGTCGGCATCGGCGGCCCCGTCGGCTCCGGCAAGACCGCGCTGACCGACGCGCTGTGCAAGCGCATGCGCGAGGATTGGGAGGTCGCGGCGATCACCAACGACATCTACACCAAGGAGGACGCGGAATTCCTCACCCGCTCCGGCGCGCTGAAGCCGGAACGGATCATGGGGGTGGAGACCGGCGGTTGCCCGCACACCGCGATTCGCGAGGATGCCTCGATCAACCTCGCCGCCGTCGATCAGATGAACGCGAAGTTCCCCGATCTCGACTTGATCTTCATCGAATCGGGCGGCGACAACCTCGCGGCCACCTTCTCGCCGGAACTGGCGGACATCACCATCTACGTCATCGACGTGTCGGCCGGCGACAAGATCCCGCGCAAGGGCGGGCCGGGCATCACCCGCTCGGATCTGCTGGTGATCAACAAGACCGACCTCGCCCCGATGGTCGGCGCCAGCCTGGAGGTGATGGACCGTGACGCCCGCAAGATGCGCGGCGACCGTCCGTTCGTCTTCGCCAACGTCAAGGCGGGCGAGGGGGTGGACGCCATCCAGTCCTTCATCGTCCAGCGTGGCGGGTTGCCCCTTCCGGGCTGACCTTCACAACTGTGGGAAGATGATCGTCCGGGAACCTCCGGCTTGACCGTGCTGTTCATGCAGCATGAGACGATTCAAGCCGGAGGATGCCCTGATGACGCGCCCCACCCCTGCAACGGCCCTGCTGCTGGCCGCGCTGGGAACCCTGTCCATCGCCGCGCCCGCGCTGGCGGCCGACGACTGCGCGGCCGGGCTCGACCGGCTGGGACAGCAGGCGGCGGCTCTCGAGGCTGCCGGCCCCGGCTCCGCCGCTCCGGTGACCCCGCAGGAAACCGCGCAACTGCGGGCTCTCCAGCAGGCGGCGCAGGCCGCCGCACAGAAGGGCAACGCCCCAGCCTGTCAGGCCATCCTGGGCGAGGCGACGGCACTCCAGGATTCCATCGCCCACCCGCGCGCTCTCGCCGCTGACGATCTTGAGAACGCCAAGCTGCGCAGCCCGGACGGCAAGGATCTCGGAAGCATCTCCGAACTGATCATCGATCCCGGCACCGGGCGCGTCGCCTATGCCGTGGTCGAATTGGGCGGCTTCCTCGGCATCGGCGAAGCCGACTTCGCGGTTCCGTGGGCGTTGTTCACCCCGTCGGGTGACGGCTATGTCCTGAATGTGCCGAAGGACAAGCTGACCAACGCGCCGCGTTTCGACGACAAGAACCGTCCGAACATGAATGACCGCCAGTGGGCGATGGCGGTGCACACCTATTACGGCGTAGCGCCTTACTGGATGCGCGATTCGGCAACGCTGGCCGCCATCGCCGGCTCGGCGGGCGGGGGCGAGACCTCCGCCGCACCGTTGCGCCAGGAGGTGCAGCGCCTGTCGCAGGAGGTGGCACGGCTGAACCAGGAACTGCAGCAGGCGCGTGGCGCCGCCGGCTCCAGCGCCCCGCAGACCGGCGTGGGAAGCGGGCAGGGCGGCGCGTCGCCGGGGACGCCGGACTCCACTTCGCAAACGCCGCCAGGGAACGGCATCCCCCAGCCGCCGGTTTCCCAACAGTGACGCGATAACGATCCGATGGCGGGCCATCCCCGACCGGGATCCGCATTCAGGAGGACCGACATGGAACTCTCTTCCATCACCGACACGGCCCAGCGCAACCTGCGCGGCCTGACCGACCGCATCCACTGGTCCGATGGGGGCCCCGGCGGCGGCTACGGCATCAATGTCGGCCACAGGGAGCGGCTCGCCTCGCTGGCCGGCGGGGTGGCGCTGGCGGTTCTGGGCCTGCGCCGGCCGACCTGGACCGGTGCCGCCCTGGCGCTGGCCGGCGGCGCCCTGGTGGCGCGCGGCCTGACCGGCTATTGCCCCGGCAAGGCGATGCTGTCCGACTGGTCGCACAATGACCGGGCGGCCATCCCGGCACAGGATGTCGAGCACGGGATCGATCCCTATTCCCGCCATCCCGGCGACATCTACAAGGAGGCCTGCGAAGAAGAGATCGTCGACGAGGCCTCGCAGGAATCCTTCCCGGCGAGCGACCCGCCGTCCTTCACGCCCGGCGTCGCCCGCTGAGAAAGCGGATGGGCAGGCGATGCTTCGCCATAACGGAAATGTCATCAAGAAGCGGTCCGCCGGCTCAAGCCGGCGGGCCATCCTTGATATAGATCAATGAAATATGGAATAGAGGTGTCTTCAAGCTTTACTGACTAATTATGAGGCTATGCTACGTCTTGATTGAGACGCAAGTGCGGAATGCTCCCATTGGATATTGCGGTGCTGCGGGGATTGGTCTATGGTGCACTGCACAAGGGGCGCTGCGTACCTTTCGGCGAATGACCGCCACGGTTGAGGCCGCTCCTTCCGTCACATCGACCGCAGGACAGTCCGCCATGACCACGATCATTCCCGCCGCCGCCACGCTCGAGGGCAAGAAGGGGCTCGTCCTCGGCATCGCCAACGACCAGTCGATCGCCTGGGGCTGCGCCCGCGCCTTCCGCGCACTGGGTGCCGACCTCGCGGTCAGCTATTTGAACGACAAGGCCAAGAGGTTCGTCGAGCCGCTGGCCCAGCAGCTTGAAGCCGAGATCTTCGAACCGGTGGACGTCACCGGCGAGGGTGAGCTGAAGGCCATCTTCGACAAGATCGGCGAGAAGTGGGGCAAGCTCGACTTCGCGCTGCACAGCATCGCCTTCGCCCCGAAGGAGGATCTGCACGGCCGCGTCGTCGATTGCTCGCGCGAAGGTTTCCAGCAGGCGATGGACGTTTCCTGCCATTCCTTCATCCGCATGGCCAGATATGCCGAGCCGCTGATGAAGGACGGCGGGTCGCTGTTCACCATGTCCTATTTCGGCGCCAACCGCGTCATCGACAATTACGGCGTCATGGGGCCGGTCAAGGCCGCGCTGGAGGCCAGCGTGCGCTATCTGGCGGCAGAGCTGGGTCCGAAGGGCATCCGCGTCCATGCCATTTCTCCGGGTCCGATCAAGACCCGCGCCGCTTCCGGCATCGCCCATTTCGACGAACTGATGAACAAGGCCGCCGAGCGTGCGCCTGAAGGCCGTCTGGTGACCATCGAGGAGGTCGGCTACACCACCGCCTTCCTCGCCACCGACGGAGCCAAGGGCATCACCGGCGACACCACCTATGTCGATTGCGGCTATTCCATTGTCGGCTGAACGGCTGACCTCGACTGGCTTTTAAGCGCGGGTGGGGCGGGTGCGGCGACGCATCCGCCCCAGTCCGTTCCGACCTGCCTCCTCCGGGTGCGTCATATTGCCGTGTGACGCCGCCGGCGGTTTTGCCGCAATGGTAACACCAGCCATAATCCGGACCAGCGGGGAGCCGGCAAGGGGGGCGGCAAGGTCATGGGCGCCATCACATGGCGACGGCAGTTGAGCGTCGGGCAGCCGGCCATCGACGACGATCACAAACACCTGATCGAGTATCTGAACGAACTCGACGCCGCGCTGGCCGCTTCGCGGTTCCAGCCGGTCCGCGTCGCCAAGATTCTGGTCAAGCTGCTGGAATACACCAAGGAGCATTTCGCCCGGGAAGAGCGGATCATGCAGATCGTGCGTTATCCGCAATTCGAGGAGCATGTCGCCATGCACCGGGAGGCGGTGCGGAAGGTCAGCGAGCTGTCCAACCGCTTCTCTATCGAACCGACCCACGAGAACGCCGAGAAACTCTATAAATTCACCGCGGACTGGCTGGTCCGCCACATCATCCTGGTGGACACGCAGCTGACGCCCTATGTGCGCGGCGTATGGGCGTGAAGACGGCCTGTTACCCCACGAACTCCGCCGCCCGGTAACCCTGGGCGTAGAGCAGGGCGGTCAGGTCGCCATGATCGACGCGGGCGCGCGCCTCGGCGGCGACCACCGCCTTGGCATGGAAGGCGACACCCAGCCCGGCGGCCAGCAGCATCGGCAGGTCGTTGGCGCCGTCGCCGACGGCCATGGTCTCGGCCACCGGCACGCGGTGCTCGCCGGCATAGGCCATCAGCGCCTCCAGCTTGCTGTCCTTGTCCAGGATCGGCTCGATCACCTTGCCGGTCATCACGCCATCGACCACCTCCAGCTCGTTGCCGCGGTCGTCGTCGAAGCCGATCCAGCTGCGCACCCGGCCGGTGAAACAGCGGAAGCCGCCCGACACCAGGACGCAGATGGCGCCGTTGGCGCGCATGGTGCCGACCAGTTGGGCGGCACCCGGCATGAGGGTGGCCCGCTGCCACACCTCGTCGATCACCGTTTCCTCAAGGCCCTTCAGCAGGGCGACCCGCTCGCGCACCGCCTCCTTGAAGTCGATCTCGCCATTCATGGCGCGGGCGGTGATGGCGGCGATGTGGTCCTTCAGCCCGACATAGTCGCCAAGCTCGTCCAGCATCTCCTGCTCGATGATCGTCGATTCCATGTCGGCGATCAGCAGCCGCTTGCGCCGCGTTGCCGCCGGCTGGGCGATGATGTCCAACGCCACGCCACTCAGGGCATGGCGAATCGCCGCCTCCGCCTGTTCCGGCGCGAGGTTGCCGAAAGGCAGGTCGCAGGCGGTGCCCGGCGCCAGCCAGTCCGGTGCCCCGGCATCGGCACCCAGCCCGACCAGCGCCGCCTTGGCGTTCTGGACGGCGCTCTCGTCGAGCACGGCGGTGCGGGGGGCGATCAGCGTGGCAACGGCGTTCATCGGCAGGTATCCCGAGGAAAAGAGGGCCTTTGCGCGCTGCCTACCACAGGCGCGGAGCCGGGTCCAACGAAGCTTCGGCGTCAATGCATCGATGGGTGTTGCAATGCGGGCATCGGGACGCCATGGAAGGGGGATGGAACAGCCCGAGCAGCATGAATCCCCTCTTCCCCCCGGGGAGAGGGTTAGGGTGAGGGGGGGCATCGCGTGCCTGCCCGAGAATCCTCTCCGCGTCACCCCCTCACCCCGACCCACTCCCCGGGGGGGAGAGGGGGACTTGAGTGGGGGGGGGCCATGATGCCCGGACCGACAGATGTCATCGTCATCGGCGGCCCGACCGCATCGGGCAAGTCAGGGCTGGCGCTTGCCATTGCCGAGGCTTTCGGCGGCACTGTCATCAATGCCGACAGCATGCAGCTCTATGCCGACCTCGATGTGCTGACCGCCCGGCCGCCGGCCGAGGATCTGGCGCGGGCGCCCCACCGCCTCTATGGCGTGCTGCCGGCGGCGGAACGCGGCTCGGCGGCGCGCTGGCGCGAGATGGCGCTGGCGGAAATCGCAACGGCCAAGGCCGAGGGCCAACTGCCCGTGGTGGTCGGCGGTACCGGCCTTTATCTGCGTGCCCTGATGCAGGGGTTGAGCGACGTGCCGCCGATCCCGGACGAGGTGCGCGCCGCCGCACATTCCCGCCTTACGGCGGTCGGCGGCGAGGTGTTCCGCGCCGAACTGGTCGCCCGCGACCCGGCATCGGCCAAGCTGAACCCCGGCGACACCACCCGGCTGACCCGCGCGTGGGAAGTGCTGGAGGCCACCGGTCATCCGCTGTCCCACTGGCAGAGCCGAACCGCCCAGGGCGCGCCGGCCGATCTGCGCTTCACCATTCTGGTGCTCGATCCGCCGCGGGCGGACCTCTACGCTCAGTGCGACAGGCGCTTCGGCCTGATGATGGGGCAGGGGGCACTGGAGGAGGTGCGGCAATTGGACGCGTTGGCCCAGGAGCAACGTCTGGCTCCCGACCTGCCGGTTCTGAAAGCGCTGGGCGTGCCCGAGTTGCGCCGCGTCCTGCATGGCGAGATCGCCTTGAACGAGGCCATCGCGCTGGCCCAGCAATCGACCCGCCGCTATGCCAAACGGCAGGTCACGTGGTTCCGGCATCAGATTGTTGGAAAAACGCCCGATATGCTGGTAAGTCATACAGGACAGCATAGCTGCCATACCATCGATCTGCCTTGTTCCTCTGCGGTACGAAATGCAATGCTCGACCGCCTGAGAACGATACTAAATTACTGATCCGAAGGAGAAGCACCGTGTCGGTTGATTGGGGTCATGTGTTCGCGGGCCGCGTGGGCGGCATGACGGCGTCCGAAATCCGGGAACTGCTGAAGCTGATCGACCGTCCGGAGATCATCTCCTTCGCCGGCGGCATTCCCGACCCGGACCTGTTCCCCAGCTCCGCCATCGCGCGGTCCTACGAGAAGATCTTCCAGTCCAACGCCGGTGCCGGCGCCGCTCTGCAATACTCCATCACCGAAGGCTACACGCCGCTGCGGGAGTGGATCTGCGACTACATGGGCGGCAAGGGCGTCAACGTCGGCCTGGACGGCGTTCTCATCACCAACGGTTCGCAGCAGGTGCTGGAGTTCGTCGGCAAGCTGCTGATCGGCCCCGGCGACAAGATCGTGGTGACCCGCCCGACCTATCTCGGCGCGCTCCAGGCCTTCTCGCCCTACGAGCCGACCTATCTCTCGATCCCGATGGACGAGGAAGGGCCGGAGATGGCGGCGCTGACCGAGGCGCTGGCGCAGAAGCCGAAGTTCTTCTACCTCGTTCCCGACTTTCAGAACCCCAACGGCACCACGGTGACGCTGGCGCGCCGCCACGCCATCCTCGATGCCTGCGAGGCGGCCGGCGTGCCGGTGATCGAGGACACCGCCTATTGCGAGCTCCGCTATGACGGCGAGCATCTGCCGCTGCTGGCGGCGCTGGATTGCGAGCGCAACGGCGGCAAGCTGACCAACGTCATCTTCGGCGGCACCTTCTCCAAGACGATGGTGCCGGCGATGCGCGTCGGCTGGGTCAATGCCGCGCCCGAGGTGGTGAACCGGCTGGTGCTGATGAAGCAGGCCGCCGACCTGCACGCCAGCACGATCAACCAGATCGTCATGCACGACGTCGTCTCGCAGATCTTCGACAGCCACATCAAGCTGCTGCGCACCCAGTACAAGGAGCGCCGCGACGCCATGCTGGCGGCGCTGGAGGAATACGCCCCGCCGGGCGTCACCTGGACCAAGCCGGAAGGCGGCCTGTTCGTCTGGATCGAAGCGCCGGAGGGTGTCGACGGCACCGAGCTGCTGGCCCGCGCCATCAAGGAGGCCAACGTCGCCTTCGTGCCCGGTTCGGCTTTCCACGCCGACCGGTCGGGCAAGAACACGCTGCGCCTCGCCTTCTCCGTCACCAAGCCGGCGCAGATCCGCGAGGGCATCCGCCGCCTGTGCGGGCTGTTGAAGTCCGCTGCCTGACGGCTTCGTCTTTTCATCGTCGCCTCTTCGGAACGGCGGCCGCGCTCCGGTGCGGCCGCCGTTTCCGTATCGGGGGGAGCCAAGCGGCGCAGAGCCTATGTTGCAAAGCCAATGCGCAACATTTGGAAAAACTGCGGCAAAAAAACTTTGCGAACATTCGCAAAATGGGTTGACCTGCGACCGGGGTTTTGACTAATTTGCCGCTCCCGGCCTCAGCCATCGGGGCTAAGCCGTTGTTCCGGCGGCATAGCCTGGCAGCCTCGGCCGGTGACAAGTCCAAGGAACCGGGCGCCTTAGAGGAGGCGCCCACATGAGAAGGTCGTGAGCGATGTCCGAACAGAAGCTGACCGGCGCCCAGATCGTCATCAAAGCCCTGAAGGATCAGGGCGTTGACATCATCTTCGGCTATCCCGGCGGCGCCGTACTTCCCATCTACGACGCGCTGTTCCAGCAGAACGACCTTAAGCATGTCCTTGTACGCCACGAGCAGGCCGCGGTTCATGCGGCCGAAGGTTACGCGCGCTCGACCGGCAAGGTCGGCTGCGTGCTGGTGACCTCCGGCCCCGGCGCCACCAATGCGGTGACCGGCCTGCTGGACGCCCTGTGCGACAGCATCCCGCTGGTCTGCCTGTCGGGCCAGGTGCCGACCCACCTGATCGGCAACGACGCCTTCCAGGAGGCCGACACCACCGGCATCACCCGTCCCTGCACCAAGCACAATTACCTGGTGAAGGATGTCGACAATCTGGCCCGCACCCTGCACGAGGCCTTCTATGTCGCGCGCAGCGGCCGTCCCGGCCCGGTGCTGGTCGACATTCCGAAGGACGTGCAGTTCGCCGACGGCACCTACCTCCCGCCGGCCGAGGTCAAGCACAAGACATACCGTCCGCAGGTGAAGCCGGAGATCGCCCGCATCGAGGAGGCGGTGGAACTGATCGCCAACGCCAAGCGGCCGGTGTTCTACACCGGCGGCGGCGTGATCAACGCCGGCCCCTTCGCCGCCAAGCTGCTGACCCAGTTCGTCAAGACCACCGGCTTCCCGATCACCTCCACCCTGATGGGGCTGGGCGCCTTCCCGGCGTCCGAAAGCCAGTGGCTCGGCATGCTCGGCATGCACGGCACGTACGAGGCGAACCTCGCCATGTACGAATGCGACCTCATGATCAACATCGGCGCCCGCTTCGACGACCGCGTCACCGGCAAGCTGTCGGCCTTCTCGCCGGGTTCCAAGAAGATCCACGTCGACATCGACCCCAGCTCGATCAACAAGAACGTCGCGGTCGACATTCCGATCGTCGGTGATTGCGGGGCCGTGCTGGAGGACATGCTGCGCATCTGGAAGGCGCGCGCCAAGTCGCCGGACAAGGCCGCGCTGAAGGAATGGTGGGGCAAGATCGAGGGCTGGCGCGCCCGCAACTGCCTGAACTACAACCGCACCGAATCGGTCATCAAGCCGCAGTACGCGCTGGAACGGCTGCGCGAGGCCCTGCGCGGCAAGGACCATTACATCACGACGGAAGTCGGCCAGCACCAGATGTGGGCCGCCCAGTTCCTTCCCTTCGACCAGCCGAACCGCTGGATGACCTCGGGCGGGCTCGGCACCATGGGCTACGGCCTGCCGGCCGCCATCGGCGCCCAGCTGGCCCACCCGGACGCCATCGTGGTGGACGTGTCTGGCGAGGCCAGCTTCCTGATGAACATGCAGGAGATCGGCACCGCCGTGCAGTACCGCGCGCCGGTCAAGATCTTCATCCTGAACAACCAGTATATGGGCATGGTGCGCCAGTGGCAGGAGCTGCTGCACGGATCGCGCTATTCCCAGAGCTACTCCGAAGCCCTGCCGGACTTCGTGAAGCTGGCGGAATCCTGGGGCTGCGTCGGCCTGCGCGCCACCACGGTGGCCGAGGTCGATCAGGTGATCGAGAAGATGCTGGCCGTCACCGACCGCCCCTGCATCATCGACATCGCCGTCGATCCGAAGGAGAACTGCTTCCCCATGATCCCGGGCGGCAAGGCCCACAACGAGATCCTGTTCGGTCCGGACGACAGCCCGTCCGACGCCACGCCGGAAGACGGCATGGTGCTGGTCTGATCGGCTGACGACGAACGAACAGGAGGGACGGGTCTCATGGAAAACGTGATCGAAAAGCACACCATCGCGGTGCTGGTGGACAATGAGCCGGGCGTGCTCGCCCGCGTCATCGGGCTGTTCTCCGGCCGCGGCTACAACATCGAGAGCCTGACGGTGGCGGAGGTGAACAACGCCGACCATCTGTCGCGTATCACCCTGGTCACCTCCGGCACCCGGATGATCATCGAGCAGATCAAGGCGCAGCTGAGCCGGCTGGTTCCGGTCCACCGCGTCCACGACCTGACCGACGAGGGGCCGGCGGTGGAGCGTGAACTGGCGCTGGTCAAGGTGGCCGGCACCGGCGACAAGCGGATCGAGGCGCTGCGCCTCGCCGACATCTTCAAGGCCAAGGTGGTGGACGCCACCCTGACCAGCTTCGTCTTCGAGCTGACCGGCACCACCGAGCAGGTCGACGACTTCGTCGGTCTTATGGGTCAGCTCGGCCTCGTGGAAGCCAGCCGCACCGGTGTCGTCGCCATGTCGAAGGGGCCGGCGGCGTTCTAACAGCTTGCCCAAAACAGCCTTTGGGTATTCTGCGCAAGATTGGGGCGGCAAAAACGCAAGGAAGCTTTGCAGTTTGCCGTTCCGTCGAGCGATTGTTTCTCTTGACGGCCGGCTTTGCTCAATGGAGTAATCCGCCGCAGGAAACGCACTCTGTCTTCGTTCGTTGCGAATTCAAGGAACCATCTCCATGCGCGTCTATTACGATCGTGATGCCGACGTCAACCTGATCAAGGGCAAGAAGGTCGTCATCGTCGGCTACGGCAGCCAGGGCCACGCCCACGCCCACAACCTGCGTGACAGCGGCGTGAAGGACGTGCGGATCGCGCTCCGCCCGGGTTCGGCCACCACCAAGAAGGCCGAGGCCGCCGGCTTCCAGGTCATGACCCCGGCCGAAGCCGCCGCCTGGGCCGACGTCGTGATGGTTCTGACCCCGGACGAGCTGCAGGCCGACCTGTACAAGGACGATCTGGCCGCGAACATGAAGCAGGGCGCCGCCCTGGCCTTCGCGCACGGCCTGAACGTCCACTTCAACCTGATCGAGCCGCGCGCCGACCTCGACGTGTTCATGATCGCGCCGAAGGGTCCCGGCCACACCGTGCGCAGCGAATACCAGCGTGGCGGCGGCGTGCCGTCGCTGGTCGCCGTGCACCAGAACGCCTCGGGCAACGCGCTGGACATCGCCCTGTCCTATGCCTCGGCCAATGGCGGCGGCCGCGCCGGCATCATCGAGACCACCTTCAAGGAAGAGTGCGAGACCGACCTGTTCGGCGAGCAGGCCGTGCTCTGCGGCGGCCTGACCGAGCTGATCCGCGCCGGCTACGAGACTCTGGTCGAGGCGGGCTACGCCCCCGAGATGGCCTACTTCGAGTGCCTGCACGAAGTGAAGCTGATCGTCGACCTGATGTACGAGGGCGGCATGGCCAACATGCGCTACTCGATCTCCAACACGGCCGAATACGGCGACTACCGCACCGGCCCGCGCATCATCACGCCCGAGACCAAGGCCGAGATGAAGCGCGTTCTGACCGACATCCAGGAAGGCCGCTTCGTCCGCGACTGGATGCTGGAATGCAAGGCTGGTCAGCCGTCCTTCAAGGCGATCCGCCGCCGCAACGCCGAGCACGAGATCGAGAAGGTCGGCGAGAAGCTGCGCGCCATGATGCCGTGGATCGCCGAGCGCCGTCTGGTCGACAAGTCGAAGAACTGATCGGGCGAAAGCCTTTTGGTTTGCTGGAAAGCGCGTCCCTTCGGGGGCGCGCTTTTCATTTGGGGGCAAGCTGCTCCGGGGTGATGCCGAACACCGTCGCGAACCCCTTGCTGCCAACCTCGGTGATCGCCACGGCGCGGCTGTCGGGGACGCGGACAATCCAGCCGCGCTCCAGCGAACAGGTCAGCAAGGCCGCGCCCAGCCGCCCGGCCAGATGGAAGCGCCGTTCGCTCCAGTCCAGACAGACCCGGCAGAGCGGCCTGCGCTGTTCACCGGTCTCGGGGATTGCGAGACCAAGGCCGCCCAGGAAATCGCGACCGTCCTTCGTCACCTGGGCGCTGCCGTCGTCGAGGATCACGAATCCACGCTCGTTCAGCCTGTCGGCCAGTCTCGTGCCGAGCCGTCCGGCGAGATGGTCGTAGCAGGTGCGGGCGGTCCGCATTGCCTCGTCCTTCGGGCCGGGCGGACGGTGGCGCCGGGGGCCGGCTGCCGCGACGGCCATCAGGCTTTCCATGGCCTGGGCGATGTCGGGGGAGGCCAGCCGATAGTAGCGGTGCCGGCCCTGCCGCTCCACCGCCAGCAATCCGGCCTCGCTCAGTTTGGCAAGGTGGCCGCTGGTGGTCGGCGCTCCGACGCCGGCATGCCAGGACAATTCGCCGGCGGTCAGCGCCTGTCCACCCATCAAGGCGGAGAGGATGTTCGCCCGCGCCGGATCGCCAATCAGCGCGGCGATGGTGGCGATGCCGTTGGCGGAGGCGATGGGGAAGGGTGCGCTGGTCATGCCCATCAGTTTAAGCCGCTTCGCCGGACCCGTCAGCCGCCGACGCTTCGTCCGCGGCCGAAGCGTTCGCCGCGGTCATCCAGGGGGCGGACTGGCATGGTGGGCCGCCTTGCAAGACCGTTGGAGCCATCCATCATGACCATCCTTCCCGTTTCCGATACGCCCGCCCCCGATGCACCCACTTGTCGGTCGGACTTGCGTGTCGAGCTTCCCTTGCTGCTGGCTCTTGCGACCTTGTGGGGCGCGTCCTACAGCTTCATCCGGATCGGCGTGGAGACGATTCCGCCGCTGACCTTCATCGCCGGCCGGACCCTGATCGCCGGGGGTATCCTGCTGGCGGTCATCCGCTGGCGTGGCTTGTCCCTGCCGCGCGAGGGGGCGGTATGGAAGCGATTCCTCGTGCAGGCCTGCCTGAACAGCGTTTTCCCCTTCACCCTGATCGCCTGGGCGGAGCGCACGGTCGACGCCGGGACCGCCGCGATCCTCAACGCGACGACGCCTATCTTCGCCTTTCTCCTCACGCTCCTGCTGACCCGGCACGAAGCCGTGGGCTGGCGGAAGGCGGTCGGCGTGCTCGCCGGTCTCGGCGGGACAATGCTGGTCATCGGGACGGGAGCGGTCGATGGCCTCGGCCGCGACCTGCTGGCGCAAGGAGCCATTGTCCTCGCGACCGTCTGCTATGCCGGGGCGGCCATCTTCGGCCGTGCGTTCAAGGGGCTGGATCCGATCATGCCGGCCGCCGGGTCGCTGCTGTGCGGGGCCGCGGCGCTGCTGCCGGTCAGTCTGGCGGTCGATCGGCCCTGGACCCTGTCGCCGTCGCCGGGTTCGCTGCTGGCGCTTGCCGCTCTCTCGGTCTTCTCGACCGCGCTGGCCTTCGTCCTGTATTTCCGGCTCGTCCACACCATCGGATCGGTTCCGACGACCGCACAGGCCTATCTGCGGGTGCCGATCGGGGTCGGAATTGGCGCGCTGATGCTGGGCGAGACGCTGGAGCCGACCATGCTTGCCGGCTGTGCGGCAGTCGTGCTGGGGGTGGCGGCGATGACTGTCCCGGCCCGTTCCCGATCTTGACCCGACCTGGCCTTCAGCCCCGCGGCTCGCCGCGGCTCGTTGGCGGGGCTTCGGCGACGGCGGCGCGGCCGGGATCGCGCTTCTGGGTTTCCAGCAGGATGTCGCGCGCGATCGGCGCCGCCGCGGTGGAGCCGCCGCCGCCATGTTCGACGAAGACGGCGCAGGCATAGCGCGGCGCCTGGATCGGCGCGAAGGCGACGAACAGCGCATGGTCGCGCTCGCGCCAGGGCAGGTCCTCGTTCTTCTTCACGCCGCTGTTGCGCTCGGCCATGGTGATGCGGCGGACCTGGGCCGAGCCGGTCTTGCCGGCCATCTCATAGCCGACCTCGGTGATGCGCGACTTGTAGGCGGTGCCGTTGGGAGCGTTGGTGACCTCGGTCATGCCGCGCAGCACGATGTCGAGGTTCTCCTTCTTCACGCCGATGCCGGGCCAGGCGGTCTGCTCGCCGCTGACCGTCTTGATCTGCTTGGTCAGGTGCGGCTTGACCGCATAGCCGCCGTTGGCCAGCCGGCAGGTCATCACCGCCAGCTGCAGCGGCGTCGTCAGCACATAGCCCTGGCCGATGGAGGCGACCAGCGTCTCCCCCATGTCCCAGCCCTTACCCAGCGTCGCCTTCTTCCAGGCAATGGAGGGAATCAGGCCGGCGCGCTCGTGCGGCAGATCGATGCCGGTGCGGGTGCCCAGGCCGAAACGGTTCGACATCTCGGCGATGCGGTCGATGCCGATCCGGCGCGACACGTCGTAGAAGAACACGTCGCAGGAATGGCGCAGCGCGCCGACGAAATCGACCGTGCCGTGCCCGCCGCGCTTCCAGCAGTGGAAGCGGTGGTCGCCCAGCTCCAGATGGCCGGGACAGAACACCGTATGCCGGTTGCTGACCACTCCCGATTCCAGTGCCGCCAGTGCCGCCATCATCTTGAAGGTGGAGCCCGGCGGATACTGGCCGACCACCGCCTTGTTGTTCAGCGGCGTCGCCTGGTTGGACAGCAGCTCCTCCCACAGCTCGGCGCTGATGCCCATGGTGAACTGGTTGGGGTCGTAGCTGGGATGGGAACACAGGGCATAGATGCCTCCGGTGTGGACGTCCATCACCACCGCCGACGCGCTGACCTCCTGCGAAAGCCGCTCCTGAACGAAGCGTTGAAGCGCCATGTCGATGGTCAGCTGAATCTCGCGGCCCGACTGGCCCTCGTCGCGCGACAGCTCGCGGATGACGCGGCCGACGGCGTTGACCTCCAGCTGGCTGGTGCCGGCGGTGCCGCGCAGCACCTTCTCGTGAAACTTCTCGATGCCGGCCTTGCCGATGCGGAAGCCGGGCAGGGACAGCACCGGATCGCTGTTGCCGCTCAGCTCCGACTCCGATACGGCGCCGACATAGCCGAGGATGTGGGCGGTCGCGTCCGCCTGCGGGTAGTAGCGCAGCTCGCCCACCTCGATTGCCACGCCGGGCAGGTCGGGGGTGTTGGTCTCCAGCATCGCCACCTGTTCCCAGGTCAGGTTCTCGCGCACGGTGACGGGGACGAAGCGGCGCTTGCGGTGCAGTTCGCGCAGCACGCGGCGGCGGTCGCCGTCGGTCAGCGGCACGATGCGGGAGATCTTGTCGAGCGTCTCCTGGATGTTGTGGGTCCGCTCCGACACGACGACGACGCGGTAGTTCTGCTGGTTGACCGCCAGCGGCACGCCGAAGCGGTCGACGATGGTGCCGCGCGACGGCGCGATCAGCCGCAGGCTGATGCGGTTCTCCTCCGCCAGCATGGTGTAGCGGGCGGACTCGACGACCTGCAGGTAATAGAGCCGACCGACCAGCGCGGACAGGCCGGCCAGCTTGATTCCGCCCAGCACCAGGGCGCGGCGCGCCAGCAGGCGGGAACGGTCGGTATCGCGATCGATCGAACTCATCAGACCCGTCGGAACCTTTACCCGTTCAAGAACGCGCGGTGGACGCGGATCAGCAGCCAACCCACCGCAGGAAACACCGCCACCGTCAGCAGGCCCTGGAACAGCGCCGGCAGGATCGACAGCGCCGCGGCATCCAGCACCGAGAAGGCCAGCCATTGCAGCAGCACCGCGCCCGCCATCACCAGCGTGAAGCCGACCCACAGCAAGGCGAAGGTGCTGGCCAGGAACACCCGGCGCTGGTTCAGCACCGCCCATTGGGCGACGACCAGCAGCAGCGCATTGACGCCCAGCGGTCCGCCGACCAGGAAATCCTGCAGCAGCCCGATCAGAAAGGCCACCCCCGGACGCATCAGGTCAGGCCTGTGGATCGTCCAGTAATAGACCGAGACCAGCGTCAGGTTCGGCGCCACCGGGGCATAGCCGGGAACCGGCACCGGGATCATGCCGACAAGGACCATCATCACCGTGACGGCGAAGGGCGCCAGATTGCGCCCGGTCTTGTCCACCTTCTGCCAAAAGGTCGCCGTCATCCCGGCCATCCCCCGGCCGTCGGACCATCCGCCCGGCTCACTTCCACGCAGCTCACTTCCACGTCCAGTTCACTTCGAATCTGGCGACGGGTCCAGGTCGGTGCTCGGCAGGCCGAAATCCACCAGACGCAGATGCTCCACGCGCGACAGGTCGGCGCTGGGAAGAACGCGCACGCCGCGCTCGCTGACGGCGGTCACCACGCCGACCGGCAGGCCGGGCGGGAACAGGCCGCCGTCGCCCGAGGTCACCACCCGTTCCCCGACCTGAATCGGCGAGTCGGGCGGCAGGTACAGAAGCTTGGCCTGGTCGGAATTGTCCCCGGCCAGGATGGAGCGCTGGCGCGTGTTCGACAGGATCACCGGAATGCGGGCGTTGATGTCGGTCAGCAGCAGGACGCGGGACGACCATTCGCCGACCTCGATCACCCGGCCGACCAGACCGGCACCGGCCAGGGCGGCCTGTCCCTTGCGTACCCCGTCGCGTTTGCCGGCGGTGACCACCAGCGTGCGGACGAAGGAACTGCCGGGCGTGGCGATGACGCGGGCGGCGATGTAGTTGACGGACGGTTCGGGGCGGACCCGCAGCAGGCTGCGCAGGCTGCTGTTCTCCGCCTCAAGCCGCAGCGCGGCCTGCCTCCATTGCAGCAGCCGGGCGTTCTCGGCCTTCAGCCGCTGGTTCTCGTCGAAGGCGTTCTCAAGCTCCACCGCGGACTCCACCACGCGCGCCGCGGTCGCGGCGGGACGGGAGATGGCGTCGAGGATGGGGGCGAAGGCATCGGTCACGCGTGCGCGCGCGCTGTCCACCGAGACGGACTCGATCTTGCCGACCATCATCAGGGCGATGGAGGCCAGGACCAGCAGAAGGAAGGAGAAACGCTGCGCAAGAGCCCGCAAAGGGGCGGCAAGGCGGATGACGGAGCCGGATGAGCGTGGCTTCACAGGAAATTCCCGTCCAGATACGCGGTCCGTCTCCGGTCCTCACCGCCAGGGGTGGGCGGGGGACCGGAGGCCTTCCAACCAGGGATACACCAATCAGTAGGCGCTGACCAAGACGTTTCGCAGCGTCTTCATCTCCTCCAGCGCGCGGCCGGTGCCGAGCGCCACGCAGGAGAGGGGATCGTCGGCGATCGACACCGGCAGGCCGGTGGCGTGGCGCAGGACGAAGTCGAGGTTGCCCAGCAGCGCGCCGCCGCCGGTCAGCACGATGCCCTTGTCGACGATGTCGGCGGCCAGTTCCGGAGCGGTGTGCTCAAGCGCCACCTTCACCGCCTCGACGATGGCCGAAACGGGTTCGGCCAGCGACTCGGCGATCTGACGCTCGGAGATGATCAGCTCCTTGGGCACGCCGTTCATCAGGTCGCGGCCCTTGATCTCCAGGATGCGGCCCTCTCCGTCCTCGGGCGGACAGGCGGAGCCGATCTCCTTCTTGATCCGCTCGGCGGAGCCTTCGCCGACCAGCAGATTGTGGCTGCGGCGGATGTAGCCGATGATGGCTTCGTCCATCTTGTCGCCGCCGACCCGCACCGACCGCGAATAGACGATGCCGCCCAGCGACAGTACGGCCACCTCGGTGGTGCCGCCGCCGATGTCGACGACCATCGAACCCGTCGGTTCGGTCACCGGCAGCCCGGCGCCGATCGCGGCGGCCATCGGCTCCTCGATCAGGAAGACGCGGCGGGCGCCTGCGGCCTCCGCCGACTCCTGGATCGCCCGGCGTTCCACCGCGGTCGAACCCGACGGCACGCAGATGATGACCTGCGGGCTGGCGAAGCTGCGGCGGTTGTGAACCTTGCGGATGAAATGCTTGATCATTTCCTCCGCGACTTCGAAATCGGCGATGACGCCGTCGCGAAGCGGCCGGATGGCCTGGATGTTGCCGGGGGTACGGCCAAGCATCATCTTCGCCTCGTCACCGACGGCGAGAACCTGCTTTTTGCCGCGCACGTTGGCGATGGCGACGACGGACGGTTCGTTAAGGACGATGCCGCGGCCCTTGACATAGACCAGGGTGTTGGCCGTCCCCAGATCGATCGCCATGTCGGCGGACAGAACGCCGAGCAGTTTGGAGAGCATGGAGCTGACGAACTCTATCAAAGCGGTTGAGACGGCCGAGCCGGCGGGCTGGCATGGCATGCCCGCCAACGGTTCCATAGTCGAATGCGCCCGCCCGCTCAAGCGGAGAGTGCGCCGGCAGCCCGGATACCTGCCGCGAATACGGTCTCCGGTGGACCGGTGACCGCCGCGGCATGGCGTCTGGTGAGGGGGACATTGGCGGGTTAGGGTTAATATTCCGTCAACGGGCGGAAGCCCTGTGGTAAACCCCATTCCGATCCGCCGGGAACCCCGCTGGCCGGTGTGACGGTGAAGTGTCTATCCCTGGCGATGCTGCGCCGCAATAGACTTTTGACAGACGAGGCGACGGATCGTGATGACTTATCAGTGATGATCCGTTGCGGATTTTGCCCCGGCTTTGTCCGAAGGCTTGACGGCATGGCCATGATGACCTTCCAGCCGGTCCATGCAGGCCAGCAGAACACCGGAAACCACGAAGGTCATGTGGATGATGACCAGCCACATCAGCTCATCGCGCGCTGTCTGCGCCAGGTTCATGAAGGCCTTCAGAAGGTGAATGCCCGAGATGGCGACGATGGAGGCGATCAGTTTCAGTTTCAGCCCGCCGAAATCGACCTTGCCCATCCAGTCCGGCCGGTCCTCGTGATTGGCGACGTCGATCTTCGAGACGAAGTTCTCGTAGCCAGCAAAGATCACCATCAGCAGAAGATTGCCGGCGAAGGACAGGTCGATCAGCGTCAGCACACCCAGAAGCACGTCCTTCTCGCTCATCTCCAGCACATGCGGGATCATGTGCAGGATCTCCTGCATGAACTTCACCAGCAGGGCGCCCAGCGAAACGACCAGTCCCAGGTAGAAGGGGGCGAGCAGCCAGCGGCTGGCGAAGATGACCTGTTCAAAGCGGCGTTCGATCATGGCGGGTCCGGGACGTCGTTGAGGATGGAGGGACGGAAGCTCGGGCCATGTGTCGCAATGCTGCGCTGCAAAATCAATCGGCCAGTTTCAGCAGGCCCCCAGGCGCGAGAGGGCCGCCCCTGGTTATAGGCGCTGTCATCGTAGCGTAACGTCCAAGCGCTATGGTGATGGCTTTGGGACTGACCGCCGGGAAGGGTTTGGCGACCATGAAGACCTCCGCTCCGCATATCGTGTCCGCGTTCGAGGACGCGCTGAAGCGGCTGAAATCCGCCATCGTGCAGATGGCCGGCGCTGCGGAGACGCAGATCGACCAGGCCTTGACCTGTCTGGCCCAGCGAAATCCCGAACTTGCGCGGGAGATCGTGGAATCGGATGCCCGACTCGACTCCTTCGAGCACGACATCGAGGCCCACTGCATGCGCCTGCTGGCCCTGCGCCAGCCGGTCGCCGACGATCTGCGCGAGGTGATCGCGGCGCTGAAGATCGCCGGCAACCTGGAGCGCATCGGCGACCATGCCGCCAACACCGCCAAGCGCGCCGTCGCCATCTTCAGCCTGCCCGATTCCGGATCGCTGGCGGGATTGCCTCAGCTCGGCCGGCTGGTGCGAGAGCGCCTGAGTGCGGTGATCGATGCCTATGTCGACAACGACGGCGAGGCGGCCCTGCGCATCTGGCGCACCGACGACGAGGTGGACGCGCTCTACACCAGTCTCGTTGCCGAAGTGGAACGGTCCGCCCTGGCGGCTCCGGACCAGTTCATGGCGCACATGCACCTGATGATGATCGCCAAGAACCTGGAGCGCATCGGCGACCACGCTACCAACATCGCCGAGGTCGTCTATTTCGTCAGCACCGGCGAAACCCTGCTGGACCAGCGTCCGAAGGCCGATCATTCCTACGATCCGGTGGGCTGAGAGCCGGGGCGCCGCATGGCATAAGGCCATCTTGCGGCGCCCTTCCGCGCCCATGGGGGTGGTAATTCCGTTGCGGAGCGATCACGTTATCGAAACGATGCTTCCGTCGCCCGCACACGAGACAAATACCACCTGATGACCGACGACCTGATCCGCCTCTATGCCGCCATTCTCGACCGTCAGCAGATGGACCCGGCGCATTCCAAGACCGCGCGGCTGATCGCCGCCGGCCCGAAGAAGATCGCCAAGAAGGTGGGCGAGGAGGCGGTCGAGGTGGCGCTGGACGCCATGAACGAGGATCGCCAGGGCGTCATCAACGAAAGTGCCGACCTGCTCTACAACCTGTCTGTCCTGTGGGCGACGCTGAACATTCATCCCGACGACGTCTTCGCCGAAATCCGCCGGCGCGAGGCGCTCTACGGCATCGCAGAGAAGCTGCCGAAGACGGTGCCTGAGCGCTGAGGGAGCGCCGACGGGAGCGTCCGAAGCTGCTCCCGATCGTTCTCAAGCCACTCCCAATCCCTCCAGCACCGGCAGCCGCCGTTGCACGAAGGCAGCGTGCCGCCGCGCGAGTTCTACAAGGTTGGCGTCGTCGCCCTCGCAACGTTCGCCGTCCCGTCCCAGCACGATGCCGTCGGCCGACAGATGACGCCAGGCGAAGGCGGCAGGCTCCTCGCCCAGCCGGCCGGCCAGCAGGAACAGTGCCTCGATCCGCGACACCGGCACGCCGGCGCCCAGCACCGGTGAGGCAAGCTGACCCGGCGCGTCGCCGAAACGATGGCGTTGCAGAACCGCGGCGTTGAAGCGGTCGCTCGAGGCCCGCCGTTCGGCAAAACCCTCAGCGGGCGTAACCGGTGCGGCCAGTGACAGGCTGGTCAGCAGGACCAGCGCACGCAGAACCGCCTCTTCGCCCTGTGCCGCCAGGGCCGGGCGTGCGAGCAACGCGTCGAGGGACTGCGGCCCTTCGGTCAGCGCCCCTGCCAGCGGCTGGTAGAGCGCCCGTGGGAAGGGCAGGCGGCCGACGGGGGTGGAGGCGACCTCAGGCAGGTCGTCGGTGGCGACCAGAAGCGCAAAACGGCTTTCGCCCAGCAGGGCGCGCCGCTCGGACCGACCCAGACGCTCGCCACCCTTCACGAACAGGTCCCGGCGGAAGCTGCGGTTGGTCATCACGTCGCGCAGGGTCTCGGCCCGGACCGGATCCCGCATCTCGTCCGCCAGCGTCTGCTGGACGGAGGAGAGGGTGAGGTCGTCCAGCTGCTCCATCGGCACGGCGGCGCCGGCGAACTCCAGCTTGACGGCAGCCAGTTCACGCGCCACGTCGGCATGGTAGAAGGCGGTCCAGTCGCCGTTCAGATATTCATGGGCGATGTAGTTCGGCGACTTGTGACGAAGCTGCTCGATCCGCTCCACCACACCCTCGGTGTTGGCGAACCAGCCGCCCCCCTGTGCCGCTATCCTTGCCGCGAACTCCACCGCGCGGGCGATGCGGTCAGGCAGGGGGCCGTCACCTTCGGCGCAGCGCTCCACCAGCAGACGGCGCAACGGCATATGGGACAGCGTGCCGGGCAGGGCGTTGTAGCTGACGAAGACGACACCGCCCGGCATCAGGCGGCGGCGCAGCGTGTCGAGCAGGATCGCCCGGTTTTCCGCACTCACCCACGACCAGACTCCATGCAGGGCGACCACGTCCAGCATCGGTCCGTCGCGTCGGGCGTACTCGGCGAAGCTTTCCTCCAGAAATTCGGCATTGGCGAGTCCGGCCTCGGCAGCCAGCCGCCGGACGCCGGCGATGTGGGAGGGGTTGAAGTCCATCGCCTCGAACCGCGCCGCCGGGTGGGCGCCCGCCAGCAGCGCGCTGGTCAGCCCATGGCCGCAGCCGGGTTCCGCCAGGGTGAAGCCTCCGCCGCGACGCAGGGCCTCGGGCGGGCGCCAGCCTCGCAAGGTCAGGGCGAAGCAGAGCATGGCCGGTGACCAGTCGCGGTAGACGGCGCGGATATAGTCGATGCCGCCGACATAGCCTTCGGTCCAGCCGCCCATCCCCGATCTCCCGTTTCGATGCCTCATTTCGACAGCGCCGGTTTAGCTGCCGGGAGGCGAGTCCGGCCACCGAAAAGCGTGCGCCAAAAAATTCACATGGGGTGCGTTTTTGCTATCGACAGGTCAAAAGCCCTTCGCTATAAACCGCGCCACACCGGCCGGGACAACGGCTTGGCCGGCGCGATGAACAGTCGGCTGATTTCAGTCGAATTCACCGCGGCAAGAGATGGGCGCATAGCTCAGTTGGTAGAGCAGCTGACTCTTAATCAGCGGGTCCAAGGTTCGAGTCCTTGTGCGCCCACCATCTCTTGAGCATTTCCTACGGATGGGCGCATAGCTCAGTTGGTAGAGCAGCTGACTCTTAATCAGCGGGTCCAAGGTTCGAGTCCTTGTGCGCCCACCATCCATAAGGGGCTGGAACCGAGCAGGTTCCGGCCCCTTTCCATTTCCGGGGTTCCGTGTGGCGTGGGAGAGGTGCCTCTCGTGATGCCCCCTCCCTAACCGTCACCCCTCCGCTTGTGCCAGGAAATCCGCGGTCACCCGGTCCATCGTCGCCAGATGGGTGTGGAACCAGTCGGGGAAATGCTCCGTCACATACAGGCGGGCGCGGTCCTCCTTACCCTCCTCCAGATCGGCTTCCATGGTCGCGACCACGGTCAGGACGCGGGCATGCTCGTCCTTGTGGCAGTGCAGGGCGAAGAAGCCGTGCTCGGTCATCAGCGCGTTCTCGCGGGCGAAATGCTCGCGCAGATGCTTGGCGAAGGCGGCGAAGGGCGCCTGGAGCTGTCCGGCCGGCGCGTTGCGGGCCGCCTGGAGCAGGGCGACGGAATCGACGTGATCGCGGTCCATGACCGCATAGCCGACCATAGGGATATCGGCGGCCGGGGCGGCAACTGGGACGGCGGCGGGCGTGGTGGTCGCAAGCATGATGGTCGCTTCCCAAAAAAGATGGCCTTCGGAGACGACGCTCCGAAGGCCACCATATCCGCACAGCCGTCATGGTCTCTTGACGGCGGTCAAGCCCCTCGAATCGTCAGGCTTTCGCCTCGCCGGCCTCCAGTTCGTCGATGAAGCCGCGGATGACGCCGAGTCCCTTCTGCCAGAAGGCCGGGTCGGAGGCGTCGAGGCCGAAGGGCGCCAGCAGTTCCTTGTGTCGCAGCGTGCCGCCGGCCGAAAGCATCGCCAGATACTTCTCGGCGAAGCCCTTCTCCGCATCCTGATAGACCGCGTAGAGCGAGTTCACCAGGCAGTCGCCGAAGGCATAGGCGTAGACATAGAAGGGCGAGTGGATGAAGTGGGGGATGTAGGACCAGTAATGCCGGTATCCCTCGTCGAAGCGCAGCGCCGGCCCCAGGCTTTCCGTCTGCACCGCCATCCAGATCTCGCCGATGCGGTCCGAGGTCAGTTCACCCTCGCGCCGTTCGGTGTGGACGCGGCGCTCGAAATCGAAGAAGGCGATCTGGCGCACCACGGTGTTCAGCATGTCCTCGACCTTGCCGGCCAGCATGATGCGGCGGCGCTGCGGATCGGTCTCCGCAGCCAGCAGGGCGCGGAAGGTCAGCATCTCGCCGAACACCGACGCGGTCTCCGCCAGGGTCAGAGGGGTGTCGGACAGGAAGTGGCCCTGCTTGCCGGCCAGGATCTGGTGGACGCCATGCCCCAGCTCATGGGCCAGCGTCATGACGTCGCGCGTCTTGCCCTGGTAGTTGACCAGCAGATAGGGGTGGACGCTGGGCACGGTCGGGTGGGCGAAGGCGCCCGGCGCCTTTCCGGGGCGGACCGGCGCGTCGATCCAGGGATTGTCGAAGAAGCGCTTGCCCAGGCTGGCGAGGTCGGGGGAGAAGCGGCCGTAGGCGCCGAGAACGATGTCGCGCGCCTCGTCCCAGGGAATGCTGCGGTCGGCGTCCTCCGGCAGCGGGGCATTGCGGTCCCAATAGTCCAGATGGTCCTGGCCGAACCATTTGGCCTTCATCGCGTAATAGCGGTGGGACAAGTCCGGATAGGCGCCCTTGACGGCGGAGACCAGCGCATCGACGACTTCATCCTCGACCCGGTTCGACAGGTTGCGGGCGGAGGTCGGCGTCGGATAGTTGCGCCATTCGTCCTCGATCTCCTTGTCCTTGGCCAGCGTGTTGGTGACCAGGGCGAACAGCCGCGCATTCTCGCCCAGCACCTTGCCCACCGCCTCGCCGGCCTCGCGGCGGACGGCGGGGTTGCGGTCGGACAGTCGGTTCAGCGCCTCGGCACAGGTCAGATCCTTCCCGCCCATGGGGAAGCGCAGGCTGGCGATGGTCTCGTCGAACAGGCGGTTCCAGGCGGCGCGGCCGACCACATGCTTCTCGTGCAGCAGCCGCTCGATCTCGTCCGACAGCTGGTGATCGCGGTATAGGCGGACGTCGCGCAGCCACGGCTCGTAATGGCGGAGCGCCGCCGATGCCTTGTGCTTGGCGGCCAGATCGGCCTCGTCGAGCCGGTTGGTCTCCAGCGTGAAGAAGATCAGGTGGGCGGAGATGTCGTTCACCCGCTCCTGCGCCGACTGGTAGAACTTGGCGATGGCCGGATCGACCATGTTGCCGTTGTAGACCAGTCCGGCATAGGACATGACGCGCGACAGCGTCTCGTCGATGTCCTCGTACTGGCGGATCGCCGCGGCCAGATCGTCACCGCCCAGCGCCGCCAGCTTGCCGGCGTAGCGCTCGCGGAAGGCCTTGCACTCCCGCTCCATCCGGTCGAGGTCGGCCTTCAGCTCGGGCGAATCGGTGCCGGGGTAGAGGTCGCTCAGGTCCCAGGTGGGAAGCGCACCCAGATCGGGGGTGTCGTTTGCGGCCGTGGCGGCGCTGCTGGTCATCGAGTCCCTCCAGAGATTTGTCGGATCCATATAAGCGCGCACGCGGCGCCGGCAAAGTCCTCATCCGGCGGGCGGGCTTCCCGCGTTCGCGGCCGTGTCGGTGCGATGCAACGCCCGACGCCCGGCGCGCAGGACCGCGCGCGACAGGTCGGTCAGGGCCGGGCCGGCGATCCGGCTCTGCTGCCAATACAGCGGCACGTCCAATGGCCGGCCGGGCACCAGTTCGACCAGACGGCCGGCCGCCAGATGATCGGCCACCAGCGGGTCGGGGTTCATCCCCCATCCCAGCCCGGCCAGCGCGCCATCGACGAACGCGTGGGTGGAGGGCAGCCAATGGGTCGGCGGGCTCGGCATCTGCGCCGAATCGCAATCGCCCAGCGCCAGATGCAGCCACTGCGCCTGCAACTGGTCCTTGCGGTTGAAGGTCAGGCAGGGTGCGCTCGCCAACTCCGCGGCCGTCACCCCGTCGGCAAAATGACGCCGCACGTAATCCGGGCTGGCGGTGGCACGATAGCGCAGCGCCCCCAGCGGGTGGCTGTTGCAGCCGGGCACCGGCGCCGCGCTGGCGGTGACGGCGGCCAGCACCTCGCCCTTGCGCAGCCATTCGGCGCTGTGGTCCTGATCGTCCAGAACCAGATCGAACAGGCAGCCGGGCACATTGGCCATCGCTTCGACGAACCAGGTGGCGAGGCTGTCGGCATTGACGGCGATCCGCAGCGTCACCGGCCCGTCCGCCGTGTTCAGGCCGGGCAGGGTGTCGCGCAGTTCGCTTTCCAGCAGTGCCACCCGTTCCACATGCTGGCACAGACGCTGGCCGGCAGCGGTGCCGGTGCAGGGCTGGCCGCGCACCACCAGCACGGTGCCCAGCCGCTCCTCCAGCAGCTTGACCCGTTGCGACACCGCCGACGGGGTGACATGCAACTGCCGGGCGGCGCGTTCGAAGCTGCCGGTGCGGATGACGGCCGCCAAGGCCGCCAGCAGCGGATAGTCCAGCATGGATTAGCTCTGCTTCATCAAGGCAAGAAGGATTAAGTACGGCAAAGGGAGCGACGGTGATAGCGGAATGCCATCCACCGCCTCCGGAACCGCCGAGATGACCGACATTTCCTCCTCCGCCATGCTGCCCGCCTTCCTGCCGGGCCTGCTCCTCGGTTTCAGCCTGATCGTCGCCATCGGTGCGCAGAACGCCTTTGTGCTGCGCCAGGGCTTGCGCAATGAGCATGTGCTGGCGATCTGTGCGACCTGTGCCCTGTCCGACGCCGTGCTGATCCTGGTCGGGGTCAGCGGCTTCGCGACCGCCGGGGCGCGCTGGCCTTGGCTGGAACCGCTGATGCGCTATGCAGGCGCCGCCTTCCTGCTGGCCTATGGCCTGCGCAGCGCCCGGTCGGCCTGGCAGGGCGGCGGCGGGCTTTCCCCGGCGAACCGGGAACCGGGAGGGCTGCTGCCGGCGCTGCTGACCTGCCTGGCGCTGACCTGGCTGAACCCGCATGTCTATCTGGACACGGTGGTGCTGGTGGGCTCCGTCTCCGCCCGGTTCGCCGAGGCGCGGGGCGCCTTTGCCCTGGGGGCGATGACGGCGTCCTTCCTGTTCTTCTTCTCGCTCGGCTATGGCGCCCGCCTGCTGCGCCCGCTGTTCGCGCGGCCGGGGGCGTGGCGGGTGATGGACGGCGTCATCGCCCTGATCATGTGGGCCATCGCCGTCGGCCTGCTGGCGGGCTAAATCGGATCGCGTAAAATCGGGATCGATTCGAAGCGTGAATCCGATCGCCAAACATAAAGCTCCAAACATAAAGCTAGAGCTTCCTGCGTTTCACATTAAACGCAGGAAGCTCTAGCGGCGGGCGAACAGCTCGGCGTCGTCGCAGAACAGCAGCGACCGGTGGAGCGCCGTTCCCGCCATCGTGCCTGCGCCCACCGCCAGTGCCACGGACCCGGCTGCCCGGGCTGCGTCACCGCAGGCGAAGACGCCGGGGACGCTGGTCTCCTGCATCGCGTCGGTCCGGATATGGGCGCCGAGCGGCCCGTCTTCGCTCATGCAGCCGAGCTGTGCGGCAAGCGGGCTCGCCACGCGGCTCTTCGGCAGCACGAACAGTCCGGCAAACGGCAGCCTGCGCCCGCCGGCAAGCGTGACCTTTACCGGTTCCGTCCCTGGATCTGCCGCCGGCTCGCCGCCGATTCCGGTGATGAGATCCGTCTCGACGACGACCCCGCGCCGGGCCAGATGGGCCGACTGGTCGGCGTCAGGCTCGAATGTCCCGTTCAGCAGCAGCGTCGTCGGCCCCCAGTCCGGCAGCATCAGCGCGTGGTGCATCGACTGCCCCGACACGGCGATGACGCCGATCCGGCCCTGCATCAGCTCATAGCCGTGGCAATAGGGACAGTGGAAGACGGAGCGTCCCCAGCGTTCCGCAAGGCCGGGGATGGGCGGGAGGTCGTCGACCACTCCGACGGCGAGCAACAGCCGTCGTCCCTCGCGGCTGCGGCCATCCGCGTCGGTGATGCGGAAGCCGTTGTCCGTCCGTTCGGCTTTTTCGGCCCGCCCGGTCTCCCAGGTGACGGTGGGATAGCGCATCAACTGGTCCCGGGCTTCGGCGGCGATGTCTCCCGGCGGGCGGCCGTCCTGGCCAAGGAAGCCGTGCGAGTGGAAGGCAAAGCGGTTGCGCCGGATACCCTCGTCGATCACCAGCACCCGGCGCCGTGCGCGGGCCAGTTGCAGGGCCGCCGCCATGCCGGCATAGCTGCCGCCGACGATGATCGTGTCATAGCTCATCGCTTCTTTTCCTTCTCATCGGAGTCGCCAAGGAGGCCGCTAACCGCACGACACGGCCTATCATGAAACAGCATAAGTTACGTGAACGCTCCCCGTCAACGTGTCATGTAACTCACGGAGTGTCCTGAGTTGGCCGGGGCTGGCCGGGATAGCTGGCGGAGCGATGATCACCGATGAGACAGGACAGCCGTCTTTCGCGCATGCTGCATGTGCTGATCCACATGGATCGTCACGATGGCGCGCTGACCTCGGAGGCGATCGCCGCCATGCTGAACACCAACGCGGTGGTCATCCGGCGGACCATGGCCGGGCTGCGCGACGCCGGCTACGTGCAGTCGGAAAAGGGCCATGGCGGCGGCTGGCGGCTGGCATGCCCGCTCGACAGGGTCACGCTCCTGGATGTCCATCGCGCGCTGGGCGACCCGACGGTCTTCGCCATCGGCCCGACCGACGACGAGCCGAGATGTCTGGTGGAGCAGGCGGTCAATGCCGCGCTGGCCGATGCCCTGCGGGAGGCGGAGGCGGTGCTGGTCCGCCGTCTCGGCACGGTGACGTTGGCCGACCTCGCCGCCGACTTCGACAGACGGCTCGCCCTGTCGGGGAAGTGCGGAGCCTAATCCGTGCCCTGCGTCCCTGCCTCCTGTGCACGGCGGATTGCCGCCTCGACGCATTGCAGGTGCAGTTTCTTGCGGGCCAGCTGGCGGGCGCGGCGTTCCTCCAGGTCGGTGGTCGCCATCGCTTCGATGAGGCAGCCGCGCCAGCCATTGGCGTCCAGGGCGCGGGCGACCTCGGCATAGCCGAAGTACCCCTTCTCCGGCTGCTCCCAGGGCGCCCGGAAGTCGGCCCGGCGCAGGACGAAGCGGTTGGACTGGCTGCCGCCGCCCAGGTTGGTGAGACGGGCCACGATCAGGCGCTCGCCGTTGCCGTGAACGACGGTCAGGATCGGGCGAATTCCGGTGATGGGTGGATCGACGGCCATGATCCATGCATAACCGTCCGGGAGCGTCCTGACCAGAGCGTCGCTGATCGCGCCGCCGGACGCTCCGTCTCCCGTCCGAATGGAGATTCGCCGATGCGCCCTGTCCCGCAGCTTGTCCCGAGCCTGTCGTCCGCCGCTCTCTCGCTTCTTCTTCTGGCCGGCCTGTCGGTCAGCCCTGCGGCAGCCCAGCTGGCATCCGCCCCGACGGTGCCTTCGATGGCCTGCGAAGCCTACGCGGCCGGCGCGATGATCGAGGCGCAGTTGTTCTTTGGTCGCAACATCGGCAACGAGCTTGGTGTCAGCGAACGGGATTGGACCGAGTTCCTCGATGGCGAGGTGACGCCGCGCTTTCCCAACGGTCTGACCGTCACCGACGCGTCGGGCCATTGGCGCGACATGGAGACCGGGCGCCTGGTCCGCGAACCCAGCAAAATCCTCATGCTGCTGGTCGACGGTGCTCCGGCCACGCTGCGCCTGATCCACGAAATCGCCGATCTGTACAAGTCCCGCTTCCACCAGCAATCGGTCGGAATCGCCATTCGGCCGGTGTGCGTTTCCTTTTGAGTTTCAGGCTCCGGAACCCTGTTTCGTTGATGGGGAATGCGACAGCTCGCCGCACCCCCGACCTTCTGACATTTGCCTGCCCTTATGCTTTTGTCGCAGATTGTGGAAGCCGCGTAGCGGATCGTTTCGCGGCCGAGAGGAAAACGCACCGAATAGTACCAAAATAGAACGAGGGACGCCCTGCCATGAGCGCGATCGCCAGCACCACCTCCGCCGAGCTTTTCGACCAGATGCATGCCCGCTCCCTGTCGGACCCCGCAGGGTTCTGGGGCGAGGCGGCGAAGGACATCTCCTGGTTCAAGCCGTGGGACAAGGTGCTGGACGACAGCAACGCGCCCTTCTACCGCTGGTTCGTCGGCGGGGAGCTGAACACCTGCTACAACGCGGTGGACCGCCATGTGGAGGGCGGGCGCGGTGCCCAGGCGGCGATCATCTACGACAGCCCGGTCACCCGGACGGTCCAGACCATCACCTATGCCGAGCTGCAGGATCAGGTTGCCCGTTTCGCCGGCGCGCTGCGGGCCCAGGGTGTCGGGAAGGGCGACCGCGTCCTGCTCTATATGCCGATGATCCCGCAGTCCCTGGTCGCCATGCTGGCCTGCGCGCGCCTGGGCGCGGTGCATTCCGTGGTGTTCGGCGGCTTCGCCCCGCACGAGCTGGCCACCCGCATCGACGACGCCAAGCCGAAGGCCATCGTCTCGGCCTCCTGCGGCATCGAGCCGAACCGCATCGTCAAGTACAAGCCGATGCTGGACGCCGCCATCGAACAGTCGGCCTACAAGCCGTCCAGCGTCATCGTCTGGCAGCGCCCGCAGGAGATGGCGACGCTGATCGCGGGCCGCGACGTCGATTGGGCCGAGGCGGCGGCGAAGGCCGAACCGGCGGAGTGCGTGCCGGTCAAGGCGACCGACCCGCTCTATATCCTCTACACCTCCGGCACGACCGGCCAGCCCAAGGGGGTGGTGCGCGACAATGGCGGCCATGCGGTGGCGCTGCGCTGGACCATGACCAACATCTACGGCGTCAAGCCGGGCGAGGTCTATTGGGCGGCGTCCGACGTGGGCTGGGTCGTCGGCCACTCCTACATCGTCTACGCGCCGCTGCTGACCGGCTGCACTACCGTGGTGTTCGAGGGCAAGCCGGTCGGCACCCCCGATCCGGGCACCTTCTGGCGCGTGATCGAACAGCACAAGGTCGGAACCCTGTTCACTGCCCCGACCGCCTTCCGTGCCATCAAGCGTGAGGATCCGGACGCCAATTACCTGAAGAAGTACGACCTGTCGCACTTCCGTGCCCTGTTCCTGGCCGGCGAGCGCTCCGATCCCGACACCTTGCATTGGGCCGAGGACAATCTGAAGGTTCCGGTGATCGACCACTGGTGGCAGACCGAGACCGGCTGGGCGATCTCCGGCAACCCGCTGGGCGTCCACCTGTTCCCGATCAAGTACGGCTCCGCCACCCGTCCGATGCCGGGCTGGGACGTGCGGGTGCTGAACGCCGAGCTGAAGGAGGTTCCGCGCGGCGACATCGGCGCCATCTGCGTCAAGCTGCCGCTGCCTCCGGGCACGCTGCCGACGCTGTGGAACGCCGACGAGCGCTTCAAGAAGTCCTATCTCGCCGATTATCCCGGCTATTACCAGACCGGCGACGCCGGCTTCATCGACGATGACGGCTATGTCTATGTCATGGCCCGCACCGACGACATCATCAACGTCGCCGGTCACCGTCTCTCCACCGGCGCCATGGAAGAGGTGCTGTCGAGCCACAAGGACGTTGCCGAATGCGCGGTGATCGGCGTGGCCGATGATCTGAAGGGACAGGTGCCGCTCGGCTTCGTCTGCCTGAAGGCCGGCGTCACCCGCCCGCATGAGGAGATCGTCCGGGAAGTGGTCCAGCTGGTGCGCGAGCAGATCGGCCCGGTCGCCGACTTCAAGCGCGCCCTGGTGGTCGACCGCCTGCCGAAGACCCGGTCCGGCAAGATCCTGCGCGGCACCATGCAGAAGATCGCCGACAGCCAGGACTACAAGATGCCGGCGACCATCGACGATCCGGGCATCCTGCCGGAGATCGCCGACGCGCTGAAGACGTTGGGCTACGCCAAGACCGCCGGCACGCCGGTCTGAGGTGCCGGATGGAAAAGGGCGGCCTTGCGGGCCGCCCTTTCCGCTGAAGGGCTCAGCCGGAGACGACCGACAGGTTTTCCGGCTCTTCGCTGCCGAGGTCGAGCAGCGGCAGGAAGCTTGCCGGCTCCTGTGCGCCGGACAGCGCATAGCGCCGGTTGAAGATATAGCAGGGCACCGCCTGCAACCCCAACTGGCGGGCCAGCGTGTCAGCGGCAAGGACGGAGGCCGATTCGGCCTCGGTGGACAACTGGCGCCGCGTATCGGTGAAATCCATCCCCAGCCCGGCGGCGACGCTCGCCAGCGCGTCCCGGTCGCCGATATCGACGCCCTCGATGAAATAGGCGGCGAACAGCGCGTCGGCCATGGCGTTGCCCAGCCCCTGGCGGCCGGCGATGCGGACCAGCCGGTGCGCGTCGAAGCTGTTGGGGGTGCGCTGGATGCGGTCGAGCGCCAGCGGCAGCCCGTCGCGCGCCGCGGTATCCTCCACCACCCGATGGATTTGCCGCGCCCGCTCCGTTCCACCGAACTTGGCGGCCAGATAGTCGTCCCGCGACATCCCGCCTTGGGGCATGTCCGGGTTCAACTGGAACGGCTGCCAGCGGAGTTCAGCGCGCAGGTTCGGCCGCTGCATCAGCGCCCGGTCGAGCCGGCGCTTGCCGATGTAGCACCAGGGGCAGATCAGGTCGGCGAAGGTTTCGATCAGCATGCTGCCACTATCGGCGCGTCCCACGAACGGAGCAACCGCTTCTTCCACGCCATTCCACCACTCCCGGAGCGATCCTATCCGGAGCGGCCCGCAACTGTTTGTTAACCGAGTTGGCCCGACAGTCCGTGGTGGTTCCGCCCGTGTCGATCCGGCCGGCGGACACATCCCGGTGGGCGGTTCCCGATGAGCAATTCCTACGTCGACGGCAAGGTGCGCGAAGCGATCCTGGCGGCCAAGGGCAGCCGGATGAACGCGCAGAAGATCCTGATGGCCTGGGCCGTCGAGGATCCCGACCTGCTGCGCGGCATCGCCCAGCCCTTCCTGAAGGCCATCGCCGCCGCCGCCATCGAACGCGCCGGCCGTCCGGCCAGCAGCAGGCCGGCCGCTCGCCCGGCCGCCGCCAGCGGTGGGGGAGGAGGACGTCCGTCCGCCTCCGGCCTCAGCCGCGACGCGCTCGAAAATCTGCTGAACCAGCTTGGCCGCGAACCGGACGAGTCCGTTCCGCAGCGCCCTGCGCCTGCCGGCAAGTCCGCCGCTGCCGGTCGAACGGCAGGGAAGGGCGCCACCATCCATGATGCTCCGGCCGGCGGACCGAATCACGAGAAGGCGATGATGGCGATCGCTAAGGCCTTCGTGGCGAAGAAGGTGCGCTGACGCGCCTTACGACCCGCTGTTGGTAGAGTAGGGCGTGGCGTCGTCGAACCACCCCCTCTTGCGCGGCAGGATCCGGACATCGGGCGGCGGGCTCGCCAGCGCGGTGTTGCCGTTGCGGTAGGGGTCGGGGATATGGTGGCATTCGACGTCGGCCAGCGTGCGATAGCAGTAGAGGCGTGAGCGGTCGACCTCCACCTTGTCCGGGCAGTAGTCGCCGTCCTTCTCGAAACTGAGGATCGAGCAATCGCGCCCGGTGGCCGCCGATACGATATGGTCGCCGATGGTCTTCTTGGTCGCGTTCAGCGTAACGACGTCCGCACCGGCAGCCGCCAGCCCGAGCGGAGAGGTACAGCCCGCCAGTGTCATGGCCGGAACCGCAAGCGACAGGACGATCCAGCCCCGCGTCGAAAACCTGCGCATCATGCCCAAGCTCGCGCCCATCATCCTGAGGTTCCTGCTGCTGTGCACGTGCGACGCCCGGTTCCTTACAATGCACGCGAACGCGGTTAACAAGCGGTGAATTCACCGATGGGGCGGACCTCAGCGAAGCAGGGTACAGATGCGCGACCGGCATTGCACGACGACGAAGGCGTCCTTGTCCTCGGTGCAGCCGACTTTGAAGGTCGTCGCTCCTTCCCGTCCCACGGTGTAGCGCAGCACCTCGACCTTCGCCGGCGTGCAGTTGCCCATCGACTTGGCGATCTCCTTCGCCTCGGCCTGGGCGGCCGAAACGTTGGCGGCTGCCATGGCAGGACCAGCCGCCGCGAGGGTGGCGAGGGCCAACAGAACGGCGGAAGATCGCGGGCGGGGGAAAGTGCGGAACAGCATGGCCCGACTATCGCACGGGGTGGCGCGGTCCGGAAGGGGTGCCTCCGAAATGTTCCAGAGATGCGAAACACGCCGCGTCCGGGCAGCGAAACTGCTATTCTGCATTGATAACGCGACCGTGGCGGTGTCCTGTCGTCCGTGTCGGAATCAGGGTGGGGAAACGCATGACTTCGAACGACCGGCGGCTCGGCGACCGCATTCTCGCCGCGCTGGAACTTGCGCTGGAACAGAAACATCTCGATGTGGCCGAACATCTGGCCCGTGCGCTGGAGGAGACGCTGACCCGCTTCGGCGGACCCAATGCGGTCGACCACCGCGAACTGTCGGCCGGCATGCTGCAGGCTTTCGACCGGCTGGAAAGTCTTCGCCGCGACGCGCACCGTCTGCCTTGAACGGGGTGGCTGACCGGGTCGGACCGGCAGCTTCGCTTCAGGTGATTTTTTTGCAATTTGGTGATTGACAGGCGCCGGCCCGGGCGACTACAAACCGCCCACCGAACGACGGGGGCCTTCAACGGTTCCGGTGAAAAACGGCAGACGCTTCAAGCCTTTGGCTCGATAAGGTTCTGACGTTTCGAACAAGTCGCTCTGCGCGGGTGTAGCTCAGTTGGTTAGAGCGCCGGCCTGTCACGCCGGAGGCCGCGGGTTCAAGTCCCGTCACTCGCGCCACTTTCTTTTACAAATTCGGCGTCAATCGCCAGTATGTCCGAAGGACTCGCAAATTGCGGGTCCTTTTTCGCATGCGTATTGTCTTTTCTTTTCCCAATTTTAAAAACGTGGTATTACCAAGCTCTCCCGCGAGGAACCAGCTTGTCCTTCCGCGTGGTGAAAAGCGATTCAAAGCGCTTTCCTTGCCCACGGTCTCGGCATATATTCCGGCCCGTCTGATGGGCTAATCCAAGGCATGGCTGCCACGGCTTTGCGCTTCCGCCGATTTCCCGGCTGGAACGGCGCCCGTGGTCGTGGGCTTATGGGAGGAACGCGGTGTCGACTCCGCTGATCATTGAGTATCTTCCGATCCTGGTGTTTCTGCTGATCGGCATCGCGCTGGCCGCGGTGATGGTGGGGGCATCCTACGTCATCAGCCCGAAGAACCCGGACGCCGAGAAGGTCTCCCCCTACGAATGCGGCTTCGAGCCGTTCGAGGATGCGCGCACCAAGTTCGACGTGCGGTTCTACCTGGTCTCGATCCTGTTCATCATCTTCGACCTTGAAGTCGCCTTCCTGTTCCCGTGGGCGGTCGCCCTCGGCGACATCGGGCTGTTCGGCTTCTGGTCGATGATGCTGTTCCTGGGCATCCTGACCATCGGCTTCATTTACGAGTGGAAGAAAGGAGCTCTGGAATGGGAGTAGAGGTCGCCAAGCCGCTGGCGCCGATTCCGCCCGGACCGGAACAGGACGCCTACATCCGCGCGGTCTCCGACGAGATCCAGGACAAGGGCTTCGTGCTGGCGAAGTACGAGGATCTGCTGGCCTGGGCCCGGACCGGCTCGTTGTGGCCGATGACCTTCGGCCTGGCCTGCTGCGCGGTGGAGATGATCCACGCCTACATGAGCCGGTATGACCTGGACCGTTTCGGCGTGATCCCGCGTCCCAGCCCGCGCCAGTCCGACTGCATGATCGTCGCCGGCACCCTGACCAACAAGATGGCCCCGGCGCTCCGCAAGGTCTACGACCAGATGCCGGAGCCGCGCTGGGTCATCTCGATGGGGTCCTGCGCCAACGGCGGCGGCTACTACCACTATTCCTACGCGGTGGTGCGTGGCTGCGACCGGATCGTGCCGGTGGACATCTATGTGCCCGGCTGCCCGCCGACGGCGGAGGCGCTGATCTACGGCATCCTCCAGCTCCAGAAGAAGATCAAGCGCGGCAATCGCATCGCCCGCTGACCACGGCGTACCGTCCCGCTTCCGGACCCCGGAGGCGGGACGAACGACAAGCGCGCTGAAGACAAGTAGGAAGGCAGGGTCCCACCCATGTCCGAACAGGCGTTGAAGGAACTCGGGGACGTCATCGCCGCCAAGATCGGCGGCGACGTCCTCAAGGTCGAGGTGAAGCTCGGCGAACTGATGGTGACGGTCAAACGGCCGGCCATCCTGGCGGTGCTGACCGCGCTGCGCGACGATCCGGCCACCCGGTTCGAGCAGCTGACCGACATCACCGCGGTCGACTACCCGGACCGCGCGGAGCGGTTCGAAGTCGTCTACCAGCTGCTCAGCTACACCCACAACCGGCGCATGCGCGTGAAGCTGGCTACCGACGAGGACACGCCCGTCCCGTCGGCCGTCGCCGTCTTCAGTGCCGCGAACTGGTTCGAGCGCGAGGCGTGGGACCTGTTCGGCGTCTTCTTCGAGAACCATCCGGACCTGCGCCGCATCCTCACCGACTACGGGTTCGAGGGGCATCCCTTCCGCAAGGACTTCCCGCTGACCGGCTACGTCGAAGCCCGCTATGACGAGGACCAGAAGCGCGTGATCTACGAGCCGGTCCGTCTGACCCAGGATTTCCGCGCCTTCGATTTCCTCAGCCCATGGGAAGGCATGACCAACGTCATGCTGCCCGGCGACGAGAAGGCGGCCCTCCAGGACGGGAGCAAGAAGCCGTGAGCATGACCGTTTCGACCGAATCGGCGACCGGCGTCGTGGCAACCGGCCCGGGTGGGGCGATCAGCGCCTCCGGGCCTGAGACCAAGACGCAAATCAAGCCCTACACGATGAATTTCGGGCCGCAGCATCCGGCCGCCCACGGCGTGCTCCGTCTGGTGATGGAGCTGAACGGCGAGGTGGTGGAGCGTTGCGATCCGCACATCGGCCTGCTGCACCGCGGCACCGAGAAGCTGATCGAGTACAAGACCTACATCCAGGCCGTGCCGTATTTCGACCGCCTGGACTATGTCAGCCCGATGTGCATGGAGCACGCCTATGTGCTCGGCATCGAGAACCTGCTGCAGATCAAGGCGCCGCTGCGCGCCCAGTACATCCGCGTGCTGTTCTCCGAGATCACGCGCATCCTGAACCACATCCTGTCGATCACGACGGGCGCGCTCGACGTCGGCGCGATCACGCCGGCGCTGTGGGGCTTCGAGGAACGCGAAATCCTCATGGAGTTCTACGAGCGCGTGTCGGGTGCCCGCCTGCACGCCAACTATTTCCGGCCGGGCGGCGTCGCCTGGGACATCCCGGACGGCCTGCTCGACGACATCTGGGCCTTCACCGAGCGTTTTCCGAAGTTCATGGACGACCTCGAGAGCCTGCTGACCGAGAACCGCATCTTCAAGCAGCGCACGGTCGACATCGGCATCGTCACCAAGGAGCAGGCGCTCGACTGGGCCTTCACCGGCCCGATGCTGCGCGGCTCCGGCGTCGCCTGGGACCTGCGCAAGTCGCAGCCCTACGAGGTCTATGACCGCATGGAGTTCGACGTCCCGGTCGGCCTGACCGGCGACTGCTGGGCGCGCTATCTGGTCCGCATGGAGGAGATGAAGCAGTCGCTGCGCATCATCCGCCAGTGCTGCAAGGAGATGCCGGCCGGTCCCTATAAGATCGAGGACCGCAAGGTGTCCCCACCGCCGCGCGGCGAGATGAAGCGCTCGATGGAAGCGCTGATCCACCATTTCAAGCTCTTCACCGAGGGCTTCCACGTTCCCGCCGGCGAGACCTACACCGCCATCGAGGCGCCCAAGGGCGAGTTCGGTGTGTATCTGGTGTCCGACGGCACCAACAAGCCCTACCGCTGCAAGATCCGCGCGCCGGGCTTCGCCCACCTTCAGGGCCTGGACTTCATGTCGAAGGGTCACATGCTGGCCGACGCCGTCGCCAACATCGCCTCGATGGACATCGTTTTCGGAGAAATCGATCGATGAGCGCGCCCGCTTCCGATCACGGCCACGCCGAGCCGACCAGCTTCACCTTCAGCCAGGAAAACCTGGAACTGGCGAAGCGCATCATCGCCAAGTACCCGGCCGGCAAGCAGGCCAGCGCCTGCATGCCGCTGCTGGACGTCGCCCAGCGCCAGAACGGCGGCTGGCTGCCGCGCGTCGCCATGGACGCCGTGGCCGACCTGCTGGGGATGCCGCGCATCCGCGTGTACGAGGTCGCGACCTTCTACACGATGTACAACAAGAACAAGGTCGGCCGGCACCACATCCAGGTCTGCACCACCACCCCCTGCTGGCTGCGCGGGTCGGACGACATCGTCCACACCTGCAAGAAGAAGCTCGGCATCGAGGTGGGCGAGACCACGGCCGACGGCCAGTTCACGCTGGGCGAGGTCGAGTGCTCGGGCGCCTGCGTCAACGCGCCGGTTGTGCAGATCGGTGATGATTACTACGAAGACGTGGCCCCGGAGCATATGGAGCGCATTCTCGACGCGCTGGCGCGCGGCGAGACGCCGAAGCCCGGCTCGCAGACCGGCCGTCAGTCCTCGGAGCCGGTCGGCGGCCCGACGACGCTGAAGGCCTTTACCACCGCGCAAGCGGACGCCACCACCGCGCAAGCGGACGATTGAGGGGGAGGGGACAGCGATGCTTCGCGATGAGGACCGCATCTTCACCAACCTCTACGGCTACCAGGACTTCGGTCTTGAAGGAGCCCGCAAGCGCGGTGACTGGGACAACACGGCGTCCATCCTGGCCAACGGCCGGGAGTGGATCATCGAGCAGGTAAAGGAATCGGGGCTGCGCGGCCGCGGCGGCGCCGGCTTCTCGACCGGCATGAAGTGGTCCTTCATGCCGAAGAACGTGACCGACAAGCCCGTCTATCTCGTCATCAACGCCGACGAGGGCGAGCCCGGCACCTGCAAGGACCGCGATATCCTGCGCCACGATCCGCACAAGCTGATCGAAGGCTGCCTGATCGCCGGTTTCGCCATCGGCGCCAGCGCCTGCTACATCTACATCCGCGGCGAGTTCTACAACGAGGGCTCCAACGTCCAGCGAGCCATCGACGAGGCGTATGCTGCGGGGCTGATCGGCAAGAACGCCTGCGGCACCGGCTACGATTACGACGTCTACATCCACCGCGGTGCGGGCGCGTACATCTGTGGCGAGGAAACCGCGCTCATCGAGTCGATCGAGGGCAAGAAGGGACAGCCGCGCAACAAGCCGCCGTTCCCCGCCCAGGCCGGTCTCTATTCCTGCCCGACGACGGTGAACAACGTCGAATCCATCGCCGTCGTTCCGACCATCCTGCGTCGCGGCGCCTCCTGGTTCGCCGGCCTCGGCCGTCCGAAGAACTCGGGCACCAAGCTCTTCTGCATCTCCGGGCACGTCAACAAGCCGTGCAACGTGGAAGAGGAGATGGGCATCCCGCTGAAGGAGCTGATCGAGAAGCATGCCGGCGGCGTGCGCGGCGGCTGGGACAACCTGCTGGGCATCATCCCCGGCGGCTCGTCGGTCCCGGTCCTGCCGAAGTCGATCTGCGACACCGTCCTGATGGACTTCGACTCCTTGCGCGAAGTGCAGTCGGGCCTCGGCACCGCCGCGGTGATCGTGATGGACAAGTCCACCGACATCGTGAAGGCCATCGCCCGTCTGTCGTCCTTCTATGCCCATGAGTCCTGCGGCCAATGCACGCCCTGCCGCGAGGGCACCGGCTGGATGAGCCGCGTCATGCAGCGCATGGTCACCGGCAACGCCCGGATGGAAGAGATCGACATGCTGCTGCAGGTCACCAAGCAGGTCGAAGGCCACACCATCTGCGCGCTCGGCGACGCTGCCGCCTGGCCGATCCAGGGCCTGTTCCGCCACTTCCGTCCGGAAGTGGAGCGGCGCATCCAGGCCTACCGCAACAGCGCCCCGCTGGCGGCCGAGTAAGGAGTTCCCGTTCCCATGCCGAAACTTACCATCGACGGGATCGAGATCGAGGTCGAGCCGGGCACCTCGATCCTCCAGGCTTGCGAGCAGCTGGGGATCGAGATTCCGCGCTTCTGCTACCACGAGCGCCTCAGCGTGCCGGCCAACTGCCGCATGTGCCTGGTGGAGATGGAGCGCGCCCCCAAGCCGGTCGCGTCCTGCGCCATGCCCTGCGGCGACGGAATGGTCGTCCGCACCAACAGCGAGACCGTCCTGAAGGCCCGCAAGGGTGTCATGGAGTTCCTGCTGATCAACCACCCGCTGGATTGCCCGATCTGCGATCAGGGCGGCGAGTGCGATCTGCAGGACCAGGCCATGGCCTACGGCTTCGACCGCGGCCGCTACGGCGAGAACAAGCGGGCGGTCGAGGACAAGTATATGGGTCCGGTCATCAAGACCATCATGACCCGTTGCATCCACTGCACCCGCTGCATCCGCTTCATCAACGAAGTGGCCGGTGTTCCCGATGTCGGCGCCGTCTATCGCGGCGAGCACATGGAGATCACCACCTTCGTCGAGAAGGCGATCGGTTCGGAGCTGTCGGGCAACCTCGCCGACGTGTGCCCGGTCGGCGCCCTGACCCACAAGCCCTACGCCTTCACGGCGCGTCCGTGGGAACTGCGCAAGACCGAGACCGTCGACGTCCTCGACGCCGTCGGCTCGAACATCCGCGTCGACGCCCGCGGGCCCGAGGTGATGCGCGTCCTGCCGCGCGTCAACGACGACATCAACGAGGAGTGGCTGAGCGACAAGAGCCGCTACTCCTATGACGGGCTGAAGCGCCAGCGCCTCGACCGCCCCTACATCCGCCAGAACGGCAAGCTGGTCCCGGCCAGCTGGACCGAGGCCTTCACCGCCATCGCGGCGCGCCTGAAGGGCCTGTCCGGCAACCGCATCGCCGCCATCTCCGGCGATCTGGTCGATGTCGAGGCGCAGTTCGCGTTGAAGGAACTGCTGTCGCGCCTGGGCTCCACCAGCCTGGACTGCCGCCAGGACGGCGCCCGGTTCGACACCTCGGTGCGGGCCGGCTACCTGTTCAACTCGGGCATCGCCGGCATCGAGAAGGCCGACGTCATCCTGCTGGTCGGCACCAACCCGCGCTGGGAAGGCACGCTGGTCAACGCCCGCATCCGCAAGCGCTATCTGGCCGGCGGCGTCACCATCGCCTCCATCGGCGAACAGCGTGACCTGACCTATCCCTACAGCGTGATCGGCTCGGGTCCGGAGACGCTGCAGCAGCTGGTCGACGGCAGCCATGCCTTCTCCGAAACGCTGCGCGCCGCCAAGAACCCGATGGTCATCGTCGGCATGGGCGCCTTCCAGCGTCCCGACGGTCTCGCGGTCCAGGCCGCCGCCCGTCTGGTCGGCGAAGTCTACGGCATGTTCCGCGACGACTGGAGCGGCTTCAACGTGCTGCACACCGCCGCGGCGCGGGTCGGCGGCATCGAGGCCGGCTTCGTCCCGGGCGAGGGCGGCCGCGATATCCACGGCATCCTCGACGGTGCGTCGAAAGGCGAGATCGACTTCGTCTACCTGCTGGGTGCCGACGAGATCGATACCGCCAAGCTGGGCAACGCCTTCGTCGTCTATCAGGGCCATCACGGCGATGCCGGCGCCCACCGCGCCGACGTCATCCTGCCGGGTGCCGCCTACACCGAGAAGAACGCGGTCTACGTCAACACCGAGGGCCGTCCGCAGCTCGCGCGCCTCGCGGTGTTCCCGCCGGGCGAGGCGCGCGAGGACTGGAAGATCGTCCGCGCCCTGTCGGAAGTCCTGGGCACCACGCTGCCCTTCGACACCCACGGCCAGCTGCGCCAGCGGCTGATGGCGGCCAACCCGATCTTCGGCGCCGTCGGCGAGATGACCCCGGCCAGCTGGGCGCCGTTCGGCGCGCAGGGTCCGATGGACACCGCGCCCTTCGTGACGCCGATCACCAACTTCTACATGACCGACCCGATCAGCCGGGCGTCGGTGACGATGGCCAACTGCACGGAAGCGCTGGTGGGCCCTGCTCAGGAGAGGACTGGCACCCATGGCTGAGTTCTGGAGCGGCTTCCTCCTGCCGCTGATCATTATGGTCCTGCAGATCCTGGCGATCACCGTGCCGCTGCTGGTCGCCGTCGCCTTCATGACCTATGCCGAGCGCAAGATCATGGGCGCGATGCAGATGCGCCAGGGTCCCAGCATCGTCGGCCCCTTCGGCCTGATGCAGCCCTTCGCCGACGGCCTGAAGCTGTTCGCCAAGGAGCAGATCCTGCCGGAAGGCGCCAACCGCGTCGTGTTCTACGTCGCGCCGATGCTGACCTTCTTCCTGGCGCTGATCGCCTGGGCGGTCATCCCGTTCGACTACGGGGTGGTGCTGTCCAACATTAACGTCGGCGTGCTGTACCTGTTCGCGATCTCCTCGCTGGGCGTCTACGGCATCGTCATGGCCGGCTGGGCGTCGAACTCGCGCTACGCCTTCCTCGGCGCGCTCCGCTCCGCGGCGCAGATGGTGTCCTACGAGGTCTCGATGGGCCTCATCATCATCACCGTGCTGCTGTGCGTCGGCTCGCTGAACCTGACCGACATCGTGCGGGCCCAGGAGAAGGTCTGGTTCTGCATCCCGCTGCTGCCAATGTTCGTGATGTTCTTCATCTCGGCGCTCGCGGAAACCAACCGCGCCCCCTTCGACCTGCCGGAAGGCGAGTCGGAGCTGGTCGCCGGCTTCATGGTCGAATACAGCTCGGCTCCCTTCGCGCTCTTCTTCCTTGGCGAATACGCCAACATGATCCTGATGAGCGCGATGACGAGCATCCTGTTCCTCGGTGGCTGGCTGCCTCCGCTGCCCTTCGCGCCCTTCACCTGGGTGCCGGGCATCGTGTGGTTCGCCCTGAAGATCGCGTTCTGCCTGTTCACCTACGTCTGGGTTCGCGCCACCGTGCCGCGCTACCGCTACGACCAGCTGATGCGGCTGGGCTGGAAGGTCTTCCTGCCGCTGTCGCTGTTCTGGGTCGTGCTGACCGCCGGTGTCCTGGTGACCTTCGGCTGGCTGCCGAAATAAGCGGCATCCCCGCAAAGCCAGCTTGGCACCGATCCCACCATTGACGTGTCGATTTGAGTGCCGGCGAGCCAACCGACGAAACGGGCGGCCGCCGGCGAGGAAGGAGACGAAGAGGCCATGGCGTTCCTCGACCGCGCGGCGCGCAGCCTGTTCCTGACCGAGCTGCTGGGCGGCATGGCGCTGACCTTGCGCTACATGTTCAAGCCCAAGGTCACCCTGAACTACCCCTATGAGAAGGGCCCCATCAGTTCGCGCTTCCGCGGCGAGCATGTGCTCCGCCGCTATGCGAGCGGCGAGGAGCGCTGCATCGCGTGCAAGCTGTGCGAAGCGGTGTGCCCGGCGCTCGCCATCACCATCGAGGCCGAACCGCGGGACGACGGCAGCCGCCGCACGACGCGCTACGACATCGACATGACCAAGTGCATCTATTGCGGCCTGTGCCAGGAGGCCTGCCCGGTCGATGCGGTGGTCATGGGGCCGAACTTCGAGTTCTCCACCGAATCCCGGGAAGAGCTCTTCTACAACAAGCAGAAGCTGCTGGCGAACGGCGACCGCTGGGAGGCGGAAATCGCCCAGAACCTCGCGGCCGAGGCTCCTTACCGGTAAGCGGAAGCGAGAAAAACGATGATAGTCCAAGGCATCGCCTTCTACGTGTTCGCCGCGCTGCTGGTGGCCTCCGGTGTGATGGTCATCTCGGCGCGGAACCCCGTTCACTCCGTCCTTTTCCTGATCCTCGCCTTCTTCCAGGCTGCCGGCCTCTGCCTCCTGATGGGGGCGGAGTTCATCGCGATGATCCTCGTCATCGTCTATGTCGGCGCCGTGGCCGTGCTGTTCCTGTTCGTGGTGATGATGCTCGACATCAACTTCCGCGAGCTGCGCAAGGGCGCGATGGAAGCGCTGCCGCTGGGCGCACTGGTCGGGCTGATCCTGCTGGCCGAACTGGCCGCCGTGCTCGGCGGCTGGATCGTGGCGCCGAACGTGGCGGCCATCGCCGGCGCGCCGACCCCGGCGATCGACCAGGTGTCGAACACCCAGGCGCTGGGCCGGCTGATGTACACCCAGTACGTCTACCTGTTCCAGGCGTCGGGCATCGTCCTGCTGATCGCCATGATCGGCGCCATCGTGCTGACGCTGCGCCACCGTGCCGGCGTGCGCAAACAGAACATCGGCGCCCAGATTTCCCGTCGCCGGGAAGAGGTGGTCGTCATCCGCAAGGTCACGACCGGGGAGGGCGTGTGATCATGGAGATCGGTCTCGGACATTACCTGACGGTCTCGGCCATCGTCTTCACGCTGGGCGTGCTGGGCATCTTCCTGAACCGGAAGAACGTCATCATCATCCTGATGTCGATCGAGATGATGCTGCTGGCGGTGAACCTGAATCTCGTCGCCTTCTCGACGTACCTGCACGATCTGGTCGGCCAGATCTTCGCCATGATCATCCTGACCGTCGCCGCCGCCGAGGCGGCCATCGGCCTCGCCATCCTGGTGGTCTACTTCCGCAACCGCGGCTCGATCCGAGTCGAAGACATCAACATGATGAAGGGCTGAGGCGGCGCCATGGAAGTGCTAGTCGTATTCCTTCCGCTCCTGGCGTTCCTCGTCGCCGGATCGATCGCGCTGTTCGGCGGCCCGAAGGCCGAGCCGGCGGTCGCGGGTCACGGAAGCCACGGTCACGGGCATGACGGTCATGGGCACGCCCAGATCGCCCATGCCCATGACGACCATGCCCATCACATCTCGCACGACGAGCTGGACCACGCCCACGACGATGCCCACGACGACCACCACGTCGTCGCCGGGCCGCCGTCAGTCGGCGACCGTGTCGCGCAGTTCGTGACCGCGGGCGCCGTGGTCGTCTCGGCGATCCTCTCCTGGATCCTGTTCTTCGACGTCGCCGTGCATGGCCATCCGCGCACGATCGAGCTGATGACCTGGATCCAGAGCGGCACGCTCGACGTGAAGTGGGCGCTGCGCGTCGACCAGCTCACCGCGGTGATGCTGATCGTCGTCAACACCGTCTCGGCCTGCGTGCACGTCTACTCGATCGGCTACATGGCCGACGACCCGCAGAAGCCGCGCTTCATGGGCTACCTGTCGCTGTTCACCTTCGCCATGCTGATGCTGGTGACCGCGGACAACCTGGTCCAGCTCTTCTTCGGCTGGGAGGGTGTCGGTCTTGCCTCCTACCTGCTGATCAATTTCTGGTACGAGAAGCCCTCGGCCAACGCCGCCGCCATGAAGGCCTTCCTGGTCAACCGTGTCGGCGACTTCGGCTTCGCGCTCGGCATCTTCGCGATCTTCGTGCTGACCGGCTCGGTCCAGTTCGACGCGATCTTTGCCAAGGCGCCGACGCTGACCGGCGAGACGCTGCATTTCCTTAGCTGGAACTTCAACGGCCTGACCATCGCCTGCCTGCTGCTGTTCATGGGCGCGATGGGCAAGTCGGCGCAGCTCGGCCTGCACACCTGGCTGCCGGACGCGATGGAAGGCCCGACCCCGGTGTCGGCGCTCATCCACGCCGCCACCATGGTCACCGCCGGCGTCTTCATGCTCTGCCGCCTGTCGCCGGTCTTCGAATACGCTCCGACGGCGCTCGAGGTGGTGACGGTCGTCGGCGGCCTGACCGCCTTCGTCGCCGCGACCATCGGCTTCACCCAGTTCGACATCAAGCGCGTCATCGCCTATTCGACGATGTCGCAGCTCGGCTACATGTTCTTCGCTGCCGGCGTCTCCGCCTACGGCGCGGCCATGTTCCACCTGTTCACGCATGCCTTCTTCAAGGCCCTGCTGTTCCTCGGTGCCGGCTCGGTCATCCATGCCCTGCACCATGAGCAGGACATGCGCAAGATGGGCGGCGTCTGGCGCAAGATCCCCTTCACCTACGCGGTGATGTGGATCGGCAACCTGGCGCTCGCCGGTCTGCCCTTCTTCGCCGGCTACTATTCCAAGGACATGATCCTGGAGGCTGCCTTCGCGTCTGGCAGCGGGGTGGGGCGCTTCGCCTTCGCCCTCGGCATCGCGGCGGCGCTGCTGACCGCCTTCTATTCCTGGCGCCTGCTGTTCATGACCTTCCACGGCACGCCGCGGATGGACAAGGAAGTCTACGACCACGCCCACGAGTCGCCGGTCGTCATGCTGGTCCCGCTGGCCGTCCTGACGCTGGGCGCCCTGTTCGCCGGCGTCGGCTTCCACGAATATTTCATCGGCCACGACCGTGCCGAGTTCTGGGGCAAGGCGATCATGACCTTGCAAGGCCACGACGCCATCGAGGCGGCGCACCATCACACCCCGGGCTGGGTGGCGCTCGCGCCGCTGGTCGTGGGCCTGATCGGCATCGCCATGGCCTACATCGGCTACATCCAGATGCCGAACCTGCCGGGCAAGATCGCCGGCACCTTCCGCGGCATCCACAAGTTCCTCTACAACAAGTGGTACTTCGACGAGCTGTACGACGCGCTGTTCACCCGTCCGGCCAAGGCCCTGGGCTACGGCCTGTGGAAGTCGGGCGACGGGGCGGTGATCGACGGCGTGGGTCCGGACGGCGTCGCCGCCGCCACCCGCGACGTCGCGGCGCGCGCCAGCCGGCTGCAGTCGGGGTACGTCTACCATTACGCCTTTGCCATGGTGATCGGGGTCGTCCTGTTCGTCGCCTGGCTGTCGGTCTTCGGCTGAGCGGTTTCGAAGGAGAACAACAACAATGGCTAGCTGGCCGATCCTGTCGTTCGCGACCTTCCTGCCGCTCGTGGGCGTCGCGCTGATCCTGCTGTTCTGCCGGGGCAACACCCCGGACGTGCTGCGGAACGTGCGGTTCATCTCGCTGTGGACGACCCTCGTCACCTTCGTCCTGACCCTGCTGGTCTGGGCCAACTTCGATCCGCGCAATCCCGGCTACCAGATGGTCGAGAAGGCGGGCTGGATTCCCGAGTTCGGCATCAACTACCATATGGGCGTCGACGGCATCTCGGTGCTGTTCGTCGTCCTGGCCGGCTTCCTGATGCCGCTGTGCATCCTGGCGAGCTGGGAATCGGTGCAGGTCCGCCTCAAGGAATACATGATCGCCTTCCTCGCGCTGGAAACCCTGATGATCGGGATGTTCTGCGCGCTGGACTTCGTGCTGTTCTACATGTTCTTCGAAGGCGTCCTGATCCCGATGTTCCTGATCATCGGCATCTGGGGCGGTCCGCGCCGCGTCTATGCCGCCTTCAAGTTCTTCCTCTACACGCTACTCGGCTCGGTGCTGATGCTGCTGGCGATCCTGGCTATGTACTACGTGGCCGGCACCACCGACATCCCGACCATCACCGCCACACAGTTCCCGCGCAACATGCAGCTCTGGCTGTGGCTGGCCTTCTTCGCCTCCTTCGCGGTTAAGGTGCCGATGTGGCCGGTCCACACCTGGCTGCCGGATGCCCACGTCGAGGCGCCGACCGCCGGTTCGGTCATCCTGGCCGGCGTGCTGCTGAAGATGGGCGGGTACGGCTTCCTGCGCTTCAACATTCCGATCCTGCCGGAAGCGACCGAGTATTTCGCGCCGCTGATCTACACCCTGTCGGTCGTGGCCGTGATCTACACCTCGCTGGTCGCTCTCGCCCAGGAGGACATGAAGAAGCTGATCGCCTACTCGTCGGTCGCCCACATGGGCTTCGTCACCATCGGCATGTTCGCGCTGAACCAGCAGGGCATCGAGGGTTCGGTGTTCCAGATGCTGTCGCACGGCGTCGTGTCGGGTGCGCTGTTCCTGTGCGTCGGCGTCGTCTATGACCGGTTGCACACCCGCGAGATCGCCCGTTACGGCGGCCTCGTGAAGAACATGCCGAAATACGCGGTTATCTTCCTGTTCATGACCATGGCCTCGGTCGGCCTGCCGGGCACCGCCGGCTTCGTCGGCGAGTTCCTGGTGCTGATGGGCGTCTTCCGCGACAACACCTGGGTTGCCGCTCTCGCCGCCACCGGCATGGTTCTCGGCGCCGCCTATGCGCTGTGGCTGTACCGCCGCGTCGTCTACGGCAAGCTGACCAAGCCGGACGTCAAGGCGATGTTCGACGTGACCCCGCGCGAGATCGCGGTGTTCCTGCCGCTGATCGCCGTCGTCCTGTGGATGGGTATCTATCCCAGCAGCTTCCTGAACGTCACCTCGGCATCGGTCGAGCAGCTGATCCAGACCTACCAGACCAAGCTGGCCGCGTCGCACGCCGCGTCCGGTGTCTCGGTCGCCGCTCGGTAAGGGGTTCTTCGACATGACCGCAGTGTTTCCCGACATCTGGCCGGCCCTGCCGGAGATCTTCCTGGCATTGTCGGGCGTCGCCCTGCTGATGCTGGGCGTGTTCCGCGGCGACGGCTTCACCCGTCCCGTCTCCTACCTGTCGATCGTCTGCATGCTGCTCGCCGCCGTCCTGGCGATGGGCTACGGCAGCGGCCGCGTCGTCACCTTCAACGGCATGTTCGTGATGGACGCCTTCGGCGTCTTCATGAAGGTGCTGGTGCTGGTCTCCGCGGCCTTCGCGGTCATCCTCGGCCTCGGCTTCAACGAGCGCGAACAGATGGCGCGCTTCGAGTACCCGGTGCTGATGATCTTCGCCACGCTCGGCATGCTGATGATGATCTCGGCCAACGATTTCATCTCCCTGTATGTCGGGCTGGAGACCCAGAGCCTCGCGCTCTACGTCATCGCGGCCTTCCGCCGCGACAGCGCCAAGTCGTCGGAAGCCGGCCTGAAGTATTTCGTCCTCGGCTCGCTCTCCTCCGGCATGCTGCTGTACGGCGCGTCGCTGGTCTACGGCTTCGCCGGCACGACCTCCTTCGACAAGGTGGCGGCCCTGTTCGCCGGCGGCGCCCATGTCTCGCCGGGTCTGGTGATCGGCCTGGTGTTCGTCATGGCCGGTCTGGCCTTCAAGGTCTCCGCCGCTCCGTTCCACATGTGGACGCCGGACGTCTACGAGGGCGCCCCGACCCCGGTGACCGCCTTCTTCGCGGCGGCCCCGAAGGTGGCGGCCATCGCCCTGCTGACCCGCGTGGTGATGGAGCCGTTCGGCCATCTCGCTGCCCAGTGGCATCAGGTTCTGGTGGCGACCGCCATCCTGTCGATGGTGATCGGCTCCTTCGTCGCCATCATGCAGACCAACATCAAGCGCCTGATGGCCTACAGCTCGATCGGCCATGTCGGCTACGCGCTGGTCGGCCTGACCACCGGGACCCAGGACGGCGTGCGCGGCGTGCTGATCTACATGGCACTTTACATCGCCATGAACATCGGCGCCTTCGCCGTCATCCTCAGCATGAAGGCCAAGGGGCAGATGCTGGAGGAGATCAAGGACTTCTCCGGCCTGTCCAAGACCAACCCGATGCTGGCCGCGACCATGGCGATCTTCATGTTCTCCATGGCCGGCATCCCGCCGATGGCGGGCTTCTTCGGCAAGCTCTACGTCTTCCTGGCGGCCGTCGCCGCCCAGGAATACACGCTGGCCGTGGTCGGCGTGCTGACCAGCGTCGTCGGCGCCTTCTACTACCTGCGCATCATCAAGATCATGTATTTCGACGAACCCGCGGTGGTGGTCGACAAGGTGGACGACGACGGCATGACCGGCGTCCTCGTCATCACCAGCCTGTTCACGCTGCTGTTCTTCGTCGCTCCGGCGCCGATCCTGAACGGTGCCGCGGCTGCCGCGGCGGCTCTGTTCGCCGGGTGACATCGGACCGATGACATCATCGCTCGAAGCGGAGGCGGCGCGTCTGCGCCTGCCTCCGGGCTTCCAGGTCAAGGCCTTCGACTCCGTCGGCAGCACGAACGACGAGGCGAAGGCCTTGTCGCGTTCAGGGGCACCCGAAGGCACCATCGTCTGGGCACGCCGGCAGGACAGCGGTCGCGGCCGCCGCGGCCGGGCCTGGACCTCCCCCGAAGGCAATCTCTACAGCACCACCATTCTGCGACCCCGCATGCCTCCCGCGGAGGCGGCGCAGGTTTCCTTCGTCGCCGCGCTGGCCATCGCCGAAACCGCCGAGTCGGTGTTGCCCGACCCGAGCGGCGTCCGCTGCAAATGGCCGAACGACGTTCTGGTGCATGGCCGCAAGCTGTCGGGCATCCTCCTCGAGTCGGAGCCGGCTGCCGACGGCAGGGTGGCCTGGGTGGTGCTCGGCGTCGGCATCAACCTGCGGCATTTTCCCGCGACCGCCGATTACGGCGCAACCTCGCTGATCGCCGAGGGCGCACCGCCGATGGGGCCCGGGGCGTTGCTGGAGGTCTATGCCGGGCATTTGGCGAGCTGGTATGGCCGCTGGCGCGCCCATGGTTTCGGTCCGGTGCGCGACGCCTGGCTGTCGCGGGCCAAGGGGCTTGGCGGACCGATTATGGTCAGGCTGGCCGATCGGACGATCCCCGGGACCTTCGCCGATCTGGACAGCGACGGCGTTCTGTTGCTTGATCCAACGGACGGCGGGCCGCGTCAGCGGATCGCCGCCGGCGACGTGTTCTTCGCGCCGCCTTCCACCAGCTGACCCAAACGCCCACCGCCTTCAGGACGCCGCCATGCTGCTCGCCATCGACGCCGGAAACACGAACGTGGTGTTCGCCATTTATGACGGCGACCGCCAGCGCGGCATCTGGCGCACGGCGACCGATCCCAAACGCACCTCCGACGAATACATGGTGTGGCTGACCCACCTGATGGCGTTGAAGGGGCTGAGGCCGGTCGACATCCATGGCGCCATCATCGCCAGCGTCGTTCCGGGTGCCACCTTCAACCTGAAGCGGCTGTGCAAGGATCATTTCGGCTGCGAGCCGGTGATCGTCGGCCAGCCGGGCGTCGATCTGGGCGCCAAGGCGCTGGTCGACCGGCCGGAGGAGGTCGGCGCCGACCGTCTGGTGAACACGGTCGCCGCGGCGGCGACCTACAAGACGCCGCTGATCGTCATCGATTTCGGCACGGCGACCACCTTCGACGTGGTCGACGCCGACGGCAACTACTGCGGCGGCGTCATCGCGCCAGGGCTGAACCTGTCGCTGGAGGCGCTTCAGATGGCTGCCTCCAAGCTGCCGCGGGTCGAGATCCAGCAGCCGGCCGAGGTGATCGGCAAGAACACCATCGCCTGCATGCAGTCCGGTATCTTCTGGGGATATGTCGGCCTGATCGAAGGGCTGGTGGCCCGTATCCGGGCGGAGTACGGCGAACCGATGCGGGTGGTCGCCACCGGCGGATTGGCTGTTCTTTTCGCCAAGGCTACCCATGTGATCGAACACACAGACAACGAGCTGACGCTCCGCGGTCTCCTCCTGATCCACAAGCGCAACACGGTCCAATGACACAATCCTCCAAGACCGCCGCCGGAATTCCCGCAGCCCCGGCGGACACCTTCGTTCCGGAGGATGACGCGCTGTATTTCCTCCCGCTCGGCGGATCGGGCGAGATCGGGATGAACCTCAACCTCTACGGCCACCGGGGCAAGTGGCTGATGGTGGATCTCGGCATATCGTTCGCCGACGACACCATGCCGGGTCTGGACGTCATCATGCCCGACCCGGCCTTCATCGTCGAACGCCGGAACGATCTGGTCGGGCTGGTGGTGACCCATGCGCACGAGGATCACCTCGGCGCCATCCAGTATCTGTGGCCGGAGCTGCGCTGCCCGGTCTATTGCACGCCCTTCACCGCCGCTTTCCTCCGCGCCAAGCTGCATGAGCGCGGTCTGAGCGCCACGGTGCCGATCCATGAGATCCCGTTGGGCGGCACCATCGAGGTCGGTCCCTTCTCGGTCGAATATGTCACCATGACGCATTCGATCCCCGAGCCGAACGCGCTCGCCATCCGCACTGCCGCGGGAACCGTCCTGCATACCGGCGACTGGAAATTGGATCCCGACCCGCTGGTCGGCGAGACGGCGGACGAGGAGCGGCTGCGCGCCATCGGCGACGAAGGCGTGCTGGCGCTGGTCGGCGACAGCACCAACGCGCTGGTGCCCGGCTCCTCCGGGTCGGAGGCCACGGTCCGGGAGTCGCTGATGGAGCTGTTCGGCCGCTACCGCGACCGCCGTATCGCCGTCAGTTGCTTCGCCACCAACGTGGCGCGGCTGGAGAGCATCGCCGCCGCCGCCGCCGCGCACGACCGCCATGTCGCGCTGGTCGGCCGCTCGCTGTGGCGCATCAACGAGGCAGCCCGGGCCAGCGGCTATCTGGCCGACGTGCCGAAATTCCTGTCGGAGCATGACGCCAGCTACCTGCCACGGGAAAAGCTGGTGCTGATCTGCACCGGCAGCCAGGGGGAACCGCGGTCGGCCCTGGCCCGCATCGCCGCCAACGATCATCCGCAGGTGACCTTGTCGCGCGGCGACGTGGTGATCTTCTCCTCCCGTGAGATTCCCGGCAACGAACGCGACATCGGCCGTATGCAGAACCAGCTGGTCGCCCAGGGGGTCGAGCTGGTGACGGCGGACGAGGCGCCGGTCCATGTTTCCGGCCATCCGGCGCGGGACGAGCTGGTCCGCATGTACCAGTGGGTGCGTCCGCGCATCGCCGTCCCGGTCCATGGCGAGCAGCGCCACCAACAGGCCCATGCCGCCCTGGCGGCGGACTGCCAAGTCCCCCACGGCATCGTGCCGGCCAACGGCGAGGTGATCCGGCTCGACGGGCCGGACGGCGCGCGTGTGGTGGCCCATGTGCGGGCCGGTCGGATGGCGGTGGACGGCAAGCGTCTGGTGCCGCTCGACACCGGCATGATGCGGGCGCGCAACCGCATGGTGAACAACGGCGCCGCCGTGGTGACGCTGGTGATGACCGCGACGGGGGAGCTGGTGACGGCGCCCCAGGTCGCGGTGATGGGGTTGATCGACGAGGCGACCGACCGCGACCTGCTGCTGGACGTGGTGGACGCCGTGCGCGAGTCGGTGGCGATGCTGCCCCGGTCGGCGCGCGCCGACGACGCCCAGGTGAAGGAGGCGGCGCGGATCGCCGTGCGCCGTTGCTTCAACGCGTCCCACGGCAAGAAGCCGGTGACGGAGGTTCATCTGGTCCGCGTCTGATGCGGGCTCGTGTATAGTGAACGTGTTTATCAGAGCCCGCCAACGGGCCGAGCCGAAAGCCAGCGAGAGGAAGCGCATGATCGGGAAGCTCAACCACGTGGCCATCGTCGTTCCGGACCTGCCGGCGGCGACCGCGCTCTATCGCGACACGCTGGGGGCCGCCGTCTCCCAGCCGGTGGACTTGGCGCCGCACGGCGTCACCGTGGTCTTCGTCACCCTGCCCAACACCAAGATCGAACTGCTGCATCCCTTCGGAGATAGGTCGCCGATCGCCGGTTTTCTGGAAAAGAACCCGTCCGGCGGCATTCACCACATCTGCTACGAGGTGGAGGACATCCTGGCCGCCCGCGACCGGATGAAGGAACAGGGTGCCCGCGTTCTGGGCGATGGTGAGCCGAAGATCGGCGCGCACGACAAGCCGGTGCTGTTCCTGCATCCCAAGGACTTCTGCGGGACGCTGGTGGAGTTGGAGCAGGCTTGATCCGGGTTTGGGCTGCTGACGCGGGGAGGGGACGATGGACAACTGGGTGACTGGCGCCTTCGTCTACATCGTCGTGTGGTGGGTGGTGCTGTTCGCGGTGCTGCCCTGGGGTGTCAGGACGCCGGAAACGCCGGAGCCCGGCATGGCGTCCTCCGCGCCGGTCGAGCCGCAGATCCTGCGCAAATTCGTCATCACGTCGCTGGTTTCCCTGCTGGTTTGGCTGGTGATCTTCGGCGTCGAGCGATCCGGCCTCATCTCCTTCCGGGATATGGCGCGGGACATGTTCTGACGGGTTGTTCTTGTGACTTAAGGGAGCGAGGCGGGTGAGCCTGACCTATTGCGCGGCCGCGCCCGGCCATCCCCATCACGGTCCCTACCATGACGGTGAGTACGGGTTCCCCAGCAGCGACGACCAGGCGCTGTTCGAGCGTCTGGTGCTGGAGATCAACCAAGCCGGCCTGTCCTGGCTGACCATCTTGAAGAAGCGCGGGGCCTTCCGCGCCGCCTTCGACGGCTTCGACATCGACCGTGTCGCCGCCTACGGCGAGGCGGAGCGGGCGAGGCTGCTGGCCGACGCAGGCATCATCCGGAACCGGCTGAAGATCGACGCGGTGATCGAGAATGCCCGTCGTCTCGTCGCGTTGCGGGAGACCCACGGGTCCTTCGACGGCTGGCTGCGCGCCCACCATCCGCTGACCAAGGCGGAGTGGGTGAAGCTGTTCGGCCGGACCTTCCGCTTCACCGGAGGCGAGATCGTCGGGGAGTTCCTGATGAGTCTCGGCTATCTGCCGGGCGCCCATCAGGCCGATTGTCCGGTTCAGGCCGCCGTTTTGGCCCGGGATCCGCCCTGGAAGGCCGCTGTGGATGCCGGCTATCGGGGGTATCAGCTCATCGAATAGGCAAAAGTCCGGTCATAATCACGGCAATCGCTGAAGGGCTGGGCAAAAATGCAAAAACTTTGTGCAAGACGAGTGATTGCCTTCGTTTTGGGCTTGCCATCGCCACAGCGTGGGTCCACTCTTTCAGTGTGACGAGGGAGGATATTCCTCCCTTTCCGACGCCTGGTGGCGATTCCTCCCTAAACTCGACAGGCCGCGCCGCTTCTGCCGCGCGGCCTTTCTTTATCCGCCGTGAGGATCACGGCTGAGTGAGGGAGGCCGACAGAAAATTTCGGCGGCCGGTCCAGAAAACGTTAACGGTTTACTTGGTAGCGTTGCTTGGCTTAGCTCCCACATCGGGGTCCACCCCCGATCGGGATCAACAGCCGGGCTTTGAGATCGCCACCGGAGCCATGTGGTCCGGGGCCTTTCCGCCTTGTCCGGTTTCCCAGATGACCTTTGCCCGTTCCGGTGGGCGGCAGGAAAAAGGACGACAGTCGAGGCGCCGATGGCCGCGAACGAAAACGAACGGTTCGATCAGTTCGCCGCGGTCGTGTCGGCCGAACTGATGGAACGGACCAAGAAATGCATGGAGTTGCTGGCGCCGGAGCAGCAGCCATGCTCGATCCTGCCCTTCATCCAGACCCCGTCCTTCATCGAGTTCTACCAGGAGCTGGTGCGCGTCGGCATCCTGCCGGTGCTGCTCAGCCGCCGCCCGGTCCGCGCCATCGTCGGCGATGTCGACTGGGCGCGGGAGGGGCGGGAATATCTGCTGACGGTTCTCGATGACCGCTCCAATGCCATTTTCACCGCCTGGGAATATGCCTGGGACTCGCTTTGGGACGAGCGGAAGGTCGGGCAGGACGGCGGCGGTGGCAACCAGTCCAAGCCGAAGAAGGGGTTCTTCAGCGCGCTGTTCGGGCGAAAGCGCGAGGAGAGGGCAGGTGGCGGCAGCGAGGGAAACGAGGGCGGCGTTATGGCCGGCCTGCACAGCATGCTGACCGAACTGGCGGAAAAGCGCGGGTTCCTTCCGCTGTTCCACGACGATGTCCGCATCCTGAAGGCCCTGCCGCGCGTCAAGCCCGGCAGGGTGGCGCAGGCGTGGAAGGAAATCTCGCAATACCACCACCAGGAATTCTACCTTCCCGAACCGGAGCAGGCCAAGCCGGGCGTGACCTCAGATTGCCTGCAAAAATGGCATTACAACCTGCCCGACAAGATCGGCGAGTTCCTGGTGCTTAAGGCCGCGGTGGACCTGGAGCATGTGAACAAGCCCTTCATCGGCAAATACATCCGCCAGTCGGCGCGGACCCAGGAGGAGGCCGAGAAAGGAATGCCCTACCTGTCGATCTACTGGAAGGCCATGCGCAATCCAGCCCCGGTGATCGAGCGGCATACGCTGTGAGGGCGCCCTCGGCATTACGCGCCGGTCTGATGGCGTCGGTGCTCGCTCTGGCCGCCGCGCCGGCACTGGCGCAATCCCAGCCGTCGCTTCCCGGTCCGATTCCGCTGACTCCCGATGCCGCCCGCGACCGGCCGGTGGTCGACCTTTCGCTGTGCCGGCGGCTGACCCGCCATGTGCCGGCGGCCGACGTGGAATACCGCCCGGGGGTGGATGTGCGGGGGCGGCCGGTCGCTCCGGCCGATCTGCCGGGCAGTGCGGGCGCGCAGCCGCCGATCCCCATCGACCTGCCGCTGTCGGTCGATCTGGCCCGCCGGATGGGAGTCGCCTTGCCGTCGGTGCCGCGTCTGCCCGACGATCTCACCGCGGTCTGGCTCAGCGTGGTCGGCGACCGTCTCTATCTCAACGGCCAGCCGATCGACCCGGGGGCGGAGGAGCGCCTCTACGCCTATTGCCGCACCCGGTAGGGCGAGGGGCGGGCCGGAGACCAAGCGGGGGGCTTACAGTGGACAAGTGCGGGCGACCTTCCTAAAGTCGCTCACCCGCCGCCCGTGCCCGCTCCTGTTTGCAAGAGCCAGGTCCGCGCGGCCTTGATGAACACCTCGCACACGAGAGCAGAGCCATGCGGCTGTCCAGCTTCTTCATGCCGACCCTCAAGGAGACCCCGACCGAGGCGCAGATCGTCTCGCACCGCCTGATGCTGCGGGCCGGGATGATCCGCCAGACCAGCGCCGGCATCTATGCCTGGCTGCCGCTGGGCTATCGGGTTCTGCGCAAGATCGAGCAGATCGTCCGCGAGGAGCAGGACGCCGCCGGTGCGCAGGAACTGCTGATGCCGACCATCCAGTCGGCCGATCTGTGGCGCGAGAGCGGCCGCTACGACGATTACGGCAAGGAGATGCTGCGCATCACCGACCGCCACGACCGCGAGATGCTGTTCGGCCCGACGAACGAGGAGATGATCACCGACATCTTCCGCTCCTTCGTCAAGAGCTACCGACAGTTGCCGCTGAACCTCTACCACATCCAGTGGAAGTTCCGTGACGAGATCCGCCCGCGCTTCGGTGTGATGCGCGGCCGCGAGTTCCTGATGAAGGACGCCTATTCCTTTGACATCGACGCGGCCGGCGCCCGCCGGTCCTACCAGAAGATGTTCCTGGCCTATCTGCGCACCTTCGCCCGCATCGGGCTGAAGGCCATCCCGATGCGCGCCGACACCGGCCCCATCGGCGGCGACCTGAGCCATGAGTTCATCATCCTGGCCGAGACCGGCGAGAGCGGCGTCTTCTGCCACAAGGACTGGATGAACCTGGACGTGCTGAAGGACGCCCCCGGCATGGAGGACGACCTGCAGCCCTTCTTCGACCGCGTCACCGCCATCTACGCCGCGACCGACGAGAAGCACGATCCGGCCAACAGCCCGGTTCCGGACTCGGATCTGGTGTCGGCCCGCGGCATCGAGGTCGGCCACATCTTCAATTTCGGCACCAAATACTCCAAGCCGATGAACGCCGTGGTCGCCGGTCCGAACGGCGAGTCGATCCCGGTGGAGATGGGCAGCTACGGCATCGGCGTGTCGCGCCTGATGGGCGCGATCATCGAGGCCAGCCACGACGACAACGGCATCATCTGGCCGGACGCCGTCGCCCCCTTCAATGTCGGCCTGATCAACCTGAAGTCTGGTGACGCCGAGACCGACCGTGTCTGCGCCGAACTGTATGCGAAGCTGGAATCGGCCGGGCTGGAGGTCGCCTATGACGACCGCGACGAGCGCCCCGGTGCCAAGTTCGCCGACATGGACCTGATCGGCGTTCCCTGGCAGTTGGTGGTCGGTCCGCGCGGCCTGAAGAACGGCGTCGTCGAGTTGAAGCGCCGCGCCACCGGCGAGAAGGAAGAGTTGCCGGTCGAGGCGGCGCTGGCAAAGCTGCTGGGCTGACTTTTCCGCAAGATCGATCAAAAAGCGCCGGCTTCGTCCGGCGCTTTTTTGTTGGGCGCGAGTCGCGACCGAATTTGCAGAATCCTGCGTCAAACTAAAGCGCGCTCCGATTGCCAACATTGGCAATCCTGATAACTAATGCGGTGATTTACCTATGTTTTTCAACTAAAGTTTGACCAAGCCAGTGGCGTGGGGAAGGATCGAAATCCGACCAATTCTGTCCGTCCGGCATTCCGAAAGTGACCGTTCGGCGGGAGTGGAACCTGGAAATGCAATGGGAGATCGATCAATGGCCTTCGCTTTTTCGCCAATTGAGAACCAGCGCATCAGCCTTGCGGCCACCAGCACCGGAACCTTCGCGCTGCCGACAATCGGCCGTAATGTCCGGGTGGCCAATCTCGGGCCCTCGGATGCCCGGATCAAGTTTACGGCAACCTTCTCCTCGACCGGCGTCAATACGCTCACGGTCATGGCCCGCACCGTCGAAATTTTCGATCGTCAGGCCAACGGTTTCATGACCGGCATCGGCGTAAACGGCGGAACGTTGCTGGACGTCACCACGGGCGAGGGCCAGTGACATGGCGTTGCGAGCGGTCGCACCCGCCGCGGCAACACGATGGGGAATGTTCCGTCTTTCCGCCAACCAGACCGCCGGTCTGACGGTCAACAGCCCTATCCGGTTCGACATGGTCGCCGCTGGAAACCTGACGTTGGCAGCCTACTCCATACAGTTGCCCGAAAACCGGACCTTTCGGCTGACCTCCGGCCTTTCCTTCAGCTTTTCCGGCAACAACGGTTCGGTGCAGACCTGCTGGTATGACCAGACCGCCGGTCAATATGTCGGTGTCACGTCGCAACACATTCCGCCGACCAACACTACGCCATGGTCGCAGCAGCCGGTCGCCCATGCGGTGGTCGACACCGCTGGCGGGGCCCGCTCGGTTCAACTCCGCATTTCGGCGGCAAGCAGCCCGAATGGCGTGTTTGCGTCTTTGTCCTTCGCAGAGGCAATCGAAATCGTCTGAAGGGCAAACCGACGGACGATGCCACAAGGCAGCCTTTGCGCGGCCTTCCAAGGTGTCCTATCTTCCGGTGGCGAACCCCAGGGTTCGCCACTTTTTTTCGTCTTTCCCACCGGCAGTCCGGATTTCCTCATGATCTTCAACGCCTTCGAACGCATGGTCGCGATGCGTTACCTCCGGGCGCGCCGCCAGGAAGGGTTCATCTCGGTCATCGCGGGGTTCTCGCTGCTGGGCATCGCGCTCGGCGTGGCGACGCTCATCATCGTGATGGCGGTGATGAACGGCTTCCGGGCGGAGCTGCTTGGCCGGGTGCTTGGCCTCAACGGACATCTCAACGTCTACAGCGCGCGCGGCGGGCCGCTGCCGGATTTCGACATCCTCGCCGGCAAGCTGCGCAATACGCCGGGCGTCGTCAACGTCACCCCGACGGTGGAGGGGCAGGCGCTGGTGTCGGTGCGCGGCGTCGCGTCGGGCGCCGTCATCCGCGGCGTGCGGGCGGAGGACTTCAAGGTGCGTCCGACGCTGGCCAGCAACATCGTCCGCGGCTCGGTCGACGAATTCGGGGAGGATCGCGTCGCCATCGGCGTGCGCATGGCCCAGCGCCTCGGCCTGTCGGTCGGCGACCAGATCACGCTGATCGCACCCCAGGGCAACGTCACCGCCTTCGGCACCGTGCCGCGGATGCGCAGCTATCCCATTGGCGCGATCTTCGACGTCGGCATGTTCGAATACGACAACAGCTTCATCTTCCTGCCGCTGGAGGAGGCGCAGGCCTTCTTCCGCACCGGCGACGCCGTGACCTCGCTCGAGGTCTTCGTCAGCGATCCGATGCAGATCGGTGCGGCCCGCGCCGCCGTCCAGTCGGTGGTGGCCGGGGAGGGCCGGGTGGTCGACTGGCAGCAGTCGAACGCCAGCTTCTTCACGGCGCTCCAGGTCGAACGCAACGTGATGTTCCTGATCCTGTCGCTGATCATCATGGTGGCCGCCTTCAACATCATCTCCAGCCTGATCATGCTGGTGAAGGACAAGGGGCGCGACATCGCGATCCTGCGCACCATGGGGGCGACGCGCGGCATGATCATGCGTATCTTCTTCCTGTCCGGCGCCAGCGTCGGGGTGACGGGGACGCTGCTCGGCCTGGCGCTCGGCGTATCCTTCGCGCTCAACATCGAGAGCATCCGGCAGGTCATCCAGGGGCTGACCGGGACTAACCTGTTCAACGCCGAGATCTATTTTCTGTCCCACCTGCCGGCCAAGATCGACTGGAGCGAGGTGATCCAGGTGACGCTGATGGCGCTCGGCCTGTCCTTCGCCGCCACCATCTACCCGTCCTGGCGCGCCGCCCGGCTCGATCCGGTGGAGGCCCTGCGCTATGAGTGACGTCGAGATGCAACCGATGCTGGAGCTGAAGGGCATCGTCCGTCGCTTCGAACAGGCGGGCGAGACGCTGGAGGTGCTGCGCGGCGTCGACCTGACCGTCGGCGCCGGGGAACTGGTGGCGCTGGTCGGCCCGTCGGGTGCCGGCAAATCGACGCTGCTGCATATCGCCGGCCTGCTGGAACGGCCGACCGGCGGCACGGTGCGCATCGCCGGCGCCGACGTGTCCAACCTGGACGATGGCAGGCGGACCGAGGTTCGCCGCCGCTCCATCGGCTTCGTCTACCAGTTCCACCATCTGCTGCCGGAGTTCTCGGCTCGGGAAAACATCGTCCTGCCGCAGATGATCGCGGGGGTCTCGAAGTCGGTCGCCAGGCAGCGCGCGGACGAGCTTCTGCGCATGGTCGGGCTGGAGCAGCGCGGCACCCACCGCCCGGCGCGCCTGTCGGGCGGCGAGCAGCAGCGCGTCGCCATCGCCCGCGCCCTGGCCAACGCCCCGTCCCTGCTGATCGCCGACGAGCCGACCGGCAATCTCGACCCACATACGGCCGAACATGTCTTCGCCATGCTGTCGGCCATCGTCCGGCAGGCCAAGGTCGGCGCGCTGGTGGCGACGCACAACCTGGACCTCGCCCGCCGCATGGACAGGGTGCTGGAGATGCGCGACGGCCTTCTGGTGGAATACCAGCCGTCGGAACTGGTGCCGCTGAGCGAAGCGACCTCATAGGTCAGCGAAGCGACCTCATAGGTCAGCGAAGCGACTCCATCAGCGGGCGAGGTCGTGCCGGAAGCGTCATAGGCCGAAAGCGGATCCTCCCCCCGGTTGCCAACCGCGCCCGACGCCCCCACTCTCAAGCGCGACCGCGCCGGCTGAGCTGCGGCAAGAGGCAAAACAGGGGCATCGGGGATGGACCAGAGGATCATCGACCTTTACGACGAATACACCCATGCGCCGCTGCCGCGCCGGGTCTTCCTGGAGCGGCTGGCGGTGCTGGCCGGTGGCGCCACGGCCATCCCGGCGATCCTGGCGGCGATCGAACCGAACTATGCCCGCGCCGCCGTCGTGGCCGAGGACGACACCCGTCTGGCGGCGGAAAAGGTGTCCTTCCAGGGGGCGACCGGCGACGTTGCCGGCTACATCGCCCGGCCCAAGCTGGCGGACAAGGCGCCGGCGGTGGTCGTCATCCACGAGAACCGCGGTTTGAACGCCTATGTCGAGGACGTCACCCGCCGTCTCGCCACCGAAGGCTTCGTGGCGCTGGCGCCCGACCTGCTGTCGCCTCTGGGCGGCACGCCGCAGGACGCCGACAAGGCCCGCGACATGATCGGCCAGCTCGACGCCGACAAGACGGTCAACAACCTGATCGCGGCGATGAGCTACCTGATGGCCTACCGCTATTCCTCGGCGAAGGTCGGGGCGGTCGGCTTCTGCTGGGGCGGCGGCATGGTCAACCGTCTGGCGATCAAGGCGCCCGACCTGAAGGCGGGCGTCGCCTTCTACGGTCCGACCCCCGATCCGGCGCTGGTGACCACGGTGAAGTCGCCGCTGCTGCTCCATTACGCCGGTCTCGACCAGCGCCTCAACGCCGGCATCCCGGCCTATGACGAGGCCCTGAAGAAGGCCCATGTCGAGCATCAGATCTACATGTACGAGGGCGTCAACCACGCCTTCCACAACGACACCTCGGCGGAGCGCTACAACAAGGACGCCGCCGATCTGGCCTGGAAGCGGACGGTGGAGTTCCTGAAGGCGAAGCTGGCGTAAGGGGGCGTTCAGCCCAGCACGTCCGCCGTATCCACGACCGTCGCATATTCGCCGTCCAGGTTGGCGAGCGACAGGTCGTGGACCTCGTCCGCCGTGCGAAGCCGTCCCGAGCGGTCGAGCCGGGCGAAGGTGAAGCAGGCGTCGGCCACCAGACGCACGTCGTAGCCGAGGTTGCCGGCCATCCGCACCGTCGCCTCGACGCTGTTGTTGGTGATGACTCCGGCCACCACCAGCGTGCCGATGCCGCGCTCGCGCAGCCGCTCGTCCAAACCGGTGCCGATGAAGGCGCTGTTCACACGCTTGCCGACCACCGTTTCGCCGGGCAGCGGCATCGCCTCGTCCTTGAAGTCATGGCCGGGGCCGCCTGGGCGGTAGCTGGACTGAGGCTCCACCGAATCATGGCGGATGTGGACGATGGGCCGTCCCATCCGCCGCCACGCGGCGAGCAGGGCGGCGACGTTCGACTCCGCATCGGGGTTGTTGCGCGGGCCGATGCGGTGCCAGCGCGGGTCGTCGATGGCCTTTTGCACATCGATGATCAGCAACGCGGCGTCGGGGGGCAGTTTTTCCATGCCGTCAATCCTGCCGTTCCTGTGCGCCGCGTGACAAGTGCATTGCTTTCTGGCTCTAATCCGGCGCTTCGCTCCCTTTTCCCAACCCATGCGCTCGTCCGGAGGCGCCGTGCTCGCATCCCCCCTGTCCTTGCTCGCCGTCGCCGTCGGTGGCGCCGCCGGTTCGGTGGCGCGCTATGTGATGCTGCTGGCGATCGCGCAATGGGTCGGCACCCGCTTCCCGGCGGGGACGGTCATCGTCAACGTGATCGGCTGCACCGTGATGGGTGTGCTGTCGGAGCTGGCGGCGCTGACATGGTCGCCGTCGCCGGAGCTGCGCGCCTTCCTGCTGGTCGGGATCCTGGGCGGCTTCACCACCTTCTCCTCCTTCACGCTAGACATCGGCGTCCTCGTCGCCCGTGACGAGCTCGCCGCGGCGGCGGGATACTTCCTCGCCTCGACGCTGTTCAGCGTGGTGGGCTTCTTTGCCGGCCTGTGGGCCGTGCGTTCTCTTGTTTCGGTGTCCCTCTGATGACTGACTCTCCCAAGCCCTCCGCCGGTTCCGCTGACGACACGTCGATTGAAGCCAAGGGCGACAGCAAGGTCGAAACCCGCACCGTCACGGCCGACGAGGCCGACATGCGGCTCGACCGCTGGTTCAAGCGGCATTTCCCCGACGTGAACCACAGCTATCTGCAGAAGCTGCTGCGTACCGGTCAGGTTCGCATCGACGGCAAGCGGGCCGAGACGTCGTCGCGGCTGGCGTCCGGGCAGAGCATCCGCATTCCGCCGCTGGCGGCCTGGGCCGCGCCGATCAAGGGGCCGAACCATGGTTCGAGCCAGGGGGCGGGCAAGCCCAAGGGCATGTCCGACAAGCAGATCGCCGAGCTGCAGGCGCTGGTGCTCTACCGCGACGCCGACGTGATCGCCATCAACAAGCCGGCCGGGCTGGCGGTCCAGGGCGGCACCGGCACGTCGAAGCATCTCGATGCCATGCTGGATGCCCTGCGCTTCGACGGCAGCGAGCGGCCCAAGCTGGTCCACCGGCTGGACAAGGACACTTCGGGCGTCCTGCTGCTCGCCCGCACCACCTTCGCTGCCAGCAAGCTGACGGAGATGTTCCGCGGCAGCGCCGTGCGCAAAATCTACTGGGCCGCCACCGTCGGCGTGCCGAAGCCCTACCAGGGCAAGATCGACCTCGCGCTGGCCAAGGAAGGCGGCCCGCATGGCGAGCGGGTGGCCGAGAACAAGGAGGAGGGCAAGCGTGCCGTCACCGTCTATTCGGTGCAGGAGAATGTCGGCAAGCAGGCGGCCTTCGTCGCCATGTGGCCGCTGACCGGCCGGACCCACCAGCTGCGCGTCCATATGGCGGCGGTCGGAACGCCGATCCTGGGCGACGGCAAATATGCCGGGCAGGGCGCCTTCCTGGCCGGGGCGGAGGTGGCGAAGAAGCTGCACCTGCATGCCCGACGGCTCGTCCTGCCGCACCCGCGCGGCGGCAAGACCATCGACGTGACCGCCCCGCTGCCCGACCACATGCAGGCGACCTGGAAGTATTTCGGCTTCAGCCCCAACCTGCGCGACGACCCGTTCGAGGATTTCGAGTGATGCCGGCGCCGGGAGGATCTCCTCTTCGACTGGCTCTGTTCGATTGCGACGGCACGCTGGTCGACAGCCAGTTCGCCATCATCGACGCCATGAACCGGGCCTGGGCCGAGCATGGGTTGGGTGAGCCGGACCCGGCGGAGGTCCGCCGCATGGTCGGGCTGTCGCTGGTGGAGGCCGTCGCCCTCCTTCTGCCGGAGCGGGATGCCGATACGCATGTCGCAGTCGCGGAAAGCTACAAGCGCGCTTTCTCCAGCGCCCGCAGCCGCGGCGAGGTGGACGAGCCGCTGTTCCCCGGCATCCTCGAAGCCATCACGGCGCTGGAGGAGGCCGGCGTGCTGCTGGGCGTGGCCACCGGCAAGTCGCGGCGCGGGCTGGACGCGGTGCTGATGAAACATGGGCTGGCCGGACGTTTCGTGACGTTGCAGACCGCCGATGTCGGTCCCGGCAAGCCGAACCCGCACATGGTCCAACGCGCGCTGGCGGAGACCGGCGCGCAAGAGGCGGCGACGGTTGTGATCGGCGACACCACCTACGACATTCAGATGGCGCGCAACGCGCGGGTGCGGTCGGTCGGCGTCTCCTGGGGCTACCATGCGGTGCCGGAACTGGAGCGGGCCGGGGCCGATCGCATCGTCCACCGCGGGCGCGACGTCGCCACCGCCGTGCTGGAGCTTTTGGAAGGGTAAGCGATGAAGCGTTTCTACAAGGCGGCGGGCGTCGGCGAGACCGAGGGCGGTTTCCGGGTCGAGCTGGACGGCCGTCCGGTGCGCAGCCCGGCCAAGGCGCCGCTGGTCTTCCCCAGCCGGCCGCTGGCCCAGGGCGTGGCGGACGAATGGGCGGAGCAGGGCGAGCAGATCGACGCCCATTCCATGCCGCTGATGCAGCTGTCGAGCACCGCCGTCGACCTGATCCCGGCCAAGCGGCCGGAGATTGTCCCCGCCATCAGCGCCTATGCCGAAACCGACCTGCTGTGCTACCGCGCCGAACATCCCCAGCCGCTGGTGGAGCGGCAGGCCCAGCTCTGGCAGCCGCTGCTGGATTGGGCGGCGCTGACCTATGACGCGCCGCTGCATGTCTGCGCCGGCCTGATGCCGAAACCGCAGCCGGAAGAGGCGCTTGCCGCCCTGCGCCGGGTGGTGGAGCGGACGGACGACTGGTATCTGTCGGCGCTTCAGACCGCGACCGGAGTCTGCGGCTCGATCGTCGTCGCGCTCGCGCTTCTGGAAGGCCGTCTGAGCGCCGAAGAGGCCTTCGAGGTCTCGCAACTGGACGAGACCTATCAGATCGAGCAATGGGGCGAAGACGCCGAGGCCACGAAGCGCCGCGCCAATGTGCGCGCGGAGATCGTGGCCTGCCGGCGGTTCGTGGATCTGCTGCGGGGATAAAAGGCGGGGGCGTTGCGCCCCCACCTCGTGTCGCAAAGACCCTTACTTGACCGTGGTGGAGCCGGTGGTCGGAGCGGCGCCTGGCGCCACGGTTTCCTTTTCGGCCGGCTTACGGTTCTTGTTCAGCGACGTCATGGTGTCGTCGTACTTGAAGTCCGGCATCGCCTTCACGTCGTCGCGGCTCATGCCGGCGAGGTTGAGGCGGTTGTTCTGCGAATCCCAGTTGGCGGCGCTGTAGTCGACGGCGACCTGCTTCTCGCCGATGCCGAGGAAGCCGCCGGAGCTGATGACCAGCTGCTTGGCCTGACCGGTGCCGTCGAGGATGACGTCGTCGACCTCGCCGATCTTGTTGTTGTCGCGGCCGTAGACGTTCTTGCCGATCAGTTCCTCGGCGCTGGCGAGCTGGCCGCCGGTCGGGCCGGCCTTCGTCATGCTGCTTGCGCTGCCCGAGGTGGCGGCGTCCGGCGACGCGGTGTTGGACATGCTGGAGGTGGACGAGGACGGGTTGCCCACGGTCGGCGACGTGGTCTGCGCGACGGCGGTACCGGAGAGCAAAGCCAGCGTGGCGGCGGTGACGATCAGGGTGCGACGCATGGGGTGGCTCCTTTGTCGTTGTGTCTGAAGACACCAGAACAACAGGAGCGCGGCCCGTTTGATTTCGCCTTCCGGGAATTCTTTCGGTGGGGGACTAACCCTTCGTGGTAGGATCCCATGCGGGTTCACGCGGCGTCAGTGTTGCGGCACCTGCCTGGAAGGTCAGTCCGGTCCCGGCCGCATGCTGCACATCCTCCAGCCGCAGCAGGGCCAGTGCCGCGCCGTCGCGGCCGCTTCGGACCTCACCAACGTCCTTGCCGTCCAGCGTCACCGGGGTGCCGGCCTCCGGCAGCGCTCCGTCCACGGTCACCGGAAACAGCTTCTTCTTGATGAGGGCGCGGTATTTGGTGCGGGCGGTCAGTTCCTGCCCCATGTAGCAGCCCTTGTCCCAGGAAATGGCGTTCAGCGCGTCCATCCGGCTTTCCAACGGGATCGACTTTTCCGGGATCAGGTCCAGCGTGCCGTCCGGCACGCCGAGCGACAGCCGCAAGCGGTCGTACTCGGCGACATCCCCCGGTGCCAGCCCGGTTGCCCCAAGGACCGCCAGCCCTTCCGCCGGGAGGAACAGACGGGCGCCGAGCGCCGGAAGCCGCGGGTCGGTGAAGGCGATGCCGCCGCCGAAGGGCCGCGTTGCCCCCGGTTCGGCCGGCAGGCCAAGCGCCTCCAGCGCGCCGTCCCCGAAGGCGACGGCCACGCGCAACTGATCCGCCCGGTCCTCCAGGGTGATCTTCGAGCGCAGCTTGTACATCTTCAGCCGGCGCAGCAGGTCTGCGCGCCGGTCCGTTTCCGGATCGAGCAGCAGGACAGCGTCCTCGCCGCTGCCCGACTCGACGAGCGTGAAGTCGTGCAGGAACTTGCCCTGCGGGGTCAGGAACAGGGCATAGGCGGCATGGTCCGGCGTGACCCGCAGCACGTCGTTGGACACCAGCCCTTGCAGGAAGGCCTTGCGGTCCTCACCCGAGACCGCCACCACGTTCCGCCGGTCCAGCACTGCGTAACCCGCCGACATCCTTGCCTCCACACCACTCGATCAACTGGAGTGTTGGGCCGAACGGGCCGGCTGGCAAGGGTCTGCTGCATTGCAGAAGGCTGGGTTGCTTAGGCGGACTGTGGCATGATGACCAAAGCGGCAGATGCATCACCGTTGGGCAGAGGATCGGTTGTTGACGGCCGGTGGTGCCGCCGGATTACTCTGTTGGTAGCGGTGGCACGGCTTTGGCAATGCCATACAGGTTTGACCTTTTCCCGGATTGCTCCTCCTTGCCTTCGCACGCCGAGACCTATCCCCCGGACGCTCCGCCGCCCCGATTGGAGCTGCGCGGCATCACCAAGCGATTCCCCGGCTGTCTGGCCAACGACCATGTCGATCTCGTCCTGCGACCGGGCGAGATCCATGCGCTGCTGGGGGAGAACGGGGCCGGCAAGTCGACGCTGGTCAAGATGATCTACGGGGTGCTGCACCCCGATTCCGGCACCCTGCTGTGGCAGGGGGCGGAGACGGTCGTGCCCGACCCGGCCGGCGCGCGCCGGCTCGGCATCGGCATGGTATTCCAGCATTTCTCGCTGTTCGACACGCTGACGGTGACGGAGAACATCGCGCTCGGCCTCGACAATGCCGGGCCGATGGATCAGCTTGCCGGCCGCATCCGCGAGGTGTCGGAACGCTACGGGCTGGCGCTGGACCCCGGCCGCCATGTCTTCCACCTGTCGGTGGGCGAGCGGCAGCGGGTGGAGATCGTGCGCTGCCTGTTGCAGGACCCGAAGCTGCTGATCATGGACGAGCCGACCTCGGTCCTGACGCCGCAGGAGGCGAGCAAGCTTTTCGAGACGCTGCGCGTGCTGGCGGCCGAGGGCTGCACGATTCTCTACATCTCGCACAAGCTGGAGGAAATCCGCGCCCTGTGCAGCCGCGCCACCGTGCTGCGGGCCGGCAAGGTGGTGGGTGCCGCCGACCCGCGGCAGGAGACCGCGCGCAGCCTCGCCGAGATGATGATGGGGGCGGAGCTGTCCACTCCCGAACGGCCGCCGCAGGGGGCGGCCGGTGCCGCGCGCCTGACAGTGCGCCACCTCTCGACCACCTCCGACAACCCGTTCGCCACCAACCTGAAGGACGTCAACTTCGAGGTGCGGGCGGGCGAGATCCTCGGCATCGCCGGCGTCGCCGGCAACGGGCAGGCGGAGCTGATGGCGGCGTTGAGCGGCGAGGCACTGCTGGCCGACGCCGATGCCGTGGTGATCGAGGGCACGTCGGCCGGACATCTCGGTCCGCGGGCGCGCCGCGGACTCGGCCTCGCCTTCGTGCCGGAGGAGCGGCTCGGCCGCGGTGCCGTGCCGGAACTGAGCCTGTCGGAGAACGCGCTGCTGTCGGGCTATGCCCGCGAGCCGCTGGTGCGCGGCGGCATGGTCCATTTCGCCCGCGCCCGCGCCTATGCCGAGACGATCATCCGCGGCTTCAACGTCGTCGCCCACGGCCACCGGGCGGAGGCGCGGTCGCTGTCGGGCGGTAACCTGCAGAAATTCATCATCGGCCGCGAAATCCTGCAAAAGCCGAAACTTCTCGTCGTCGGTCAGCCGACCTGGGGTGTCGATGCCGGCGCTGCCGCCGCCATCCACAAGGCGCTGATCGATCTGGCGCGCTCCGGTGCGGCGGTGCTGGTCATCAGCCAGGATCTGGACGAGCTGTTCGTGCTGAGCGACCGGATCTCCGTGCTGTTCCACGGCCGCCTGTCCGACAGCCGGCCGACGCATGAGACGAGTGTGGAGCGCATCGGCCTGCTGATGGGCGGCCTGTTCGGCACGCCGCCGGACGAAGATGGGGAGATCACGCGTGCGGTCTGATGGGTACCTGAACGCCGGAGTCGCCGCATGAGCTTCATCCGTCTTGAGCCGCGCGGGCAGGCGTCGAAGACCATGGTCTACGTCACGCCGCTGCTGGCGGTGGCGCTGACCCTGCTCAGCGGCTTCATCCTGTTCCTGGCGATGGGCTTCGACCCGTTGAAGGCGCTCTATTCATTCTTCGTCGCGCCGGTGACCTCGGTCCGTGGCGTGGGCGAGCTGGTGGTGAAGGCGACGCCGTTGGTGCTGTGCGCCGTCGGGCTCGCCATCGGCTTTCGCGCCAATGTCTGGAACATCGGCGCCGAGGGGCAGCTGACGCTGGGCGCCATCACCGGCGGCGGGCTGGCGCTGGCCTTCTATGGCGAGGGCGGCTGGTGGCTGCTGCCCTTGATGGTGATCGGCGGCGCCATCGGCGGTGCGGTCTGGGCTGCGGTGCCGGCCTTTCTGCGGCTGCGCTTCAATGCCAGCGAGATCCTGACCAGCCTGATGCTGAACTACGTCGCGCTGCTGCTGTTGAACTATCTGGTCCATGGACCCTTCCGCGACCCCGACGGCTTCGCCTTTCCGGAATCGCGGCTGTTCGAGGCCGATGCCACGCTGCCGGTGCTGTGGGCCGGGACCCGCGTCCATCTCGGCGCGCTGTTCGCTCTGCTGGCGGTGGCGGGCGGCTGGCTGCTGATCGCGCGGACCTTCATCGGCTTCCAGATCAAGGTGATCGGGCTGACCCCGGCCGCTGCCGGCTATGCCGGCTTCGACCAGAAGCGCATCGTCTGGCTGACGCTGCTGCTGTCGGGTGCCTTGGCCGGCATCGCCGGCATGGGCGAGGTCGCCGGCCCCATCGGCCAGGTCACCGCCGGCATATCGCCCGGCTATGGCTATACCGCCATCATCGTCGCCTTCCTGGGCCGGCTGCATCCGGTCGGCATTCTGCTGGCGGCGTTGCTGATGGCGCTGTCCTTCATCGGCGGCGAGGCGGCGCAGATCGCCATGGGTTTGCCCAAGGCCATCACCGGAGTGTTCCAGGGCATGCTTCTGTTCTTCCTGCTGGCGAGCGACGTACTGATCCGCTACCGGGTCCGCTTCGGTGCGCGGAGGGCTGCGGCATGAACGACTTTGCCCTGATCGGCCCGATCCTGGCCGCGATGTTCGCGGCGGCGACACCGCTGCTGTTCGCCGCGCTCGGCGAACTGGTGGTGGAGAAGTCGGGCGTCCTCAACCTCGGCGTCGAGGGCATGATGCTGGTCGGCGCCGTCTGCGGTTTCGCCGTGGCGGTGCAGACCGGCAGCGCCACCACCGGTTTTCTCGTCGCCGCGCTGGCCGGTGCCGCCACCGCCTCGCTGTTCGCCGTGCTGACCCTGTTCCTGCTGGCCAATCAGGTGGCGACCGGCCTTGCCCTGACCCTGTTCGGCGTCGGCCTGTCGGCGCTGATCGGCCAGGGCTTCGTCGGCATCCCGCTGGAAGGGCTGCCGAAGCTGTACGTCCCCGGCCTGACCGACCTGCCGGTGGTGGGGCAGGCGCTGTTCGGCCAGGACGTCATGGTCTATCTGGCGGTGGCCGCCGTGCCGCTGGTCCACCTGTTCCTCTACCGCACCCGCGCCGGCCTCGTCCTGCGCGCGGTGGGGGAGAACCACACGGCCGCCCATGCGCTGGGCTACAAGGTGCTGCGCATCCGCTTTCTGGCGGTGCTGTTCGGCGGTGCCATGGCCGGGCTGGGCGGTGCCTTCCTGTCGATGGACTATACGCCGATGTGGGCGGAGAACATGACCTCGGGCCGCGGCTGGATCGCGCTGGCGCTGGTGGTCTTCGCCACCTGGAAGCCGGTCCGCGCCATGCTGGGCGCCTGGCTGTTCGGCGGTGTCACCATCCTGCAGCTGCACGTCCAGGGGTTGGGCATCGACGTGCCGTCGCAGCTCTTGTCGATGCTGCCGTATCTGGCTACCGTTCTGGTCCTGGTGCTGATTTCGCGGGACGTCGCCCGCATCCGCCTGAACGCGCCGGCCTGTCTGGGAAAACTGTTTCATCCCGATGCTTGACGCGTCGTTTTGAAAACGAAACAAAGCCCATATCTAAAGACATCAAGATCAAGGAGCGTCGACGTGAACAGAAGGACGATGGGCAAGACGGTGCTGGGTCTGGCCGGCGCCGCGATCGCGCTGAGCGTGGGCATGGGCTCCGCCTTTGCGCAGGAGAAGCTGAAGGTCGGCTTCGTCTATGTCGGCCCGGTCAGCGACCATGGCTACAGCTACCAGCACGACCAGGGCCGTCTGGCCGTGGAGAAGGCGCTGGGCGACAAGGTCACCACCACCTTCGTCGAGAATGTGCCGGAAGGCGCCGATGCCGAGCGCGTGATCGAACAGCTGGCCGCCAGCGGCCACAAGCTGATCTTCACCACTTCCTTCGGCTTCATGAACCCGACGCTGAAGGTGGCCCAGCGCCATCCCGACGTGAAGTTCGAGCATGCCACCGGCTACAAGCGCGCTGCCAATGTCGCGACCTACTCGGGCCGCTTCTATGAGGGCCGCACGGTCGTCGGCGCCATCGCCGGCAAGATGACCAAGTCGAACATCATCGGCTACATCGGCTCCTATCCGATTCCCGAGGTGGTCGGCGGCATCAACGCCTTCACCATCGCGCTGCGCGAACAGAACCCGAAGGCCGAGGTCCGCGTGGTCTGGGTCAACAGCTGGTACGACCCCGGCAAGGAAGCCGAGGCCGCCAAGGCGCTGATCGACCAGGGCGCCGACATCATCGTCCAGCACACCGACAGCCCGGCCCCGATCCAGACCGCGCAGGAGCGTGGGCTGTGGTCGGTCGGCCAGTCTTCGGACATGACCCGCTTCGGTCCGAAGTCGCACCTGACCGCGATCGTCGAGGACTGGAACGGCTACTACGTCGACCGCGTCAAGGCGGTGCTGGACGGCAGCTGGAAGCCGATCGACACCTGGGGCGGCATCAAGACCGGGATGGTCGAGCTGGCCCCCTACAACCCGGCGATCCCGGCCGACGTCGTGAAGATGGCCGACCAGATCAAGGCCGACATCGTGTCGGGCAAGCGCCACTCCTTCCAGGGCCCGGTCAAGGACCAGTCCGGCAAGGTCGTGATCCCGGAAGGCAAGAGCGCCACCGACGAGCAGATCCTGAAGATGGACTGGTACGTCGAGGGCGTGCAGGGCAAGGTTCCGAAGTAAGCAGCGTGCGGCGTGGCGGATCGGGGGTGAAGCCCTGCGGTCCGTCGCGCCTGTCGGCGATGTGGGGAGGTGGGCGATGGACGGAAGCAGCCTCTACGACAGCGATTTCTACGCCTGGGCGAACGAGCAGGCCGGCCTGCTGCGGGCTGGCAAGCTCGACGCGGCGGACATCGAACACATCGCCGAGGAGATCGAGAGTATGGGGCGCAGCGAAAAGCGTGAACTGGTCAACCGCTTGGCCGTTCTGCTGCTGCATCTGTTGAAGTGGCGCTATCAGGCGCCGCTGCGCGGCAACAGCTGGCGCCTCAGCATCGAGGAGCAGCGCTACCGGCTCGCAGCCCATCTGCGCGACAATCCGAGCCTCAAGTCGTCGCTTGGAGCGTCTGTCGAGGACGCATATCGGCTTGCGTTGATCGCAGCCGAACGAGAGACCGGCATTTCGCGGCAGGTCTTCCCCATAGACTGTCCGTGGGGCTTCGCCGAAATGTTGGACGAGGGCTTCTGGCCGGAAGGCTGAAGAGTTCCGGCCGCGCCCCGCCTTACAGATACTCGCCCAGCAACCGCAGGAATGGCCGGGCTTCCTGCAGAACCAGGATGGTCTGGTGGAACAGGTCCTCGGGCGAGGCATGGTGTTCCAGCCGGATTTCCGAGAACAGGATGATCTTCTGGCCGCCCTGGACGATGAAGCGGACATGCGGCAGCCCCTCGATCCCGCGCAGCACCGCCAGCAGGGCGCGGCGGCGTTCCGGAGCCTGGGCGGTGTAGGGGACATGGCCGACGTCGGCCCAGATCTGGCAGATCGACCCGCCGCCTTCCTCCGCGCTCTCATGCCGGACGGCGACGTTGAAGGGCAGGCCGTCGGCCATGAAGGTCAGCTTGCAGGGGCGGGGCGGCCTGGCGATGCCCAGTACGCCTTCCGGCGTCATCTCGATCGAGCCTGGGCTGATGGGCAAGGCGCCGTCCGGCACTTCGGCCAGCGATTGAATGGTCTTCAGATCGGGAACGGACAAAGCGGTATGCTCGGCTAGGGGCGAAGGATACGACAGCATGGGCGTCGCCAGCTAAAAATCTGTAAAGGCATGCAACGCACGTCTAGAATGGCTGTTCGCTGTGGTCTGAAAATACGAAGAAAGCAGGCGATGTCCGCCATCGATACCGTCGTCGTCCCCATCCACCGTGCCGGCTGGCCCTTCATCGCCGGTTTCGCCGTGGTCTCCCTGGTCCTCGGTCTCGCCGTCTGGGCGCCGCTCGGCTGGATCGGCCTCGTGCTCACCCTCTGGTGCGCCTATTTCTTCCGCGATCCCGACCGCGTGACGCCGACGCGGCCCGGTCTGCTGGTCAGCCCGGCCGACGGGCGCGTCACCATGATCGTCCAGGCGGTTCCGCCGAAGGAACTGGGCATGGGCGACAAGGCGCTGACCCGCATCAGCGTCTTCCTCAATGTCTTCAACGTCCACGTCAACCGCGTGCCGGCCGACGGCACCATCGTGGCGGCCGAATACCACAAGGGCACCTTCGTCAATGCCGCGCTGGACAAGGCGAGCGACGAGAATGAGCGGATGGCCTTCCGCCACCGCCTGCCCGACGGGCGCGAGATCGCCTATGTGCAGATCGCCGGGCTGGTGGCGCGCCGCATCCTGTGGTGGGTCAAGGCCGGGCAGGAGGTGAAGGCGGGCGAGCGCTTCGGCCTGATCCGCTTCGGCAGCCGCACCGACATCTACCTGCCCGACGGCGTCGCCCCGCTGGTCTGCGTCGGCCAGACCGCCATCGGCGGTGAGACGATCCTGGCCGACCTGAACGGCACCGAGCCGCAACGGCAGGGGGATGTGCGTCGATGAAACGCCCGCCCATCTTCCGCCCGCACCGCGCCCGCCGTCCCGGCCGGCCGCACCCGAGGCTGAAAGGGCTGTCGATCAACCACCTGCTGCCGAACGTGCTGACGGTGCTGGCGCTCTGCTCCGGCCTGACCGCGATCCGATTCGCCATGCAGGAGCGGTGGGAGCCGGCGGTCATTGCCATCGTCATCGCCGCCATCCTGGACGCGCTGGACGGCCGGATCGCCCGCCTGCTGAACGGGCAGAGCAAGTTCGGCGCGGAACTGGACAGCCTGTCCGACGCCATCAGCTTTGGCGTTGCGCCGGCCTTCATGATGTATCTGTGGGGGCTGAACGGAGCCGGAAGCCTGGGCTGGATCGCCGCCATGGCCTATGCCGTGTGCTGCGCCCTGCGTCTGGCACGCTTCAACTCGCGTCTGGGCGTCATCGACCTGCCGCCTTGGGCCTACAACTACTTCACCGGCGTGCCGGCGCCGGCCGGTGCCGGCCTCGTGCTGCTGCCGATGATCCTGGGCTTCGAGGTCGGGCCTGAATTCCCCGGCCATCCGGCCGTCATCGTGCCTTGGACGCTGCTGATCGGCGGGCTGATGGTCAGCACCCTGCCGACCTTTTCCTTCAAGGGTGCACGGGTTCCGGCCCATTGGGTGGTGCCGGCGCTGGCCGGCGTCGGGCTGCTGGCGGCGATGATGGTCAGCCAGCCCTGGTGGACGCTGTCGATCGTCGGCACCGTCTACATGGTCAGCCTGCCATTCTCCATCGCCCAGTTCCGCAAGTTGCAACGGGCCGCGGAACTGATGCGCACGGAAATCGGCGAACCGGCGCCTGTGTCCCAGGAACCCGAGGTTCGGGTCTCTGAAGAAGTGGCGCCCGAGGAAGAGGCGCGGAAGCCGGTTTGACCGGCTTCCCCTTTCCTCATTCCGCCGCCGCCAACTCCGGCATCGGCTCGGCCTCCACCTTTGTGGCGGGCAGTTCGATGACCGTGACGCGCGTCACCATCGGGATCTGCCCCAGGCAGCGGCCGATATGATCGGATTCCGCTTGAGGCAGGTCGCCGACCTCCATGGCGATGTCGAGCATGCCGCCGGTCAGCCGGCTGTGCAGCGCCAGCGGGACCAGCCCACGTTTGGCGACATATTCCAGAACGCGGGGAAGGGCGCCGGGATCGGCATCCGCGGCCAGGGAGAAGACGACCCGACGGCCGGGTGCGGTGACCCGAGCATCCGGAACGGATGCGGAAGGGGCGTCCAAAGCGCTGGAGTTTCGGGCGCTGGTGTTCACGGTGAGGGACATGGCGTGATCGGCCTTCAGACGGTTCTGCGAAGTGGGCGAGCGAAATTCCCGGCTCTCAAAGGAGAACCGGGCCGCTAATTCGCAGAATGCCGTCGATGCGATGCACGTTCATGGAAGGCAGCCTAAGCGGCTCCGCGCCGTACGTCAACAGGGGTGGCCTCACCGAAAGATCGGCGACGTCGCGTTTGGGGGGCGCCGGTGGAGCCGGATCCCCCCTTGGTGGTGGCGAACCGTCACGTTCGGGCCGGGCAGGAACAAAGTCCACGGGGTGCCGTTGAGGTCCCGCTTGTCCGTTACAAAGGCTCCACCAGAAGGGAGAAGGCCATGCTCGGCACAATTCTGCTCATCATCCTGATTCTGATGCTCCTCGGTGCCGTCCCGGCCTGGCCGCACAGCCGCGGCTGGGGCTATGGTCCCAGCGGCATTCTTGGCGTGCTGCTGATCGTCCTGATCGTTCTGCTGCTGATGGGCAGGCTCTGAGCCGCGGCCTATCGGTTTGATGCGCGGCGGGGCCGGCGGAGCGCGAACATCAGCCATCCGACCGGCCCCAGCATCAGCACCATCACCAGCCATCCGGCACGTGGCCCGAAGGGACAGCGTGATCCGACCGGCGGGCGCCAGCTGCCGCCCCGGCGCGACACCGCCACATGCAGCAGCGGCAGTCCGTAAAAAGCGATCAGGACCAGCCAAGGGATCGCGCCCCAGGGAATGACTGTGGAGAAATCAACGCTCATCGATCGACGATAGCATCATTCCCAACACCGTTGCGACCGATCGTCACGTCGCAATGCGAGTGGATGCAACCTCGGTTGCGTCCTGCACAGGGCAATGAGGTTGAAGCCGGCAAAGACTTTCGGCTAGGGTTTGCCGGCAAGTTCCTCCGAAGGGCCTAGCCATGGCACTGGAAATCGAGCGACGCTTTCTCGTCCGCAAGGATGTCAGGCATCTCTGTCGGGATGGCGTCCGAATCCGCCAGGGATATCTGCCGTCCGATGGCATCAGCACCGTCCGTGTCCGCATCGCCGAGGGCCGGGCAACCCTGACCATCAAATCGCTGAAGCGCGGGGCCTGCCGGGACGAGGTGGAACACCCCCTGTCACTGGATTTTGCGTGTCGGCTTCTGCTGCATGGCTGTGAAGGCCGGGTGATCGAGAAGACCCGCTATCGCCATTGCCAGGACGGCCTCTGCTGGGAGATCGACGTCTTCCACGGCGAGAACGCCGGCCTCGTCATCGCCGAGGTCGAATTGGACGCGCCAGACCAGACAGTTCCGCTGCCTGACTGGATCGGTGCGGAGGTCACCACGCTCCGCGCCTATGGCAACTCCTCCCTGTCGCGCGCACCGATCCGGCGCTGGTCGGCCGCCGCCGCTTGAGTGCGCAAGTTCAGGCGTCGATCGGCAAGCGGCCTTTTTGCTAGAATCATTCCCGGGCCGCTGCTCGCGGCCGCGAAAAAGAGCAGGGCCTTAGCCTCTGTCCGGTGCTCTCGATGCCCGCCCCGGGGGCGAGTTGACGGTGTTCCCGCCGTGCTTCCATCTTTGCCCCGGACCTGTTGGCGGGGATTTCGACGGTTGAGGCAGCGGAACCTCCACTTTACGGACTTCAAAACACTGTCCAAACCTCTGTCGTCACCGGACACAATGCCGGCGATGCCGTCATCGCATGCGCGGTCCATGTCATGACGCGGACGCTGCGCGACTGCGACACCTTCGGGCGATGGGGCAGGGAGGAGTTTCCGGCGATCCTTCCCAACAGGCCGGCTGACGAAGCTCGACAGGTCGCCGAAAGGAAACGGGGGGCTGTCGAGGCAAGCCGCTTTCCGGTTGTCGAGAGGAAGACCGTCAGCCTGGGCGTGGCGTAATCGGGTTGAGAGCCAGTAGAGTCTCGTGAATTTGATGCCGAACGCACGAGACTCCTGCCATTTGTGCGGTGATTGGATTCGCGCTTCAGGCGGTTCCGCCTGAACCGGTCGCGCTCTAAGCCGTTCGCACCTTGTTCAGGAAACCCTGGACCTCGCCGCGCAGGCGGTCGGCCTGGGTGGCAAGTGTGCGGCTGGCGTCGAGGACAGCATCGGCGGCCCCGCCGGTCTTGGTGGCGGCGGTGGTGACCTCGGCGATATTGCGCATCACCTGCTGAGTGCCTTCGGCCGCCTGCTGGACATTCTGGGCGATCTCGCGGGTGGCGCTGCCCTGCTGCTCCATTTCGTGGGCGATGTCGGTGACGGTCCCGCTGATGGCGGTCACCGCGTCGGAGATGGTGCGGATGGCATCCACCGCGCTGGTGGTGGCGGTCTGCATCTCCGCGACTTGGGCGGAGATCTCCTCGGTCGCCTTGGCGGTCTGTCCGGCGAGGTTCTTCACCTCGGTCGCCACGACGGCGAAGCCTTTGCCGGCTTCCCCGGCGCGAGCCGCCTCGATCGTCGCGTTGAGCGCCAGCAGGTTGGTCTGCTCGGCGATCTCGCCGATCAGGCCGACGACCTGACCGATCCGCTCGGCGGCATGCGACAGCCCTTCGACGATGCTGTTGGTCTGCACCGCCTTGTCGGCAGCGCCCGACGCTGTGGCGGAGCTGGCGTTGAGCTGGCGGGAGATTTCGGCGATGGAGGCCGACAGCTCCTCCGCGGCGGCGGCGACGGTCTGCACGTTGGCGGTCGCCTGTTGCGACGCGGTGGCGACGGCGGTGGACTTCGCGGTGGTCAAGGCCGCATCCGACGACATCTCCTGCGCGTCGCGACCCAGCGAACTGGCCGATTCGGTCAGCGACATCACCACGCCCGACACCGCCTGTTCGAAGCCATTGGCGAACTCGTTCATCGTGCGGCGGCGGTCGGCGTCGATCTGGACGCGCATCTCCTCGCGCTCGCGCTCCATCCGCCGCATCTCCAGGGCGTTTTCCTTGAAGATGGTCATGGCGGAGGCCATGTTGCGCAGCTCGTCCTTGCGGTCGCCGCCGGGGATGTCGACGCTCAGGTCGCCTTCGGCCAACCGGCCCATGGCGCCGGTCATCGCATGCAGCGGGTGGGTGATGGCGCGGTCGATGATCCAGGCCATCAACGCCCCCAGGAGCAATGCCACCGCCGCCCCCACCGCGATTACCATCCCGGCGCTGGCGCGGCCGGCCTCGCGGTCTTCGCGCTGCAGGGTGACCAGCCGCCCGACCTGACCGCTGACCGCGGCGGACGCCTTGGCCATCGCCACCGATGCGTCGTGCTGCTTGGCGACGGCGGATGACAGCGCTGCGAATTCCGAGTCGAAAGCACGCGCAGCCTCGGTGATGGCGGCGATCAGCGCACGCCCCTCCCGGTCGACCAGAACGGCGCCGGCCTGTCCGGCAAGCTCCAGGATCTCCTTCACCGCCGCGGCCGCCGCAGTCTTGGCGTCGGTCGAGCCGGTCAGCAGGAAATCGCGCTGGGCCAGCATGGCCGACTGGGCGTCCTGCACCAGCCGCATCGCCAGACCGCGCAGCATGACCGCCTCGTTCACCTCGCTCTGTGCGTATTTGGAGGCTTCGGTCAGGGCCTCGGTCACCATCGCCTGGTTCTTCTGCAACTCCACGGCGCGTTCCTGTACCCCGCGCGCCGCCTCGTCCAGCCCGGTGGCCACGCCGGCCTCCGTCAGGGCGGTGATTCCCTTGCCACGCAAGGCTCGCACGGTGTCGTGGTAGGCGCGGGCGTCGCCGGCGATCCGGGCGGCGGATTCCTCGTCATTGGTGCCGACAAGGTCCTTGGCGACGGTGTCGGTGATCTGCACCAGCTCGTCCAGAGCCACCACGATCCGGTCCGCCAACGCTTCGTCGACATTGCGGCGCAAATCGCTCTGCTGACGCCGCACCTCCAGCACCTGCTCGATGACGCGGTTCGCGCGTTCGGCCGTGTCCATGCTGTGGCGCAGTTCGGCATCGGCATCGCGCTTGCTGGCCATGTTCAGGTCATAGCGCTCCGATTGCTGCTTGCCGATCTTCTCTGCGATCTCGCGCAGCGCCCGGGCCCGCATCTCCATGCTGGCGGTGCGGGCGTGCGCCTCGCCGTCCTGGGCGACGAAATTGTTGAAGGCAGCGCGATAGCCGTCGATGCCGGACAGGACCTCGTCCAGCAGGCGGCGGCCTTCACCGTCGGTCAGGGCGGCACGGGTCTGCTGTGCCTCCGATTGCAAGGCGTCCAGCATGCCGGGAACGTTGGTCGCGGCCTTGGCGTCGCGTTCGGTGACGAAGCGCGCCTCCTCCAGCCGGACCGACTTCAGCCTTGTATCGAGGTCGGCGGTATGGGCCTCCAGACCGACCCGCTCGGCGTAGGTGCTCAGGCTGTTCCAGCCGACGAACGCCACGCCAACCGTCAGGAGCAGCACGGCGGCGAAGCCGAGCGCGATCCGCGTTCCGATCGTCATGGATGATGGACTCCCCAATGGCATCGCCGATCTGGCGACGCTTTTCTTCCGATCATTGGGTCGATTGAACCACAGGACGCTTAACGCCCGGTTTGATTCAGGTCACGAAACCCACTTATTTCAGAAACGGTCCGGCATCCAGCACGGTGCGCCGCAGAATATGCGGTGCAAACGATCGATCATCTTTTCTTCACCATGCAGCAAACCTGCGCGCCACAAGGAGCGAGCGCTTGCATGCCCGGTGAACAGACTGGCGAAGGCGTCGATGCGCATCTGTGCGGCGGGCTCGGCGACTTGCGCGGTTCTGGCGATGCTACCGACGGATTTGGCAACCTCAAGGTGATAAACCCCGCAATTGTCCGAAAACAGGGGGTCGTCGATTTCGAAGACGGCCGACTCCTCCAATTCAGGCGGGTAGCCGCGGGCTTCCAAGGCGTGAACCGGGTCCAGCGGGCGGACAAGCCACTCCTCCCGCATGTCCAGCGTCACGCCGTCTCCAGCCAGGAGGGCAAGTGGATCGTCGGGACCACCCAGCCAGGTCACCCGATCGACCTGCGCCTGGAAGCCGGCCAGCAAGGTCATTGCCGGCCGTATCGCCTCGCTTGCCGGCAGGCAAAGATCGGCAACCGTGAGCCGCCGATCCTGTGGTGGCGTTATGGCGATATAGCCCGCTTCATTGCGGTAGAGGTCGGACTGCTCGCCATTCGGGCAGAGGGCATGTGTCCACATCGCTTCCGTCCGCTCCGGCAGACCGTTGCCATCGGCCAGCAGGGGCAGGCGCAGCGCCGCGAGCGGTTCGCCATCCAACGGATCTGCCGGACACAAGGGGGCCGCTTTGCCCGCTGCGGGATTCGCAGCGATGAAAGCCGCGGGCGGGGCGCTCCACTGGCAGGTGATGCCGCCCCGGCCATAGCCGAGGCGACGATAGAAGGGAAGGGTGGAGGGGCAGAGAACCGACAGAGCCGCTCCCGCGGCGCGTTCCTCCATCAGAAGCGCCCGCATCAGTGCGCTGCCGTGGCCGGTACCGCGCAGGGCAGGATCGACAGCCACCATGGCGACGGCCTGGACCGGAACCGGGCGTCCGCCGAACCACTGTTTCATCGACCAATGCGCGGCACAGGCGGCGACGGTATGACCGCTTCCCTGGCGATGGAGAAGCCGCCGAATGGTGCCCAGGCCAAAGAGCGCCGCGTGGTAGTCGAACAGGTCACGGGACTGGCCGAAGCCTAGCCGGGCCAGACGGGCGATGGCGCTCAACTCGTCGGGATGAGCCGGACCGTAATCCGCCGGCGTAAAAGGCCGTCCATCGGGTGACCGTTCATCAGGCGATTCACGCATCCGACTTGCCTTTGCCGTTCAACCGCACTGCCGCCCATCCAGCCGCTTCGCGCACCACATCGCTGCCATCTCCGCACAGGGCCTCAGCCACCGGGCGCAAAGCGGGATCGCCGCTGTTGCCGATGGCGACCAGCACGTTGCGGACAAAGCGGTCGCGGCCGATGCGCTTGATCGGGGAGCCGCTGAACACCTGCCGGAAGCCGGCATCGTCCAACTGCGCGAGATCGGCCAGACGGGGCGCGGTCAGTTCGGCCCGCGGCAGGAAGGCGGGTTCGGTGGTTGCGCGGGCGAACTTGTTCCAGGGGCAGGCGGCCAGACAATCGTCGCAGCCATAGATGCGGTTGCCCATCAGCGGCTTGAGATCGTCGGGGATCGGCCCCTTGTGCTCGATGGTCAGGTAGCTGATGCAGCGCCGGGCGTCGATCTGGTAGGGCGCCGGGAAGGCGGCGGTCGGGCAGGCAACCTGACAGCGGTCGCAGGAGCCGCAGCGGTCGTGGCCCGGCGGATCGGGCGGCAGCTCCAGTGTCGTGTAGATCTCGCCCAGGAACAGCCACGAGCCATGGTCGCGCGACACCAGATTGGTGTGCTTGCCCTGCCAGCCCAGCCCGGCCTGCATCGCCAGCGGCTTTTCCATCACAGGGGCGGTGTCGACGAACACCTTCACCCCCGCCTTGGTCTGGTGGGCCAGCCATTGCGCCAGCGTCTTCAGCCGTCCCTTCACGAGGTCGTGGTAGTCGCGGTTGCGGGCATAGACGGAGACGATGCCACGGTCGGGATGGTTCGCCAGCCGGCGTGGGTCGTCATGGGGGGCATAGCTGGTGCCGAGAGCGATGACGGTGCGCGCCTCGTCCCACAGCGACTGCGGATGGCTGCGCTGCTCGCGGCGCTCGGCCATCCAGCCCATGTCGCCGTGTCGGCCCTCGGCGACGAACTGCGCCAGACGCTCTCGCGCCTCCGGCTCCAGGGCGGCGGGGGCGAATCCCACCGCATCGAACCCCACCGCCAGGGCGCGGTCGCGGATGGCGTCCCGCAGCTGCGCCGGGTCGGCGGAAGCCAGCGGTGCGGATTTAGCCGCGGCCACGGTAGGTCGGCACGTCCTGCGACGGGATCCAGGCGCCCTTCGGCGGCTCGCCGGTCTGGAAGAACACGTCGATCGGGATGCCGCCGCGCGGATACCAATAGCCGCCGATGCGCAGCCACACCGGCGACAGCTCGTCCACCAGCCGCTTGCCGATGCCGACCGTGCAGGCCTCATGGAAGGCGCCGTGGTTGCGGAAGCTGGTGAGGAACAGCTTCAGCGACTTCGATTCGACCAGCCAGTCGCCGGGCACATAGTCGATGACCAGATGGGCGAAGTCGGGCTGGCCGGTGATCGGGCAGAGCGAGGTGAATTCCGGTGCGGTGAAGCGCACGCAGTAGGGGGTGGCGGGATTCGGGTTCGGCACCCGCTCCAGCACCGCCTCTTCCGGCGTCCTGGGCTGGACGGTGGAGCCGCCGAGCTGGGTCAGGCCGGCATAGATGCTGTCAGTCATCGGTCTTTTCCTCCGCCACCCGGTCCTTCTTCGGCGGGCGGCCTTGCTTCGGCGGCTTGCCGGGCTTGGCGATGGGGTCGATGGTCGCCTCGATGTCGCCCTCGGTCAGGCGGGCTTCCATCGCGCCGGCGACCTCCTCGAAATTGCCGTCGGCGATGGCCTGCCGCATCGTCCGCATCACGTCCTGATAGTAATGCAGGTTGTGCCAGGTCAGCAGCATCGGCCCCAGCATCTCGTCCGCCTTGAACAGATGATGCAGATAGCCCCGGCTGTAGCTGCGGCAAGCGGGGCAACCGCATTCGGCGTCGAGCGGGCGCTCGTCATGGGCATGGCGGGCGTTGCGGATGTTGATCGTCCCGCTTCGCACGAAGGCCTGGCCGGTGCGCCCCGAGCGGGTCGGCATCACGCAGTCGAACATGTCGACGCCCCGCCGCACCGCGCCGATCAGGTCGCTCGGCCGGCCGACGCCCATCAGGTAGCGCGGGCGGTCCTTGACCATCAGCGGTTCGGTGAAGTCCAGCACGCGGAACATCGTCTCCTGTCCTTCGCCGACCGCCAGCCCGCCGATGGCGTAGCCGTCGAAGCCGATGTCGGTCAGGGCGGCGACGCTCTCCGCCCGCTGCTCCGGATAGACGCTGCCCTGGACGATGCCGAACAGGCCGTAGCCGGGCCGCTCGACGAAGGCGTCCTTGCTGCGCCGCGCCCAGCGCATCGACAGGCGCATGGAGGATTCGGCCTGCGCCTCGGTCGCCGGGAAGGGTGTGCACTCGTCCAGGCACATGGTGATGTTGCTGTCCAGCATGTGCTGGATCTGGATCGAGCGTTCCGGCGTCAGGTGGTGGCGGCTGCCGTCCAGGTGCGATTTGAAGGTGACGCCTTCCTCCGACATGGTGCGCAGGTCGGACAGGCTCATCACCTGGAAGCCGCCGCTGTCGGTCAGGATCGGCTTGTCCCAGTTCATGAAGCGATGCAGCCCGCCCAGCTGCGCCACCCGCTCCGCCGTCGGGCGCAGCATCAGGTGATAGGTGTTGCCGAGCAGGATTTCGGCGCCGGTGGAGGCCACCGCGTCGGTGGTCATCGCCTTCACCGTCGCCGCGGTGCCGACCGGCATGAAGGCCGGCGTCTCGATGGTGCCGTGGGCGGTGGTCACGCGGCCGCGCCGCGCCCGTCCGTCGGTCGCCAGAAGGTCAAAGCCGATGCCGGTCATGAGGGGTCCGTCCTGTGCAGCAGCGAGGCGTCGCCGTAGCTGAAGAAGCGATAGTTCTGGTCGATGGCGTGCTGATAGGCCGCCCGCATGCGGTCATAGCCGGCGAAGGCGCAGACCAGCATGAACAGGGTCGATTTCGGCAGGTGGAAGTTGGTCCACAAGAGATCGACGATGCGGAAGCGGTAGCCGGGGGTGATGAAGATGTCGGTGTCGCCGCTGAAGGGGACGAGCGTCCCGTCTTCCCGTCCCGCCGTCTCCAGAATGCGCAGCGCCGTGGTGCCGACCGAGACGATGCGGCCGCCGGCAGCGCGCGTTTCGTTCACCGCGGCCGCGGTCTCGGGAGAGATCTCGCCCCACTCGCTGTGCATCTTGTGGTCGGCGATGTCGTCCACCTTCACCGGCAGGAAGGTGCCGGCGCCGACATGCAAGGTGACCGGCACCCGCCGCACGCCGCGTTCATCCAGCGCTGCCAGCAGCTCCGGCGTGAAGTGCAGCCCGGCGGTGGGGGCGGCGACGGCGCCTTCGCGCGCGGCGAAGACGGTCTGGTAATCGGCGTTGTCGCCCTCGTCGGCCTTGCGGCGGATATAGGGGGGCAGCGGCATGCGGCCATGGCGGTGCAGCGCCTCCATCAGCTCCGCCCCGCCGGCGGAGAAGCGCAGCCGCACCTCCATGCCGTCCTTGGCGACGACCTCGGCGCTGAAATCCTCGGCAATCGCGATGGTGTCGCCGGGCTTCAGCCGCTTGCCGGGCTTGGAGAAGGTCGCCCATTCCCGCTCGCCCAGCCGCTTGTGCAGCGTGATCTCCACCGTCACCTCGCCGCGCCGGCCGTCGAGCCGGGCGGGAATGACGCGGGTATCGTTCACGACCATCAGGTCGCCCGGCTGCAGCAGCGTGGGCAGGTCGCGCACGAGCAGGTCGCGCAAGGGGAGGTCGCAGGAGGGCGAACCCACCTCCAGCAGGCGGGCGGCGTCGCGCGGCCGGACGGGATGCTCGGCGATCCGGTCGGGCGGCAGGTCGAAGTCGAAATCGGCGGTCTTCATGGGAGGCGCAAGCTATAGACCGAACTGTGGGCGGATGGGAAGGGTTTGGGGGCGGGCCATCTGCCGGGGCGCCGGCTTTTTGCCCCCATCCCTCACTCCGCCTGCGGCAAGCCCTGGGCCGCGAGGGCCGCGCTCTGCCTTGCGGCCAGGGCGTCGACGTCGAAGTCGCGGATCAGCCCCTGGAACATCTGGTACCAGTTCAGCTCCGCCTTCAGATGCAGGAAGACCGATCCCAGCCCCACCGCCGCGCGGTCCATGAAGACGAACTCGCGCGGGATTTCCACCCCGCCGACGCGGCGCAGCTCGGCATGGACCTTGCCGGCGGTCTCCCGGCCGTAATGGCCGCCGTTGGTCTCCTCGATCTTGCGCTGGCGATCCTCCATGATCGGAGCGTAGACGAAACGCGCCCAGATGTTCAGCACGTCGACCAGCTCGTTCGACGGGTTGACGAAGCCCCAGGTGCGGTAGGCCTCCACCGCCTGCTCGCGGTTGTCGGTGCGCAGCGCGTTGTACAGGTCGATCACGCCTTTGACGAAGCTGGGCTTGAAGACGCGGATGCAGCCGAAATCCAGCAGGTTGATCGAGCGGTCGGGCCGGACCGTGTAGTTGCCCAGATGCGGGTCGCCGTGGATGACGCCGTAATTGTAGAAGGGCACGTACCAGGCGCGGAACATGTTCATTGCCAGTTCGTCGCGGGCTTCCGGCTGCTCGGCGACGAAGTCCAGGATCCTGCGGCCATGCACCCACCCCATGGTCAGCAGCCGCCTGGTCGACAGTTCCGGCACCACGTCCGGCACATGGACGCCGGGCGTGCCGGCCAGCATCGACTGGTAGAGTCGGGTGTGTCTGGCCTCCCGTTCGTAATCCAGCTCCTCGCGCAGGCGGGCGCCGATCTCCTTCTGGATCTGGCGGGTGGAGATGGCGCTGTCGGTCCGTTCGAAGATCGCGAAGATCAGGCCGAGCTGCCGCAGGTCGGCCTCCACCGCCGAGGCCATGTCTGGGTATTGCAGCTTGCAGGCGAGCTCCCGCCCGTCCGGTCCGATCGCCTTGTGGACCTGACCCAACGACGCGGCGGCGGCGGCGGTGTGCTCGAAGCTCTGGAAGCGCGACTGCCAGTTGGGCCCGAGCTCGCTCGCCATCCGCCTCTTGACGAAGGGCCAGCCCATCGACGGCGCGTCGGCCTGAAGCTGCGCCAGTTCCTGGGTGTATTCCTTCGGCAGGGCGTCGGGGATGGTGGACAGGATCTGCGCCACCTTCATCAACGGCCCTTTCAGCCCGCCCAGTGCCGCCCGCAGTTCCGCCGCGTGGCGTTCCCGCTCCACGCGGATTCCCAGCACGCGCTCGCCCGCCAGTCGCGCGGCCAGCCCGCCAACGGCGGTGCCGACCCGCGCGTACCGCGCGACCCGCCCGCCCCATGTGTTCTCATCGTGTTCCGGCATGTCCACAAGGTGGGTTCGGCTCCGGCAAAAGGCCAGCCCTCTGCCGATCGGAGAAGGCCGATGGAAGGCTCCCGGATGGCGCTGCGCCGCAGCATGCGATTTTCTTGACAGCTTCATGAAAGGGGAGCAGGCTCCGTCTTACAGTAATCGACATCGAGGTGAAGTGAGCGAGCATCGGAAACGCCTTACCGTTCAAGCGGTTGGCTTGGGCGGAACAGTAGAGACCGATACCAGGGAGGGTGAGTAAGATCATGACTCCACCGGCGCTTACCTGATTATGCCGATCTGTTCGGCCGATATAACTGAGGTTTCAGTTTCGAATTCTTTCGCCTGACTGGCGATTTCATCCGGGCCGTTGATGCCCGCTGCGAAAGCCCTCGCCCGGTATCGGAGCGAGGGCTTTTGTTTTGCCGGGAATATACCTCCTCACGGGGCAGGCAGGGGCAAAGCATCGGCAACACGTTTCAAACGATACTGTTTGCGCATGAAATCAAATCCCGCTATCCACGAAACCGAACGGTGCGGCAGGACGCCGCAGGTCGGCACGCGCCCGTCACACAAAACGAGGATGGGGAGGATCGCATGGGTCGGTTGTTCAAGCCTTTGGCGCTGGCGGCGCTGCTTGCCACAGCGGCGTTGACCGGTGAGACGGTGTCCGCGCGGGCGCAGACTGCCAAACCGGTGCGTATCGGGGTGCTGGCGGACGAGGCCGGCTTCGCGTCGGACATCGGCGGCAAGGGCGCGGTGCTCGCCACCCGGATGGCGGTGGAGGACTTCGGCGGCAGCGTGCTCGGCCGGCCGGTCGAAGTACTGTCGGCCGACATGCAGAACAAGCCGGACGTGGCGTCCAACATCGTACGCAGCTGGTTCGACACCGAGGGTGTCGACATGGTGACCGACATCCCGGTCTCCTCGGTGGCGCTGGCTGTGCAGGTGGTGGCGCGCGAGAAGAAGAGGGTGCTGATGATCAGCGCCGCGACGACGACCGAGCTGACCAACGCCCAATGCTCCCCCTACAGCATCCACTGGGCGGACGACACCGCGTCGCTGGCGGTCGGCACCACCAAGGCGGTGGTGCAGTCGGGCGGCACCAGCTGGTACTTCATCACCGCCGACTTCGCCTTCGGCACGGCGATGGAGAAGGCGGCGACCGAGGCGATCCGCCAAGCCGGCGGCACCGTGGTCGGCGGGGTGCGCCACCCGATGGGCACCAGTGATTTCGGCTCCTACCTGTTGAGCGCCCAGGGCAGCGGCGCCAAGGTGGTGGCGCTCGCCAACGTCGGGGCGGAGACCATCGGCACCATCAAGCAGGCGGGCGAGTTCGGGCTGACCCAGTCCGGCCAGCGGCTGGTCGGCTACATCGTCTTCATCACCGACATCCACTCTCTGGGACTCGACCTCGCCAAGGGGCTGTATGTCACCAGCGGCTTCTACTGGGACCGCAACGACCAGACGCGGGCCTGGGCCAAGCGCTTCTTCGAGCGCCACGGCAAGATGCCGACCAAGGAACAGGCCAACACCTACCTCGCCACCCTGCACTGGCTGAAGGGCGTCAAGGCAGCGGGCACCACCGATGCCGAAGCGGTCACCGCCGCGATGAAGGCGATGCCGACCGACTATTTCGGCACCCCCGGCAGCATCCGCAAGGACGGTCGCGTGCTGTACGACCTTGAGCTTTACCAAGTGAAGACCCCGGCGGAAAGCAAGGCGCCGTGGGACTATTACAAGCAGGTCCGCAGCATTCCGGCATCGGAAGCCTTCCTGCCGATCGAGACCAGCAGCTGCCCGTTCGTGAAAGCCCAGTGATTGACGCAGATGTGACCCGCAGATCGTTGCGTGCGGATTTGGGGTCGAGAGGGGTTCCCGCCGGGCCGCGATCCGGGTTACACTCCGCTCTTTAGGTGCTGCGGGGACGGTACGTGGATCTACAGGTGCAAAGCGAGCGGCAGAACGACACCGGGCGGTTGCGTTCGTCGGCGCTGGTGCGCCCGGTCTTCGCCGCGCTGGACCTCGGCACCAACAATTGCCGCCTGCTGATCGCCAAGTCGGCGCCGGGCGGCTTCCGCGTCGTCGATGCCTTTTCCCGAATCGTCCGGCTGGGCGAGGGCTTGAGCCGCAACGACCATCTGTCGGAGCCCGCGATGGAACGCACCATCGCGGCTCTGCGCGTCTGCGGTTCCAAGATCGAGCGCCGCGGCTGCACCGCGATACGCGCCGTCGGGACGGAGGCCTGCCGCCGGGCCGCCAACAGCGCCGCCTTCGTCGAGGCGGTGGAGCGCGAGACCGGCATCCCGCTGGAGATCATCTCCAGCCAGGAGGAGGGGCGGCTGGCGCTGGCCGGCTGCGCCGCGTTGCTGGAACCGACACATCCCTATGCCATTGTGTTCGACATCGGCGGCGGCTCCACCGAACTCATGTGGCTGGCGGTGGAGAAGGGGCGCGCGCCGCGCCTGCTCGACCAGACCTCCATCCGCTGCGGCGTGATCGGCCTGACCGAGGAATATGGCGGCCCCAACGTCACCCGCGCCAACTACACCCAGATGGTGGAGGCGGTGGCCGATGCCATCGCCCCCTTCGAGGCGCGCAACCGCATCCAGAGCCGCATCGACGCCGGCAAGGTGCAGATGCTCGGCACGTCCGGCACGGTGACGACGCTGGCCGGCGTGCATCTGGGGCTCTGCCGGTACGACCGGCGGGCGGTGGACGGCAGCTATCTGCGCGTCGACCATGCCCGTGCGGTGATCGACCATCTCGTCGCGCAGGATTTCGACGGTCGCGCCCGTCATCCCTGCATCGGCCAGGACCGTGCCGATCTGGTGGTCGCCGGCTGCGCCGTTCTGGACGCGCTGTGCGATGCCTGGCCGGTGGAGCGGCTGCGCATCGCCGACCGGGGCCTGCGCGAAGGAATTCTGGTGGACCTGATCGGGGCCGCCGGCGAATGACCGCATACGAATGACCGTGAGGAGAGATGGGTTCTCTCCATGCCGGATGACCGAGGAACTGCAGCGATCATGACCGAAAAGACTCCGTCGACGCGCCCGGGCGGGCGCCGTGCCACGGTCCGTGTGAAGACCGCCGGCAAGCGTACGGAATCCTCCAAGCGCTGGCTCGAACGCCACCTGAACGACCCTTATGTGGCCGAGGCGACCAAGCGCGGCTACCGTTCGCGCGCTGCGTTCAAGCTGCTGCAGCTGGACGAGAAGTTCCGCCTGCTCGGTCCCGGCAAGCGCGTGGTCGATCTGGGCGCCGCTCCCGGCGGCTGGACCCAGATCGCGGTGGAAAGGGTGCAGATCGCCAAGGAAGGCTGGAAGGTCGTCGGGTTGGACATCCTGCCGATGGATCCGGTCCCCGGCGCCACCACCATGCAGGCCGATTTCCTCGAGGAGGGCGCCGCCGACAAGCTGAAGGACGCGCTGGGTGGCCCGGCAGACCTTGTGCTGAGCGACATGGCCGCTCCCACCACCGGCCACCAGCAGACCGACCATCTGCGCATCATGGGGCTGGCCGAGGCGGCTTACGACTTCGCGGAGGAGGTGCTGGCCCCCGGCGGCGCCTTCGTCGCCAAGCTGTTCCAGGGCGGGGCGGAGCGGTCGCTGCTCGACCGGCTGCGGCGCGACTTCGCCGTGGTCAAACATGCCAAGCCGCCGGCCAGCCGTGCCGAATCGTCGGAGACCTATGTCGTCGCCACCGGTTTCCGCGGCGGCAACGTGAACGACTGAGTGCGCTTTCCTTCGCACTTGCATAACAGATGCTGTGTGCGCATGGGTTCACAAGCCCATGGTCTTGTGTATAAGTGCGCCACGTTTATCTTCCGGGAGATTAGACACATGGCGCGCGACACCAAAATCCGCGAAGCCCTGACCTTCGACGACGTGCTGCTGGTTCCGGCGGAAAGCTCGGTCCTGCCGAACGACGTGGACACCCGGACAAGACTGACGAAGACCATCGAGCTGGGCATCCCCCTGATGTCCTCGGCGATGGACACGGTGACCGAAAGCCGCCTCGCCATCGCCATGGCCCAGGCCGGCGGCATCGGCGTCGTCCACCGCAACCTGACCATCGAGCAGCAGGCCGAAGAGGTTCGCAAGGTCAAGCGGTTCGAATCGGGCATGGTGGTCAACCCGATCACCATCACCCCCGACGCGACGCTGGCCGACGCGCTGGAGCTGATGTCCTACCACAAGATCTCCGGCATCCCGGTGGTCGAGAGCCGTGATGCGCGCGGCAGCGGCAAGCTGGTCGGCATGCTGACCAACCGCGACGTCCGCTTCGCCAACGACCCGCGCCAGCCGGTCAGCGAGCTGATGACCAAGGAGCTGGTGACGGTCCGGGAGGGCGTCAGCCAGGACGAGGGCAAGCGCCTGCTCCACCAGCACCGCATCGAGAAGCTGCTGGTGGTGGACGAGGATTACCGCTGCATCGGCCTCCTCACCGTCAAGGACATCGAGAAGGCGCAGGCCTATCCCAACGCCTGCAAGGACGGCAAGGGCCGCCTGCGCGTCGCCGCCGCCACCGGCACCGGCACCGACGGTCTGGCCCGGGCCGAGGCGCTGTTCGATGCCGGCGTCGACGTTCTGGTGGTCGACACCGCCCATGGCCATTCGCTGAAGGTGCTGGAACAGGTCCGCGCCGCCCGCGCCCTGTCCGGCTACACCCAGGTCATCGCCGGCAACGTCGCCACCGCGGAAGCGGCCAAGGCGCTGATCGACGCTGGCGTGGACGCCGTCAAGGTCGGCATTGGTCCCGGTTCCATCTGCACCACCCGCATCATCGCCGGCGTCGGCGTGCCGCAGCTGACCGCGGTCATGGACGTGGTCGACGAATGCGAGAAGCACGGCATCCCGGTGATCGCCGACGGCGGCATCAAGTATTCGGGCGATCTGGCCAAGGCCATCGCCGGCGGCGCCAGCGTCGCCATGCTGGGCAGCCTGTTCGCCGGCACCGACGAGAGCCCGGGAGAGGTCATCCTGTTCCAGGGCCGCTCCTACAAGAGCTATCGCGGCATGGGCTCGGTCGGCGCCATGGCGCGCGGCTCGGCGGACCGTTACTTCCAGCAGGAGGTTTCGACCATGAAGCTGGTGCCGGAAGGCGTCGAAGGCCGTGTCCCCTACAAGGGGCCGGTCTCGGCGGTCATCCACCAGCTGGTCGGCGGCCTGCGCGCGGCTATGGGCTATACCGGCAGCGCCTCCATCGCCGAGATGCGCGAGAAGTGCCAGTTCGTCCGCATCACCAATGCCGGGCTGCGTGAAAGCCACGTCCACGACATCACCATCACCAACGAGTCGCCGAACTACCGGCAGGGCTGAGGAAGCGTTCGGGAGCGTCGTCGCCGGACATCACCCGGCGACGACGCTCCCTTCCGCCACCAGTTTCCAGGGCTGCCAACCGCCCAGCCGCACGCCGACGGCGAGGCTGGTGAAAGGAATCCGCAGTTCGATGTCCCGCGGCTGGAAGAAGGTCAGCCGTTCCGGTTCGCCCCGGTCATCGAACTCCAGCCGGGCGCCCTTCGGTTCGGGCGCGTATTCGTCGCTCATCACCTGCCAGATTTCCAGGTCGCTGCCGTGGTTGGTGATCTTGTACTGGCCGCAGCGCCAGGTCGCCGCTTCGCCGACGCTGCCCTCGACCACCGTCTTGTCGCCCTCTATCCGCACATCGCCGACCCCGGCGGCCTCGCCCTTCATCGACGGACCCTGCCGTTCGGCACGGAAGCCCAGCCGCAGCCATGCGGAGCGGCTGTGCGGAATCAGCCGGCGCACGGTGCGGGCGTCGTCCGCCGCGAAATGGTCGGGGTCGTCGTAGAGGATGCGGTCCAGCGCGGCGGCGACGATCATGCGGTCGTCGACGCGCAGGTCCGGCAGATAGGCTTTGCTCATCAGGCCAACGGACTCCGAAGGGTGTGCCCATAGTATATAGGGGCTTTCGTCGGCCGCCGCACGATGCGGTGGCGCGATGCGATCCCCATCCCGACAGACTCCCGAAACCCGTTCCCAGGCGCTATCCTGCGCGGCCCTTCTCCGGAAGCCCCCGATTCGTCACGAGACGCGCCATGCAGGACCTGTTCGACACGCCGCCCGATCCCCGCAGCATCGCCGTCGATGCCCTGACGCCGGAACAGGCCGCCGCGGAACTGGCGGCGCTGGCCGCCGAGATCGCCCACCATGACCGGCTCTATCACCAGCAGGACCAGCCGGAGATTTCCGACGCCGACTATGACGCGCTGGTCCGCCGCAACCTCGCCATCGAGGCCCGTTACCCTGCTCTGCGCCGGGCCGATTCGCCCAGCCTGCGCGTCGGCGCCGCGCCGGCAGCCGGCTTCGGCAAGGTCCGCCACGCCATCCCGATGCTGTCGCTGGGCAACGCCTTCGCACCGGAGGACGTGGCGGAATTCGATGCCCGCGTCCGCCGTTTCCTCGGCCTGTCCGACGACGCTCCGCTGACCTTCGTGGCGGAGCCGAAGATCGACGGCCTTTCCTGCTCCCTGCGTTACGAGCGAGGCGAGCTGGTGCTGGCCGCCACCCGCGGCGACGGCGCGGAGGGCGAGAACGTCACCGCCAATGTCCGCACCATCCGCGACGTGCCGCACCGCCTGCCGGCCCCCTTCCCGGCTGTGCTGGAGGTCCGTGGCGAGGTCTATATGAACCGCGACGACTTCCTGTCGATGAATGCCGCCCGCGCAGAGAAGGGAGAGCAGCTGTTCGCCAACCCGCGCAACGCGGCGGCCGGTGGCCTGCGGCAGCTCGATCCCTCCATCACCGCCGGCCGGCCGCTTTGCTTCTTCGGCTATGCGCTGGGCGAGGTGTCGGAGCCGATCGCCGAAACCCAATGGGGCATCCGCGAGCGGCTGAAGGGATGGGGATTCCAGCTGAACCGCCCGGCCGAGCTGTGCGACGGCAAGGACAAGCTGCTGGCCTATTACGAGGGCATCGGCCGGCGGCGCGCCGGCCTGCCCTTCGACATCGACGGCGTCGTCTACAAGGTGGACAGCCTGGAGCTCCAGCAGCGGCTGGGCTTCGTCAGCCGGGCGCCGCGCTGGGCCATCGCCCATAAGTTTCCGGCCGAACAGGCGCAGACCCGGCTGAAGGCGATCACCATCCAAGTCGGCCGCACCGGCGCGCTGACCCCGGTGGCGGAACTGGAGGACATCACCGTCGGCGGCGTGGTGGTCAGCCGTGCCACCCTGCACAACGAGGACGAGATCGCCCGCAAGGACATCCGTGTCGGCGACCTCGTGGTTGTGCAGCGGGCCGGCGACGTCATTCCGCAGGTGGTGGAGGTGGTGCTGTCGCAGCGCCCCGCCGACTCGGAGCCTTACGTCCCGGTGGAGACCTGCCCGGTCTGCGGCAGCCTCGCCATCCGCGAGGCGGGCGAGGTGGTGCGCCGCTGCACCGGCGGCCTGATCTGTGCCGCCCAGGCGAAGGAGCGGCTCCGCCATTTCGTCTCCCGCGATGCCTTCGACATCGAAGGGCTGGGCGAGAAGATCATCGAGGAGTTCTGGGACGAGGGCTTCATCAAGTCGCCGGCCGACATCTTCACCCTGGAAGGCCGGGTCGAGCTGATCGGCCGGCCGGGCTGGAAGGAGAAGTCGGTCCAGAACCTGTTCAAGGCGATCGGGCAGCGCCGCAACGGCATCGATCTGCACCGGGTGATCTACGCGCTCGGCATCCGCCATGTCGGCGAGGTGACGGCCAAGTCGCTGGCCCGCCAGTACAGGACGATGCCGGGCTGGGTCGACGGCATGCTGGCGGCGGAACAGGCGATGCCTGGTCAGGAATGGAGGGACCTGCATGCGCTGAGCGGTGTCGGTCCGGTCACAGCCGACACCATCCTCGCCTGGTTTGCCGATCCGGAGAGCGGCTCCAAGCTGGACTTCTATGCCGGCAACGACGCGTTGAGGTTGGAGACCGTCATCGGTTCGCTCGGCATCAAGCGGCTGAACACGCGCGCCGCCCAGGCGCTGGCCGCCCGCTACGGTTCTCTGTCGGACTGGCGGGCGGCGATGGAGCGTGCTGTGGCGCAGGCGCCGCGGCAGGCCTGGCTCGACCTCGTCGCCACGCCGGACGTGGGGGAAGTGGCGGCGGAGGAACTGGCCGGCTTCTTCGCCGAAGAGCGCAACCTCGCCATCGTCCGTGAGCTGATGGAGCGGCTGACCGTGCTGGAGGCCGAGGTGCCGAGGGCCAGCAACTCCCCCATCGCCGGCAAGACGGTGGTCTTCACCGGCACGCTGGAGCGGATGACCCGGTCGGAAGCGAAGGCCCGCGCCGAATCGCTGGGCGCCAAGGTCGCCGGTTCCGTCTCCGGCAAGACCGACTATCTGGTTGCTGGAGCCGATGCCGGCAGCAAGGCCGCCAAGGCCAAGGATCTGGGCGTCGAGATCCTGACCGAGGACGAGTGGCTGACCAAGATCGGTGGTTGACCGCACCCCTTTCACACGTCCGCCAAAATGTCGCATCCCCGTTCGCCCGGATTGACGGACGCGGATCGAAGGGAGTGAGATCAGAAAACGCTTATAGGAAAAAGTGAAACGATGCCGAGCAGGTGGCCCGACCCTGAAGCGGGGCGGTGCCGACAGGCGGTCAACGCCCGCATCCGCCTGCCCGGCAGCCAACGAAGGGGGAAAACGCCATGGAGCCAATTCAGTGGTCGCGCTGGATGAGCGTGGGCAACGACGCGCTGGACGAGGATCACCGCGTCCTGATCGCCATCGTCAACAAGCTGTATGACGAGGCCAACCGCCAGGACCCCGCGCTGATCGAAGCCATCCTGAACGAACTGATCGCCTATACCCGCCATCATTTCGCCGAGGAGGAGGCGCAGATGGCCCGGCTGAACTATCCGACATTCGCCGCGCACAAGGCCCTGCATGACAATCTGACCCGGCAGGTCGAAAGCTACCGGGACGAGTTCCGCGCGGACGGCGGGCGGATCAGTGGCGAGGAGGTGTTCCTGTTCTGCTCCGACTGGCTGGGCAAGCATATCCTGAAGGAAGATACCCGTTTCGGTGAATATGCCGACAACGGTGCGGAGCTGGCTGCCGTGGAGTAGGGGGCTGCCCAATTTCCCTTCGCTTGCCAGAAGCGCGATCTGAAGAAAATTACCTAAAATATTGAAACAACTCTGGAATTGTAGATATCCCGAACTCGTAGGCAGAGCCTGTTCCGAAAGGGGAGGGCGCTTTTCTTTCTTTCGCGACTCTCACTCCAGCGGGGGAGGGGAGTGCGTGCAAAGAAAAAGCCCTCCCCGAGAGGGGAGGGCAGGGGCAGACATTCCAGGAAAATAAGATCGATCAGGCGACCGCCAACTGCTCCAGGCCACGGCGCGCGACCGGCAGCGACACTGCCGTCTCGTAGCGCCAAGCGCTGCGGTCGGCGAACAGAGCGCGCAGCAGCTGGTTGTTCAGGGCGTGGCCCGAACGCACGCCGTGGAAATGGCCGACGATGGGCGCGCCCGCCAGATACAGGTCGCCGACGGCGTCCAGGATCTTGTGGCGCACGAACTCGTCCTTGAAGCGCAGGCCCTCGGCGTTCATCACCGTGTCGCCGGAGATGACCACCGCGTTGTCCAGCGAGCCGCCACGGGCAAGGCCCATCTTGCGCAGCCCTTCGACCTCGTGCAGGAAGCCAAAGGTGCGGGCGCGGCTGATCTCATCCTTGAAGCTGTCGGTATCGATCTCCAGCGCGCGGGACTGGCGCGAGATGGCGGCGCTGTCGAAGTCGATCTCGAAGCTGTAGCTGGTGGCGTCATCGGGCGTGAAGGACGCGCTCTTGACGCCGTCGCCGATGGCGACCGGCTTCAGGATGCGGATGAAGCGGCGAGGCGACTTCTGCACGGCGACGCCGGCCTGTTCGATGGCGGCGACGAAGGCGGCGGCACTGCCGTCCATGATCGGCACCTCGATGCCGTCCAGCGAGACGATGGCGTTGTCGATGCCGCAGCCGGCCAGCGCCGACATCAGATGCTCGATCGTGCCGATGGTGGTGCCGTGCTCGTTGCCGATCACGGTGCACAGGCGCGTGTCCACCACCGTGTCCCAGCGCGCCGGAATGACGGCGGCGGCACCACGGAGGTCGGTACGCAGGAAGGTGATCCCGGAATTCGCATCGGCCGGCGAAATCGTCAGCGTGACGATGACGCCCGAATGCAGCCCGACACCGGCGATGGTCACCGACTTCTTCAGGGTCTGCTGGAACATGCCGTCCACGTTGCTGCGATTGTTGGCCACGATGTCTTTTCCATCTTGGTCGTGAAGGAGAGGTTTCCAGCGTGCCGCGTCGCCTGATCTCTGGAGATCATCACGCCGGCGGCTTTCGCTTTCGACCATGCTGATAGGTAACACCCGGGCTCGGAAATCGGCAAATCACTCATTGTTACCGTTTGTTGCAGGGCAAAAGTGATGCGCAACACAAGCAATCAGTAAGACCGCGCACAAAATGGACAATAAAAAATCCCCGGCGACGCACGACGGCGTCACCGGGGTCCGATAGGTTCGGTCAGGTTGTGGAGCCGCCGACGCCGCGATTAGGAGGCTGCGGCGACGGCGGTTATCTCCGGCTTTCGCCGGGATCGGCCGGCCGTCATGTCGGACAAGGCGTCGGACAGGGCGGCCAAGATCGGTTCAGGTCCGCTCAGTTGGCCTGACGGCGCAGGAAGGCCGGGATGTCCAACTCCTCCTGTTCGCCGGGCTTGGCATCAACCCGTGGAGCCGGAGCCTGCGGCTGCGGAGCGGACGGATAGCCCGGCGCCTGCTGCGGAGCGGCCTGTTGCGGCGCATAGACCGGCTGCTGCGGCTGCGGAGCCGCCGGATATTGGCCGGCGGGGTAGCCTTGGTGGGGTGCCTGCGGCGGCTGCGGGTAGGCGGGCTGCTGTTGCGGATAGGCCTGGGGGGCCGGCTGATAGGCCTGCTGCTGCGGGGCCGGTTGCGGCTGGTAGGCCTGCGGGGCCGGTTGGGGGGCCGGCTGCGGCGCCGGTTCGGACTTGCGGCCGAGGCCGGTCACCAGACCGAACAGGAAGTTGCCCTTGCGGGCCGGCACCGGCTCCGGCGCAGGAGCCGGGGCGGGGCCGACGGACAGGCCGCCGGGATGCTGATGGCCCTGCGGAGCGGCATGGTGGTGCTGCGGCTGTGCCATCGGAGCCGGCTGCTGCGGCTGGTGCTGCGGCTGCTGCTGGGGCTGATGATGCCCCTGCATCTGCGGCGCCTGCGGGGCGTGCTGCGGGTGGAACGGCTGCTGTTGCGTCGGCTGCGGGGCGGCACCGACGGTCACCGGCTGGCGCGGGCCGGCATCGGCCGGCTTCGGCGCGAAGAAATGGCCGCCCTGGTTCTCGCCATGCAGCGGGCCGGCGGCCGGCTTGGGCGCTTCGACATGCTGTTGGGGAGCCTGCGGATGGCTGGGCTGCAGCTGAGCCGGATCGTGCTGGATCGCGGCGGCACCGGCGGTAACCGGCTGCGGCGTGCGCAGGCCGGCGGCGGCGCTGGGAATCGTCGAACCCTGGGCGGCGGCCGGAGCGGGGGCGCCGGTCAGGTTGCCGGGAGCGGCCGGCTTCTTGGCGCGGTCGCCGGGGACCAGCGACAGGTTGACCGGGTGAAGGGTGCGCGGGTTGCTCATCGCCGCGGCGTCGATGCCGGTGGCAACGACCGACACGCGCATCATGCCGTCCAGCGAGGCATCGAAGGTCGAGCCGAAGATGATGTTGGCATCGGGATCGACCTCGTCACGGACGCGGTTGGCCGCCTCGTCGACCTCGAACAGGGTCATGTCGTAGCCGCCGGTGATGTTGATGAGGACGCCGCGGGCACCCTTCATCGACACGTCGTCCAGCAGCGGGTTGGAGATGGCGGCCTCGGCGGCCTCGATGGCGCGGCGTTCGCCGCCGGCCTCGCCGGTGCCCATCATCGCCTTGCCCATCTCGGTCATCACGGACCGGATGTCGGCGAAATCCAGGTTGATCAGGCCGGGCATCACCATCAGGTCGGTGACGCCGCGCACGCCCGAATGCAGAACGTCGTCGGCCATCTTGAAGGCGTCCGCGAAGGTCGTCTTCTCGTTGGCGATGCGGAACAGGTTCTGGTTCGGGATGATGATCAGGGTGTCGACATACTGCTGAAGCTCGGCGATGCCGCCTTCCGCCAGCCGCATGCGGTGACCGCCTTCGAAATGGAAGGGCTTGGTGACGACGCCGACGGTCAGGATGCCTCGCTCGCGGGCGGCGCGCGCGATGACCGGCGCCGCACCGGTGCCGGTGCCGCCGCCCATGCCGGCGGTGATGAACACCATGTTGGAGCCTTCGAGATACTGGACGATCTCGTCGATCTGCTCCTCGGCCGACGCACGGCCGACATCCGGCTTGGAGCCGGCGCCGAGGCCGCGGGTGGTGCCGGTGCCGAGTTGGATGCGCTTCTCGCACAAGGAACCCTTCAGCGCCTGCGCGTCGGTGTTGCCGACGACGAAGTCCACGCCTTCCAGGTTCGACTTGATCATGTTGTTGACGGCATTGCCGCCGGCGCCGCCGACGCCGAACACGGTGATGCGCGGCTTCAACTCGGGCTCAATCTGGGGGATGGTCACGTTGATCATTCTATTCAGGCCTCCACAACCTGTTTTCGTTGGGTTTGATGTTTGATATGCCGCGACCGGCGCCCGGTTGTGTCCGGTGTCTGTCCGTTCGGGAATCGGTGAATGGCGGATGCGGGAAGGATCATTACAGATTCTCCCGCAGCCACAGGCCGACGCGGCCGAGGAGTCCGGTGGACGCGACCGCCTCTTGGCCGGTCACCATCAGCTCCGTCGGATTGCGGACGGCATGTAGGAGAAGGCCCGCCACCGTCGAGAAGGCCGGGCCGCCATGCGCCTCGTTGAGGCCGGCGATCCGGGTGGGACGGGCGATGCGGACCTGCTTGTCCAGGATGGGGGCTGCCATCTCGCGCGTGTTGGGCAGCTGGCTGGCGCCACCGGTCAGCACGACGCGGCGGCCGACCAGCTGGGAATGGCCGGACTGCTCGATGGCGCTGCGCACCTCTTCGAAGATCTCTTCCATCCGCGCCTGGATGATGCTGACCAGGAAGGAGCGCGGGTGGCTGGCGGTGCCGCTGCCGCTGCGTTCGTCCTCGCCGATCTGCGGCACCTCGATCATCTCGCGCTCATCGGCCGGGTTCACCCGGGCGCTGCCGTAGAGCACCTTCAGCCGCTCGGCATGGGCCAGCGGCGTGGCCAGCCCATGGGCGATGTCGTTGGTGACATGCCGGCCGCCCAGGGGGACGAAGCCGGTCCACACCAGGTTGCCTTCGGCGAAGATCGAGAGGGTGGTGCCGCCGCCGCCGATGTCGACGCAGGCCGCGCCCATCTCCATCTCGTCCTCGACCAGACAGGCGAGGCCGGAGGCGAAGGGGCTGACGACGATGGACTCGATGTTCAGATGGCAGCGGGCGATGCAGGCGTGCAGCGTGCGGATGGCGCCGGCCGCGGCGGTGACGACATGCAGCTGGGCGCCCAGCGTATGGCCGCTCATCCCCTTGGGGTCGCGGATGCCGCGGCTGCCGTCGAGCGTGAAGCCCAGCGGAATGGTGTGGATCAGCGCTTGATCGGGGCCGGCCTGGAGGGTGCGGGCATGGGCCATGGCGCGGCGGATGTCGCCCTCCGTAACCTCCTGGCCGGAGACCGGAACGCTGGCGGTGAAGGCGTGGGAGCGCGGATGGCCCATCGACAGGTTGACGACCACGTCATGCACCGTCTCGCCGGCCATCTGTTCGGCGGCATGTACGGCGGCACCGATCGAGGTCTCCGCCGCCTCCATGTCGATGATGGTCCCGGCGCGGATGCCCGTGGCGATCTGATGGCCGACGCCGATCACGCGGAGGGAGCCGGGCTCCTCCATCCGCGCGATGACGCAGCACACCTTCGTCGAGCCGACGTCGAGCGCCGTGACGATCCCGCCACGGCTCGGCCGCTTCGGCTTCTTGGCGCCGTTGAATCCCATCCCGAACATGCCCCCCAAGACTTCCCTCTGCTCCCATTCGCCGGCGGCGGGCGCTTCCCCGAAAACGCCCGCCGGTCTTACGATTTCTTGCCGTTCTTCTTCTTCGTGTCGTCCTCCCAACCCGGAAGCTGGGCGGTCGCGGACGTCTGGATCGCGGCCTTGTCGGGCAGGCGCAGGTCGATGGCGACGATGTCGCGGTCCAGCACATGGCTGGCCGTGTGCATCTGCTCCAACTGGCGCAGCGCGCGGCGCATCTCGGCATTGCCTTCCGGCAGCTTCACCGTCACGCCGTTGCCGAGCTGCAGGTTCCAGCGGCGGTCGCTGATCCAGCTGGCCGAGGACAGCATCGGCGCGATGGTGGGCGCGCCCTCCAGCGCCGACAGCAGGGTATGGACCTGCTGCGGGGCGTTGGCGCCGATCACCTGCGGCAGGGTGTCGATCCGCTGATTGCCGCGGCGCGCCAGCTCCGCCGCATCGGCCAGCGGCCGGCCGGCGCGGTCGATGACGGTGAACTGGCGGTCATGCTGCCAGATCGCCATCGGCTGGCGTTCGGACAGGCGGATGTAGAGGAAGCCGGGCAGCCGCCGCTCGATGGAGGCCGAGGACACCCAGGGCAGTTCCTCCAGCCGCTGCTTGGCGTCGGCGAGGTCGATGGACAGGATCGGCTCGCCCCGACGGACGCCCAGCGCGTCGAGGACGACGTCGCGCTCGGTCTCGCTGCGGCCGACCACCAGGATCTCCGACAGGCGGAAGCCCATGTCGCCGGTCGTCCGGATGACGCTGTCCCGCGCCGCCTCCAGCGTGTCGGCCAGGTTGCCGCGCTTCCAGGTCGATCCGGCGGCGGCGGTCAGCCCCAGCACCGGCACCAGCAGCAGTGCCGCCTTGACGGCGGAGCGGGTCCAGCGCGGCCAGGCGCGGCGCCGTTTGCCTTTCTCCGCCGACGCGGCCATGGCGCGCGGCGGGGTCGGCATCTCGTCCCGCGCGCGCGCGCCGGCGGCGGCGGCGCGGAAGTCCGGGTTGGCCATCAGGCGAGCTGACATGCGGCATTCTCCACGAGCCAGCCGACCAGCGCGCCGTAGGTGATCCCCACATGCGCCGCCTGTTCGGGCACCAGCGACAGGGGCGTCATGCCCGGCTGGTTGTTGATCTCCAGGAAGTACAGACCGTCCGTTCCCGGCCGGCCGTCATCCCAGCGGAAGTCGCTGCGCGACACGCCCCGGCAGCCCAGGGTCTGGTGCGCCAGCACCGCCACCCGCTTCGCCTCCTCCGCCACGGCCTCGGGGATCGCGGCGGGGATGGTGTGGACGGCGTGGCCGGCGCTGTATTTCGCGGTGTAGTCGTAGACCTGAGCCTGAAAGACGATCTCGGTCACCGCCAAAGCGCGGTCACCCATGACGCCCACGGTCAGCTCGCGACCGGGGATGAACTCCTCGACCAGCGCGCGTTCGCCAAAAGTCCACGCGTCGCCGACCGGGCTGTTCTGCCCCTCGCGGACCAGGGTTACGCCAACGGTCGAGCCTTCGTCCACAGGCTTGACGATATAGGGCGCCGGCATGGGGTGGCTGCCGCCGGTGATCTCCCCACGGGACAGCACCATGCCCTTCGGCGAGCGGATGCCGACGGTGTCCAGCACGCGCTTGGTCATTGCCTTGTCCATGGCGACGGCGGCGGCCTGGACGCCGGAATGGGTGTAGGGCAGGCCCAGGAACTCCAGCACGCCCTGGATCGTCCCGTCCTCGCCGCCGCGGCCATGCAGGGCGTTGAACACCACGTCGGGGCGCGGGGTGGACAGGGCGTGCATCAGCCCGCCCAGGTCGCGCTGCACGTCGATGGCGGTGACGCGGTAGCCTTCCTCCTCCAGCGCCTTGGCGACGCCGGCCCCGCTGACCAGCGACACCTCGCGCTCGGCCGACCAGCCACCCATCAGGACGGCGACATGCTTCTTGTGGGCGTGGAGCAGGGCTTCGGTCATTGGACGATGCTTCCTTCGGCGGTGGCAATGCCGATGCGCTTGATTTCCCAGTCCAGCGTGACGCCGCTGGTCTCGAACACGCGGCGGCGGACCTCCTCGCCCAGCGCTTCCAACTGGGAGGCGGTGGCCGTGCCGTTGTTGATCAGGAAGTTGCAATGCTTTTCGGAGACCTGGGCGTCTCCGATGGACAGACCGCGGCAACCGGCCTTGTCGATCAGCTCCCAGGCCTTGTGGCCCCCGGATATTTCAGGGGCAGGGTTCTTGAAGGTCGAACCGCCGGTGCGGGAGCGGACCGGCTGGCTGTCGGCGCGCTTGTCGGAGATCTCCGCCATGCGCCGCGCGATCTCCAGCGGGTTGCCGGGCTCGCCGCGCAGGACGGCGCCGGTGAAGATGCAGTCCTCCGGTGCCGTGCTGTGTCGGTAGGTGAAGCCCATGCCGGCATGGCTGAACTCCAGCCGCCGGCCGTCACGGGCAACGGCGGTGGCGGAGACCAGCACGTCGGCAAGCTCGCGGCCATAGGCGCCGCCGTTCATGCGCAGGGCGCCGCCGATGGTGCCGGGAATGCCGGAGAGGAACTCCAGCCCGGCGACACCGGCGTCGCGGGCGACCATGGCGACGTTGAGGTCGAGCGCCGCGGCTCCCGCCGCCAGAGTCATCCCGTCTGCCGCGATGTCGGTGAAGCCGCGCCCGAGCCGGATCGTGACTCCCGGCACGCCGCCGTCCCGCACCAGCAGGTTGGAGGCGACGCCGATCACCGTCACCGGCACCTCGGCGGGCAGGGCGGCCAGGAAGCCGGCAAGGTCGTCGGCGTCGGCCGGGCGGAACATCACCTCTGCCGGGCCACCGACGCGGAACCATGTCACGGGCGCCAGCGGGGCGTCGGCGGTCAGCCGGCCGCGCACGGCAGGCATCCGCTCCATCAAATGCCCACTGGGCAAGTGGCCGTCAGGAGTGCTCATGCGGGCCGCCACTTTCATCGCGTCGCGCCGTAGAGGGCGGTCAGCTCGCCCGGCAGGGCGTTCGCCCATTGGGTGATGTTGCCGGCGCCCAGGCAGACGACGAAGTCGCCGGGCTTGGCCATCTCGCGCACCACCTGTGCCAGCTCCTGCTGGTTGTGCAATGCCACGACATGGCGGTGGCCGTGCATGCGCAGCCCCTCCACCAGGCTGTCGCGGCTGACGCCCTCGATCGGCGCCTCGCCGGCGGCATAGACGTCGGCGACGATCACGGCGTCGGCGTCGTTGAAGCAGGTGCAGAACTCCTCGAACAGGGCGGCGAGGCGGGAATAGCGGTGGGGCTGGACCACGGCGATGGTGCGGCCGGTGCCGGCGGTGCGCGCCGCTTTCAACACGGCGGCGATCTCCACCGGGTGGTGGCCGTAATCGTCGATGACGGTGATGCCGTTGGCCTCGCCGGTCTTGGTGAAGCGTCGCTTCACCCCCTGGAACTTTGCCATGCTGTCGCGCATCACCACGTCGGGCAGGCCCATCTCGTTGCCCACCGCGAAGCAGGCCAGCGAGTTCTGGACGTTGTGCGGCCCGTACATCGGCAGGCGCACGCCGGCGATGGCGCGGCTCTCGCCGGTGTGGCGGTCGTAGATCAGCACGTCGTACTTGGCGCCGTCGGGACCCAGCTCGACGTTGACCGCGCGGATGTCGGCCTGCGGCGAGAAGCCGTAGGTGACGATGCGGCGGTCCGAGACGCGGGGGATCATCGCCTGCACCTCGGGATGGTCGATGCACAGCGCGGCGAAGCCGTAGAAGGGGATGTTCTGGACGAAGCTGTCGAAGGCGGCCCGGGCGTTGTCGAAGGTGCCGTAGAAGTCCAGATGCTCCGGATCCATGTTGGTGACGACGGCGATGCAGGCCGGCAGCTTCACGAAGGTGCCGTCGCTCTCGTCCGCCTCGACCACCATCCAGTCGCCGGTGCCCAGTCGGGTGTTGGAGCCGTAGGCGTTGATGATGCCGCCGTTGATGACCGTCGGGTCGAGGTTGGCGTGCTCAAGCATATGGCCGACCATCGAGGTGGTCGTGGTCTTGCCATGGGTGCCGCCGATGGCGATGGCCCATTTCAGACGCATCAGCTCGCCCAGCATCTCGGCGCGGCGGACCACCGGCACCAGGGCGGCGCGGGCGGCCACCACTTCCGGATTGTCGCGCTTGACGGCGGAGGAGACGACGACCACGGCCGCACCGGCGATGTTCTCGCCGCGATGGCCGACGAACACCTTGATGCCCAGCTCGCGCAGGCGCTTGACGTTGGCGTTCTCGGCGAGGTCGGACCCCTGGACGGTGTAGCCCAGGTTCCGCAGCACCTCGGCGATGCCGCTCATGCCGATGCCGCCGATGCCGACGAAGTGGATGGTGCCGATCGAGAGGGGGAGGGCGCGCATGTCAGGCTTACTTTCCGCGGCGAAGCATCAGGCGAAGGGTGGCGTCGACCGCCCCGTCGGACAGGTCGTTGGGAAGAGGTTGCGATCCGTGGATCATCGACAGGCGATCGCGCAGGAAGCCGCCTTCGGCGAGGAAGCGCGGCACCAGCGGACAGCCCGGACGGTTGTACCAGCCGCCTTCGGTCCGCGTCATGTCCGCCGGCCAGTCCTGCAGCGGCCGTGGCGTCGGCCGGATCAGATTCCGCATGGGTTTCATCATTCCGCGGCCCCCTTGGCGCTGGCACCGGCGGATGAGCGCCGGGCGTGTTGGGATTGGTCGTGGTCGGAGTGAGCGTGATCGGAGTGAGCGTGATCGAGAGCGGGCGGGCCGGCGTCCAGCATCGCCAGCACGGCGTCCGCCAGCGCGGTGGCGGCGTCGGCGGTGCCCCAGCCATGGGCGGCGCGGGCCGCGGCGGCGAGCGCCTGCGGATCGGCCAGCAGGGCGGACAGCCGCTCGGCCAAAGCCTGGGCGGTGAAGGAGGGCTGCGGCACCAGCCAGGCGGCGCCGGCCTCCGCCAGATGGCGGGCGTTGGCGGTCTGGTGATCATCGGTGGCGTGCGGGTAGGGCACCAGGATCGCCGGACGGCCGACGCAAGTCAGCTCGGCGATGGTGGAGGCCCCGGCGCGGGTGACGGCGAGGTGGCAGGCGGTCAGCCGCTCCGGCACGTCGTGAAAGAAGGTCTGCAACTCCAGCCGGGCGAGGCCCAGCGGCTCCAGCGCGTCGCGCGCGGCCTCCAGATCCTCCGGGCGGCATTGCTGCGCCAGATGGATGCGGGCGCGCATGGCCTCGGGCAGTAGGCCAAGTGCCGCCGGGATCACCTCGGAGAAGATGCGGGCGCCCTGGCTGCCGCCCATCACCAGCAGGCGGACGGGGCCGGCGGCACCGGGCGCCTCGTAGGGGGACGGGCGGCGGGCGGCGACGGCCGGGCGAACCGGGTTGCCGGTACGGACGATCTTGGCGCGCTGCGCCCCGCCCAGCTTCTCGATGTTCGGGAACGCGACCGCGATGCGGCTGGCGCCTGCGATCAGCATCCGGTTGGCCCGGCCCAGCACCGCGTTCTGCTCGTGCAGCAGGGCCGGCAGCTTCGACTGGATGGCGGCGTAGACGGTGGGGACCGACGGGTAGCCGCCGAAGCCGACGACCGCGGCTGGGTCGAGACGGCGCATCAGCGCCCGCGCCTCCAGCAGGCCGAGGCCCATCTGCAGGGCGGCCTTCAGCTTGCCGACGATCCCGGCGCCGGGCGAGGCGGCGCGGATGCGGTGCACCGGCACCTCCGGCAGGTTCTCGCCGAAGGCATGGCCGCGCTTGTCGGTGACCAGGGTCACGGCGCGGCCTCGGGCCAGCAGCTCGCGCGCCAGCGCCTCGGCCGGGAACATGTGCCCGCCGGTGCCGCCGGCGGCCAGCACGATCACCTTGTTGGCGTCCGCGTCGAAGCCCGCATTGAAGCCTGTCGCGCTCAAGTCGGTCGGCCTCCTCATTCCGCGGGGCCGAAGCGTTTGCGTGTCAGTGCCAGAACCATACCCATGCCGAACCCGAGAGCGAGCAGCGAGGAGCCGCCGTAGGAGATGAAGGGCAGGGTCATGCCCTTGGTCGGCATAAGATGCAAGGACGAACCCATGTTGATCGCCGCCTGAAGACCGAATTGGATCAGAAGGCCGGCGGCGGCCAGCAGGACGAAGTAGTTGTTGTCGTTGAAGACGCGCGCGAATCCACGCAGCACGACGAAGGCGAACAGAACCACCAACCCCAGGCAGAAGATCAAGCCCAGCTCTTCGCCTGCGACCGCGAAGATGAAGTCGGCATGACTGTCGGGCAGGTAGAACTTCACCGTGCCCTGGCCGGGGCCGGTGCCCATCAGCCCGCCGTTGGCGAAGGCCTCCAGCGAGCGGTTGACCTGATAATTGTCGCCGGCATGCGGATCGAGGAAGCGGTTGATGCGGCTGGTGACGTGCGGCAGCGTGTAATAGGCGCCGACCAGCCCGACCACGCCAAGCCCGCCGAGACCCATCACCAGCACGAGGTTCAACCCGGCCAGGAAGAACTGGGTGAACCAGACGGCGGAGACGACGAAGGTCATGCCCAGGTCGGGCTGGAGGATCAGGCCGGCCATGGTGATGCCGTAGAGCGCCATCGACACCAGCGCGCCCGGAAAGCCGGGGTTGGTGCGCGACAGCGAGAACAACCAGGCCGCGACCACGGCGAAGGCTGGCTTCACGAACTCCGACGGCTGGATCGACAGGCCGGGGATATGGATCCAGCGGCGCGCACCCTTGATCTCCACGCCCACCACCAGGGTGGCGTAGACCAGCAGCACCGAGATCAGGAACACCCCCAGCGCCACCCGCCGCACGCCGCGAGGGCTGAGCAGCGAGACGCCGATCATGATGGCGATCGCCGGGATCAGCATCATCACGTGGCGTTCGACGAAATAGAAGGTGTCCTGGATGCCGATGCGCTCGGCCACCGGCGGGCTGGCCGCGGTGATCAGGACGGTGCCGAGGAACATCAGCAGGGCGACGGCGCCCAGTTGCCAGCGGTCGACGGTCCACCACCAGCGGCCGAAGATCGATTGGTCGGTGCGGTCGAAGGTGATCATGCAACGCCCCCGCTGCTGCCGTCCCCGGCATTCTCATGCGCCGCGACGATGTTCGCGACATAGGCCGCGAAGGCTTCGCCGCGCTTCTCGAAATTGGCAAACTGGTCCCAGGACGCGCAAGCTGGGGACAACAGCACGCAAGAGCCCTCCAGCCCCTCCGCCAGGGCCAGTCCGGCCGCTTTCGCGGTCGCGACATCCAGCGTTCCACAGCGTGTATACGCAACGCCCTGCGCATCGAGCCATGCGGCGAATTGGTCCTGCGCCTCGCCGATCAGGAAGGCGTGCCGCACGCGACCCATATAGCCCTCCAGCCCGTTCAGCCCGGTATCCTTGGCCTGTCCGCCGAGGATCCAGTAGATCGGGTCGAAGGTCGCCAGCGCCTTTTCCGTGGCGTCGGCGTTGGTCGCCTTGCTGTCATTGACGAAACGCACCCCCTCCAGCGTGCCGACCAGCTGCTGCCGGTGGGCGAGGCCGGGGAAGGTCGCCATCGCCGCGACGATGGCCGGCACCGGCAGGCCGGCGGCCTTGCAGGTGGCGAAGGCGGCGGCGGCATTCTGCCAGTTGTGGGCGCCGAGCAGGCTGGGCAGCGCCGCCAGCTCCACGACGCGCACCGTCGCGCCGTCGGTATCATCGACCAGCCAGCCGTCGGCGGCGTAGACGCCGCCGGCAACCGGACCCCGGGCGGAGATCGGCCAGATGCGCTGGTCGCCGGCGGCGACGAGGTCGGCGTGGATCTTCCGGCAATGCTCGTCGTCCACCCCGATCACCGCGGTGCGCGGCCAAGTCTGGCGGTGGAAGATCAGCGTCTTGGCGGCGATGTAGCCTTCCATCCCGCCATGGCGGGCGAGGTGGTCGGGCGTGATGTTCGGCAGGACCGCGATGTCGAAGGTGATGGAGTGGGTCAGCTCAAGCTGGTAGCTCGACATTTCCAGCACGCAGGTGCCGCCGGACCCGATCGGATCGAAGGTCAGCACCGGCGTGCCCAGATTGCCGCCGACGGCGGCCTTGCGCCCGGCGGCGGCCAGGATGTGGCCGATCAGGGTGGTGGTGGTCGATTTGCCATTCGTGCCGGTGATCCCGATGAAGGCGCAGTCGCGCTCCGCCCGGCCCAGCAGCTCGACGTCGCAGACCAGCTCGATCCCCAGCGCGCGGGCGCGCTCGGCCACCGGATGCGGCTTGGGATGGGTGTGGGGGATGCCGGGGGACCAGACGATGGTGGTCAGGTCCGACAGGTCGGCGGTGGCGAGATCGACCACGGCGAAGCCCTCGGCCTCCGCCGCGGCGCGGGAGGCAGGGCTGTCGTCCCACACCCGCACCTCGGCGCCGCTGTCGCGCAGCGCGCGGGCGGTGGCGAGGCCGGACTTGCCCAGCCCCATCACCGCCACCGGCAGCTCCTGCATGTAGAACAGGTCGATCATCGCCGGTCCCCCCTCACCGCAGCTTCAGCGTGGACAGGCCGACCAGCGCCAGGATCGAGGCGATGATCCAGAAGCGGATCACCACCGTCGGTTCGGCCCAGCCCTTCTTTTCGAAGTGATGGTGCAGCGGCGCCATGCGGAAGACCCGCTTGCCGGTCAGCTTGAAGGAGGCGACCTGCACGATCACCGACACCGTCTCCAGCACGAACAGGCCGCCGATGATGGCGAGCACGATCTCGTGCTTGGTCACCACGCTGACGGCACCGAGCGCGCCGCCCAGCGACAGCGACCCGGTGTCGCCCATGAAGACCATGGCCGGCGGGGCGTTGTACCAGAGGAAGCCGATCCCGGCCCCGACCAGCGCGCCGCAGAACACGGCCAGTTCGCCGGACCCCGGGACATGGTGGATCTGCAGGTAGTTGGCGAAGATGGCGTTGCCCGACAGGTAGGAGATCAGGCCGAAGCAGCCGGCCGCGATCATCGTCGGCACGATGGCCAGCCCGTCCAGCCCGTCGGTCAGGTTCACCGAGTTCGAGGCGCCGACCATGATGAAGGCGCCGAAGGGGACGAAGAACCAGGACAGCTGGATCAGGAAGTCCTTGACGAAGGGAACCGCGACGCCACCCGACAGCGGCGGGGCCGATACCCACATGATCAGCGCCGAGGCGACCAGACCGATGGTGATCTCCCAGCCCAGGCGAAAGCGGCCGGACAGCCCCTTGGTGTTGCGCTTGGTCAGCTTCAGGTAATCGTCGCCGAAGCCGATCAGGCCATAGCCGATGGTCACCAGCAGCACGATCCAGATATAGGCGTTGGTCAGGTCGGCCCACAGCAGGGTGCTGACCGTCATGGCGATCAGGATCATCAGGCCGCCCATGGTGGGCGTGCCCTTCTTCTTGAAATGGCTCTCGGGGCCGTCGGCGCGGATGGGTTGTCCTTCGCCCTGCTTGCGCTTCAGCCAGGCGATCAGGCGCGGAAAGAAGACGAAGCTGATGACGAGCGACGTCAGCACGGCGCCGCCGGTCCGGAAGGTCAGGTACCGGAACAGGTTGAACGGCGTGAAGACGTCGGCCAGACCGAAGAGGAGGTTGTAGAGCATTTGGGTCCGTCAGCCTCGCGGGCCTTGCGCGGACTGCGCGGCCTGCGGCTGGTTGGTGGTTCGGGAGGCGGCTTTGTCCTCGCTTTCGTGCCCGCTGTCGAGTGCTGCGAGCGCATCGACGATCAGACCTGTACGACTGCCCAGGGACCCCTTGACCATGATAACGTCGCCGCCCTTCACGGCGCCGGTCACGATGGGCGCCAACTCCACGCTGGTCTCGGTCCAGGCGCCACGCATCGCCGCCGGCAGGCGGTCGAACAGCATCTTCATGTGCGGCCCGCAGGCGTAGACGGCATCGACCTGCGCGGCGCGCAGCGGCTCGGCCAGAGCGACGTGCAGCGCATCGGCGCGATTGCCCAGTTCGCGCATGTCACCCAGCACGGCGATGCGCCGCCCGCCGGCGCCGGGGTCGATCTTGCCCAGCACCTCCAGCGTCGCGGACATGGCGGCCGGGCTGGCGTTGTAGCTCTCGTCGATCAGGGTGAAGGCGCCCTGGGACAACCGGATGCGCTTGCGGGTGCCGCGGCCCTTGACCGGCTGAAGGCTCGACAGCGAACGCGCGGCCGCTGCGACATCGGCGCCCAGCGCCTTCACCGCCAGCAGCACCGCCAGGCTGTTCATCACCCAGTGCCTGCCGGGCTGCGACAGGCAGTATTGCAGCCGCTCGCCGCGGATGACGGCGGTCACCGCGCTGCAGGTGGCATGCAGCGAGCAGTCGACCAGCCGGGCATCGGCCTCCTCATGGGTGCCGAAGCTCCAGATGTGGGTCAGTCCGTGGCGGCGCGCTGCGGCGGCCAGGCGGGCATACTGGCCGTTGTCGCGGTTCAGCACGGCGACGCCGTTGGCGTCCAGCCCCTCGAAGATCTCGGCCTTGGCGTCGGCGATGGCCTCGACGCCGGAGAAGAATTCCAGATGCGCCGCCTCGACCGTGGTGACGATGGCGACATGCGGCTTGACCTGCCGCGACAGCGGGCCGAGTTCGCCGGCGTGGTTCATCCCCAGCTCGAACACGCCATAGACGCTGTCGGCGGGCAGGCGGGCGAGCGACAGCGGCACGCCCCAATGGTTGTTCAGGCTGCCTTCGGTGGCGTAGGTCGGCGCCTGCGCCGACAGGACATGGCGCAGGGTCTCCTTGGTGCCGGTCTTGCCGACGGAGCCGGTGACCCCGACGAGGCGCGCGCCGCAATGCGCCCGGGCGACCGCGCCCAACGCCGCCATCGCCTCCAGCGGATCGACCGGGGCGATCAGCAGCGGTGCGCCTTCCATCGAATTGGCCGGCAGGCCGTCGGGCAGGTGGTCGACCATCGCTGCGGCGGCACCGGCGGCCAGAGCGGCGCCGACGAAGACGTGCCCGTCGAAATTCGGGCCGCGGATGGCGACGAACAGGTCGCCGGGCGCCACCTTGCGGCTGTCGATGGTGACGCCGGTGGCGGTCCAGGCCGACGGGCCGGCCAGACGCCCGCCGGTGGCGGCGGCCGCGTCCTCCGCAGTCCAAAGGACCGCCTTATCCGTCTTGTCCCCGCTCATGCTCCAACCTCCGCTACGGCTTTCCGGGCCTCATCCGCGTCGTCGAACGGACGCACCTCGGTGCCGATCGTTTGTCCCTGTTCGTGGCCCTTGCCGGCGATGACCAGCACGTCGCCGGGCTGAAGCTGCCGCACCGCGGTGCGGATCGCCTCGGCCCGGTCGCCGATCTCCTCCAGCCTTCCGGCCAGGTCCCCGGTGGCCCCGGCAAGCACCTGCCCCCGCACGAAGGCGGGATCCTCGGTCCGCGGGTTGTCGTCGGTGACGATGGCGCGGTCGGCCAGTTTGGCCGCCAGCGCCCCCATCACCGGCCGCTTGCTGCGGTCGCGGTCGCCGCCGCAGCCGAACACCGTCACCAGATGGCGCGAGGCGTGCGACCGCAGCGCCAGCAGCACCGTTTCCAGCGCGTCCGGCGTGTGGGCGAAATCGACGTAGACCGTCGCCCCGTTGGGGTGGGTCGCGACATGTTGGAGCCGGCCCGGCACGCCTTCCAGCGCAGGAAGGGTGGCGAGCGCCCGGCCGGCGTCGCCGCCGGAGCCGATGACCAGACCCAGCGCGCAGAGCACGTTCCAGGCCTGGAAGCGACCCGCCAGCGGCAGGTCCACCGTCACGTCGCGGCCGAACAGGCACAGGGAGAGCCGCTGCCCGTGGGCCAGCGGCTCCACCCCGGTCACCCGGAGCTCGGAACCGGCGAGACCATAGGACAGGATGCGGTGGCCACGTTCGTTACAAATTGCGGCAAAAAAACGAAAGTCATCACTATCCGCATTCAGGACGGCGGTGCATCCTTCTGGTAGAACACGCTGGAATAGCATCGCCTTGGCGTCGCGGTACGCTTCCATCGTACCGTGGTAGTCCAGATGGTCCAGGGTAAGGTTGGTGAAGCCGGCGGCCTTGATCGCCACACCGTCCAGCCGGAACTGTTCCAGCCCGTGGCTCGATGCCTCCATCGCCAGATGCTCGATGCCGGCTTCCTTGGCGGCGGCGAGGTCGCGGTGAAGCGAAACGGGGTCCGGCGTCGTCATCCCGCCATAGCCGTGCAGGCCGGGGCCGAGCAGCCCCAGCGTGCCCAGGCTGCCGGCGGGCAGGCCCATGCGCGCCCAGATCTGGGCGGCGAACTGAACGGTGGAGGTCTTGCCGTTGGTGCCGGTCACAGCGACCACCGTCTCCGGCTGGCGCCCGCCATGGAAGGCGGCGGCCATGTGCGCGAACGCGAGGCGGGGCTGCGGATCGGTCAGCAGGACAGCGGTCGAGCCGGCGGGCAGGGCGGTGCCTACGGGCGCTAGTACGGCGACGGCACCTTTGGCGAGCGCATCGGCGATGAAGGCGCGTCCGTCGGCCTTCACGCCGGGCAGAGCGGCAAAGACAAAGCCGGGCCTGACCGCCCGGCTGTCGGCGGTCAGCCCGGCAATGTCAGGGTCGGCCATACCGGCGGTGGCGTCAGCGCGGCTTGGTCTGAGTTGGGAAAGACGCAACGGTGCTTCCCTTCGGCGGGGGTGGGGCGGTGACGGGGGGCAGCGATTGCTGCCAGTTGGTGGAACCGGCGGCGTTCAGGTAGGTGGAGTTCAGGATCTCCGGCGTGTTCTCGTCCACCAGCGGCACGTTCAGCAGCGGGCCGATCTGCTTGACGATGCGGCCGACCGCCGGTGCGGCGACCCAGCCACCGGTGGCGTAGCCGTATGTCTTGGCTGTCGCCTGCGGTTCGTCGACCAGCACATAGACGATGTAGCGCGGATCATTCATCGGGAAGGCGCCCAGGAACGACGACATCCGCGAGTTCTTCTGGTAATGCTTGCCCTTCTGCTTGTCGGCGGTGCCGGTTTTTCCACCGACGACATAGCCCTTGACTTCCGCAGACTTTCCAGTGCCTTCGGTGACCACAAAACGGAACATGCGCCGCATCATGTCGGAGGTCTGGCGCGACACCACCTGTTCGGTCGGAACCTCGCCGTCGGGCTGGCGCTTCAGCAGCGTCGGCTTGTGGAAGAGGCCGCCATTGATGACCGACGCCGCCGCGGCCACCGTGTGCATCGGGCTGACCGAGATGCCGTGGCCGAAGGAGATGGTATAGCTGTTGACCTCGCGCCACGGGTTGGGTACCAGCGGCCAGCCGCTTTCCGGCAGCTCCAGCCCGGTGGGCTTGGTGAAGCCCATCTTGGTCATGAAGGCCTTCTGCGCCGCCACGCCCACCTGCTGCACCATGCGCACGGAACCGAGGTTGGAGGAGTGCTGGAACACCTCCGCCACGGTCAGGGCGCGATGCAGGTTGTGGTAGTCGTTGATGGTGAAGCGGCCGATCTTGACCGGATGCGCCGCGTCGAACATGTCCGAGACCCGGATCTTGCCGGTGTCGAAGGCCAACGCCGAGTTGAAGATCTTGAAGGTCGAACCCATCTCGTACACGCCGAGCGTCGCCCGGTTGAACAGCGTGTCGGGGTTCAGTCCGGTCGGGTCCTGCGGGTCGAAGTCGGGCAGCGAGACCATCGACAGCACTTCGCCGTTGCGCACGTCGAAGACAATGCCGGCGGCGCCGATGGCGCTGAACTCCTGAACCGTGGCGGCCAGCTCCTTCTTCAGGACATGCTGCAACCGCAGGTCGATGGACAGCTGAAGCGGCGTTCCCGGCTCCTCGGTCAGCCGCTTGTTGAAGCCCTGTTCCATGCCGGCAAGGCCGTTGTTGTCGATGCCGGTGAAGCCGACGATGTGGGAGGTCAGCGGGCCGGCCGGATAGAAGCGGCGCTCCTCCCGCTCGAAGGCGACGCCGGGAATGCCCAGCCGGTGGACGGCGGCCTGCTGCTTCGGTGTCAGGTTGCGTTTCAGCCAGACGAACCGGCGGTCACCGCTCAGCTTGCCGAGGACGTCCTTGTAATCCAGGTCGGGCAGGGCGCCGACCAGCTTCTGCGCCGCTTCCTCCGGACGCGAGACCAGCTTGGGGTCGGCGTAGAGCGACTGGGTGACCAGCGAGGTCGCCAGCAGGTTGCCGTTGCGGTCGACGATGTCGGCGCGGTTGTTGGTGGTGTTATCCAGTTCCAGGGCGACATGCGGGCGCGGTTCGCCCCCGCCGGCCAGCAGGGTGGCCATCGCCAGCTTGACGCTGATCGCGGTGAAGACGGTCGTGACCACGGCAGCCGTCACCATCAGGCGGTAACGGCTCTGGTCCAGCGCGACGGCCAGCGAGGTCCGCGGCTTGGCGGACGGTTGCGGGGCCGGCTGGGGAAAGGGCGAGGGCGCCGGCGGCGGCACATAGGTGCTGCCGGTGCTGGCGCCGGGCTGGCCGTGGCCGGCCGGTCCGCCGTGGTCGTGACCGTTCATCGATTGGCCCCCAGGCGCGCAACGAGCAGCCCGAGGCTGTCGGTCGGCTTGGGCTGGTACTGTTGGGCCGCCGGGGCCGCGGCGACCACCTTGGCTGCCGGCGCGGGCGCAGGGGTGGGGCGGGCGGCCAGTTCGGTCGGACGCGAGGCCGGAACGTTGGGCGCCAGCTTGCCGGCCGCAGGAGCGGGAACGGCGCGGTCGGCCGGGACGGTGGACTTCTCCACCGGCGCGCGGGCGGAGCCGGGAACCAGGGCTGCCGGTTTGATCCGGTTGGCGCGGGACGGGTCGGCGAGACCGCCGGCGGAGGGCAGGGACGTGGGCACGATGACCGGCGCGCGTTCCAGCGCCTTGTCCATCGGCAGCGGCTTCGCCAACGCGGCACCAGCCGGCAGTCCGGCGGGCGCGCTGACCGGAACGATTCCGACAGCACCACTGTTGTTGGAAGTGGCGGGGGCGCGGGCGGCGGCCACCTGCGGGTTGGCGGCGCCGGGCGCGCGGACCATCGGCGGCAGCGGGGTGGTGCCGGGCGGAGCGATGCCGGGCGTCTGGCCGGGCATGGACTTGGCCGTCGGGACCGCGTCGGCCGGCCGCATCGGGATCATGTCCATCGCAATGTACTGGCGCGGCTCCGTCGGTTGCAGCGCCAGATAGGACTGGGCCATCTGTTCCAGCTTGGTGGGATCGTTCAGGTAGCTCCACTCGGCCTTCAGGACCTGGATGGATTCCTGTTCCTGAATGATCTTGCGGTTCAGCCCGGCGAGCTTCTCCTCAAGATCCTGGACGTCGTAGCTGGTCTGGAACAGCACGCCACCGGCGGCTGCGATCAGGCCGCCCCAGAACAACCAGGTCTTGCCTTTCATGCTGCCTCCTTGCCGGACGCCGGGAAAGCGGGCGCCTCGGTACGTTCAGCCGCGCGCAGCCGGGCGGACCGGGCGCGGGGATTGTTACGGGCTTCGGCCTCGCTCGGGTCCACGGGTTTCCGGGAGAGCAGGCGGAAGGATGCATGATGCGCCGCGACCGCGGTCACTGGCGTATGGCGGGACGGGGAGGGCGGCGGCGAGGAGCGCTCCCGCAGGAACGCCTTGACCTCGCGGTCCTCCAGCGAATGGAAGGAGACGACGGCCAGACGCCCGCCGGGCGCCAGCAGCGACTCGGCGGCGGACAGGCCGCGCCGCAGTTCGCCCAACTCGTCGTTCACATGGATGCGCAGGGCCTGGAAGGTCCGGGTCGCGGGGTCGATCCCGTCGCCCTTCCCCTTCGGCACCACCGACCGGATGATCTCGGCCAGCCGGGACGTGCGCTCGATCGGCGCCTCGCGGCGGGCGGCGACGATGGCGCGGGCGACTCGGCGTGCCATCCGCTCCTCGCCCAGATGGTAGACGATGTCGGCCAGTTCCGCCTCGTCGGCGGTGTTGACCACGTCGGCGGCGGTCGGGCCATCCCGTCCCATCCGCATGTCGAGCGGGCCGTCGAAGCGGAAGGAGAAGCCGCGCTCCGGCTCGTCGATCTGGGGGGAGGAGACGCCGACGTCGAGCGCCACGCCATCGACCCTGTCGACGCCATGCTCGCCCAGCAACTTGCCCATGTCGCCGAACCGGCCCTCGATCACCTCGAGCCGGCCGGGGAACTCCCGGGCCAGCGCACGGCCGCGTTCGATCGCGGCGGGGTCGCGGTCGATGCCGATCACGCGGCAGGACGCCGATTGCAGAAGGGCGCGGCTGTAGCCGCCGGCGCCGAAGGTGCCATCGACATAGAGGCCGCCGTCGCGCGGGGACAGCGCGGCGACCACCTCGTCCAGCAGGACGGGAATATGGATTCGGGTGTCGCTCATCAGGCGCCCTCCCCGCTCCGGCCGGCGGCGCCGCGGGAGGCCTTGGCGACGATCTGGCTGAGGGAGATGTCCTTGCGCACGACCTGCTCGCGCAGCGCCGCCTCGTGGGCCTTCAGGGCGTCCGGCTCCCAGATCTGGAAGGTCTTGCGGCGGCCGATGAAGGCGGCCTCCTCGGTGATGCCGGCGAATTCGGCCAGTTCCCTGGGCAGGACGATGCGGCCTTCGGCGTCCGAGGAGACGGGAACCAGCTTCCCGAAGATGAAGGTCTCGATCATGTCACGCTCGTCTGCGTCGAGGTCGGGGGATTCGAGGCTTTCGGAGAGGACGTCGAGATAATCCTGATCGGCGCCTTCCAGCGCCTGGTGGTTCAGCGAGGGCCAGAGATAGACGGTGCTGGGAGCCGACGTTTTGGCAAGCGACTGCCTGAACTGTGCCGGGATGGACACGCGCCCTTTCCTGTCAACTTTGTTGACGTATGTGGACAGGAAAACGGCCATCGGCCCGGCGATCCCCCCTGCTATCCCCCGTGCGCGGTCGGGTGCCCCGCGCTAGCCCCGCTTGGCCCATTCAGCTTCGACCCCCGGTGTTAACCAGAATGGGTAAAAGCCCCCCTTAAATGGGCGTTCTTGGGATAGCATGGGACGGCATGGGCGTCAACGGCCCCCCGAGTATTCAGACGGGGGTGTCAAGACTTTTGGGTCAGGCTGTGGCATCGGGGCAAGTTGGTGTACGAATTTTCAGAATCTTCGCAGTATTCCTCTGGACTCCTGCGATGTGGATAAAGTTATCCACATACGTTCGTTGAACGTTCCAGAATTTTAAGAAAATGCTACACTTCCATGGTTTGTCAATCGTCCGAATCGACCCCCTCGGACGGCATAGGACCTTGGGTGGGAACGCCCGGTCCGGCATGGGACGGCATGGGAAATCGCCCCACAGTTATCCACCGGCTGTGGATTAGTCTGGGGAAAATGTGGATGGGACCTTGCACATCCTGGGGACGGCGGTGGGAAAGGCCGGCCGGCCGTGGGATTCCGGGGAGGGGGAGGGGACGTCCGTCCTGTGGATGAAGCGGGCAGCCGCCCATGCTGTCCCATGCCCCATCATCGAAAGGGGCGGGCCGGGGGCAAAAGGATGCCGCCATGGGGCGTCATGGGATCGGGTGCCCCGATGGAGGCTCCGATCCAGGGCGGTATCGTCAAAGGAGATGGGAAAGCGCCAGATGGCCTGTAAGCCGGGTTCTGTATCCCGCCCCGAAGGACAGGCGATGGCCATTCGTCTGGGACGCCGGTTGCCCGGACGCCTCGCGCGACCAACCCGAGCGGCGGCGCGGAAACGCGCTTGACCCACGCCCGTCCCGTTGCGGGGACGGTGGTCGGGCCGCTCCTATTCGGTCTTGCTCCCGGTGGGGTTTACCGTGCCGTCCCCGTTGCCGGGTCCGCGGTGCGCTCTTACCGCACCCTTTCACCCTTACCTGCGTCGAAACGCCGGCGGTTTGCTTTCTGTGGCACTGTCCCTAGGGTCGCCCCCGCCGGTCGTTAACCGGCACCGTGTTTCCGTGGAGCCCGGACTTTCCTCCCCCGGTCGAAACCGAAGGCGGCCATCCGGCCATCTGGCGGGGTCGTTCATATAGGGAAGCGGGCGTGGGGGCAAATCCCAAATCTCCGCTTCAGGCGATCAACGCCCGGTCTGCCGCAGCAGCGCGCGCAGGCGCCGCACCGTTTCGGCGTCGGCGGTGCCGGTCAGGCTGTCCGGTTGGAAATGGCGCTGGAAGGCCAGCAGGCTGCGCGGTTCGGCCGGGTCGTACCCATAGCGTCCCAGCAGCGCGGCGATCTCCGTCCCGGACGACGGACCGTCGTCGGGCTGGGACCCGGCCTGGGCCGGGGCGGGCCAAATCCCGAGTCCCTGGGCCGCGAGGCCCTGCCAGTCGAACAGTTCCCCCGGATCCTCCTTGCGGGCCGGGGCCACGTCGCTGTGCCCCAGCACGTCGGCGGGGGCGATCCCATGCCGCTCCACGATGCCGAGGCAAAGCTCCGCCACCGCCGCCATCTGCACCGGCGGGAAGGGGCGATAGCCGAACTCGTGGCCGGGATTGACGATCTCGACGCCGATGGAGCGGCTGTTGACATCCCCGGCGCCGTGCCAGCTCGACCGGCCGGCATGCCAGGCACGCCGGTCCTCCGGGACATGGGCGTAGACGGTGCCGTCCTCGTCCACGGTGTAGTGGGCGCTGACCTGGGCCGCCGGGTCGCACAGCCGCTCCAGCGCATGGGCGGCTGTGGGCATGCCGGTGTAGTGCAGGATCAGGAGCTCCACCCGCGCGCCCTCTGCCCGCGGGCCGTGGTTGGGGGATGGGCGGTCGATCCGGCGGAGGGTGCTCATGTCTGCATCTTGTCAGGCGGGACCAGATCAGGTTGGACCGGGATCAGGTTGGATTGGTGACCGTCTGGTTGACCGCCTTCGGCCCCCGCCGGACGATCACCGCGACGCCGCCGATGGTCAGCAGCCCGCCGATGGCGAGGTTCACCGTCAGCGGATCGCCCATCAGCAGCGCGCCGCTGGCGACGCCGAAGACCGGCACGGTCAGCAGATAGGGCATGGTCTGGTTGACGGAATAGCGGCCGAGCAGAGGATACCACAGGCCATAGGCGATGATGGTGACGGCGACCGCCATGTAAGCAATGGAAGCCCAGCCGACCCAGGTGGAGTTGGCCAGCGCCTCCATCTGACCATGTTCCAGCAGCAGCGACAGGCCCAGCAACTGCGGCATGGCGAACAGTGCCATCCAGCCGTTGACGGCGAAACCGTTCACCGCCCCGATCAGCTTCATCTGCACGCTCGCCACCGCGAAGGCGAAGCTGGCCGCCAGGATCAGCAGCAGCGAGTAAAGCGATTCGCCCAGCCGCGGCTCGCCGGCGATCACCGCCACCCCGGCGAAGGCGGCGGCCATGCCGATGCCGCGGCGCCAGCCCAGCTTGTCCTTGAACACCACTGCCGCCAGCAGGGAGGAGAAGGGCACCTGCACCTGCGCCGCCAGCGAGGCGGTGGCGGCGTCGATCCCGTTGAGCCCGCTGAACATCATCGGGAAATGGATGCTGCCGAGCGTCACCGACAGAAGCGCGATCTTCCACAGCTTGTCGCGCGGGACGCGGAAGAAGGGGATGATCAGCACCGCCACCAGGGCGAAGCGCAGGAACATGACGAACAGAGGCGGGAATTCCGCCAGCGCCCATTTTGCCACGACGAAGTTCAGGCCCCACAGCGCCATCACCACCAGGGCCTGGAGCGTGTGGACGAACGTCATGCCCGGCCGCCTTCCAGCTCCTCGCGCATCCCCTCCAGCTCCAGCCAGCGCTCCTCCGCCGCGGCGAGGGCCGCCTGTCTGGCGTGCAGCTGCTCGCTGGTCTTCTGGAACTTGGCGGGATCGCGGGTGAACAGGTCGGGATCGGCCAGCGCCTTCTCCAGCTTGGCGATCTCGCTGCCGAGGCCGTCCATGCGGGCCGGCAACTCGTCCAGCTCGCGCTGGTCCTTGTAGCTCAGCTTGCCGCGCGGCTTGGCGGCGCCGGGCGCCGGGGCGGCGGGCTTCGGCTTTGCCGTGGCCGTGGCGGGGGCCGCCTTGGTCGGGCGCTGGACCAGATAGTCGGAGTAGCCGCCGGCATATTCGGTGGCGGTGCCGTCGCCTTCCAGCGCGATGGTGCTGGTCACCAGCCGGTCGAGGAAGTCGCGGTCGTGGCTGACCAGCAGCAGCGTGCCCTGATAGTCGCCCAGCACGTCCTCCAGCAGGTCCAGCGTGTCCATGTCGAGGTCGTTGGTCGGCTCGTCGAGGATCATCAGGTTGCTGGGCTTGGCGAACAGCCTGGCCAGCAGCAGCCGGTTGCGCTCGCCGCCCGACAGCGCCTTGACCGGGCTGTCCAGCTGCCGCGTGTCGAACAGGAAGTCCTTCATATAGCCGGCAACGTGCCGCGACACGCCGTTGACCACCACCGCGTCGCCGCCGAAGGGGCACAGCACCTTGCGGATGGTGTCCTCCGGATCCAGCCCCTCGCGCCGCTGGTCGAAATAGGCGGCGTCGAGGCTGGTGCCCAGCTTCACCGTGCCCTCGTCTGGCGCGAGCTGGCCGGTCAGCATCTTCAGCAGGGTGGACTTGCCGGCGCCGTTCGGCCCGATCAGTCCCACCCGGTCGCCCCGCAGGATGCGGGTGGAGAAGTTGCTCACGATGGTCTTGCGGCCGTCGGCCGTGTCGAAGCCCTTGGAGATGCCCGTCGCCTCGATCACCAACCGGCCGCCGCGCTCCGCCTCGGCAATGGCGAGCTTGGCCTGCTGGCCGCCCTTGATCTGCTCCGCGCGCCCGTTGCGCAGGTCCAGCAGGTTGCGGACGCGTCCCATGTTGCGGGTGCGCCGGGCGGAGATGCCCTCGCGCAGCCACTTCATCTCGCTCTCGATCTTGCGGTCCAGCTTGTGGGCCGCGGCCTCCTCCGCCTCGAACACCTCGGCCTGCCAGGTCTCGAACTCTGCGAAGCCGCGGTCGGTGGCGCGCACCGTGCCGCGGTCGAGCCACAGCGTGCGCTTGGCCAGCCGGTTGAGGAAGGCGCGGTCGTGGCTGATCAGCAGCAGGCCGCCGCGGAAGGCCAGAAGTTCCTCCTCCAGCCACTCGATGGTGGGCAGGTCGAGGTGGTTGGTCGGCTCGTCCAGCAGCATGACGTCGGGGTTGCCGACCAGCGTGCGGGCCAGCGCGGTGCGGCGGGATTCGCCGCCCGACAGGGTGCGGGGGTCGAGCGTGCCGTCCACCTGCAGCCGGTCCAGCACGGCATCGACCCGGTGCGCCTCGTCCCGCTCGTCGGCGGGCAGGCCCTGCACCACATAGTCCTGGACGGTGGCGCAGCCGGTGAAGTCCGGCTCCTGCGGCAGGTAGGCAAGGCGGGCGCCCGGCTGGACGAAGACGGTGCCGCCGTCGGGCAGGATCATCCCGGCCAGCACCTTCATCAGCGTCGATTTGCCCGACCCGTTGCGCCCGACCAGACAGGCGCGGTCGCCACGGCCGATGGACAGGTCGATGCCGTCGAACAGCGGGCGGCCGCCGAAGGTGACGGAGACGCCCTGGAGCGCCGTGATGGGTGCGGGAGGAGCCATGGACCGTTCGTGCGCCGGAAAATCGAGGGAAGGGGATGGGTTATAGCGCGCCGTCCCCCCTCGCCGCGACCCGGAAAAACGGTTGGGCGGGTTGCGCCCGATAGGACCTCCCGATGGAACCGCCTTCCGTCCCGGCCGCCTACGCGCTCTCCGTCGGCGTCGCCACCTGCTGTTCCTGCATCTTGAAGCCGAAATAGGTGCCGTTGCTGATGCCGGTCAGGGCCAGCAGGTTGGCCGACAGCTCCGGCATGCCCAGCGTGCGGGTGACCTCGTAGAGGAAGGTGATGCCCAGGACGCCGGTCCAGGCCAGCAGTTGCAGGCGGTGGATGTTGTAGCCGGCGGCATCGCTCAGCAGGTCGGGCAGCAACCCCTGGGAGGGTGGATAGACCTCCGCCAGACTGGCGGCCATCGCCGTCCGGTTGGGCGGGCTGGCCGCGGCGGCGGCGATGTAGGCGGCGGCATGCTGCTGGCGCCGGGTGTCGTCGTCGCTCGGCCGGCGGTCCTGGAAGGCGGCGAGGACGGAGGTGCCGCCGACGATCCCCATCAGCGCCATGGTGCCGGTGGTGATGGTGTCCATCGACCCGGTGATGGTCAGGATGGCGGCGTAGGAGGCGGTAACGATCCCGCTCCACCACAGAAGCTGGAAGCGGGCGAGGCTGTAGGGCGCCCGGTAGTTGGCCGGCATCGGCGCGCCGGGAATGGGGGTGATGGCGTCGGTCCGCCCGAAATGGCGGAAGAAGGCGACCAGGAACAGCGCCGCCACCAGCGCGAACCAGACCGCGGCCAGCCCCAGGTCGCGATCGCTGGCGCCCTGGATGGAGATCATCTGCGGTGCGGTGATCATGCCGCCGGTGACGGGGCCGAAGGCAACCGGCAGTGTCTTGGCTCCGGCGAGGTTGAAGAAACCGCTGAACGCCAACTGCCAGGCTGCGCGCCGATTTATCGCGTCGCTGCCGTTGCCGGCGATCGAGGTGGATGCGGTGCCCACCACTTCGCCCTTGGCGGAGCAGCCGAAGCTGGCGCGGGCTCCCGGTATCGTCTGGCCGTTGGCGACCAGGACCAGCGCCTGCGCGTTCAGTGACGCAGCCTGCGCGGTGCAGTCGATGCCGGCCGCCGGCACCCCCAGGTTCAGCGTCAACGGCTGGCCCAGCACCACCGTCGCGTCGGTGGCCGCCATCGGCATCTGGGCCAGCGCACCGCAACCCACCGCGCTCGTCGTTCCCAATACCGCAGCGAAGATCGTCCGGATGATCGTGCGTCGCATCGTCGTCTCGTCCCCGAATCCCGCGGGCAACCGCTCGCCCGCCCCAATGGGACGATACGTCAGGAAACGGGATAAATCCTACGGCAAAGCAATTTCAAATCATCAAACGCCAAGGAGGGTCGTCATTTGTCAGGACAGGGCGGCCGCTCCTTCGCGTTCGCGGCGGATGCGGTCGTACGCGGCGTTTATCAGCGCGAGTTTCTGGGTTGCGAGGTCTATGAACTCCTGCGGCATGCCCTGGGCCATCAGCCGGTCGGGATGGTGTTCGCGCACCAGTGCCCGGTGGGCAGCCTTCACCGTCTCGTCGCCGGCCTGTCGCGGAACGCCGAGCACGGCATAAGGATCGGTCTCCGTCGGGGTGCCGGCCAGATGGTGCCCGGCGACGATGCGGCGGAAATCGGCGTCGTCGAAGCCGAAGATCGTGGCAACGGCGTGCAGATACTCCACCTCCGTCTCGTGCAGCTCGTCGTCGGCCTCGGCGATCATCAGCAGGCTGTCGAGCAGTTCCTCCAGCACCGCATGCCTGTCCTCGAACAGCTTGGCGATCTGGCGGGCATACTCCTCGAACCCGCGGGTGTCGCGGCGGGCGAGGTCGAAGACCCGGCCGACATTCTCCAACTCCTCGGGCGGGACGCGGAACAGCCGCTTGAAGGTATCGACCTCCACCCGCTTCACCACGCCGTCCGCCCGGGCCATCTTGGCGGCCAGCGCGATCACGCCGATGGTGAAGGCGACGGTCTGCTTGGCTGCCTCCGCCTCCGCGTCGCTCATGCCCCGCCGCGGCTGGCCGTCCGGGCCGCAGGGCGACCACAGGTCGACCGCATGCCCGGCCAGACCGCCCAGCAGGGCACCCAGCGGCCCGCCGGTGAACAGGCCGGCCGCGCCGCCCAGGATCTTGCCCCAAATGCTCATGCTTCGCCCTTTTGTCCGCAAGCTCCCCACCCCGGGCGCAGCATAGCGGCCGGGGAATGGCGGGCCAACTGTGGCGCGCTGGCAACAGACCGGCATTGTTCGCATTGCGAATTTCTAATAAACGCTTGCGATTCCCGACCGCCTTGCCATGTTGCAATGCAACAAAGGGCGCCGCAGAGAGCGCCGTTTCAGAAAAGGACGGCGCCAGCCGCACGGGCGACGCCGCAATCTGGGGAAAAACGTTCTGCGCGAATGCGTTTTCGGATTTCGAGAACCGTGAGCAGAGCCATGCCTGTCATCCGCAAGATCATGCCGACCGAGCTGCCCCAGTACCGGGCGCATCTTCTCCGCCTCGACCGTGCGGACCGTTATGCCCGCTTCACCGGCACTCTGTCGGACGAGGCGGTGGAGCGGCATTGCGCGGCCATAGACTGGGGCCGGACGGTCGTTCTCGGCGCATTCGAGGGTGGCGTGCTGCGCGGCGCCGTGGAACTGTGCGGCGACCGCATCCTGTGGCCGGAACAGGCGGAGTTCGGGATCAGCATCGAGAGGGATTTGCAGGGCAAGGGCGTCGGCAGCACGCTGGTCCGTCGCATCCTGACCGCCGCCCGCAACCGCGGCATCCGCCATGTCCACATGATGTGTCTGACGGAGAATGTCCGCATGCGGGCCCTGGCCCGCCGTTTCGGTGGGCGGCTGGCGCTGGATTGCGGCGAGATCACCTCGATGTTCGAACTGCCGCCGCCCAACCAGTTCTCCCTCGCGCTGGAGGCTCTGGAGGACGGCACCGGCGCCTTCAACAGCATCCTGTCCGGCACCGCCATTCTGTCCCGCCTGTCCGTCTCTTCGCGTGAGCGGCTGGCCGCCTGAGATCGGGCTTCTTCAACCGTCCTCCTGTGTTCTTTCCGCCGCGGCCGACGGTGTTGATGCCTGTCCTGACGGGGGCGGGCCATTCAGGCGGTTGAAATTCGCCGCCGGATCGCGAAACTCCGGCCCACGCGCGGTGCGGTTGCCGCGCATGGAATTCGGCGGGTGCGACGATGGGTGAGACGGAGAACGCGGCGGTGGTCGGAACGGGAGAGGCGAAGCCGGCCCGGTGGCAGTTCTGGGTCGATCGCGGCGGCACCTTCACCGACATCGTCGGCCGCCGGCCCGATGGTTCGGTCGTGACCCATAAGCTGCTGTCGGAGAATCCGGAGCGTTATTCCGATGCCGCCGTCCAGGGCATTCGCGACCTGCTGGGGCTGAAGCCCGGCCAGCCGATCCCGCCGGACATGGTGGAGGTGGTGAAGATGGGCACCACCGTCGCCACCAACGCCCTGCTGGAACGCAAGGGCGAACCGACCGTCCTGCTGATCACCGAAGGGCTGGGCGACCAGCTGCGCATCGGCCATCAGGCCCGCCCGAAGATCTTCGCCCGCCACATCCACCTTCCCGACCAGCTCTATTCCCAGGTGGTGGAGGTGCCCGAACGGGTGATGGCCGACGGGCGCGTGCTGAAGCCGGTCGATTTGCATGCCGTGCGCCGTGGGTTGGAGGAGGCTTACAGCCAAGGCTTCCGTGCCGCTGCCATCGTGCTGATGCACGGCTACCGCTATCCGGAGCATGAGCGGCAGGTCGCCTCGCTGGCCCGTGCGGTCGGCTTTACCCAGGTCTCGGTCAGCCATCTGGTCAGCCCCCTGATGAAGCTGGTCGGCCGCGGCGACACCACCGTGGCCGACGCCTATCTGTCGCCGGTGCTGCGCCGCTATGTCGACCGGGTCGCCAACGATCTCAGCGTCGACGGCACGCCGGTGCCGCTGATGTTCATGCAGTCCAACGGCGGCCTGACCGACGCCCGCCGTTTCCAGGGCAAGGACGCCATCCTGTCGGGTCCGGCCGGCGGCGTGGTCGGGGCGGTGCGCACCGCCGGGATGGCCGGCTTCGACCGGGTCATCGGCTTCGACATGGGCGGCACCTCCACCGACGTGTCTCACTATGCCGGCGAGTACGAGCGCGCCTTCGATGCCGTCGTCGCCGGCGTGCGGGTGCGCGCGCCGATGATGCACATCCACACGGTGGCGGCCGGCGGCGGCTCGCTCTGCGTCTTCGACGGCACCCGCTTCCGTGTCGGGCCGGACAGCGCCGGCGCCAATCCCGGTCCGGCCTGCTACCGCCGGGGCGGGCCTTTGACCGTCACCGACTGCAACGTGATGGTCGGCAAGATCCAGCCGCGCTTCTTCCCGCAAGTCTTCGGGCCGAACGGCGACCAGCCGCTGGACGCCGAGGTGGTGAAGGCCCGCTTCACCGAGTTGGCCGCCACCGTCAACGCCAAGCTCGGCACCACGATGACGCCGCAGGAGGTCGCCGAAGGCTTCCTGCGCATCGCCGTCGACAACATGGCGAACGCGATCAAGAAGATTTCGGTGGAGCGCGGCTATGACGTCACCGGCTACACGCTGAACGGCTTCGGCGGGGCGGCGGGCCAGCATGTCTGCGCCGTCGCCGATGCGCTGGGTATGACGCGCGTGTTCCTGCACCCGCAGGCCGGCGTGCTGTCCGCCTACGGCATCGGTCTGGCCGACACCGTCGCCATCCGCGAGCGCGCGGTGGAGGGGCCGCTGAGCGACGCCGTCGTCGACCGGCTGACCATGCTGTTCACCGACCTGGAGGCGGAGGGACGGGCGGAACTGTCCCGCCAGGGCGTCGACGCCGGACGGCAGGCGATCAACCGCCGCGTCCATCTGAAGGCTGCCGGGTCGGACACCACGCTGACCGTCGCCTTCGGCTCCAAGGTCGCGATGACCAAGGCCTTCGAAGACGCCCACCGCCGCCGCTACGGCTTTCTCACCCCCGGCACCGCGCTGGAGGTGGAATCGGTGACGCTTGAGGCGGTCGGCCTGACCGACGTGCTGGAGGACCCGGAGCTTCCCGCCACCACCGCGGTGCTGCCCCGCCGGCTCGCGACCGTCGTCACCCACATCGGGGGCCAGCGCCGCGAGGCGCCGCTCTACGACCGCCGCCAGCTTCAGCCCGGCAACCGCGTCGTCGGTCCGGCGATCCTGGCCGAGGCGGTCTCCACCACCGTCGTCGAGCCCGGCTGGATGGCGGAGGTCACCCGCAAGAACCATCTGGTGCTGACCCGGCTGGAGCCGGCGGCCCTGCGGCAGGCCGCCGGCATCAAGGGCGGGGCGAAAGTCGATCCGGTCATGCTGGAGGTCTTCAACAACCTCTTCATGTCCATCGCCGAACGCATGGGCGTGACGCTGGAGAAGACCGCCCGGTCGGTGAACATCAAGGAGCGTCTGGACTTCTCCTGCGCGCTGTTCGATCGCGAGGGAGGGCTGATCGCCAACGCTCCGCACATGCCGGTGCATCTGGGGTCGATGGGGGAGAGTGTCCGCGCCGTCATCCAGCGTCGCGACGGCACCTTCACCGCCGGCGAAAGCTTCGCGTTGAACGACCCCTATCATGGCGGCACCCATCTGCCGGACATCACCGTCGTCTCTCCGGTGTTCGACGAGGCGGGCAAGGAGCTGCTGTTCTTCGTCGCCTCGCGCGGGCATCACGCCGATGTCGGCGGCATCACTCCCGGCTCCATGCCGCCGGACAGCAGGACCATCGCCGACGAGGGCGTGCTGCTGGACTGCGTGCCGCTGGTGGAGAGCGGCCAGTTCCGCGAGGAGGCCATGGTGGAACTCCTGCGCTCAGGCCCGCATCCGGCGCGCAACCCGGCGCAGAACATCGGCGACCTCAAGGCGCAGGTCGCCGCCAACGAGCAGGGCACCCGTGAACTGCACCGCGTCGTCCGCCTGCACGGCTTGCCGACCGTAACCGCCTACATGCGCCACGTTCAGGACAATGCCGAGGAACAGGTCCGCCGCGCCATCGGTGTGCTGAGCGACGGCGATTTCGCGGTGACGCTGGACAATGGCGCGGTCATCAAGCTGCGGGTGTCCATCGACCATGCGGCACGCTCGGCGATCGTCGATTTCTCCGGGACCAGCACGCAGCTGACCAACAACTTCAATGCCCCGTCGGCGGTCTGCCGGGCGGCGGTGCTCTATGTCTTCCGCTGCCTGGTCGACGACGAGATCCCGATGAACGAGGGCTGCCTGCGCCCCATCGAGATCGTCATTCCGCCGGGGTCGATGCTGGCGCCCAATCCGCCTGCCGCGGTGGTCGCCGGCAATGTGGAGACCAGCCAGTGCATCGTCGATGCGCTGTTCGGTGCGTTGGGGGTAATGGCGTCTGCCCAGGGGACGATGAACAACACCACCTTCGGCAACGAGTGGCACCAGTATTACGAGACGGTCTGCGGCGGCTCCGGCGCCGGCAACGGCTTCAACGGCACCGACGCGGTCCAGACCCACATGACCAACTCCCGCCTGACCGACCCGGAGGTCCTGGAATGGCGCTTCCCGGTGCTGGTGGAGAGCTTCCGCATCCGCCGCGGCTCGGGCGGGGCGGGGCGCTGGCACGGCGGTGACGGTGTGATCCGTCGCCTGCGTTTCCTGGAGCCGATGACCGCCGCCATCCTGGCCAACCACCGCAAGATTCCCCCCTTCGGCCTGAAGGGTGGCGCCGACGGCGCTGTCGGCCGGACCTGGGTCCAGCGCACCGATGGCAGCGTGCAGGAACTGGCCTCCCAGGACAGCACGGCGATGCGGCCGGGCGACGCCATGGTGGTGGAGACGCCGGGCGGCGGCGGGTTCGGGGCCGTGGGGTAAGGGGAGATCGCAGGGAGGGAGGAATGGGGCGGGGCGCAACCCCCGCCCTGACCCTTCACTCCGCCCGATGCGGTGCCACGATGCCGAAGCGGTGCATCTGCCGATGGACGGTCGAGCGGTCGACCCCCAGCGCCCGTGCCGTCGCCGACACGTTCCAATGATGCCGTCTCAGGGTCTCGCGCAGCCGGATGGCGGGGTCGTCGTCTGGCGCCAGCCTTTCCGCCGCCTCCGCCGGCCAAGCCTGGAACAAGCCGCTGTGCTGCACCGGTTCCGGAATGTCGCCGAGGTCGATCAGCCCGCCGTCGCTGACCGCGCAGGCATAGTCGAGCGCATTCACCAGTTCCCGCACATTGCCGGGCCAGCCGTGCCCCCGCAGGGCGGCCAGTGCCGCCGGTGTCAGGCGGTAGCCGACATCGTCGCGTTCCGCCCGCTCGGCCAGCAGACGCTCGATCAGCCAGTCCAGGTCGCCGCGCTGGCGCAGGGGCGGCACGGTGAACACCGCGCCGTTGAGACGAAAGTACAAGTCGTCGCGGAAGCGGCCGGCCTTGACCAGTTCCACCAGATCGCGGTGGGTGGCGCCGATGACGCGGACATCGACCGACACCGCCTTGGTCCGGCCGATCGGCGTCACCTCCCGTTCCGCCAGCACGCGCAGCAGGCGTGTCTGTGACGACAGCGGCATGTCGCCGATCTCGTCCAGGAACAGGGTGCCGCCGTCAGCCTCCAGGATCAGCCCCTTCTTGCCGCGCGCCGTCGCCCCGGTGAAGGATCCGGGCTCGTAGCCGAACAGCTCGCTCTCGATCAGGTTCTCCGGCAAGGCGGCGCAGTTGACGGCGACGAAGGGCTTGTTGCGACGGATGCTGGCCTTGTGCAGGGCCTTGGCCAGATGCTCCTTGCCGGTGCCGGTCTCGCCGTGGATCAGCAGGCTCATGCGGGTGTTGACCAGCTTGGCCGCCCGCGCCAGCACCGCCTTCAGCGCCGGATCGCCCCCCGACACCACGCGCAGCGGCTCCGGCAGCGGGTCGCCGCCCTGGTCCGGCGTGTGGCTGCGGGGCAGGGACACGGCAGGCGGCGGCATCGCCTGGGCGAACAGTGGCAGGCCGGTGCGGCGCAGGCGCAACGTGCGCTGCTCGGTCGGCAGCGAACGGACGAAGCGCACCAGATCATCCACCTCGCAGTCGAACAGCTCGGCGAAGGACCGGCCGAGCGGCGATACCCCATCCTCCGCCAGCAGGTCGTGGGCCTTGTGGTTGAAGCCGACCACCCGTCCGCCGCCGTCCAGCGCCAGGACGAAATCGGGATCGACCTCCGCGAACTCCTGCGACGCCGACAGCTTCACCACCCAGTCGCGGCGGAAGTTGTTGTAGAGGTTGGCGGTCTCGATCTTGTGGACATAGGCCCGCACCATCTGCAGCGCCAGATACTGGCTGATCTTCGGTTCCGGCGAATGCAGGGCCGAGATGTCCAGAACGGCGGCAAGCTCGCCCCCGCTCTCGAAGACCGGAGCGGCGGTACAGGTCAGCGGGATGTGGGTCGTGTCGAAATGGTCGGTCTGGTGGACGGTCAGTGCCTGGGCGGTGGCGATGCAGGTGCCGACCGCGCAGGTGCCGGCATGCCCCTCGTTCCAGTCGGAGCCCAGATACAAGCCGGCGCGGCGCAGATTGTTGTCGAAGGTCGGGTCGCCGATGAAATCCACCGTGACGCCGTTGCTGTCGGTCAGGAGCAGGACATAGCCCATGCCGGCCACCTGCCGGTACAGCGCCTCCAGCCCGAAGCGGGCCATGCGCAGGAACTCATCCATCGCGTCGCGATGCTCGCGCAGCCGGTCCTGCGGCAGGATGTGCGGCTCGCGCCCGATGGTGGGGTCCAGCTTGTGGTCGGCGACGCATCGGCGCCAGGAGCTTTCGATGATCGGGTCGCGGACGGAAGGCGCGCCGGTGGAGACACGGCCGGTGGAGACACGGACGAGTTCATCGATGTGGGCCGCGCGCGCGCTGTCCATGGTCGTGCCTCCCGCACTTATCATCCGCTTGTTCCGCGAACATATTTGAGAGGACAGTACCAACCGGCCTGCCCGATAGGCAACATGTGCAAAAGCATCAGGCGAAGCCGGCGACGGAATCTGTCGCGCCCTCCGGCATATCTGCGTATGACCCCCGGCTTTTCGTTATCGTTCTGCGACAGGACGTTAAGGACATTTGCATGAGTGGGGTTCCATGCTCCATAAACGGGCAAGGATCGCCGGGAGCTTTCGACTTGCGGATATTGATCGTCGACGATTCACCACGACACCTGACGATGATGGTGTATGAGCTGAACAAGCTCGGTTACGCCACCAGCGTGGTCGAGACCGGCACCGCCGCCATCGAGGCGGTGGCGAACGAGCGGTTCGACGTGGTGATGGCCGATATCCGTCTGGCCGATATGACGGGGCTGGAGCTGTGCTGGCACCTGCGCACCGCCCAGGGGTTGCGCCATCTCTATCTGATCCTGATGATTCCCGGCAGCATGACCGAGCAGTTCCACGAACTGGTGGAGGCCGGCGCCGACGAGTTCCTGCGCAAGCCCCTGGACTGGAAATGGACGGCGGCGCGCCTGTTGGCCGCCTCGCGCGTCGTGGCGATGCAGCGCGACCTGGAGCGGATGGCGACCACCGACGCCCTGACCGGCTCCCTGAACCGCCGCCGCTTTCTGGAGAGGGGGGCTGAAGAGTTCACCCGCTCGCGACGATATGATCGTCCGCTGTCGGTGGTGATGCTGGACATCGACCACTTCAAGCGGGTCAACGACACATACGGCCACGCCACCGGCGACGAGGCGATCCGCAGCACGGTGCGGGCCTGCAAGGAGACCTTGCGTGCTTGCGACCTCATCGGCCGCCTGGGTGGCGAGGAATTTGCTGTGGTGATGCCGGAAACGCCGCCGGTCAACGCCTATGCCGCCGCCCAGCGCCTGCGACAGGCGATCGCCGCCAAGCCGGTGAGGATCGAGGCCGGCGGTGAACTGCATCTGACCGTCAGCCTTGGCCTTAGCTGGCTGAACGGGACCGACACCGGCATCGAACCTCTGCTGGCGCGCGCCGACGCCGCCCTCTACCGTGCCAAGAATGCCGGCCGCAACCGCGTGGAGGTCGAGCCGCAGATCACGTTGCCGAAGTCGATGACGGGGTAGGGGAAACCGCCATCGGCTCCGCATAGCCTCCGAACCGCAATCGTCACCGTGTCATGCCGATGATGCGCAAAGAAAAACCCCCTGACTTCCTTCCGGAAACCAGGGGGTTTCGATGATGGTAGCAGCGGAGAGCTCTCATCGTTACAGTCCTGTGATCGAGATCGACTGCTGAGGATTTGAGCAGGTTGCCTCGTCCACTTCCCATTGGCGTCGGAGCGATCCCATATGTCCAGAGTGGACGATGCGAGGCGTCGATGAATGGGCGGGCCGGCTGCGACCGATTGGGCGGTAGGTTCAGCAGGACCAACACGCTCCCATCTTCGTCTTCTCCATGCTTGGCACCAGAACCGCCACCGTCGGTGGTGGACGGCCGCCAACCAAGGAGAGCCGCATGCCCGACACCGTGATGTTCCCACAGACCGCCATCGCCGGCAACGCGGAGGACGGTAGCCTCGCCGCCGCGCTGGTACGCGAGATCGCTGCCGGTCGCCATCCCCGCGCCACTCTCGACCGGCCTCTCCCACCGGCAGCGCGTTCGGCCGCGGAGACCCTCGCCGACAGTCTCGACGAGTTGGATCGGGATCTCGCGCGCCTGCGCCGCCGCCACAGCGCCCCGACCAGCACAGGCGGCCGAATCCGGCTGGCCATGGCCGAAGCTGAACTTATCGGCGGCTATGTCGGCGATGTGGCCAAGACGCTGGCGGCGCTGCGTGGCGCCGGCGCCGCGGTCGAGAAGGCCAGCGAGCGGGGCCAGCCGCTCTGTGTGGCCGACGAGCGCATCATCCTGCGCCTGCACTGGTAGGCAGCGAGCAGGAGCGAACTCAATGTCCTCGAGGCGACGGCGCCCCATCCGGCCGGACACTGTTTTACCCCGAACAGATTAGAGGATCAGGGGACGCACGCGGACATCGCCAAAGGGGCTCGCCGTTGGGCGTGGATCACGGCGGCGGAGTTCCTCGATGGAATGCTGAGGCTGGAGGACACCCTCTGGTCGGAACTGGCCGAAGAGGTCGAGCGCGCAGGCGAGGGAGCCGAACTGGAGGGCCGGGCGGCAACCGGGAAACAGCCGAGATCGGCCTCTCGGCTCCCCTCGACTTTGGAAGCTCGCATGCTGGAAACGGCTCCCGAGACGAGACGAACTAACCGGCGTCTGGAGGAACTCCATCGCTCCCCGAGGGGTTGCACGCCTCGCTAATGCGCATTACCATACACACGGCACTGCGGAGGACGACATGAGTCACATCCAGCGAACTGCAGCGGGTTACGATGTCGGGGCTTCGAAGAAGCGCGTCAACGTCACGCTCAACGAAGACCTCGTTCGCGTCGCACAAGCCTACACCGACAACCTCTCCGGGACCATCGAGACGCTCCTCGCCACCTGGGCGCAGACGGAACGGCGGAAGCGTGAGGACGATCAGGAGCACCGTCGGAAGGTCGCCGCGGCGTGGAACGCCTTCGACGAGCGGCATGGCCGCTTCGCCGACGAGTGGAACCGAGACTTCATGCCGGACGACGAGACCCGCTGATGCCGCAGTTCGACGTCCACCGCAACCCAGGTCGCACCAGGGCCGTGATCCCGTTCGTCCTCGTCGTGCAGGGCGACCGCTGGAGGGACCGCGCCGATCGTGTCGTCGCACCGCTGGTCCTGGCGAGTGAAGTGGGGTATCGCGACCCGACACTGAACCCGGACTTCACCATCGACGGCACTGCCGTCATCCTGAATCCGCTTCAGATGGCGACCATTCCCACCCGCGTGCTCGGTCCCGTGGTGGGGAGCCTCGACGGCGAGCACATCCGGGTCATCGCCGCGTTCGATGCCATGATTGCCCAAGGGCAGTAGTAGCGTTCAGCCGCAGGCCCCGACACCGTCGCCAATGGCGATTCGGATCGCCCGCCGCATCGCTTGGCGCATATCGGAGGTGGAGACCGTCAGGTCGATGGCCGCGGCGTGGAGCGTATGGCCTTGGATCTTCGCCCATTCGTGCAGCGTCGTTCCCACTGCCGGGTGCAGCAGAAGGCCGGCGGCGGTCTCCCAGGCTGGGGCGATCTCCTCCTGTGACCGCAGATAGGCGTAAATCTGGTAGAGATAGCCGCTGGAGAGCCGGTCTTGCCCGAAACGGCCAGGGCGCAGGATGGCGGTGAACTTGGTGTCGATCACCAGCCGCCGACCGTCGGGGGCGTCGAGCAGAAGGTCGAGCCGCATCCCCGGCAGGATCGCGTCCATGCCGCCAGAGCAGTCGGCGACCGGCCAGGACAGCGGGGTGCCGCCACGCACGCGCCATCCGTCGGGTTCCAGTTCCAGGCGGGCGAAACCCAGGACCGCCTTTTCGAACAGGCTGCGGACCCAGCGTTCGTCGCGATCGGGAGAGACCATCGCAGTCGTTCCGGCGTCCTCGGTCAACAAGGCGAGGTCGAAGGCCAGCCGGGCGAGCGCCACCATCAGGCGGTCGCCGTCGTCGTTGCGGCCGATCTGGTCGGCAGCCAGCTCGGTCCGTGACGGGCGCAGCCCGCCGACGCCAGCGCGTCCCAGATCGGCGGCCAGCAGGCGGCAGCGGCGGGCGCGGTCCGGGTCGGCGACGAGACGCGCCAACCGGTCCAGCGCGGCGCGGACCAATCGGTTGCGCGGCGTGTCGAGCGTCGGCTCCTCGAACCGGCAATGGACCTGCCCACGATTGAGCAACTGCTGGGCTTCCGTCTGCAGCAAGTCGATGCGACCCCGCACTCGGCTGAGCTTGCGGTCGCGGTGGACGTAGCCGCTGGTCAGGTTGCGCCGCATCCGCCGTTCCACCGTGTCGGCGAGCAGGCGGGCGACGAGGTCGGGGATGTCGTCCAAGTCCCGTTCCGTCGCCCCCAGGAAAGGACCGCCCCACCGCGCGAGGTCGCAGGCGTAGAGCATCAGCAGCCACACGTTCCGAATCGGAATGCGGCCGATGAACCGGTCGCCCGTATCCGTCATTCGGGAATCCCGGACAGCAGCTTGTCCCGTTCCGCCCGCGCGGTGTCGGGGGCGTCGTACCAATGTTCGTCCAGCAGTGGCCCGATTTCTGTCTCCACCATGGCGCGATACCAGGCGACGGGGTCGGCGACCATCTCGTCCGGGGTCAGGAAAGAATGGCCGACGCGGAATTGCGGACCGAGCGAGGGGGATGCGGCAATCGTCGCGTTCAGGGCAAGGACGCGCGCCTCGATAGTGGCGAGCAGATCGGCACCGATGCCACGCTCACCGCACCAGTCGCGCCAGGATGGGCCGAAGGCGGGTTCCAGATCGACGAAGGCAAAGCGGCGGCGCAGCGCCAGATCGACCAGCGCCAGCGAGCGGTCGGCGATGTTCATCGTGCCGATCACGTAGAGATTCTCGGGCACATGCACCCGCTCGCCGGCGACCTTGCGATAGGTCAGCTCCATCGCCTCGGACGGCTTGCGCTTGGTGTTTTCCAGCAGGGTCAGCATCTCGCCCAGGATATGGGCGGGGTTGCCGCGGTTGATCTCCTCGATCACCAGGACGAAGGGGCGGTCGGGTTCGCTGGCCGCCGCCTCGATCGCCTCCATCATCACTCCGTCCTGAAGCGCCAGCCGCCCGTCGCCATTCGGGCGGTAGCCGCGCACGAAATCCTCATAGGACAGCGAGGGGTGGAATTGGACGATCCGCAGCCGCGTCCGCATCGTTTCCCGGTCGTCGGAACCGATCAGCGCGAAGCCCAGCCGCTTGGCGAGCCACGTCTTGCCGGTGCCGGGCGGGCCTTGCAGGATCAGATTTTTCTTGGACCGCCAGCGCGCCAGCATGCTGGACAGGGCGGATTCGGGTAGGAAGCAGCCGTCGTCGATGATGTCGGTCAGGTCGTAGGCGGGAAGTTCCTCAGTGTCGTCCTCAGCGACTTCCTCAACAACGTCGGCAAGCAGCTCCGGAGCTGGTAAAATGGTCGATGCCTCGATAGCCGGGGCCGTGTTCTGACCATATTTCTCGACAAAGTAGGGCCGTGACAGCCACCAATCATAATTTTGCAAGGAATCGTAAAAAATAAATTCGTAAAGTTGCCGTGCACGTTCATCTTCAGGTGTTAATCCAACTATTGTTGTGCGAAACGTGTAAAAATACCAGTCACGATGCTCAAATGATTTATCCCACGAAACCCTTATATGCCGGCCATCTTCTGAATGTTCAATTGCTGTTCCTCTTGCTTTTATTCTCATTGCAGAAACCTGCCGACCTCCAATATCAAACGGAAGACGGTACTTCTGGACAAACGACGATTTAATAGAAATCAGGTCTCCTGGATTAATTTTTCTAACAATATTGAGATATTTATCTCTATATCCATTTACCCATACTCCGTCATTAACAAATTTATCAGTCATATCTCCTTCTCGATGCCAGTTTGCGCCGACAAGCCAAAATTTCTTATCTTCCAATGTTAAAGCCTCCTCTATATTGGGAGCTGGCAATTCCTCGATGAATTCCACATTTGAACTGGGTCGATTCGCGTCGCGGATACGGACATACAATTCCCAAAGCTGCTCGTCGGATGGCTGTGCCTGCCGCCCCGCATCGGTCAGTGCCCATTGCCCCCGTTTTGCTTTCGAGATCAACCCTGCGGCCACCAGATAGAACCGTGCCCAATGAACGTCGTTCTCGAAAATGGACTGGCGGCCATTCGTGACCGTCCGGGTCAGATCATCCTCTGAAACCGGGAGATGGGCGCGGATCCAGGCGACAGCCTCCGATGGCCGCATCGGCCGAGGGTCGGCCGATCGCAATGCGTTGAGGAGCGGTCGGAAATAGCCGAGGAAGCGGTTGTCGAACGCCATTCTTTTTTGATCCTTGCGGGATTCTCATGGAGCGTATGACCGTCATCCGTCATCCGTCATCCGTCATCCGTCAATCTCTCCACCTCGTCCGCCTGGTTGAGCGGCGTGCGGGGCGGTTTCCCACATCAGACGGATGTCGTCCGGGGTCAAGCCATAGGCTTAGTTGACCAGCTCGGACAGGCCGCGCTCCAGGCACAAGACGTCGGCCGCCGCCGTCCGGGCGGGGGCGATGGGGGCGGCGTGCTCGCGCTTCAACTCGCCGATGTCGATCACCGACAGGCGGCGGTGCTTCGGGAGGGCGGCTTTGACCGTTTCGATGAAGCCGTCGGCGTCGAGCGTGTGTGGAGAGGGCGCTGCCTTGCTTGGTCATTCCGAATTCGTGAAACGCCTTGATCGCTCAGGGCCAGTAATGCCAAGGTCATCCGGCGTTACCGGAAAATACCCATGATTAGCCACCTTGGATTTCAGGCGATGGCGCAGCATTCTACCTAATGAAAGCGGAAAATGTTGGTGTCCATGGTCATTCCCGCCGCTTCACGATTTCGCGCTTGAAATCGTCGATGTTGCGGACGTGGATGAAATCGGCAGGCGATTCATCCACTGCCAACGCCTTGAAATGCGCGCGGCCGCAGGCGATCTTGGCGGACTCCTTGTCGCGCAGGTCGTCCGTGAAGAGGCTACCTTTTGTCTCGACGACGAAGTACAGGCGCTCCTGCCCATCCTCCTCGATCAGAACCGCCCAGTCAGGGTTGTACGTACCAAGCGGCGTTGGAACCTTGAACCAGTTCGGGAGCTTTGCGTAGACCTTGACCGTCTCGTCCTTCTCGAGTTGTTCGGCAAAGACCCTCTCGACGCCGCTCGAATCGTAGATGACGTAATCGTAAACCGACTTGGTGACGGGCAGCATCGACTTGAGATACCCGACGAGCTCCCGTTCTTGGAACAATTCCTGAGCGTAGACATGGTCGTCGCCGAGACGGCGGTATCGGATGCCGTCCACCAACGCCAGCCGCTTTGCTCGATTGATGGCTTCGGTAGCCAGTTCTATGAACTGTTGGGGATTGCGCGCGAAGTCACCCAGCCGTTCACTCTCCTGAAGGATGCGGACCAACGACCGGCGCGTGAGCTGAGTCCGGTCCTGAAGCTCCGTCAAGATATCGGGAAGCTCGATGTCCGTCTCGTCGATGGTCATGGAGGCCGAAACCGCCGTCTCGTTCGCCGTCACGCCGCCCCTTCCGATCGCAAGATCGGCGTTGCGGAAGGTTACGCGCGGGCGGGTGATCGGGGCCGAGTCCCGAAGGGCGCGAACGCAGTCGGCCACCAGACGTTCGTTGTCGAACTGCACGCGGTAGGTTGTCTTGTGCTTGATCCGATCCCAAAGCGCCTGAAATTTCGGGTCAGCGAGGACCTCCTTGCGCGCTCTCACGGGATGGTCGTCGTCGGCGTTCTTGACGTCCAGGCCGCCCGCCAGTTTGCGCAAGATCTCCTCGACCTGCGCCCGATGCGGAGCCGCCGCCGGGGGAAGATCGACCGTTCCTTCCTTCAGCGCGGTGCGCAGCGTGTCTTGCACCTTGCCCTTCGCATCGACGTAGCCGGTGGCGCGTAGATGCGCCCAGATCGCCTCGGACGAATCGACACCTAGGGGAGCAGTCCGTCCTGCTTCGTCCATTATGGGGATGGCCGCGAACTGGTGCCGCTCGACAACGCCGAATCGGATACCGGTGTCGGCTTCGATCTCGCGCTGGAGATTCTCGGCGAACTCGCGATATCCCTCGGTCGAAACGACGGTCAAGGTGTTGATCTCGAAGCCGTGGACGCGCTCCCCCTCCTGATTCACGCAGAGCCGCAGGCCGCGCCCGATGGTCTGGCGACGCTCCCGTTCGGTCTGGATATCGCGGAGCGCACAGATCTGGAAAACGTTGGGATTGTCCCAACCTTCGCGCAGGGCGGAGTGGGAGAAAATGAACTTCAGCTTGGTGTCGAAGCTTAGGAGTTTTTCCTTCTCCTTCATGATCAGGTTGTAGGCGCGCTCCGCCGCGTCACGACCGGCTTGGTTGCCGTCCTCCGTATCAGTCCACCGCTTCCCTGTTTTATCGATGGAAAAGTAACCGTCGTGGACGTCGGCTGCCTCGGTCTCGAGGTCAACTTCCTTGAATAGGCTCTCGAAATCGGGGGATCGGGCGGCACGCCGGTACTCTTCCTCGAACATCAGCGCGTACTTGCCCTTTTGTCGGCCGCCGTCAGCGTCGTACCAGCGGTAATGCTCAACCTGATCGACGAAGAAGAGGCTGAGCACCTTGATGCCGAGCGGACGCAGCCGCTGCTCCTTGCGTAGGTGCGCCACGATGGTGCGGCGGATCATCAAACGCTTCAACGCATCGGCATCGACGTCGTTGATTGCCTGACCGGGGACCAGCCAATCCTCACCCCCTGGCCTACGGATCTCAACGCGCTCCTTCCCCTTGGTACACAGAATCTCGCCGACCCGATGGTGGGCGTAGATGTCTCGTCCCGTGGTCTGCTGGAGGTCGTCGCCGTCTTGAACCGTTACGGTTTGGCGGCGGACGTGTCCGTTCTGCAGCACGTCCAGTTCCACCGACGCCGTGATGACGTTTCGCTTGTTGGCGGTCGAAACCAAGCGGATGTAGGGCTTGTTGTGCGCACCCTCGACCTCGGCTGCCGCCACTGCGATCTGCTTGACCAGCTTACGTTCATAGGCGTCCACCGCGTCGAGGCGGAAAACCATGTGGTGCTTGTCGGCATGGGTCGCAGAATAGCGAAGAGTGCACAGCGGCTTCATCTCTCCTAGCGCGCCTTTGCCGGCCCCCGACAATCCGCCGTCCACGCTCTGCGGCTCGTCCACGATCACGATCGGGCGCGTGGCCTTGATCAGATCAATGGGCCGTTCGCCACCAGTGCCTTCCTGGTCCTTGTAGAGGTTGTTGACGTCCTTTTTGTTGATGGCGCCCACGGTCACGATCATGATTTGAATGTTGGGACTGGTCGCGAAGTTCCGAACCTGCCCAAGCTTCGACGAATCGTAGAGAAAATATTCGACGTTCACGCCGGCGTAATGTGCGCGGAAATGCTCTTCTGTGATCTGAAGTGTTTTGAATACACCTTCTTTAATGGCGATGGAAGGAACAACAATGACAAATTTTGTGAAGCCATAGTGCTTGTTCAATTCGAAAATGGTGCGAAGGTAAACATACGTTTTGCCTGTCCCAGTCTCCATTTCAACAGTGAAATCGCCCGATGCCAAGCTGTCAGAGGGGCGCAGCCCATTACGGACCTGGATGTCCCGCAGGTTTCTGAGCAACTCGTCATCCAATAATTGCAAGCGATTGCCAACGCCCAGACCAGTATCATCGGAGAAAGCCAGCGATCCTTGCGCTCCACCGATCACCGTGAACTCGGTGCGCGCGACTTCCTGTCCTCGAAACAGATCCCGCACGGCCTCGATAGCAGCCGCCTGGTGGGGAAGATTGGCGTCAAAATGAAGCTTCATGATCCGGATACCGAGGGAGGAAATAAGGAAAGGATGGAGACCATTTCACGAAGCCCGCATCGAGCGAATCCTTATATACTGCGGACGTTATCTAGACCGTGTTGCTGAAGGATGGCGAGGAGGTTGGTCTTGGCGACGTCATCGGCGAAAGCGCTGTCACGGAACACGATCTGCGTTCCACCCGCCGGAGCCAACTCCGCCTGCCATGCGACAATGCCTAGCGCCAACGGCTCCACGATCTCCGCCGGAATGATGGTGGACATGCAGACCATGAGCGCGCCAAAGCCGACGCTGTGGACTGCATGCCCTGTGACGACGCGCGTTTCCGTAGGCACGGTCAATTCCAGGCCGAGCTTCAGCAACAACTCAAATAGAATGTCTTGTTCGGTTCGGTCGGTCTTCAGGTGATCAATGGCCACTTCCAGAGACTGCGCAAGATCGGCGCGATCCGGTTCCCAAGCACGAATGTTGCTGGTCGCAAGCTTAAAAACACGGAAACCCATATCCCCCGTGAACATTGGAGTCTCCCTTTTTATCTTGGTAGCCGCGCGACAAAGTCTGTCTTTGCTCAATTCAGCGATATTCCTTTTTTTCCCAATTTTATCACAATAATCAATAGCGCCTTTTTGTTCTTTGTTTGCAGCATCCAATGGTTCAGGCAGCTGAACAAGTATGAATCGGCGATTTCCACCATCCGCCGCGTTGCGCGACATAACAGCATGCCCAGTCGTTCCCGATCCAGCAAAAAAGTCTAGAATCAGTGCGTCTTTCTCGCTTGCGCCAATCTCTATTATTCTAGATATTAAAGAAGTGGGCTTCGGAAAGCTAAATGGTGACTCCGCAACATTCAGCAAAGATTTAATTTCTCGGCTGGCCGTATCGTTGCTGCCGACTTCCTTATGAGTCCAGAGCGATTTGGCTTTGACACCATCATTAAGTTCCTTGAGAAAACGTTTAAGATTCGGCTGGCTATCACCAGATTTGCCGAACCATACCCGGTTATCATCTATGAGTTTGAGCAGATCAGACTCGACAAAGCGCCAGTGAGAGTTTGGCGGAGGCCGGAATTCAAGACCAGTTTTTCCAACGATTACATACCGTCCGTTTTTGCGCTCGCCATCTGCATATAGAGGGATTGGTTTCCATGGCCCCCGAGGATCATTGTCCGGATTGGAGTACCTTGCGTCCATTTCTTCGGTTCGCGGCAAAAGTCCCAATGCAGCCCGCTCGCCGCCTCTATTTAGGGCGACAATAATATAGTCGTGGCTAGTTGAAATAAGGCTGGCGTCATTTTTTGTTGTATACATTTTCTCCCAGACAATTTGAGCAACAAAACTCTCCTCCCCAAATATTTCGTCAATCAAAGACCGCAGTCGTGCCACTTCATTGTCATCGCACGAAACAAAAATCACCCCATCAGGCTTCAGAAGGCTTTTGGCCAACTTCAGCCGGGGGTATATCATATTTAGCCAATCTGTGTGAAAGCGCCCAGACGCGTCAGTGTTTGACGTTAATTTTCGCCCCCCTTCAACTTGCTCAGTTATCTCAAGATAATTTTGAATATTGTCGCGGAAATTATCTGGGTAAATGAAGTCCTTTCCTGTATTGTACGGCGGATCAATGTAGATCAATTTCACCTTGCCCGCATAGCTTTTCTGAAGAAGTTTTAGCACCTCGAGGTTGTCTCCCTCGATCATTAGGTTTTTCGTGCTATCCCAGTCAACGCTCTCTTCCGGACAGGGCCGCAGTGTGCCTGTGGAAGGCGTGAGCGCCAGTTGCCGTGCCTGGCGCTTGCCGCGCCAGGAAAGGCCGTACTTCTCCTCCCGCTCGTCGACCGTGCCACCCAGTAACTGCTTCAGCACGTCGAAATCTACCTTGCCTTCGGTGAAGGCATCGGGAAACAGCGCCTTCAGCGCCGTGACGTTCTCGTTGATGAGATCGGCGGATTTGGTCTGGGGATCGTCGAAGGTCAGCTTCTGCACGGCTGGTCGTCCAATGAAAGAGGGCTGGAAATGGAGAACGAAGGCGGGCGTGACACAACAGCGCTGGTCAGAGATCGGCAGCGAGCGCGGCGAGGTCGGTTTCCAGGCGGCGGATCGCGATGTTGATCTCCACTCGACGGCCGAGCTGCCGCTCTTTGGTAGCGCGGGCGCGCAAGCTTTGCAACTCGCGCAAAATGCCATCACGCGCGATAAGCGCGGCCCGGCGGCGTTCCGCCTGCTCCACGCTGTCGAACACCCGGAACGCGCCGCTGAGGCGCGCGGCCGCCAGCGCCGCGATCCGGTCGATCCATCCCTGGTACAAGGCGCGTAGATCACGGCTGGGCTGCACAGACAGGGGGAGAGACGCAAGAAAGGCGGCCTCCACCGAATCAGGGGCGTCGGGCCGGAAGGCGGTAGTGGTGGTGACCTCTTCTGTCACCGTTTTTCCCGTTTCACCTTGAGACCATCGAATGGGCGCCGTGGACACGGTCACGCGCTCTTCCTGAAGCGTCGCCAGCAGTACGGGATAGGGAATGGCGCGATGGATCAACTCGATCAGCCGAGGAGCTTTCACCTCCGGGCGCAGCGTCGCCGTGAGGACGGCGATCTCCAGATATTCGCGGTCGGAGTCGCGGTAATCGGGAACGCCGATGGTGACGGGCTTCAACGCGGCGACCCACACCACATCATCGACACCGTTCTGAATCAGTCGCTTGTCCGCCGCCGTCGGTGCGCGGGACAGCAGTTCCTTCTTCGCCACCCGAAGGTCCAACCGAGCGCCGTCCGGCAGTTCAAGCGCGTCAATGACGCGGGATAGGGTCATCCGGCGGCTTCCTCCGCCCGACCGTCCGACACGCCGTCCGGCAGGATGACGAGGAAGGCGACGACCTCGAAATCATTGATGCCCTGGAACTCCCCCTTCCGGCCGTGGGTTCCGCCCGGGCTGAACAGGCTGGCAGCGGCCCGTTCCTCACCCTTGCCGATGATGGACGAGACAGCCTTGGCGAGAAGGCCCGTCGCCATCGTCATATCGCGTCCGTCGCGGGTCAGGGCATCGAAGCGATGACACGCATCGGCCTCGAGCACATCATGTCCGATACAGAGCGTCCGCATTCGATCCAGGATGGCCTTGGCCTGGGTGAAGGGAAGCAGAACCGCGCCGTCGACGCCGACATGCACCAGATAATGGGGAGCCAGCGGGTAGCCTGGCTCGGCCACTGTCTGCGCCGCGTCCCCGGCGGCGCGAAGGCAGAAGACGATGCCAGGCGGAATGGCCGCATCTCCGACACCGCGCGCCGTGGTCACGGCGAAGCCGCCCAAAGGGGTGCCGGTCAGACGATCGGGATCGGCCTTCAGTGCCGCAGCCAGCTCAATGCGGAAGTCGGTCAAGGTCAGGTCGGTGATGGAAATGCCGTTGGACAGATCCTCGAGATCGATTACCGTTTCCTGAAGTTTCTGAAGCTGCTTGCGGCGGTACTCCAGATCGTTCATCCGGTTCCCGGCAGGGTCGATCAGATTCTCCTCGCCGGTCGCCGAGATATCGAGAAGGGCCATGCGTCCACTAACCCGCTGTTCCAGGTTGATGTACTCGTTCAACTCCATGTTCGGCCAGAAATTGACCAACTGGATGGTGCGGTTGGGCGATCCGATGCGATCGATGCGCCCGAACCGCTGGATGATCCGCACCGGGTTCCAGTGGATGTCGTAGTTGACGAGATAATCGCAGTCCTGGAGGTTCTGGCCTTCGGAAATGCAGTCGGTGGCGATCAGCAGGTCGAGTTCGCCTTCCGCCGCGGCCTCGGCGGGCCGTCCCTTGGATCGGGGGGCGAAGGCGGTCAGAATGGTCCCCAGATCGGTACGCAGCCCCGGCAGTGTCGTCCGGTTGGCGCCGGCACCCGTGACCTTGGCCGTGTGTAGCCCGAGGTCGTCGCGCGCCCAACCGGACAACTCGCTGTACAGGTAATCGGCAGTATCGGCGAAGGCGGTGAAAACGATGATCTTCCGGTTCCCCGGATTGATCGGATTCGCCACCTTATCGGCAATCAGGCGGCGCAGTTGGGCAATCTTGTCGTCACGGTCGGGGCCGATGTGCTCGGCCCCGTGCAGGAGCGAGGCAAGCCGCTCCTGGTCTTCCGCCAGATCCTGACGCCAGCGGCGGCGATCCACGTCCTGAAGGAGAACCTTGACCTTACGACCGATCAGCAGCGCCTCGAACTCCGGGTCATCGATCTCGACCTCCTCGATGGGAAGCTCTTCGATCGGGTCGAGGTGGCGGTCGATCTTGTCGATCAACGACGTCACGTCAGCCAGCAACCGCTGCAACGTCAGCCGGAAGGACGAGACAGAGCTTTCCATGCGCTTCAGGATGTTCACCCGCATCAGGTGAACCAAGCTTTCCTCTCGGTCAGCCTGCTTGAAGATGCTTTTTCCTTCGCGGACCTCGGTGCTGTATTTCTCGTCGTAGGCTGCCTTCTTATGCTCCAGAACGTAACTCAACGGTGTGTAGGCGCCGAGAGTCAGGCGACGGATCTCATCATTGATGTCGCGGATTGGCGGAAAGGTATCCCCGACGCCGGCTTGTGCCTGGGCGTCGATGTCGGCCTTGATGTTGATCGGCGGGAGCCGTTCGGGGAAGCGACCGGTTTCCGTGGTTCCGTAATATTTTTCAATGTGCTTGCGTGATCGTGCGATGGTCAGCAGGTCAAGGAGCTTGAAGTAGTCGAAGCCCAGCATGTCGAGCAGGACAGCGGGGCGTCGCTGACTCTCGTCCATCTTGAGCCAAAGATTGAACTGCATCTGGGCTTGCCGAGTCGTCGCCTCGACGCTGGGAAGGCCATGATGGAACAGAGCGGAATCGTTCCCTTCCGTAATGAAGGCGATCTGGTTCTTCAGGTCGGCCAAGCGATTATTCACCGGCGTCGCCGACAACATCAGGACCTTCGTCTTCACCCCCGCTTGGATGATCCGGTTCATCAGGCGGTCGTACCGTGTGTCGCGCCCGCGGTGAGCCGCCTTGTTGCGGAAGTTGTGTGATTCGTCGATGACCACGAGGTCGTAATTGCCCCATTTCACGTTCGACAGATTGATGTCGCCGGACATGCCGCCGTCGCGTGACAGGTCGGAATGGTTCAAGACGTCGTAGTGGAATCGATCGGCGGCCAGGACGTTCCGGCTGTCGTTCGATTTGTAAACGGTCCAGTTGTCGCGTAGCCTCTTTGGGCAGAGCACAAGAACGCGATCGTTACGCAATTCATAGTACTTGATGACGGCCAGCGCTTCGAAGGTTTTTCCCAGGCCCACGCTGTCGGCGATAATGCAACCATGAAGCCGCTCAAGCTTGTCGATGGCCCCGACGACGCCGTCGCGCTGGAAACGGAACAGCTTCTTCCAAACCACCGTATCGCGAATACCAGTGGCGGATCGAACAATCCGCTCCTCGTCAAGTTCTTCGCCCAGATCCTTGAACAGATGAAAGAGGGTCAGGGCATAGACATGCGACGGTGTCTTGTGGGCAGCGAGCGCATCCAGTCGATGCAGGAGTTCGTTTTTAGTCGTTTCTGCGGTGGGCAGGCTACTCCAGAGGGTCGCGAACCATTCGTCGAAGGCCTTCCACTCCTCGTGCGCTTCCGAAGAAAGGGTCATGCCGAAGCGAGCGCCCGGTGTCACGCCCAGCCCCTCGGTTGTCAACGGGCAGTTTCCATGAATCGCCCGTCGCGTTCCCGATTCTGGATGGTCCGAGATAAGGGCGGATTGGGGAAGCGGAAGTGCGCTAAAGCGAACTTCAACCTTCTTCCGAACCCATTCGGCGCAACGCCGCGCGAGCCAGCGGCTCAGCAGTCGGTTTCGGAAGGGGCGATCGCCGTCTGATCCGAGAAGGTCTCCGCGTAGCCCTTCGGTGGCCAGTGCGATGCGGCATTTCTCGACCTTCGCGAGAGATTCTTGGAGCTCTGCGAATGCGAAGAGAGAAAAAGCAGATGACGCGATATCCAGCCGCGTTCCGGCTTCGAGGCAGGATCGCAGCTCATCGATGACACGGTCAGCGCCGACATTCTTGATCAATCTCATGACCGTTTTCGTCCCACGTCCCAGCGACGCCCGTCAAGCGGCGCGCTCACCGCGCCTGCCACATGACTCCTTTTACCGATACCGCTCGCTGGAAACGCACGAGATTCGCACACTGAGACTGCCGCCTATTGGAAGGAATATGTAGCCCCGCTGGTGTTCAGCGTGACCGAAGACTGACTGGAGACCGGGCTGCCGCTCTGGCGGAATATAGGCTCGTAGAACTTTTAGGTGAGGAAGGTTACCAGCTACTGTGGCTGGGCTGTCCGCCGTCGGGGGAGGCGTGTTGGCAGAAGCCAAGGACCTTGAGGCTGAAGTGTCCCTACTGGCCGACGTAGAGTTCTGCGGGATCAAGGATCGGTCGCGTCCCGAAATGCGTGTATGATACGCTTTGGCTTCGCGCCAGAGAAACATCCAGCACGATCTTTCAAGCCAGGACAGCGATGATCATGAGCGACAACAACGAGGCGGTGCCGAACGTTGCGGTGGAACCGGTGTCGGCGGAGACGCCACCGCCGGTCCGCGTCGAGGCCGTGCTGACGCCGCGGCTGAATCTCGCCTTCCATCAGAACGCGGTCCCGGTTCTGCGCGAACTCGTGCTGGTCAACAACGGCAGCGCTCCGCTGGAGGCGGTCGAGCTGACCCTGACCTCGGACCCCGCCTTCCTGGCCCCGAAGACGTGGCGCATCGACGCCGTTCCCGCCGACCAACGCTATCATGTGCCGAAGCTCGATGTTGCGCTGGACGGTGCCATGCTCGGGCGGCTGACGGAAGCGGAGAGCGCGACCGTCACCATCACAGCCTCGAAGAGCGGAAGCGCCGACGCGCCGCTGGCCCGGAGCGAGCAGTCGCTCGAACTGCTGGCGCGCAACCAATGGGGCGGAGTAGGCAACATCCCTGAGATGATCGTGGCCTTCGTCCAGCCGAACGACCCGGCTGTCGAGCGCGTGCTGAAGAAAGCTGCCGACATCCTGCGCCAGAACGGCAAGAGCGGGTCGCTGAACGGCTATGACGGCGGGCCGAAGCGGGCCTGGGAGCTGGCTGCCGCCGTCTGGGGTGCCGTCGGCGCGTTGGGCCTCGACTACGCCCTGCCGCCGCCCAGCTTCGAGCATGCAGGGCAGAAGGTGCGCGGGCCATCGCAGGTGCTGGACTCTGGGCTGGCCACCTGCCTGGATTCTACCCTTCTCTTCGCTGCGGCGCTGGAGCATTGCGGGTTGAACCCGCTGATCGTCTTCACGCGCGGCCACGCCTTCGCCGGCGTCTGGCTGCGGCGCGAGGAGTTCACCACGCCGGTGGTCGATGATGTGACGGCGCTGCGCAAGCGGGCGAAGCTGAAGGAACTGGCGCTGTTCGAAACGACGCTAGCCACCCAGCGTCCGTGCCCGTCCTTCGCCGTCGCCATCGACCATGCCTTCCGCCAGATCGAAGGGGAGGCTGCGGACGCGTTCGAACTGGCCGTGGACGTCCGCCGCGCCCGCCTGCAACGCATCCGGCCGCTGGCCAGCGCCGAGTCCATGGTGGCGGCGGAGCACGCCGACGTGACCGCCGAGACGTCCGAGCCGCTGTTCGCGGAAGCACCGGCTGACGTTCCCGACGACCTTGATGACGTGGCGGACGGGGTGGCGGCGGATGCGGGGCCGACCTCGCCCAAGGACCGTCTGGAACGCTGGCAGCGCAAGCTGCTGGACCTGTCGCTGCGCAACAGCTTGCTGAACTTCCGCGCCGGGAAGCGTGCCTTGGTCTGCGACGCTCCGGACCCCGGCCTGCTGGAGGATCTTCTCGCGGAAGGCCGGACGCTGCGCCTGCTGCCCCGGCCGGCGCTGATGGATGGCAGCGACCCGCGCAGCCAGGCGATCCACGAGGGGCGCACCCTCGAGGATCTGCACCGCCAGCACGCGCTGGAGGCGCTCGGCCGCAACGAGGTGCTGGTCGGGTTGAAAGGGGAGGAACTCGACGCGCGCCTGACGGAGCTGTACCGCACCGCCCGCGCCGCGATGCAGGAGGGCGGGGCGAACACCCTGTTCCTGGCGCTCGGCTTCCTGTCATGGACGCGCGATGCCAAGGACGCGAAGCGCCATCGGGCGCCGCTGATCCTCATTCCCGTCACTCTCCAGCGCAAGAGCGTGCGGTCGGGCTTCAGCCTTGTCCTCCACGATGACGAGCCCCGCTTCAACCCGACGCTGCTCCAGATGCTGCGCCAGGACTTCTCCCTGACCATCCCGGTCGCGGAAGGGGATCTGCCACGCGACGACAGCGGGCTGGACATCGCCGGCATCTGGAAGTCCGTCCGCCAAGCGGTGAAGGACATCCCCGGATGGGAGGTGGCGGAGGACGTGGTGCTCGCCACCTTCTCCTTCGCCAAGCACCTGATGTGGAAGGATCTGGTCGATCGGACCGAGCAGCTGAAGCAGAACCCGGTCGTTCGGCACCTGATCGAGACGCCCCGCGATCCGTTCCCCAGCGATGTGGCCTTCCCGAATCCGCGCGCGCTGGACGCGACCCATGGGCCGGAACACACCTTCTGCCCGCTGCCGGCCGACTCCTCGCAGCTCGCGGCGGTGATGGCGGCGGCGCGCGGCAAGAGCTTCGTCCTGGTCGGGCCACCCGGCACCGGCAAGAGCCAGACCATCGCCAACCTCATCGCCCAGTTCCTGGCGGAGCGGAAGTCGATCCTGTTCGTGTCGGAGAAGATCGCGGCGCTCGACGTCGTGTACCGGCGCCTGCGCGAGGTCGGCCTCGGCGAGTTCTGCCTCGAGCTGCACTCCAGCAAGTCGCGCAAGCTCGACGTGCTGGACCAGCTCCGCCGCGCTTGGGAGGCCAAGGGCGACACCGACGCCGACACATGGCGCAAGGAGGCCCAGCGGCTGAAGGCCCTGCGCGATCAGCTCAACGGCTTCGTCGAGCGGCTGCATCACCGGCACCGCAACGGTCTGACCGTGCACGCCGCCATCGGCCGTGTCGTCGCCGGGCGGCACCGCCCGCCGCTGGGGCTGTCCTGGCCGTCCGTCGACACCCATGACGACGCCGCGCTCGACGCCCTGCGGGAATTGGCCGACCGGCTGGCCCTTCACGCGCGCGAGGTCGGCTCGATCACCGACAGCCCGTTGCGGCTGGTGACCCATGCGGAGTTCTCCTCCCACTGGCGCCACGGCCTGATCGGCGCGGCCCGGGATCTGGCGGAGGCCGGCGACGCGCTGACGGATCGTGGGGATTCCTTCCTCCGCGCCACCGGACTGCCCGGCCGTCCCCTGGACCGCAGGACGCGCACCCTCCTGGGCGAGCTTGCCCGCGTTCTGCCGCAGGCCGCCGGGCGCGACTGGCGCTTCGTCCTGCGGCCCGATGCGGGGCGCCTCGCCGACCGTCTGCGGGAGGGGCTGGGCCGTCTCGCAGCCCGGCGAGCGCTACTCGACGCGCTGTCGCCTCCGCTTTCGGAGAGCGTCATGCAGGCGCTGGGCCGGGGACTCGGGCTGCTGGCGAAGCACCGGGAGCTCACCAGCCAACTGTCCATCGCCTACGGCGCGGCGGCCGCGACGCTCGACGTGGACGGCCTCAAGGCGGACTGGGCCAAGGCCCAGCAGTCGATGTGGCCGCTGCGCGGCATGCGGTCGAAGGCGGTCGTCAAATTCCTGATGGCGGCGTCGGACGGCAGCCGCGAACCCGACGTTGCCGCCGATCTGGACCGGCTCACTGCGCTGCGGGCCGTTACCCGCGACCTCGAGGCGCTGGCGCCCGCCGTCGCGGAAGCCGGGCCGGTCTGGGTCGGCCTGGACACCGACGTCGAGGCCGTGCAGTCCCTGCTTGCCTTCCAGGCGGTGCTGCCGGCGGCGCTGGCGGCGGCGCCCTGGAGCGAGAGCGGCCTCGGCCCGGTCTCCGAAGGCCGCTGCGGCGCGGCGCCGGCTGCCGCTCTCCAACACCTGCGCGACCTTCGCGCGCTGGAAGGGGAGATCGAGGAGTTCGACGATCTTCGCACGATCACGGGCGGACTCTGGAACGGCCTGCGGACGCGCGTATCGGACGTCGAGGTGGCGTTGACCTTCCAGGCCGCGCTCTCATCCGTCATCGGGCGGCTTGCATCGACGCCGGACGAGCTTGCGTCCGTCAAGGCGCCGTTGGACCGTCTGATCGGCGACGGCAACGCCTTGCTGGCTGCGGGCGGCCCCGTCGAGACGGCTGGGCAAGCCTTCCGCGAGGCGCTGGATGGGTACGACGCCGCGTTCCAGACCTTCGCCGGGCTGTCCGGCTCCGGCGAATCCCAGATCGACGCCATCGTCGGCGAGACACCGAGCCGCGTCGCGGCCGCCGCCCGAGGGATTCCGCCGCTGGAGCCGAAGCTCCACGGCTGGTGCGCGTGGCGTCGGACGCGGGACGACGCGCTGATGCACGGGCTGGCGCCGCTGGTCGATGCCCTGGAGCAGGGGCGCGTCGCCGTCGAGGACCTGCGGGACGCCTTCGAGACGGGCTACTGCCGCTGGTGGCTCGACGGCGTGGTCGATGACGACGCAGTGCTGCGCTCCTTCGTCTCCGCCGAGCACGAGAAGCGCATCGCTGACTTCCGCGCCCTCGACGAACGCTTCACCGACCTGACCCGCGCCCACATCCGGGCCGGGCTCTGCGCCGGCCTGCCGGACCAGGACAGCGTCGGCAAGAGTTCGGAATGGGGCGTCCTGCGCCGCGAGATGCAGAAGAAGCGCGCCCACATGCCCTTGCGCGAACTGATTGGCAAGCTGCCGACGGCGGTGACGAAGCTGGCCCCCTGCCTGCTGATGAGCCCGCTGTCGATCGCTCAATTTCTGGCCGCCGAAACCGCGCCGTTCGACGTCGTGGTGTTCGACGAGGCCTCACAGATTCCTGTGTGGGACGCGATCGGCGCGATGGCGCACGGTCGGCAGGTCGTTATGGTCGGGGACCCGAAGCAGCTTCCGCCGACCGCCTTCTTCGACCGTGCGGAGACCGGCGAGGACGACGACGCTGGCGACGTGGAAGGCGACCTGGAAAGCATCCTCGACGAGTGCCTGGGCGCCAACCTTCCGGCCCGCAGCCTGAACTGGCACTACCGCAGCCGCCACGAAAGCCTGATCGCCTTCTCCAACCACCGCTACTACGAGGGCGGGCTGGTCACCTTCCCGTCACCGGTCACCGACGACCGGGCCGTCAGCCTGCATCCCGTCGCCGACGGCGTGTACGAGAAGGGCGGCGCCCGCATCAACAAGCCGGAAGCGCGGGCGCTCGTCGCCCATCTGGTCGAGCGGCTGAAGGAACCGGCCTTCCGGGCCGCCGGCCTGACCGTCGGTGTGGTGACCTTCAACAGCGAACAGCAGCGCCTGATCGAGGATCTGCTGGATGAGGAACGGCGGAAGACCCCCGAGATCGAGCCGCACTTCGCCGAGGACGCGGTCGAGCCGGTGTTCGTGAAGAATCTCGAGAGCGTCCAGGGCGACGAGCGCGACGTCATGTACTTCTCCCTCACCTACGGCCCCACCCTGACCGGGGCGGTGTCGATGAACTTCGGTCCGATGAACCGGGACGGCGGCGAGCGGCGCCTGAACGTTGCCGTCACCCGGGCCCGGCAGGAGTTGCGCGTCTTCTCCAGCCTCCGGCCGGAGCAGTTTGACCTGTCGCGCACGGCGGCGCTCGGTGTCCGCGACCTCAAGCACTTCCTCGAGTTCGCCGATCGCGGCCCGCGAGCGTTGGCGGAGGCCGTCCACGGCAGCGTCGGCGAGCATGAGAGTCCATTCGAGCTCGCCGTGGCCCGCGCGCTCGCCGCGCGCGGGTGGCAGGTACGTCCGCAGATCGGCGTCTCGTCCTTCCGGATTGATCTGGGCGTGGTCGATCCAGACGCCCCCGGACGTTTCCTCGCCGGCATCGAATGCGATGGCGCGACCTACCACCGCTCCGCCACCGCCCGCGACCGCGACAAGCTGCGCGAGCAGGTGCTGCGTGGCCTGGGGTGGGAGATCGTCCGCATCTGGTCCACTGACTGGTGGCACGACCACGACGGCGCCCTGGACAAGGTCGATGCCCGTTTGTCGGCTTTACTGGAGGCCAGCCGCGCGCGGCGTGCCGAGGAGGTGCTGCGGCTCGAGGCGGCGGCGCTGGGTGCCGCCGTGTTGACCGCCGACACGCCGACCGCCGACGCCTTGGAAGAGCCGGAGGGGGTAGCGCCGTTCCCCGACGCTGACGAAGGGAGCGACGAGGCTTCCACCGGCACAGGGCATCGCCCGGCTGACGATCTGTTCCAGGGCGCGGACCTGATGCAGCCGTCCATGGCCTATGCCCGCAACGCGGGCGACGCACCGCCCGCCGGAGCGGACGGCCGGTTCCGCGAGGCCGACCCGATGTCGGTGGTGAGCGCCGTTGCCCCGGATGCGTTCTTTGACCGGGAGTACGCTGCGGCGCTCCAGGAGATGATCGCTCACGTCATCGCCGTGGAAGGGCCGGTTCGCGACGATGTCCTCGCCCGTCGGATCGCGCGCGCCCACGGATGGCTTCGCACAGGCCCCAAAATCCGCGACCGTGTCATCACGCTGGCCCGCGCGCGCTTCCCGATGTGTCAGGAGGAGGTCGGCGTCTTCTTCTGGCCCGCCGGCACGGATCAGAACGTTTGGCCGTCCTTCCGGCGTCCGGCCGGGGATGAGGCGAGGCCCGTCGATGAGATCGCCCTTCCGGAACTGGTGGCCCTGGCGAAGGCCGTGAAGGACGAGGGCATCACGGGAGAGGATGCCATCACGGCCATGGCCCGGGACGCCGGCCTCCACAAGCTGCGCGCGGCCAGCCGCGATCGCCTTCGCCGCGCCTGGACCATGGCGTCGTCCGAAGTAGGCCAATAGGGGGCGCAGGCAGGAAATCAGGCGCCGATGTATTCGGCGTTCCAGATGGGGATACGATTGCGAGTGCGGCGCGGAGGAAGGCCGAGGCGATTTCCGTCGCCGGCTCCATTGCGCGAGCCGGAAACCCTGGACTGGTTGCGGCCGAGGCGGGGCCATGTGTCATACGATGGCTGACCAAGGCGCCACGGTGCCGTCCTGAAACTAATTCGGGGTCATGGCGGTGCGCGCTGCGAGGCTTGGACCGACGGTGTGATCGCTCCACGCGAAGCCCAAGCCCCGCCGGCGTGGGCATCCAGCGGGTGGCGTCGGGTCAGCCCCGGCCAAACGCCAAGGGCGCTCAGGCGATTACCCTCCGCCCCGTCGACCAGGCTGAGGGGCGGGCTGTGAAGGGGACCCCGAAGGGCGGCTATGCGGCGGCAATTATTAGTTGCGGGCGTGGCCCGTAGTTGCATCCCGCGTCGGTGTTGGCGGCGCCCGGAATGGCGTCCGGGAAGAGAACGACGACCCCATCGATCGCGAGCGAACCTGTGCCGTGCCCCGCCGCGGTCGCATCTGACACATCCTCCGGGACGGCTTCCGCCGCGACCGCACGTACCACCCGCAGGCCCTTGATGGCATCGCCGTGGAGCCCCTCAAGTGCCGCCTTGATTTCATCGTCCGTCAGGTCCGCGAGGACCTTGGCGGCGCTCGGCAAGCCGCGCACCCCGTCCCGCCGATAGGTCGCGTCCATCGCCAGGGGCTTCGCGGTGCCGCAATTGGGGGACAAAGCTCTCTGAATGAGCTTCCACAGGGGATTGTCCCCCAATTGGCCGGCTCGCTGACCGTCCTTCTTGGCGGCCTCGGCGCTGGTCCAGAGATCCGGGAACGCCGTGGCGCGTAGGCCCGCGTTTGCCGGTAGAACGCCCCCGCGCACCAGGGCGGACACGGCGCGCGACGGCACTAGGTCGGACCATGGCAGGACGGCGTCGTACGTGATGTCCAACACCACGGAGGAGGCGACGATCACCAGGGCAGGGCGGATCCGATGAATCAGGCGGAGGCGGTCGACCACCTGCTCCAACTCGCGTTCCCGGCACTGCTCGAGGACAGCCTGAATGCGGGGGGCGGGGTGGGCTTCGACCAGGGCGACGGATTCGGAGCCGTCCCGCATGCGGCGCTGGCGCTCCACTTTCGGCAGACGGTTTGCGCCCAAGAATGCCAGTGGCATGACGGCGTCGAAGAACAGGGCTCGGGCCAGATTTTCGACGGCGAGGACCGTCGGCTGCAGGCGGCCGGCGACGATGACGGCGGCGTAGTCACGATAGTCGTCCGAGCCGCGCAGACCACCCAGATGCCCGAGAGGGGAAATCTTCGCGATTGTAGGGTTTTTGGAAATGGCACGGGCGACGGTGTCAGCGGTGTCCGGGTGGTCCCGCAGGGTCGGCAGGATGGCCTTGTAGGTTGCCAGCAGCGTCGGCCCGGCGGTCGCGCTGACGACCTCGAATAGGTTGGCGAGGGCGAGACGGTTGTTGCGGGCAAACGTCCGGCCCGCGTTGGAGCCGCCGTTCTTGTCGGCGAGCTCCACCAGGGACGATTGCCCCAGCGCGCGGTCGGTCAGACCGACGACGAGGGCCTTGCGCTCGACGTCCAGCCGGACGATGCGGATGGTCGGAAACCAGAGACGGACGATCTCCGGGTCCATCGAGGCGTCTAGCAACAGGACCGGAGCCTCGGCCGGGACGCCGCGCAGGTCGGATCGCTTGAACCAGGCGATGACGGTTCGGCGAGCGTCGGTTGGACCGGCCTTGCCCAGGGTCACGGAGTGGAGCGCGGAGCGGGCGGTTTCGATCTCCACGGCGAGGGCGCGCCACAGTCCGGCGAGACGGGAGGCCGGCGTGGGGGTATGGGCCTCCAGGACGGCGCCGATGTCTGAGTCCGCCATGGCCGGGTCGATGGCCGGCGCGGCGCTCTCTCCCTCCAGCCGCGCGGCCCGCCGGCAGTCGTCGGCCGTCAGGCCGTGGGCGGGCCAGTCGGCCGGGGCTGTGCCGGCGAGCATGAGCTGGTGGACGAGGCCGGCGCGCCTGACGAGCCAGGCACGGGCCAGTCCGAGGGTGACGTCGTCTTCGTCGACGGGAGCGTCGCCCAGCCAGACCCGGTCGGCCAGCCAGTCCTCGAGGTTGATGCTGCGCTCCTTGATGGCGACCTGCCACCAGCTTTCGTCGATGATGACCGCGTCCGGCTTCCGCTGCCCGCTGGGCGCCGGCGTCGTCAGGTATGCGTGCGGCGCGAAGAACAGACCCGGCCGGGCGTCGTTCGACTGCTGGTAGTGGGCGCAGCGGTGGGCCATAGGGCAGAGAAGGGCGACCGGCGAACCATCCTGAACGGCAAAACGCTCGCACAGATTGCGGTAGACGGACAAACCTTTCCTTTGGAGCGCATTGACTAGGGCGGTCCGGCCGCAGACCGCCGCGCCAGCGACGTCGACCGCCTCCCGTCCGCGCAGGACGCCGACGGGCGGCAGGGGCGGCGGCGGCTCCCAGATCTCCAACGGATCGGAATCCCTGCGCTCGGCCTCGGCGACGGCCTCGAGATTGGCGATGGCCTTGCCGGCCAACTCGTCCCCGAGGTTGAGGCGCGGGACGAAGAACGTCACCCGAAGGCCGGCGCGCAGCAGTGGCAGGACGGCCTCGAGCAGGGTCGTCGATTTTCCCAGGCCGGCGGCACCTCGGATCCCGATCACTGTCCGGGCACCTCCGGATGGGCCGGCGAGAGCCGCCTCGGCCCAGGTGGCAGCCTCCTGCCGCAAAAGTGCCTGCGCCTCGGCCGCCAGCAGGTTGTCGACGGTGTAGTGCGGCAGGGGCGGTGCGACGCCGCCGCGTTCGAATTCCCTGAGATCAGCCATGTCTTCCCGCCCGGAGCGGGAACCGCGGCAACGCGGATCGTCCCATGTGCCCTCCTCGGGCCACATCCGGGCTTGTCGACGACAGGCATGGGCCTATCTCGACGAGTGTGATCGAGCCGGACGTGGCGCAACACGTTTCGACCGATGGAGCGCCCGGGTCCTACCCCGGGCGCTCCGCATTTCGGCCCCGGCGACGCCGGAGCGCACCCGAAATAGACACCGGCTCCCTCCCCACAAGGCGCTGCGTCGGAGAGCGGGACCTTTCAATGACTCCGGTTGAAGAACCTCGTGCGAGGTTGATCACGACTCTCAATCATTCCGGAGACAGAGCCTGTGGCAAGCCCGCCGTCCGCGGCTCTCCTCATCGTGACGTCGGCGACTACGTACGGAACAACCGCCTTGGGCTTGCCTACCGCGACAGTTTCCGGGGGAGATTCTCGTCGCCCGAGCGGTGAGAGAGGACAACGCTAGTTCAGAGTGCATGCAGGATCGCCCAATCATCGCAGCGGACACACTCAGCCGTCCGACAGTCGGTCGTTATCCCGAATCCAGACCTCAAACACAATAAATATGAGAACTCTAGTGACCTATTCCCGTTTTACGAGACCGCATGGGCCGCCTCCCAGGTGCGGCGGCGGCGCATTGCAGGTAAATGTTGATGTCGTAGCAGACGCGAGCACCGTCGCCGGTTTGTTTACGACGAACTTCATCACCTGCAACGCGATCCGCCGACCGTGAGCATCCACAACGAGCATGTTCGATTGGCAAGCGGCATGCCGGCGACGATGCCGAGGATGTGATTAAACCGTCCAGTGTGTGCGGCCTCGCCGACGGCGTCGCGAAGCTGGGCGTGCCGCTCGGCGACGACGTCGACCTTCCGCTCTGACGGGTCGCGTCAGCGCCACGACCTGAAATAGACCGCCAACGCCAGCCCCATCAGGGCCACAGCGAGCGCTGGCAGCAGGATCCCCTCCGACCGAAGCGCCAGCCAGGCGAGACCGAGCGAGGCGAGGGCCAGCGCGCACGCGAACTGCGCGCGCAGCAGCCATCGGCGGGGGATTCGGTTGGGCGGAGTCATGGGCTAGACTCTACGCGAGCTTGGTGGGGAGATCGAGATGGGCGATCGGGTAGAGCGGCGGGCGACGAGGAGGAGCAGGATGAGGAAACGCATCTTCCTGCCTTCCCGCGCCGTGGGACCACAGGGCTGGTACAACGTCTCTCGCCGGTGGTACCCGACCCTCTCCCCGTGGCGGAACCGTAGATGGAGCCATTATGGGGCGCGGTTCAGTCAGGCGCCTCCGGGCATGCTGCTGAAGGGGCCGAGATGGACCCGCGGCTGGGGCATTGCGTGCAGCCGGCAGGCGCTGCGTACGAGCGAGCGGTTTCTCGCCCGCCTCCGCGCCGGACGGCATCAGACGTCGCCGGTTGTCGCGGTGGAACTGCTGATCGAATCCACGCGCTATGCCACTCTGACGTTCCACGAGCGGACCGCCGCGGTTCGAGACGTTGTGCAGCGCTATGGGCCGGGAAGGTCGAGGTGATCAGGCCGGTCTGGCGCTTCAGGTGTCGGAACTTCTGCGCGCCGTCCTGTCCGGTCCAAACGGGGCCTTTCATGCGCCACAACGCCACCTGGAGGAGCCTGACGGGTGCAACACATGAGGTGGCTGCGGCTCTCGAGGGTGGGGCTCGGCCTTGGGAGCATGCGGTCGATCGTACCTGAAGCGGCGCGCCGGGCCGCCGCATCCCTCGAGGACTCAAGACCGGCGGCGGAGGTGGCCGCCTTCGTACCGGACAAATCGCAGCTCATCGTGGTGAAAGAGGCAAAGGGGGGAACCATGACGAACGAAGACAGCGCGTTTTGGGAGACCGACGCCGTCACAGGCGTGACATGCCTCAGCACCGGATCCTGGACGGCTCTCGTGGCACGCAAGAGCGATGGATGGCACTACCTCGTCCACAGCGGCGAACGTGCCGGCGGGTTCATCGGGGCGTCGATCCAGAGCCAGCGGGGCTTCCAGAAGCGTGCGGAGGCGCAGCAGGCGGCCGAAGCCGTCATGGTGGAACAGGGCGCGCTGTCCGCGCATGCGGCGGCGGAACTCATCCGGCAGCGGCTGCCGCGGCACAGGGACAAAGAATGAGCGATCTGCTCCTGGACTGGTCCCCCCTCAAATGCTCCGGCAGGCGGGACGTCCTCACCTCCTGGAGGCCGCCAGATCCCGGCGATGACGGCTGGCTCCTGATGGTCTGGCCCTCGCTCCAGCCGGGAATCGGATGGGGGTGGCGGACGGGCCTGTATCACCCATCCGGTCTGGGATCGGGCGGGCGGAGAGTCAAATGGAGGCACAGCAGGCCGCTGAGAAGGCGCTGACGGACATGCTGACGGCACATCAACGTGTGGAACTTCTACGGGAAAGGAATGAACGATGGGCAAAGCTGTGCAGATCCGGTTGATGGGGGACAATCCTGAGGAGGTCAGGCGCGTGACGGCGATGCTGGCGCAGCTGCCGGGCATCGCCTTCACCGGCACCGCGCCGAACCGGCGCGGTCCGGGCCTGCGGGCCTATGGTGCGGTCGCTGTGCCCTCGAGCATGCCCCCGTCGTACAGGCTGGACGATCTGCTTGCCGGCGTCACCGACGACAACCGACACGGGGAATTTCCCGCCATCGGCAAGGCCGACGATCCTCCGGCGACGGGCCAGGGCGTGCAGGGCCGACGCGCTCGGTGAGTGCCGGCTCGTCACCCTGAAGGGGCGACCGCCGGGGGTCGCCCCCCGACCATGACCGGCGACACTATGGCGAAGCGTCAAGACCAGGTTCTGTTCGAAAGCCGAAGCCGCCGTCGATACAGACCTTGGGCATCAGGGCAGAAACAACGCGGAACCGCCCGGGACTGAGAAAGACCATGGGGACGGGCGTCGATCTCGAAATCCGTCCCCAACCGACCGGCTGCACGGCATCAGCGATTCCGCCAGGTCGGCAGCCTTACCGGGTGCGATGCTCACCCGGCGGTGCATCTCCCACCGCGATGAGGGCGAGCCTCCGGATGATGTCCGCCCGATCGCCCTGTGACAATCCGGCGAAGTGGTCACTCAGATGGGCTTGGCACAGCGCTTCACAGGCTTCGGCCGGAGTCGGCAGCCGGTCGATCACTTCGCTGGAATCGTAGAGTCCGTCGGGCGTATAGCGGTGGATCATCACGACGCAACGCTCGAGTGACACGGCGACCGTTCGTGTCGGGCGGCGGCCGTCGAGATGAATGAGGATGTGACGGTTGGGCTGCATGGATCGGGTCTCGCTCCTGACGGTGAGGATCAGTCGGCGCTGCCCAGGCAGTCGGAAGGCCAGGACGCGTGGGGCAGAACCCGATGGATGCGGCGGACACGCATGACCGTGCCGGACGATAGCCCGACCGTCTCTGCGATCACCCGGATCGGCGTGCCGGTCGCAGTCAGGGCGAGGATCTCGGCGACGCGTTTGGGCGTGGCGCGGCGGTAAGGGCGGCTGTTCCGGCGCAACGATGGCCTATCGGCGTCCGGCAGTGCCTCAAGGAGAGCGGCGGCCCGCAGGATGCTGACGCCGTCGATGCCGTCCTGCAGCAGGGTGACGCGGGTGCCCGCCTCAACGGCGCGGCGCAATGACGCCAGGATCATGCTGCTGCTGGCGCCGAGATGCTCGAGACCCGGAACGAGAAGTTCGTCGTCCTCGGCGAGGAGGGTCAGCAGGGTGTCGCGGCCGGCCTGATCGGCGCTGCTGTCCCTCAGGATCCGGGCGCCGGCGATCGCGGTGGCGTGCCGATCGAGCAGATCGGCCGTCGAGGAAGCGGAAGAGTGGATGTAGACAACGCGCATGGAGGACCTCCTGTCATGACGACGGCGGCCGATTTGTGGATCGGTGCGGTCAAGAGCAGGAGCTGACGCTTATATGGGATCGTGCCGGCGGGGTGGTTCCCGAAAAATGCGCATCACTTACACCGCCTTGGGACGCACCGCCGCCGCTCGGCGGGGTGGCGATCCATCGGGGCGATCCGGCAGAACAGCGGCACCGGTCGGTCATTCCGCCCGTCTTGCCCCGCCACCGGCATCCTGCCGGGCGGCAGATCATGGGCAGGAGATTGCCATGCTTCATCCCGACCTTCTGGATTCCGCCATCGTCGATCCCACCAAGCCCGTCCCCGTCCGCCATCGGCCGGGCTCCCTCGCCAATGACGCCCTGACGGTCCTGCGCCATCCGCACATCCTCGGCAGCTGGCTCCATGCTGTCAATCGGTTTGAGATAGGAACCCCGGATCGGCACGGAAAAGGGACCCCCTGATCTGGTTTGGAGCTTGTCGTCCAGTTAG